>CAWDXJ010000004.1:0-851785 GCA_963806285.1 uncultured Acidimicrobiales bacterium
GGCTCATGCGACACCACCACCACGTCCCCCGCTGTCGTCACCACGCCGCCGCCCGGCGCTGCCGACGCCCACCGTCCCAGCCACACTGCCGACCGACACCCGGCACCGCGCCCGGAAAGGACCCACGAACGCAGCGCCCGGGGGACCTCGCGGATCGGCCCTGCTCCGACCCGCGACCCTCACGGGTGCGAAGGCGCCGGTCGGGCGCAAGTCCCGCACTCGTGGGCGACCCCGACTGTTGGGGAAGGTTGGCAGTCAAGCTTCTTCGCCTGTTCGGCGGGCGGCGATGAGCAGAGGCCGCAGCGTCAAGGTGGCGTCCGGGGTCGATCAGCTCAGTGGCGTCGGCGCCGGAGATCCTCGCTCTGCTCCAAGCACACCGGGCGCTGACCACTCCACAGCTCATCACGCTGACGGGTCGTCCGAGCGGACCATCGACTACCGGCTCACCCGGCTACGTGCCCGTTCGCTGGTGGATCGGACCCGCCCGTATGCGGCGTCGGGCTCGGCGCCCTTCTTCTGGTGGCTGACCCGCTCCGGCGCCAGCCTGGTCGAGGGCAGCTCGCCCGCCCCGGGCAAAGGGACGCCGAACCCGCTGTTCCTCCGTCACACCGCCGGCCATTGCCGGCCTGTACGTCGCCCTCCTCGACGCCGGCCCGACCGTCGGACTGCAGCTGACCGGTTGGCGCCGGGACGAGGACACCTGGGAGGACTGGTCCAACTACCACGGTGCCGGGCGGCTCCGTCCCGACGCTTACGCCGAAGTGCGTCTCGACGTGGACGGCGTCGAGGGTGTAGCCGGGGCGTTCGTGGAGGTGGACTTCGCCACCATGGACCAGGCTCGCCTGCGGGCCAAGGGGGCCCGCCACCGTCGCTATTGCGCCGAAACCGTGTAGTGGGACCGCCACCCGTGCTGTCCAGCACTACTGCTTGGTCACGACTCCGAGGCCCGGGTGAACCACTTCCTCGCCGGCGTCGAGCGGGACCGACCCCGCCCTCCCCCTACCAGCGCGAACACCCTGCCCACTACGACGAACTGGTGGCGGCGTGCACGACGGTGGTATCGCCGGGAGGCCGTCACCGCCCCGGTGTCACATGCCGCCGTCGCCGACGCCCGGTCACGCTGGCCCAACTGTTGTCGCCCGAGGTGCGCCAGTACCGCCGGGTCATGGCGGTGTCGACGCGGCCCGCCAGGTCGAAGACGATCATCACCGTCTCGCCCGGGCACGTGGCCTGGCTCGGGACGCGGAGGCGATCGCCGACGCGATTGGTGACCCGAAGGCAGGGGCGGCCGTCCGCTACGTGCTCGGAACGACGCGGGGCGTCATGGCCCGGGAGGGCTGGGCCGCCGAACATCCCGACCTCCTCGACGCCACCGCCGCCTGGTGGGCCGCAGCAAGGACCACGAACGGCTCATCTCCGCTCATTCACCTGCTGGCCGCCTGGCGGTCCCTCTACCGGGACTGTTGGCTGGCCGAGGCCAACGTGCTGCTCGGGCCAAACGAGGCCGTCCGCCTGGGTGATCCCCGTGTGCGCCGCCCGGCGGCGGGGCTGGCCGCCGGGGAGCTGGTGGACGACGCCACGTTGCAATGGGCGACCCCATCGACGGGCGTGCCGCCTTGGAGGGCGCATTGGTCGCGTACGAGCGGCGACGGACCGCGGCGGTGACCGCCACCCTCCGCGATCTGCCGCTGCATCGGCGCGTACGCACTGACCGGGCCGACCTCGATGGCGCCTACGACGCCGAGCACCTCTACGTCTGCACCAGCTGCGCCCTGCCGTCCGGTCACGACGACGAGGCGACCGGACGAGCGCCGCTCGTCACAAGATGCGGGTGCTGCGGTGGGCCGCTCGTCCCGCTCATCGACGCCCCTGATCTACCCCCGCCGTTGGACGATTCCCTCGCCCGCATCGCCAGCCGCCGGCAGCTGCCGTGGCGCCGGCCATGACCCAGCCCGCCGATTCGTCGCCCCGAGACTCGGACTCCGGCGCTAGGCTCCCCCCCATGGGGGACAACCCCACCCTCCGCGGCGCAGGAGAGCGTGACCCCGAAGGTCCCCCACATCCGGGGAACCGCACTGGTCCACTACCCTGCCACCGCGAGGTCCCGCCAGGACCGAGGGCGGGGCTACCCCACAACCGGGGGACCGGACCCGCCAGGTCCCCCACCATCCGCGAGGCACGCGGGACCTTGAACCGGGGCAAGTCCCACACACGGGAGTACGCCACGGAGAGGCCCGACATCACTGCCAGGAAGGGAATCAGGCCCCAGTGACCGTGCCGCCGCCCGGGGCGCTTCGCCCCTACGCCCGGGCGCTCCTCACCCTCGCCATAGAAGTCCGGCCCGAGGGCCTTGCTCTTCCGGGCGGACGGAGGTCTCATGGACCGATTGGCAAAGGAGGCAACCGATGCGTTGCGTGATCTATCTGCGGGTCTCCACCGAGAGCAGGCCGAGCACGGCGAAGGCGAGGAAGGCTTCTCCATCCCTGCCCAACGCGAGGCCTGCGTCCGCCACGTCCGGGACAAGGGCTGGGACCTGGTCGACGAGTACGCCGATCGCGGCGAGTCCGCCCGCTCGGCCGACCGGCCGCAACTCCAAGAGATGCTGGCCCGCATCGCCGAGGACGGCGACGTCGACGCCGTCGTGGTCCACAAGATCGACCGGCTCGCCCGCAACATGGAGGACCACGTGGCCGTCCGCGCCCTGCTGCGGCGCCGCAGCGTGACGCTGGTGTCGGTCACCGAGAACCTGGAAGAGACCGCGTCCGGACGGCTGGTCGAGGGCATCCACGCGCTGATGGCCGAGTTCTACTCGGCCAACCTCGCGGCGAAATCAAGAAGGGCATGAGCCAGAAGGCGAAGATGGGCGGGTGGCCTCACTCGGCCCCGCTCGGCTACACCAACGTCCGCGAGACCATCAGCGGCCGTCAGGTCGCCCACATCGTGGTTGATCCCAGCGCGCTCCGCACATCACCGCTGCCTTCGAGCTGTACTCGACCGGCGAGTGGACCCTCGAACGCCTCGTGGCCGAGCTCGACCACCGCGGGCTGCGCAACCGGGGCCGCCACGACCGCGCTGTGCAGCCCATCGGCGTCTCCGCCCTGGCGAACATCTTGTCGAACAAGGCCTACGCCGGGATCGTGTCGTGGGAGGGCATCGAGTACCCCGGCCTGCACCAGCCGCTCACCGACACCGCCACCTTCAACCGGGTCCAGGACCTCCTCGCCGCCCGCGCGGCCAGGGACGCGGGAGCGCCGGCACAACCACTACTCAAAGGCACGCTGTTCTGCGGGGTTGCGGCCGGGGCCTGTCGTTCCAGCTCTCGAAGGGCCGCTACGAGTACCTGTACTGCCTCGGCCAGAAGAACCGGAACCCCACCGGCTGCCAAGAGCCCTACATGGCCGCCGATGACCTGAAGCCCAAGTCGAACAGCTCTACGAGCGCATCCAACTCCCGAAGTCGTGGCTCAAGCGGCTACGCGAAGAGTTGGAGGCCGAGATCACCGCCCGCCAGCACCGCAACGCCGCCGAGCGCGAGTTCCTCACCCGCAAGCTCGCCAAGGCCGAGACCGAACGGCGCAAGCTCCTCGACGCCTACTACGCCAAGCGATCGACGTCACCACCCTCAAGGCCGAGCAGGCCCGCATCGCCGCCGATATCCGCGGTGCCGAGGAGCGCCTCGCCGCGGTCGACGCCCACCTGGCCGAGTGGCAGGAGATCCTGAGACCGCCATGCGCTTCGCCACCAACTGCGCCAAGGCCTACGCCCGAGCCTCGGCGCCGACCCGGCGGCGATTCAACCAAGCCGTCTTCACCCGCATCGAGGTCCGCGACAGCAAAATCGCCGCCGTGGGGTACCACCCGCCGTTCGACCTGCTCTTTTCTTCGAGCGAGTTCGAATACGGCGATTTGGTGGAGATGATGGGACTCGAACCCATGACCCCCTGCTTGCAAAGCAGGTGCTCTAGCCAACTGAGCTACATCCCCTTATGGCCCTCGCTGGTTTTTCACCTGCTGACCTCGGTGACCTGCGCAGTTCCCTGGCCGGAGGCGCAGCGGCGATGCGTCGCCCCGATTTGCCGGACCTGAGCCTATACCGCTCACCGCCATTCCTCGGGGCCCCGGTTCCCGGTCCATGTAGTGTCACAGCCGGTCTCCAGCCAGATGCCATCCATCTCGGATTGCGGGGAAGTGGCCCGATGACGACTGGGTGAACCCACCGCCGGGTGAGCCCACGCCGTCTCCACGCAACGTGGCCGACCTCGCTGCACTTCTGAAGGCTCGTGGTTGCCGCCGGAGTTCTGGCGGGGAACGGCGCCATGGCGCTGCGGGACATCCTGAAGGGCGTCGAGCATACGGTACTCCGCTCGTCGCTCGGGCGAGGACCGCACCGTCGCCATGGGTGCGGGCGAGAGCCGAACCCCCAGAACACCGGCGCCGCGTCGGGGCATATGTTGGACTGTCACCTGACCGAGGGTTTGCCGCGGTCGATTGCCCCGGCCCGGGATCGGAGTGCATCGCTGACGGCAACGGGATCGACGTCTAGCTCTGCGGCCCACAGCCCGTAGCAGCCGGCCGGGTGGTGAACCCCAATCGCAGTGGCGTTGGTGGTTCCCTCGGGGAACCGAGTCGTCCTGCCCCTCTGTCGGCTCCGAGCGAGGTAGACGCGAGCGTCGCACTCGAATGGACCGGGCCTATCCGGGGGTCTTCCGGGTTCACATCCCGGCAACCTGACCACGTATGTGCAACGACGGCGGGCCTCCCGAAACCGGGAGGACCGCCGTCTGCATGGCACAGCTTCATCCGACCTGCCGTCAGGGAACGAATAGCAGTCCGTGCGGTCGGATCGTGGTGACCACCGGCGTGATGGTGCCAGTACGGAGATCGAGACTCCCGAGGTATCCGGGTGCGTTGACAGGCGTGTTTGCATCACCCGGCGTCACCGAGGTGTAGACGGATCCGGGTGAGAAATGTCCGGTGAGGGCGAATACCTCGTTGTCTGCATTGTCGGTTGCATAGAGCGTGCCGGTGGCGTCCGTGGCCCAAGCCGAGTCGTCGACCGACTGGGAAAGGCTGAGGACCGAAAGCTTGGGGGCCAAGGTCGTAGCGCCGTCGATGTACACCTGCCGCTGGTCGCCCTGGCTGTCCAGCATGAGGTCGCCGCCGAAGCGTGGGCTGCTGGCTGGGACCACCTCGTTGGAGTCGGGATCGGTCACCATCAGGGCCACGGTGCTTCCTGCGTTCGGTGCCTGGAGGTTTGCCACTTGAGCAGGGCTGTTGTCGAAGAAGACTGGCTGGATGGTGGCGGTCGATCCGTTCAACGTGACCTTATAGAGCGCCGGCCCGTCGGCCGAGGTCGGCGCCGATGCGCTGATCATCAGTTGCCCATCGACGACCGATATGGAATCGGTGCCACCCCCACTCGGCAGCGGGTTCAAGCTATACGCAAAGTGAGCAATTTGTTGGCCGGCCGGTGCACCCGGGTCGATGGTGAACAGGCTTGAATTGCCGTCCTCGTTCACTGTGGCCACGAGCTCATTCGGATGGGAGGTCCCTTCTCCCGACTGCGGGTAGGCGGTGAGACCGTCGACGTGGCCGGCGAGCGCCCACTGGTCCACGAGCGCTCCGTTGGTGGTGTACTCGATCACCTCACTGGTGGTCGCACCACCGGGACCCGGCTGTCCGAGGGGTCCCAATCCGTTCTGCCATGCCACGAAAATGTCACCGCCCAGGTCGGTGATGTCGTCGGGTTGTGTCAACGATGCAGAGCCGCTGGCGAAAACCGTGGCCTGGTCGATTCCTGGGCCAAAGGAGGTGATGGTTGGGACGTGGGCGGGATGGGGGCAGCGATGGACGGTGCGCTCAGGATTCCGATCAATCCCACGGCAAGCCCCGCTCCGATGGGTATACGTCGCTTTCGACTGATTCCGGGCATACATGGCTCCTTTGGCTCGTTGCCGGAAGCGCCCCGATGGAGTGCCTTCAGCAGGTGTCTGGTGGCACACTAGGAAGCCAAGTTGAACGGACCGGTTCGGCTTCGTTACCAGCGGACCAAAAGTTGGTGACGCCTTTTGGCTGCCCGGGACCGCCATGAGCGGTGCTACTAGCCAACCTGCCGCTGCACAGATCACTACGGCGCTCCGGTCGCCGAAAGTGGTCCACGTCGGAGACCTGTGACCATGATCGATCCCCCCTCGGCAGGCCCTGCCTGCGTATCCATCGGGTCACCCCTTCGTTAGTCTCGGCGATCCTCGACGCACCATCCCCGGGTCACGGTGCTGGTGGTGTTCCACTGGCTCAACTCCAGCCGGTGAGGCGGTGGAGCATGGATCTCCGAGATGTGAGCACCCTGACCGCGCCTCGACCTGCCGCCGGCACCGCGGCCGTCGGCCGGCTCGGACCTTGTGAACTCCCACGATTGATCCGGTAGGGTGGGCGAGCCATTGCCAGTCATGGTTCTGCCAGAGGTCCGCCGCTTCGATGCCGGCGGAGCAATAGCGAGTGGAGGAAGAACGATGTCCATCTCAAGCGGGACCAGCGATCTGTTCGCCGGCGTCGCTCAACACGACACCGACGCACTCGAGGGGCTGTTGAAGGCCCGGGTCGACAATCTCGAAGCCTCCGGCCTCGACGCCAAGACGTATTCGTTGGTGAACATCGCGGCACTGATCGCAGCGGACGCCGCCCCCGCCTCCTACGTGTTCCAGGTCGCCTTCGCCCTGGATTCCGGTGTTACCCCGGAGGAGATCCTCGGGCTCTTGGTGGCTCTCAATCCCACCGTCGGCAATATCCGGATCGTGTCCGCCGCAGCGGAGATCGCCTTCGCCCTCGGTATCGATCTCGATCTCGATCAGGAATAAGGAGGCTCTCGATGCCTTTCATGCGCAGACGGCCATTGCTGCGGGCGGCGGCGGTTGGGGGTGTGGCCTACATGGGCGCCAAGGCGGGCACCAACAGGGCCATGCAGCAGTCCGGCGAGGCTCAACCGCCCGAGCCGGCCCCGGCACCCGCACCGGCTTCCGCGCCGGCGGTTCAGGCCTCCGGAGCCACCGATCGGATCACCCAACTGCAGCAGTTGGCATCCCTCCACGAATCGGGCGCGCTGACCGATGAGGAGTTCTCCGCGGCGAAGGCACAGGTGCTGGCCTGAGTGATTCGGACACCATCGGACGTGCAATCCGATCTGCCCTGACCCTCGGACACTGACTCCGTCAGGGTCCGAGTTGTCTGTGGCGCTCGAATGAGCGGTCGATCTCCTCCCAGCGCCGCGTCGACCCCGTCGAAGCCTCTGACCTTGGTGAGCTTGTCGGGCTCCAGGTCCTTGTAGACATCGAAGAAGTGGGCGATCTCGAAGGTCAGATGCGGTGGTAGCCCGTCGAGATCCCTGACCGTCTCCCACATCGGATCGCCACAGGCCACGGAGATGATCTTGGCGTCGGGCCCCTTCTCGTCGGTCATCCAGAAGACTCCGACCGGCCGGCTCTCCACGAGGCAGCCGGGGAACGTGGGCTCGTCGATGAGAACGAGCACATCGAGCGGGTCGCCATCCTCGGCCAGGGTGTCCGGCACGAATCCGTAGTCCGCAGGGTAGAACGTGGCCGAGAACAAACGCCGATCGAGTCGCATCAGGTGCCGTTCGTGGTCGTACTCGTACTTGTTGCGGCTGCCCCGGGGGATCTCCACGATCACTTCGATGGTCCGGTCAGTGTCCACGTCATGTGCCTTTCGTCACCAGCGGGTGAACGCTCATCCTGACCCGGGGCCCGACTGCACTTGTCGGGGAGGGTTCCGGGATCAGGTTGCTATCGTGATCCTATGATCGTCGAGGCTGCGCAGGGAGGCCAGGCGGGCGCTGCGTCGGATTCGGGCCCGAACTACTTCGCCCGCCAACTGTCCGACCTCGACTTCAACGACCGGTTACTCGACCTGGTGGCCGATGCGAGCGTCCCACTCCTCGAACGGGTCAAGTTCCTCGTGCTGTTCAGCGAGCGGATCGACGAGTTCTTCCAGGTCCAGGTCGCCGGATTGAAGCGGCAGGTGGCGGCCGGCATCAAGAGCCTCGCACTCAACAGGAGCACGCCCGGCCAGCTGCTGCGGGACGTACGGGCCTCTCTCGAACGGATGGTCCGTCGGCAGGAGGCGCTCCTCCTCGACGACCTGGGCCCAGCCCTCAAGGCTCGGGGCATCGAGTTGTGCGACTGGGACTCACTCGGCCGAGGACGACCGCTCCTATCTGCACGAGATGTTCGACCGGCTGATCCTCCCCGTCGTCACCCCGCTGACCGTCGATCCGAGCCATCCGTTCCCGTACATCTCGAACCTCTCTCTCAATGTCGGTGTGGAGGTCCGGAACCGTGAGTGACGACACCTCCCGCTTCGCCAGGGTCAAGGTTCCGCCCAACGTGGCCCGGCTGCTCCCCCTCCCCGACGGGGACCGGTTCGTCCCTCTTGAGCAGACGCTGGTGGCGTTCATCGACGAGCTGTTCCCGGGCATGGATGTCGGCGCTCCCTGCATGTTCCGGGTGACCCGCGACGCGGACCTGGCGCTGGACGACGACGCCTCCGATGACTTGTTGCTGGCCCTGCAGGAGGAGTTGCGCCGGCGTCGGTTCCTGCCGGTCGTCCGCCTCGAGATCGATTCGCGGACCTCCGAGGGACCGGTGGAGCGCCTGGCGGAGGAGTTGGGCCTGGGTCGGGACGACGTGTACCGGTTCGCCGGCCCCCTGGGGCTCGACTGCCTCTGGGCCATCCACGCCCTGGATCGTCCCGAGCTCCACGACGAACCTTGGGCGCCGCTGATCCCACCGGCGCTGACCACAGTGGAGCGGGAGGAGGACGCCTCGGTCTTTGCGGTGCTCGATCGCCAGGATGTGCTCGTCCACCATCCCTACGACTCATTTTCGGCCTCGGTACGAGGAATTGATGAACGAGGCTGCCGACGATCCCCATGTCCTGGCCATAAAGCAGTGTCTCTATCGGACATCGGGGGACAGCCCGGTCGTTGCCGCGTTGGTCAGGGCGGCCGAGCACGGCAAGCAGGTGGCCGTGTTGGTCGAGGTCACCGCTCGTTTCGACGAGGAGGCGAACATCGGATGGGCCCGGGCCCTGGAGGAAGCCGGGGCCCATGTCATCTACGGGCTGATGGGTCTGAAGACCCATGCCAAGACGACCCTGGTCGTTCGCCAGGAAGGGGACGCCGTCCGTCTCTACTGCCATGTCGGCACCGGAAACTACAATCCGAAGACGGCGCGCATGTACGAGGACCTGGGGGTGCTGTCCTCGCGGGCCGCCCTGGGGGCTGACGTCACCCGCTTCTTCAACTACATCACCGGATTCAGCCAGCCCCCCCGGTATCAGGAGCTGGTCACCTCGCCCGGGGGCATCCGGGACCGGGTCATCGAATCCATCGACGAACAGGCCGCGGCGGGTCCTGACGGGCCGCATCGTGATCAAGGTGAACGGACTCGATGACGTCGCGGTCATCGACGCGCTCTACCGGGCCTCGCAGGCCGGTGTTCCCGATCGATCTGATCATCCGTGGGATCTGCTGCCTTCGGCCCGGGGTGCCGGGTCTTTCAGAGACCATCCGGGTCCGCTCCATCGTCGGACGCTTCCTCGAGCACTCCCGCATACTCCGCTTCGGGGGCGGCCACCGACGGCTCCGGCCACCTACTACATCGGTTCTGCCGACCTGCGGCGGCGGAACCTCGACCGGCGGGTCGAGGCGATGATCCCGGTGGCCGATCCCGAGCCGATGGCCCAACTCGAGGAGATCCTCCAGCTCAACCTGGCCGACGACACCCGGGCCTGGGCCCTGGACGCCGACGGCCGGTGGAACCGGGTCCCCACGGTGGTCGGGGTGTCCGCCCAGGAGTCCCTCCAGGCGGCCGCCCTGGAGCGGGGGCTGCATGTTCGACGATCCTCTGCGGTCCGCATCGCCGGCCGGGGCTAGCTGCGCCGAGTTGCGGCGGGTCTCCGGGTGACCCCGGACCGACCGCGGACCGTAGGCTTGGGTGATGAGTGAGACCGGACCGCTCGACGAGGAGGACGGCCGTCTGGAGGCTCGTCCCGAGGTCGTCCGGAGCGCGCGTCGGATGGCGTGGCTGTACACGGGGGCGGCCGTCGCCCTCCTGCCCTGGATCGTGTACCTGGCCCTCACCCTGCCCAAACGCGATCTCGACCGTCACTATCGCGCCGCCTGGGTCGGCTTCGACCTGTTGTTGGCCTTCGCCATCATGCGGACCGCCTACATGGCGTTCCGTATCGACCCGAGGGTGCAGTTCCCGGCCACCGCCACCGCCACCCTGCTCCTCGTCGACGCCTGGTTCGACGTCACCACATCCGGCAGGCGCGGCGCCACCCTCGAAGCGCTCCTCCTGGCCGGATTCGTGGAGATCCCCGCCGCCCTGTTCTCCCTCTATCTGGCCCGCCGGGTCAGCCGCCAGGTCCTCCACCTGGCCCATCTGGATCGGATCTGCCCGTGACGAGCCCGCCCGACCGGACACACCACCCCGGGACCGGCGCAGGCCCGGAGACGGGAGGGTGAGCCGAGGGCGCCGGGTGCCTCAGCCGGTCGACCTCGTCGATGCGGGCCAGGACATCGTCGCTGAGCTTCGCCAGCACGTCCAGCGCGCCCAGGTTCTCGTGGACCTGCTCCACCCGGCTGGCCCCGGTGATGACCGTCGACACATGGGGGTTCTTGGCGCACCAGGCCATGGAGAGCTGGGCGAGCGAGCAGTCGAGCTCCTCGGCGATCGATCGCAGCGCACGGACCTTCTCGTTCCGCCCGGGATCGGTGAGCAGGTTCCGCAACCACTCATAGCCCGGGAGCGTGGCCCGGGACCCTTCGGGTACGCCGTCGAGGTACTTGCCGGTCAGCAGGCCCGAGCCCAACGGGCTCCATGTCGTCAGGCCCAATCCGATGTCGTCGTAGAGGGGTGCGTACTCCTTCTCCACCCGCTCACGCCACAGCAGGTTGTACTGGGGCTGCTCCACGACCGGCTTGTGGAGATGGTGGCGTTCGGCGATGTCCCACGCCTCGCGCAGCTCGGCCGCCGACCACTCCGAGGTGCCCCAGTAGAGGGCCTTCCCACTGGAGATGATGTCCGACATGGCCCAGACCGTCTCCTCGATCGGGGTCTCGGGATCAGATCGATGGCAGTAGACGAGGTCGACGAAGTCGAGGCCGAAGCGCTCCAGCGAACCGTCGATGGCCTGCAGCAGATACTTGCGGTTCAGCGTGTTCCGCATGTTGGCGCCCGGGTGGATGCCCCAGAAGAGCTTGGTCGAGAGGACGTAGCTGTGGCGGGGCCAGCCGAGGGAGGCGATGGCCTCGCCCATGATCCTCTCGGACTCGCCGGCCGCGTACGCCTCGGCGTTGTCGAAGAAGTTCACCCCGGCGTCGTAGGCCGCGCCCAGGCACTCCTCGGCCAACCTCCCGCTCAGCTGGGGCCCGAACGTCACCCACGAGCCGAAGGAGAGCACGCTGACCTTCAGCCCGGTGTGGCCCAATCGTCGGTATTCCATGTCCATGGCGGGCCACCCTACCGGTCAGCTGGCCGGACCGACCACCGTGACCAGCGTGCCGATGGGGGTGAGCGGCCATACCCGGGCGGCGTCCGAGATGGCCATCTCGACGCAACCGTTGCTCTGGGGGGAGCCGTAGGTGGCGCGCACGAATCCGTGAAGGGCGTCTCCCCCGTTGAAGTAGCTCGCCCAGGGGACCGACGGGTCGTCGTAGGTGGTGCCGTCGGGGTTGGTGCCCTGCATCCTCGAACTGGTGACGTGCTCGAATACCGGATAGGTGCCGTCGACGGTGTCTGCCCCGGGTGCCCCGGTGTTGACCGGGACGTTGACGATCGTGGGGGAACCGTTTTCGAAGAGGGTCAGCGCCTGGGGCAGCTGCTTGGACACGAAGACGTACGTGTAGGGGTTGGCATTGGCCCTGCCGGTGGCCACGTCGGAGAGGAGCGCCGTCCAGACCCTCGTGCCCACCAGGCCGTCGACGGTGAGCCCGTGCTGGTTCTCGAAGTTCATCACCGCCCCCTTGGTGATGACGTTCTCCGAGCCCTCCGTCCACAGCGATGCCAACGAGTCGGGGATACCTCCCCAGCGCCACGAGAAGCTGCCGGACTGCGCGGTCACCGCTTCGATCGGGGACGCGAGCGGCGCCGCCGGAGTGTACGACAGCGGAAGGTACCCGAGCTGTGCCAGCAGCTGCTGCAGCCGCTCGGTACTGGCCTGGGTGATGGTGAAGGAGGCGCTCACCGGGGCGGCGAGCAGGGCGCCGTCGGTGCCTCGGAGTCCGGACACCCCCGACGGGATGGTGAGGGTCTCGGTGGTGGTCGGAATGAACGGAGCGGTGGCCGCGAACGAGAGGATGGTCGGGCCGACCTTCTGCCATGTTCCAGCGACGGGCGGAGAGAGGGTGGGCATCCCGGAGCCACCGGCGATCGGTGACGACAGCCGTACCGTGACGGCCTGGTCGGAGGGGATGTTGGTCGCCCCCGCCGCCGGGCTGGTGGAGACGACGGTCAAGGCCCTGACCGCCGGCGGGGCCGTCGTGCCCGCTCCTCCGGCCTGCGCCCCCTGCCCACCGGGCCGGGTGTGCTTCCCTATCAGAAAGGCCCCGAGGGCCACGGCGGCGACCAGGACGACGACGATCAGGGTGACCACGACCCCCCGGGGTCGTCTGGGTGGCGGTTTCAGTATCGAGTATTCGACCATGGCTCCTGGTCCGGGTCGGTGACCAACGTCGGGTGCGGCCGATGCCAGGGCGTTCGCCCACTGACGAAGAGTACCCACCTGCAGGCGGAATACCGGGTCACCGACCGACCCGGGGTCGGGCAGCCCCTACGGCAGGGATGGTGGCCGGGTCCAGCTGTCCGGGACCGACCCGTCGAGGAACTCCCGACGGTGGAGGACGTACCACCGACCCCCGATGACGCCGTAGCGGTCGAGATAGCGCCCCCAGTGGTCGAGCCCTTTTGTACTGAGGACCTGGTAGTAGCAGCGCGATGTGGCGTCTTCCGGGCCGGAGATGTCGATCTGGAGCGTGCTGGTGTGGTGCCGGACGATGATCGGCTCCGGTCCGCGACCGGCCCTCTCGGCGGCCGAGGCGAAGATGGTGCGAATCTCGCCGTGCCCGCGGTACGGCGTCCCGTCGAGCTCCATGACAGCCTCCGGGGCGAAGCAGTCCAGAACCTGGTCGAAGCGGCCCGAGTCCGCATTGGCGTTGTACCGGGCGACCAGGTCACGAATGCTCTCCCGGGCCACCAGCTCCCACAGCTTCACGGCTGCCCCTCTCTCCGTCCGACCGGAACCTAGTGCGAATCACGATCCGGAACACCAGCGCGTGATGCCCGAAAAGGGCAGTACTGCGATGCAAGCCACCGGCGCCATCGGCGCCACCAGAACTAGAACCCGTTCTACAATGGGACCGGGAGGTGGGAGCGTGGCCCAGGAGGCGACCTACGACACCATCGGACGGGACTACGTCCGGCACCGCCGGCCCGATCCGCGCATCGGCGCCCAGATCGACGCCGCGCTCGGGAATGCCGAATTGGTGGTGAACGTGGGGGCCGGGACCGGCTCCTACGAGGCCGGCCGCCGACGGGTGGTGGCGGTCGAGCCGTCGGCCGTCATGGTTGCCCAGCGCCCGATCGGCGCGGCTCCTGCAGTGAGGGCGCTCGCCGACGCCTTGCCGTTCGCCGACGGAGCCTTCGATGCGGCCATGGCCATCCTCACCGTGCACCACTGGCCCGACGCCGCCGCCGGCCTGGCCGAGCTCCGGCGGGTGGCCGGTGGGATCGTGGTGCTCACCTTCGACGCCGCGGTACACGCCGAGCACTGGTTGTTCCAGGACTACCTACCCGAGACGACCGCCCTCGACACATGGCGCACTCCGCCGGTTGGGGTGGTGGCCGACGCGGTCGACGCCGAACGCGTCGAAGTGGTCCCGATCCCGGCCGACTGTGTCGACGGATTCAACTGGGCCTACTGGCGCCGGCCCGAGGCCTACCTCGACCCGGACGTGCGGGCCTGTATCTCGGGATTGGCCCAATTGCCCGGCCAGCTGGTGGCGGAGCGGATGGAGCAGTTGGCCACCGACCTGGCCGACGGGACCTGGCACGCCCGCCACGATGAGCTCACCCGGCTCGATGTGGTCGACGGCGGCTTCAGGCTCGTGGTGCGCCCGCCGGGTTGAGCCGAGCCCGGTTCCGTACCCGCGCGGAGCCGCTTCAACCGGCGAACGACGGACGGAGCCGGGGCGTCCCGGGGCAGCGGCGGAGCCGACGCGGCAGGTCCTGTTCACGACCCGGGCCTCGGGTGGGTTACCGTTTCGGATCCCGGAGAGGGGGAAAGGTGGCCGAACGACGTTGACGAGTGAAGCGCGGAGCCCGATCCGACCGGTGGCCTGGGGGCGTCTGGTGGTGGCGCTTGTCGCGGCCCTGGCCGGGATCGTCGCGCTGGGTGTCGTCCTTGTCCCCGGTGGTGAGGCCCGACCACTCTCGGCCGGGTCGCATTCCGGTGCCGGCCCGCTGGCCCGGGCCTCGGCGGCCTCAGGCTCGGCCAGCTACTGGCTGGTTGGCTCCGACGGCGGGATCTTCTCGGGCACCGGCGCCAGATTCCAGGGCTCCGCCGGGAGCACTCCGGCTCAACCGGCCGGTGGTGGGCATGGCCGCCACCCCCGACGGCCAGGGCTACTGGCTGGTGGCCTCCGACGGCGGGCATCTTCACCTTCGGCGACGCCGCCTTCCACGGCTCCACCGGAGCACTCCGGCTCAACCAGCCCATCGTGGGCATGGCCGCCACCCCCGACGGCCAGGGCTACTGGCTGGTGGCCTCCGACGGCGGCATCTTCGCCTTCGGCGACGCCGCCTTCCACGGCTCGACCGGGGCACTCCGGCTCAACCAGCCGATCGTCGGCATGGCCGCCACCCCCGACGGCGAGGGCTACTGGCTGGTGGCCTCCGACGGCGGCGTCTTCGCCTTCGGCGACGCCGCCTTCCACGGCTCGACCGGCGGCACTCCGGCTCAACCAGCCCATCGTCGGCATGGCCGCCACCCCCGACGGCCAGGGCTACTGGCTGGTGGCCTCCGACGGGGGCATCTTCGCCTTCGGCGACGCCGCGTTCCACGGCTCGACCGGAGGCACTCCGGCTCAACCAGCCGATCGTCGGCATGGCCGCCACCCCCGACGGCCAGGGCTACTGGCTGGTGGCCTCCGACGGGGGCATCTTCGCCTTCGGCGACGCCACCTTCCACGGCTCGACCGGAGCGATCCGGCTCAACCAACCCGTGGTGGGCATGGCCGGGACCCGGCCACCCACGACCGGCGCACTGGCCGGCGCCACGGCTTGCGGTTCCCTCGGCGGGGCCCCGGCGACCAGCAAGCTGCTGGTCATCTACGAGGAGAATCAGGACTTGTCCTCGGTGATCGGCAACAAGGGGGCTCCGAATCTCAACGCTTACGCCACGGCCTGTGGGTACGCCAGCAACTACGTGAGTCTCACCCACCCGAGCCTGCCCAACTATCTGGCGTCCACGTCGGCCCTTCCCTATGACACGAGCCCCTGGGAAGGGGACTGCGAGGCGTCGGCCCCCGGCTGCCAGACGGCCAACGACAACATCTTCAACGAGCTGGGCCCGGGCCGTTGGAAGGCATATGCCGACGGGATGCCGTCGGCGTGCGCAACGAGCAACAGTGGCCTGTACGTGGCCCGGCACAACCCGGCCGTGTACTACACCGACCTCGGCGCCAGTTGCGCAACCAACGACGTGCCCGCCGGCACGACGACCTCGGGCCCGCTGCAGGCGGACATCGCCAGCGGGTCGCTACCCACCTTCGGCACGCTGACACCGGACGTGGCCAACGATCAACACTCCGGCAGCATCCAGCAGATGGACGCGTATCTCGGACAGTGGATCCCGATGATCACCTCCGGGCCCGACTACCAGTCGGGCAGGCTGACCGTCGTCATAGTCTATGACGAGGGATCAGGGTCAGGCACAGACGTCCACTCAACCGTCGCCGCCGTGGTGATGAGTCCGTACACGACCCCGGGGACGGTCTCCTCCACTCCGTTCACCCACTACTCGTTGCTGAAGGCGGCCGCCGACATCGGCGGGGTGCCAGAGCTCAACAATGCAGCGACGGCGAACAGTCTGCGGACGGCCTTCGGGTTCTGATTCCCACGTCCGCGTGCCGACGCTCCGCCTGCCGCGCCGGCAGCTGCTGCAGGGCCCAGGTGTTGCCATCGGGATCGCCGAAGGTGACGAAGGTGACGAAGGTGACGAAGGAGCCTCAGGTCTGGACGCCGACCTCGCGGGACGACACGCCCCTGCTGGTCGGCTCTCTCCTGGCTGTCTCCACATCCTCGGCGACGACCTGCACACCGAGCTCGAGCCAGGTGCATCGCCGTGATGCCTGTGCCCGTCACGATGGAATGCCGAGCCGGGAGGAGTCAGCTGACCGGAGCGGAGCTCAACGTCGGACCTGGTGGTCGTGGTCGGCGTTGAAGCCGACCTGGTTGACGTAGAGGTCCTCTGCCCGGTCGGCATCGGTCACGGGTACGGCGACGAGCTCGGTCTTCCAGCTCGTGGTCGCAAGCTATCGCTCCGCCCGGACGGTCGGCGCCGAGTCGTCCGGCTACCCGCCGGCGGATTGCCCCGCCGCCGCGGCGGTGTCGAGGAACGCGACTTCGAGCTCAGCACCATCCGGATCGCGGAAGAACACAGAGTGCAGGGCCGGACCGAATCGGGTGACCTCACCTGGTGATGCCCCGGCCGCGACCAGCCGATCCCGGATCTGCAGGAGGACCTCCTCAGACTCCACCCCCAGGGCATAGTGGTCGATCGCACCCCGGCCTCCCATCTGGGCCCGGTTCCCCACGATCGAGTCCGCGGGGACCTCGAACACGTTGAGTGCGCTTTCGCCACCCATGTCGACGATGGCCATCCGTGGGTGGTCCCCGTCCGCCTCCATGATGTTGACGACCTCTGCCCCGAATATCTCTCCGTAGAAGGCCAGATAGCGATCGAGGTCTGCGGTCATGGTGGCCACGTGATTGAAGCCGAGGGTCCTGGGACGTGCCGACATGGATGCCTCCCCTTCCGGATCTGGCCCAAAGGTTATCGATGTCGAGGCACCGGGACAGACGGGAACTGCAGCGACGACGCCGGCGCTACGGTGGCTGGGGACCCCACCGGCCATCGTCCATTGATCGGAGACACCAGATGACCACGAAGTCCGATTTCTCCCCCGAGGAGTGGCAGCTCGTCCTGGAGGCGCCACCGAGCGCCGGCATGATCGTCGTCACCGCCCAACGGGGAGGATCGTTCCGCGAGTCCATCGCCATGGCCAAGGCCTATGTCGAGGCGCGCCGGCAGCACGGCGAGAGCGAGTTGCTCGATGAGATCGTGGCGGCCAAACCCGAGCGGGATCACACCCGCTACCACTCTGCGGAGGAGCTCAAGCAGCACGGGCTCCAACACCTGCGGGAATCGGTCGCTCTGCTCGGGCGTAAGGCAACACCGGTCGAGGTGGACGAATACCGTCAATTCATCGTTACGCTGGCCCACAAGGTCGCAGCCGCTCACCGCGAGCACGGCCAAGAGGTGAGCGACGCCGAGCAGGCGGCGATCGACGACATCGCCACCGCACTGAACACGAGCGTGAGCTAGAGAGCGTCTCGAGGTCCTTCCCTGGGCACCGGCGAATGAGCCGCCCAGCAATCGGTCGACGGAAATCACCATCGCCGGCGCGGGTGACTCCGGCAACACCCGACCCGCCTCCAGGTCGCTGCCGAGGCACAGGCGAGCCTTGGCGACGGGACCTGGCTGGTCGAGTCGTCGCCCTCCCGGCCCGGTGGGTGCGCGAGACTCCTCCCGTGTCGTCGGTCGATCGCCTCGGGGACCACACCACTTCGCTCGAGCCGCCGCCCGAGAACGGAGTCCGCCCACCCGTGCAGTTCCACCCAAACCCAGCTCGGGGAGCGTCGTGCCCGCCGTAAGCGTCAGCCACCTGGCCAAGTCCTATGGCGACGTGGACGCGGTCAAGGACGTGACGTTCGAAGTCGAGAAGGGGGAGGTGTTCGCCCTCCTCGGGCCCAATGGCGCGGGCAAGACGACGACCATCGAGATCCTCGAGGGATTCCGTGACCGCAGCGGTGGAGACGTGCAGACGCTCGGGGTTGATCCCTCCAACCGGGCCACGCAGCGCTGGCTACGCACCCGTATCGGAGTGGTGCTCCAGGAGCTGGCCGTCGAGCCGTTCTACTCCGTGCGCCAGGTCCTCACCCGGAATGCGGGCTACTACCCGTCGCCGCGACCGGTCGACGAAGTCATCGAGCTGATCGGGTTGAAAGAGAAGGCTGATCAGAGGGTCAAGAAGCTCTCGGGAGGTCAGCAGCGCCGGCTCGACGTCGGGCTCGGCATCATCGGGAACCCTGAGTTGCTCTTTCTCGACGAGCCCACGACCGGCCTCGACCCGTCTGGCCGACGCGCCTCGTGGGATCTGATTCGCCAGCTGGCGGCCTCTGGCACCACCGTCCTGCTTGACCACCCACTACATGGATGAGGTGGAGGCGCTGGCTGACAAGGTGGCCGTCCTCTTCAAGGCCGAGATCGTCGCCAGCGGCACGCCGACCTCAATCGGTGGTCGCGACTCGGGCACCGTGACGATCCAATTCGGCCTGCCGGAGGGCGTGTCGGTGTCTGACGTTCCGGTGCCGGCACCGGAGCTCGAGGACGGCATCGTGCGGACCTCCACGGACGACGAATTGAAAGTCCTGCACGAGCTCACCGGTTGGGCTATCGACCACGGCTACGTCCTCCCAGGGCTGGCCGTCACGCGGGTCTCGCTGGAGGACATCTACCTGAGTCTGACCAGGGCCGAGCAATGAGAGCGACGGCAACGACGCCGATGAGCGGATCCTTCCAAGGCGTCAACGACCTCAAACTGATCGGGCGGCAGGTGCACTACGAGCAACTCTCCTTCTGGCTCAACCCGATAGGTGCCATCTTCACCATCGGATTCTCGACGGTCTTCCTGCTCATCTTCGAGTCGACGGCCGGCAATTCGACCGTCAAAGCACTTGGCGGCATCAAGCTGATCCAGTACTACGTACCCGGATTCGTCGCCTACGGGATCATGTCCTCTTGTTTCTCCGATCCTGTCGATCACCATCGTGAACCGGCGCGAGATGGGACTGCTCAAGCGCCTGCGCCTCAGCCCGGCGCCGACATGGATCCTCATGTCTGCCGTCTTCATCAACACGATGATCTTGTGTGTCATCCAGATCGTGCTCATGTTGGCGGTCGGCCGGACCTTCGGTGTCCACGGCCCGGCCAACTGGGCGCCCTTCCTGCTGGCCGTGGTTGTCGGAATGTTGGGCTTCACGGCGCTCGGCATGGGGGTGAGCACCCTGGTGCCCAATGCCGATGCGGCCGGGCCGGTGGTCAACATCGTCTTCTTCGTCGTGTTGGCCTTTTCGGGGCTCTACTACCCGATCACGCCCGGATCGACTCTGGCCAATATCACGGACTATCTGCCGGTACGGCGTTTGATCGTCAGCCTGCAGGACTCGTTCAACCACATACCGGGTACGTCGCCGTGGGCCTGGCACAACCTGGGTGTGATCGCCATCTGGGGTGCCGGAGGTGTCTTCCTCACCCTCCGGCGATGGCAGTGGGCTCCTCGCCGCGGTTGATCGGCCCCGGGCGGTCGGCTGAGTCATGAGTTTCCGTTGGATGGCGCCCCTATGGCGCCCACATCGCGCCGACATCCGCCGATGGGCTTGCGGTGGTGGCGCACAATTCGTTGGAGTGCCGCCTGCCGCCTCCGCCGGCGATGGGATGGTCCAGTACGCTCGATCATCGGTCGAATTTGGGAGTGGCGATGCCGAAGGCGGAATGGACTTCGAGAGTGGAGCGGATCGACAAGCCCTGGGGCTTTGAGACCCATTTCGCTCTAGTTCCCGGAAAGTACTGTGGGAAGACGCTGCACATTGGCGCCGGGCATGCTCTCTCTCTTCAGTACCACGTGCGTAAGGAGGAGACGATCGCCGTGCAGTCTGGGAAGCTTCTGTTCGAGGTCGGAACCGCTGATGGTCCGCTCGAGTCATTCGAGCTACTGCCGGGCGAAGCAGTCCATCTGTCTCCAGGTACTCGTCATCGCATGACGGCCCTCGTTGAGACCGTCGTCCTTGAAGCAAGTACCACGGAATTGGACGACGTGGTCCGGATCGAGGACCGATACGGGCGCGAGATCAAAGATGTCGGCTCGAAGAGTAGGTAGACGAACCGCGGGCGAACTCCTGCTGGAGGGATCGGTCCGCACTTTCTGGAGAGATCGGCCCAGCTGCCCGCTCATGCGTTGTGTCTGACGGCGTCGAGGTATCGGGTTCGGGCGGTGCCACGCCGGGTCGGAGGAGCACTCGGGCCCGATTGCCGGCCTTCACTCTCGCCCGTCACGACCCGTTTTCAGGGCTCCGCAAGTCCACTGGTCGCAAATGCAGGTGCAAGTGCGACCGCCGTCACGCTGGGATAACTGCCTGGGCACACGGACGGCAACTGGGCGATCGCCTCCAGCGCGGAGCTGCTCCCAGGAGGCGTGGATACCGCTTGTACGGTGTTCCTGCATCCAACTGTCGTGAAGGCGGGTGGCGTCACGTCGGTCCATCCATAGCCGAAGTAGGCGGTGGACCCGGGGGCCAGGATGACGCGGTGGGGCCCCGGATCGGAGATCTGATACGAGCCTCCGTTGCGGACCGCCGCTCCGATGTCCGCACCCGATGTCCCGATCGGCTGAAGGGTCGGGTAACCGTCCAACATGCACGGCCCGCCCGACACGTTTGTGAATCGGAAGAACGCCCCAGGCTGCTGCATCAGGCCGGGTACGACCCGGTCGAGCCTGAACTGAAGTTGCGATGCGAGGCAGGTCGATGCCCCGTGGACCACTGAGGTAGCCGAGGTGGTCCGGGGCAGGCTCCGCGGAGTTGACGAACAGGCAGCAAGGAGGACAATCGGGGCAACCGCCGAGGTCCTCCACCGGGTGGGCACCGGGCCCGATGGTACCGGCCGCCGGGTCGGCGTGCCCCCCTGCCCGCAACGCCGGCAGGTGGGGATCTGCCCATGGCGATGCCGAAGGTCTCGGATCAGGCGGCTCCCCGCTGAAACTTCGAGGAGCTATTCAGTGGTCGGGCTGCCCGGATTTGAACCGGGGACCTCTGCGTCCCGAACGCAGCGCGCTAACCAAGCTGCGCCACAGCCCGCTGAGCGGAACCGGTGTGTCGACCGGTTCCGGATCAGGGGAAATGCTACCCGAAGGCGGTGCGCCCGGTCCCCGCGTCGCCGTCCGCCGGGCCGTCCTCACCGGCGGTGTGGGCCGGCTCCGGCCTCTTGGCCACGACCTTGGCGATCCGGCGCTTGTCCATCTCGGCGACCCGGAGCTCCCACCCGTCGACAGCGAGCAGCTCCCCTTCGGTCGGGATGTGCCCGAATCCGTCGAAGAGGAATCCGCCCAGGGTCACGTACTCCCCTTCGGGCAGGTCGATGTCGAGCCGGTCCCTCACGTCGTCCACACTCATCCGGCCGTCCACCAGCCAGCGGCTTCCGTCCACCCGCACGACGTCAGGCTCGTCGTCCGGATCGAACTCGTCGGGCAGGTCGCCGACCAGGGCGCCGAGCAGGTCCTTGACGGTCAGCACGCCCTCGACCCCGCCATGCTCGTCAACGACCACGGCGAAGGCGCGGCGTTGCCGGCGCATCTCGGCCAGGACCTCGAGCACCAGACGGGACTCGGGGACCAGGAAGGGCTGGCGGAGCCGGCGCGAGATGTCGATCGGGTCCGGTGACGGTCGATCCTCGGCGTCGGCCCGCCCCGAGAAGTCGTCCACCCTGTCGGGCGCCCCGCTGATCAGCCGGCCGGGGGCGCCATCGTCCTGGCCGGTCCCCCCCACCTTCCAACCGGCACGGAAGAGGTCGTTGACGAAGAGCACGCCGATGAGGTCGTCCAGATTGTCGCCGCAGACCGGAAAGCAGCTGTGGCCGGACTCCCGCACCGCCTGGGTCACCGCGTCGACGGTCAGGGGGATGGACAGGGCGACGACGTCCACCCTGGGCGTCATCACCTCTCGCACCACGGTGTCGTGCAGATCGTTGAGGGCGTCGATGATGAACTGTTCTTGGGCGTCGGCCCCACCGTCCGCCCTCGGCCCGGCCCGGACACCCCGGTCCTTTCCGTCGCGGGCGCGCCGCCGCCGTGATGTCCCGCCACCCGGCCCGGCCTCGGACCGGTCCTCCCCGCGGTGTCGAAGAGCGGACACGGTGGTGGCGACGGCCCTGTTCGGACGGGCGCGGTCAGGCGCCGGCGACTGCGGGCGTGGACACGACGGAAAGCGGCCGATAGGACTCGTCGTAGTAGGTACCGCCCTCGAGGAGTGAGGTCACTGCCCGGCGGAGGCGGATGGGATCGAGGGGCTTCACCAACCACCCCTCTGCTCCTGACCGGCGGGCGAGGAACACGTCGGGTCGACGGTCGAGCAGCATGAGCACGGGCACGTGCCCGAGGCTGCCGTACGAGGCCTCGAGCCGCAGTTCGAGGCACACGGCCATGCCACCCATGTTGCCCATCTGCAGGTCGACCACCAGCAGGTCCGGGAGTGACTCCGCCACCTCGTCCATCACCGCCGGCCCCGATCGGGCTTCCCTGATGACGATGTCCGGGTGTCCGGCGGTGGCGGCCACCTCGGCGCGGACCGAAGGGGCGTCGCTGGCCACGAGGATGGTCGGCACGCCCGTCAGGTTAGCGCTCTCCCGAAGGCCCCCCGATGGGCCGCCCGACGATTCGGGCGCCGGGCCCGCACCACCGGAGAGCAGGTCGGCGATGGTGGCCAGATTGTCGAGGTCGTGGACGTCGGTGTTCAACAGGGGTACCCGGGTGACGGGGGCCGGGGCCACTTTGGACACCAGGTCCATGTAGGCCTGCTCCTCGCGGTCGGAAGCGGCGGTGTAGCCGCGGAGGTTCTCGACCAGTTCGTCCAGGTCCCGGTCGGTTCCCCCGCCGACCCGGGAGGTCAGGGCGGCCAGCTGGGAGTCGTCGGCAAACCTCGGCTGTACCCGGTTGACCACCAGGGCGGTGACCGAAAGGTCGGACTCGGCCAGCTTGCCGGCGAAGTGGACCGCCTCGTCGACCGAGTCCGGCCTGGGCGAGGCCACCAGGACGAAGGCGGTCTCCGCCTGGGCCAACAGCTCGCGCACCCGTGCCGCCCGTGCCCGGAACCCCTCCTCCATCCCCTCGAAGGCCTGGAAGAAGGCCACCGCGTCGGCCACGATGTCCGCCCCGGCCACCTTGGAGATGGTGCGCAGCAACGCGTGGGCGGCCATCCCCATGATCCGGAGCCCGGCCCGGGTGGGCTTCATCAGGGCCTGGAACAGCCGGTTCTCCAAGAAGCGGGTCAGCCGGCGGGGGGCATCGAGGAAGTCGAGCGCATTGCGGGACGGAGGGGTGTCCACCACCACCAGGTCGAATCCACCCTCTTCGGCCAGCTCGTAGAGCTTCTCCATGGCCATGTACTCCTGGGTGCCCGAGAGGGTGCCGGTGAGATTGCGGTAGATGCGGTTGACCTTGATGTCCTCCGCCTGCTCGGCCGAGTCCGAGTAGCGCGCCACCAGGTCGTCGAAGGTCCGCTTCGGATCGAGCATCATGGCGTGGAGCTCGCCGGGCCACGGGCCTTCGATCCGGGTGGGACGGTTGGAGAGCGCATCGAGGCCCAGCGAGTTGGCCAGCCTCCGGGCCGGGTCGATGGTGACCACGCATGCGATACGACCCAGGCGGGCCGCCTGCAGGGCGAAGGCGGCGGCGACGGTCGTCTTGCCCACCCCGCCCGAGCCGCAGCAGATGATGATGGACCGGTCGAGCACCATCGTGTCCGTTGCCGTCGCGGTGGTCACGACCGGACCTCGGCGCGATCGGGCAGGGCCCGGACCCCGGCCACCAGGGCGTCGGTCAGCTGGTCGAGCTCCGGCGGTCCGATCGAGGCGGTGAAGAGGTAGGGCACCCGGAGCTGCGGCAGGGGGAGCTCCCGGGCCAGGCGCGACAGCTGGTCCGCCTGCAGCTCCTCGCGGGTGAGCCGGAAGCACCGGGCCGCCTCCAGCGCGGCCACCAGCTCCGGGCCGAGGTCCACCCCTGCGGCGGAGACAGCGTCGGCGGCCGCCGTGGCCAACCCGTCCCGGTGGGGGTAGCAGCCGTTGACGATCACCGGTCCGAGGGCGATGCCCACCTTGTCCTCGAGCTGGTAGGCGGCCTCGACCAGCTCGTTGACCGGCATCTCCTCGGGCAGGGTGACCAGGGCGACCTGGCACCTTGCCGGATCGGACAACAGCTCGACCACATCGGCGGCCTGCGCCCGGATCGGACCGCCCCGGGCGGCGTCGAGGAGGCCCCCCGCCGACGAGAGGAAGGTCATGGTGTGGCCGGTGGCCGGGGCGTCCACCAACACGAGGTCGGCGGTGCGTCCGCGCTCGATCTGCTTGATCTTCCCCAGCACCAGCACGTCCCGGATCCCGGGGATGGCCCCGGCCACGAGATCGACGATCCCCGAGGACATCAGCCTCTTGGAGACCCGCCGCAGACCGTGGTCGCCCAGGTACTCGAGCAGCGCGTCATCAGGGGTGATGGTCCGGGCCTGGACGGTCCCGGGTGCGATGGTGGCGCCGCGGCGGGCATCGGCCTCGCCGATCGTCTCGGCGCCCGCGGCCTTCAGCACCGAGCCCGCATAATCGAGCGGGACCTCGCTTCCGAATGCGGTCGAGACCCCCGGACGGCCCTCGAGCTCGACCACCAGCACCGAAAGCCCGGCTCCGGCGGCCATGTGGGCCAGGGCGGCCACCATGGTCGTCTTGCCCACGCCACCCTTGCCGGCCACGATCAGGACCCGGCTCTGGCTACAGAAGGCGCTGACGTCCATGACCTAGAGGAGCGTAGTGTCCGGGTCCGGCCCGGCCCGGCCCGTCCCGGACCCCCGGGCCCTCGATCCCGCCCGTGGGCGCCGATTTGCCCGGCCCGAGTGGGACGATTGGCGGAAAATCCTGGTCAGACCCCTTGTTTCCGGTCACTGGTGCGAGTACGTTCGCTTTGCGGAGGAGTCAGAGTGCGAAGGGGGAGCTGGGCACTGTGGAGCAGGCTGTTGATACATGGCAGCTCAAGGCGTCGTGCCGTGGGCCTCAGGCGGAGATGTTCTTTCCGCCCGCCCACGCCGAACGCAAGGACGAGAAGCTTCAGCGGGAGGACCGGGCCAAGTCGATCTGCCGATCGTGCGCCGTGCGGGTCGAATGCCTCGACTACGCCATCCGCATCCACGAGCCCCACGGGATCTGGGGCGGCCTGAACGAGATGGAGCGCAAGCAGATGACCGACCGGCGGGCCGGCTGAGCGCTCCGGGTGCCGGCCCCGGCCGGTCCGTACCGAATCCGCCTCAGGTCAGGCCGAGGGCCTGTGCCGCGTCCGGACACCCTTGCTGGAGCACACCGGGCCGGGCTGTTGGACGGTGGCCTCGCAGATGCCGGCTGTCAGGTAGTTGGCCGAGGCCACGATGGCTTGCCCGGTGACCGTCCCGGGCTGGCTCAGTTGGCCGGCGATGGCCGACTGTGGCTGGCGGAGGATCACCGCGGGGCTGAATCCGGAGGTGGAGGTCACCATCCGGTTGCCGATGTCGACGAAGGGCAGGGAACCCGGGGAGGCTCCCTCCGGCCCCGGGGAGCCGTAGCGGCTGACCAGCGCCGATTGGGACGGAGTGAGCCTGGCGATGCGGGTGAAGGCGCCCGTCGTCGTTGACCGCGTCCGAGTAGAGCTCGACTCCGGAGAAGCTCACGTACCTGCTGGTGTACGTACTCCCCACGAAGCTGAAGGTCTGGATGCCGGGGAAGACGGAGTTCGGGGCGGACTGCATGTTGCGGAGCGCCGTGAAGTGCCCGAAGCGGGAGAGCGCCACGATCAGCGCCCACCGCTCCGATCCGCAGAACGGGCAGAACTCGGCTCCGACGTAGAGGACCTCGGGCCTGCCCGAGGCCTGGAGCGGGGGTTGGCCGGCGAGGACGGTCGGGGGGACCAACTGGGCCTCGGGCGAGCTCACCCCGACCGCATCGAAGACCGCGGGCGGGAACCTTGCTGACGGCCGAGGCCACATCGTCGGCGGTCATCGTCCGCTCCACCGCCCGGGCGCGGTCGTGGGGCGGGTCAGGGCGTAGACCACGAGTCCGATCACCCCGACCAGCAGGACCACGACGGCACCCCACGCGAACCGGCGGGTCCGGTTCCGCGGATGGGGCTCACCCGGATCGTCGTCCGTCCCGCCCGGCCCCCGCCCACCTCACCGGACCGGCCGGGTCCGGACCGCTCACGAGCTCCGCACCCGGTTCCGCACCCGATCGCCCGGCTCCGGCTACCCCGCTTCGAGTCGACCGTCATCGCCGTCCACCGCCTGTGTCCCGTACCCGGGAGCGAGCACGACCGGGGAGGCGGTGACGATGATCACGAAGAGGATGAAGGTGATCACGTGTACCGACGAGCACCACAGGCAGATCGCCTTGATGAGGAAGAGCTCGGCGATGATCAGGTAGATGATCATGGCCACGCCGGTGACCGAAAGGGTCAACCGGGCCAGATGGACCCGCCGGTCGGCCGAACGCCAGGCCACCGGGAGGCAGAGGGCGATCATCGGGACGAAGTAGGCCAGGCCGAGCATGGCCACCGGGATGCCCACGATGTGCGACTGGGCGCTGGTGGTGACCTTCTCGCAGTTGAAGGTCGAGGTCTGGGGACAGGCCAGGGCCACGTGGGTGTCGAAGTGGGTGATGGTCAGATAGATGGACACCCCCAGGCCGGCGATGCTCAGGAGCAGGGTGGCGATGGGCTGCCAACGCAGCACGGGCATGCTCGGACGCTCCGGGTACCGGGATCAGCTCAGCTTCAGGGCCTTGGCCGCAGCCTGGACCCCGGAGCTGGCGCACACCGATGCCGGCGCTCCCTTGGTGCTGGCGCAGATGGCCGCGCTCATGTAGTTGGAGGTGGCCACGATCGCCTGGGTGGCCGGGTTGGTGGGGTCACTGAGCCCGCCGGCGATGTCCGACCAGGACAGGTTGGCCAGGACGCCGGGGTTGTAGCTGGCCCCGGAGAAGAGGGCCAGGTTGTTGATGTTGACGAACGGGAAGGAGATCTCCCCGGTGGTGGTGGCGTTGGGGTTGAACTTCGAGCTGCTGTACGTCTTGATGCATGTTGCGCTCTTCGCTTGGTCGGGTTCTGCAGGGTGGTGTAGACACCCGCCGTCGGCAGTGGGCACGTTGCTGTACTGCTCGACGCCGCTGAAGGTCAGGTAGGGGCTGGTGAAGGTGGCTCCGTAGTAGCTGAAGGTGTGGGTCGCGGCGTAGACGTCGGTGTGGGACGAGGCGGTGGTCTTGAGGTTGGACCAGGTGCCGAACCGCGACAGGGCCGCGGTCATCGCCCAGCGCTCGGCGGCGCAGTAGGGGCAGTACTCGGCGCCGTAGTAGAGCATGGCGGGCGTCTGGCCGGCGAGGGTCAGGGGCGGCTGGCCGGTGAGGATGGTGGGCGGCGATACCTGTACCTGGGGCGAGGTGATGCCCACCGTGTTGTAGACCGACGTCGGGATGTTGGTCACGTCGTGGACCACCGTCGCCGGGGCCGGGGTGACCGGGGTGAAGTCGGTCGTCGAGGTCGAGCTGCTGCTGGCCAGCTTCACGATGACCAGCACGGCCACGATCACGATGACCAGTCCGACCGCGCCCCAGGCCATCACGGCACCGGACAGCCCGCCCGGCTTGGGCGTCGGCGCGGGCCGGCCGCCCGGACGGGGGGTGTTCCCGCCCTTCCCGCCGCCCGCCTTGGCGGCCTTCCCCGCCGGGGACTTGCCGCTCACCGGCCGGCTCTGGGCCTTGCTCCTGTCCTTGGCGCTCTGGCCCGGCGGGCCGGGGCGGGCGGTCGGTTTCGGCTTGTTCCCCCCGGTTCGAGTCTTGTTCTGGTCCTGAGCCATTGGTCCGGCGGTCCCCGATTCGTCAGCTGTCGCAGTGAGCGTAACTGGTCTGCCCCGGGGCCGGTGGTCGGCCCGGCGTCGATCTGGCCGGCGAAGGGGCCCGACGGGCAGGCACGCTCGGTGCCCGTCCGGCCGCAGTGGGTGGATGAGCCGGGCCCATGGCCGGCTTCGGCCCTACACTGAGCGGCCATGTCGGGAGAAGCCAGGGGGCGCCACGATCCCGATCGGCGGGTGGACGCCGATCAGCCGGGTACGGGGGAGGTTGGTCTGGGAGGCCGCCGACGTCGCCGGGCACAGGGTCCGCTACGGCGTGGCCGGGGTCGGCCCCCCGGCGCTGTTCCTCCACGGCTGGGGGCTCCGGCCCAATGCCTACCGGCGGCCCATCCAGGCCATGGCCAGCGCCGGGTGCCGGGTCTTTGCACCCGCCCTGCCCGGGTTCGGGGGGACCGGCGAGCTGACCGGCCGAACGGCGCACCTTCGCCGGGTACGGCGGCGTGGGTGGGGCACTTCCTCGACGCCGTCGGTGTCGACGGGGTGGCGCTCGTGGCCGGCCACTCGTTCGGTGGCGGCGTGGCCACCGCCTTCGTCTACGATCAGCCCTGGCGGGCCTCGGCCCTGTTGCTGGCCAACGCCGTCGGCAGCCCCACCTGGGCGCTGTTCCCCGACGAGGTCCGCACCATGGTGCAACGCCCGGTGTGGGACTGGGGGCGCCACTTCGGCACCGACCTGCTCCACTCCCCCGGGCTGGCTCCGCCTGCTCCCCGCCCTGCTGGAGGACTTCATCTCCAACCTGCTGGAGAACCCTCTCGGGATGTTCCGCACCGGTGAGTTCATCCGCCGGGCCGACCTGGTCCGCGAGGTGGGCTCATCGCCCGATGGGGCATCCCGGTCACCGTGGCCTGGTCGGACCGCGACCGGCTGGTGTCCGCGTTCGGCGTTCGACGAGCTTCCGCCACGCCGCCGGTGTGGACGGGGTGGTGGTCGACGGGTCCCATGCCTGGCTGATCGCCGATCCCGCCCGCTTCGGCGAGCTGGCCATCAGCGCCCTGGTCGATTCGGGCGCGCTCACCCCCCGATCCGTGGCCGGCTCCGCCTGATCCACCGACAGGCGGGCGGTAGCCTGCTGGCCATGAGTGTGCCCCTCCGCGACGCGGCCACGGTGATGCTGGTCCGTGACGCCCGCGCCGGGGTGACGGACCGGGCACCGGTGACGGGCCGGGCATCGAGGTGTGCATGCTCCGCCGGAACCTGGCCTCGGAGTTCGTGGCCGGCGCCTACGTCTTCCCCGGCGGGTCGGTCGATCCAGAGGACCGCGGACCCGAGGCCGAGGCCCTGTGCCGGGGCCTGACCGACGCCGAGGCCAGTGACATCCTGGGCCTCGACTCCGGCGGGTTGGCCTTCTGGGTGGCGGCCCTGCGGGAGTGCTTCGAGGAGGCCGGGTGTGATGCTCGCCCAGCGGAGCGGTGGCGGCCGTCCCGGAGGGGACGCTGCTCGACACCCGCCGCCCCGACCTGGCCGAGCGGTTCGCCGCCCACCGCGAGGCGGTCAACGACGGGACCACCCGGCTGCTCGACGTCTGCGAGGAGGAAGGCCTGGTGCTGGCGGCGGACGCCTCCACTACGTCAGCCACTGGATCACGCCCGAGCTGGCCCCGAAGCGGTACGACACCCGGTTCTTCATCACCGCCGCCCCGCCCGGCCAGGTGGCCCGCCACGACGACGGCGAGACCATCGCCACCATCTGGGTCCGGCCGCAGGACGCGCTGGCCCGTCAGGCCGCCGGGGACATCGAGCTCCTGCCGCCGACCATCGCCAATCTCCGGAGCCTCGAGGCGTTCCGATCGACCGGCGAAGTGATGGCCTGGGCCCGTCAGGTCACCGACGTCCCCACCGTGCTGCCCGTCGTCCTCATCGAGGACGGGCACGCTGCTGGTGCTCCGGCCCGGCGACCGGGCTACGAGGAGGCGCTGGCCGACCGGGCGGCGTCCGGGCCGCCCGCAGACGACGACCTGCTCCCATGCGGCCCGGCAGGCCTGGGGTCCGAAGGCGGGTACCGGCCTGAGCGGCCGGGCGGTCCGTCAGCCCGAGGTCGTCGACCCTGCGCCACCGCCGCCTCCACCCGGTCGAGGAGGCGCACGCTGCACCCGTCCATCGTCACCTCCGGGGCGATGGTGGTGATCACCGCCTCGGCCAGGCGGTCGAACACCTCGGCCAGCGGCTGGCCGGGCGTCGAGGGCCACCGGGGCCCCGGCGTCCCCTCCGGCGGCCACCGACGGGTGGAGGGGGATCTGGCCGATCAGCGGGACGCCCACGTCGGCGGCCAGGCGGGCGCCGCCACCGGACCCGAACAGGGCGTAGGAGGTCCCGTGCTCACAGGTGAAGTCGCTCATGTTCTCGATCACCCCGGCCACCCGCAGGTATCCCTTGCGGGCCATGTCCGCCGTCCGGGCCGCCACCTTCTGGGCGGCCACCGGAGGGGTGGTCACCACGATCACCTCGGTGCGGGGGAGCATGCGGGCCAGGCCCATCTGGATGTCGCCGGTGCCGGGGGGCATGTCGATCAGCAGGTAGTCGAGATCGCCCCAGTGCACGTCCTCGAGGAACTGCTGCACCGCCCGGTTGAGGATGAGGCCCCGCCACATGATGGCGCTGTCCTCGTCGGCCAGGAAGCCCATGGACAGCACCCGGAGGACCCCGTCGCCGATCCGCCGTTCCAGTGGCACCATCTTCTTGTCCCGGGCCTCCACCTCCCCCTGCATCCCGAGCAGCCGGGGGACGGAGAACCCCCAGATGTCGGCGTCGAGGACGCCGACGGTCAGGCCCCGGCGGGCCATGGCCACGGCCAGGTTGACCGTGACCGAGCTCTTCCCCACCCCGCCCTTGCCCGAGGCCACGGCGATCACCCGGGCCGACTCGGGGATGTCGGTGGCCGGTGCCGGGTCCCGGGCCAGCAGCCGGGCCCGGGCCATCACCGCCTTGCGCTGCTCGGCGTCCATGACCCCGGTGCCCACCGTCACCGTCCGGACGCCGGGCACGGCCGCAACCTGGGTCTCCACATCGCTCTGGATCTGGGTGCGGAGGGGACAGCCGGCCACGGTGAGGGCGACCTCGACCTCGACGTCCCCGCCCTCGGCGATGCGCACCGAGGTGACCATGCCCAGCTCGACGATGTCGGCGCCCAGCTCGGGGTCGACCACCCCACGGAGGCGCGTTCCGGACCGTTCCTCGCGAGAGCCCCACGGGCGGGGCCGGGCCGTCGGTGGCGGAAGTGTCGGACCTGGTCACTCCGGCAATTCTAACCGGCGGCCCGGCAGCGGCCACCCGATGGGATGTACCGGAAGGCCCGGGGCGCGGGTACGCTTGGTCCGACAGTCACGGAGCCGGTCCCGTGCCGGGCCCGTTCGATGTCGCCGATTCGCCAGTCGGGGTTCGACGACCAGGATTTGTGACCAGGAGGAGCGCCGATGAGTGCCACCATGCAGAACGTCAGCATCGGGAAGAGGCCGAATCCGGTCGACCTCACCGACGGCGCCGCCGCCAAGGTGGCCGAGCTGCTGGCCCAGGAGGACATCGACGGGCTGGCCCTGCGGGTGGCGGTCCGGCCGGGCGGGTGCTCGGGCTTCAGCTACGAGATGTTCTTCGACGCCGACGTGGCCGAGGACGACGTCGTCCGCGAGTTCGGGACGGTCAAGGTCGTCGTCGACCCGGACCAGCGCCGACCTGTTGAAGGGATCGACGCTCGACTACAGCGACGGCCTGCCGGGCGCCGGTTTCCACGTCACCAACCCCAACGCCACCCGCACCTGCGGCTGCGGCTCCTCGTTCAGCTGAGCCGCTGAACCTGATCCGCTGATCCGGCTCTGCGTCGACGGCACCGACGTCGAGGTAGCCGACGACGGGTCGTCCCTCCTCGACGTCCTGCGTGACCAGGCTGGGCATCCGCTCGGTGAAGGACGGGTGCAGCCCCCAGGGCCAGTGCGGGTGCTGCACGGTGTGGGTGGACGGCGCCCCCCGGGTGGCGTGCGTCACCCCGGTCCGGCGCCTGGACGGCCGCCAGGTCACCACGCTCGACGGACTGCCCGCCGGCCGAGCGCGACCGTTGGGCCGGGCCATGGTGGCCACCGGAGGCAGCCAGTGCGGCTTCTGCACCCCGGGGATCGTGATGCGGCTGGCCGCCCTCGGTCCGGGCCTGCGCCCCCAGGGGCCGGCTCAGGGCCGGCCGTCCCGAGGGCGGAGATCGATCGGGCCCTCGTTGGCCCATCTCTGCCGGTGCACCGGGTGGCAGGGCATCGGAGAGGCCGCCCGCCGGGTGCTCGGCGGGGACCGGGGACGCCGGGGAGGCGGCCCACCCGGACCGTGATCTCGGCGGCGGCCGCCGCCCGGGCCGCCCTCGAAGGGGGGGTGCCCCAGGATCGTCGGCCCCGACGTCGTCCTCGGCCGGGCCGGGTTCGCCGACGACACCGCTCCCGCCGGGTGCGCTGGTGGCCGTCCCCGACGAGTCGGGCGGGTACGTCGGTGGCCGAGTCGGTGGGCGCAGCCCGGGCCCGGGCGGGCAAGGTGCAGGGACGGAGCACCGGTCTGGCCCTGGACCACCCGGTGGCCGTGCCACCCGGCACCTGGGAGCTCACCCTGCAGACCACCTGGGTCGAGCCGGCGTACGTCGAGCCGGACGCCTCGTGGTGCGCGCCGGGGGGGAGCCGGCATCGCCCTTGGGGAACGGCGGGGCCTTCGGGGGGAAGCTGCACTCGCCGGTGGCCGCCGACGCCCGCCGCCTGGCCGACGAGCACGGCCGCCCGGTGCGGGTCCTGTGGTCCCGCGAGGACGTCGTGCGCCTCGGCCCCAAGCGCCCGCCGGTGGCCGGCGGCATCGACGCCGACGGGGTCGGGGGTCCTGCGGGTGGGGGTCCCCCCCGACGGCGTCCGCGGACGACGGGTGGGAGGGGGTCACCGCCCGGGTGTCGGCCGTGGCCCCCGGCCTGGCCCTCGAGCGGGTTCCGCTGGCGGCGGCCCCCCCGATCTCGTTCGATCTCGGGGCGCGGTCTGGGCCGAGGCCGCGGTGCTGGCCGCCTGCGCCGGGGTCGCCGCCGCCACGGAGGCAGGCGTACCGGGGCCCGTTACGACGTGCCCGTCGAGGTCGTCGTCCCCGTCCGGCGGCCGGGCCGCGGCCCGGTGCCGACCCGACGGTTCGATCGAGGTGGCCGTCGACGCCGGAGCGGTGCTCGACGAGGTGGTGCTGCGCTCCTACTGTCTCGGGGCCGCCCATCAGGCGCTCGGCTGGGTCCGTTCCGAGGGGATCGCCGTGGACGACCGGGGGGCGGTGCACGACCTCACCATGCGGTCGTTCGGGATCCTCCAGGCCCGGGCCATGCCGCCGGTGGCGGTGACCGTCGTGCCGGGATCCGACCGGCCGCCGGCCAACGGCTCCGACGCCGTGTTCGCCGCGGTGGCCGCGGCCCGGTGGCTGGCCGACGGCCTCCCCCCCGAGTGGCCCACCGACCGCGCCGGTTCTCGGGGGCACTGAGGAACGACGGGTCACCGCCGGCGGCCCGTAGGCTGACCCCTCGGCCACCGAGCCCGTCCACCGAGTCACTCTCCGCGGAGGAACAGCGATGAGCACGCCCGTCGGTCCCTACACCCCCATCGTCCGGGCCGGCCCCTGGTTGATCTGCTCGGGCCAGCTCGGCCTGTCCGCGGCCGGGACCAGCGCCGTCCCGCCCGGCCCCCCGGCGCTGGTGGAGGGGGGAGCGCCGGCCCAGCTGGCCCAGGCCCTGGCCAACGCCGACCGGCTGCTGCGGGACCACGGGGCCACGCCCGCCCACGTGGTCAAGACGACGGTGTTCGTCACCGACATGGATGACTACGCCGCCGTCAACGAGACCTACGCGGCCTTCTTCGGCGACCACCGGCCGGCCCGCTCGGTGGTGGGCGTGGCCGGACTCCCGATGGGGGCGGCGGTCGAGGTCGAGCTGTGGGCCTACCTGGCCCCCTGATCGGCTCCGGCGACCGTTCAGGGTGTCCAGCTGGTCTGACCGAACCGGTAGCCCACCGACCTCACCGTCTGGATCAGGTGGGCGTGCTCCTCCCCCAGCTTGGCCCGCAGCCGCCGCACGTGGACGTCGACGGTCCGGGCGCCGCCGTAGTACTCGTAGCCCCACACCCGGCTGAGCAGCGTCTCGCGGGTGAACACCTTGCCCGGCCGCGCCGCCAAGAAGCGCAGCAGCTCGTACTCCATGTAGGTGAGGTCGAGCACCCGGCCGGTGACCGCCGCCTGGTAGGTCTCGAGGTTGAGCACCAGGGGGCCGTGCTCGAGGAGGTCCGGCCGCAGCCCCCGCCCGGTCCGCCAGAACAGGTGGGCCAGCCGGGCGGTGAACTCATCGGGGTTGACCGGCTCGAGGCAGAGGTCGTCGAACAGGTCCTCGCGCAGCTCGAGCTCACCGAGCTGGTCGAGGGGGACGACCACCATCACCGGCGCCAGCGGGACCTCGCGCTTGCGCAGGTGCCGGCAGAGCGAGGAAGGCGCCGATCGGGTCGTCGCCGCTGGAGATGACCGCCCCCGACCACCCGTCCTCGGGCTCCTCGGACTCGGCCGCCTCGGGCTTGTCGATGCCCCGCCACGGGTAGCCGGCGCGGTCGAGCACGGCGGTCACCGCCGTCGGCGGCGCGGCGGGGAAGCACAGCAGCGGTTCCATTGTCGTCCTCCCCCTCCTCTGCAGATGCGGCCCGGTCGCCCAGTTCCCGACTACAGCAGGGGCAGGTAGCGGTCGAGCTCGAACTGGGTCACATGGGCCTTGTACTCGGCCCACTCGGCCCGCTTGTTGCGGATGAACCACTCGAAGACGTGCTCGCCCAGGGTGTCGGCCAGCAGCTCGGACGACTCCATCAGGCCGAGGGCCTCGTTGAGGCTGCCGGGCAGGTGGAGGATCCCCTTGTTGGCCAGCTCCTCGGGGCTGAGGGCGAACAGGTTGGCGTCGGCCTCGGGCGGGAGCCCGTAGCCCTTCTCGATGCCCTGGAGGCCGGCGGCCAGGATGACGGCGAAGGCCAGGTAGGGGTTGCAGGCGCTGTCGGGTGACCGGTACTCGACCCGGGTCGACTCGAACTTGCCCGGCTTGACCACCGGCACCCGGACCAGGGCCGATCGGTTGTTGCGGGCCCACGACACGTGGATGGGCGCCTCGTAGCCGGAGACCAGCCGCTTGTAGGAGTTGACCCACTGGTTGGTCACCGCGGTGATCTCGGGGGCGTGGCGCAGCAGGCCGGCGATGAACCCCTCGGCCACCTCGGAGAGCCCACCGGGACGCTCGGGGTCGACGAAGGCGTTGGCGTCGTCCGCGGAACAGGGACATGTGGGTGTGCATCCCCGAGCCCTGCACGCCGGCCAGGGGCTTGGGCATGAAGCTGGCGAACACGCCCTGCTGGCGGGCCATCTCCTTGACCACCAGCCGTACGGTCATGACCGTGTCGGCCATGGTCAGGGCGTCGGTGTAGCGCAGGTCGATCTCGTGCTGACTGGGCGCGTCCTCGTGCTGGGCGTGCTCGACGGGGATGCCCATCTCCTCGAGGGTGAGCACCGTGCGCTGGCGGATGTCGCTGGCCCGGTCGGCCACGGTCAGCTCGAAGTACGACCCGCTGTCGAGTGCCTCCGGGGGATGGGACGGGATCGGCATCGGCGAAGTAGAAGTACTCGATCTCCGGCGCGGCGTAGAAGGTGAACCCCCGGTCGTGGGCCCGGTCGAGGCGTCCGGCGCAGCACGTGGCGGGGGCAGCCCTGGAAGGGGGAGCCGTCGAGGTCGACGATGTCGCAGAACACCCGGGCCACCTGGGTCTCGGTGGTCTCGCCGTTGAGTCCGGCCTGCCCGTGCCCGTGCCAGGGGAGCAGCTGGAAGGTGTTGGCGTCGGGCCGGGCCAGCACGTCGCTCTCCTGGACCCGGCTGAAGCCGTCGATGGCCGACCCGTCGAAGGTCATGCCCTCGTCGAGGGCGTTCTCCAGCTCGGCCGGGGTGATGCTGAAGGTCTTCGGGGTGCCGAGCACGTCGGTGAACCACAGCTGGACGAACCGGATGCCGCGTTCCTCGACCGTCCGGAGGACGTACTCCTCTTGACTCCTCATCGGGTCGGGTACCTCCGGGCGGTGCGGGGTGGTCGGTCTGGGGGTCGTCGGGGTCGATGGTGCCATTGTCGCAGGCCGGAGCGGGACCGGTCGACGGCGGGCCGGCCGGGCGAACAGAGCCGGATCCGGGGGACCCGGCTCTGTTCGTTCGGAGTGACGCCGGCGGTGCGGAGCCGCCGGGGGGTCGGCGTGCTCCGGCCCGGCCTCAGCCCCCGCGGCGTCGCCGCAGACCGTCTCGACCATCACCGCGGTCACCTGGTAGGGGTCCATGTTGGCGTTGGGACGACGGTCCTCGAGCCAGCCCTTCTTGGCCTTGGCCACCGCCCAGGGGATGCGGATCGAGGCGCCCCGGTCGGAGGTGCCGTAGCTGAACTTGGTGAAGTGCTCGGTCTCGTGGGCCCCGGTCAGGCGGCTCTCGATGCCCACGCCGTAGACGGCGATGTGCTCGTCGATCCTCTTCCCGATGGCCTCGCAGCCGGCGATGATGGCGTCCCAGCCGCCCTCCTCGCGCATGGCCTTGGTGGAGAAGTTGGTGTGGGCGCCGGCCCCGTTCCAGTCGCCCAGGATCGGCTTGGGCTCGAGGGTGGCGTAGACGCCGAAGTCCTCGGCGATGCGGAAGAGCAGCCAACGGGCCACCCACAGGTGGTCGGAGATGTCCAGCGGCGAGAGCACGCCCACCTGGAACTCCCACTGGCCCATCATCACCTCGGCGTTGGTGCCCTCGATGCCGATGCCGGCGTCGATGCAGGCCGCCGTGTGCAGCTCGACGATCTCACGACCGGGCATCTTGTCGCCGCCCACGCCGCAGTAGTAGGGCCCCTGGGGGGCCGGGTAGCCCGAGGACGGCCACCCGAGCGGACGGCCGTCCTTGAAGAAGGTGTACTCCTGCTCGATCCCGAACATCGGCTCCTGGCCGGCGTACTTCTCGACCACCTCGCGCAGCCGGGCCCGGGTGTTGGTGGGGTGGGGGGTGAAGTCGGTGAGCTCCACCTCGCACATGACCAGCTTGTCGTCGGGGCCCCGCAGCGGGTCGGGGACAGCTGAACACCGGGCGGAGCACGCAGTCGGAGTCGTGGCCCAGGGCCTGGTTGGTGCTGGATCCGTCGAATCCCCAGATGCCCGGCTCCTGGCCGTCGGCAATGACCTTGGTCTTGCTCCGCAGGAGCGGCGAAGGCTCGGTCCCGTCGATCCAGATGTACTCAGCTTGGTAAGGCACGTGCACTCCTCTGTCGTCCGGTTTTCTACCACGCCACTCGACCCGTTCCATAGTCCCACCGCTGAGCGGGGCGGGCGCCACCCGAACGCTCCGGGCCGAACGCTCCGGGCCGTGGCCCGGGTGGAGGTCCGACGGGCGCACCCACTATCCCAGGGGGCCGTTTCCCGGCCGTTACCCGATGTGAACGGCGCGTGAACTGGCACCGGGCCGCCCCGGCCCGGCGGTGGGGGGCCGGGTCGCCACCGTCGGGGCACGAAAGGCCAGGCAGGGTCACCGGTAGGCTGGCCGCATGGCTCGAGTGCGGGTGGCCGCCTGCCAGATCAACACGGTGGTGGGCGACCTCGACGGCAACGCCGGGCGCATCCTCGAGGCTCTGGCCGAGGCCGAGGGCGCCGGGGCCGACCTGGCCGTCTTCCCGGAGCTGACCGTGACCGGCTACCCGCCCGAGGACCTGCTCGGCCGGCCGGCGTTCATCGCCGACAACCAGGCCGCCTTCGCCCGGATCGCCGCCGCCAGCGGCCCCTGCGCCGCGGTCGTCGGCTACGTGGGCACCGACCGGTCGGGAGGGCTGGTCAACGCCGGCGGCGCTCTGTGCCGGAGGCCGGGTGGTCGGTCGCTACGCCAAGCGGCTGCTGCCCAACTACGGGGTCTTCGACGAGCAGCGGTGGTTCATCCCGGGGACCGGGCCGTCGGCCCGTACGTGGTGGCCGGGGTGCCGATCGGGATCACCATCTGCGAGGACATGTGGTTCGCCGGGGGACCGATGGCCGACCAGGCCGGGGCCGGGGCCCGCCTGCTGGTCAACCTCAACGCCTCCCCGTACTCGCGGGGGCGTCGGAACCAGCGGCTGGCGGTGCTGGCCGACCGGGTGGCGGAGACGGGCTGCACGGTCGTCTACGTGAACCAGGTGGGCGGCCAGGACGAGCTCGTCTTCGACGGGGCGTCCCTGGTGATGGACTCCGGCGGCACGGTCGTGGCCTCGGCCGGCCAGTTCGTCGAGGAGGTGCTGCTGGCCGATCTGGACGTCGGCCCGGGCCCGGTGGTGGACGGGACCCCGGCCACGGTGTCCACCCGGCCCCGGAGGACCGCGGACGCCCCCGCGGCCAATCCGGTGGCACCGGTCCTCGGCCCGGAGGCCGAGGTCTACGAGGCCCTCGTGCTCGGGACCCGGGACTACGTGGCCAAGAACGGCTTCACCGACGCGGTCGATCGGGCTCTCCGGCGGGATCGACTCGTCGCTGGTGGCGGCCGTCGCCGTCGACGCCCTGGGACCGGGCCACGTGCACGGGGTGACCATGCCGTCGCGCGTACTCGAGCGAGGGTTCGGTGGCCGACGCGGTGACCCTGGCCGCCAACCTGGGTATCGACATGGCCACCGTGCCCATCGAGGAGGCCCACCGCGCCCTGTCCGCCGTCCTGGCCCCGCTGCTGGGAGGGGAGCCGGCCGGCCTGACCGACGAGAACCTGCAGTCGCGCATCCGGGGGGCGCTGCTCATGGCCCTGTCCAACGCCAACGGCTGGATCGTCCTCACCACCGGCAACAAGAGCGAGATGGCCACCGGCTACTCGACCCTCTACGGCGACTCGGCCGGGGGTTCGCGGTCATCAAGGACGTGCCGAAGACCCTGGTCTACGCGTTGTGCCGCTACCGCAACCGACGGGCTGGGCTCCGATGCTGATCCCCGACCAGGTCCTGACCAAGGCCCCGTCCGCCGAACTGCGGCCCGGCCAGCGGGACGACGAGTCGCTCCCGCCCTATTCGGTCCTCGATCCGGTGGTGGCCGGCTACGTGGAGGGCGACCGTTCGCCGGACGAGCTGGTGGCCGAGGGGCTCGACCCCGAGGCCGTCGCCCGGGTGGTGGGGCTGGTGGACCGGGCGGAGTACAAGCGCCGCCAGATGCCGCCTGGGGTCCGGATCTCCGGCAAGGCGTTCGGCAAGGATCGGCGGATGCCCATCACCAATCACTACCGGTCGGGGCCGGCCGGGCCGGCCCGCCCGTCCGTCGAACCGGGCGGGGGGAGACGGGCCGTTGTCTGAGTCTCGCCGAAGGCCTCTCCGGGGGGTTGCCGCTGCCGCTCGGGACCACGGCGGCACTCGTCGGGGAGTACCGGTGGATCGAGGGTGCGCTCTACCGGGCGCTCGGCGAGTGGGTGACGGACATGCCCGTCCCCGCCGTCCAGGTCCACCTCGACGGCCAGAGCATGCGCCACGCCTGGCACGCCGAGCTGTGGGCCGAACGGCTTCCGGTGCTCGACGGCGCCGACCCCGATGCCCTGACGGTGCCGTCCGCCCCGAGTGCCGCCGTCTTCGCCGCCCTGGCGGGCGAACCGTCACCGACGGGCGGTCCGGGCCCGCCGTGGCCGGAGGGCGCCGACGGGGAGTCGGGACCGCCCGGGGTCCTTCCCCGGCTGGCCGGCCTCTACCGGGTGGTCCTCCCCCGGCTGGTGACCACCTACGAGCGCCACCTCCAGGTGGCGGGCGAGGTGACCGACGGGCCCGTCCGCCGGGCCCTGCGACTGGTGCTCAACGACGAGATCGAGGACTGGCGCGCGGGTGAGCGCCTGGTCCAGCGCCTGGTGACCCGGCCCCACGACGTCGCCGCCGTCCACGAGTTCCTCGGGCGTCTCGAAGCGGCGGCGGTGGCGGCCGGCGCCCGGTCGGGCCTGGTCGACCTCCCCGAGCCGTACCGGGCGGAGTGACCCGGCCCGGGTGGCCTGCGACCAGCGATGACGTACGGAGGGCTTGACGCGTCCGGTAAACTTCGAAGGCAGCAATCGTTGCGCCCGAAAGAGCCACAGCCGAATCAGCGAAACCCGGTACGCCGGTGGCGCTGGACGAGGATTGGCCGTCCCCCACAGTCGTGGGGAAAACGAAGGACCCGGTGAAGTTGGCAAAGGAGCGCCTCGAGCGAGACGACGAAGATCTGGTTCGGCTGTACCTGACCGACATCGGCCAGTATCCGTTGTTGACCAAGGACGACGAGGTCCGCCTGGCCCAGGCCATCGAGGCCGGTCGGGAAGCAGATGCCCACCTGGCTTCGGCGCCGAAGGGCCTGACGCCGGCGAAGAAGCGGGAGCTGCGGCGGACCACCCTGCAGGGCGAGGGGGCCCAGCAGACCTTCGTCCAGTCCAACCTCCGGCTGGTGGTCTCCATCGCCAAGAAGTACCAGGCCTCCGGCCTCCCCCTGCTCGACCTCATCCAGGAGGGGAACCTCGGCCTGATGCACGCCGTCGAGAAGTTCGACTGGCGCAAGGGGTTCAAGTTCTCCACCTACGCCACCTGGTGGATCCGCCAGGCCATCACCCGGGGCATCGCCAACACCGGCCGGACCATCCGTCTGCCGGTGCACGCCGGTGACACGCTGGCCCGGGTCCAGAAGGCCCAGGCCCGCCTCGAGCTCAAGTACGGCCGGCCGGCGACGCTGGCCGAACTGGGTGCCGAGGTGGAGATGCCCGAGGACAAGCTGGTCGAGGCCCTGCGGTTCCGGGCCGAGCCGCTCTCCCTCTCGGAGCCCCTGCGCGAGGACGGCGACGCCGAACTCGGCGATGTGGTCGAGGACCGTTCGGCGGAGTCACCCTTCGAGGTGGCGGCCGTGTCCCTGCTCCCCGAGGAGATCGGGCGGCTGCTCTCGCCGCTCGACGAGCGGGAGCGTGAGATCCTCCGGCTGCGCTTCGGCCTCGACCGCGGCGAGCCCCGGACGCTCGAAGAGGTGGGCGAGCACTTCAACCTCACCCGTGAGCGGATCCGCCAGATCGAGGCCCGGGCCATGTCCAAGCTGCGCCACCCCTCCTCGGACACCGGCGCACGCGATCTCCTGACCGTCTGAGCCCGGCCCCTTCCGGAACCCACGGTGGACTCGTGGTGGCCGCGCAGGGTCGGCGACAGGGCGGCGGCGGAGCGGATACCATTCCGTCCATGAAGAAGCTCCTGATCCTCGCCATCATCGTTGCCCTGGGTGTCGTCGCCGCCAAGCGGCTCCGTCCTTCCTGAGCAACCCCACCGACCACGCCGGGCGCGCCGACCACGCTCCGTGGGGCGCGCCCCGGCGCGCCATGGCCGGGTTCGGCGGCGGATGGCCGGGTTCAGCGGCGGGGCCGGCGGGCCAGGCGCCAGGCCACGAGCGCTCCGGCCGAGGCGGCGGCGGTGATCCCCGGCCGCGGTGGCGGTCATCGACCAGCTCGGGACGCTCACCCGGTCGCGCAGGCGCACCGGCTTGGTGAACTGCATGACCTCCCAGTCGCGCTCGTTGGCCACCTTGGCCAGGACCCGGTCGGGGTTGACCGCCACCGGGTGGCCCACCGCCTCGAGCATGGGGAGGTCGGTGTAGGAGTCGGAGTAGGCCGACGACTCCTCGAGATCGATCCCCTCGGCCTCGGCCAGCTCCCGCATGGCCTCGGCCTTGAAGGGCCCGTAGGCGTAGAAGTCCATCTCGCCCGGTGTAGCGGCCGTCGTCGTCCACCACCGGCCGGCTGGCGATGGCGCCGTCCACACCCAGGTGCTCGGCCAGCGGCTGGACGATGACCTCGGGTGACGCCGACACCAGGTAGACCTTGTGGCCGGCGGCCCGGTGGGCCTCGATCAGGTCGAGCGCCTCGGCGTAGATGATCGGCTCGACCGTCTCTTCGAGGGCCTCACGCACGATCTCCCTGATCTGGTCGTGGTCCCACCCCTTGGTCAGCATGAGCATCGACTCCCGGATCCGGGCCAGCTTCTGCTCGCTGGCCCCCAGCTGCAGGTAGATGATCTGGGAGGCCATGGCCCGCGCCACCAGTCGCCGGTTGATCAGGCCGCCGTGGTAGAGCGGCCGGCCGAAGGCGGCGATGGACGCCTTGGCGATGACCGTCTTGTCCAGGTCGAAGAAGGCGGCCCTCATCGGCTCAGTGTCCCACCAGCAGCTGTTGGACCACGTCCTCGGCGTCCGCGGTGACCAGCACCAGCACCTCGTCGCCGACGGCCAGCCGGGTGTCGCCCCGGGGCACGATCAGATGGTCGTCGCGCACCACCGCCACCACCGTGGCGTCCCGGGGCACCCCGAGGTCGGCCAGGGTGGCGCCGGCGGCGGGCGAGTCGTCGGCCAGGGTGACCTCGACCAGGTGGGCGTTTCCCCCTTCGAACCGGAGCAGGCGGACCAGGCTGCCCACCGACACCGCCTCTTCGACCAGGGCGGTGAGCAGCTGCGGGGTGGACACCGAGACGTCGACGCCCCAGCTCTCGGTGAACAGCCACTGGTTCTTCGGGTGGTTGACCCGGGCCACCACCCGGGGGACGGCGAACTCCTGCTTGGCCAGCAAGCGAGATGACCAGGTTGTCCTCGTCGTCGCCGGTGGCCGCCACCACCACGTCGACGGTGGACAGCCCGGCGGCATCGAGGGAGGAGACCTCGCAGGCATCGGCCACCACCCAGGTGATGTCGAGTTCGCCGCGGATACGGGCCACCAGGTCGGGGTCCTGCTCGATGAGCAGGACGTCATGGCCTCCGGCATGGAGGTCCGAGGCGATGGCCGTTCCGACGCTTCCCGCTCCGGCGATGGCCACCTTCATGCCCGGTCCCCGGCGGGGGCGTCGTCGACGACCGGCCCTCGGGCCGCTCCGGACCCTCCGGACCCCGTCGGCCCCGTCGGCCCCGCGGTCGACGACCGGGCCGTCGGGCTGGCCGCCGGCCACCGGGGCCTGCGACCTCCCGGCCAGCCGGGCGTTCAGCCGGTCGAGGGCGGTGTCGGTCACCATCAGGTGGAGGACGTCGCCGTCCTGGCCCACCAGGTCGCCGAAGTCGAGACGGGCCACCCCGGCCCGGGTCACCGCCACCACGGTGACCTCGCGGGAGACCGTCAGGTCGGCCAGGCGCTTGCCCGCCCACCGCTCGGGCAGTTCGCGCTCGACCAGCGAGAGCGTGCCGGTGGGGTCCGACCACTCGGACTCGACCGCTTCGGGCAGCAGCCGTCGCCGCACCTGGTCGATGGTCCACGACACGGTGGCCACCGTGGGGATCCCGAGGCGGAGATAGATCTGGGCCCGTCGGGGGTCGTAGATGCGGGCCACCACGTTCGGGATCTCGTAGGTCTCCCGGGCGATGCGGGCGGTGAGGATGTTCGTGTTGTCGCCGCTGGTCACCGCGGCCAGCGAGGTGGCCTCACCCGCACGGGCCCGGTCGAGGTCGTCCCGGTCGAAGCCCGATCCGACCACCGTCGGTGCCCGCCCAGTCGTCGGGGAGCCGGCGGAAGGCCTTGGCGTTGCGGTCGATGATGGCCACTGAATGGCCCTGTTCCACCAGCCCCATGCCCAAGCCCGATCCGACCCGGCCACAGCCCACGATGACGATGTGCACCCGACCATGCAACACGCATCGTCAGAGGATGACAACTCAGGGCCCTCCCGGTCGCGGTCCACGCCGGCGCCCATGGTTTACTGATGAGGTGGACCCCACGGTGACCGGCGGCGCCGACCGGGCCGGGACTGCGACCGGTCCCGGGGTGGCGGTGTCCCCCACCGCACCCCCCCCGGCCACCCGCCTGGCGCCCAGGATCACCCCGTCGGGCGGCGTCGACCTGCCCGAGACGCTCCGCTACCGGCTGAAGAACCGGCTGCTGGGCCCGCCCATCGCCTCCGACCGTCAGACCTCCGAGCGCTTGGGCAAGCCGACCGCTCTGGCCGTGCTGTCGTCGGACGTGATCTCGTCGTCGGCGTACGCCACCGAGCAGATGTTGATGCCCCTGGTGCCCATCGTCGGGTTGGCGGCGTTCTCGCTGGTGGTCCCCATCAGCATCGCGGTGATCTTCGTCCTGCTGTTCGTCACCCTCTCGTACCTCGAGGTGGTGAAGGTGTATACCAAGGCCGGCGGTGCCTACGTCGTGGCCCGCGAGAACTTCGGCCTCACCGTGGCCCAGGTGGCGGCCATGTCCCTTCTCATCGACTACACCCTCACCGTGGCCGTCTCGGTGGCCGCGGGCGTGGCCGCCATCACCTCGGTCTTCTCCGGGATCACCCCGGTGGAAGCCACCTGGATGGCCATCGCCCTGGTGGTCCTCATCGCCTACGGCAACCTGCGTGGCATCCGCGAGGCCGGCCGGACGTTCGCCATCCCCACCTACTTCTTCATAGCCAACATGGTGGTCCTGATCGTGGTCGGCGCCTACCGGGCGGTCGCCGGCTCGCTCCACGCCCACCCCATCCAGGGGCACGCCGGATCGGTTCCCATCGGCCACTCCGGCAGCGGCCTGCTGCTCGGCGCCAGCGTGTTCGTCGTCCTGAAGGCGTTCGCATCGGGCGGGTCGGCGCTGACCGGGACCGAGGCCATCTCGAACGGGGTGAGCGTCTTCCGCCGGCCGGAGTCCCGCAACGCCCGGATCACCATGGTTCTGATGGCCGTCATCCTCGGGTCCCTGGTCATGGGGGTGAGCACCCTGGCCGCCGTGACCCACCCGGTGCCCTACCTCTCGGGCACGCCCACGGTGATCTCCCAGATCGCAAAATTCGTCTACGGGCCCAGCGGGCTGGGCAACTTCTTCTACGTCCTGCTCCAGATCGGCACCACCCTCATCCTGATCCTGGCCGCCAACACCAGCTTCACCGGGTTCCCCTTCTTGGCCAGCTTCGCCGCCGAGGACTCCTATCTGCCCCGACAGCTCACCAAGCGGGGTCACCGCCTCGTCTTCTCGACCGGGATCATCGTGCTCACCGTGGTCTCGGTCCTGCTGTTGTGGGTCACGAACGCCCGGGTGGACAAACTCATCCCGCTCTATGCCATCGGCGTGTTCACCGGCTTCACCATGGCCGGGGCCGGAATGGCCAAGTACCACCACACCCACCGGGAGGACCACTGGCGCCGCCGCCTGGCCATCAACGGAACCGCCTCGGTGCTGTCGGCCATCGTCCTGGTCATCATCGCGGTGGCCAAGTTCAAAGAGGGAGCCTGGGTCATCCTGGTCATCCTCCCGCTCGGAGTGCTCGTGCTCCTCCGACTCCATCACCAATACGCCGACGAGGAGAGCCAACTGGAGGAGGGCGCGGCGGAGGCGGCCGAGGCTCCGGTGCTCAACCGCCATGTGGTGGTGGTGATGGTGGACCGGCTCGACATGGCCACGGCCCGCGCCCTCCAGTACGCCCGCACGCTCCACCCCGACGACCTCCGGGCCGTCCACTTCACACTGGACAACCGGGTGGCCGCCAGCCTCGAGGCGGAGTGGAGCCGCCTCGGCCTCACCCGGCTTCCCCTGGACGTCTACGAGTGCGAGGACCGCCGGCTGACCCGGGCCGCCCTCGAACTGGCCGCCGAGACGGTGGCCGACGGCCAGACCGAGTTGACCATCCTCCTGCCCCGCCGCGGGTTCGCGGCCGGCTGGCACCGGCTGCTCCACGACGCCACCGCCGACCAGATCGCGGCCGCCGTGGGGCAACTGGCCCATGTCAACGCCACCGTGGTGCCCTACCAGCTCATGGGGGGATGGCTGTCACGCCGCCGGGAGTGGCGTCGCCCGGAGGGCGACCTCCCCGGGCGGGAGGGACGGAAGGACGGGGCCGGCGGCCGGCCGGCGGGCCGGGCCGCCTCTCGGGACCCGTCCCGGACCTCGTTCGACCGGGCCGCCTTCGGGGAACAGGGCCGGGGGACGACCCCGATCAGCGAAGCGGCCTGGCGCCACCGGGTCCGGGTGGCGGGCCGGGTGAAGTCGGTTCGGGTCCAACCCCGCGCCGGCACCGCCAACCTGGAGTGCGTGCTGGCCGACGAGACAGGCAGGCTGCTGCTGGTGTTCCAGGGCCGGCGGCGCATCCCCGGCGTCCAACCCGGGGCCCGGCTGGTGGTGGAGGGGATGGTCGGCGACTGGGCCCGCCGCCAGGCGATCCTCAACCCCGACTACGAGCTGGTGGCCGGCCCGGAGGCCGACGTCGAGCCGGTCTGACCGCCCGTCGCCCCGGGCTCCGCCGGGGGGCGGCCGTCCGACGCCGGGGCGCCGCTGAGACGGCTACCTTGCCGGGCCACCTGTTTGTCGGTATCTTCTGGCCCCGTTGCCGGAATCGGCGTGCCTCCCGGCGCGCCCCGGCCCAGGGCCTCAAGGCCGCGGCTGCGCAGGGAGTCAGAGCCTCTCGACGGTGGCGCCGGATCGCGACCGCAGGGGCCCGCAGGGCGTTCGAAACGTGACCACGCAGTGAACCGAAGGGAGCCTCACCGATGACCCACCTCCTGGCTGAAGGGGGTTACCAGGCGTTCATCCTCTCGAGCACCGAGAAGACCTGGCTGTATTTCGCGATCGTCTGTGCCCTGGCCTCCATCGTGGTGGCGCTGTTGCTGGTCCGGGGCGTCCTCGCCGCCGATCAGGGCACCGCCTCGATGAAGGACATCGCCAAGGCCATCCAGGAAGGGGCCGAGGCCTTCTTGGCCCGCCAGTTCAAGACCATCGGGATCATCATCATCCCGCTGGCGGTCCTGATCTTCTTCACCGCCACCAAGGTCACCCACGTCCAGACCCACGTGGTCCTGTTCGCCGGCGGCGCCGTCGTCGTCCGCCACACCGTGGTCGACCTCACCTTCGCCCAGGCGGGCATCTACCGGGTCATCTGCTTCCTCGCCGGCGCCCTGTGCTCCGGCCTCACCGGCTTCATCGGGATGAGCCTGGCCGTGCGGGGCAACGTCCGCACCGCCGCCGCCGCCCGTGAGGGCAAGATGGCCCCGGCCCTCAAGGTGGCCTACCGCACCGGCGCCATCACCGGCCTCCTGTGCGTGGGCCTCGGCCTGCTCGGAGCCACCGTCATCGTGCTGGTCTTCCAGAACACCGCCACCTCCGTGCTGATCGGGTTCGGCTTCGGCGCTTCGCTGCTGGCCCTGTTCATGAGGGTCGGGGGCGGCATCTTCACCAAGGCCGCCGACGTGGGCGCCGACCTGGTGGGCAAGGTGGAGGCCGGCATCCCCGAGGACGACCCCCGCAACGCCGCCACCATCGCCGACAACGTTGGCGACAACGTGGGCGACTGTGCCGGTATGGCCGCCGACCTGTTCGAGTCGTACGTCATCACCATCATCGCCGCCATCATCCTGGGCGTCACCGCCTTCGGATCGATCGGGCGGGGAGGGGCCGCGGCCAAGACGGTCATCTTCCCCATCGCCATCCCGGCCATCGGCATCCTGGCCACCATCATCGGGGTGTTCGTGGTGCGGGCCGGCCAGAGGGACCGCAACGCCATGGCCCCCATCAACCGGGGGGTGTGGACGGCGGCCGTCCTCACCATCGCCGGCTCGGCGGTGGTGGCCGGGGCGTACCTCCACTACTGGAAGGCCTTCTACGCCGTGCTCACCGGCGTGGTGCTGATGCTGGTGGCAAGCCAGATCACCGAGCACTTCACCTCCACCGAGCGCGGTCCGGTGAAGGAGGTGGCGGAGACGGCGCGGACCGGCCCGGCCACCCTCACCCTTTCGGGCCTGGCCCTGGGCCTCGAGTCGTCGGTGTGGGCCATCATCGCCATCGTGTTGGCCATCGCCGTCTCCATCGGACTGGGCGGCGGCAACATCCAGCTCACCTTGTACCTGGTGGCGCTCACCGGCATCGGGCTCCTGTCGACGGCGGGCATGATCGTCTCCGAGGACAGCTTCGGCCCGGTGTCCGACAACGCCGCCGGGGTGGCGGAGATGTCCGGCGAGTTCACCGGCGACGCCGAGCGGGTCATGGTCAGCCTCGACGCGGTGGGCAACACCACCAAGGCGGTGACCAAGGGGGTGGCCATCGGCTCGGCGGTCATCGCCTCGGTGGCCCTGTTCGCCTCGTTCATCGAGACCATCGGGTCGCAGTTGGGCCTGCACGCGCCCCTGGGCGCCCCGGTCAACTGGCTGTTCGACCTGCCGCAGACCTCGATCAACGTCTCCCACCCGACCATCTTCATCGGCGTCCTCATCGGGGGGTCGATCGCCTTCATCTTCTCGGCGCTGGCCATCCGCGCCGTGGGCCGGTCGGCCGGCACGGTGGTCCAAGAGGTGCGCCGCCAGTTCCGCGAGCACCCGGGCATCATGGACTACACCGAGAAGCCCGAGTACGGGAAGGTCATCGCCATCTGCACGTCCGCCTCGCAGCGGGAGCTGGCCACCCCGGCCCTGCTGGCGGTGCTGAGCCCGGTCATCGTGGGCTTCGGCATCAGCTACTTCGCCCTCGGCGCCTTCCTGGTCGGGGCCATCCTCACCGGCCAGCTGATGGCCAACTTCCTGTCCAACTCCGGTGGGGCCTGGGACAACGCCAAGAAGTACATCGAGGACGGCAACGAGGGGGGCAAGGGGTCCGAGGCCCACAAGGCCGCGGTCATCGGCGACACCATCGGCGACCCGTTCAAGGACACCGCCGGCCCCGCCCTCAACCCGCTCATCAAGGTGATGAACCTGGTCTCGCTGCTGATCCTGCCGGCGGTGATCACCCTTCGCCACCACACCGGTGCCCGCCTGGCCATCGCCGGCGTGGCCCTGGTCGTCCTGCTGGGGTCGATCGCCTTCTCCAAGCGGAAGACCGAGTCCATGGACGGCGATCTGCCCGCCTCCGAAGCGGCCGCCCTGGACCGGGCCGCTACCGTGGCGGTCGACGCATCGCACGACTGAGCCCACCGGGACCCCGAGCGCAGGGGGCCCCGGCGGCACCCTCCCGGGGTTGACAATGCCTCGGCCGACCGTTCAGCCTGTGCCCACAGCCATGGTACGAACCGACCTCACCGACACGCCCGCGGAGACCGGCACCGGCAACGGTGCCGCCGGGGGACCGCGCCCCCGCGGCGGGGCCAAACCCCTGGTCATCGTGGAGTCGCCGGCCAAGGCCAAGACCATCGCCGGCCTGCTCGGGTCGGGCTACGTGGTGGAGTCGTCCATCGGGCACATCCGCGACCTCCCCCGCCGGGCCGACGAGGTCCCGGCCGCCTACAAGGGGGAGGCCTGGTCCCGCCTGGGCGTGGACGTCGACAACGGGTTCAAGCCGCTGTACGTGGTGTCCACCGAGAAGAAGTCCCAGGTGGCCAAGTTGAAGCAGCTGGTCAAGCAGGCCAGCGAGGTCTACCTGGCCTCGGACGAGGACCGCGAGGGGGAGTCGATCGCCTGGCACCTCCTCGAGGTGCTGGCCCCCCGGGTGCCGGTCAAGCGGATGGTCTTCCACGAGATCACCCGACCGGCCATCGAACGGGCGGTCCTCGAGTGGCGGGACCTCGACCGTCGCCTGGTGGACGCCCAGGAGGCCCGCCGGATCCTCGACCGCCTCTACGGCTACGAGGTGTCGCCGGTCCTGTGGAAGAAGATCATGCCCCGGCTGTCGGCCGGCCGGGTCCAGAGCGTGGCCACCCGCATGGTGGTCGAGCGGGAACGGGACCGCATGGGGTTCCGATCCGCGGGTTGGTGGGGCATCGACGCCACCTTCACCCCCGAGGGGGCCGCGCCGGCCACCGAAGGGGTCCCGAGGACGTTCGCCGCGGCACTGGTGTCGGTCGACGGGGTGGGGCTGGCCACCGGGCGCGACTTCGACGACTCCGGCGCCCTCCGGTCGCCCGGGTCGGTGCACGGTACTGGCCGAGGCCGAGGCCCGCTCGTTGGCCGACGGGCTGGCCGGCGTGCCCTTCGCGGTCAAGTCGCTCACCGAGAAGCCGTTCCGGCGCTCGCCGTCGGCACCGTTCATGACGTCGACCCTGCAACAGGAGGCGGGTCGAAAGCTCCGGTTCAGCTCCAAGCGGGCCATGCAGGTCGCCCAGCGCCTGTACGAGGACGGCTGGATCACCTACATGCGCACCGACTCGACCACCCTGTCGAGCCAGGCCCTGGACGCGGCCCGGGCGCAGGCCTCCGCCCTCTACGGACCGGCGTTCGTGCCGGCCCAGCCCCGACGCTACGAGCGCAAGGTCAAGAACGCGCAGGAGGCCCACGAGGCCATCCGGCCGGCTGGGGAGTCGTTCCGCACCCCCGACGAGGCGGCCCGATCGCTGTCCGGCGACGAATTCCGGCTCTACGACCTCATCTGGAAGCGCACCGTGGCCTCGCAGATGGCCGACGCCACCGGCACCAGTGCCCAGGTCCGGCTGGTCGGGACCTCGGTCGGGACGGGCGGGGCGCCCGGTCGGGAGGCCGAGTTCTCGGCGTCGGGCAAGGTCATCCAGTTCCCGGGCTACCTGCGGGCCTACGTGGAGGGCGAGGACGATCCGGATGCCGAGTTGGCCGACCGAGAGGTGCACCTGCCCCCGATGGCCGAGGGGGACCCGGTGTCGGTCGGCGACCTCGAGCCCGGATCCCACGCCACCCAGCCTCCGGCCCGCTACACCGAGGCGTCCCTGGTCAAGGCCATGGAGGAGCTCGGTGTGGGCCGGCCCTCCACCTACGCCAGCGTGATCGCCACCATCCTCGACCGGGGCTACGTGTGGAAGAAGGGCACCGCCCTCGTCCCCTCCTTCACCGCCTTCGCCGTGGTCGGCCTCCTGGAGCGGTACTTCACCGACCTGGTGGACTACGGGTTCACCGCGTCGATGGAGGACGACCTCGACGCCATCGCCGCCGGCGACGAGGAGTCACTGCCCTGGCTGACCCGGTTCTACTTCGGGGCCGAGGGGCCGGGCCCGTCCCCGGAGGGCCCGGCGGCCGGGGACGTCGGCCGTCTGGGGCTCAAGCGCGAGGTCAGCACCTACCTGGGCGAGATCGACGCCCGGGAGATCAATTCGATCCCCATCGGCGTCGGAACCGACGGTGAGGAGATCATGGCCCGGGTCGGTCGCTACGGCCCCTACCTCCAACACGGCGAGGACCGGGTGTCCATACCCGAGGACCTGGCGCCGGACGAGCTCACCGTCGAGCGGGCCGAGTCGCTGCTCGAGGCCCCCTCGTCGGACCGGGTGCTCGGCGAGGACCCCGCCACCGGGCTGCCGGTCCAGGTCCGGGCCGGCCGGTTCGGGCCCTATGTGCAACTGGGCGAGCTGGTGGACGGCGGCCCGAAGCCCCGCACCTCGTCCCTCTTCGCCTCCATGTCCCCCGAGACCCTGACCTTCGAACAGGCGCTGGAGCTGCTGTCGGTCCCCCGGGTGGTCGGCACCGACCCGGAGAGCAGCCAGGAGATCGTCGCCCACAACGGCAAATTCGGCCCGTACCTGAAGAAGGGCACCGACACCCGGAGCCTGTCGACCGAGGACCAGATCCTCTCGGTCAACCTGGACGAGGCCCTGGCGCTGTTCGCACAGCCCAAGACCCGGGGCCGCAACGCCAGGGGACCGCTCCGCGAGATGGGGGACGATCCGGACACCGGCCTCCCCATGGTCGTCAAGGACGGGCGGTTCGGACCGTACGTGACCGACGGCACCACCAACGCCTCCCTGCGACGGGGCGACGAGGTGGAGAGCCTCACGGTCGAGCGGGCATCGGAGCTGTTGGCCGAGCGCCGGGCGGCGGGGCCGTCCACCCGGAAGAGGGCGGCCAAGAAGGCGCCGGCCGGGAAGAAGGCGTCGGCGAGGGCGGGTGGGACCAAGAAGGCGACGGCCAAGAAGGCGACGGCCAAGAAGGCGACGGCCAAGAAGGCGACGGCCAAGAAGGCGACGGCCAAGAAGGCGACGGCGGGTGGGGCGAAGAGGACGGCGACCGGGAAGGCGGCCCCGGACGGGGTGGCGGCCGGGCCCGGCACGGACACCGGGGGGGCCGGTGTCGAGGACCAGTAGCCCGGGGTGAGCGACGGCGAACGGGGCCGGCTGATCGCGCTCGAGGGCATCGACGGTTGCGGCAAGTCCACCCAGGCCCGGCTGGCGGCCGACCGGCTCGGGGCCCTGCTCACCTTCGAGCCGGGAGCCACGCCTCTGGGGACGGCGCTGCGGGAGTTGGTCCTCGACCCCGGGGCGCCCCCGATGGACGGGCGCGCCGAGGCCCTGCTGGTGGCGGCCGACCGGGCCCAGCACGTGGCCCAGGTGGTCGCCCCGGCCCTGGCCGCGGGCCGCTGGGTGGTCACCGATCGGTTCTCGGCCTCGACCATGGCCTACCAGGGCTACGGGCGGGGACTGGACGCATCGGAGCTGGGCCGGTTGATCGACTGGGCGACCGCGGGCCTCTGCCCCGATCTCACCGTCCTCATCGACGTGCCCGTGGACGTGGCCGCCACCCGCCGTCGCGGATCGCGCGACGATCGCCTGGAGGCCCAGGGACACGAGTTCCAGCAGCGGGTGTCCGACGGGTATCGCCGGCTGGCCGCCGAGGCGGCCACCCCCTGGCTGGTCGTCGACGGCACCGGCCCGGTGGACGCGGTCGCCGCCGCGGTCTGGTCGGGGCTCTCGGGCCTTGTCCGCCCGGCTCGGGACCATGAGCGCTGAGCGGCCGGCCGGCTCGGCCGAGGGGGGCGGGCCACCCGAGGAGCAGCCGCACCCGACCCCGGCGCCCGAGCTGTTCGAGGAGGTGGTGGGCCAACCGATGGCGGTGGCACAGCTGATGGCCGCGGCCCGCCGACCGGTGCACGCCTACCTCCTGCACGGCCCTCCCGGTTCGGGGAAGCGCGCCGCGGCCCGCGGGCTGGCCGCCGCCCTCCTCTGCCCGCTCGGGGGTTGCGGCCGGTGCAACACCTGCCGACGGGCGCTGAACGGGACCCACCCCGACCTGGTCGTGGCCGAGCGGGCCGGCGCTTCCATCGACATCGACGAGGCCCGGACGATCGTCGCCCGGGCCCAGCGCCGACCCCTCGAGTCGGCGCGCCAGGTGCTCATGGTCACCGATGTCCACCTCGCCGACCGGGCAGCGCCGGCGCTGTTGAAGACCGTCGAGGAGCCGCCGCCGTCCACGGTCTTCGTCCTGGTGGCCGACGCCCTGCCCTCCAGCCTGGCCACCATCGTGAGTCGGTGCGTCCGGGTGCCGTTCGACCCCGTTCCCCATCCCGCCATGGTCGGCTGGCTGGTGGCCCGTGGGGCCGACGCCGACCATGCCGAGGCGGTGGCGAGCGCCTCGGGCGGCCGGCTCGACCGCGCCCGACTGTTGGTGAGCGACGAGGGTTTCGTGGCCCGGCAGGACCAGTGGCGGTCGGTTCCCTTCCGGTTGGACGGCACCGGAGCCGCCGCCGCGGCCGTCGCCTCGGACCTGCTGGGGTCCGCCGACGAGGCCCTGGCCCCGTTGCGGGCCCAGCACCGGGCGGAGCTGGCCGCGCTGGCCGAGCAGGCAGAGATCACCGGGGCCAGGGGCATCACCGGGCGCCGGCAGGTGGAGGAGGCCCACAAGCGGGAGGAACGGCGTTGGCGGACCGACGACCTCCGGTTCGGACTGGCCACGCTGGCCGGCGTGTACCGCGATCGGCTGATCGACGCCACCGGGCCCGACGGCCGGGCCGGCTCGGCGGGCAACGCGGCCGAGGGACGTCGGACGGCCCGGCAGGTCGACGCCATCGGCGACGCATCGGTGGCCCTCGGTCGCAATGCCAACGAATCCCTGTTGTTGGACGCATTGATGGTCGAGCTGTCCGGGATGGCCGACTGAGGCAGGTCGGGCTGCAGGGCACGGCCCCGAGGGTGGCTGGCATGGGTCGGCTGGTGGGTCCCGTCGGATAGCGTGTCCCACCGCGCCTGGGTAGCTCAGTCGGTAGAGCAACGCACTCGTAATGCGTAGGTCAGGAGTTCGATTCTCCTCCCAGGCTCCAGCCGCTGGTTCGCGGGTCGGGGACCCGATCAGTTGACGGTCAGCGGGATGGTGGCCTGGGCCGTGGTCTTGGTCTTGACCTTCTTCGAGCCGTTGAGCGTCGTCACGGTCTCGGTCACCTGGACGGTGGCCGAGCTCGGACCCGGGACCGACTTGGCATTGAGTGTCCCTGACAGCACGCCGTCCCTGGACAGCTTGAGGCCTTTGGGCAAGGTGATCTTCTTCCACTTCAGTGTGGTCACATAGGGACTGGAACTGACACCTTGGTTGGCCGTCTGGAGCGTCACCGGTCCGTAGACCGTGCCCGGCGTTGCCGGCGGGAGGCTACTCGTGCTTATGAGGAACTCGCCGCCGAGCCACGGCAACTTGGCGAGTGGTCGAACCGCTCCAGCCGTCGACGTCGGTCACGGTCAGATCGACCGAGTAGGTGCCGCCGATGGCGTAGGTGTGCGAAGGGGATGAGCCGGCCCCCGGCGCCGAGCCGTCCCCGAAGTTCCACGAGTAAGCGGCAATCCCAGACGTCAGATCGGGGTCCGCCGAGGGCGTTCCGTCGAACGAAACCGGTAGGCCGACCACGGGTGCTGTCGTCCCGACGGAGAACGAGGCAGTCGGCGTCTCCTCGTTGGAGATGCATCCGGCGGTGGGCTTCAGCGCATAGTCCTCGTTGCTGAACTCCTGTTGGACGTAGTACCGGCCCGTGCCGATCACCTGGTTGTACTCGGAGCCGGCACCGCCGCCAAGGGGGTTTCCGAAGGTGAAGTTGCACTCATCGCCGATCTCGTAGCCGAGACTGTCCCACCAGGCCAGGCCCGTCGGGTCGGTAATGGATTCGTTCTGTTCGTGACTGATGAAGTCGAGTTGGGAGTCTGCATACTGGTTGCCGTTCGGCGATTGGCCGGTGAGGCATGTGTAGGAATAGGACGTCGGATAGGGCTGACTCGAGTAGATCACCGGCGTACCTGATCCGTAGGAACTGTGGTACGCGCAGTAGCCCGAATAGTAGGTATCCGAGCACGTGCCTCCCGAGCCGGCATTTGTTGCCGAAAAGCACCCTTCGACGTGCGGGGGGAAGAACACCATGTACAACTGTCCGAGGCCGGTCGGAAGACTGCTCGCGCTGATGAGGTTGGCGACCTCCGACTGCAGCGCACTGTCGGATACGCACGCGGTGAAGCCTTCACCGTTGGCCGTGTCCGGGGCGCAGGTGCCCGTGGTCGGGAACGGGGCAGAGACATTGATGGCGCCACCGGAATGGACCAGGTATCGGACACCGGAGTACTGGGTGTCCGTGGCGTACACATTGGTCGGCTTTCCGCTGTCGGCCGCCACATTGGCGAGGAATCCATCGACGAGCGTGGCGTAGCCGCTCGGGAAGGAGTACCCGGCGGGGGCCCAGAAAACCGCGTGCACCGTGTTCTCCCCGGTCGTGGTGGCCGTGCCCATGACCGGGCCGCCATGGTTGATGAGGGGGGGCGTTCCGCCGTCGTAGGCGAAGCCGGCCGTGCTTGAGGACCCAGCAGGAACGCATCCGGCCGGAGCGCCCACCCGCCCGACGCGGGGTTGTGCCCAGACGACCCCGAGGATCTTCCGAGACAGCACTGCCGCCGAACATGCAGTCGGATGCGCCGATATGGGCGCTGATCCGGAGGACCGCACGGCCGCGGAAGCGGGCGGCACCCCACTGATCAGCCCGGTGGCCACCGCACCACCGAACAGCAGCGACCCGGCCAATACGACCCGTAGGTCTCGTCCGATTCCAGCTCCCATCGGCCAGCGCCCTCCGCTCCGGGGTGCCGGTCGAGCACCCGCCCGAGGGCATGTCCTAGCACTGTTCCGGCACTGCCGCCATCGTGACGGGACACCGATGCCGCTCCGGAATGGTCAATGGAGCGCTCCGGAAGGGTCAATGGAGACGGGACCGGACGGCGGCCGGTCCGATCAGCTGCAGGCAGGGGCGGTGCCGGCGGTGAGTGCCTGATTCCAGGCCGTCAACTGCGCCGGCGTGTACACGTCGAACCCGCTGTATCCGGGCCCCGGGGGCCAGACCTCGACCGACTGGGCGTGATGGGCGACCCCGACTCCAATGGCCGTACAGAGATTGAAGCCGTTCGGGCCGATTGTCTGGAAGTCGACAGGAACAGCTCCGTCGTACAGCTGCCATGCGGCATTGATACTGGCGTAGAGGCCGGCCTGCTGAGTGGTCACCGAGTCGGTGAGCCCGTGGTTGTCGAGGATGCAGAGGGGCAGCTCCCCGGTGACCACCGTCTGGGCGCACTGGGTCACGACCGTCTGAGTGGCCCCGGCCACCGGCGAGGGGTTCATGGTGAAATCGACCGGCGTGCGCTGCCATGCGGCATAATTTCGCGAGCGCGCCTTCCACGCACTGCACCTGGTCGTTCTGGGTCCATCCGGCAGCTGTCAACGCGGAGATGATGGTGCCGTCGACGACGAACGGCTCGGCGGTAATGGTGTTGCACGACGTGATGGCCACTTGCCTGACCAGGCCGTTCTTGTCGTACTGCTGGGCCAGGGCAGCCTGGAAGCCAGTCCACTGCTGTTCGTAGTCGGCGAGCCAGTACCGTCCGAGGGTTCCGCCGGCCGGCCTGGTCGAGTCGCCGGGCACGTTGATCGGTGTTCCGTCCAGTGACTTGGCCCAGTCCGGGGCGGTGAAGCCACCGAAGACCCGAAGTTTGACGGTCAGCGGGTGACCCGGGTTGGCTTGGTTGTAGGCGGTGACGGCAGCCAGGGAGCCGTCGAGCGGGGTGAAATCCGGTTGGCCCGGGGTCGGCTCGAGCTGGGCCCAGGTCTCGTTGACGACGATTCCCGCGAATGCGGAAGCGTAGCCGGACAGCTCGCCCGTGGGTGTGGTGGGAAAGGCCTGATCGAGCTGATAGGGCGCTCCGCTCCCTTTGTCGAACAGCCCGGAGATCCGGGATTTCACCTTCTTGTCCTTGGACGAAACGACGATGGCGAGAGCCGCGCCCTGGCTGGTGGCCGAGCCCGAGGCATTGGTGGCCACGGCCCGGTAGAGGTTCCCGTCGACCGCCAGAGCGGCTGGGACCCGCAGGGTGGAGGACGTGGATCCGGTGTCGACATACGGACCGCCCGCCGAGGAGACCTGCCACTGGAAGGTCGGCTTGGGAGAGCCGGTGGCCTTGACGTGGAAGGTGGCCGTCTTGCCGAATTTGACCGCAACCGGCTGTGGCTGCTGGGTGATCACCGGAGCAGACGGGGCGGCACCCCGGGCCCACGCCGCTGAGCCGCCGGTTGTGACGACCACCACCACAACTGAAAGGGCCGATAGCGCCACCGTCCAAACTCGCATCGACCCGTGGGACATCGCAGTCTTTTCCCTTCCGGCCCCCACGGAGCCTCATCGAACCATTACGAGCCGCGGGGCCGACGGCCCGGCAGCTGTCAGACGACGACCGTACGACGAAGATGTTCGGAAACGGTTAGGGCGCCCACAATTTACGACGTCTGTTCTCAGTCGTCGTGAGATCCGGTGTCCGGGTCGCTCCCGCGGACCGGGACTCGGTCCGGCGTTCATCTCCGAGCGGTACAACATCAAGGAAGCCGCCGCACTCTCCGGCGCCGCCGGAGCCGCCTCGAAACGTCTGGGTATCGCCACGGCAGCGACCAATCAGGACACCCGCCATCCGCTGATCACCGACCATCCACGACGGATCGGACCGGGATCTCGTCCTGGAGAAGACCGTCGGGCGGCTCGCCACCCAGCTGCAGGGGTACGGCGATCTCCTGGTGTCGACCAACCGGTGGGATCCGGCCCCACTGGCGGACTTCCGTTCCGATCCAGTGGTCTCATCCATGACCGGCGACATCGACGCGGTGGCCCCCCGAGCAGATCGAGCACATCGCCTCGCTGCTACCCGACGAATGGCTGGAGCCGGCGGCAACCGGATCGGCCGACAGTTGTGGGTGCACGCGTGCTCCATCAGTTCGACCTGGGTGCGGATGGCGTCATCATGCACGGCGCCGATCCGGGCGAGCTGGCGCCGGTAGTCCAGGCGTACCGTCGAGTTCGCCCGCCCGGCCGGTTCGAACACCTGGCGGCCAACCCCGGCGCCGCCACCCCTGACGGCCGGAGATCGGCGACCGGTCCCGGAGGACCCAGCTCGGGCTGACACCACGGGTGGCCCCCGGCCCCGACGGGCAACTAGGTAGATTTGACGGGACTGGCGCATGGGTCGTAGATATCGACGGACACCGGCCGCACCCGGGCTGCACGCACACCCGCACCCGTGGCCTCGACCCGACCGGTCCGGAGGATCCCTTTTTGTTGCCGTACCCAGCGTAGGAGGTTGGTCAGATCGAATTCGAAACCCTCTTGTACGAGGAAGCCGACGGCGTGGCCGTTGTCACCCTCAACCGTCCTGAGGTGCACAACTCCTTCAATGAGGTGATGCAGAGAGAGCTCCGCGAGGTTTGGCGGGCGCTGAAGGTGGATGACGACGTTCGATCGATCGTCCTGACCGGATCCGGTGAGAAGGCGTTCTGCACCGGCATGGACCGGGCCGACGTTCCCACCGAGGAAGGGGAGTACTACTTCCACGCTCTCACGTACGAAGATCCCGGGCGGAGCATCGGTCCCCGGAGCCAGGGGCTGTGGAAGCCGATCATTGCCGCCGTCAACGGGATGGCCTGTGGTGGAGCCTTCTACCTTCTGGGGCAGACGGACTTCCTCGTCGCGGCCGACCATGCCACCTTCTTCGACCCCCATGTGACGTATGGAATGCCGGCTGTATTCGAGCCGGCGCTGATGGGAGAGAAGATGCCGTTCGGAGAGGTCATGCGGATGACCTTGATGGGGAACCGGGAGCGGATCTCCGCGCACAAGGCCGAGCAGATGGGTCTGGTCACCCAAGTCGTCCCCGCTCCCGACCTGGCGGAGGTGACTCGGCAACTGGCACTGACCATCGCCTCGTACCCTCCGGCGGCGGTGCAGGCCTCATTGCGGGCGGTCTGGGCCTCGCGGGAGATGTCGCCCGGGCAGATGATCGAACTCGGAAATCTCTTCCTCAACCTGGCCACCACGGCGGAATCGCTCCGGAACAGCCAGGAGGTCTTCCGGGGGCGCAAGCCGGATCCACCGACCATCCGATAGCCGGACGGGATGGCGCCGATGATGGCACCGTCGCCCGGGGCGCGACAGGTCCGGGCGGCCGGGATCGGGTGCCTCCCGATGATCACCCGAAGGCCCGGGTGGCGAGGGTCATGAACAACCTGGACGGTGCCCGCCGATGCCGGGTCCCGGTTGCACCCCAAACCCACCATCTACATATCCTTATACGAAGAGGGTGGATCCGAGGAGCGCGGACATTCGACTTTAGTTGGCTCAGCGAATAGGTGACAGGTCGCGTGACCAGCGGTTTCTCCAGTCAATGAGCTTGGCCGTGAGGATGACGGTGACGGCAAGAGCGAGCTGAGCCAGCCGGTGATCCTGTTTGGGATCCGTGTTGCGTCTCATCTGGCCGTAGTTCGAGAGCCACGAGTTGGTGCGTTCGACCGCCACCGCAGACCCAACGGCGCATGGTCGCGCAGTGCGCGGGACGTCTCGTACGGGTCGTCGAAGAAATCACGTGAGAACGGGTCGAATTCGACGACCCCGGCGGGGTCTTCTCCTCGGATAACGGGTGTCCTCTCCTGATTGGGTTGAGGCTCGGGTCGTCCACCCTGTCAGCCCAGCCGAAGGGTTCCACCCGCCCTCGGTATTGCTGGCGGGCGCGACACACCGATCGCGCTTCGCCGGCCCGGGAGCGCGGGTCTACTCCTGCCCCGTGCCGGGTCAAGGCGATTGGCCCTCGAAGGGCACCTGGCGCATCCGGACCATCAGGGCGGCCGAAGGGACGACTTTCCCACTCGTGTAGGTGGAGAGCCGCGACGGCGACGTGCCGATGCGCGCCGCGAACTCCCGCCCGCTGAGGCCCGAGGCGTCCCGCAATCTCCGTACCTCGGCCGCCACCACTGCACGTTCGTTCCGCACCGCCTCGTCTCGCGACGAGAGAATGACGGCGTCCATCACGCTGGCCAACCCGTACGGGCGCGAATAGGTGAGGACCTCGGCGAGCTCCTGGGAGACCTCACCCCATGGATGGCGGCGGACCTCAGCGGCGAGCCGGCGCCAGTGCGAAAGGTCGCCGCGCTCCAGGGCGGCCTGGATCCCTTCCAGATGCCACTCGGACACCGGGTCGTCAGGAGTCGCCTCGATGTTCCGGAACAGGAGAGCCATGGTCAGGTCTTCCCTTCGACCATGGCCAGCGCGATCGCCGCGCACACGGCCCGAACCTGGTTCCAGTCCTGCCAACGGATATCGAGCCGTTTGTAGTCAGCGAGTCGCTTGGTGGTCCTGGAGTCCTTGGGGCGGGGATCGGCCAGCTGGCGGACGAGCTGACTGGCCACCCCGACACCGTCGTTGCGTTGATCGCCGTAATAGGCGTCGATGGAGGAGAGCGTGGCTCCGGCCCGATCGAGCGACATCCACTCGGAAAGGGCAGCAACGTCGAGGTAGTCACGAGTCTGGTTGCGGGCGACGATCAGGTAGCCCTTGATGCGAAGGGTCTCCTCCGCCGTCGGCACCTGCAGGATCCTGCCCGACGGAAGCTGATAGCGGGCCACTTCGAGGGGCACCTTGCGGATGAGCTGCCTCACCCCGGCCTCGAAGTCGCCGAGCTCACCCAGGATGAGTTTGTTCGGGACCACGCGGTTGGTGACCCAGCCATCCTGGGATTCGATGGCCTCCAACACCATGTCGAAGTGGTCGGCGAGGTCCGCCAGCACGTGGTCGTGGTCGAACGAGTCCCGGTGTCCGGCGTAGAAGGCGGCGGCTGATCCGCCGACCAGGGTCGCGTCGGGGACCACTTCCTGAAGGCTCGCGGCCGACTCGTACAGATGGTCCAGCAATGGGCGGGGGGCGGCACCGGCGCCCGGAGCAGGTTCGGACGCCGGTTGGCTTTCGCCGCCAGGCCGAGCCCCGCCTTCTGCGCGGGCGCTGCGGGTGGACCGGCCGCCGGCCGGTTGACCTTCGGATCCGCGGTCCTTCGCGGCGTTCATGGCTCAGACAGTATCATATCTGATAATCCGTGGGCGTCGACGGCGTGCCTTTGGCACCTCTGACTCAGCTCAGTGATTGGTGACCGCGTCACCGGGCCGACCGCAGGTGGTCGGGGCCGCCTGGTGACCGGTCAGGCGCTCGGCCGCCCAGGCGATGATCCGCGGCACCGCCTCGAAGGTGACCTGGTCGTGGCCGGCCCCCGGATAATGGACGTACTCGACGACATCGCCAAGCGGGCAGGCGGAACCTGTGACGAACAGGTCGGTCAGGACAGCCGGTACCTGGTTGTCGCCGGTCCCCTGGACGATGAGCATGGGCGGCACCGTCCTCACCAGGCCGGGGTCGTTGAGACGGGCGTGGGCGACGACCGAAGGATTGGTTGAGGCGTCAGGCTGGAATTCGTCCCGTGACGCGTTGCCGGACAGCGCCGCCACCAGCCCGTTGTCGCAGAGCCTGGTCACCGTGCGCTCCGCCAGGAGGGCACCGGACACCGTGAAGATGTCGGAGGCGGCGAGGTCGGGGTAGGTCTCCGACCACGTCCACCCGATGAGGGTGAAGTAAGCCAGGTCGTCGGGGGCATCGATGTGTCCGATGGTCTTCACGATGGTGGACAGCCCGGTGGCCGGGGCGGCGGCGACCACGCCGATCACGTGCAGCGACGGGGCGTAGGACGGCGCCAGCTCGCCGGCGAACAGCGCCGCCTGGCCGCCCTGCGAGTGTCCGTAGATGAGGGTGGTGGTGCTGACCCGGAGGTGGGGCAGCTGACGGGCAGCGATCGCCGCATCCAGGACCCCGTACCCTTCGCTCGCCCCCACCAGGTACGGGTGGATGCCGCCCGGCACACCCAGGCCCTGATAGTCGGTGGCGGCCACCAGCCACCCCGATTTCAGGTAGCTCCCGATGTCCGGGACCGGATACGGGCCTTCGCCCTCCAGGCCGTTGAAGAGGGAAGGGGCGCACCCGGTCGCCGCCCCGGTCGTCCCGTGCGCCCAGTCCAGGACCGGATAGCCGCCGGGCGGCGCCACGGTGGGTGGCACGGCCACGTAGCCCGAGACGGCGATGTCGGCCCCGGCGATGGTCCGGGAGTGGTAGAGGATGCGCCACAGGGTGGCGTCGGCGGGGATCCCCCCGGCCCCCTGGACGACCTGGGAGCGGATCAGCGTCCCCGGCGGCGCCGGTGCCAAGGGGTCGGGTGGGGTGTAGAACGGCGTGGGACCCTGCGCCGTGGCCGAGGCCGACACGGTCTGGACCCCGTCCGGAGCGTGTCCTCCCAGGATCGGCGCCGACCCGCACCCCGCCACGGCCAGGCTGACGGCAACGACCGAAGCGGCGCGCCCAATCCCGAGGGCGGCAGCGATCGGGCGCCTTCGTCGGCCCGGCCCGGCCGGGAGACCGGCGGGTCGGGACCGGCTCATGGCCACGGGCTCACCGGTGGTCCGCCACGGCCTACGAGTGGGTGCCGATCTTGTCCGGGGACGGCACCATGTGGTCGAAGAAGGCGTTGTGCGGGTAGGTACCCGTCGGGTCGTTGTGGGCATAGGTGTCCTGGCGGTCGACGAGGGTCAGGTTGGCCGTGGGGAGTGCGATGGGCGGCCGGGCTTTCATCGCGTCGAGGAGAGCGAGGTCGGGCCTGAAGGCGTAGATCCGCAGGCCGGCCGGGAGTTCGTGGCCCGGCGGCGGCGGGCCGATCTCCCAGGCCGGGGCCGCCGCGACGACCGCCGCCACCCCCCAGAAGCGTCCGACCCGAGCCCTTGCACCAGAGTCGCATGGTGCGATCCCCCTTGTCCCTTCGGGCAGGAAGCTAACACCGCGACGCGGGAGAGCGCCTCGATCCGGCCAACCGCCCGGCCGCGGGATGAGGAGCGGGCACCCGCCCGGTCCCGCGGGCATCGGGTCCGACTACGACGATCGTTGACGGACCCGGTGCATCGGTCCGTTCCGGCGCTGCGCAGCGACCGGGTGCGGGACCGACCGGTGGGACCCTCCATAGCCGGACCCATCCGACAGCCGGACGGTCCCATGCGACAGCCGGACGGTCCCATGGAGGAGCCAGAGCCTCGAGGGAGGGTGCGGCGGACCCTCGTCGGAGATCCATGCCGGCGCCTTCCCCGCACCTCCGGCGTCGTCGTCCATCCCCTCGGCCGGGACGGTCACCGCGAAGGTCGATCCGTCCGGCCTGACGACGACCGACCTCCGCTCCCCGCGCACCGACTCGGCGCGGAGGACGACGGAGCGATCGTCAGGACGTGGGCCCCGTCCGGTGCTCTCGTCGCACTCGGCGCCGGGCACATTCCCGACCAGGGCACACAGCCGAGGGGGCCGGTGCCGACCAGTGCCTGTCCCCGATCGGCGACCGCGGTTGTGCCCCGTCATCGAAGCGGCGTACGAGCTGTCACTGGATCCATCGTGCCCCCCGGATCGTCCGTCGAATGCCAGCATCTCCATGTCTGTTTCGAGAACCCGGGGATCCGGCGGCGTCGCCGCCGCCGGCCGCGCCGCCGCCGCCGGCCGCGTCGCCGTCGCCGGCCCCGAGGGCCGCCGACCCCGCGGGCGGGCGGTCCCCACCGGGTGTGTATGGTGGTCTCATGGCCGATCAGGCGGCGTTCTCCGACCTTGCGATGGAGTACATGCCGGCCCTCTACACCGCGGCACTGCGGATGACCCGCAACACCGCGGACGCCGAAGATCTGGTGCAGGAGACCTACCTGAAGGCCTACCGGGCATTCGCCAGCTTCGAGACGGGGACCAACCTCAAGGCGTGGCTCTACCGCATCCTGACCAACACCTACATCAACACCTACCGGGCCAAGAAGCGTCGGCCCGAGATCGCCGACGTCGAGGACGTGGAGGACCTCTACCTCTACCGGCACCTCGCCGCCGACCATGCCTCCGGGCTCGGCCGCAGCGCCGAGGACGAGGCCCTCGAACGGTTCACCGACACCGACGTCAAGGAGGCCATCGAGGCCCTGCCCGAGACCTTCCGGATGGCAGTGCTCCTCGCCGACGTCGAAGGGTTCTCGTACAAGGAGATCGCCGAGATCACCGAGGTGCCCATCGGTACGGTCATGAGCCGTATCCACCGCGGAAGAAAAGCGTTGCAGAAGGCGTTGGTCGATCGTGGGAGGACGCGGGGCCTCGTCGGGGCGACCGACGAGGGCAGGTAGGGAGAGCGCAGTGGTGGGAGAGCAGGGAACACCGGACAACCCGGCAATGGCATCGAGTGCGTCGGGTGACGCGCCTGCCGGCTTCGTCGGCTGCGACGAGACCATCGAGCGCCTGTACTTCTACCTCGACGGCGAGCTCACCGAGCAGCGGCGGATCGAGATCAGCCGCCACCTCGATATGTGCGGACCCTGTGTCGGGGCCTACGGGTTCGAGTCCGAGCTCCGCAGGGTCATCGCCAACCGGTGCAAGGACCACGTGCCCGAATCTCTCATCGTGCGGGTGGCCGAGGCGCTCCGCGACGAGCACAGCCGCCAGAGCAACTGAGCCGGTGCCCGAGCGGCCGGGCGCGTGCGACCGCGGAGCGGAAGGCGGGCCGCAGCCGGCGGCGAGCGCCGCCCGACGACCCGGTTCCCTACACTGGTCGCCGTGGCCGGATCGGTGAGCCCCGTGGGCAGTGAGACAGAGTCGGTGACGCCCCGTGGGCAGTGAGGGAGCGGTGGCGTGGGATACGGCGGAACGGGTGGCCGGCTGGGTGGGAAACCGCAGCCGACTGCCCGCCCCCTACCGGCCCGACCTCCTGCAGCGTGACTTCGAGGAGCTGACCGCCCAGGCCGAAGAGCTGGTCGAAGCGTCCACCGGGCTCCGCTCGGCCTCCGGGGCGGCCCGGGCCCGGGTCACCGACCGGGCCGGCTGGGTGCACGCCAACGTCGCCAGCTTCCAGCGGTTGCTGGGTCCCCATCTCGAGCGGCTCGACCCGGCCCGGATGGTCCCCGCCAACCCGATCACCCAGCGCCTGGCCGGCCCGCTGGCCACCGCCGGCAGGGTGGCCACCGGCACCCAGATGGGCCTGGTGCTCGGATGGCTCTCGACCCGGGTGCTCGGCCAGTACGACCTGCTCCTGACCGAGGAGGCCGTCGAGGACCAGGACCTGGTGTACTTCGTCGGTCCGAACGTGGTGGCCCTCGAGCAGCTCCACGGCTTCGAGCCCCACGAGTTCCGCCTGTGGCTGGCCCTCCACGAGGTCACCCATCGCTGCCAGTTCACCGCCATCCCGTGGATGCGGGACTACTTCGTGGCCCTGGTCGAGGAGGGCATCGGCTCGCTCGAGCCGGATCCCTCGCGCTTCGCCGAGGCGCTGCGCCGGATGACCGACGAGATCCGGGCCGGGCGGAATCCCCTTCGGGACAACGGTGCGCTCGGACTGGTGGCCACGCCCGAGCAGCTCGAGGGCCTGCACCGGATCCAGGCCCTGATGAGCCTGTTGGAGGGCCACGGGGACGTGACCATGGACCGGGCGGGCGCCGCCGCCATCCCCAGCGCCGCCCGGTTCAGCGAGGTCCTGCGACAGCGCCGCAAGCAGACCCGGGGGCCGGCCCGCCTGCTCCAGCAGCTGATCGGCATCGAGGCCAAGCTGCGCCAGTACGAGGAGGGCGAACGGTTCATCGCCGCCGTCGAGGACTCGGGCGGACCGGAGCTCCTCGACCGGGTCTGGCGGGGGCCGGAGTGGCTGCCGTCGCTCATCGAGATCCGGAACCCGTCGGAATGGATCTCGCGTGTCGGGACCTCGCCCGCGCTCTCGGGCTGAGCGCCCACCCGCCCGGACCCCGCGCCCGGACACCACCGGGGTCGATCCGCAGGCCGCGGCGCTGATCGGGCGCTGCACGTTCCCCGAGCCCGGGTCCGACCTGGTCTGCGGTGTCTCCGGGGGGGCCGACTCGCTGGCCCTGCTGGTGCTGGCGGTGGCCTCGGGCTGCCGGGTCACCGCCGTCCACGTGGACCACGGGCTGCGGCCCGGCTCCGCCGCCGAGGCCGAGGTGGTGGCCGACGCCGCCCGGCGCTTCGGCGCCTCGTTCCGGTCCGAGCGGGTGGCACTGGAGGACGGCCCCAATCTCGAGGCCCGGGCCCGGGACGCCCGGCGCCGGGTGCTGGGCCCGGATGCGGCCACCGGGCACACCGCCGACGACCAGGCGGAGACCGTCCTGGCCAACCTCCTGCGCGGCGCGGGGGTCGGCGGGCTGGCCGCCATGCGCGCCGGTCCCGGACACCCCCTGCTCGATCTCCGGCGGAAGGAGGCGGCGGCCCTGTGCCGGCACCTGGGCCTGGTCCCGGTGGACGACCCCACCAACCACGATCCCCGCTTCCTGCGCAACCGGATCCGACGCGAACTGCTTCCGTTGTGCTCAGAGGTGGCAGGGAGGGACGTCGTGCCGATCCTGGCCCGCCAGGCGGGTGTGCTGGCCGGTGATGCCGAGGTGCTCGAGGCGGTGGCATCACTGGTCGACCCGTCCGATGCCGCCGCGCTGGCCTCGGCGCCGACGGCGGTGGCCCGGCGGACCGTCCGGACCTGGCTCACCGGCGGTGGTGCCCACCCACCCCCGCTCGACGCCGTGGACCGTGTGCTCGCCGTGGCCCGGAAGGAGCGGCGGGCGGCGGAGGTCCCAGGCTCGAGACGGGTGGCCCGCAGCAACGGCCGGCTCTCGTCCACCCCGGTTGCGCCCCCGGCCGGGCCGGACGGCCGCGTCGCTCCGGTACAGTCTCGCCGTGGTCACCGGTGAGGACGAGGCGCCCGGGAACCGGCCGAGCCTCGGCGACGGCCCCGACGTCGGACGGGTGATCGTCTCCGAGGGCGACCTCCAGGACCGGATCGCCGAGCTCGGAGCGCAGATCAGCGTCGACTACACCGGGCGCCCTCCCCTGCTGGTGGGCGTGCTGAAGGGCGCCTTCATGTTCATGAGCGACCTGTCGCGGGCCGTCTCGCTCCCCGCCGAGGTGGACTTCATGGCGGTTTCGTCCTACGGCAGCGCCACCCGCAGCTCGGGAGTGGTCCGCATCGTCAAGGACCTCGACGCCGACCTGGCCGACCGGCACGTGCTGGTGGTCGAGGACATCGTCGACAGCGGGCTCACCCTCAGCTACCTCCAGCGCTACCTCCTGGCCCGGGGACCGGCCAGCCTCGAGGTGTGTGCCCTCCTGGTCAAGGACGGACAGCAGCGCACCGAGCTCGATCTGCGCTACGTCGGGTTTCACATACCGGCCGAATTCGTGGTGGGATATGGCCTTGACGTCAACGAGCGCCTGCGGAACCTCCGGGCCGTCCACGCCTACGCCGGCGACTCGCCCTAGCGGCGGGGTGCCGCGGTGACCGTCGACACCGCCCGTATCGAGCGGGCCGTCCTGGAGCTGCTCACCGCGGTGGGCGAGGATCCCCACCGCGACGGCCTGGTCAAGACGCCTGTCCGGGTGGCCCGGATGTACGAGGAGCTGTTCGCCGGGTTCGGTGAGAACCCCGTCGACCACCTCGAGGTGACCTTCGCCGCCGAGCACGACGAGATGGTGATGGTGCGCGACATCCCCTTCGCCTCACTGTGCGAGCACCACCTGGTGCCCTTCATCGGGCGGGCCCACGTGGCCTACATCCCCGGGGACGACGGGCGGATCACCGGCCTCTCCAAGCTGGCCCGGATGGTGGACGGCTACGCCCGGCGGCTCCAGGTGCAGGAGCGGATGACCACGGAGATCGCCGACGCCATCGAGAAGGCCCTGGACCCGAAGGGGGTGCTGGTGGTGGTCGACGCCGAACACCTGTGCATGTCGATGCGCGGGGTGAAGAAGTCGGGCACCTCGACCATCACCTCCGCAGTCAGGGGCCTGTTCCGCAGCGATGCGGCCACCCGCATGGAGGCGATGCAGTTCGTCCACGGCCGCTGACCGATCCCGGGGAACGCCCGCGGGCCTCCGTGGGCTGGTTTACTCTGTGTGTCCATGCCCAGTGCCATCGCCGAGGACCGCCCACTGGTCATGGGCGTCCTCAACGTCACCCCCGACTCGTTCTCGGATGGCGGTGAGTGGTTCCGGAGCGAGCGGGCAATCATGAGAGCACATGAGATGATCGCAGAGGGTGCGGACATCGTCGACGTGGGCGGGGAGTCCACCCGGCCGGGGGCCGACCCGGTGCCGGCCGCCGAGGAGATGCGGCGGGTGATCCCGGTCATCGAGGCGCTGGCCGGGCAGGTGAGGCTGTCCATCGACACCACCAAGCCGGTGGTGGCCGAGGCCGCCGTCGGGGCGGGTGCCACCCTGATCAATGACGTCTCCGCCTCCCTGTGGCCGGTGGCCGCCCGGTGCGGGGCCGGCTGGGTGGCCATGCACCGCTCGGGAACGGCGAAGTCCATGCAGCTGGACCCGCGCTACGGAGACGTGGTGGCGGAGGTCACCGCCCTGCTGGTCGAGCGGGCCGGCCAGGCCGCGGCGGCCGGTGTGGAAGAGGTCTGGATCGATCCCGGTATCGGCTTCGGCAAGACCGTCGAGCACAACCTGGCACTGCTCGGCTCGGTGTCCGGCCTGGTGGCCACCGGGTATCCCGTGCTGGTCGGCACCAGCCGCAAGAGCTTCCTGGGCCGGGTGGCGACGTCGGCCGACGGCTCGGTCGCCCCGGTCGCCGAGCGCCTGCCGGCCTCGCTGGCCACGGCCACCTGGGCCATGCAGCAAGGGGCGCGGATGGTCCGGGTCCACGACGTGTCCGCCACCGTGCAGGCCGCCCTGCTGGCGGGTCGGCCCGGCACCGTCCCCGCGCCCGGGTCGAACGGGTGCTCCACCCGTCCGGAGGCCGGCGGGTGAAGGGGAAATGGGCCGCCGGGATCCCTCCCCGCAACTTCACCTGGGTGATCAAGGACCGCCTGGCGGTGAGCGAGCGGCCCGGCGGTTTCGCCCCCAACCACCGCAAGGTGCGCCGGCAGGAGGAGATCATCTGGCTGCAGGTCCAGGGGTTCAACCGGGTCATCTCCCTCCTGCCCTCCTCCCACAACCTCCAGGCCTACGGGGAGAAATCGATGGCCTGCGAGCACTTCCCCCTTCCCCCTGTGGGCGATGCCCGGGGCGTGCTCGCCGACCTCTACCGCGAGCTGCACACCCGGCTGACCAGCGGCGAACGGCTGCTGGTGCACCAAGAGGAGCTGGGCGACCGGGTGACCGGGGTGGTGGCCGGGTACCTGCTCTGGTCGGACCGGCTGCCCAGCGGGCCCCAGGCCATCACCGTGCTCGAGCACATGACCGGGCATGCCATGGGGCCGGGCGGCCGCCAGCTGGTTGCCTTCGCCGGCCAGCTGTCGCCGGCCACGGTCCACCCCGGCCGGGGTGGCGCCGCCCCCGACGTCGGGTGACCGGCCCCTCCGGATCACCGCCACCGGTCGTCCCCGACGGGGAGGTCGGGGGGGACCGGATCCAGCTCCGGTCCATCCGGGTGGTGGGGACCCACGGGGTCCTGCCCGAGGAGAGGGAGCGGGCGCAGCCCTTCGAGGTCGACCTCGACCTGTGGGTGGACCTCGCCGCCGCCGCCGGCAGCGACCGGTTGGCCGACACCGTCGACTACGCCCGGGTGGCGGAGGCCGCGGCCGGGACCGTGTCCGGGCCGCCCTCCTACCGGCTGCTCGAGGCGCTGGCCGCCGCCGTCGCCCGGGTCACCCTGGAGGCGGACCCGCGGATCACCGCGGTCACCGTGGGCCTGCGCAAGCTGCGGCCGCCCCTGGCCATGGACATCGCCACGGTGGGGGTCCGGATCACCCGGCGCCGGTGACCGGGCCCGGACCGCCCACCGTCAGGGCCTTCCTGGGGCTCGGCTCCAACCTGGGCGACCGGTGGGCCCACCTGCGCCGGGCCGTCGACCAGCTCCGAGCGGGCAGCCGGTCCCCGGTCACCGCGGTGTCCCGGGTCTACGAGACCGAGCCGGTGGGCGGCCCCGAGGGGCAGGGGCCGTACCTCAATCTGGTGGTGGAGCTGGCCGTGGCCCCCGGCACCGATCCGTACCGCCTGCTGGAGGAGTGCCGCCGCCTGGAGGCCGCAGCCGGCCGGGTGCGCGCCGCCCGGTGGGGCCCCCGGACCCTCGACGCCGACCTGCTGTGGGTCGACGGCGTGGCCATGGACGACCCGGAGCTGACCGTGCCCCACCCGAGGTGGCGCCAGCGGCGGTTCGTCCTGGCCCCGCTGGGCGAGCTGGCCCCGGACCTGGTGGACGACGCCGACCTCGATGCCGCTGGTGGCCGGGTCGCCGTCGTGGGTACACTGTGATCCGCATCACCAGGATTCTCTGACGCGAACGGCACCCGCTGGGGCTGGAACGTCGAAAGGGGTCTCGTGACCAGATTCCGTACGATCGGGCCGGGCCGGGCCGGGCGGTCGCTGATGGCAGCGCTCACCGCTGCGGGGGACTACGAGTCGCTCGGCGCGCTCGGGCGCGACGCCTCGGTCGCCGATGCCGCCGCCGGGGTCGACCTGCTGGTCATCGCCACCCCCGACGACGAGGTCCGTCGGGTGGCAGCCGCGGTGCGCCCGGTCGAGACCACGGCGGTCATCCATCTGTCGGGCTCGCTCGGGCTCGAGGTGCTCACCGGCCATCCCCGGCGCGGCTCGCTCCACCCCCTGGTGCCCCTGCCCACGCCCGCCGTCGGTGCGGAGCGCCTGCGCTCGGGGATCACCTTCGCCGTGTCCGGTGACCCGATGACCCGCCGGCTGGCCGCCGCGCTGGGAGGGACGGGTCGTGGAGGTGGGCGACGACGCCCGGACCGCGTACCACGCCGCCGCCTCCATCGCCGCCAACCACCTGGTGGCCCTCATCGGGCAGGTGGAGCGGGTGGCCGCCACCGCCGGACTGCCGCTCGACGCCTTCGCCGGCCTGGTCCGCGCCGCCGCCGACGACGCCCTGGAGCTCGGTCCCCGCCATGCCCTCACCGGCCCGGCGCGGCGCGGCGACTGGGACACGGTGGAGGGGCACCGGACGGCGCTTTCGGCCATGGCCGGGCACCGCACCGAGCTCGCCGCCTACGACGCCATGGTCGGACTGGCCAGGAGGCTCTCGATGGACCGGTCGGGGCGGGCCGCCCCGGCGACCGGCGGCCTGGCCGAAGTCGGGCAGGTGGCGTGACCGGCACCCTGGCGGTGGCGCCCGTCGGCGGACCGACCCTCCTGCGGCCGCCGCCGGCGGTGGCGGTGCTGGAGACGACCGACGGGTACGCGCGGGCCCTCGATGCCGTCCGTGCTTCCGGCCGGACGGTGGGGGTGGTCCCCACCATGGGGGCGTTGCACGAGGGCCACCGGTCGCTCATCCGGCGCGCCGCCGACGAGTGCGACCTGGTGGCGGTGTCGATCTTCGTCAACCCCACCCAATTCGCTGACCAGGCCGACCTGGCCACCTACCCGCGCTCTCTCGGGAGCGACCTCGACGTGGTGGCCTCCGCCGGCGGGCAGCTGGTCTTCGCCCCGACGGTCGCCGAGATGTACCCCGACGGACCCGGCGCGGTGATGACCATGGTGTCGCACCCGACCCTGGCCGCCCGCTGGGAGGGGGCCTCCCGGCCCGGGCACTTCGACGGGGTGGCCACCGTGGTGACCAAGCTGCTCTCGGCCGCCGGGCGGTGCCGGGCCTACTTCGGTGAGAAGGACTTCCAACAGCTGGCCCTGGTCCGCCGGGTGGCCGGCGACCTCTCCCTGCCCGCCGAGGTCGTCGGCTGCGACACGGTGCGGGACGGGGACGGGCTGGCCCTGTCCAGCCGGAACTCCCGGCTCTCCCCCGCGCAACGGCGGGCTGCCCCTGTCCTGTTCCGGGCCCTCCGCCGGGGGTCCTCCCTGGTGGCTCGGGGCGAGGAGAGCCCGGCGGCGGTGCGGTCGGTGATGGAGCAGGTGGTGTCCGGCGAGCCGGCGGTGGACCTCGACTACGCCGCCGTGGTCCACGCCGACGACCTCGAGCCGGCAGGTTCCTGTGCCTCCGGACGCCCCCTGCGCCTGTTGATCGCCGCGGCCGTCGGCCCGGTGCGACTGATCGACAACCTCGATCCCCACCGGGTCCACTGACCCCGGCGTGACCGGATCCGGCGCGGCCCCCGGCGTGCTCGACGTCCTGGTCCTCGGAAGCGGCGTGGCCGGCCTCTCGGCCGCCGTGCGACTGGCCTCGCCCCTGCCCGGCGCGGGTGGAGAGTCCGTGGCCCGGTCCGCGGGTCTGCGGGTGGGGGTGCTGACCAAGGCGGAGCTGTCCCAGTCGGCCACCCGGTGGGCCCAGGGTGGCGTCGCCGCGGTGCTCGGTGGCGACGAGGACTCGACCGATCTCCATCTGGCCGACACCCTGGCTGCCGGCGCCGGTCTGTGCGACAACGACGCCGTCCGGACGCTGGTCGACGAGGGTCCGTCGCGCGTCGAGGAATTGATCGCCATGGGCGCGGTCTTCGACCGACGGCCCGGCGGGGCGTTGGAGCTGGCCCGCGAGGGCGGCCACTCCACGGCGCGGGTGGTCCACGCCGGGGGTGCCGCCACCGGGGCCGAGGTCGAGCGGGCCCTCGTCGATGCCACCAGGGCCAGCGCGGCGGCGGTCCTCGAGGAGTGGTTCGCCCTCGACTTCCTGGTCGAGGGCGGGCGGTGCGCCGGGGTGCTCGCCCTCAGCGCCGAGGGCCGGGTGGTCGAGGTCCGGGCCCGAGAGACGGTGCTGGCCACCGGCGGCGCCGGCCAGCTCTTCGCGGTGACGACCAACCCGGCCGAGGCCACCGCCGACGGCCTGGCCATGGCCCTGCGGGCCGGAGTGCCGGTGGCCGACGTGGAGTTCATGCAGTTCCACCCCACCGCCCTGCACCATCCGGCCATGCCCCGCCCCCTCCTGTCAGAGGCGCTGCGGGGGCACGGCGCGCTCGTCCGCGACGCCCACGGCGAGCGGTTCGTCGACGAGTTGGCCTCCCGGGACGTGGTCAGCCGGGCGATGGCGGAACGGATGCAGCTCCAAGGGGTGGAGAGCCTGTGGCTCGACGCCACCGCGCTGGACTCGTTCGGGCGCGGTTCCCGACCATCGCCGCCTCGCTCCACGCCATCGGGCTCGATCCGTCACGTGACTGGTTGCCCATCGCCCCCGCCGCCCACTACCTGTCGGGCGGTGTGGTGACCGACCTCTGCGGAGCGACCGCCCTCCCCGGGTTGTGGGCGGCGGGCGAGGTGGCCTGCACCGGGGTCCACGGAGCCAACCGGCTGGCCTCCAACTCGCTGTTGGAGGGCATGGTGTTCGGCGCCCGGCTGGCCGAGTCGATCCTCGACGGTGTGGTGGGACCGTCCCCCACCGGGGCGATGGCGGCGTTCCTCGGGGGAGACCGGATGCCGGCCGATCCGCCTCGGGCCGCGCTCCCCGGTCGGGTGGTGGGCGCCGACCCGACCGGGGCCGGGGAGGCCGGGACCGATGTGGCCAAGGCCAGGGACCAGCTGCAGCGGTCGATGACGGAGGGGGCCGGCGTCGTCCGGAGCGCCGAGTCCCTGGCCGGTGCCGGGGCCTCGCTCGAGGCCGTGGCGGCGGCCGCCGGAACGGGAGTGCCGGCTGATCGGGCCCACGGGGAGCTGGCCAACCTGGTCACGGCGGCCGCCAGCCTCCTCCACTCGGCGGCCGTGCGCTGCGAGACGCGGGGGGCACACGCCCGCAGCGACCACCCGGCGTCCTCGGATCGGTGGCGCCGGCGCATCGTCCACAGCGCGGACGGCATCACATTCCTGACCGTCCCACCCGCCTCGGAACCGGCACCGGACCGCGGGCCCGCCGCCGGGACGGCCCGACCGTTGAGCGCGCCGGCCGAGCGGCGTGTCGTCACCGACCGCCCCGGGGATGTCGATCCGCCCCGGGGTGCGGTGGTCGAGGCGGTGGCCCGCGCCATCGCCGAGGACCTCCTGCCCCTGGGCGACCTCACCGCCGCGCTGGTCCCGGCGGACCTGGTGGCCGAAGCGGTCATCGTGAGCCGTGCCGCCGGGGTGGTCGCCGGCCGGGCCTGCGCGCTCGAGACGTTCCTGCAGATCGACCCGTCACTGGAGGCGCAGTGGCTCGAGGACGACGGGGCTGCCGTCGGCCCCGGGGACACGGTGGCCGCGGTCACCGGTGCGCTGCGTTCGATCCTCACCGCGGAGCGAACGGCCCTCAACTTCCTCGGCCATCTCTCGGGCGTGGCCACGCTGACCCGCCGCTATGTGGACGCGGTCAGGGGGGCCAGCCCGTCCACCCTGGTGCTCGACACCCGCAAGACGACGCCCGGTCTGCGCTCGCTCGAGAAGGCCGCGGTCCGTGCCGGCGGCGGTCACAACCACCGGGGCAGCCTGTCCGATGCGGTGCTGGTCAAGGACAACCACCTCGGGGGGATCTCGATCACCGAGGCGGTGGGACGGGCGAGGCGCCTGTGGCCGGGCCGCATGGTTGAGGTGGAGTGCGACCGTGCGGAACAGGTCACCGAGGCGGTCGCCGCCGGGGCGACCGTGGTGATGCTCGACAACATGGGGCCCGAGCAGGTGGCGGAGTGCGCGGCCCGGGTGCACGCCGCCGGTTCTGGCGTGCTCGTGGAGGTGTCCGGCGGGGTGACCCTCGAGAGCGCCCCGGTGCTGGCAGCCGCCGGCGCCGACCTGATCTCGGTGGGGGCGTTGACCCACTCGGCCCCGGTCCTCGATCTGGGATTCGACCTGTCGGCGGACGCCGACGGGCGGGACTGAGCATGCTCCTCGCCATCGACGTCGGGAACACCGAGACGGTCGTCGGCCTGTTCGCCGACGACCTGGGCGGGCCGCTGGTCGACCCGGGGCCGCGTGACGGCAGCGAGCCGACGGGCCTCGCCCACCACTGGCGGCTGTCCACGGTGGCCGAGCGGACGGCCGACGAGCACGCGCTCCTGCTCACCCAGTTGCTCGATCTGGACGGGCTGGACATCGACCGCTCCGTCTCGGGTATCGCCGTCACCTCGTCGGTCCCGCTGGTCACCGCCAACCTCCGCCAGATGGTCGCCCGCTGGTTCCCCGTCCCCGCCGTGGTCCTCGAGCCCGGCGTCCGGAGCGGGATGCCCATCCTCTACGACAACCCGAAGGAGGTCGGCGCCGACCGCATCGCCAACGCCGTCGGGGCCCACGATCTCTTCGGTGGTCCGTGCGTGGTGGTGGACCTGGGTACCGCCACCACATTCGATGCGATCTCCGCGGCCGGCGAGTACCTGGGCGGGGCCATCACCCCGGGGGTGGCGATCAGCCTGGACGCCCTGTTCGCCCACGCCGCCGCCCTCCGCCGGGTCGAGCTGGTCCAGCCGAGGAGCGTCATCGGCAAGTCGACGGTCGAGTCGATCCAGTCGGGCGCCCTCTACGGGTTCGGCGGGCAGGTCGACGGCCTGTGCCGGCGCTTCGCCGCCGTGCTCGGTGAGTGCACCGTGGTGGCGACCGGGGGCCTCTCGGAGCTCATCGCCCCCTACTCCGACGAGATCGAGTACGTCGAGCCCTGGCTCACCCTGCACGGGCTCCGGATCATCTTCGAGCGGAACTCGCCCACCCGGTCGGCGACGGGGGAGGGCTGAGGCCGGACCCCCGGACCCCGGGGCCACGCCGGCGGCGACCGCGCATCGGGGTCCCCTGCCCCTAAGATGCCCAAGACGGGGTCGCCCACGCCCACCGGCGGCGACCCGGGATGACGTCGGAACGGCCGGCACCAGCCGCAAGGGGGCCCACCCATGAACCATCCGATCAGGAACCATCCGATCCCGGCGGCCAGGAAGATCGCTGCGGGAGCGGTGACGCTGGTTGCGATCTCGCTGGGGACGGCCGGCCTGGCCTGGGCGGCGCCGGCGTCGGCCCCGGCCGTCCCGCGGTCGGCCCGGCACTTCGACTGCGCCAATGCCACCAAGGCCCTGACCCGGATCGAGAAGCTCCAAGCGGACGTCGCCGCCGGGCTGCCGAAGCTCAACGCGGTGGCGGCCAAGGCCCAGAGGCACGGCAACACCAAGCGGGCCGACCGCCTGAAGAGGCGGATCGCCCGCTTCGAGAGTGCCAGGTACAAGGCAAGACTGGCCCGGACGGCCGCGGCCATCGAGGCCAAGTGCCACGTCCCGGCGCCGGGTCCGACCACCGGCCTGGGCACCGGCTCCGCCGCCACGGCCTGAGGGGCCGCCACGGCCTGAGGGGCCGCCACGGCCTGCGAGCCGCCACGGGCGCCGGCCCGCCGCCGTCGGGGCCGCACGGGCCGTTGACGGCCGGCACCCCTGGTCGGCCGGGGTTTTCTGCGGTCCGGCCCTAGTCGGGCAGGTCGTCGACGAGCGAGTGGGCCAGGCTGACCAGCCCGGCGGCCAGCTCGGGCGACGGCCCGGCGAGGGCGGCGGCGGCCGCCCGGTCGGCGTAGTGCCGGGCCACGGCCGCCGAGCCGGCGATGGCCCCCGAGCCGGCCACGATCGAGCGGGCCTTGTCCCGTTCGGGCTGCGCCGAGGGGCTGGCCCAGCAGCGGCCTCAGCTCGGGGCCGACGACCGGGTCGGCGAGGGCCAGCAGCACGGGGAGGGTGTAGATCCCCTCGGCCAGGTCCTGCCCGGCCGGCTTCCCCAGCTCCGCCTCGGTCCCGACGACGTCGAGGATGTCGTCGCGCACCTGGAAGACCATGCCGAAGCACCGGCCGAAGGTCGTGAAGGCGTCGACCTGGGGGCGGGGGAGGCCGCCGGTGAGGGCGCCGATCCGGCACGACGTGGACATGAGCGAGGCCGTCTTACCGGCGATGGCCCTCGAGTAGTCGTCCCGGCTCCGGCCCACCTGGAAGGCGGCGTGCACCTCGGCCACCTGTCCCCGGCAGAGCTCGCCCAGCGTGGCGGCGAGCAGCCCGGCGATCTCGGTGCCCAGTCCGGCGGCGATCTCGGCCGAACGGGCCAGCAGGAAGTCGCCGGCGACGATGGCCACCAGGTTGCCGAACCGGGCGTTGACGCTCTCGACGTTGCGCCGCACGGTGGCCTCGTCCATGACGTCGTCGTGGTAGAGGGAGGCCAGGTGGACCAGCTCGACGGCCGCCGCACCCAGGAGGTCCTCCCGGGAGGCCTCCCGGGGCCCGAACGTGGCCGTGGCCAGGGCCAGGACCGGCCGGAGCCGCTTGCCCCCGGCGGCCAGGAGGTGGGTGGTGACCTCGTCGAGGAAGTCGTCGCCGGTGACCACGGACTCCACGAGCAGGGGCTCGAGGCGTCTCAGCTGATCTTCGAGTGCGGGAAGCCCCAGGAGCTCTACGACGTTCACTTCCTACAGACGATAGGCCAGGATGCCGATGAGTGGGAAAAGCGATCCAAATGGCAGGAGTGCGGGTGCGGGCCCCACCGGCACCTGTAGACTTCGCTTCAGTTGCTGACCGCGGATGGAGGCGGTGGAGTGTTCGAACGATTTACAGACCGGGCTCGTCGAGTTCTTGTGCTCGCTCAGGAGGAGGCGCGGCTCCTCAACCACAGCTTCATCGGCACCGAGCACATCCTCCTGGGCCTGATCCACGAGGGCGAGGGGGTCGCGGCCAAGGCGCTCGAGTCCCTCGGCGTGTCCCTGGAGGCGGTCCGGGAGAAGGTCGAGGAGACGATCGGCCTGGCCGGCACGGCCCCGACCGGTTCCCCGCCGTTCACCCCCCGGGCGAAGAAGGTCCTCGAGCTCTCGCTGCGCGAGGCGCTGCAGCTCGGCCACAGCTACATCGGCACCGAGCACATGCTGCTCGGTCTGGTCCGCGAGGGCGAGGGGGTGGCGGCCCAGGTGCTCCAGAGCCTCGGCGCCGACCTGCCCCGCGTGCGCCAGCAGGTCATCCAACTGCTCTCGGGCTACCAGGGCAAGGAGTCGGTCGGCGCCGGGGCGCCGGGCTCGCAGTCGTCCGACGCCCCCACCGGCTCGCCGGTGCTCGACCAGTTCGGCCGCAACCTCACCGCGCTGGCCCGAGACCACAAGCTGGACCCGGTCATCGGGCGGGAGAAAGAGATCGAGCGGGTCATGCAGGTGCTGTCGCGCCGCACGAAGAACAACCCGGTCCTCATCGGGGAGCCCGGCGTGGGCAAGACCGCCATCGTCGAGGGCCTGGCCCAGCGGATCGTGGCCGACGACGTCCCCGAGACCCTGACCGGCAAGCAGCTCTACACCCTCGACCTCGGCGCCCTGGTGGCCGGCAGCCGCTACCGCGGCGACTTCGAGGAGCGCCTGAAGAAGGTGCTGAAGGAGATCCGCACCCGGGGCGACATCGTGCTGTTCATCGACGAGCTCCACACCCTGGTCGGGGCCGGTGCCGCCGAGGGGGCCATCGACGCCGCCTCCATCCTCAAGCCGATGCTGGCCCGGGGCGAGCTGCAGACCATCGGGGCCACCACCATCGACGAGTACCGCAAGCACCTGGAGAAGGACGCCGCCCTCGAGCGCCGGTTCCAGCCGATCAAGGTGGAGCAGCCCAACGTGGCCCTCACCATCGAGATCCTGAAGGGCCTGCGCGACCGCTACGAGTCGCACCACGCGGTGACCATCACCGATCAGGCCCTGGTGGCCGCGGCCAACCTGGCCGACCGCTACCTGGCCGACCGCTACCTGCCGGACAAGGCCATCGACCTCATCGACGAGGCCGGCAGCCGCCTGCGCATCCGCCGGATGACCACGCCCCCCGCCTACAAGAAGCTCGAGGAGGAGATCACCCGCCTCCGGGCCGACAAGGAGGCGGCCATCGAGAAGCAGGCCTTCGACCAGGCGAAGAAGCTCGCCGAGCAGGAGAAGGACCGCCTCGACAGCAAGGAGGCCATGGAGGCCGAGTGGCGCGCCGAGGGCGTCGACCTGTTCGACGTCGTCGACGAGGAGGTCATCGCCGAGGTGCTGGCCAACTGGACCGGCATCCCCGTCTACCGGCTCACCGAGGAGGAGACGGCCAAGCTGCTGCGCATGGAGGACGAGCTGCACAAGCGGGTCATCGGGCAGGAGCCGGCCATCGCCGCCCTGGCCCGGTCGATCCGCCGCACCCGCGCCGGCCTGAAGGACCCCAAGCGGCCGAGCGGCTCGTTCATCTTCCTCGGGCCCGACCGGGCGTGGGCAAGACCGAGTTGGCCAAGACGCTGGCCGAGTTCCTCTTCGACGACGAGGACGCCCTCATCCAGCTCGACATGTCCGAGTACATGGAGAAGCACACGGTGAGCCGCCTGGTCGGCTCGCCCCCCGGCTACGTCGGGTACGAGGAGGGCGGGCAGCTGACCGAGGCCGTGCGGCGCAAGCCGTTCTCGGTGGTGCTGTTCGACGAGGTCGAGAAGGCCCACGCCGACGTGTTCAACACGCTGCTCCAGATCCTGGAGGACGGTCGGCTGACCGACGCCCAGGGCCGGTCGGTCGACTTCAAGAACACCGTGCTGATCATGACCTCCAACCTCGGGCACCGCCGATCTGCGCAAGTCGTCGGTCGGGCTTCGCCAAGACGTCGGAGGCCGATCACCTACGAGCGGATGAAGGCCAAGGTCAACGAGGCGCTGAAGGCCCACTTCCGTCCCGAGTTCCTCAACCGGATCGACGAGGTCGTGGTCTTCCACGAGCTGTCCAAGGTCGAGGTGGTCGAGATCGTGGACCTGATGATCCAGCGGGTCTCCAACCAGCTCGAGCTCCAGGGTCTGAGCCTGGTGCTCACCCCGCCGGCCAAGCAGCTGCTGGCCGACAAGGGCTACGACCCCCAGCTGGGGGCGCGGCCGCTGCGCCGGGCCATCCAGCAGATGATCGAGGACCCGCTGTCGGAGCGGATCCTGTGGAAGGAGTTCCGGGTCGGGGAGACCATCATCGTCGACGTCGAGACCATCACGCCCGAGGCGGCCGCCGCCTACGACGTGAAGGGGGCCCCGCCGCTGGTGCGCCGGCGAGCAGCAGCTGACCTTCACCGCCATCGAGGGGATCGAGCCGCCCGCCGGTGGAGCTGGCCGGCGCCGACTCGCCGTCGGCTGACTGCACCTGCCACCGCGCCGCGCCCGGGTCGGCCGCCGCAGCGTCCCGACGGAGCCGTCGGCCGCCATCACAGTCGTCGGTCCCGAGGCGTCGGCGCCCGGGTCGTCCAGCGCGGTCACCGCCGGTCCGTGCACACCCGGTCCCTACCATCGGGGCGATGGCCAGGACGGCCAAGCGCCACCGCTGCATCGACTGCGGATCGACCACCGCCCGGTGGGCGGGCCGCTGCCCGACCTGCGGGGAGTGGAACACCCTGGTGGAGGAGGCCCAGCTCGGACCGCTGGTCCGGGCGGTGGACGCCCTCGACCTGTCGTCGCTGCCGGTGCCGCTGGCCTCGGTGGACGTGTCCGAGGCGGTGGCCGTCCCGACCGGGCGTGGAGCGAGTTCGACCGGGTCCTGTCCGGGGGGCTGGTGCCCGGCTCGGTCACCCTGCTCGGCGGCGAGCCGGGCATCGGCAAGTCCACCCTGCTCCTCCAGGTGCTGGCCGCCCGGGCCGCCGCCGGGCACCGGGTGCTGCTGGTGTCGGCCGAGGAGTCGGCCCACCAGGTCCGGCTGCGGGCCGAGCGTCTCGGGCCCGATCCCGCCGGGGCTGCTGATCCTGCCGGCCACCGACGTCGGCGCGGTGATCGCCGCCGGTGGCCGAGTCCGAGCCCGACCTGGTGGTCATCGACTCCATCCAGGCCGTGGCCGTCGGCCCCGCGGCCCCCGGCGAGCGGCGGGCCACCGGCGTGCCGGGCAGCGTCGACCCAGGTGCGCGAGTGCGCCGACCAGCTGGTCGGACTGGCCAAGGCCCGCCAGGTGGCCACGGTGCTGGTCGGCCACGTGACCAAGGACGGGTCGCTGGCCGGGCCCCGGGCCCTCGAGCACATGGTCGACACCGTCCTCAGCTTCGAGGGCGACCGCCACCACGCCCTCCGCCTGCCTCCTGGCGGTCAAGCACCGGTTCGGGCCCACCGGGCGAGCTGGGCCTGTTCGAGATGGGCGACCAGGGCCTCAACCGGGTCGACGACCCCGGCCGGCTGCTCCTCGGTGACCGGCTGGCCGGGGTGCCCGGCGGCGTGGTGCTCCCCGCCGTGCAGGGGCGGCGCACCCTGGTGGTCGAGCTGCAGGCCCTGGTGACGCCCGATGGGCCAGGCCCAGCCCAAGCGGTCGGTGGTCGGGCTCGACCGGGCCGCCTGGTCATGACCCTGGCCGTGCTGGTCCGCCACGCCGGCCTGCCGGTGCTGTCGATGGACGTGTTCGCCTCGGTGGCCGGAGGCATCCGGGTGACCGAGCCGGCCGCCGACCTGGCCGTGGCCCTGGCCGTGGCCTCGGCCGCCACCGGGGTGGCCCTGCCCGCCGACCTGGCCGCGGTGGGGGAGGTCGGCCTGTCCGGCGAGGTCCGCCAGGTCACCAACCTGCCCCGGCGGCTCGAGGAGTCGGCCCGGCTGGGCTTCGACCGGGTGGTGGTGCCGGCCTCGTCCCCCGACGGCCCCGCCGGGGTGGAGCTGGTCCGGGTGGACACGGTGGCCGAGGCGGTGTCGCGGTTCGGGTGCGCGTCCGACGGGTCGACCGCGGCTGCCGGCGACGCCGCCGGTGAGTCACGGCGCCGAGGGCGCCGATGCCGGGTGCGGTCCGCGGCGCGGGATCGGTCGGAGTCGGGCGACGGCTGCCAGCTACCATTCGTCTGTGACCACCCGCCAGAGCTCGCCGCTCAGTGAGGCCCTGGCCATGGCGGCACCCGGGACGGCCCCTGCGGGACGGCCTGGACCGCATCCTGCGGGCCAAGCGGGGCGGCCTGGTGGTGGTGGGGGACGGCCCGGGCGTGCTCTCCATCTGCTCGGGCGGCTTCCTGCTCGACGCCGAGTTCAGCCCCCAGCGCCTCTCCGAGCTGGCCAAGATGGACGGGGCCATCATCCTGGCGGCCGACGCCTCGCGCATCGCCCGGGCCAACGTCCACCTGATGCCCAAGGCCATCCATCCCCACCTCCGAGACGGGCACCCGGCACCGCACGGCCGAGCGGGTGGCCCGCTCGCATCGACGTGCCGGTCCTGTCGGTGTCGGCGGCCATGTCGGTGATCGCCGTCTACCGCAACGACCTCAAGCACACCATCCAGCCCACCGGCTGGCTCCACGACCGCACCGACCAGGCCCTGGCCACCATGCAGCGGTTCCGGAACCGGTTCGACGTGGCCCTCAGCGGCCTGTCCATCCTGGAGGTGGAGGACACCGTGTCGGTGGGGGACGTGGTCGGCGTGGTCCAGGCCGCCGAGATGGTCCTGCGCATCGCCGAGGAGGTGGACGGCTACCTGGTCGAGCTGGGTGAGGACGGCCGGCTGGTCGGGCTGCAGTCCGCCGAGCTGGTCGACGGGGTGGCCCGCGCCCTGCACCTGGTGGTCCGCGACTACTGCCGGCGCCGCCCGAGCAAGGGCGCCGACCGCCTGGCCGTGGTCGAACCAGGTCGTCGGACCAGCTCGCCCTGCCTGACCTCGGACGAGCTGCGGGACGCCGGCCGGGTGGCGGAGATCCTCGGGCTGCCCGGCTCGTTCCACGACACCGAGTCCGGCGTGGAGCCCCGGGGCTACCGCCTGCTCTACCGCCTGCCCCGGTTCTCCGACGTCATCATCGAGCGGATCGTGGACCGGTTCGTCAACCTGCAGCAGATCATGCGGGCCTCCTGGGCGAGCTGGAGCAGGTCGAGGGGGTGGGTCAGGCCCGGGCCCACTCGGTCAAGGACGGCCTGGCCCGCCTGGCCGAGGCGAGCATCTTCGAGCGCTACCAGTAGCCGACCGGCTGCGGAGCCCGATCGGGCGGCGACCGGGATGGCCGGGGCGGTCGGGCACCGGCACCGTGTACCATTGCGTGCTTCCCTACGCGGTCCCGATGTCGCCCACCCAGCCCGGGATCCGCCCGCAACGCCAGGAGGAACGGTGTTCGACATCGGTGACAAGGTCGTCTATCCGCACCACGGCGCGGCAGTGGTCGAACGACGCGAGACCAAAGAGGCCTTCGGCAAGAAGCAGGAGTACCTGGTGCTCCGCCTGGCCTACGGGGACCTGACCCTGATGGTCCCGGCCGACAACACCGACGGCGTCGGCCTGCGGGAGGTGATCAACGACGAAGAGGTCGAAGAGGTCTTCGCCGTCCTCCGCAAGAAGGAAGCCCGGATGCCGACCAACTGGTCGCGCCGGTACAAGAACCACTCCGAGAAGCTGCGCTCCGGCGACATCTACCAGGTGGCCGAAGTGGTCCGGAACCTCTCCATCCGCGACAAGGACAAGGGCCTGTCGGCCGGCGAGAAGCGCATGCTGCAGCGGGCCCGCCAGATCCTGGTGTCCGAGCTGACCTTCGCCCTGGGCGTCGACGAGGAGACCGCCGAGGTTCGGCTCAACGAGGCGCTGCCCTGAGCCGAGCGGGGCCCGTCTGGGCCATCGTGGTGGCGGGCGGATCCGGCCGCCGGTTCGGTGGGCCCAAGCAGTTCCTCCAGCTGGCCGGCCGGCCGGTGGCGGCCTGGTCGGTGGACGCGGCCCGCTCGGTCTCCGACGGGGTCGTGCTGGTGGTCCCCGGCGACGCGGCCTCCGGCGACGCCCGGAGTGCGGCCCTGCCGATCGAGTCGATCGGGGCCGACCGTGGTGGTGGCCGGGGGCCACCCGGGCCGACTCGGTGCGGGCCGGCCTGGCCGCGGTGCCCGACGAGGCCGGCGATCATCGTGGTCCACGACGCCGCCCGCCCCCTGGCCACGCCCGCGCTGTTCGCCGCGGTGGTCGAAGCGGTGCGCGCCGGCGGGGCCGACGGGGCCGTCCCGGTCCTGCCGGTGACCGACACGCTGAAGCGGGCATCCGGCGGGACGGTCCGCGTCCACCGTGGACCGGGACGGGCTGGTGGCCGTGCAGACCCCCCAGGCCTTCGTGGCCGCCACCCTGCGCGCCGCCCACCGCACCGCCGGCGAGGCCACCGACGACGCCGCGCTGCTGGAGCGCCTGGGCGCCACGGTGTGCACCGTGCGCCGGCGATCCCGCGCAACCTGAAGCTCACCCGGCCCGAGGACCTGGCCGTGGCCGAGGCGCTGCTGGCGGGCGCGCCGGTGAGTCGACGGCGGGCCAGCTCGGCCGGCCCTGCGGATCGGGCAGGGCTTCGACGTCCACCGGTTCTCCGACCGGCCGGGCCGCCCGCTGGTGCTCGGCGGGGTGGCCATCACCGGCGAGGGGGCACGGGGCCTCGAGGGGCACAGCGACGCCGATGCCGTGGCCCATGCCGTCGCCGACGCGGTGCTCGGCGCGGCGGGCCTCGGCGACCTCGGCCGGCACGCCCCCGACACCGACCCCCGGTGGCGCGGCGCCGACAGCATGGTGATCCTGGCCCGGATGGTCGAGCTGGCCCGGCGGGCCGGGTGGGTGCCGGTCAACGCCGACTGCACGGTGGTGGCCGAGCGGCCCCGGCTGGCCCCGTTCGTCGGCCAGATGTCCGAGCGGCTGGCCGGCGTGCTCGGCGCCCCGGTCAACGTCAAGGCGACCCGGGCCGAAGGGCTCGGCGCCCTCGGCCGGGCCGAGGGGATCGCCTGCAGCGCCGTGGTGCTCATGGCGTCGGCCCCCGACGACCCGGTCGGGTGGAGGGACGGGCCGATGAGCCCGGCGTGCAGCCGGGTGGTCGGGCGGCGGCTGGGCGCGGCGGGCGAGGACGGGGCGCCCGGCCGCGGGGCGGTCCCCGGCGGGTCACGGCTCGGCCGAGGGGCGCGGCCACCGGGAGGGGCGGGGCCCGGTCCCGGTCCGCCGACCGGGTCCGCGAGGCTCGGCCCGACCGGGATCGGGCGGCCGGGACCGCCGGGCGCCGCCGGGTCGCCGCCGGCCCAGCGGCCTGGGCGGCGATCAGGTCGAGGGCCGCCAAGCCGTCCGCGAGCTGCTGCGCGCCGACCGCCGGCCGGTCAGGTCGGTGTTCATGGCCGAGGGGATGGACGCCGCGCCCATCCTCGACGAGATCGAGGCGCTGGCGGCGAGGCGGCGGGTACGGGTCGAGCACGTCTCCCGCCGGCGCCTCGACTCGGTGGCCCGGACCGACGCCGCCCAGGGGGTGGTGGCCCTGGCCCGACCCGTCGAGGAGACGCCGCTCGAGTCGCTGTGCGAGCCGACCCGCCGGGGACGGGTGCCGTTCCTGCTGGTCCTCGACGGCATCACCGATCCGCACAACCTGGGGGCGCTGCTGCGGAGCGCCGAGTGCGCCGGCGTGACCGGGATCGTCCTGCCCCGGCACCGGTCGGCCCATCTGTCGCCCACCGTGGCCAAGGTGGCGGCCGGGGCCATCGAGTACCTGCCCATGGCCCTGGTGGCCGGCGTGCCCGCCGCCCTCCGCCAGCTCTCCGACGCCGGGGTGTGGACGGTCGGCCTGGTGGGCGAGGCCGACGCCAGTCGCTCTACGAGCTGCCGCTGGGCGATCAGCCGGTGGCCCTGGTCCTCGGGTCGGAGGGCACCGGGCTGGCCGCTCTGACCCGCAAGCGGTGTGACGCGTTGGCCTCCATCCCCCAGCACGGCTCGCTCGTCCTCCCTCAACGTGTCCACGGCCGGGGCCATCGCCTGCTTCGACGTGGCCCGGCAGCGTTCGAAATGAGACAGCTGCCGCGGCGCCGGACGCCCGCCCGGCCACCCGGCCGCCCTGACCCGAATCGCGGTCGGCGCCGATCCGGTCCGACCGGGGACCCGTCCGATCGAGAGGAGCGGGGATGACCGAACGAGCCGACGTGATCGTGGTGGGGATGGGGCCGGGGGGCGAGGACGCCGCCGAGCGCCTGGCCGAGGCCGGGCTCGACGTGGTGGGCATCGACGGCGGAGCTGGTCGGGGGCGAGTGCCCCTACTGGGGATGCGTGCCCTCCAAGATGATGATCCGGGCCGCCGACCTGCTGGCCGAGGCGCGGCGGGTGCCCGGCATGGCCGGGCGGCACCACGGTCGCACCGGACTGGGCGCCGGTGGCCGCGGCGGATCCGGGAGGAGGCCACCGACTCCTGGGACGACACGGTGGCGGTCAGGCGCTTCGAGGACAAGGGGGGCCGGTTCGTCCGGGGCTGGGGCCGGCTCGAGGGCCCGGCCGGGTGGCGGTCGGCGACCGGACGTCGAGGCCGACCCGGGCGGTGGTCATCAACACCGGGACCCGCGCCTGGATCCCCCCGGTGCCCGGGCTGGCCGGCACGCCCGTACTGGACCAACCGGGAGGCCATCGAGACCGAGGAGGTCCCGTCCTCGCTGGCGGTGCTCGGGGGCGGGGCCATCGGCGTCGAGCTGGCCCAGGTGTTCCGTCGGTTCGGCTCGAGGTCACCGTGCTCGAAGGCGGACCCCGTCTGGTCGGCCCCGAGGAGCCCGAAGCCGGCGCAGCTGCTGGCGGAGGTGTTCGCCTCGGAGGGCATCGACGTGCGGACCGGCGTGACCGTCGAGTCGGTCGCACCACGACGGCCGGCGGTTCACGGTGGTCGCTGGCGGCGGCGAGCAGCTGGTGGTCGACCGGCTGCTGGTGGCCACCGGGCGCCGGGCCGATCTGGCCCGGCTCAATGCGGCGTCCATCGGTGCTCGACGAGTCGGCCCGGTCCCTCCCCGTCGACGACCACATGCGGGTCGCGGGGGTGGAGCGGGTCTGGGCGATCGGCGACGTGACCGGCAAGGGTGCCTTCACCCACGTCTCCATGTACCAGGCGGACATCGTCGTCAACGACATCCTGGGCAGCCCGGTGGTGCCGGCCGACTACCGGGCCGTCCCCCGGGTCACCTTCACCGATCCGGAGATCGGGTCGGTGGGGCTGAGCGAGCGGGACGCCCGCGACCGGGGACTCGAGGTCCGGGTGGGGACGACCGGGGTCCCGTCGTCGACCCGGGGGTGGATCCACAAGGCGGGCAACCGGGGCTTCATCAAGCTGGTGGAGGACGCCCACCGGGGCGTGCTGGTCGGCGCCACGTCGGCCGGGCCGTGGGGTGGCGAGGTGCTGGGCCTGCTCACCCTGGCCGTCCACGCCGAGGTGCCGACCGTCCCGCTCCGGCACATGATCTACGCCTATCCGACCTTCCACCGGGCCGTCGAGGCGGCGGTCAAGGACCTGCTCGGGTCGACGTCGATCGGTCGCCGGTCGCCGGCGGCGGCGGGGCGGTCACGACGACGGCCGGGCCAGGGTCAACAGGAACTCGTCGCCGTCGGAGGCCCAGGTCGACTCGACCACGAACCCGCACTCGCCCAACTCGGCCTCGAGGGCCGGGGGTGAGAACTTGGTGCTGATCTCGGTGAGCATCTCCTCGCCGGACCGGAAGGCCAGGTCGAGCTCGAGATCGGCGACGTGGACCTGCTGGTCCCGGGGGAGCGCAGCCACATCTCGATGCGCTGGTCGCCCTCGTTCCACCGGGCCACGTGCTCGAACCACCGGGGGTCGAAGTCGGCGCCCAGCTCGCGGTTGAGCACATGGAGCACGTTGCGGTTGAACTCGGCGGTGACCCCGGCCTCGTCGTCGTAGGCGGCGACCAGCTGGGCCCGATCCTTGACCAGGTCGGTTCCGAGCAGCAGCCGGTCCTCCATCGACATGATCTTGCCCGAGGGCGATGAAGAACTCCCGGCGCGGCCCGGGGTCGAAGTTGCCGATGGTGCCGCCGAGGAAGGCGAACAGGCGTCGCCCGTCGACGGGCAGGCGGTCGAGGTGCCGGTGGAAGTCGCCGACCACCGCGCTGACCGCCACGCCGGGGTACTCCCCGGACAGCGCGTCCGCCGCCTCCCACAGCGTGGTCTCGCTGACGTCGAGGGGCACGAACCGCTGGAGGTGGCCGGTGGACTGCATGGCGTCGAGGAGCACCCGCGACTTCTCGCAGGTGCCTGCGCCCAGCTCCACCAGCGTGTCCGCTCCCGAGCGCTCGGCGATGTCCCTGGCGTGGGCGTCGAGGATCGACCGCTCGCACCGGGTCGGGTAGTACTCGGGAAGCCGGGTGATCTCGTCGAACAGCCTGCTCCCCCGATCGTCGTAGAAGTAGACGGGCGGGAGGTTCTTCGGCTCGGCGGTCAAGCCCGGTCCGCACGTCGCGCTCCATCGCGTCGCGCAGGTCGTCGGGGGACAGATGGATGTCGATGGTCGGGGGGATGACGGCGGTCATGGCTCTGGCTTCCTTCGAGGCGTCGGGTGAGGTGGCGGCCCTGGGTCAGCCGTTTCGGGCCATCCGCAGGCCGGTGAACGCCCACCGGGCGGACGGGGGGAAGAAGTTGCGGTAGGAGGCCCGGACGTGGTCCGACGGGGTCACGCACGATCCGCCCCGCAGGACGTACTGGTTCACCATGAACTTGCCGTTGTACTCGCCCACCGCCCCGGGTGCGGGGGCGAAGCCCGGGTAGGGGCTGTAGGCCGAGGAGGTCCACTGCCAGACGTTGCCGAACGGGGTGCACCCGGTCGGGGTGCCGTCCACCGGTGTGGGGTGGAGCTTGGTCTGGTCCAGGAAGTGGCCCACCAGGGGACGCCCGGCGGCGGCCACCTCCCACTCGGCCTCGGTGGGGAGCCGCAGGCCGGCCCACCGGGCGAAGGCGTCCGCCTCGTAGTAGCTGACGTGGCAGACCGGCTGGGCCGGGTTGACCGGGGTCGGGCCGCCGAGGGTGAACTCCGAGAAGGCCCCGTCGCTCGTCGACCGCACCCAGTAGAGCGGGTGCTCCCACCCTTCGGCCTGGACCGTGGCCCACCCGTCCGACAGCCACAGCTCGGGGCGGTGATAGCCCCCGTCCGTCATGAACTCCAGCCACTCGCCGCAGGTCACCGGCTGATCGGCGAGGGCGAAGGGGCCGAGGTACTCCCGGTGGCGGGGCAGCTCGTTGTCGAAGCAGAAGCCGGGTCCCGAGTGCCCGATCTGGTAGGTGCCCTCGGGATGCTCGGTCCAGGTCGGTCGCCCCGACCGCGCCCGGCCTGGGCAGTCGCACGGCGTCGTAGGCCGGCAGCAGCGGGTTCGGTGACAGGACGTGCTTGATGTCCATCAGCAGGAGCTCCTGGTGTTGCTGCTCGTGTTGGATGCCGAGCTCGACCAGGTCCGTGCACGACGCCGCAGCCCGGGTCCTCGAGGAGCCGAGGCCATCGCCTCGTCCACGTGCGTCCGGTACTCGGCGATCTCGGCGATGCCCGGCCGCGACAGCAGCCCGCGGTCGTGGCGCGGGTAGCGTGGCGCCCACCCCCTCGTAGTAGGAGTTGAAGAGGTAGCCGTACTCCGGGTGGAAGGGCCGGTAGCCGGCGAGGCTGGGGACCAGCAGGAACGTCTCGAAGAACCACGTCGTATGGGCCCGGTGCCACTTGGTCGGGCTCACGTCGGGCATGGACTGGACGGTCTGGTCCTCGGCGGACAGCGGGGAGGCCAGCGATTCGGTCAGCGACCGGGTGGCGAAGAACCGGTCGGTGATCGTGAGCCCTCCCACGGTCATCAGCAGATCCGTCATACCCGCTCCTCCCGACCGAACGGGATCATCGGACGACCCGTCGGTGTTGGTGCGCCCTCGTTCGGAGAACTTACCCGGAAGTCCCGTCCGTCGAACCCGCGGGATCGACAGGCGAGCGGGACCCTCGCACCTCAGGTGGCGTGCAGGGCGCTGAACTGGGCTTATCGACCGCGACCGACAACCGGCGGCGGTTCCGCCGGTGGGATCGAACCGGCGACCCGACGATTACCGGTCGACCCTCCCGATTGTCAGGTCGACTCTCCCGGTTCGCGCCCGACAGATGTCGGCGTCCTCAGGTTCCGGGCTGCCGGCGGGGCTGCTCAGCGGCCGCCTTGATCCGCTCGAGGGTGCGGAGCATGTCCCGCTGGTTGCGGCGCTCCCTCAGGAACCCACCGAGTGGGTGCCAGATCTTGGTGAAGAGGTTGTCCCCGAGGTCGAAGGACTCGGTGACCTCGGTTCCCCCGTCGTCCGTGGCGCGGAACTCGTAACGCCACGTGTTCACCGGCCGATCGCCCATGATCACCGCGAACTCGAAGACCTGTCCGGGTACGCACTCGGTGATCCTGCATGTGGTCCAGTACAGGAAGGGCCAGTTCTCATTCCTCTTCACATGGCCCCGATACCGGGCGCCGACCGCCGGACCGGTGGAACCGTCGATCCACTCGGCCTCGACCACCTCCGGGCTGTACTCGCCCATCTTGGTGATGTCGCTGACCAGCCCCCAGACCCGGTCGGGGGGAGCGTCCATTTTGAGATCGACCGCAGCGCGCATGGATCAGACTGTAGGGCGGCCCACGGAAAAAGTCACTCCTGCGCACGATGGCCGACACCGGTGTTCTCCTGGGCATCCCGAACACCGGGCTGGTTGGCCACAACGTGATGGTCCACACGGCCCGAGTGGACACCTCTGGAGTCCCGGGCCGCCGGATGTCCGGGGACGGGCACAGGGACCTCGCCGGCGGTCGGCAAAGGATCGCTGCTCTGGTCATGGATCGACGGGCTTCGTGGCGATGAGGCTGCCTTGCGGCCGCGTCTCCCGACCCTGTGCCGCCCGCACCATCTGCGCCCGCACGACCAGTCCCATCTGACGACACAGGTCGGCGACCTGCTCGGGTGTCACGTCGTAGGCGTCGACCGAGACACCGTCACGGAAGGCCACCGTCCTCGGCCGGTCTCCGTCTCCGACGTGGAAGCCGACCAGCAGGTATCCACCGGGCGTGAGCAGCACGCGAGAACTCGGCGAACGCACCAGGCAGGTACGACGGAGGCGTGTGGATGGTCGAGTACCAGGCCAGGACCCCACCCGCGGTGGCGTCGGGTAGGTCCAGAGCGGTGAGCGAACCGACTTCGAAGTGCAGGTGCGGGTACGTCTGACGGGCGAGGTCGACCATGGCCGGGGACAGATCGATGCCGAAGGCGTCGACGCCCAGGGAGTCCAGGTGGGATGTGATGCGGCCGGTACCGCAGCCAAGGTCGGCGACCGGCCCGAGGATTGCCGACGAAGCCAGTTCGGCGAACATGGCCAGCATCGCCCGGTCCAGAGTCGTCTCTGCCCGAAGGTCCGGAAGGAGGCGGGCGTAGGCGTCGGCGACGGCGTCGTAGGTCGTCCTCGTGGTCAGCAGGTGGGCCGGCTCGTCCACATCCTGGACGCTACATGGTGCCACTCCGCGTCCCGAGTAGGTCCCCTCCACCGCGTGGTGGGGGGCGTGTGTCGACCGTGGCCGGCGGGACCTTCGGGTGAGTGCCCTCTCGCGAGGAGCAGAAGGCGGTGCAGTTGCGGTGTCAGTGCCAACCTGGTCGATCCCGCTTCGGATCCAGTCCCACGGCCGGCGTCGTGGAGGTGACGCCTACACTTGCTCACGGGCGGAGTCACGCGGGCGACTGAGGAGTGGCATGGCCAAGCTGATCTACGTGGCGAACATGTCCCTTGACGGCTACATCGAGGACGCGAACGGCAGGTTCGAATGGACCGCCCCCAACGACGAGGTATTCACCTTCATCACTGACATCGTGCGCCCCGTCGGCACGTACCTCTATGGACGGCGCATGTACGAGACGATGGCCGTTTGGGAGGACGACCCCACCCTCGCTGCCCATTCGGAGCTCATGGCCGACTTCGCTCGTATCTGGCGAGCGGCCGACAAGGTCGTCTACTCCACGACGCTGCCCGTAGCCTCGACCACCAACACGCGGCTCGAGCGCCGCTTCGACCCCGACTCGGTCCGAGGGATGAAGGCGTCCGCCGCGGGCGACCTGACCGTCGGGGGGTCGACCCTCGCGGCGCACGCGTTCGACGCCGGGCTGATCGACGAGTGCCACCTCTTCATCTATCCGGTGCTCGTCGGCGGCGGAAAGCCCGCATTCTCCGGCGACCCACGCGTCCAGTTGGATCTGCTGGAGGAGCACCGATTCGGCAACGGTGTCGTGAACCTGCGCTATCGCGTCCTGATCTGACCCTCCATTTTCGGGGGCGGAGCGCTTCCCGTCGCTCCGACGATCCCAAGTCAGGGCAGCGTGCGAATCGACGAACCGTCGATACTGGTAGCGGCAGAGCTGGCCGGGCGCGTCGCCTGTTCCGAGTGTCGTCCAAGGTCGCTCACGATGCCGGCTGCAGATTCGCTATTGACCGTGGCTGACCGGCACCCATCGGATGCCGTGGTCAAGTGCGGGGGTGTCGATGTACAGCTCGATCTCGTTCCCGTCCGGGTCGAGGACGTGCACGCTCTTTGCGAACCCTCGGTCCGCCTCGTAGAGCACCGGGGTCCCTGAGCGACGGAGCACGTTGCGCACGAGAGCGAACTCTTCGGCCGAGCTGCCGACCTTGAACGCCACGTGAGCGAGTCCTGTGGCGGCGTCGTGGGGCGACGGGGCACGGCAACCGAGCTCCATGAGCGCGAAGTCGTGGTGGTTCCCTTCGGTCCCACAGGTGAAGAAAACCATCCGTGGCTCGGAGATCCGCGAGATGACCTGCATGCCCAACAGCCCCACGTAGAAGTTCTCGGAACGTTGCAGGTCACGGACCTTGAGCACGACATGACCGAGGGCCAGCACTTGCAACGGGGCCCTCCCCGTGTCCTCTTGGACGGACGGCGCCCGTTCAGCCGGTGGCCAGTACGCTGTCGCCATCTTCGATGCTCATCGGGGGCCCGATCGGCCTGAGGTCATGGGACGCAGCGATACGCGCCAGTTCGTCCATGGGCGGGAACGTTGGATGGCTGGGAACGGTGCGGGCCGTGGCCGGAGTGCCGAGGTCGCGTATGAGGTCACGGAAGCTGGCGTTGTCGTGCACCAGTAGGATCCGCGCCTCGCGCTCACCGACCACTCGGAAGGTGTGAGGCACGCCGCGGGGCATGGAGACCCAGTGCCCGGCTCCGACGACCAGCTCGTCGTCGCCACAGCGCACGACCATCTCGCCCTCGATGATGTACCAGGTGTCGTCGAGGTGGTCGTGGACGTGCAGAGGGGGCGCCGCGCCGACCGGCAAGGTCATCTCGAGCACGACGGTGCCCATCTCGGGTGCGCAGCGGTGCTCGACGACCAAGGTGTCGAGGAACCACCATGCCTCCGCCTGTTCGTTCTCGGGGGAGTCAACAATCGCCGTCCTCACTTCGTCCACCTCCTGGTAGCAATCCCGGATCGGGTGGTCAGGGATCCTTACCAGAATCGTATGGTAACCTTACGACCAATGTCAAGAGATTCCTTCGACCACCCCGACGACAAGCGAAGCCCGTACGTCGGCGCCATGCTGCGGGTCGTGTGGCAGTCGGTCCGCGATCAGCTCTACGCGGGCGTCGTTGCGGCGGGATACGACGATCTGAACGCCGCGCACGTCGGGCTATGGCGCTATCCGGGCCTCGATGGGGTACGTCCGAGTCAGCTTGCGGACCGGGTGGGGATCACGAAGCAGTCGGTCAACGATCTACTGGGGCACCTGGAACGACACGGGTACCTGTTGCGCGTCCCCGATTCGGCCGACGGAAGGGCTCGCGTGATCCGGCTCACTTCCAGGGGACGGCGGCTGGAGCAGGCAATCTACGCCGAGGCCGGGGCGGCCGAGCAGCGGATCGCAGGGATCCTGGGGCCACAGCGCTTCGCCCACCTGCACAACTCCCTGGAGCTGCTGACCGAGCAGCTGGCAGCTTCACCGGCCGTCCTCTGACGCCGGCAGTGGACCCGCCATCGACGGACGGGCGCGCCGCACCCGAACTGCCACGCTTCGGCACGAATTGGGCACCAAGGTCGGTCACACTCGACCGATCAACGCTCATTTCCCATGTCTCCGACCACCACCGCCCCCTGGGTCAACTCCTGATGCACCTCACGGGTACCGGGTAGGTCATGCCGCCCGCTATCGGGTGGGAAGAGGCCCTTTCACAAGCGATCTGACCCGGGTTGGGGCAGACCTGATTTGTGGAGAGGGAACTCCGGTCGTCCACATTCCCGAAACGGCTGATCGAAATCTGAATATCGCCGCCGAGCCGGTGTTCGGGGCAGGCCCAGCTGGAGGGTCAGAGCGCGAGATGAAGTCGCAACGCCTCATCCAGGGCCGCCACCAATTCCGGTGGAAGCTCACCGACCAGTCCTCCGATCCGTTCAACCGCCACCGCTCTGACCTGTTCGGCTTGAGCCTTCGAGTCCCGGTGCATCCCGGTCCTCGATGCCGGCAGAAGAACTTGGAACGGGTACACCCGATCGGTCCTCGAGGTCACCGGTACCACGGTGAGCACACCTTGCCCGAGGCGTTCGGCGGTGGTGTTTGCTCCGTCGTTGCTGACGATCACCGCCGGACGGCGCTTGCTGGCCTCGCTGCCGCGCACAGGGTCCAGATCGACGACGCGGACCTCGCCTCGTCGCATCAGGTGAGACCGTCGTCGACCGTTACGTTCCAGAGGTCGGCCTCGCCCTCACTAGCCCACTCCTGCCAAGCGTCCTCGTAGGCACCTCCGAGTCCCGATGAGCGGAGGAGGCGGACCGCCTTGTGGAGCACGGCGGAGCGGGAGGTGATTCCCTGGGAATCGGCGTAGGCGTCGAGGAACTCGACGTCCTCTTCAGGGAGGCTGACGCTGACTTTCATACTTCGATACTACCCGTAGTAGTACTTCAGGCGGACACTTTCGCAGTTGCGCTTACAGCCGGTGATGTGGGGACAGGGGTTCTCGACTGAGGGGGGTGCCGGGTGTCGGTTTACGGGTGCGGATCAGCTCAGGGGGGCAGCCTCGATGCCCGCCAGCCGATCCATGGCCGGGCCGAAGGTCGACTCGATCCAATCGCCAGGGTTGTCACCCATGGCGCCGGTTACAAGGGTCGACACGCCGATTTTGGCAAAGTCCTCTGCTCCCCGAACCACGTCGTCGACGGTCGCGTCCGGCGGGATCTCGCGGTACATGGCGGTCACCTCGATCTCGCTGACGTCGCGACCGAGGGCGTCGCAGTGACGGCGGAGGACATCGATCTTTGGTGCGACCTCGTCGGGTCCGCCAAAGAGATTGCAGGCGTCCGCATACTGGGCAACCATGCGCAGGGTCTTGCGCTCGCCGCTCCCTCCGATCAGTATCCGCGGATGAGGTGCGCTGACCGGTGGCGGGCTGCACAGCGTCGCCTCGAGCTGGTAGTGCCGGCCCTGGTAGGCACCATTGTCATCACTCCACATCTGCAGGCAGATCTGAATCGCCTCTTCGAGACGCTCGAACCGCTCGGCCAAGGGCGGGAATGGCACGCCGAGGCCCCGGTGTTCGCGTTCGTACCAGGCCGCTCCGATGCCAAGCTCGGCGCGGCCGCCCGAAAGCACGTCGAGGGTGGTCACCGCCTTGGCCAGCAGCCCGGGGTGGCGATAGGTCACCCCGGTCACGAGGAGACGCAGGCGCAGCCGCTCGGTCCGACCGGCGACGAATCCAAGGGCGGTATAGCCCTCGAGCATCGGGTCCTCCGCCGGCGCCATCCAGTCCATCTGGAAGTAGTGGTCCATGAACGACAGGGTGCGGACACCGATGGCTTCGGCCCGTTGGGCCAGGTCGGAGACTCCCGGCCCGATGCCTGGCGAGCCGACGGCCCAGTCGAATCGCGAGATGTGGAGGTCGAGTTCCATGGTCCAGTTCTACCACCTGGGCCAATCGTTACTCCCGGGAGACGGGACGTTCACTGACTGGCGGTCGTTCGTTGACGAATCCGTCACGCGGCCAGTGTCAGAGCGAAGCGTTCGTGACCGGGAGCCAGCGGGACGGCGCTCTCCGATTCTTTCTGGCAACCCAATGCGAGCACCGGAATATGGCCCTCTGGGGCAGCGGAGTACGGTCCGTGATCCCTCAACGGCATTGTCACCAGCCTTCCGATCGGGTCAGCGTGGGTCGGGCGCTCCGGCGAAGCGGGATGGATCGACGGTGATGTAGATGGCCCGGCATGTCGCAACCAAGTTGTCACCGGTGCGTAGTTCAGCGCTAATGAAGAGCTTGCGGCGCTCTCGCCCGTCAAGCCGTGCGCGAATCTCCAGGGGTTCGTCAACAGGCACGGCTGCGAGATAGCGAACCGTCAACTCGCCCGTAAAGGCCGGTTCCTCCAGCATGCCGATAACGAAGCCGGTCACGTCGTCGAATGCAGCGGCCACGATTCCGCCGTGGGCACGACCGGGCGCGCCTTCGAATGCGCGCCGCAGCACAACGTCGGCGATCACTTCACCGTCATCGAACCGCACCTCGAGTTCGACGCCTGTCGGATTTGACCAACCGCCGACAGCCCGGTCTTCGAACCCGCTCCCGCCCAGGATCGACCCCTCCGAGCTGATCCGCATGAGGGCCAGACGATCGCGTGTCGGCGCTTCATCGATCAGGAATGTGAGTTCGTTCGCCGTCTCCGCTAACGACGCGAGCGCATCGTCCGCGGGATCGTGCGCTGCAAACGCGTGATTGAGCGCTCGCAAGCTCGCGGCTGCACGTTCTCGTACTTCTTCGGTCCTCATCTAGGTAAGTGTAGGGAACCATCCGGGTGGGCAAGTCTCGACCGGCGCGTGCATTGGCGGTTGAGCGGACTACGAGCAGCCACTGTGCTCCGAACCTCCCTTCCTCACACGGTGAGGGGTGGTAGGGCCGCCCCGGATCGGCCCGGCGAGCGATCAGGACTGTTCCAGTAATCCTGACCAATCACCCACCTCGGTGACGGGCCGTGCCGTTGTCAGTGTGCTGACTGGAAGGCCCGGTCGACGACACCCGAGGCCGCCTCATGACTTCAAGTCACGCCGAAGCCTCCAGCGCTCCCGAAGCTGTTTAGGACCAGCCGGACGCCGCTGGAGCCCCCAGAGGGGTGTGCATGTCGGGGACACGTCAACGGCTGACGTATAGGGTCGTCACATCCGAGCGGGAGGTGGAGGCGTGACGGGCGAGATCTTTGGGGCAGACGGTTTGATCATTCTCGTGATCGCCCTGGTGTCACTGGTCATCCCCATTTGGGCACTGATTGACGCCATCTCCCGACCCGGCGGTGCATTTGTTGCTGCCGGATCATCGAAGGGGATGTGGATCGCACTGATCGTGCTCTTCTGGCTCTTCACTGGAATCGTCGGAGTCATACTCTCGGTCGTGTATCTGGCTTCGATACGACCTCGGGTAAAGGCAGTGATGATCTGAACGTGCGACTCGCTCCCGGCGACGTCGGGTACCCGGCGTCGGCTCTGTTGAGCGGTCCAGGGAAAAGAAGCCAAGGACGCAGACCCAGAGGTCGGCCACTCTCCGAGACGCCGCCATCGCCTCAACGGTAGATGGAGGAGACCGTGCCCGCAGATATCGGCCTCGCGCCGGCGTTGTGGGACAGGGTGCCACCTGGACCGGGTACGGCTACTCAGCCAAGTGGAGGTCCAAGCGATAGACCATCGTCTCCACCGTCGATGGTGTCCCGCCGATCATCGACTCGATCTTCAACGCTCGTCAATCGTGAATGTGCTCATTGCCCCGACACTCATCGAGACTCGACCACCTATGGGAAACGTCATCACCGGGGATGTGTGTCCGAAATCGGCATTGGCCAACACCGGCACGCCTGTAAGCACGGACTGGCTTTGAACGATCTGTTCGAGCAGGGCCCGAGTCATACCGCTCGCTCGCTGGAAGCGCCCGATCACAAGGCCTTGCACGTCAGTGGCGTCAGGCAGCTGAAGCAAGCTGGTCAGATCTCGCGCGAAATGCGCCGGAGTACTCTCGCAGTCGTCTTCGATCATGAGGATGGAGTCGGCCAGGGTGGGCATGAACGAGGTGCCTTGCAGCAGATTCAAGGTGCAGAGGTTCCCTCCGACGACCCGCCCCGAGGCCTCACCTGGTTGAATCCCCCACCAACCTTCGTTCGCGAGGACTTCCCGATCATCTTGATCAAGGAACCAAAGGTCGTCAGTCCAAGTCGCCGACGGGCTGAGTGCGAAGGAGTCCGAGTCGAACATGGCCGCCGTGAACCAACGCAAGGTCAGGTCGAAATGGTCCCGCATCCCGAAACTTGACCAGTGCGGTCCTGAGTACGTGACCATCCCGGTACGGGAGAACATCGCGTTCTGAAGGGCGGTGATGTCGGAGAAGCCGCAAAGTGCCTTCGGGTTGGCTCCAATCAGCTCCCAGTCCAGGTGGGGCAGCAGCTCATTGCTGTTGAAGCCACCGATGACGGTGAGGATGGCGGAAACGCCTGGGTCAGCGAATGCCGAGTGGAGATCCTCCACCCGAGAGATGATCGACGAGCTGTCGAATAAGTCTCGCTCGTCGACATGCTCGCCGAAGGTCAGAGTGAGCCCCAACTCGGCGAAGCGGGCATTGATAATCGCCGTGTGATCGTGCTCGGACACCAACGCCCGCGAACGTGCCGGTGAGACAACCCGGACCATGTCGCCGCGGTAGAGCTTCGGCGGGAACAAGGGATCCACGGCATGCACGATAGTCGTGATGCTCGTTCCCTCTTCGACCAACTAGAGGCGCCTTGGGGCGCTCGCGTTGGGCAATCAGCCGCTGGGTCTGCCTGCCCAGCCCACGCCACTATCCGGTGTTTGCGGACAGGGCTAGTGCTGGTTGCTCCAACGAACAAGTAGCGCCACCAGCTCGTCCAACGTGCGGCACGACTCGGCCTTGGTTCGGTAGCTGATGTGTGTCGTCTTCTTCATCCGGCGGAAGTATCCCCGGAGCAAGTTGGCCAGGTGGCCGGGATCTGGAGTCTTGGTTGGATCTGTCTCGTACTGCACGCCGAAGCCGTCGACGACTGGCCGCAAAATGCGACCCTTAGAATCGAACACTTCTGTGGCGGCAGCGTCGAACGACTCGATGCCATGGGCGGAAAGGAAGATCAAAGGCCCGCAGGTCCCCTGGTCATTGGCTACGAACCGAGGTTCCAGCTCTTCGCCACTGTTCAGGTTGGCTGTTGGGTTTTGGCCCAACACCGACATAGCGTTGAAGCGCAACGCTCTGAGGCGAAGATTCGAAGAACCCTCTGTTCAGGGCCTCCGGCCAGTCGAGAGCCGCGTAGAGCCTCGCATCTTCGCTCGCCCCGACGAGCCCGGATCGGGTCTCTGCCTTGCTGAACTGGGAATATTGGAGCCGGCGGTGGGAATCGAACCCACGACCTGACGATTACAAGTCGTCTGCGCTACCAACTGCGCCACACCGGCCCGGTGCCCGGAGCCAGCCCGGTACCGCTCCCATCGTACGGCCGATCGCCGGGGCATCCGTGTCCATCCGGAACCCGACGCCGGCATCCGCGGACCGGGCGATCGTGAAACGCTTGCTTCTCCACCGGCGGGTTGGCAGGCTGGCACCCAGTGCCCGACCCCCCCGACAGAGACCGAGGTTCGTCGGGCGGATCGGGCCGGCGTTCGGGTGGGGTCCCCGCCGTCCGCGCCATCATCGTCACCGCGGCCTTCGTCGTTGCGGTCGTCCTCACCCTCGGACTGATCCATCCCGCGACGACGAAGTCCGCTTCTGGATCGGCTCCGGTCGCTTCGACGACCACCGGGCCGACCACCCACCCGGGCGCTTCGACGACCACGGTCCCGGCCACCCGGGTGCCCGTGCTGGTGGCCAACGCCTCCGGGGTCTCCGGCGCGGCGGCGACGGTCAGCAGCCGGCTCCAACAGGTGGGCAGCTGGGATCTGCTTCCGCCGGTCAACGCCTCGACGACGGTGCCGACCTCCCACGTGTACTACGTCGCCGGGCAGCAGCAGGCGGCCGAGGCCATCGCCTCGTCGCTCCACCTGCCGTCGAGCGCGGTCGCACCGTATACGACGGCCGCCCCGATCGCCACGATCGGTGCTGCCGAGGTGGTGGTGGTGGTCGGCCCCGACCTGGCCGGCTCCTCCGGATCGGCGACGACCACGACCGCCCGGTCCTCCACGTCCTCCACCGTCAACTGATCGCCGAGCGGTGGCGTCGTCGGACAGGGGCGCCGCGTCGGAGCCGTCACCCGAGGTGCGACGCGCCCTGGCCCCGCTGCTCGAGCGCCCGGGCACCACGGCCATCGCCACCGACTTCGACGGCACCTTGTCACCGATCGTGGAGGACCCGGCCGAAGCCCGGCCGATCGATGGCGCCTCCGACGTGCTGGAGCGGCTGGCCCGCCGGTTCGGCGTCGTGGCGGTGGTGTCCGGGCGTCCGGTGTCCTTCCTGGTGGAGCACCTGGGCCCTGCCCGGAGCCACGGATCGCCCGGTCCGACCGAGGTGGCCTCGGTCGCCCCCCGCTTCGTCGGCCTCTACGGGCTCGAGACCTCGGGGAGGGACGGGGTGGCCGCCACCGAGCCGGGGGCCGAGCGGTGGCGACCCGTGGTGGAGGAGGCGGTCGAGCGTCTGGGGTCGCTGGCCCCGTCCGGGGTGGAGGTGGAGCCGAAGGGCCTGACCGTCACCGTCCACTGGCGGCGGGCGCCGGGAGAGGCCCGGCGGGCCATCGCCGCGGTGGATGCCGAAGCGGAGCGAAGTGGGCTGCGGGCCCATGCCGCCCGCATGTCCATCGAACTGCGGCCCCCGTTGGAAGTCGACAAGGGCATCGCCCTCAGGCGGCTGGTCGCCGGGTGCACAGCGGCCTGCTACTTCGGCGACGATCTCGGTGACCTGGCTGCGTTCGCCACGCTTTCGGACCTGGCCTCGGCTGACGGCCTGTCCACGGTCTCGGTCGCCGCGGTCGACGCGGAGAGTGCCGTGGAGGTGGCAGAAGCAGCCGATGTCACCGTGCAGGGACCCGCCGGGGCCCTGCAAGCGCTGCGCTGGCTCGCCCGCGGGGGGTCGGCAGCGGGCGGAGGCGGCTGACCCGGGCTGGCGGCGGCGTGGTGGGAGGCGCGGTCGGTCAGCGGGCCGCGTCGAGCTGGTCGTGCAACCACCTGATGGGCGGCCGGTCACGGATCACCCGGCGGAGCGCTCCGATCCGTGTCGCCTTCTCCTCTACGTCCATGTCGAGCGCCCGGGCCAGGACGCCGGCGGTGCCCGAGACGTCGAACGGATTGACCTCCAGGGCCGCCCCACCGAGTTCGTCGAACGCGCCGGCCTCCCGGGACAGGGCCAGGACCCCGTTGCGGGTGTTGACCAGCGGCCCTTCCTTGGCGACGAGATTGAGTCCGTCGCGGACCGGGTTGACCAGCAGGACGTCGTAGCGGGACAGGGCGGCCAGCGAGCGGGGGTAGTCGTCCTCCACCTCGAGGACGATCGGCGTCCAGCCCGGGGTGCCCCATCGCTGGTTGATGCGGTCCACGGTCGACTCGACCTCGTTCTGGTAGGCGAGGTACTCGGGGAGGCCCTGGCGGGTGGGGTAGGTGAGGGCGACGAACACCACCCGCTCCCGCCGCTCCGGCTGCAGATCGAGGAGCTCCTCGAAGGCCCAGAACCCGCGCAGCAGGTTCTTCGACAGCTCCATCCGGTCGACCCGGACGACGACCTGGCGATCGGGCCCGCCGATCTGCTCCTCGATACGGGCCAGCGCCTGTGAGGTGGCCGGCTCGGCGGCCGAAGCGGCCAGCAGGTCGGCGTCGACGGAGAGGGGCGAGACGAAGGTCGGGGCCGGCGTGGCGGTCCCCCGCCCCGGTTGGTCGAGCATGGCGCAGCCCGCCCGGTAGGCGGAGGCCCACCGTTCGGTGTGGAATCCGCAGGCGCCGAACCCGGCCATGGCCGAGAGCAGCTCGGTGGCGGTGGCGGTGGGGAGCATCCGAATGACCGACGGGTCGGCGAACGGGGTGTGGGTGAAGTGCGCGGTGCGCAGGTCGGGCCGCAGCCGTGCCAGCGCCGAGCCCATGAGGGCCAGGTGATAGTCCTGGACCAGGACCCGGCCGCCTCTCGGGCGCCACCTTGGCCACCCGGCCGGCGAACAGCTCGTTGAGCTCGCGGTAGGCCTCCCACGCCTCCTCCCACCGATGGTCGGGCCGGGGCCGTCGGGCGGCGTCGAAGAGGTGGTGGTGGCAGAACCAGAGCATGGCGTTGGAGACCACGTTGTAGGCCAGGTTGTAGACGCCCGGGTCGGGGTCGACCAGCTCGATGCGCAGGCCCTCGTCGTACATCAGCCCGGCGTCGGTCGCCGCCCGGTCGGCATCGCCGAGGGCGCTGGCCACCCAGGTGGCGCCGGTGCCGACCACCATCGGCCGGAGGGATCCGGCCAGGCCTCCGGCGGTCATCCCCGCCACCGGCCGCTCGTCCTCGAAATGGAAGGCGAGGGGGCCCCGGTTCGAGACCAGCACGGTGTCGGCGAGGGAGCCATCTCCGTCCTGCCGCGGAGCGTTCGGCTTCCATGGGGGGAAACGCTACCCGCTGGCCGCGGATCCGGAAGTGAAACGGCCCCCTTGACAGTTAGTGAGTGACCACTCACAATAGGAGGGTGATGGTTCCCGCCCGGCAGACCGCAGACGAGCGTCGCACCGCCGTGCTGGCCGCGGCCATCTCCGAATTCGCCCGGTCGGGCTATGCCGGGACGTCCACCGACGCCATCGCCGCTCGGGCCGGCATCTCCCAGCCCTACCTGTTCCGCCTGTTCGGAACCAAGAAGGACCTGTTCGTCGCCACCTACGACCTGGTGGGCGACCGGATCATCCGCGAGCTGAGTCGGGCCGGCGAGGGTCTCGACGGGCAGGAGGCGCTGGAGGCCATGGGCGCCGCCTACGTCGAGCTCATGCAGGACCCCGAGCTCCTCCAGGTCCAGTTGCACGGGTTCGCCGCCGCCCCGGGGGACCCGGACATCGCCCGCAGCTGCCGACGGACGTTCGAGGTGCTCCAGAGGTGCTCTCCGAGCGCACCCAGCTCTCCGACGACGAGCTCCGCGAGTTCTTCGCCATGGGGATGCTGATCAACGTGATGTCCGCCATCGACCTGTTGTCCGTAGCCGAACACTGGGCACAGAACCTGTGCCCCACATCCGAAAAGGCCCAGGCCGTCAAGGCCGCATCCCAGGCCCTCGAGGCCCAGCACCGTGCCGACCGGGCCGCGAACACGGAGGTACCCGCATGAATCAGCCGCTCACCGTCCCACTTTTTTTGCCCCGCGTAACTAGTGATCACTCACAACTAAGGACCTCGACGGTGGTGGGGCCGGGGCGGGGACGGACCCGCATCGGGGCCGCCCTGGGCGCCCGCCGCCGGGAGCGGAACGCCACCCCGATCCGGGCCACCGACCCGATCCCGGCCGGCGACCCGGGCCGGGCCGCGACCCCGTCCGGCCCGGTGCCTCCTCCGACCGGGGGACCCGGCACGGTCGGTCCCGGGGCGCGGTCGCGGGCCGTGTGGGCCATCGTGGTCACCGGTCTGGCCCTGTTCATGGCGTCGCTCGACAACCTGGTGGTCTCGACCGCCCTGCCGGTGATCCGGGTCCACCTCCACGCCGGCCTGTCCGGGCTCGAGTGGACCGTCAACGCCTACACCCTGACCTTCGCCGTCCTGTTGCTGTCGGCCGCCGCCATCGGCGAGCGGGTCGGCCGGCGGCGCATCTTCGTCCTGGGCATCGCCGTGTTCACCGCGGCATCGGCGGTGGCCGCCCTGGCCCCGAACATCGCCGTGCTGGTGGCGGCCCGGGCCGTCCAGGGCGCCGGCGGGGCGATGATCATGCCGTTGTCGCTCACCCTGCTCAGCGCGGCGGTGCCGCCCGAGCGCCGGAACGTCGCCCTCGGCATGTGGGGCGCCATCGGGGGCGCGGCCGTGGCCCTCGGGCCGCTGGTCGGCGGCGCGGTGACCAGCGGATGGTCATGGCAGTACATCTTCTGGCTGAACGTGCCCCTGGGCATCGTGCTGATCCCACTGGCCTGGTGGAAGCTCTCGGAGAGCCGGGGCGCCGCTACCCGGCTCGACCTGGTCGGGGTCGGCCTGGTCAGCGTCGGACTGTTCGGTGTCGTGCTCGGCCTGGTCCGGGGCAACGCCCACGGCTGGACCAGCCCCTCGGTGCTCGCCTCGTTCGTGGCCGGGTCGGTGGCACTGGCCGGCTTCGTGGCCTGGGAGCTGCGGTCCTCGCACCCGATGCTGGACATCCGGCTGTTCCGCCACCGGGGCTTCTCCGCGGTGAACGTCACGGCCATGCTGTTCAGCTTCGGGATGTTCGGCTCGATCTTCTTCCTGACCCAGTTCCTCCAGACCGTCCAGGGGCTCAGCCCGCTGGCGGCGGGGATCCGGGTGCTGCCGTGGACGGCCATGGCCATGCTGTTGGCCCCGGTGGTCGGCAACCTGGCCGAACGGTGGGGGGCGAAGCCGCTGGTGGTCGACCGGGCTGGTGCTGCCAGGCCGCCGGACTGGCCTGGCTGGCGGTCGCCACCACGCCGACCGTCTCCTATGCGGACCTGGTCGTGCCCTTCGTGGTCTGCGGCATCGGGATGACCCTGTTCTTCGTCCCCCTGGCCTCGCTGGTGCTCGGTGCCGTGCCCAAGGCCCTCGAGGGCGTGGCCTCGGGGGCCAACAGCGCCTTCCGGGAGCTGGGAGGGGTCCTGGGCATCGCCGTCCTCGGATGCGGTCTTCAGCGCCAACGGCGGCTACGGCTCGGGCCAGGACTACGTGGACGGGATGACGCCGGCCGTCTACGTCGGGGCCGCGGTGGTGGCCATCGGCGCGCTGGCCGCCCTCTTCGTCCCCGGCCGTCGTCGGACCCGGGCCGAGCGCTCACCGGTCGCCTGCACCGGTTGTCGTCCCGGTCCTCGGGGGCGGCTCCGTGGCCCCGCCGGTGGCATCCGCGGACCCGGGTGTCCGGGTCGGAGCGGAGACCGAAGCGGCCTGCGTCCCGGTGTGACCCGGCCGGGCCGTGACCGGCGGCCTCAGTCGGGGGTGACCAGTCCGGCCCGGCCCAGCGCGGCCCGCAGGATGTCGGTGGCCTGGGGACGGAGCTCGGCCAGGGGACGGTTGCGGTGCGACCTGACCCCGAGGTCGACCTGGGCGATCGTCTCGACGCCGAAGCGCTCGGCCACGTCGATGAGGAGGGCCAGCTCGACGGCATAGCCGTCGGCCAGCCCGCAGCTCTCCAGGACCCACCGGGGGGCGGCGGTCTCGCCGGCCAGCGGCTGCTCGATGCAGGCCAGGTGCGGGAAGAGCAGGTCGATGACCGGCCTGGCCATCAGTTCGGTGACCCGGCCCCCCCCGTCGGGCGCGCCGTGGAGGGGACGCTGGTAGAAGCCCTTGACCAGGGTGACCGACTCGTCCACCAGCAGCGGACCGAGCAGGCCGGTGACGAAGTGGGGCCCGAAGTTGGTGACGTCGGCATCGACGAAGGCGACCAGGTCGCCGTCGGTGGCCTTCAGGGCCGACGCGCATGGCCTGTCCCTTGCCCCCGCCGGGGGCCTCGCTGGAGATGACCCGGGCCCCGGCCACCAGGGCCAGCTCGGCGGTCCGGTCGCTGGACCCGTCGTCGACGACCAGGACCTCGTCGACCAGGGGTGTCCCTCCTGTGGTGGCGGTCAGGGCGGAGACGATCGAGTGCACGATCGGGCCGACGGTGGCGGCCTCGTTGCGGGCCGGGATGCACACGGAGATGCGCCGGCCCCCCTTCGACTCGGCCAGCGAGGCGGGGTCGAAGTGGCCGTCGGGGTACCGGCCCCGGTCCTGGCCCGGTGTGAGCGCGATCGGCATGCGGACATCATCGCTCACCCTGGACAACCGGGCGTCGGCCCCCATCCGGCCGTCGGGACGGCCCCGGCGGCGGCCGCGCATTGACGCCGGCCCCGCCCATCGACCAATGATGGAGGCCATCATCCAGAGCGGCTGAGGGACCGGGCCCAGCGACGCCGCGGCAACCAGAGCGTGACTCAGATCTGCACCGCCAGGTCGGGGTCCGTAGCAGGTGCCAATGCCCGAGCGATGAGGAGACTGCCGTGGACTTCGTTTCTGGGCTTCGCTGCCGTGAATGTGGACGCGCCTATCCGGCCGAGGCGCTGCACGTGTGCGACTACTGCTTCGGGCCGCTCGAGGTGACCTACGACTACGAGCGGGTGGCCGCCACCATGACCCGGGAGCGCATCGCAGGGCGGGCCCAGGTCGATCTGGCGGTACGCCGACCTGCTCCCGGTGGACGACCCGACACCCGGTCGACCTCGGCGCCGGGTTCACCCCGCTGGTCCGGGCCGACCGGCTGGCCGCCGAGCTGGGCCTCGGCGAGCTGTGGATCAAGGACGACACGGCCAATCCCACCGGCTCGTTCAAGGACCGGGTGGTGTCGGTGGCGCTGACCAAGGCACGCCAGCTCGGCTTCAAGATCGCCGCCTGCGCCTCGACCGGCAACCTGGCCAACTCGGTCGCCGCCCACGCGGCGCGGGCCGGAATGGAGTCGGTGGTGCTGATCCCCCACGACCTCGAGAAGGCCAAGGTGACCATGACCTCCGTCTACGGCGGCCGGGTCATCGCCGTCGAGGGCAGCTACGACGACGTCAACCGGCTCTGTGCCGAGCTGACCAGCGAGCAGCCCTCGTGGGCGTTCGTCAACGTCAACGTGCGCACCTACTACGCCGAAGGTTCGAAGACCCTGGCGTTCGAGACGGCCGAGCAGCTGGGGTGGCAGGCACCCGATCATGTGGTCGTGCCGATCGGGTCGGGGAGCCAGCTGACCAAGGTGGCCAAGGGATTCGAGGAGCTGTGGAAGGTCGGGGTGCTCGACGAGGAGCCGTCGGTGCGCATCTCGGGGGCCCAGGCCGAGGGGTGCTCCCCGGTGGCCACCGCGTTCGCCGAGGGCATGCGGACGCCATCCGCCCGGTCAAGCCGGACACCATCGCCAAGTCCCTGGCCATCGGCAACCCGGCCGACGGCTGGTATGCGCTCGACGCCATCCGCAGGTCGGGCGGCTCCTGCGCCTCGGTCACCGACGACGAGGTGATCGAGGGGATCCGCCTTCTGGCCCGGACCGAGGGGATCTTCGCCGAGACCGCCGGCGGGGTGACCATCGCCACCCTGGCCAAGCTGGCGGCCGCGGGCACGGTGCGGTCGGACGAGCGGGTGGTGGCCATGGTGACCGGGCACGGGCTGAAGACGGTGGAGGCCCTGGCCGGCGAGGTCGGATCCGACCGCGACCATCGCTCCGACCCTGGCGGCCTTTGCCGCGGCCATGGGCGACGACCAGAAGCTGACCGAGGACCCGGCCGAGGAGGAGCACACGATGAGCGTCACGGTCCGAATTCCCACCCAGCTCCGCACGCTCACCGGGGGCTCCGGCGAGGTGACCGTCGAGGGCTCGACGGTCGGGGAGGTGCTGAAGGCCCTCGACGCCGCCCATGCGGGCTTCGCCGACCGGCTCTTCGACGAATCCGGGGAGCTGCGCCGGTTCGTGAACGTCTTCGTGGCCGACGAGGACGTCCGGTTCCTCGACGGTCTGGCCACCCCGGTGACCGGACGGGCAGACCCTGTCGATCGTCCCGGCCGTCGCCGGAGGCTGATCCGGCCGACACCGGAGGCCGAACGGGCCGCCGCCGGACGGACCACCGCTACGCTGCTGGGCGATGCCGGCTGAACGCGTGGACCAGGCCATCGAGGCCATCCGTGCCTCGGGCAGCCGGGTCACGGTCGACCGCCGGGCGGTGGTGGAGGCGCTGGACCGGAGCGGCGACCACCTGACCGCCGAGCAGGTGGCGGAGGCGGTGTGGGTCCGGTACCCGGACATCAACCTGGCCACGGTCTACCGGACCCTCGAACTGCTCGAGAGGCTCGAGATCGCCTTCCACGTCCACCTCGGCCACGGACCGTCGAGATGGCACCTGGCCGGCGACGTCCATCACCATCTGGTCTGTGAGACCTGCAACCGGGTGGTGGAGATCCCCGACTCGACCTTCGACCCGTTGCGGAAGCGCCTCCTCGACGACACGGGGTTCGTGATCGACCCCCACCACTTCTCCCTGAGCGGGACGTGCGCGGCGTGCGCGGCGGGGGCCGACCACTGAGACCGCTGTTGCGAGCTGTTCGCAGGTAATCTACGCTCGCAGAGAATGTCCGACCGCGCCATTGACGCCATGACCCGGTGACGGCTGCGCCCGGGGGGACCCGCAAGATCCGAGATGCCCTCAGCCCGTCGGAGTGGCGGCGGGTGGGCGGCATGGCCGCCACCGTCGTCGGGCTCAGCGCCCTCGGGTCCGCCATGCTGGTGGCGGCGGTCCCGCACCACTACCACCTGAACGGGACGGCGCTCTTCGGGTTCGGGACCGGCGTCCTGGCCTACACCCTGGGGATGCGACACGCCTTCGACGCCGATCACATCTCCGCCATCGACAACACCACCCGCAAGCTGATGGCCGACGGGGAGCGCCCGCTGAGCGTGGGTTTCTGGTTCTCGCTGGGGCACTCGAGCGTGGTGTTCGCACTGGCGTTGGCCTTGAATCTCGGCATCCGGTTCCTCGACGAACAGGTCGGTGCGTCGAGCTCCGGACTGCACCATTGGACCACCATCGTCGGGACGTCGGTCTCCGGGACGTTCCTCTTCCTCATCGCCATCCTGAACATCGTGATCCTCGTGTCCATCACCAGGGTCTTCGTCAGCATCCGCCACGGGCGCTACGACGACGCGGCCCTGGAGGCGCACCTCAACCAGCGCGGGTTGATGAACCGGCTGCTCGGCCCCTCGCCCGCCGGATCGACCGGCCGTGGAAGATGTATCCGCTGGGGCTGGTGTTCGGGCTCGGCTTCGACACGGCCACCGAGGTGGCGCTGTTGGTCCTGTCCGGGACGGCGGTGGCCGGCGGGCTGCCGTTCTGGGCCGTCCTGTCCCTGCCCGTCCTGTTCGCCGCCGGCATGAGCCTGTTCGACACGCTCGACGGGTGCTTCATGAACTTCGCCTACGGGTGGGCGTTCTCCCGCCCGATCCGGAAGGTGTACTACAACATCGTGATCACCGCGCTGTCGGTGGCCATCGCCGTGTTCATCGGGACGGTGGAACTGTTCGGACTGGTCGGGCAGGAACTGGACCTCCGGGGGCCGGTCTGGCGTTGGCTCCGCCATTTCAACATCAACCAGGCCGGCTTCGTGATCGTCGGCGTCTTCGCCGCGGTGTGGGCGGTCGCCCTCGTGGTCTGGCGCTTCGGCCACGTCGAGCGGCGTTGGGAGGCCGCCGCCGAGCGCTCCCGGGCCCGCAGGGCCGTCGAGCGGGCGCTGGTGTCGGGCGGGGCGGGCCCGGCCGGGCCGGCGGAGGCGGCGGAGGCGGCGGACCGGCGGATGGAGCCCGTCTGACCGTGCGGGGCCTTTGGTGCGGCTCAGGCCCCCAGCCCGCGGAGGATGAACGCGCAGGTGGCCGCCGCCACCACGGCCGCCGACTCGGGCAGGGGCTCCCCGGCACGGACCGACATGGCCCCGTAGATCTGCTGGCCGATCAGCGCGGTGGCCTGGTCGGGGTCGATGTCCCGGAAGGTGCCGGCCGCCACCCCCTCGACGTAGAGGTCGCTGATCAGGCGGGCGATGTTGAGGCCGATCTGGGCGAGCTCGGTGCCCACCGCCTCGCCCGCCTGGCTCACCGAGCCCTGGGCCACCAGCGCCAGCCGGAAGAAGGCAGGGTCGGCGTCGATGCGTTCGAGCATCCCCTCGATCAGCCGCTCGAGCCGGCGGGCCGGGTCGGCGTCCCGCTCCCAGGTCGACGCGCGATGTCGTCGAGCAGCTGATTGTGCATGCCCTTCAGACAGGCGCGCAGCAGCTCGTCGCGGTTGGCGAAGTACACGTACACGGTGGACCGGGCCACGCCGGCCTCGACGGCGATCTCGTCCATCGAGACATCGGTCGTCCCCCGCTCGCCGAAGAGCCGCCGGGCCACGTCGATGACCTGCTCCCGGCGGAAGTCACGGATGACCTCTTTGAGGTCGTCGCCGGCCTTGCGTGTCGCCATCTGGGTCGCCCGACCGGGACCTAGCCGGAGACGCGGGCAGCCGGAGGGAAGCTCACCGGGATGTGCTTCACGCCGGAGATGAACGGCGACTGCAGCCGCTGGACCTCGCCGTCGAGCCGGATCTCGGGCATCCGGTCGAGCAGGTGCTCGAACATGACCCGGATCTCCATGCGGGCCAGGTTGGCCCCGAGGCAGAAGTGCGGGCCGCCGGCGCCGAAGGCCAGGTGGGGATTGGGATCACGGGTGATGTCGAACGTCTGGGGGTCGTCGAACACCGCCTCGTCCCTGTTGCCCGAGATGTGGAAGAACACGACCTTGGAGTCCCCCTCGATGCGCTGGCCCTCCAGCTCGACGGGGCCGGTGGTCTGCCGCCGGAAGTTCATCACCGGCGAGACGTACCTCAGCATCTCCTCGATCGCCGTGGGCATCAGCGAGCGGTCGTTGCGGAGCAGCTCCCACTGGTCCGGGTGGTCGAAGAAGGTCGCCATCGCCCCCGAGATCAGGTTGCGGGTGGTCTCGTTCCCGGCCACGGTCAACAGCAGGAAGAACATCTCGAGCTCGAAGGCGGAGAGCTTCTCCCCTTCGATCTCCACGTCGGTCAGCACGCTCATCAGGTCGTCACGGGGGTCGGCCCGCTTCACCCCGAACAGCTCGGAGGCATAGGCGTAGAGCTCCATCGAGGCCTGTTGGGCCACCTCGCCCGCGGTCTGGCTCTGGTACTCGGGGTCCTCGTTGCCGATCATCCGGTTGGACCAGTCGAACATCCGGTGCCGGTCCTCGTCGGGCACGCCCAGGAGGTCGGCGATGACGATGAGCGGGAGCTCGGCGGCGATGTCGGTGACGAAGTCGGCCCGGCCCTCCTCGATGACCGAGTCGATGATGTCGTCGGTGGCGGCGTGGATCCGGTCGTGCAGCTGGGCCACCATCCGGGGGGTGAACCCCTTGTTGACCAGCCGGCGGTACCGGGTGTGCAGCGGGGGGTCCATGTTGAACATGATCAGCTGCTGTTGGACCAGCTCGTCCTCGGGCAGGTCCCAGAGGTAGGTGGCCTGCCGGTGGGAGGAGAAGTGCTCGTAGTCGCGGTTGACCGTCGTGCAACCGGCGTGCGAGGTCACCGCCCAGAAGCCCGGCCCGTCGGCCTCCTCCTGCCACCACACCGGCGCGTTCTTCCGCAGGAACGCGAACCACTCGTGGGGGACCCGGTCGGCGAAGGGCCGGGAGTCGGTGAGGTCGATGTCCTTGAAGTCGATCTGGTCGGGGCTGACAGCGGTCGATGACATATCGGATGCTCCATCCATCAGATCGGACGGAGTGTCCGATGTAATGGATGGTACGTCCGGTCCGCCCGGCTGTCAATGACCGCCGGTCAGGTCGCCCCAGTCCACCCGGCCGTCGATGATGACCCTCGGCTCCTCGGTGAGCACGAAGTCGAGATGGTCGAGGTCCAGGAATTTGGTGATGTCCTCGAACATCTGGGGGGAGTCGTCCTCGGTCATGTGGGCGTGGTACTCGTCCATGGACTCGAACCACTGGACGGTCACGCCGTCGTACCCCGACCGGTCGTCGTCGCCGCGGTAGTCGTCGAGCGGCCGGGGATTCTGCTCGTAGCGGAGGACGTGGGTCCCACAGCGACCGCCGGCGATCAGGGGGGCGTGGCGGTCCCTCCAGTACGCCTGGAACTCGGCCGGCGTCATCCCCTCCTTGCGCTTCAGCAGGCAGGTCAGCTTGATCATCGAGGACTCCCCTGGTGGAGGCTGTATACAGCTGGATCGGCGGTGGCGGGCGGCCGGGCAGGTCACAGAGGATCCACCCTCCGGATTCCCCATTGCAAACCGGGCCGCCCGGTCGCAGAGCGGAGGCGCCCGGTGGGCTGACCCGGCAGGCGCAGGGTTCCCCTGACCGGCAGGCGCACGGTCCACCTGATCGGGCGGCGCACGGTCCACCTGATCGGGCATCAACCGGACACCTGGGCGCAGAAGAGGTCGGTGACGTAGTGCATGGCAATCGGGTCGCCGAGGGTGGCCCCGAAGGCGGCCACCCCGTCCAGCAGGGCCCGGCGCTCCGGGTCGGGCAGGACCTGGACGTAGCTGCGGGAGGCGACCTGTTCGACGAAGGCGGATGGGTCGAGCCACTGGGTGAACGGGTACCGGGTGCGTTGCACCGGTCCGAAGAGGCCGCGACTCGTCGATGACCGCCCCGAAGTCCAATCCCACCGGGTAGGGCTGGCAGCGGTCCCACCTGCTGATGCGGACCAGCTCGGCCATGGCCGGATCGGACTCGTCCCGCTCGTTCCAGATGAGCACCAGCCAGCCTCGGGCTCGCAGCACCCGGACGATCTCGGGCAGGGCCCGGGACGGGTCGAACCAGTGGAAGGCCTGTCCCACCGCCACCGTGTCGACGACGCCGCCGGACACCGGGATCATCTCGGCCGTCCCGCCGGCCACGGCCACCCCGGGGACGGCGCGCCGGAACACCTGCCGCATGGACGCCGAGGGCTCCACGGCCAGGCAGACCGCCCCGCCTCGATGCAGCCGGCGGGTCAGCTTCCCGGTGCCCGCGGCCAGATCGAGCACCCGGGTCCCGGAGCTGATGCCGGCGGTGGCCCGTAGGTGGGCCACCGCCGTGTCGGGATAGTCCGGCCGGGCCCGCTCGTAGATGTCGGAGCCGGTCTCGAATCCGAGCCGGCCGAGCTCCCGGCCGGTCGGGGGTGCCGCCTCGCCGCTCGACATGCGCCAATCCTATGGAAGGAGGGCGCCCACCCACCCGATGTGGGGACGAATCGAACAGTGAAGGCGCCGTTGACGGAGTGAACGGTGAGACGGCGATTACTTCACCGTGAGGGTGAAGCCCTGCACTCCAGCGGGCGCACCGCCGTTGACCGCCGTAATCACCAGGGGATAGCTACCTGCGGTACCCGGGCCCGGAGTCCCGGCAATGGTTGCGTCGCCCGTCCCACTGGCGGTGAACGAAACCCCGGCAGGCAGCGAACCGCTCTCGGTCACGGTCGCGGTGGGATCTGCTCGGGTCTTGACTGTGAAGGTCTTGTCTGAGCCGACCCTGAAGCTGGTGGCCGAGCGGGAGATGATGGTGGGGGCCACGAAGAGGTGAGCCTCGAGAAATGTGACCGTCGGCGCAAGCTCGATGTTGGCATAGGCGCTGGCGTGGGCGCACTCGCCGTTCAGGTCGAGCTGCACGGTGTCGCCGGCGTGAAGGAGGTCGCCGGCCATCTCCTGGGCCTGGACCGGATTCACGATCTCGCACCCGAGCTTGTAGTCGGTGGAGCTGGCGAGCAGTGTGGCCGGATCGCCCGGTTGCACAAGGGACACGGCGGATGCCGCGGTGGCCGTGGCCTGACAGGACGGCACCGTCGGGTCGCTGCAGCCGAGGTAGTACTCGGCGTTCTGGAGCTGGGTCGGGTCGATGGTGCCGCTGGCGCCGACGGTGAAGTCGTAGCCGCCCGACCAGCCGACGTCCGCCACCACCTGGGCCGATGGGTCGCTCCGCTGGGCCTGCATGGCGGAGTAGACGGCCAGAGTGGCGCCGGCCGAGGAGCCGAAGGAGGCCATTCGGGTGCCGTCCATGTTGAACCGGTGGGCATGAGCCCGTATGTAGCTGACGGCCGCCATGACGTCCTGGGACTCCATGGGGAAGCCGACCGTCGTCGAGCTGTCCAGTCGGTAGTTGATGGAGAAGGCGGCGATGCCGTCGGTGGCCAACTGGATGGCGATCCTGGCGAACCCGGACTTGTCGCCACCGATGAACCCGCCTCCGTGAATCAGGATGACGCCCGGGGTCTTCTGGGACGCCCCACTGGGCAGGTAGGCATCGAATTCGTGGCCGACTCCGTCGGTGCAGACACCCTTCACCGACTGGTAGCAGAGGTTGGACTCGACGGTCACCGGGTAGGCCGCCCCGGCCGAGGTACCGGTTGCCACCACCGTAGCCAGGGGGATCCCAAGCCCGATGACGGCAGCGAGGACGATCGAGGCTCTCTTCAGCATGTAGGACACCTTTGGATGAAGGAATCGGATTCAACGGCTCTTCTACCGGCCAATTGTTCGAAATGCGTGAAGATCTACCCGCCGCCCCGGCGATTTCAAGGGCCTGGGGTCACCCGTCCATGCGGTTTGGATTGGGAGGGCTCGGTCGGGCAGTGCCCGGCCGCCCGGATCTGGCCCGCTTGGGCGTTCGATGGATCCACCGTGAGCGGTCTGCCGGGGTCGCACCGATCTGATCCGAGAACTCGCAAGTCACGCCGAAGGGCAGTGAATGCCGAGGCGAGCGATCAGATAGCGTCGAGCGGTGACTGTTGACCATTCCGGCCGTGACAAGGTGTCGGCGCCGACCGACGGCCTCGCTCCGACCGGCCGCCCCGCTCCGACCGACCGACCGGCTCCCGGCCGTCCGCCGGAGGTGCGCCACACCCCCGTCGAGGCCCCCCGTCGGTGGTTCAATTCCGCCATTCACGCCGGATGGCGCTGGTTGGCCGAACACGGTGCCACCGGCCCCGGTGACGCCGCGGCCAGACGGTTCGGAAGCTTCGGCAAGGGGAGCTGCCTGGCCTTCCCGCCCGGGGCGACCTTCGGTGAGCAGTGGATCGCCATCGGGGCCGACACGCTCGTCGGGCCGCACGTGAGCATCTCCGCCGGGATGGTGCCCGGCCAGCAGATGGTCACCTATCCGGTCGTCCGTATCGGCGACCGGTGCATGATCGGCCGGGGGAGCCATATCGTCGGCCACTTCAACTTGGAGATCGGGGACGACGTCCACACCGGGCCCTACGTGTACATCACCGACCAGAACCACGGATACGAGGACCCCGACGTGGTCGTCCACCGGCAGTGGCCCAGCGATGTCCCGGTGAGGATCGGGAGCGGCAGTTGGCTCGGAACCGGTGTGGTGATCCTCCCTGGCACCGAACTGGGGGTCAACGTCGTGGTGGGAGCGGGTGCCGTGGTGCGCGGCGTCTTCCCCGACCGCTGTGTGATCGCCGGGGTGCCGGCCCGCATCATGCGGCGCTACGTGCCGGGGTCCGGATGGGTCGACGGAGCCGCCGGCTGACCGGACGGATCAGTGTCCCGACCCAGCCGTCAGACTGCGTTCGAACCTCCGGTTCCGTTCACACCGGACCGGGCGCCGTCCGCCGCGCCCGTCGCGCCGAGCGCGGTTCCGTCCGCGCCGAGCGCGGTTCCGTCCGCGCCGGCCACGGTTCCGTCCGCGCCGAGCGCGGTTCCGTCCGCGGTGTCACCGGTTGCTGCGCCGTCTGCGTCAAAACCGGTTCCGTCCGCACCGGCTGCGCCGGTCCCGGCGACACCACCCGCTCCGACCACGGGTCCCGATACGGTGGTGGATGCTGTCGCCCCTGTCCGGCCCAACCCGTACCGGCGCACGATCTCGGAGGCCTCCTCCCGGCCCTGAGCGATCAGCTCGTGGGTGGCGGAGAAGTCGTCGAAGTCCCGGGGTTCGTCCTCGGTCCCGCTGCAGACGATCACCTCCACCCCGGGTGGCAACTGGGTCATGTCCCGGGCGAACCGGGCGTGGATGGAGATGAACAGGGCATTGAGGATCGACTCCACCGGCCGCTTGGACGACGCCGGCCTGTAGATGGGAGCACTGCACAGCAGGACGACGATGCGGGTGGCTCCGGCATCGATGGCCCGGCGGATGGGCACGTTGTCGACCACCCCGCCATCGATGAACCGTTCGCCGTCTATCTCTACGGGAGGGAAGATGGCGGGGATGGCCGCGGAGGCCAGGACGGCGTCCACCGCAGGTCCATAGGTGAACCACCGCTCCCGGCCGTCCCTCAGCGAGGTGGCCACCACCTCGATGGGGATCACCGCATCCTCGAGCCGTTCGAAGGCGACGCCCTCTTCGATGATGGCCCGGAGTCCGGAATTGGCGAAGACCGAGTCCCGCTGCCGGAAATAGAGCCACGGCCCGTGCAGGCGGCCCTGGGGGTAGACGAGCTCCCGGGTGAGGCCGGTCCAGGTCTCGGTCATCCGTTCGACCCCGCGCCGGGTGGGGTCGCCGGCGAAGGCGGCGCCGTTGAGGGCGCCGACCGATGACCCATAGATCCGGTCGGGCGCGAACCCGTGCTCGGTGAGCACCTGCAGCATCCCGATCTGGACCGCACCCCGGACGCCTCCTCCGGCCAGCACCAGTGCGGTGATCGGGCCTTGCTCATCTTCTTCCTCCAACTCCGCCTGCTCCTCCAGCCAGCGCGAGCGGGCGACGGCGGCGCGCTGGAGGGTGAAGCGGATGACGAGCACGATCAGCACCACAGTGACCACGACGAACAGGGTGAAGACGACCAGGAACGACGTGCCGGCGGCGGCGAACAACATCTCGTCAAGAGGCTACCGGCGGACGACCGGCCCGCCGCGTCCCCGCTCCGTACCCTTCCGGTACCCTGCCGGGGTGAGACACCCTTCGGGCACACTGAGGGCATGCTCGCCATGGTGACCGACCGCGCAGAGGAGGGTCCTGCGGTCGAACGGCGGAGGCAGATGGCCGCGGCGGGTGGCGCACGACCTGCCCCCGGTCCTATGACGGTCGTCGGACGCCCGCCACGGGCTTCACACGACTGGCACCCCCTGGCCGGGGAGGCGCTCCTCGAGCGCCTGCGGGTCACCGGCCGTCCCCGTCTGAGGTCGGACCCCGATCTCCAGGACCGGCTCCTGGGAAGCCTCGAAAGCGGCCTCCTGAATCACGTCGGAGCTGCCCCCCACGACGCACCGGTGCCGGGCTCGGGCGTCGCCGCCCCTCCGCCGCCAACGTCCCCCGCGGTGGTGGTGACCAAGGACCGGCTGACCGGAGTCCTGGCCTGTGAGGCCCATCACGTCGCCGGCGAATTCGGGCACCGGCCCCCGACTTCCGCCATGGCCTGCGGGGCCCTGGTCGACGTGCTCTTCCGCCAGCTGATCGCCGTGGGCTCCATCGACGACCCCATGGCCGACGGGATGGCCGCACTCGGCGTCGATGACCGCCAACAGGACCTGGTGTCGTGGATCGTGGGGATGCCCTCGACCGAGCGGGAGGCGCTGCGCGCCGAGGTCGAGCGGCAGGCCGGCGGTCTCCTGCGCCATTGGCCGGCACTCGACCCGGCATGGCTTCCCCGCACACAGGAGTCGATGCGGGTGGGGCTGGCCCACGGTGCGGTCGAGCTGTCGGCACGGGTCGACCTGGCCATCGGCCGGCCGGCGGAGGACGAGGCCTCGGTCGCCCTGGTGGAGATCAAGGCGGGCGGGCGACGGGTGGAGCACCGGGCCGATCTCCATTTCTACGCGTTGGTGGAGGCACTCCGGAGCCCGGCGCCGCCCTTCGTGGTGGCCACGTACTACACGCGGACCGGAGAGCTGGATGTGGATCCGGTGACCGAGGAGTTGCTGGTCGGTGCGGTGCGGCGCACGATCGTCGGCACCCGCTCGTTGTGGAATCTGGCCCACGGGGCGAATCCGCGGCGCACCCCGAACAGCCTGTGCGGCCGGTGCACCCTGCTTCCGGACTGCGAGCCCGGCCAGGCGAGGGTGGAGCGGTCCGAGGCGGCGTGGGCCCGAGGGCCGGAGGACGGTGGATGAGGCCCGACCAGCTCACCCGCGCCCTCTCGGCCCCCCCGATTGGTTCCGTCGACCAGGCATGTCGCGCCCACCTCCGCGGCCGTCTCTCGTCTGAGCTCGCCCCGCTGGTCGAACGGCTTCCGCGTCGCCAACGGCTGGTGGTCAACCTGGCGGACCTCCGCCGGACGAGGGAGCGACCCGATGCACCGAGCCGGGAACAGGAGCCGTTTGCGTGGAAGCCGGTCTTCGTCCGGCGATCGCTGGGATTGGCGGTGGTGGACGCCTGTGCCGGCGGGCGATTCCGGTCGCCGGCCGAGGCCGTCGGGCCGGTGGCATCCGAGGCCGTGGCGGAATGGGAGCGGACCGGCTGGCGGGCCTTCCACTGGGAGCCGTGGTTCGCCGGTCTCGACCGGGGGGCCCGGGCCCTGGTGCTGTCCGAGGCATTGACCTGGGCAACGGGCCTCTGGGCGTCACTCGACTGGGCCGCGTTCAACGAGCGTCCGCAGGTGGGCGGCGGTGACGACCAGTGGGTCCTTCCCGATACCGCTGCCCTGATCCTCAAGGGCCGGTCGGAGCTGCGCGTCCCGGTGGCGACGACCGGGGCGGACGGGTCCGGGCCGGACGGGGCCCAAGCGCCGTTGGCGCTGGCATCCGTGGCCGGTGGGCGCCCATCCGATGCGTGGACCGGGGAGCTCGCCTATCTCGCCCTGGTCGCAGCGTTGCGTTCACCCAACCGTCCGGTGCCCGCCAGGGTGGCGGGCCTGTGGCCGGACGCCGGCATCCACCTCGTCGTCGACATCGACGGCGAGGTCCTGGCCTCGGCCGTCGACCGGGTCGTGGCCACCGTGTCCGCCATGGTCGGGGCCCACCGGTTGCTGCCCCGGCCGGCCTGAGTCCACCAGGGGCCCGCTGAACCCCAGGGGGGAGACCACCCCGGGCATCCCGGTCGGCGGGGACGACGATCAGAAGAGGCCTCTGGCCGCCTTGGCGTCAGGCTTGCCCGCCGCGGTCAGGGGGATCTCGTCTACGACCAGCATCTGGCGCGGAAGCTTGTAACCGGCGATGAGGGATCGGCAGTGCTCCTGGAGACCTTCGAGGGTGGGGGCGGTACGGCCACGCCTCGGACGCACGACCGCCGCCACCCGCTCGCCGAAGCGGGCGTCGGGTATGCCCACCACGATGGCGTCGAAGACGTCCGGATGGGTCTTGACCGCGGCCTCCACCTCTTCGGGAAAGATCTTCTCCCCTCCCGAGTTGATCGAAGCGGAGCCGCGGCCGTGCACGGTGATGGTGCCGTCGGGCTCCACCGAGGCCAGATCGCCGGGCAACGACCACCGCACGCCGTCGGCGTCCACCGGGAAGGTGGCATCGGTCTTGGCCTGGTCCTTGTAGTAGCCGAGCGGAAGGCGCCCGGTCCGGGCCAGACGGCCGATCCTCCCGTCCCCTGGGCTCAGGGCGTGCAGCTCGTCGTCGAGCACCGTGGTGTCGGCGCCCATGGCGAACCTCGGGCCGCCGGCCCCGTCCTCGACTGCCCCCTGGGCCCCGCTCTCGCTCGATCCGAAGCGGTCCATCACGATGACACCGGGTAGCTGCTCCCTCAGCTCCTCCTTGACCGTCGCCGACAGCATGGCGCCCCCGGATCCGACGACGAGCAGCGACGAGGTGTCGTAGGTCCCCACCGGCGCCTCCGCCAGCGCGTCGGCCAGTGGCCGGGCCATGGCGTCGCCGACCAGTCCCACCGAGACGACACGCTCATCGCCGATGAGACGCCACAGGCGGCCGGGGTCGTAGAAGTGCTCGGTGTAGAGGACAGCGGTCCCGCCCATCATGAATGCGTTCCACATCACCCACTGGGCGTTGCCGTGCATGAGTGGGCCGACGACCAGCATCACCGCCCGGGCCGTGTCGTCCGGGTTCAGCCGTCCGGCCAGCTGCTCCGGCCTGGTGATGGGCTCGGCACCCCAGCCACCGCCACCCATGGCGGCGAAGAAGATGTCCTCCTGGCGCCACAGCACGCCCTTGGGCATGCCGGTGGTCCCTCCGGTGTAGAGCGCGTAGATGTCATCGGGCGAACGGGGTCCGAACCGCGCTCCGGCCGGAGGTGGCCAGCGCCTCCTCGTAGGGCCGGGCCGGGCCGGGGTCCGCGCCGGAGCCGTCCTCGAGCACCATCAGACGGAGCGGGCGTCTGCAGCTCGAGACCCTCGAGCGACCCGGCGACGAGCGGCGAGAGGGCCCGCTCGAAGACCAGTACCTCCAGATCGGCGTTCTCGATGACGTAGCGGAGCTCCGGCACCACGTAGCGGTAGTTCAGATTTATCGGGACGGCCCGGGCCTTGTAGCAGCCGACCATGGCCTCCACCCATTCAGCTCGGTTGTAGGCCAGGATCCCGACGTGTGCGCCGAGGCTGATCCCCTGACGGGCCAGGTCGTGGGCGAACCGGTTGGACCGATCGTCCAGCTGCCCATAGCTCAGCCGGACGGCTCCGGCGACCAGTGCGAGGCGGTCCGGCACCGTGTCGACCACGATCTCGAACAGGTCGGCCAGGTTGAAATGCCTGGGGCCCATCGCACCTCTCCTCGTCCATCAACGCAGTGGCCCGGTCCGATCGGCTGCGGGCCCGACCATTAGGATGCTGCCGTCGGTCGGACACTCTGTAGCACGTCCCGCCGGGGAGCCGGGCGAAAGGGCCGCCGGCCGGGCCGGTGGTGGACCCTGGGCCGAACCTGTGGGGGGCGGACCGACAATCGACCAGGAGGAGTGGAGCCGTGGGCAGAGGGACCGGCCGTGGGAGGGGTATCGCCGGGTGGTCGGCGCTGGTCACCGGTGGCGGTAGCGGCATCGGGCTGGGAGCCGCCACCCGACTGGTGGGCGACGGCGCCCACGTGACGATCTGCGGGCGGACGGAGGAGAGACTGCGGGCCGCGGTGGCCTCGCTGGAGGCGGCGGCCGGCGCGGCCGGAGGGTCCGCCGCCTACGTGGTGGCGGACGTGACCGTCGAGGACCAGATCGCCGAGGCGATAACCAGAGCGGCGGCGGCGCGGGGCCGGCTGGACATCCTGTTCGCCAACGCCGGAGGGGCGGCACACATGGGCCCGATCGCCGGGGCAGACCTCGATCAGGTGCGCGCCACGGTCGACCTCAATCTCATCGGGACCTTCCTCTGCATCAAGCACGCCGCGCCCCTCATGGCTGCCGGGGTGGGCCCCGGTGCCGACGACGGCGAGCCGGCGGGAGGCTCGATCATCGGGATGTCCTCGGGGGCGGGGCACTTTCCGCACCGCTACCTGTGGGCATACGGGGCGGCCAAGGCGGGAATCGACATGCTCTGCCGGTATGCCGCCGAGGAGCTGGGCCGGTCGGGCATCCGGGTCAACACCGTGCAGCCGGGGATCGTCGACGACGAGTTGATGGCCCCGATCACCGCCGGAGGGCCGCTTCTCGACGACTACCTGGCGGAGATGCCCATCAGCCGTCTGGGGACGGTCGAGGACATCGCCTCGTTGGTCAGGTTCCTGGCCGGCCCCGAGTCGGCGTGGATCACCGGCGAGAGCTTCGCGGTGGACGGCGGGCACCACCTTCGCCGGGGGGCCAACTACGGGCTGCTGTTCGGCGAGTAGGGCGCTGTCCCCGGGCTCGGGCCCGCGGGATCCCCGATGACCCTGACCGGCACCGGCCTGGGCGGGGGGCCACCAAGGTCGCCTTCAACGGCAAGCGGGCCATCGTCACTTCGGACACGGCCACCCAGATCGTGGCGATCGTGCCCCCTCGGGCGACGGGCGGCCCCGTCACCGTCCGGACCGCGGCCGGGGCGGGCACCAGCGCTTCGCCTTTCTCGCTGACCTGAGCGTGCTCCGGGGCATGCGGGCCTGTAGATCCGGGCCGGGCACCGGTAAGGTGACGGGCGTGGATCCACCCGAATCGGCCGATGCGGCCCCGGTTCGGACCGGGGCCCGACTGACCGGCTCGGAAGCGGTCAAGCTGCACGTGACCCTGGCCACCGGGCTCGCACTTTGTGCCGCGGCATTCGCCTTCGAACTGGGGCGGGCTCTGCGCGGCAACTCGTTGAGTTGGGCCTACGTGTTCGAATGGCCGCTGTTCGCGGTCTTCGCCGTCTATATGTGGTGGAGCACCCTCCACCAGAGCCGACCCCGGCGGCGTACGGACCGGAGGCCGACCGTCGCGCCCGAGCACGTCCAGATGCTCAAGGCCTGGCAGGAACACCGGAGGCAGATGGCGGTGGACGAGGCGGAACACGGAGCGGGACACGGAGCGGAGCACGGGTCCCGGCCGGCCGGCACCGAGCCCCGATCCGGGCGCTGAGCCGCGGTGCTCGGGAGCTGCCGGATCGGTGGGAGAAGTGGGAGACGAGGACGACATGCCGGAATCGGACCACGGGCCGCAGACCGATGATCTGCAGTCGGTGACCGGAGGCCGACCGTGACCTACGTGACCGCCAACTGGTCATTCGATCCCTTTCTGGTCGTCGTCGCCGCCATCGTCGGGGCCCACGAGGTGGGCCTCTCCCGCCTCCGCCGACGTTCGACCCATGCCCACAACCGGCGCCGCCGACTGCGGTCGCTCGCCTTCTACGCCGGCCTGGGCCTCCTGTTGCTCTCGGTCGAGTCGCCGATCGACTTCTGGGCCGGCGACTACTTCTTCGTGCACATGGTCGAGCACCTGCTCATCGCCTTCTACGCCCCGATCCTGATCGTGGCCGGGGCCCCGTGGATACCGCTGCTCTTCGCCCTCCCGGTCGGCGCCAGACGGAAGGCCGGGCGTTTCGTCCTCCTCGGGCCGTGGTCCGGGCCGCTGCGGGCGGTCGGCCGGTTCGTCACCAGCCCCTGGTTCGCGGTCATCTCCTTCAACGCGGTGATGGTGATCTGGCACGTCCCCGCGCCGTTCGACCTGTCCGAGCAGAACCTCACCGTGCACGTCTGGCTGGCGCACGGGAGCTTCCTGGTCACAGGCGTCCTCTTCTGGCTCCAGATCATCCCCTCCCACCCGTTCAAGCCGAAGGCCGGTCCGCTCTGGCAGGCGGGAGCGATCATCGGGACCAACATCGTCATGTTCGTGCTGGCCATGTCGCTCAGCATCTTCAGCGCCACGAGCTGGTACCCGGTCTACGCCCATGTGCCGGGGGTGACCCTGTCGCCGTTCGCCGACCAGCAGATCGGGGCGGCCATCTTGTGGGTGTGCGGGGACTTCTGGGCGGTTCCGGCCCTCATCGTGGTGCTGAAGCGCGCCATCGAGTCCGAGGGCTCCCTCTCCAACGTGCTCGAACGGCTCTCGCACCGCGCCCCGGGTGCGGGCCTACCCCCGGCGGCGGCGGCGCCCACGGGGGCCGGCGACCAGTCGTAGGTCCCTGCCGCAGATGGGGTCCGGGCCGCACCGACCGACCGGTACTTGACCTGCCCCGACCGTCGGCCTACTGTCACCGTCAGGTCCGGATTCTTGCGTGAATTCTTAATCGGGAGCGAGAGCCCGGAGCACAATGAAGGGGGAGGGTCGGTCGTCCTGTCGGGGTGACCGGGTCCCCTGCGGTCAGGAGTACGGCATGTCTTTCGGGGGAAGGATTGCGGCGGCACTCGGACTCTTCGTCATCGCCGCCGGCCTCGCCGTCTGGGCCGTGGTGGGATTCCTGCTCCCGACCCCGCCCACCGTCGACTTCACCTCGGCTCAGCCCACCGGGGCCCCCGTCGACCTCACCATGCAGACCGTGGGCTCCATCGGCTTCGGTCAGCACCCCACCTGGGTGTCCTATCTGGTCAAGAACCCGAGCGGGCAGTGGATCCATTCGACCATCTGGAAGGTGCCGGCCCACACCCGCATCAACTTGACCATCCAGCAGTTCGACTCCGGCAGCCCGCTCCGCAACCAGCAGTGGGGAATGGTCGCCGGCACCATCGGCGGCATCGCCACTCTCAACGGGAAGCCGATTCCGCGTCTACGACTCCAACAGCGGAAACGGCGTCGGCCACACCTTCTCCATCCCCACCCTGGGGATCACCATCCCGCTGATCGCCAACCCCTCCTCGCGCTTCGAACATCTGCAGCCGGCGCCGTGCTCCGCACCGGGCTCGGTGGTCAACATCATCAAGGTCTCCTTCATCACCCCCGGGGCCGGTGAATATCCCTGGCAGTGCTTCGTCCCCTGCGGCCTCGGGTGGCTCTACGGCAACGGGGGCCCGATGAGCACCCTCGGCTACATGGGCGGATTCCTGGACGTCGTGGCGTGACCAACGCCGAGGTCGACCCAGGGGAGCAGTCCTTGCGCCGTTCCGGAGGGTAAGGAGCCCCGCCACCTGTTGCGGATGGTGGTCATCTGGTTCGTCCTCTCCGCCGTGCTCGTACCGCTCTACTACTTCCTGGTCGGGCCGCACGTGCCGCCAGGGACGATGACCTCGTCCGCCGAATCCAACCAGTTCGACTTCAACATCCTCTTCATGATCGCCCTGCCGGTCCTGCTGGCCGTGTGGATCTACCTCGGCTACTCCGTCGTGGTCTGGCGGGCATCCCGCCCGGGCACGCCCGACCCGATCGGGGGGCCCAAGGCCCGCGGGCACCTGGGAGTGCAGGTCGGCTGGATCGTCACCACCACGGTGATCGTCCTCGGACTGTTCGTGTTCGGCACGGTCTCCCTGATCATCGAATCCGGATCGGGCGGTGGCCAGGGCCCCAACCCGATCTGGACACCGACCTCCCACACCATCCTGCCCGTGCAGGTGATCGGCCAGCAGTGGAAGTTCACCTACCGCTACCCGACCTTCGGCGGCTTCGAGAGCCAGCAGCTGGTGGTCCCGAACGACACCACCATCGCCTTCCACGTGACCTCGCTGGACGTGATCCACAGCTTCTGGGCCTATCAGCTGAGCATCAAGGCCGACGCCAACCCCCAACAGGACAACGTGGCCTTCACCACCACCAAGGAGCTGGGCAGCGTGACCGTCCGCTGCAGCGAACTGTGCGGGCTGTGGCACGGGGCGATGTTCAACTACGGCAAGGTCGTGTCCAAGGCCAGCTTCGTCGCCTGGGCGAAGGCCACCGAGGCGCTCAACGCGGCCAACACCAAGCTGCTGCCGCCGTTCGCCTACACGTACGTGCCCGACGCCAACGGCGCCGACGGCGGTTACTACCCCGACAACGCCGATCCCTACAGCAACGCAGAGGTCTACGGGGCCACCCCCGGGAAGTCCTAGGTGAGACAGTGATGGCTGAACGATGACCCTGACGACCGAACGAGACACCGAAGTCGTCTACCCGGACCCGACACCCCCGGTGCTCGGCGGCTTCCAGGGGCTGCCGTCGAGGCCGGGTTGGTTCAGCCAGCACCTGGGGACCGCGGCCGTCGGCGCCGTGCTCGGGTACCTGCTCGGCCACTGGCTCGGCAACGTCGTGGCCAGCGGATACACCAATGTGGCCAACAGCGGGGTCAATGCGGTGGCCATCACCGGCGGCCTGCTGCTCGGAGTCCTCGGATGGCTCCTCGGCATCGGGGCGCTCAACTACCCGCTGGCCAAGATGGCCGGCCTCGAGCCGCGTCCCGACTACGAGTCGACCAGCTGGACCAGGTACCTGCGCTACACCGCCGACCACAAGGTGGTGGGCATGCAGTACGTCATCGGCGTGCTCGCCTTCTTCTTCACCGGCGGCCTGCTGGCCATGGCCATCCGCACCGAACTGCTGTCGCCCTCCAGTCACGTCTTCGGTCCCGGCACCTACATCGCCATCGTGAGCGAGCACGGCACCATCATGATGATGATGGCCACCTCGGTGGTGGTGGGCCCGCTCGGCAACTGGCTGGTCCCGCTCATGATCGGGTCCCGCCGGACCGCATTCCCCCGGGTCGAGGCGTTCAGCTTCTGGATCTTCACGGCCGGCTACCTGGTCATCCTCTCCGCCCTCTTCTACGGCGGCTTCCCAACCGGGTGGACGGGGTACGCGCCCCTGCAGACCCAGGCCGGGGGCGGGATGATGTCCTACCTGGTCGGCTTCGGGGTGATCGGGGTGGGGATGATGGCCGCCGGCTTCAACCTGGCGGTCACCATCATCAACTACCGGGCGCCGGGCATGACCTGGAGCCGGGTCCCCATCTTCGTGTGGGGCATCCTGGCCACCTGCGCCCTGCTCACGCTGGCCACCCCGACCCTGGTCGCCGCCGGGCTGTTCGGGATCCTCGACCACACCGCCCAGACCGCCTTCTACGTCTCCGAGCACGGGGGCAGCTCGTTCCTCTGGCAGAACCTGTTCTGGTTCTTCGGCCATCCCGAGGTCTACATCATGGCCCTGCCCGGGTTCGGCGTCGTGGCGGAGATCCTGCCCGTCTTCACCCGGAAGCCCCTCTTCGGCTACAAGGTGGCCGCCGCCGGGATGCTCGGGGTCGCGCTCCTGTCCTTCTTCGTCTGGCAGCACCACCTGTTCCAGAGCGGGATCAACCCGGACATGCGCCCGCTGTTCATGCTGACCACCGAGTTGATCTCCATCCCGACCGGCTTCATCTTCCTGGTCGGCCTCGGAACCCTCTACCGGGCGAAGATCAGGTTCGAGGTCCCCATGCTGTTCACCCTGGCGGTGTTCTTCAACTTCCTGATCGGCGGGGTCACCGGGGTCTTCCTGTCGGACGTCCCGGTCAACGTGACCGTCCACGGCGGCTTCTTCGTCCTCTCCCACTTCCACTACACGATCATGGGTGGGCTGATCTTCGCCTTCTTCGCCGGCCTCTACTTCTGGCTGCCCAAGATGACCGGCAAGACCATGAACAAGAAGCTCGGGCTGATCCACTTCTGGCTGATGTTCATCTTCTTCAACCTGACCTTCTTCCCGATGTTCCTCATCGGCCTCCTCGGCCAGCCCCGGCGGGTGTTCGAATATGCGCAGAACCTCCAGGCCCTCAACGACTTCTCCTCGGTGAGCGCCTTCGTGCTCGGCTCCTCATTCCTGGTCTTCGCCGCCAATTTCGTCTGGTCGATCTTCATCAAGCCGGTGCCGGCCCCGGCCAACCCCTGGGACTCACTCGGGCTCGAATGGCAGACCCCGACTCCGGTGCCCTACTACAACTTCGAGCGCATCCCCGTGGTGCTGACCGACCCCTATCACTACGGCGAGGAGCGTCCTCCCGCCGTCGCCGACCTCGGGCAGGGAGGGCTGGTGGCGGCCGGTGCCTCCTCGCCGGCCAGCGTCGCCGAGGACCCCCGACCGCCGGCCCAATGAGCGGAGACACCTGGTGACCGATACCGCCGACAAGCCCCCCCTGTTCACCGAGACCCCCGAGGAGAGGGAGTTCGAGCTGCGCGCCGCGGTCGGTGCCTACTGGTCGGGAGGGCGCCTGCTGATCGGTATGTACACCTTCCTCTTCGCCTCCCTGGCCTTCGCCTACTTCTACCTGCGGTCGAACAACTCGGGCCAGCTCTGGCGGCCCGGTGGGGTCACCGCCCCGACCGCCACCGGCTGGGCCATCGCCGCGGTCGTGGTGGCGTCGGCGCTGCTCACCGTCTACGGCCAGTGGCGGCTGCGCTCGGGTTCGATCCTGGACTGGGAGGTTGCGGGCTGGACGGCGGTCCTCGGCGGCTTGGTGGCCTTCGGCCTGCAGATATGGCAGTTCACCAAGCTCCCCTTCTTCCCCGGGTCCAGCGGCTACGCGTCGTGCTTCATCGGTTGGGCGGTGATGAACCTCCTCCTCATCATCAGCGGGGTGTACTGGCTCGAGACCAACCTGGCCATGAGCATCCGCCTGCGCCGCCTCGACGCCGAGGATGGAACGCCCGCCACCTCGATGGGCCCTTCCGCCCAGCTCTTCCGGGCCAACGTCGAGTCATGCACCTACTTCTGGGGATTCATGGCCGTGGTGAGCATCCTCTTCTGGGTGTTCTTCTACCTGATCTGAGGGACGATTGATGGTTTGCAGGCACCTCCGGTATCGTTGTGGACACGGAGCCAGAGTGAGGTGGATCGGCCAGTGAGCTTGGACACAGACACCTTCATCGGCGGTCAGGTACTGACCATCGCCATCCCGCTCGGCACCCTTTTCGTGGTGTGCATCTGGGGATTCTTCCAGCGTCGCTCGCACCGATGAGGGGTGGGGCCGCGTCGGACCGGTCCCCTGATCCACCCGCACCGAGACTGGTCGAGCCGGGCAGGTTGGTACTGTGCGCCATCGGCGCCGGCCTGCTGATCGCCTGCCTGGTGCCGCCGTTGTCCACCTCGGCCGGGCGCTACGAATTCGCCGAGGCGCTCCAGTTCGCGCTGCTGGCCGTGGTGGTGCCCGCGCTCCTCGTCCTCGGCATGCCGTGGCGCCTGGTCGGCCTGGCCGCAGACCGTCCCCCCGAGGACGAGGGCATCATGGCGACGCCGGCCCGCTCCCTGCTCCCCCTCGACCGGATCGCCCTCGGACGGAGACACCACCCCGAAGCCCTGCGGAGCGTGGCCTTCGCCGCCCTCTATCTGGCCGGGGCGATCGTCTGGAGGATCCCGCCCACCGTCGACGCCCTGGCGAGGCACCCGTGGCTGGCCGGTGTCGAGGCGGTCACGCTGGTGGCAGTCGGGTCCGGGCTCTGGCTCGAGCTGGTGGAGTCGCCGCCCCTCGTGCCGAGGCTGTCACGGCCCCACCGAGTGGCGCTGGCCGCGGTGTGCATGTGGACCATCTGGGTGCTCGCCTACCTGGTGGGGTTCTCCCGTGCCTCGTGGTACAACGCCTACGGCCATCACCCCGGGGCCGGGCTGAGCCTCTCCGCCGACCAGCAGCTGACCACGGCGACCATGTGGTTCGTCTCCGGATGTGCGTTCATACCGGTGGTCTTCTGGAACCTGATCCGCTGGCTGCAGTCGGAGGAGGACCCCGACGAGGAGCTGCACCGACTGGTCCGTCAGGTGCGGTCCCGGGAACGCCCCCTCGACCACGGGAAGGCCGCTCCGTAGCCCGTCGGGGCGCCCGGGGAAGTCCGGCCCGCCGGGCGCCGGGGCCGATCTCAGGTGCCGATGAGGTGGGGGAGGTCCGGGAGGGCGGGCATGGGCAGCGTGGCGTCCAGCGTCTTGTCGGCTGTCCCCACGTAGCTGTCGGCCAGCGCCCGGTCCCTGGACAGCAGCGCCTCCTGCTTGGAGAGGTCGGCGATCGTGGAGGCGCTGGCCGGGCCGGCGTCCAGGGCCTGGATGTCCTCGATGGCGGCGAGGGCGTCGGACGTCGCCCACAGCGTGCTCACGTTGACCACCTGTTGGATGCTCTTCCCCCCGGGTGATCCCGGCACTTCGACATTGGAGAGGTTGTAGATCGAGTTGCTGGTGAACGAGCAGGCGGTCTGGTCGTCCACGAGCAATTTGGGCACACGGGACCGGTCGGACGCAGTGAGGCCGCCCGTCCTCGAGTCCTGGTAGATGGTGAAGGTCTCCCGGACCGCGTAGGCGCAGCCGCTGAGGTCGCCGTTGATCTCGTTCATGAGGCTCGTCTGGTCGGCGGCGTCCTGGGCGACGGTCGTCTTCCCCGGCAGGTCGACCACGACCGATGCGGCCACGACCACCGCCACGGCCACCGCGGTCAGCACCCATGTCCGCCGGTACCAGACCGGCCGTTCGGGGGACCGGACGACCACCCCGTCGATGTCGTACGGATCGACCGGGGGGCCGCCCTCTCCTTCGGCGATCATCGGGCTGCACCGGGCGCGATCACGGGGCCGTCCGGAGCAGGCCGGCCGCGGAGTCGGCGATCCCCTGGGCGAACCGGTGGATGCCGTCCGGGGCCAGGCTGTAGACGCCGAGCTGGTTCTCGTCGGCGAACGGTGTGGCGCGCAGCTCCATCGATCCGTCCGGGCCGATGAAGTCCATGAGGTCGGTGTGGGTGACCACCTGGGTCGACCGTTGGACCGCCACGGTGACGCCGTAACTGGTCCAGATGCGGTTGAGGGCGGACAACGACCCGTCGAGGAAGACGACGTGCGCCTGGTTCAAGAGCCCGGTCTCCACCAGGGCGGGTGGAACCGGCGCGGGGGAGGTGGCCCGGGGGTCGGAGTTCACGATCACGAACTCGACGTTCGCCCCCCTGGCGCCGAGCATGCCGGCGGCCTGCTCGACCTCACTGGCCAGGACGGGGCAGATGTCGTTGCACTCCGAGTTGAAGAAGGTCAGCACGACGACCTTCCCGCGGGCTCCGGCCATGGTCCATGGCGCCCCGCTCTGGTCCTGCAGGGCGAGTGCCGGTGCCGGATTGCCGGCGAGCCGGGTCAGTCCGATGAACGCGTTCAGGGTGGAGGTGACGGGCGGGGACCCGGGCGGGACGGGCGAGGGCGGCGCGGCAGCAGGTGGCGCAGCGGCAGCAGGCGGCGTGGCACCTCCGGTACCGGCCAGGGTCGTCGTCGATGCCGTCGTCGCTCCCACCCCGGCATTGCCGGCGAAGTGCTCTGCGACCACTCCGCCCAACCCGAGGACGGCGAAGCCGACGATGACCCAGCGCACGAACCGGCGGGGGACGGGCGCGGTGCCGGCGCGTAGCGCGGCGGACCGGTCGACTGGAACCCGTCCCGTCGCCAGGGCCTCGGCGCGGTCTGCGGCGGAAAGAGGGGCCTGACGGCCGGTCCCGCCGCCGGCCGCCTCTCCGGCTGCCCCTCCGGCTGCCCGATCCGGAGTCGGCCCGTCCACGGGACCCGCGCCCGCCCGATCGGGGCCCCCCTCGTGGGTCACGGCGGTGCCGGTGTGCTCGTTGCGAATGGGGTCCACCGCCAGGAGATTAGCCGCCGGTCCCCGGAGGGGTCGTTCGCCGTGCCCGCTCCCGGCTGGCCCGCCGGCCGGCGCGGTCGGACCGACCGGCATACGCTGAAGCCGCCACGATCGACGGGAGACGGCATGCCAGAGGAGCGTCGGGGCGGGCGGTGTCCGTCCGGCCGCGCTCGGCGGCGTCGGCCACCCTCCGAACGGTGCCGGTACCGGTGATACTGGCGGTGCCGGACAAATTCAGGGGCACGGCGACCGCCCACCAGGCGTCCGAGGCGATCGCCAGAGCCGCCTCGTCCCGCGGGTGCAAGACGCGCCAGATGCCCCTGTCGGACGGGGGGGAAGGCTTCATCGAGGTGCTCGACGCGGCTCGGCGGTGAGCTGGAGCACGTCGAAGTCACCGGGCCCTTGGGGCCGAAGGTTGGGGCGTCCTATCTCCGGCTCGGGAATGTGGCCGTCCTCGAGATGGCTCAGGCGTCGGGTCTCGCCCTGGCCGGAGGTCCCGGGGGCAACGATGCCCTGGCCGCCACGACCAGGGGCACCGGCGAGCTGATCGTGGCCGCCGCCCGGGCCCTGGCCCGTCCCGCCCCCGGCCCCGCGGCCGCCGGACCCGGCACCGCGGCGCCAACCCTGTACGCCGGGGGCCGCCGGCAACTGCGGACCATCGTGCTCGGGCTCGGCGGGTCGGCCACCACCGACGGGGGCCTCGGGGCACTGCGGTGGATCGAGGAACACGGTGGCCTCGGCGACACGGAGCTGGTGGGTGCCTGCGATGTCACCGTCCGGTTCGTCGAGGCCGCCGAGGGATTCTCCCGTCAGAAGGGCGCCGACGAGATGCAGGTGGTCGAGCTCGAGGCGCGCCTGGTGCGACTGGCCGAGCGCTACGAGGCCGAGTACGGCGTCGACGTGCGCACCGTACCGGGCTCGGGTGCGGCCGGTGGGCTCGGGGGTGCACTGGTCGCCCTCGGGGGGCGCCTGCGATCGGGATTCGAGGTGGTCGCCGAGCTGGTCGGATTCCACGAGGCGGTGACCCGGAGCTCACTGGTGGTCACCGGAGAGGGAGCCCTCGATGCGACGTCGCTCTCCGGCAAGGTGGTGGGGTCTGTGGTCCGGGAGGCTTCGACCTCGGGCGTGCCGTCCCTGGTGATCGCCGGCCGGGTCTCACCGGAGGCCTCCGGGGCGGTGGAGGCACTCGGCGCCCGGGTGGTGTCCCTCAGTGGGCGTTTCGGCGAGGACCGTGCCGTGTCGGACGTCTGCGGGTGCATCGAGTCGGCGGTGGCCGAGCATCTCGATGGCATGGGTGGCGGGTAGCTGCGTCCCATGGCCCGATACGGGGGATTGTCGGACTGGGAACGAGGGGCCGGGGTGTCCGTGGCCGGGTGTCCGTCGCCGGGCTTCAGTCGCCGGACCAGCAACCCAGGATGACGATGGCCACGGTCACGGCGACGTCGCCCGGATTGGTGGGCGGGTTGCCGAACTCCGGTGGTAGACCGGTCGGGTCCACAAGCAGCACCTTGTAGTCCTTGCGGACGACGACGGAGCCGTCGGTCGTCTGGAATGCGCCCTGGCCCAGGTTGGGGAGCGATCGAGCCATTCCGAGCCGGCTCCCGAGGGAGTTGAAGTATGCGGTGGTCTCCGCCGTGCTGGACAGCTCCTTCACCGACAGGGCCACTGACGCATTGGGATAGTCGTACCGACAGCTGTAGAGGTGGTCCACCCAGGTCGGGGTGGTGACGGTCGCCTTCTCACCGAGGGCGAGGCCGACTTCGCGGGCGGCCTGGCTGACGCAGACCATCTTCGACACCTTCGACGGATAGCGTCCGGCGGGCAGGGGAACAGTGGCCACGGTCGAGGTGCTGGCCGTGGTGCTGCACCCGGCGGCCAGGACGACGACGATCCCCAGGGCGACCACCCCAGAAAGGGACCCGACCCGTCGCGCCTCCCGGCTCACCATCGGACAGCCACGCAGCCGACGAGCGTGTGGACCGCGCCCTTCCGGGACGTCCCCACGGTCCTCTCCGGCGCGGGTCTGCGGGGCGGCCACGCAGCCGGTGGGCGAGTCAGGGGCCGGCTGGCCGGGGAGTGGATGTGCTCGTTCAATGGATTTCCTGCGCCGCGCCGCCATCGACCCTGCACGGGTGATGCGGATTCCTTCTGGTGACTGGAGGAGGATAACCCACCGCGGTGCGCCGGAACCCGCGGGCCGGTGCGTCTGCGGGCGGCCGGATCGTGCCCGGTACCAGTCGCTCCGATGGCTGTGGCCGCGGCATCACGGGTCGGTTCCGAGGCGGCGGATCACCCTGGCGGGATTGCCGACGGCCACCACATTCGGTGGAATGTCCCTCGTCACCACGGCTCCGGCGCCGATCACCGCGTCCTCACCGATGGTCACCCCGGCCAGAACGACGGCGCCGCCGCCCAGCCAGGCGTTGTGACCGATGGTGATCGGCCGGCCGGACTCCCACTTCGCCCGCCGGTCCCCTGCGTCGAGCGGGTGGGTCGGTGTCAGGAGCTGGACGTTCGGACCCATCTGTACATCGTCGCCGATGACGATGGGGGCCACGTCCAGGGCCACGAGGCCGAAATTGGCGAAGGTCCGGGATCCGACCCGGAGGTTGTAGCCGTAGTCGCAGTAGAGCGGCGGCCGGAGGTGGGTGTCGGGCCCGATGGCCCCGAGCAGCTCGCCCAGGATCCGCGCCCGCTCGGCGGGCGCCATGGCCAGACTGTGGTTGTAGACGTCGAGCAGCTCCATGGCGTGCTGGTGCCCGGCCACGAGCTCCGGGTCGTCGGACAGGTAGTGCTCACCGGCCAGCATTCGCTCCCGCTGGGTCCTGTCGTCCCTGTCGCCCGGTCCGGCCACCCGGCCAGTCTGCCCGATTGTGGGGGGCCGACATGGACTTCGGTCCGGCTCGAGCGGGCGGGGTCGACATGCGGACCGTCGGTCACCGGTCGCGGATCGTGTGGCCCGGTAGGGTTGCCGTCGCGACGATCGGGACGAGGGGACGCAGAGGAGTGGCAGCTCGTGGGAGACGGTGAATTGGCGACCGGCACGGTTCCGGCGGTCGTCCTCAATGACGGCCGTGCGATCCCGCAACTCGGATTCGGGGTGTTCCAGATCGCGCCCAGGGACACGGTCGCGGCCACGCTCCGAGCCCTGGAGATCGGCTACCGGCACATCGACACCGCCGAGATGTACGGCAACGAGAAGGAGGTGGGTCAGGCCGTGGCCCGTAGCGGCTGTATCCGGTCGGACGTCTTCGTGACCAGCAAACTGAACAACGGCTTCCACCGGCCGGGCGATGCCCGCAGGGCATTCGACCGGACGCTCGCCGCCCTCGCCTCCGACTACGTCGACCTCTTCCTGATCCACTGGCCCCTGCCGACCCTGTACGACGGGGACTATGTCTCCACGTGGAACACCCTCATCGAATTCCAACGGGACGGTCGGGCACGGTCGATCGGGGTGTCGAACTTCCAGCCGCACCACCTCGACCGTCTCCGGGAAGTGACCGAGGTGGTCCCCGCCGTCAACCAGATCGAGGTCCATCCCTTCCTCACCCAGGAAGGCGTCCGCGCCTATGGCGCAACCCATGAGATCGCCACCGAGGCCTGGTCGCCCATCGCCCAGGGCCTGGTCCTGGATGATCCGACCGTCGTCGCCGTCGCCGCCAAGGCAGGCCGGACGCCGGCCCAGGTCGTGCTCCGATGGCACCTCCAGCGGGGCGACATCGTCTTCCCCAAATCGGTGACACCCTCGCGGATGCGGGAGAACTTCGAGATCTTCGACTTCGCGCTCGGCGCCGACGACATGGCCGGGATCACCTCGTTGAACCGTGACCAGCGCATCGGACCCGATCCGGACACCTTCGACTACGTCCCCGCCTGAGCGGCGGCCCAGGCATCGGGACCGGATGGACGGGACCGGCCGGGATCCCTTACGCGTACTCGAAGGCGCCGGGATCGGGTGCTGCCATCACTTCACGGAACCGGACGAACGACCACGGCCACACGGCCGGGAGTCCGCGGTCGTCGAGATACCAGCTGCGACAGCCGGTCACCCATATCGTGTTCTTCGCCGCCTGCTCGCGGGCCCGCTCGAAGTCGAACAGCGCCTCGTGCCGGGCGGAGATCTCGGTGCACTCCCCGGCCCGGATCCGCTCGATGAGCTGCAGGATGTAGCGGACCTGGAGCTCCGCCACCTCGATGAGCGAGAAGTTCCCGACGGGGCCGTTCGGGCCGTTGACCATGAAGAAGTTCGGAAAGTCGGGGATCGAGATCGAGAGGTAGGCCTCAGGGCGGGGGTTCCAGGCCTGCTCGAGCGTGGCCCCGTTGCGCCCGGTGATGTCCATCGGCCGCATGAATGCATCGGCCTTGAAGCCGGTGGCCAGGACCAGTACGTCGAGCTCGTGGAGGCAGCCGTCGACGGTGCGCACCCCTCGGGGCTCGACCCGTTCGATGGCCTCGCTGACCAGCTCGGCATTCGGGTTCTGGATGGCGGCATAGAAATCAGGGGAGATGATCAGCCGCTTGCACGCGGCCCGGTAGGCGGGGCGCAGACGCTCGCGCAGCTCGGGATCGCGCACGTTGTCCTCGAGGTTCGCCGCGCAGGCCTGCTCGATCATCTTGATCTGAGGGGATTCGGCGTCCACGACGGCGTTGGAGAAGTGGTCGAACAGGTCCGACAGCTCCTGTCTCATCTCCGACAGCCGCTGGGGATGGGAGCGGAGCTCCTCGCGTCTCTCCGCCGGGTAGGCAGAATTCTCACTCGGCATGATCCACTGGGCGGTGCGTTGGAACAGGGACAACGAGGCCACCCGATCGACCAGCGCCGACACCATCTGCACCGCGGTCGATCCCGTGCCGATGATGCCGACCCGGGCTTCGTCCAGCTCGACCCCATGGTCCCAACGCGAACTGTGGAACATCGGGCCCCCGAACGTGTCGAGCCCGGTGATCTCCGGATATCTCGGGTGATGGAGGACTCCGGTGGCGGCGATCACGATCTCGGCTTCGGCGCTGTGCCCCGAAGCGGTGGTCAGCTGCCAGCGCCCGTCGGCGAACCTGCAGTGGGTGACCGGGTCGCCGAAGCGGACATGGGGCAGGACTCCGTACTCGCGGGCGACGCGCTCGAAATAGGCGCAGATCTCCGGGCCGGGCGAGAACGGATGGCTCCACTCCGACGTGAGGGCGAAGGAGTAGGAGTAGAGATGCGACGGCACATCGCAGGAGAGGCCCGGGTAGGTGTTCTCGTACCAGGTCCCGCCGACCCGGTCGTTCTTCTCGTAGACGGTGACGTCGGTGAGCCCGGCCTCCGTCAGCTCGATGGTGCTCAGAATGCCGGCCATCCCCGCACCGATGACCGCGCATCGCAGGGGGCGGCTGGCGTCCATGCCGCTGAGTTCAGCACATCCCGGAGTGACCGCGCCGGTGGCTGGGAGTGGGTCGGGGCTCGACGGGGCCCAGCGAGCCATCGGTCGGACCGCCGTGCCGTGCCGGGTCCTCCCGTGCCCTCCTCAGGCGTAACATGCGGCCATGGCCGCGGTGACCCCCGCCCGACAGGAGCGCGAGACCCTCTGTGATCTACTGGTCGGGCTCGGTCCCGGCGCGCCGACCCTCTGTGAGGGGTGGCTCACGGCCGACCTGGCCGCCCATCTGGTGGTGCGCGAGCGTCGGCCCGACAGCGGTCCGGGACTGGTGTGGCCGCCGCTGGCCGACTACACCGACCGGGTCCGCCGGTCGCGTCGGGACCGCACTCCGTGGACCGAGTTGGTCGATCTGGTGCGCCGGGGCCCGCCGCCGCTCCTCCGCCTCTTCGACGGCCCGATGAACACCGTCGAGTTCTTCATCCATGTCGAGGATGTTCGCAGGGCTCAACCGGGCTGGGAGCCCCGCCCGTTGTCGCCGGGGCTGGCCGACGCCCTCTGGGCGCGGGTAGGCCCCGGCGGGATGGCGAAGAAGATGACGGCGTCGATTGCGCTGGTCGCTCCGGGACGCGGCACCAAGGAGGGCGGGACCGGACCGCAGGTTGTCATCGAGGGCGATCCCGGCGAGCTCACCCTGTTCGGAGCCGGCCGCCAGACGGCGGCCCGGGTGGCGATCCGTGGTGACCCCGGGCTGGTCGCCAGGGTGCGGACGGAGCCTTTCGGCATCTAGTGCCCGTAAGCGACGGCTACCGGTGGACAGCCGCTTCAGCCAACGCCCCGACCGCTACCATTCGGCGCCATGGCGACGGTGCACCTCGAGGGAACCGGTGGTCCGGCCTTTCCCGAAGGCTCGACGGTGGTGCGCCGAGACGTGCTGCGGGGCAAGGTGTGGACGGCAGCCCCTTTCCGGGTGATCCGGGACACCGGCACCGAGCTGGTGCTCGCGTGCTGGCCGGGTGTCGAGATGCTCGCGCCGACCACCTGGATCGAGTCGCAGCGCACCGGCAACGAAGACGTGCGGAAGCAGGGCATCCCCAATATGGCTGCCGGCTCCTGGGAGATGGGGCGGTGGACCTGGCGGGATACCACCTTGCTCGTCCGATTCGCAGCAGACCAGTACTTCAGCATCAGCCAGTTCTTCAGCGCCGAGGGCCGCTCCGGCGGCTGGTATGTCGACTTCGTCCTTCCCTGCCACCGGACTTCCTTGGGAATCGACACATTCGACCTGCTCTTGGACTTGGTCGTGGAGGTGGACCTGTCCGGCTACCGCTGGAAGGACGAGGACGAGTACGCCCAGGCTCGCCGTCTCGGTCTGATCGACGACGCGCTCCACCGGCGCGTCGATGACGCCCGACAGCTTGTCACCTCCCTCATCCACTCGCGTCAGGGTCCCTTCGCCGAAGACTGGTCATCGTGGAGGCGCGATCCGTCCTGGCCGATTCCGACGCTTCCCAACGGTGCCACCCACGGATGAGAGCAAGCAGACACTCCCCGATGGGTTGCCGGCCCGTCAGCTGCAGGTCAGGCGGGCTCCGAGGGCCAGGTGGCGATGCCGACGACCGGGGCGTTGATCGGACTGCCGCCCATGGAACCCTCGAACCGGGCACGGCCGAAGGAGAACACCCCACCGTCGGCGGCGGCCAACCAGTAGCCCTTCGCATCCACCGTTGGGGCGATGCCGACGACCGGGGCATTCAGGTGCGTTCCTCCCATCGAACCATAGAACATGGCGTCACCGAACGAGAAGACGCCACCATCGGTCGATGTCAACCAGTAGCCCCTGCCGTCGGAGGTGGCGGCAATGCCGACCACCGGTCCGTTGAGGCGACTCCCCCCCATCGAGCCGTAGAAGGAGGCATCGCCGAAGGTGAAGACGCCGCCGTCGGCCGCCACCAACCAGTAGCCCTTGTGGTCGGGCGTGGATGCCATCCCGACAACCGGAGCGGCGAGGGGCAAGGAGCTGAGCCCGCCGTCGGGGTGTGCATCACCGCACCCGGCCACCGCTCCGTTCGAGCTGACCATCAAGAAGCCGTTGCCGGTCGCAGAAGAAGTCATCCCGGCCCATCTCCCGGTGGCGCCGTTCAGACCGGTGCAACCGATCTGGAGCGGTTGGCCTGCCTGTCCATATGCCGTCGGCCAGCGGGAAGCGTTCAGGAGCCAGTACCCGTTCCCACTCGGGGTCGGCGCAATCGCGTCACACCCCGAGGACCCATTGAGTGTGCTGGGAGGTTGCGGGCTGAATGCGCACACCCCAGGAACCGTCACCCCGGAGCCGTAGAAGGGCGCAGCTCCGAAAGAGAAGACGCCGCCGTCCGAAGCGGTCAGCCAGTATCCGAATGGTGGGCCCTGCGTCGCCTTACCGAGCAGGCCTGCACGAACGGGTCCACCGCCGGCGACCGACGCCACTGCCATCGCCATCGCCACCGCGACCCCGACGGCGCCCACCATCACGGCTCTACGCATTGATTCCCCTTGTCGTCGGGCTGATTGCGATGACCGTATACCTTCAACCTCTGGGACGCTACCGATGCGTGGCAGTCCCGACGACCGGCGGGGGACACCGCCAGTCGGGTCGCGGCGAGGCGATCCTCCTCTGCCTTCAGCCGTCAGTTGCCCCGTGTACAGTCTGGTCAAGCGTCGACCTGACCGGTCATGGAGCCACCAAAGAGCCGGACCTACGGGAGGATAACGTGTCGATGGTCCTCGGACCCTTCCGCAAGACCGTGGCGGTGCTGCTTCTCCTCGGATCCTGTGCGGCCCTCTCGGTGGGACCTGCCCGATGGACCGGTGCCGCACCGGCGGGCCCCTCGTACAGCGCGACCGGCATCTGTGCAGGCGGCGTCCCTGAGTTCGTCTACAGCTTCTACGGGCTCCCGCCAGGGCAGCCGACAACGGTGACCCTTTCGATCTATGACAGTCCCGACCAGGTCGCCACGGGTACGCCCGTCACCGTCGGCCCCGGGGTTTCCACGGTGCTCTGGACTACCCGTTCACCCCTCTTCGGCGCCGGACAACACGTCATTGCCGTCCACATGGGTGTGATGGGAGTTCCGGCCACGAACCTGACCCCGGTTTCGCCCTGGCCGATCTCGGGCTCGTACGCATTGACGCTGCCTCGTTGCGGGACGACCTCATCTCAGTTCGTCGCCGTTGCGGCCACGCCGGATGGCCAGGGGTATTGGCAATCCGCGGCCGATGGTCAGGTCCTCGCCTTCGGCGACGCGCCCACGTACGGCTCGATGAGCGGGCTCCCTCTCAATCACCCCATTGTCGGCATGGATTCGACACCTGACGGCAAGGGGTACTGGTTGGTCGCCTCTGACGGGGGTGTCTTCGCCTTCGGAGACGCACCGTTCTATGGATCGACCGGTGGCATGGCGCTGAATCAGCCCGTCGTTGGTATGGCCAGCACCGGAGATGGCAAGGGCTACTTCTTGGTCGCCTCCGATGGAGGAGTGTTCTCGTTCGGTGACGCGGGCTTCCGGGGATCGATGGGCTCGACTCGCCTCAACCAACCTGTCGTGGGCATGGCACTCGATCCCCGTACCGGGGGCTATTGGCTGGTGGCCGCCGATGGAGGTGTCTTCTCATTTGGCGCTCCCTTCCTGGGCTCGACGGGAGACATCCATCTCAATCGACCGGTGATCGGTATTGAGACCGCGACCGGCACCGGCTATCGCCTCGTGGCCGACGATGGCGGTGTGTTCACCTTCGGTACCAGCCCCTTCCTGGGTTCACTCGGAGCCACACCACCGACTCAGCCGATCGTCGGTATCGCCTCATCGGCCGGTGACGCCGGGTACACCATGATCGCCTCGGATGGTGGCATCTTCCCGTTCGGCAATGCCCCCAGCCTCGGATCGGTCTCAGGAGCTCTGCAGGTGTCGTGAGGTCGATGCCGTTGGGGCCGACCCGGCCCCTGCGCTGCCGGGTGGGAGTCGACGGGGGGTGGAGTGCCTGCGACGACAAGGGCGGACTGGGCCAGGCGAACGCTTCCGGCCAACGGACGGGTGGGGACGCCGGCTGCTGATCTAGCTTGGGGCGATGGAGCACACGGCGACCGCACATCGTTACGAAGAGATGGAGTACCGCCGATGCGGGAGCAGCGGCCTCAAGCTCCCCCTGGTCTCGCTCGGGGCATGGCAGAATTTCGGTGACGCCCGTCCGCCCGGCGAGGTGGAGGGGATGCTGACCCGGGCCTTCGACCTGGGTGTGACCCACTTCGATCTGGCCAACAATTACGGGCCTCCGTACGGGGCGGCGGAGTCCAATGTGGGCCGGGTGCTCAACGGCTCCCTGGCCCCCTACCGCGACGAGCTGATTATCTCGACAAAGGCGGGCTATGACATGTGGCCGGGGCCCTACGGCGACGGGGGATCCCGCAAGTACCTCCTCGGCAGCCTCGACGCCAGCCTTCGGCGCCTGCAGCTGGACTACGTGGACATCTTCTACTCCCACCGGTTCGACCCGGAGACGCCCCTCGAGGAGACGATGGGAGCGCTGGACTCGGCGGTGCGCGCCGGCAAGGCACGCTATGTGGGGATCTCCTCCTATCCCCCGGAGCAGACCGAAGCGGCTGCGGCCGTCCTCTGCCGGTTGGGCACGCCACTGCTCATCCACCAGCCTCCCTATTCGATGTTCAACCGCTGGATCGAGCACGGTCTCCTGGATGCCTTCGGCCGCCTCGGAATCGGATGCATCGTCTTTTCCCCGCTGGCCCAGGGACTGTTGACCGACCGCTACCTCGACGGCGTTCCACCCGGCTCGCGGGCCAGCAGGCCGGGGACCTTGGATCGGACCCAGGTTAGTGACGAGGCCCTGGCCAAGGTCCGCTCCCTCCGGGAGCTCGCCGGGCGGCGTCACCAGACCATGGCGCAGCTGGCCCTGGCCTGGACCCTGCGGGATCCGCGGGTCACCTCGACGCTGGTCGGAGCAAGCAGTCTGCTCCAGCTGGAGCAGAACGTCGCCGCCATCCAGGGCCTTTCCTTCTCGCCGGACGAGTTGGAGGAGATCGACGGAATTCTGCGCCCACCATGAGGGGACCGGAGGCTCCGCCGGCCGATCCGGCCGATCCGGCCGATCCGGCCGATCCGGCCTATCGAGCCGATCGAAACCGATCGAAACCGATCGAACGCCGGCGCGGTGGACTTCGTAGAATCGACCTCAGCGATACCGGCAGTGGTGCGGGACAGGGAAGGTGGGTGCGGTGGCTGGGATCTGTGACGGACGGGTAGTGGTGGTCACCGGGGCCGGACGGGGGATCGGCCGCGGCCACGCAATCGAGTTCGCCCGACAGGGAGCCAGGGTGGTGGTCAACGACCTCGGAGCCGAAGTCGACGGCACCGGATCCTCGGCCGGGCCGGCGGGCCAGGTGGTCGAGGAGATCCGCGGCATGGGTGCCGAGGCCGTGGCCAACGGCGAGGACATCAGCGACTGGGGAGGTGCCGGGCGGCTGATCGACACCGCGGTCGAGACGTTCGGTGGGCTGGACGTCGTGGTGAACAACGCTGGGATCCTGCGCGACCGGATGCTGGTGAACATGACCGAGGCCGAGTGGGACGCAGTGATCCGGGTCCACCTCCGGGGAACCTTTGCCCCCATGCGGCATGCCGCCGGGTACTGGCGCGACCGTTCGAAGGCCGGGCAGCTGAACGACGCCCGCATCATCAACACCACCTCGCCGTCGGGGATCTACGGCAACGTCGGCCAGGCCAACTACGGTGCGGCCAAGGCGGGTATCGCCTCCATGACCGTGATCAGCGCCATGGAGCTCGGCCGCTACGGCGTCACCGTAAACGCCATCGCGCCGGCCGCGCTGACCCGGATGACCGAGAACCTCGGCTTCGCCGAGGGCGCTGCCGGCCGCAAGCCGGACGAATTCGACCCGAACGATCCGGACAACATCGCACCGCTGGTGGTCTGGCTGGGCAGCCCGGCCTCGGCCGACATCACCGGGAGGGTGTTCAACGTGCACGGCGGACACATCAGCGTGGCCGAGGGATGGGTGGCCGGCCCCGGGGCCGACAAGGGCGACCGGTGGGAGGCAGCCGAGCTCGGTGACGTCATCCCCGGGCTCGTGGCGAAGGCGGCGCCCAACGCCAACATGTTGGGAAGGCGCGGCTGATGGTCGCCGGGGGTACGCCTGATCCGGTCTCCGCATCCGACATGGCCGCGACGTTCAAGATCGTCCAGGACCATGCCGACCGCATCTACCTCTGGGACTACGAACGGTGCCGGACCCAGTTGGTCACCCTCTACAACAAGGCCATGGGCTCGCAGTGGAACAGTGTGACCGACCTGGACTGGGACACCGAAGTGGATCCCGAAGGCGCTCATCGACCACCGCGGTCCCATGATGAAGCTGGTCCGCATCGCCTCGTCGGAACCCGGCTCTCCCATTGCCAGCTGGGAGGATCCCGAGTTCACCGCCCTCGGCATCGAGATGTTCAAGGCATCCATCAGCCAGTTCATGCACGGCGAGCAGGGGGCGATGCTCACCGCGGCCAAGATCGTCGAGACGGTGCCGTGGATCGATGCCAAGTACTACGCGTCGACCCAGACCATGGACGAGGCCCGCCACACCGAGGTGTTCGCCAAGTACCTCGACCTGAAGGTCGGGGAGGCGTACCCGATGAGCCCGTTCCTCGAGGAGCAGATCACCGTCCTGCTCGAGGACAGCCGGTGGGACATCGCCTACCTGGGAATGCAGATCGTCATCGAGAGCCTCGCCCTCGCCGCCTTCGGCGACATGCTCCGTCGCACGACCGAGCCCCTGCTCAACAAGCTGCTCCGCTACGTGATGTCGGATGAGGCCCGACATGTGGCCTTCGGGGTACTGACCCTCAAGGAGTTCTACGCCGGGCTGAGCGACGTGGAGCTGAAGGACCGCCAGGAGTTCCTTTTGGACAATACGCTGCGCAACCGTTCGCGGTCGACCACACCTGAGGTCTGGGAGCGGCTCGGAGTCGACCTCCACGCCCTCATGCCCCATCTGGCTGCTGCTGCCGGAAAGATGAAGACCAGCCCGTTCGCCGGCTTCCAGCGCGGCTTCTTCGCCAAGTTGGTCCCCAACGTGGGCAAGCTCGGGCTGCTCGACGCCAACCACGGCTACCTGCGGGAGCGCTGGGGGGAGGCGGGACTGCTCGAGTACGAGCACGCGGCGGACACCCTCTCCGACTACGACACGTACGACGAGGTGGCCAAGGACCGAGCCGGTTCGTGAAGACCGACCCCGACGGAGCCGGATTCGACGAGCAGCGCCTCGAACGGATCACCGCGCACTTCGAGGACCGCTACGTGGCCACCGGCAAGATCCCGGGGTGTCAGATCGCGGTGGCCCGTGGGGGAAGGCTGGCCTACTGGCGGTCGCTGGGCTGGATGGACAGGGAACGGTCCAAGCCGGTCGGGGACGACACCATCTGGCGCATCTATTCGATGACCAAGCCGATCACCTCCATTGCGCTCATGCAGCTCTACGAGCGGGGGATGTTCCAGCTGACCGATCCGCTCCACCGCTACCTGCCCGAGTGGCGCGGCCTCCAGGTGGGTGAGCTCCGGCCTGACGGGTCGATGGACATGAGCAATCAGTTGCGGCCGGTGTCGGTGCGCGACGCACTGACCCACATGACCGGCCTGGCGGGGAGCCTGGTGCCCGGCCACCCCACCGACGACCGGTTCAACGCGGCGCTGCGTGCCAACCGCTCGGGCATGACCCTCGAGGGTCTGTGCTCGCTCCTGGCCGAATTCCCGATCAAGTTCCAACCGGGCACCCGGTGGAACTACGGGGTGTCCACCGACGTCTGTGCCCGGTTGGTGGAGATCCTTTCTGGCGAGGCGTTCGACAGCTACCTCCGGGCCAACCTCTTCGAGCCCCTCCGGATGGCCGATACCGGGTTCTCGGTACCGGATGGCTCGGCCGGCCGGTTTGCCGCCTGCTACCGCTATCGACCGGGAGACGCACCGGAGCTGATCGACGACCCCGAGCAGAGCCCGTACCGTCGGAGGCGCTCCTTCCTCTCGGGCGGCGGTGGGCTGGTCTCGACCTCGGTCGACTACCTCCGCTTCTGCCACATGCTGGTCAACCGGGGGGAGCTCGACGGGCGTCGGATCATCGGTCGGAAGACCCTCGAACTGATGACCGCCAACCATCTCCCCAACCAGGGGGAGCTGGCCCAGATGGCCACCGGCGGTTTCGGCGAGTCCGAGTTCAGCGGCGTGGGGTTCGGGCTCGGCTTCGCCGTTGGCAAGGGACCCGCCGCCACCGCCACCGCCGGGTCGCCCGGAGAGTACTACTGGGGTGGCGCGGCCAGTACGGCGTTCTGGGTCGACCCGGTGGAGGGGGTCACCGTCGTGTTCATGACCCAACTCATCCCCTCGGCCGCCTACCCGTTCCGATCCCAGCTGCGCGCCCTGGTGTACCAGGCACTGGCGGACTGACCGACCGGGTGGCGGACCCGGTTCCCGATCCGGCCTCCGGCCGGGGCCGGTCCTCGGCGGCCGGCCTGGGGCTCAGCGGTGACGATCAGCAGGGAAGTGCAGTCGGGGTGCGTGCCATCATCGACGGATGACCGGGATCGAGGACTCGCAGCCGTCGGGGCGGTCCTGGTCGCGGCCGGGTCGCTCGAAGGCCCCCGAGGCCCGTCTGGACCAGGCCGACGACGCCCAGGTCGACGGGGACCTCCCCTACACCCCCGGAACGGCACGGGGCGCGCTGAGCCACCCGGCGTTCCGATCCGTATGGCTGGGCACCTTCGCGTCCAACATCGGCACCTGGATGCAGAACATCGCGCTCGGCGTGTTCGCGTACCAGCTCACCCATTCGGCCACCTATGTGGCCGCCATCGGCTTCGCCCAGCTCGGTCCGCTCTTCGTGCTGTCGATCGTGGGAGGGGCGCTCGCCGACCTGGTCGATCGCAAGAGGCTCCTCATCGGCTGCCAGGTGGAGCAGCTCGTTGTTCTCCCTGGCGCTGGCCTGGGTGGCGTCGAGGCCGCACCCCTCGACGCAACTGGTGTTCTGGTGCGTGCTGGCCATCGGGATCGGCAATGCGCTGAACGCCCCGGTGCTCTCGGCCGTCCTCCCGGTGCTGGTCCCGAAGCGTGACCTTCCCGGGGCCGTCTCGCTCCAGTCGGTGCAGATGAATCTCTCCCGGGTGATCGGTCCGGCCATCGGGGGCCTCCTGTTGCCGGTGGTCGACGCATGGGGGATCTTCGTCCTGAACGCCGGAACCTACGGGTTCGCCATCTTCGTCATCGCCCGGGCGGCGATCAGGAGAGCAGTGCCGGGGGCCGACCCGGGCCGGCGCCCGTCGGGGATCAAGCGGCTGCTCGGGGGCCTCGAGGTGGCGCGGGCGGATCCCCTGGTGCGTTACTGCCTGGTCACCATCTTCAGCGTCTCGTTCTTCTGCCTCCCGTTCATCGGGCTGATGCCGGTGGTCGCGGCCCGCGACCTGCACATCAATCCGGCCGGAGCTGTCTACGGCGGGCTCTACGCCCTGTTCGGCCTGGGCGCCGCCCTGGGCGCCGTGTCGGTCGGCACGGTGTTCGTCGGCACCTCCCGGCTCGTGCTGATACGGGCGGGACTGGTCGGCTTCGCCCTCTGCCTCGGGGTGTTCGGGCTGATCCGGGAGATCTGGCTCGCCTACCCGATCGTGCTCGCCGTCGGCTATGCCTACTTCGTCACCGTCACCGCCCTGTCGACCGCCATCCAGGCGCACATCGACGATGAGGTGCGCGGCAGGGTGATGGCCCTCTGGATCATGGGGTTCGGCGGGACGGTGCCACTGGGCCTGATGGTCGGGGGAGCGGTCGCCTCGGCCACGTCGGTGAGCGCCGTGGTGGTGGGCGGCGCCGTGGTGGCCCTGCTCATCGGGGCCGTGGCCTGGCTGCGGGCACCGGCGGCGGAGGCCAGGTCCGTCGATCCCCATTAGCGCCCGCACCGGACATCGCCAGACGCCAGGCGGTACTGTTCAAGGCACTCGTGACGAACCGGCGGAGGAGTACCCGCCGGGCCGGGAGCCGGAGAGGGAGGGAGGAGCGTGTCGATCGACCGATCGTCGCCGTCGCCGAGCAGCGATGAGCTCCTCGCCGACCTGCGATCGTGGCTCGGGCGGAACTGGGACCCTGACCTCACCGTCGGCGACTGGTGGGAGCGCCTGGGTACGTCGGGCTGGGCCGCACCCACCCTGGCCGTGTCCGCCTACGGGCGCGGCGTGGCCCGCAGTCGTGGGTGTCGAGATCGCCCAGGAGATCGCCGACTTCGGTGCGCTCGGGGCCCCGAACGGACTCGGGCTCCTGCTGGCCGGACCCACAATTGCCGACCACGGGACCCCGGAACAGATCGACGACTATGTCCGCGACATCGTCACCGGGAAGCGGGCCTGGTGCCAGCTGTTCAGCGAGCCCGGCGCCGGCTCCGACCTCGCCGGCCTCACCACGCGGGCGATGGAGGACGGTGACGAATGGATCGTCAACGGACAGAAGGTCTGGACCTCGCTCGGGCAGAGCGCCGACTTCGGCATGCTGCTCGCCCGCACCTCGGTCGACCTCCCGAAGCACAAGGGAATCACCTACTTCGCCCTGGACATGCACCAGCCGGGGGTCGAGGTCCGTCCCCTCCGCGAGCTGACCGGCCACGCCCTGTTCAACGAGGTCTTCCTGTCCGATGCCCGGGTCCCGACCTCGGCCATCATCGGCGGCCGAGACAACGGATGGGCGGTGGCGAACACCACCCTCGGACACGAGCGGTCGGGTCTGGGCGCCGGCGGGGGATCCGCCGGGGTCGCCATCGCCACACCCGGCACCGTCGCCGGCAATCTCACCCGGCGGGCGGGTGACTTCGTCAAGCCCGCCCAGCAGGGGAGGCGGGCGAAGCCGACCTCGGACGAGCACGGAGCGGGCCGGTTGGGCCGTCCGAACCTGCTCGTCGACCTGGCGCGGGGAAACGGATCGAGCGCCGATCCGACGGTCCGCCAGGACCTGGCCCGGCTCCACATCCTCGGCGAGCTCGGCCGCTACAACGCCGAACGGGTCAAAGCCGTGCGGGCCTCGGGGGGCGACGTCCCGGGCATGGCCAACATCGCCAAGCTGTCCATGAGCACCATCGTCCGGCTCCAACGTGACGTCGGACTGCGGATCGTGGGGTCCCAGGGCATGCTCCATGCCTACAGGCCTGCGGACCAGAAGGTCCTCGACGAAGCCACCGCGAATCCCTTCCTGGCCGCCGTCACGATGAGCGCCCTGTATGCCCAGGCCCCGCCGATCTACGGCGGAACCGACCAGATCCAGCGCAACATCCTGGGAGAGCGGGTCCTCGGCCTTCCCAAGGAGCCCGGCAACGAGAAGAACCTTCCCTTCTCGGAGCTGCCGACCAACGGCTGAGCTCCCGGCGGCGGGACCGAGACCACCCCCATGCCGGTCGACCGGGTCCGATTCGGGACGGGCGTTCCGCGTCCCGACGTGGCCAGGGCCCGGCCTCCTACCCATGGGAAGGCAGATCGGCCCGATCTCGGAGCACAGGATCGGGTGTGGCGAGTCGTGCGAACCGGGCGGCGGCAGGGGAGAGGGGACCGGTCCGGTGGACCAGTGCCAGCTCCCGGACGGCCGGTGGGTCGGGCCGTGAGATGACCGCTCCGAGCTTCTCGGCGACCTCCGCCATCGACTCGGGCACGAGCGCAGCCCCGGCGCCGGCGAGTACCAGAGGAAGGATGGCGTCTCGCTGAGCGGAGACCGCCGCCAGCTTCGGCTTGACCCCCACCGATCCCAGCCGCTCATCGAGGAGTCGTCGCGTCGAGGTCCCTTCGGGTGATGCCACGAAGAGGGTGTCCTCGAAGTCGATCAGTGCGGATGTGGCGACGCTGGTGGCCGTGCCCGGGGGATGGATGAAGACGAGCACCTGGGAACCGAGTGCGGTGGACTCGAGCGCGGCGGGGACTCCCAGGGCATCGGTGAGCCCGAGCTCGGATGTCCCCGTCTCGACCAGTTCGAACAGCTCGCGGGAGTCCTCGGGGGCGGCGAGGTCGACGCGGACTCCCCGATGGTGACCACGGAACCGGCCGATGAGCGTCGCCGTAGGGTCAGCGGCGAGGGTCGGAAGGCACGCCAGGGACAGGACGCCTGACTCCAAGCCGGAGACGGCGGTCACCGCAGCCCGACCGGTCTCGAGGTCACGGAGGACCTGGCGGGCCGGCCCGAGGAGAGCGGTTCCGGCCGCGGTGAGCTGGACCCTCCGCCCGATCCTGTCGAAGAGAGGGGTCCCGAGGTCGGCCTCGAGCTCCTTGACGGCCAGGGAGAGCGCAGGTTGCGATGCGAAGGTGGCTTTGGCGGCGGCGGTGAAACCACCATGGTCGACGACGGCCACGAAGTGTTGGAGGCGGCGGGTATCCATTTGGAAATCTTATCCTTAGTACAGCAAATATCTATTATCTTTCTCGGTTGGGGGGCGCCACAATTCGAAGGTGGACACACTCGAGGAGCCGAGGCCGGTCGGATGGCATCGCCTGGTGGTCGAGCCGAGGCGTCCCGAGGTCATCCGCCGACGGCCCAATGCGTTCTGGCTGGCGGTGGCGGCCGTGTGCATCGGGGCGTTCATGGGTCAGCTCGACGCCAGCATCGTGACCGTGGCGCTTCCCACTTTGCAACGGACGTTCCACGCGGGCGTCGGTGCCGTGACCTGGGTCGGCCTCAGCTACCTGCTGGTGCTGGTGGCCACCGTGGCCGCCGTCGGCCGGTTCGCCGACATGTGGGGGCACAAGCTTCTCTACGTCTACGGCTTCGGGATCTTCATCGTCGGATCGGCGCTGTGCGGCCTGGCCCCGAACCTGGGCACGCTCATCGGGTTCAGGGCGCTTCAGGCAGTGGGTGCGGCGTTGCTGCAGGCCAACAGCGTGGCCATCATCGTGCTGGCGGTACCGAAGTCGTCGCTCGGCAGGGCCATCGGGATCCAAGGTGCCGCCCAGGCCGTCGGGCCTGGCCCTCGGCCCCACCGTCGGGGGGTTCCTTCTGGCGGCAGGTGGATGGCGGCTCATCTTCTTCGTCAACGTTCCCTTCGGCCTGCTCGGGATGATCGCAGGGCTCCTGCTGGTCCCCCGGAGCCGCCACCTCCAGGCCCGGGTGCGGTTCGACTGGATCGGACTGGCCCTGTTCTTCCCGGCCGTGGTGGCGGTGTTCACGGCCATCTCCTTCGGAAACTCGAAGGGATGGACCTCACCCACGATCATCGGGCTGTTCGTGCTGGGGATCGCCCTGGCCTTCGGATTCATCAGGCGAGAGGTCCGATGCCCCGAGCCGATGCTCGACATGGGACTGTTCCGGCGGTCCCGCTTCAGCGCCGGCATCGCCAGCGGCATGCTGTCCTACCTGGTCATGTTCGGTGTCCTGTTCCTGGTTCCCTTCTACTTGGAGCGTGGGCTGCGCTTCGGGTCGGTACGGTCCGGCCTCGAGTTGATGGCCATGCCGCTCGCTCTCGGGATCACCGCCCCATCGCCGGGCGCCTGGCGGATCGACTCGGTGCCCGGCCGCTCACCATCGGGGGTATGGCGACCGTGGCCGGCGGGCTGACCGTACTGGGTGTGCTCCGACCGACGACGTCGTTGTTCCTGGTGCTCTGGCCGCCGTGGGGGTCGGGCTGGGGCTGTTCACGCCCCCGAACAACGCCGCCATCATGGGTTCGGTGCCCCAGGGTCAATCCGGTCTGGCCTCGGGCGTGCTCAACATGACCAGGGGGATGGGCACGGCCCTCGGTCTGGCGCTCACCGGGCTCGTCTTCGACCTCGCCGGGGGGAGGAACCCCGGCGTCGTCGTCAGCGGATCACGCCTTCACCGTCACCGCGCTGTTCCTGGCCGCGGTGGCGGTGGCGGCCGGCATCATCGCCGGCCTGCGCGAGGGCGGGCCGTTGGAGCGGTCGATCAGCACCGCTGTGGGGTAGCCGGACAGATCGGCGGCCACGCCGCGGAGACCTGATCGTTCCGGGTCGCCTGCGCCCGTCGTCGCCGCGGGACCGATCGGGTCATCGGGACACCGAACCGGTGACCGCTCAGGCTCCGTGCACCAGGGCGACACCGAGCATGGCCAACCAGGCGATGATGGCCACGTAGAGGGCGCGCTCGACGAGGCCGAAGTAGCGGCGCAGGCCTTCGTTCCTCCGCGCCGCGACCATACCGACGACGGACCCGGCCATGAGCAGTCCGAGACCGGTCGACCACGGCGAGAGTGCGTGCCATCGGCCGGGCCCGGTAAGGGCCCGGCCGAGCTGCAGCGCTGCCAGCGTGGCTGCTGTGAACGTAACCACCGCGATGACTCCGTGGGTGTGCCCGGTGGACGTGCGGACCGCGTCCGGCGCATCCATCGGATACCAGCTGATCACCGCCCGGGCCACGGCGAAGACGACCAGGAGGGCGACCGCCGACCCGACACCGCGTCCGCTCGAGGCCCTGGCCACGCCGACAGCTGCACCAGCTCCGGCGACGGCCAACCCGATGGTGGCCGAGCGGTAGCCGGCCCGATACGGGGTGATGCCGTACTGGCTCACCGGGTTGTGCCCGGGAGACAGGCCGGTCGGGGCGAGGTGGAGGAAGACGAGGCTGGACACGGCCGCACCCAGGCCGAGGATGTCCACCCATCCGGCACCCGCCGTCAGGTGACTCATCGATGGATCGCCACCCGCTCGAGGACACCTGAGCAACTCACGAGTCCGGGAGGATGGTCACCCTTCGGGGAGTGCAGCGAACTCACGCTTGGTATTCCGGTACCAGCCCATCCCGGATATCGGGTGCTTCCACCTGCCCTTCATCTCCTTCAAAGCGCTCTCATGGGCGGTATCGCCGCTTGCCACCATTTCCCTCAGGTGGCTGTCCTCGGCCTTTATCACCTCATCAGCAGTGTTGCCACGGAGCGAAAAGTCACATGGGCCACCCAGCTGTCTGCAGGTCATTGTCTTCATGATGTGGGGTCACTCCCTTCCTATCGGAGCCTCATCTGAGTTCGCCTCGGCGTCGCAAGCAGCGGTAACCGGCAGTGCCAGCGTAGATGCGTAGATGCATCCGCAGCCATCGCCACCGGTCGGAGGCGCCAGCCGTCTCGTTCCCGGCTGGCGGAGATCGCCGTCCCGGTGGTCCGGGGCCGTGCTCGGCCGGCCCGGCTCACGGACGTCCCACCGACTCCTCAGCTGCTCTGGATGAGACCGAGGGCGTTGCCGTCCGCGTCGGTGACCGTGGCGATGCGCGTGCCACCTCCGACGTCTTGCGGCCCACCGGAAGTCGTGGCACCGGCCTCCAGCACCTCGGCGAGGGCGGTGTCGAGGTCGGCGACGCGAATGTACGGAACCGGTGCGTTCAGGCCCTTCTCGTGCCCCTTGGGGTCGAGGCCGATCTCCACACCCCCCACATTGAACCCGACGTAGTAGGACTCGTCGGTGTGGGGCTCGATGCCGAGAAGGGCGGCGTGGACCGCCTTGGCCGCATCGAGGCTGCGGACGGGGTGGACGATGGATTGCAGAGTATTCATGCCCTTATGACGCATGCCGATCAGCGGATGTGACAACGACTGCCGGTCACATCGCCGGGGCGGCGAACGTCAATAGGATGTGACCGATGCCCGACATGGACGTGACCGACTTCGACGCCGAACGGCCCCGGCTGACTGCGATCGCTGTCCGGATCCTCGGGTCGGAAGCCGATGCGGACGACGTGCTTCAGGAAGCCTGGCTTCGGCTCTCCCGCGCCGGACGACGTCGACGACCTGCCTGCCTGGCTGACCACCGTCGTGACCCGGTTGTGCCTCGACCACCTGCGCAAGCGGCGCACCAGGTCGGAGGCCGAAGCCGGGATGACCGCGCGAGCGGGCGGCGCCCGACCCGGAGGCCGACGTGCTGCTCGCCGAGCGGATGGGCGGTGCGATGCAGATCGTCCTCGACGCCCTGGCGCCGGCCGAGAGGGCGGCGTTCGTGCTGCACGATGTCTTCGGCTATCCGTTCGATGAGATCAGTGCGGTCATGGGCCGCTCGGGCACCGCCGTGCGCCAGCTGGCCAGCCGGGCACGGCGTAAGGTGCAGGGGCGCACCCGAGCCGGTCGCGGCGCAGGCCGCGCGCGCCGAGAGCCGTCGCGTCGTCGGCGCGTTCCTCGACCGCAGCCCGCGGCGGGGATCTCGCTCGACCTGCTTTCCCTACTCGCGCCCGACGCTGTCATGCGCGCCGACCTGGTCGGACAACGGACGGGCGCGGATCCGGTCTACGACGGTGCCGCCGCCGTGGCCGCCCGCTTCAACGGCGCCAAGGGGGCGGCTACCTGTCACCATCGACGGTGACCCCGGCGCGGCCTGGATCATGGCCGGGTCGGTCAAGGTCGCCTTCGTCTTCCACGTCGAGGCCGGCCTGGTTCGCGAGATCGAGCTGATCGCCGACCCGGACGTGCTGACGACCCTGGCCGTGGTCTGGAGGGGGGTCCTGCGAAGCTGATCCGCACGATCGAAGCCCAGCCATCGACCAGGACGCCGTTGCCAGGCCGTTGCCGTCGGCGGGTCGCTCTGGGTACGCGCAATACCATGAAGTCCGAGCATCAGCCGCCCGTCGGCGTACGCCGGCACTCCGATCAGTACAGGGCGGTGGTGTCGCGAAGACCGAGAAGATCGATCAGCTCGGTGAGTACCTGTCCCCCTGCCTCCCTGGCGATGCCCAGTGCACGGGAGGTGTCGACGTCATCGAGGAGCGCTGCGACGACTTGTCGCCGGGCGGTGCCGCTGTCGACGGTGTTCGTGGCTCTGCTCCACATGTCATCGAGGTGTGCACTCGCCTGCTCGAGGGAGTGCTCTTCGAATTCCCAGTCGTCCCGCCAGGGCCGCGCCAGGATCAGGTATCGGATGGCTGCCGCGGGCCAGCGTTGGAGCAGATCGTGGACGAGGACGAGGTTGCCGGTGGACTTGGCCATCTTCTGCCCCCTGACCTTCACCGTTCCGACGTGCATCCAGGATCGGGCGAACGGCGACACGCCGGTAAAGGCTTCGGCCAGCGCCGCTTCGTAGGCGTGGTGCGGGAACTCGAGGTCGGCCCCGCCTCCGTGCACGTCGACGGTCGGCCCGAAAGTGGAGAGAGCCATCGCCGCGCATTCGGCGTGCCATCCGGGCCGTCCCTCCCCCCACGGCCCCGGCCATGCCGGCTCGTCGCCGGAGGAGCGTTGCCAGATGGCCACATCAAGTGGGCCCCCGGATGTCTCATTCAACGGGATGTCATGGCGCGCCGAGTCCTCCGCCAGCCGGCTGACCGCTTCGGTGGGATCGAGGCCCGCGGCCTCGAACACGTGCTCCCCTCGGAAGTAGACGGAGCCGTCACGTTCGTAGGCCGCACCTCGGGCGATGAGACCCAGGGCGAGACCGATGACATCGTCGACGTAGTCGTGACTCCTCGGTTCGAAGGCCGGGCGAACGATTCCGAGGTCAGAAGCATCGCGCTCGAACCGATATGTCTGCTGGGTTGCCAAAGAGCGCCATGGGACACCTCGGGACCTGGACTCGGCCAGTAGGTGGTCGTCGACATCGGTGACGTTGCGGCACACGTCTACGTGTGCGCCGGTCAGGTGCAGTACCCGGGCGACCAGATCGGTCCAGACGAACGTGGCGGCATGGCCGAGATGGGTCGTGTCATAGGGGGTGATACCGCAGACGTATACACGTGCCGAGCCGATGATCGGCACGCGGGCCTTTCCGACCCGGAGTGCCGCTCCCACCGTTGCTCCGTCAGAGAGTGCCATTACCGTGCTCCGATGCCCATAGCCGGGTGGTCAGTGGAATCCTCAGGTGGGATCTCTCTTCGGAAACCGCCTTCGTGAGGGACCACCACCGGGCCCTACGTGAAGATGATCTCACCGCCGGCGGCAATGGCGTAGAACTCACCGACGGTGATGATGTCCATGACTTGGTCGATCAGGTCGTCCCTGGACAGCTCGAACAGATCCGTCGATGCCTTGCAGGCGTAGATCCCCGCACCTGTGTCAGCGATCATTTCGACGAACTCGGGAATGGGGGGAATATCGAGCTTCTCCATCTTCTTCCCGAGGTAGTGAGTCATGACCGACGACACCCCAGGCAGACCACCGGCCATGGTCGCCAGGTGCAGGCCCGGATTTCCGACGGTGGCCACCTTGATGTGGTCGATCGTCGATCGATGGACCACATCGAGGCCGAAGAACGTGAAGAAGAGATTGGCTTCGATCCCCTCAGCACGGGCGCCGTTGGCCATGATCAGCGCCGGATAGACACCCTCCAGGGAGCCTTTCGAGACAATGATCGACACCTTTTCGATCGGGTCACTCATGTTGCTCCTCTCTGTGTGATCGGGAGACTGACCGAGCGGTTAGATGCAGCCCCACGGTTTGGGGATGCCGGCGATCTTGGCGGCGGTCTTGGCCGGTCCCTTCGGAAACAGTTGATAGAGCTCCTTGATCGAGACGCCGGACGTCTTGCCGAGGACCCGGACGGTGGGTCCGGTTCCCTTCTCGCCATACTCGGCGCGCATGAACTCGATCACCTGCCGATGCGGCTCGGTCAGTTCGCCGATGCCCTGCTCCTTGGCGATCTCCGGCGCCATGGCCTCTGTCCACTGACTCGGGTCCTCGAAGAACCCTTCATCGTCGACGGCAACGGTCGTGCCGGCGTAGGTGGCGGTGGGCATGCTCAGCTCCTTGTCCTTCGATTCCGGTGGATGGCACGGGCGGTCATGGAATGCTCTGGAGGTCCTTGCCCCGAGTGGGCATGGCCGTCCCGACACCGGGAAGGTCACGGCCGGGCAGCAGGCTGTGCCAGTAGAGCGGCTGGAACATCAGCTTTCCCAGGTGGTTGAGTCTTGACTCCTTCAACAGCGGCAGTCCCACCGAGGTGGGGAAGTGCCCGGGCAGGGGCTCGGTGTCGTAGTTGAAGTCGATGAGCAGTGCCTTGCCGAACCCGGTCTCGATGAAGCAATTGGTATGCCCGTCGAAACTGCCGTCCAGCGGCTCGTCGGCCAGGAACCGTCGGACGTTCTCGACCAGGACCTCCCCCTCGAAGTGGGTGACCGACCCGGCCTTCGATGCGGGAACCCCAGCGGCGTCGCCGATGGCGAAGACATTTGGCTTGGCCGTCGCCTGCAGCGTGTGCTCGTCGACCGAGACGAAGCCCAACTCGTCCCCGAGTCCTTTGGATCTCGTCACGTAGCTGGCGCCACTGTGCAGGGGAACCACCACGGCGAGGTCGAAGTCGACCTCACGTCCATCGTAGGAGACGAGTCGACCTCCGGATCCGTCCACCTCACCCGTATTGAACTCGGTCACCAGGGTGACGCCCTTCTCGTCGAGCAACCCGGCAAGAGTCTTCGACGCCACCGGCTTGGTGAAGGCGCCGTCGAGAGGGGTCACATACGTCAACTCGACCCGATCGCGAATGCCAGCCTGTTGGAAGAACCAGTCGGCCAGGAAGCAGAACTCGAGAGGTGCAACCGGACACTTGATGGGCATGTCGATCACGTTGACCGCCAGACGACCTCCATCGAATCCCCCGAGTGCGTCATGCAGTGCGGCGGCTCCCGCAATGTCGTAGAAGGTGAAGACCTTCTCCATCCAACCGGGCCCGGTGAGCCCCTCGGTCTCCTCTTCGGCCAGGGTGGAACCCGATGCGACGACCAGAACGTCATAAGCCAGCTCAGTCCCGTCCCCGAGATGTACGGTGTCCGCATCGATGTCGACGTGGTCGACCGGGGACTGGCGGAACTGGATTCCACGATGCAGCTGATCATGCCGAGAGCGGACGATCTCTTCGGTGCTGGCCAGCCCGAACGGCACGAAGAGCAATCCTGGCTGGTAGACGTGGTGGTCGTTCTGGTCCACGACGATGATCTCGACGTCTTCTCGGGGGAGGATCCGTCGCAGACGATTGGCGCCGAGCGTTCCCCCGGTCCCCCCACCGAGGATCACGATCCGTTTGGTCATGGTGCCATCCTGGGTCATCCACGGTGACCCGACTAGGGCAATTCGTCCTCAATTGGGCTGGACAACGAGCGGCTGCGGTGCTGGTCGACGGCTGCCGAGGGGGGCAGAGTGAACGGCCACCGGGCAGATCGGGGTTCTTCGAGCCGTCGGGGACGGTCTCCCTCTGGCTGGTGGACGAGGACCTTGAGCGCGTCGTGCTCCGCAGCGTGCTCCGCAGCGTGCCCGCACCGAGCGTCCGGGCAATGGTCGGTGAGAGGCAACCCTCGACCCCGGTCCCTTCCGCCGTCGGGTCCCCTGCGAATCGGCCATCCGTGCCGCCGAGCCCGGCAGCGGACGAATTGCCGGCACTACCCGGGATTGACGGCCACTCCCCGGGTGAACCAGCTCCAGGGCTTTGGTCCTATGCCATAGCGCTGGTCGATGTCCTCGAGGCCGAGGCCTGCGTCCCGAACCAGAGCGACGGGGTCACGGGTGAGATGGCAGCCATCGGCCACCCGGCGCTGGAGGGGCTCCAAGCGGCGTTGCCAAGCGGCCACACCCGGATCCGGAGAGAGGCCATGCTCGAGAAAGTGGAGCCGGCCTCCGGGACGGAGTACCCGGCTCACTTCCGCCAAGGCGGCATTGACGTCGGGAATCGTGCACAGGGCGAAGGTACAGAGGGCATCGTCGCAGGTGTCATCAGGCACCGGGATCGACTGGCCATCGAGACCGACCAGTTCGATCGGCACCGGCGAGCTGTCGATCCGCCGCTGTGCAATCCGGAAGGCCTTGGCAGACGGTTCGACCGCCAGGACTCTCTCGACCGTCGAGGGGTAGTGGTCGACATTGAGGCCGGAGCCGAACCCGACTTCGAGGACCTGCCCGGACAGTCCGCGGGACAGCTCGGCGCGCCATTTCTTCAGCCCGGCGGTCCCACAGGCCCGGTCGACCAGGACCGGGAGGATGTGCTCACGGTACAGGCCCATGTCGTCAGAGTACCGATCCGAAGCGTACCCGGAGCGTCTCTGGAGCTCGGTACACCGGGCAGGAGCTCCACGGACGTCGAACGATCATGGGCGGACCGGCCGGCTCTCACCGCGGCATCGTGTCGGACGTGGGAATAGGGACGACGGCCTGCTGTTGCACCCAGTGTACCCCTGGGGGTATATAGGACAAGTGAAGGGGAGGAATGATGACCGTGGTGAACTTCATGAGCAGTGGTCTGGGTCGCGGGGTCCGCATCGTCGTCGGACTGGTGATGGTCGGGGTGGGGTTGGTCCTGGGTGGGGGATGGTTGGCGTTGTCGGTCGCCGGTCTCGTCCCCCTGGCGGCCGGAGCCTTCGGCTTCTGCCTGATCGCGCCGCTCCTCCATCAACCGTTGCGTGCCGCCGGCTCGCCGAGAGGTTGAACGGTGGATCGCCACCAGTGGGACCAGCGCTACAGCGGAGATGACCTGGTCTGGACAAGTACCCCGAACCAGTTTCTGGTTTCCGAGGTGGCCGACCTCCCGCCGGGTCGGGCAGTCGACCTTGCCTGCGGCGAGGGCCGCAATGCAGTATGGCTTGCCGAGCAGGGCTGGGAGGTGACCGGCGTGGACTTCTCGTCGGTCGGCCTGGCAAAGGCACAGCGTCTCGCTTCCCTCTGCAACGTAGAGGCCACCTGGGTTGCATCTGCAGTGCAGGAGTGGACGCCCCCGCCGGTGGGATTCGATCTTGTGGCCGTGCTGTACCTGCAGTTGCCGCAACCTGAGCGTTCGACCGCGCTCGGGGTGGCCGTGTCCGCAGTGGCCCCGGGCGGCACGCTCCTGGTGGTGGCTCACGACCGGGAGAACTTGACCAGGGGTTTCGGTGGTCCGCCGAACGCCGAGGTCCTCTACGACGTCGCCGATGTCACCGAGGTGGCTGTCCGAGCTGGTCTGACTGTGGAGCGCGCTGAGCAGGTGGTGCGGGCCGTGGACACAGATGCAGGACCGAAGGACGCAATCGACACCCTGGTGAGGGCCAAACGGCCACTGTGAGCCAGGTCGGAGCGAGGCCGGGCCGGGACGAGGCCAGGTCGGAGCGAGGCCAAGCCGGAGCCTTGAGGTCCGGAGAGTCCGAGGGGGGATCCATGGGGTTCCTCGACCGGGGCCATGGCCGAGGGAGGAGGAATCACGGGAATGCACGATGTCATCGAGGACCGCCTGCCGTCCACGCCGTCGGTCCTTGCCGTCTGCGCCCATCCCGACGATGAGACCTTCGGGCTGGGAGCGGCGCTGAGTTCATGGGCCGACCAGGGAAGTCGAGTCTCCGTTCTCAGCTTCACGCACGGCGAGGCATCCATGCTGGGAGTCGACCGCGGGAATCTGCATCGGATCCGAGAAGATGAGTTGGCCACCGCCGCGGACGAGCTCGGGGTGGAAACAGTGCGCCTGCTCGAGTACCCGGACGGTCGACTCACCGAGGTTCTGGCCGACAAGCTATCGGCCGATGTCCGCAATGCCGTGGACCTGGTCGCTGCGAGCCTCCTGCTGGTCTTCGACGAGGGCGGGATCACCGGGCACCTCGACCATGTGCGGGCTACGGAGGTCGCCAGGGAGGTGGCCGGCGACATCGGCATACCGGTGCTCGGTTGGGCCCTACCCGAAGCGGTAGCGGCACAGCTGAACGATGAGTTTCTCCCGGCGACATTCGTGGGAAGACAACCCGAGGAGATCGACCTGTCGGTCGAGGTGGAAAGATCCAGCCAGCACCGAGCGATCCGCTGTCACGCCAGTCAGTCGAGCGAGAATCCGGTGCTCTGGCGCCGACTGGAACTTCAGGGCGATCGGGAGGTTCTCCGGTGGCTGGATCCCTGACACGCAGCCCGTGGTCGGCCGGCGGCATGGAGACGGGAATACCCCTAAGGGTATAAGCGTTTGCAGAATTGGTATCTGGGAGAGGAGTAGGCGATGGCCACAGTCGACCTGACAAAGCAGAACTTCGAAGGGATGGTGAGCGACGGGGGCATCGTGCTGGTTGACTTCTGGGCGTCGTGGTGTGGCCCTTGTCGGGCCTTCGCCCCGATTTTCGAAGCCGCATCCGAGCAGCACCCGGAGATCGTGTTCGGCAAGGTGGACACGGAGGATGAAATGGAATTGGCCGGCTCGTTCGGGATCCGGTCGATTCCCACACTGATGGTCTTCCGCGACCAGATCATCGTCTTCTCCCAGCCCGGTGCGATTCCGGCCGAGGCGCTCGAGAGATTGATCACCCAGGTCGCGGAGCTGGACATGGACGAAGTGCGCCGCCTGGCGGGGCAGCAGAAGTCGGAACTGAGCACATCGTGACCCGGGTGCAGGTGGGGCGTGGCGACCCCGTGGAACCCCAGGGGAGAGGATGGATCCATGCAGCTGCCCGATGACGTGGTGGAGGACCTGAGGAAGCGGCTCCGACGTGTAGCGGGACAGGTGCAGGGCGTTGAGCGCATGTTGGTCGAGGGCCGGGAGTGTCGGGACGTCGTGACTCAACTGTCTGCGGCCACCAAGGCGTTGGAGCAGGCCGGCTTCAAGCTGGTCTCGTCCGGCCTTGTCTACTGTCTGGAGAATCCCGAGGAGGCGGCAGCCGACGGGTACGCCATCGACGAGGTCCAGCGGATGTTCATGAGGCTGGCGTGAGGTGGGAGAGATGACCCCACTCCGAACGGTGCTCCCCGAGTCCATGAGTGAGGCTGAGGAGGACGTCCGGGCCGCCCTCCACGAGCACGGGTTCGGTGTCTTGACCGAGATCGATGTCGCCGCCACGTTCAAGGAGAAGCTCGGCGTCGAGCGCCCCCCACTCAAGATCTTCGGTGCCTGCAATCCCGGATTCGCCTACCGGGCCATTCTCATCGACCCGTCGGCGAGTCTGGCCCTACCGTGCAATGTCGTCCTGGAGGCGGTCGATGGTGTGACCAGTGTGGCGATCGCCGACCCCCGTGATCTGATGACGGATCTCGAACTGAGCGAGCTGGCCGGTGAGGTCGCGCACCGGTTGGAGGCGGTCATCGAGACGTTGAATAATCTCCAGCCTCGACGCCCGTGAGTGATGGGTCCTCGTTGATGCAGAACAAGTGGGCAGCGCCAGCCGGGAGGTCATTGGATCCGAGTGCATGGCGTCGGGAGCGGGGAGCCTCCACATTCCATGACGGGCCCCAATCACCGCATTGCGCCTGACAGCGACTCGAGGCAGAGGGATGCGGTAGCCACGAGTAGCCAGAGGACACCCCCCAGAGCCAGGGGCCTCATGCCGGCCCGCCGGATGTCGGTCATCTTGGTCGAGAGACCGATCGCCGCCATTGCGGTCGTGATCATGAGTTGGGCAAGAGTAGACAGGCCCGGGTGCCAGGTCCGCGGGACCAGCCCGACGGTGTTCAAAGTGACTGCCAGGAGGAACCATGCGATGAACATGGGAAAACTTCCCAGCACGTGAGCACCGAGCGAACGCGGTGAATCCCCGTCGGGTCCCACCCACCCCCGGCGAGAGCGCCGCAGGGAAATGCCCAGCGTGATGGGAATGATCATCAGTGTCCGGGCGAGCTTCACCACGATAGCGGTGGACGTCGCTCCGTGACCGAAGACAGACCCGGCGGCTACGACCGACGACATGTCGTTGATGGCGGTCCCCGCCCACTGACCGAAGCCGTGAGGGGTCATCCCGAGGAGGTGGCCCAGGCCTGGGAACGTCAGAACGGCGGCGATATTGAACGTGAAGATCGTTGCGATCGAGTACGAGACATCCGCCTCGGTTGCCGAAATGACGGCGTCGGTCGCGGCGATGGCGGATGCTCCACAGATCGCCGTTCCGACACCGATGAGGGTCCGCAGGTCGCGTCCGACACCCATGAGCCGGCCGATCAATGCAGCACCCACGAGGGCAATGGCCAGTGATCCGATCATGACCGGTGCCGATGCAGACCCCGTCGTGATGACCTGCCGGAACGAGAGCGCGGTTCCGAGCACCACGATCGACCCCTGGAGCACCGCCTTGCCGGCGAATCCGAGGCCAGGCCGAACAACGGCCGGGACCGGACGGAGCAGGGATGCGGTGACCCCACCCATGATCGCGAACACGGGCGCGCCCACCACCGGGACTGCGTGCCCGAGCACTGTGGCGAAGCCGGCAAGGATGATCGCTACACCAATCCCCGGTGACAGCAGTCGGAGTTGTCGAACCAGTGCCTGCCGAGTACCGACGGTGGCCACTCCGATCGGACCGTCCTCAACTGGTTGCCGAGGGATCATCCATCAAGCATGCGGTCGTACCCGGAGTACGAATAGCCCGAGGTTGGTGATCGCTCTATAAGGTTTCGCTATGCCCCTCCCGCAGCCGCACCCAGACCTGGTCTCACTCGACCTCCTCCAGAGCGTCGCTGACCTGGGGTCGATCCGTCAGGCGGCGCTGGCTCATGGGATCACACAACCGGCTGCGAGCACCCGACTTCGGAACCTTGAGGCGAACATCGGGCTGAATCTCCTCGACCGGTCGTCCGGCCGGGCGCAGCTGACGCCGAATGGGCGCGCCATCGTCGAGTGGTCGACCCGGATCATCGACGACATGAAGAGGCTCCTCGAGGGCGCAGCGGCCCTGCGGTCGGAGGCCCGGGGCCAGCTCCATGTGGCCGCCTCGATGACGGTCGCCGAGTACCTGGTGCCGGAGTGGCTCATCCGGCTGAGGGTGACAGACCGCGACCTGCGGGTGTCGCTCGAGATGGGCAACTCCGAACAGGTGATCGCCCTGGTCGTCGAGGGTCGAGCCGAGGTTGGCTTCGTCGAGGGCCACTCCACCCCTGCCGGACTTCGGAGCCGGGTGGTGCTCGACGACGAACTCCTCCTCGTCGTCGCACCTTCGCACGCGTGGGCGAAGGTGGGGTTTCGGGTCTCGGCCCAGGAACTGGCCGAGACGCCACTCGTCCTGCGCGAAGTGGGGTCCGGCACCCGTGACGTTCTGGAGCGGTCGTTGCGGCACCTGGGTCTCGCCGTAACCCCAGCAGTCGAGCTGGGATCCACCACGGCGATCAAAGCAGCCGTCGAATCGGGACTGGGGCCGGCCGTGCTGAGTCATCTGGCCGTCAGCGCGGACATGGACACCGGGCGCCTCATCGCGGTGCCGATCGAGAGCATGGACCTGTCCCGATCCATCCGGGCGGTGTGGCTGCGGTCCCGGCCGCTCTCGCGACCCGCCTCCCGTCTGCTCGCCCAGATCACTACGCCCCGGTCCGCGGGGAACTCCGGGCATCGACGGGCCGGTGATTAGGGAGGATCGGGCTTCGAGGAGAAGGTGCTCCTCGAGCACGGTGCCCATCTGCCGGAGCTGCGGCGTGGCCACCTGCTCACGCGGTCGTCTGCGGCTCCCGGCCACTGCCGGAACAACGCCGTCTCCACGGAGTGGATCCGGCCTTCCACACGACGCATCCGCACGACGCATCCGCACCTGGAGGTCCCCGACCAACCCATCGGGCGTTCCATGTCCTCTCTCGGCTCAATGGGCGATCGCCGACGCAGGCCTGGTCAGTGCGAGAACTTGACCTTGGGCAGGATGCGGCCGAGCCACTTCGGCTGGTGCCATGCGCTGTGGCCTCCCAGCCGCAGCACCACAGGGAGTACGACGAGGCGTACCACGAGGGCGTCGAGCGCCACGGCAATGGCCAGGATCACCCCCATCTCCTTGGGTGCCAGGGGCCCCGACAGGGCGAAGGTCAAGAAGACGGCGATCATGACGGCTGCGGCCGACAGGACGACCCGTCCCGAGGTGCGCATCGAGCCGATCATGGCGTGCTCGGGCTCGGGGTGCGTCTCGTAGCGCTCCTTGGCCGCCGAGAGCATGAAGAGTGTGTAGTCCATGGCCACACCGAAGACCATGGCTCCGAAGAACAGCGGGGCCCAGGCGTCGATGAACCCTTGGGACTGGAAGCCCAGCGCGCCGGACAGGAACCCGTTCTGGAAGATGAGCCGTCCGATGCCGAAGGCCCCGGCCACCGACAGGGCGGTGATCAGGACGCCCATGGCGGCGATCAACGGTGCACCCAGGGCTATCAGGAGCAGGAGGAATCCGAGTACGCCGAGAATGCCGAGAACCAGCGGGGTGTGTGACGCCAGGGTCTGCTGGAGGTCGTGGTTCTCGGCGGCGGCACCGCCGATCAGCGTTCCAGCCGGGAGGACCTGGCGGAGGAGATCGATGGTCGCACCCGTCGTGGTGGTCGAGGGCCCGGTGGTCGGGACGACCTGGTCGAGCGTCCACCCGGAACGGGTCGGCCCCGGGACGACACCGGCTACGCCCGACGTATGGGCGAGGGTGGCCAACGCCCGTGTCTGCTCGGCTTCGGGCACGACCACCTGCAAGGCCCCGGGCGCACCTGGACCGAAGGCGCTGGTGACCTGGTAGTAGCCGACCCTGGCGTTGGCGGTGGGCGGGACGATGGTGATCGAGGGCATGTCGGTCCGCATGCCGATGACCGGGGCCGCGGCCAGCAGCAGCAGGACCAGGGCGACGGCGCCGACCGGGAACGGGTGCCGCCAGATGAACTTCCCCCAGGTGTGCAGCACCCGGTCGAGCGGACCTTCACCGCCGGGCCGAGGCCCGCGCCGCAGCCGGATCCTTCCCTTGTTGATGTTGGTCCCGAGCTTTCCGAGCACCGCCGGCAGGAGGGTGAGGGTCGCGGCGAGCACCGCGACGACCGACAGCATGATGCCGAACGCCATGGACCGGAAGGCCGGGCTCGGAACGGTCAGGATGGCGGCGAGCGAGGCCAACACGGTCAAGGCGCTGAAGGCCACCGCCTTCCCGGCCGTGTCGATCGTCTCCGCCACCGACGCCACGATCGCCTCGGCGGTCGCCCGGCTCGGCTCCCCGCCGCTGGAGGGCGGCGCGGAACCGCATGACCAGGAAGAGGGCGTAGTCGATTCCCAGCGCGAGGGCGAACATCAGCGCGAAGTTGAGCGCCCAGATCGACACCGGGGTGAACTTGGTGCTGATCACCAGTGCACCGGCGGCGACCAGCAGCCCGGCCATCGTCAAGAGCAGGGGGAGCCCGGCAGCCACCAGACTGCCGAAGGCGATGATCAGGATGATGATCGTCACCGGCCACGACAGCATCTCCGACTTGAGCATGGCGGACCGGTTGGCCGTGTTGAAGTCGGCCCACAGGGCGCTGCCCCCGGTCAGGGTCACGCTGACACCCGACGAGGACAGGGCGGCCAGTTTCGGCTGCACGGCGTCAGCCGCCTTCACCATCTCGTTGGAGTCCACCGCCGCTCCTGCGGTGATGATGGCGGTCCGCCCGTCACGCGAGATCGAGACCCCGGCCTGGGGCGGCACCACCGCGGATACCCGAGGATCGCCGCGGAGCACGCCGGTGGCCTTGGCCACGGCGGCCCGGGCCCGGGGATCCGACGCGATCGGACCGTGGTGGTCGACGATGACGACCTGCAGGCCGGTCCCACCGAGCCCCGAGAAGTTCTTCTGGATGATGGATCGGGCCGCCACCGACTGACTGTTCGAAGCTTGCCACCCGGCACCGGCGAGCGCGCTCTCCACGTGGACGGCGAAGAATCCGAAGACGAGGACCACCAAGAGCCATGCGATGAGGACCCGGCGGAAGTGGGTGGCGGCCCACGTGCCGAGTCGTGCGAAGGGGCTGGGATGACTGGCCTGAGCCGAGCGACCTTCCCCGGGTGCCCCATTCGTGGACGGGTCGTTGTGCTCGACCCGTGGAGCCGAAGGCGGTGGTTCGAGGCCGGTACTGGGGGAAGCTGTCATGGCGAGCGGTCCTTTGGTTCGGGCTGGGGACAGATACCCATAGGGGTATCGGATTCACTATACAAGATACCCCCTTGGGTATCAACCGGTGTCGGGGGTGGAGCCCGAGCGTGCGTTGCGGACAGGCACCCTCCTTGATACCCTATGGGGTATGTGTAGAGCTGCTACGTGCCGGACGTGCGGTCGGCCGACTTGGAAGGGCTGTGGGGCCCACGTCGAACAGGTACTGGGCGGTGTGCCCCGGGACGATCGTTGCCGGTGTCGGACCGCTCAGGCACCGGTCTCCAAACGGAAGTCCTGGTTCCCACGATGACCGATCGCCCAGCTGGTCAGGACGATCGAGTGGTGATCGTCGGGGGCGTGGCCGGAGGGATGTCCACCGCCACCCGCCTCCGCCGCCTCGACGCTGACGTCACCATCACCGTCCTCGAACGGTCGGGGCATGTGTCGTTCGCCAACTGCGGATTGCCCTACTTCGTCGGCGGCCTCATCGAAGAGGAGGAGGACCTCACGCTCCAGACCCCGGAAAGCCTCTTCGACAGATTTCGGCTTGACGTAAGGGTCAACCAGGAAGTGGTGGCGATCGACAGAGGGCACGCACGGTCCGGACCCGGTCGACGGTCAGCGGCGAGGAAGGTGTCGTGGCCTACGACAGACTGGTCCTGAGCATGGGAGCGGCTCCTGTCAGGTCGCCGATCCCCGGCTATGACAGGGTTCGGACGCTGAGGACCGTTGAGGACGCTGCCCACCTGGCGATGCAGGTCGACATCGCGCCGACCACGGCCGTCGTGATCGGTGCCGGGTTCATCGGCCTCGAAATGGCGGAGAACCTGGTCGGACAGGGCATAGCCGTAACGGTCGTCGAGGCCACCGACCAAGTCCTCACTCCGCTCGACCCGGAGCTCGCCGTTCTCGTGCGCGATGAACTGGTGGCCCACGGTGTCACGGTCGAAACCGGGGTGTCCGTTGCGTCAGTGGAGGAGCGCTCGGTCACATTGGACGACGGGCGCGTCCTGGCCGCCGAGGTCGTTGTCGGGGCCATCGGAGTCAGACCGGACATCCATCTGGCCGAACTGGCCGGGCTCGAACTCGGACCGAGCGGAGGGATCGCGGTGAACGACGAGAATCAGACCAACGACCCGGACATCTACGCCGTCGGTGATGCCGTCGAGAAGCCTGACGCAGTCTCACATGCCACCTCACTCATCGCGTTGGCGAACGTGGCCAACCGCCAGGGGCGCAGGGTGGCAGACCACATCGCCGGCCGGCCGTCTCGGACCGTTCCGTCGCTCGGCACGGCCATCGTGAAGGTCTTCGATGTCGCCGCCGCCACTGTCGGGTGGAACGAAGGGCGACTGCGGGCTGCCGGGCGACCATTCCGGGCGATCCATTCCCATCCCTTCGACCACGCCACCTACTACCCGGGGGCGACTCGCATGGCCGCGAAGCTGATCTTCGACCCGAAGGACGGCACGATCCTCGGAGCGCAGATCGTCGGGCGGAAGGGCGTCGACAAACGAATCGACGTGATCGCCACGGCAATGGCCGGCGGCATCCCGGCCGATCAGCTCGCTGATCTCGAACTGGCCTACGCTCCGCCGTTCTCCTCGGCCAAGGATCCCGTCAACCTCCTCGGCTATATGGCAGAGAATGTACTGAGTGGTGACTGCGACATCGTTGGTCCGGACGAGATGGACGAGCTCATGGAGAAGGGTTGGCCGGTCATCGATGTGCGGACCGCCGAGGAGCACGCGACCGGCGCAATCGAGGGATCGATCAATCTCCCGATCGACTCGCTCCGAGACAATCTTGCATCGCTCGGTCAAGGGCCGGTGGTGGTCTACTGCCAGGTGGGCCAGCGCGGCCACACCGCCACCGCGTTGATGCAGGAGCTTGGACTCGTGGCTCGGAATCTCGACGGCGGCTACCAGACGTGGTTGGACTGGACCAGAGCCCGAGAGATGGTCCAGAGCCCATTGATCGCATAGGACCCGATATACGGCTCAGCCCCGGGATGACGCCTATCCTGAGGGCCGTGACCGATCATCTTGAAGGATCGAGTCAGAGGACCGCTCACTGGGAACGCATCTACCAGGGATCCGTGGAAAACGGCGTGAGCTGGTATCAGTCGGAGCCTGAAGTATCACTGGAACTGATCGACCTACTTGGGCTCCCACCGAGCACCGTGACGATCGATGTGGGCGGTGGAGAGTCGTTTCTGGTGGACCGTCTACTGGCCAGGGGATTTACGGATCTGACGGTGCTGGACATCTCTGCGACAGCCCTCCACACGTCCCGGCAGAGGGTCGGCGACGATGCGCCAGTGAACTGGCTGGCCGAGGACTTGCTGGAGTGGGAACCGACTCGCACATACGATCTGTGGCACGACAGGGCGGTGTTCCACTTCCTCGCCGGGCGAGAACTGGAGAGGTATCTCGATGTCCTCAGGCGGGCCCTTTCTCCCGGTGGGGCGATCATCCTGGCCACCTTTGCCGCCGACGGACCGGATCACTGCTCGGGTCTCCCAGTAACCAGATACAGCTCTCTGGAGCTCGAGGCGATGCTCGGAGCCGGATTCGAAACTGTGAATATCCAACGGGACGTTCACACGACACCCGGCGGGATGCCGCAGCCGTTCACCTGGATCGCCGCCCGGCACGCGCTCCACTGATCGTTGCTCCACTCCGACCCGTGTGCGCTCGGAGGTAGTGACTTTCGCCTCTGGCTTCTCGGCCAGAGACGACCGACACTGGAAAGAGGGGTCGAGCCGAGGAGGTCGCGCCGATGGGGTACCACGGATACGGCGACGGCGGCAGCCACTGGGTGGCGTGGGTATCCATGGGCGTGGCCATGATCGTGTTCTGGGGTGCACTGGCCTGGATCATCGTCACCCTGATCCGCCATCGTGGGGCTGCGCTTGGCCCGGGGGCTGCGTCACCCCACCCGTCGGCACCTCCGCCGACCTCTGATGGACTGAGAATTCTCAACGAGCGCCTGGCCCGTGGCGACATCGATGAGGAGGAGTACACCCGTCGACGATCCCTGATCGAGGGAACCGGGTGACTGCTCAGGCCGATCACAAGGGCCTGATCACCGCTACCGCGGTCGCGGGCTTGGCCCTCGCCGTCGGAACAGCCGCCGTCATCGTCCTCGGAACGGGCAGTACGGCACCGATGAACGGCGCATACGGCACCATCTCATGCGCCGCACCAACGCTGTCCGGCGCCACCGTCCACGTCCAGGTCACCGACGCCGGAGACATGATGATGGACCAGACACCCATGAGGGCCAGTCTTGTGGCCACCCCCGCCAGCGTGCCAGGTGGCCGGGTCTCCTTCGTCGTGGCGAACACCGGTGCACTGGTCCACGAACTGGTCGTACTCCCACTTCCGGCCGACGGGCCGGGCACCCGGCCGATCGGCGCCGACGGCAAGATCGATGAGTCCCAGAGCCTGGGGGAGTCGTCCCGATCGTGCGCGGCGGGCATCGGTGACGGTATCGCCCCTGGCAGCACAGGATGGACCACCCTGACCCTCGGGCCCGGTCGGTATGAACTGGTCTGCGATCAGCCCTGGCACTACGCGGCGGGGATGTTCGATGTCCTGACGGTGACCTAGGCCCTCTGATCTTGCAATGCCGGCTCCACGGTGGCAACTGGAGGCTGGTCCTGCTATCCTGCCTAATACACATAGGGGGTATAGGTATGGTGCGGACGACACCGGCATCGGGACCGAGTACACCGCCGGGCTACTCCGAGGAGAAAGAGCTGGTGCTGAAGCGCCTCCGGAGGATCGAAGGCCAGGTCCGGGGGCTCCAGCGCATGGTCGAAGAGGACCGCTACTGCATCAATGTCCTGGAGCAGGTAGCCGCGGCCACCTCCGCCCTCCAATCGGTCGCGCTCCTCCTCCTCGATGGGCACCTGGCCCACTGCGTCTCGGACGCCGTCCGGGTCGGAGGTGATGAGGCTGACGCCAAGCTGGCCGAGGCATCGGCGGCGATCGCCCGGCTGGTCCGCTCGTGAGCGGAGCCGCTCTCGCCGGCGGGTCGGTGCTCACCGACATCGGGCGCAGCCTGCGCGAGGGGTTCTTCATGTTCTGGGAGACCCTCTGGCCACTGATCCTCGGCTTCGGCCTGTCCGGCGCGGTCCAGGCCTTCGTGAGCCGTGAGTCGATGCAGAAGAAGATGGGGGATCACGGCCCTGCCTCGATCGCCAGGGCCAGCGGCTACGGGATGGTCTCCTCTTCGTGCTCCTACGCGGCCTCGGCCATGTCCAAGTCACTCTTCGTCAAAGGTGCCGACTTCGTGGCGTCGATGGTCTTCATGTTCGCGTCGACGAACCTGGTGATCGAACTCGGGATCGTGCTCGTGGTCCTCATGGGGTGGCAGTTCGCCGCCGCGGAGTTCATCGGCGGGGCGATCATGATCGTGCTCCTCACCGTGCTCGGTGCCCTCTGGTTCCGAGGACGATCGATCGCCCAGGCCCGAGAGCGCCTGGAGGCCGAGTCGGCCTCGGGCCACCACCACGGCCCCGAAGAGGACACCGGGCTCCAGAGCGAGCCCTGGTCCACCAAACTCCGCAGCAAGGGGGGCTGGGCCAACGCTGCCACCTACACCATGGCCGACCTCACCATGCTGCGCAGGGAACTGGTGATCGGGTACACGGTGGCCGGCTTCCTGGCCGTCTTGGTGCCCACCCACGTGTGGAACGTGGTCTTCCTCCACGGCCATGGGTTCTGGACCAGCCTCGAGAACGTCATCGTCGGCCCGTTCATCGCCATCGTCAGCTTCGTCTGCTCGATCGGCAACGTCCCCCTGGCTGCCGCTCTGTGGCACGGGGGGATCTCCTTCGGTGGGGTGATCTCGTTCGTCTTCGCCGACCTGATCGCCTTACCCCTGCTGCTCATCTACCGGCGCTACTACGGGACGAGACTCACGCTCCGCATGCTGGCCCTCTTCTGGGCGGTCATGTCCACCGCCGGCCTGATCACCGAGGGAATCTTCGCCGTGTTGGGCGCCATACCCGTTACCCGCCCGGCGACGGTGGCCCCGGCCCACTTCCAGTGGAACTACACGACCTATCTCAACATCATCTTCCTGTCCCTGTTCGGGTTCCTCTACTGGACCTACCGGAACCGGGAGCGGATCGGCGGCGGAGGTGGCTATGCACTCGACCCGGTGTGTGGCATGCAGGTCCAGACCGCCAACGCCCCGTCCTCCCTGGTTCACGATGGGCACGTTGTCTACTTCTGCTCGGACCGTTGCCGGCACCGCTTTGAGGAGGGCCCGGAGCGACGCGCCACCTCCAGCCCCGACGATCACCATGAACATGCCCGGTTCTGATGTCCAGACCGACCGCACGACCACAACAATTGGAGGCGACAGACCCGTGAACGAACAACGGCTCATCGGACAGATCGACAAGATGGTGACCTCGGGACGGATCACCGAAGACGAGGCGGTACGCCTCCGTGCTGCCGAGGGGACACCGGATTTCGACGCGGCCGTCGGAGAGATCCGGGCCCGCCACGCCGGAGCGCACATCGAGGGTGCCGTCCGCGCCGGGGAGATGAGTCAGCAAGAAGCAGATGGCTACCTCGAGCGCCTGCGGTGCGGCGAGCACCCCAAAGGTCTCCGAGCCCGGCTCGCGAAGTACCGTCCGCAGAAGCCCTCATGACCTAGCGGGGGCTTCCTGGGTAACTTCTTGAGCTGACTTTCGGGTCGTTCTGAGGTTTCTTCCAAATATTCGCGTGCGACCAGCGTGTATGCCATCGCGAGTGCTCGCGTATCCTTGGTGGCGAGTGGTAGTACCTACATATGGCATATCTGGTCGGAAAGAAGCAGAAGGGCAAGACGTACTACTACTTGACCGAGTCGGCGCGGGTGAACGGCAAGCCGCGCATCGTTTCCCAGCAGTATCTGGGTAGTGCCGAGGAGATCGCCCAACGTCTTTCAGAGTCGGGTCCCGGTGAACCCGACCGCTCGCGTCACCTGGCTTTTGGGGACCTGGCTGGCTGTGTGGGGCGTGCTCGATCATCTCGATGTCAAAGAGATCGTCGACGAGGTGGTGGGGTAGCGGCGCAGCGATGCCGCGGCGTCGGTGGGGACCTACATCGCGTTGGCCGCGCTCAACCGCGTGGTGGCTCCGTGCTCGAAGCTGGCCTTGGCCGAGTGGTGGGAGACCACGGCCGGTGAGCGCGTGGTGGGCCAGCTGAGCCCGGCCGCCCTCGACCACCGCCGCTTCTGGGACGCCATGGACATGATCAGCCCAACGCAACTCATCGAGATCGAGCGCCGGATTGTCGGGCGCATGGTCGAGGTCTACGAAGTCGATGTCTCGGGGCTCGCCCTCGACATGACGAACTTCGCCACCTTCATCGATTCGGCCAACGATCGTGCCCCTATCGCTCAACGAGGTAAGGCAAAGCAGAAGAGAAACGACCTGCGACTGGTCGGCCTGGGGCTCGTGGTCTCCGTTGATGGCGCCATCCCGCTGGTGAGCCACGCCTATGAGGGGAACCGCCACGACTCCTCCCAGTTCGTCGACGTCGTGGGTGAGCTGGTCGAGCGCTTCGGGTCGATCGGCCAAGCATGATGAAGGCCTGACTGTCGTCTTTGACGCAGGCCAGAACTCGGCGGACAACCTCGAGTTCGTCGAGGGCGGACCGCTCCACTTCATCGCCTCGATGCCGCCTTCGGACCACCTCGACCTGATGGCGGTGCCCAAGAGCCGTTACAAGGTGCTCGACCCCGAGCGCTTCGAGGGGGTCAGTGCCTTTGAGAGCACCAAGGTCGTCTTCGGCCACCAACGGCGCGTCGTGGTCACCTTCTCGCAGAGCTTCTTCGACAAGCAGGCCGCCGGGTTCGAACAGACCCTGGCCAAGGCCCGCCGCCAGCTCGCCGATGTGGCGGCACGCCTGCGTCGCGGCAAAGGCCGCAAGTCGGCCGACCAGGTCGAGGCCGAGATCGAAGTGATCCTCGCCCCCCGCTGGCTGCGTCGGGTCATCTCGGTGACCCTTTATGGCACCGAGCCTTCCGAGCTGTCACTCACCTGGCGCGCCGACGCCCGGGCCAAGGCGGCTCTGGCCGACGAATTGTTCGGCAAGCGGGTCATCTTCACCGATCGCGACGAGTGGTCGATCGCAGACGTGGTGGCCGGTTATCGCTCCCAGTCAGAGGCCGAAGCGGACTTCCGCCAGATGAAAGACCGCCGCGTGGTGTCGTTCTCCCCGATGTTCCACTGGAGCGATCAAAAGATACGTGTCCATGTCTTCTACTGCGTCCTCGCCCTCATGGTGGCCCGCCTCATGCGCCGCGAGACCGAGCGCGCCGGGCGGCCCATGAGCGTGCGGGCACTCCTCTCGAGCCTGGCGGGAATCGAAGAGACCGTGCTGCTCTACCAAGGCGAGCGCGGTCGTCCCCGAGCCCGGCGCATGCTGACCGAGATGGACGCCGACCAAGAGCGTCTCTACGACCTGTTCGGGCTCGACACCTACGCCCCTACACGCTGAGTTAGGTACTACGGCCGCATGCCAAGAGCACGGGCGATGACCTGGGAGAACGATGGCATCGCCCGTGTTACCCAGGAAGCTCCCGCTAGGTCAACCGCTCGGCCGGATTGCGCTGCCACCGTCAATCCCCGGGTCACGATCGGCCGACGCCCTATGCACCACCACTTTTAGGCATAACGTTGCAACCGACACTACGAATTGTGGGTACCGGCGACGATCTCAATTGCTACAGCCTGAATGGGTATCGCCTGGTAGAACGAGACGTCGATCAGCAGGGTGCTCGAGGGTAGGGAGGGACTGATGGGTCGGAAGCATCGCCTGGTGACCGGATGCGTAGTGATCCTCGTGGCGGCGACCTTCGTGGCGGTCGGTGCCGGGGTTGCCGCGGGTAGTCCGGCACGATCGAAGGCCCGGTTGGTCACGATCGAGATCCCAGCACCGGCTGGCGAGATCGCCCCGAAATGGCTGAACTATCCCGGTCCGCCTCGGGCGAACGTGCTCTTGCCTGCCGGGTACAACCCCCACACGCACTATCCCCTGGTCATCTTCCTCAACGGGCTCGACTTCAACTACGCCTCGTACGCCCAATATGGGCTTGCCAAGCCGTTCGACCGTCTCAATGCGATCGTGGTCATGCCCGAAGGGGGCAACGGCTGGTACACAGACTGGTGGAACGACGGTGAGCGCGGCAGCCCTTCGTGGGAGAGCTACGAGCTTGAGACCGTGATCCCGACCATCCTGGCCCGCTACCCGGTCCTGCCGCAACGTCGCTACCACGCCCTCATTGGCATATCGATGGGCGGACTCGGCGCGACGTACCTGGGCGGACGGCTGCCCGGCTTCTTCGGGTCGGTGGCCTCGCTCTCGGGCTTCGTCGATCCCCAGTACGACGCCACGGTCATCCAGCCCGCGATGGCGGTGTTCTCGAACGCTGCGTCGAACGGCGACACCGATCCTGATCCCATCTACGGCCCCCCGGACGGCTTCTATGCCACCGGTCACAACCCGACCATGCTCGTTGCGAACCTGAGGCACACGCGGGTGTTCGAGAGCACCGGCACGGGAGTTCCGAGCAAGGCCGACCCTTATCCCGGCCAATTCGCCATCGCGGAGGAGGAGATCATCTACCCGATGAGCGAGATCTACCACCAGGCCCTGGTGGCCGCCGGGATCGACGTCACCTACCAGGTCCACCCGGGCGGCCACGATATTCCCGACTTCCTCAACGAGATCAGGGCCATGCTCAGGTGGGGCCTCTTCAACCCGGTCGTCACCGAGCCCGCGTCCTGGGGCAACCAGACGGTCGCCACGAGAGGGCAGCTGTGGGACTTCGACTACCGCTTCGCCGAGCCCACCGACACAGATCGTGACGTTCCGTCAGTCCGAGGGCTCGCTGTCGATCAGTGCCGCGGGATCTGCCGTCACCATCACCACGGATGCCGGTTGCATCATTCACACTCCTACCCCAGCGACTGTTCGCGTTCCCAGCCACAACTGCACGTTGGGGGAACGGCATTTCGGTGCCGCGATGTGATCGGTGAGCCATTGCGGTGCACAGAGAGACCCTGGGGCATTTTCCGCATTGGCCGACCCCACTCGGAGGGCCATTCTCTCCCGGTTGCGGGCCGGCGATGCCGGCGTCTTAGAGATTGCCGAACCGTTCCCCATGAGTCAACCGGCGATCTCCAAGCATCTCAAGGTGTTGGAAGCGGCCAGCCTCGTGTCACGTCGTCGGCACGCCAGGCAGCACCTGTGTCGCCTCGAGGCCCACGGGCTGCGACCGGTTCACGAGTGGACCGGCGGGTTCGACCGGTTCTGGAGCGAGAGCTTCGACCGGCTGGACGAGTACCTACAGGACCTCAAGCAGGCAACCCAGAAGGAGTAGCTGATGGGCGCGACGGGACGAGGAGCGTCGGCGCAGTCCATGACGGCCGACCGCGAGATCGTGATCTCCCGGGTCATCAGTGCCCCACGGGAGCTGGTGTTCGAGGCGTTCACCGAGGTGCGGCACCTGTCGCGGTGGTGGGGACCGGAGGGGTTCACCACCACCACGCGGGCGTTCGAGTTCCTCGTCGGCCGGGAGTGGGACTTCGTGATGCACGGACCGGATGGGACGGACTACCAGGAGTGGATCTCCTGGACCGAGATCGCCCCGCCGGAGCGGATCGCACTGCTACACGGTGAGTCACGTGGCGACCCGAGCGCCTTCGAGTCGGTCTTGACGTTCGCGCCCGACGGCGCTGCGACCCGGGTCGAGATGCGCACGGTGTTCCCCACTAAGGAGCTGCTCGACGAGGCAGTCGAGAAATACCACACGATCGAGGGCGGCCGGCAGACCCTGAGCAAGCTGGCTGACTACGTCACCGACATCGTTCGGAAGGGAGATGAGGGCTGATGGCGGGGAAGGTGTTCTTCAGTGTGTCGATGTCGCTGGACGGGTTCATCGCCCCCGGATCCCTCGGGGACCTGATGGGGCAACAGTGGATGGAACTGCAGCAGTGGATCTTTCCGCAGAGGTTCTTCCGGGAGAACCTGCGGCTCGGCGAGGGCGGCGAGGAAGGGCGCGACAATGACATCACGCGAGAGACGTTCGAACGCACCGGCGCGAGCGTGATGGGCAAGCGCATGTTCGACGCCGGCGAGCAGATGTGGCCGGAGGAGGCGCCGTTCCACACGTCGGTCCTTGTCGTGACGCACGAGAAGCGTGACCCCTGGGAGCGGCCGGGCGCGACCACCTTCCACTTCGTCAATGACGGCATCCAGAATGCGCTCGACCGAGCCCGCGAGGCCGCCGGCGACCGGGATGTCCGCATCGCGGGCAGCGGCGCGACGATCCTCGAGTACGTGAACGCCGGTCTGATCGACGAGTTCACGATAGCGCTCTCACCAGTGCTGTTCGGCTCCGGAGTCCGCCTGTTCGAGGGTGTGGACGCGGGTCGCGTGGCTCTGGAGCCGGTCCGCTCGGAGCCGACGCAGCGGGTGACCCACCTGACCTATGCAGTCCGGGAGCGGTAACTGTCTCAAACTCGACGGGGTGGGCGACGTAACCGGAGGCCGGCGCCCACGCCCGCGTGGATCCCGATTGCTGACATGCACGGGCCCTGGCGCGCCACAATCGGTCGATCGGCTCAAGCACCCATTCCTTCTCAGGGTATGGGCCTGCTCACAACCGTGTGCTCCACTTCGCCGGGCCCAGGAGTGGCGATCACGTCCTGAGCATGCATGGGGTCTCCACACACCGAGCAGACCGTCACTGCTTCCGACACGTTGCCGCATCCCTTGTGCACGGTCACGAGAGGTGGTCCGTCCGGCGCGGCGTACTGGTCCCCCCACTGGCGCATGGCGGTGAGTACCGGCCAGAGGTCGACACCCTTCTTGGTCAGTCGGTATTCGAACCGGGGCGGGTGCTCGCTGTAGAGGACCTTCTTCAACACGCCGGCATCAACGAGTGTGCTGAGGCGCCGACTCAGGATGTTGCGTGAGATGCCGAGCCGCTCCTGAATGTCATCGAAGCGCGTCACACCAAGGAACACATCTCGCAGGATCAACATCGACCACCACTCGCCGACGATCTCGAGGCACTGGGCCACGGAGCAATGCAAGTCAGCGAGGCTCTTCCGTTCCATGGATCCAGGTTAGTGGGTTGCATCATAGAATGCAATCGGATAGGGTGCGATTGTATGACGCAACTCACTGCCCCGGACCGGCATCGGCTGGCGACCGATGGGAGCGTTCGCCTCAGCCACCGCGATCGAACCTCAGGGGCCGGGCCGATGGCAGGCGGTCGTCCCAACGGGGTGGGATGTCGCCGGCAATGTCAACGGTGGCGTACTCCTGGCCGTTGCGGGACGAGCGCTCAGTGCTGCAACGGAGCGGCCAGATCCCGTCACCATCAGCGGTCATTACCTCTCACCGGCCGTTCGGGGACGGTCGACATCTCCACCGAGGTGCTGAAGCAAGGCGTCGATTCTCAACCGCACGGGCCACTCTGGCCGGGTGCGGGCCGGCCGGTCCTTACCGTCCTCGGCACATTCGGCGAAGTCGGAACCCCACGCGGACGTCCTGTTGGTCGACGGCGACCCCCCGTCGCTACCGCCACCGGACGAATGCGTTCGGATCGAGGCGACCGAGGAATTTCCCGCCTCCGTTTTCGCAGCCCGCGTCGACACCCGCCTCCATCCCGACGATGCGACGTTCTTGGAAGGTCGGCCGAGTGGCCGGACCGAAATGCGCGCATGGCTCCGCCTTCCCGATGACGAGCCGATCGACTCGATCGGCCTCCTGTGCCTCGTCGACGCAATGCCGCCCACGATCTTCAACGCCGACTTCCCCATCCACTGGACACCGACGATCGAACTGACCACCCATGTCCGCGGACGTCCGACGCCCGGTTGGGTGCGAGGTACAGCCACCACCCGGTTCATCTCGGGTGGATTCCTCGAGATCGACGTGGAGATCTGGGACTCGACCGACCAGTTGGTCGCCCAGGCTCGGCAGCTCGCGCTCGTGCCGCGGCCCGGACCTGCACCACATCCGACGTCCGGATCGGGCCAGGCCGGAACAGCAGGATGACCCGAGTCATCAGCACGACGGAGCGAGCCAATCTCTCCACGGCCTCGGCCCGGCACCACGCCGCGCCAGGTTCTCGTGATCGTCTGTGCCGGGGTCGTCCTCGCCAGCCTGGACCTCTTCATCGTCAATGTCGCCTTGCCGCAGATTGCGTTGGACCTCCACGCGTCGAATCTCAGAGAGTTGTCCTGGGTGCTCAATGGCTATGCGATCGTCTACGCGTCGCTGCTGGTCTTCTTCGGCCGGCTAGCGGACCGCTATCGGAGAGATCGGGGCTTCCTGCTCGGTGTCGCGATCTTCACCTTCGCCTCCGCGGCCTGCGCAGCATCGACCAGTGTGGGCATGCTGCTCGCGTTCCGTCTCGTTCAGGCCGCTGGCGCGGCGCTGCTGACGCCGACATCCCTCGGACTTGTGTTGGCCTCCTACGAGCCCGAGCGGCGCCATGGTGCGGTGCGGGCGTGGACAGCAGCCGGCGGATTTGCGGCCGCACTGGGACCGGTGATCGGGGGTCTGCTCGTAGCCGTCGACTGGCGTCTGGTCTTCCTGGTCAACGTACCCATCGGCATCGTCGCACTCGTCGTCGGCTGGCGTCGCCTCCCACACGTGCCCGGCCAAGACGTCGAGCGACCCGACCCGCTCGGCGTGATCCTGGTCACGGCCGGAGTGGCGGCGCTCACATTCGGTCTGGTCAAGGGCAGTGACTGGGGCTGGGGGTCGGCCGAGCATCCTGTCGACGCTGATCGGCGGAGTGGTGCTCATCGCACTGTTCGTCGTGCACTGCCTCACGAGTCGTGCGCCGCTTGATCCACCCGTCGCTCTTCCGTTCCCGCCCGTTCACCGGTGCATCGCTCGTCGCCGTCGCCTTCTCGGCCTCCTTCGGGGCGATGCTGCTGTCGATCGTGCTGTGGGAACAAGGAGTCTGGGGTTGGTCGGCACTGCATCGGGTCTCTCCATCGCCCCCGGTCCGCTCATGGTGCCGTTGTTCTCCTTCCTGGTGGCCGGCAGACTCATCGCCCGATGGGGGCCGGCCGTCGTCATCGGGCTCGGGAGCACAGCGTTCGGGGTGGGGGTCGGATGGTGGGCGGTTGCGGTGACCGACTGAGCCGAACTACTCGACGGGCGTCCTCGGGGGGATGATCCTGACCGGGATCGGCGTCGGATTGACACTGCCCACCATGATGGCGACGGCGTCGGCATCACTTCCGCCGCCGTCGTTCGCCACCGGCTCGGCCGTGATCAACATGGTCCGCCAGATCGGCATCGCACTCGGCGTCGCCCTTCTGGTCGCGGTGCTAGGGACGGCGCTGGACAAGTACCGCCGCTCTCGGCGTTCAAGCACGCCTGGTGGCTGATCGCCGCGTTGTCCTTCGCCGGCATCGCTCCCGCACTGGGCCTGCTCCGCCGACAAGCCTCGTCCGCCGAATCCGCCTGACGCATCCACTGGCCGGTCGCCAATGCCAATGCCGTAGCCAACCAACGGTAGGGAGGAACACTCCATGGAAATCAACGGACGGACCGCACTGGTGACCGGCGCCAATCGGGGCCTCGGCCGGCATCTGGCCGAACAGCTACGGGACCGCGGCGCGCACGTGTACGCCGCGGTCCGCAATCCCGATACGGTCGATCTCGATGGCGTCACGCCCATCCGGCTCGACCTGAACGACGAGGCATCCATCGCCGAGGCGGTGGCAGTGACGAGCGACGTATCCATTCTGATCAACAACGCCGGAACCTGCAGCGAGACCTCACTTCTGACCGGTTCGATGGTCGACATTCGGGCCGAGTTCGACACCAACTTCTACGGTCCTCTGCTCGTCGACCCGCGCCTTTGCTCCTCAGCTAGCCGATCACGACCGCAGTGCCGTGCTCACCATCCTCTCGGTCCTGTCGTGGTTCAGCCTCCCGACGATCGGCCCCTACTGCGCATCTAAGGCTGCCGCCTGGTCGATGGTCAACTCGCTCCGCCAAGAGCTCGCCGACCAGGGGACCACCAGCGAGTGCCTCTGCACGTGGGGTACATGGACACGGACATGGCTGCCCGTGTCACCGAATGCCAAAAGCGCCCCGTCGGACGTGGCCAGGCTGGCCATCGATGGCCTCGAGCAGGGCACGGCCGGAGATCATCGCGGACGAGATCAGCGCCTTCGTGCGTGGACAGCTGGGAAGCGGAGTTACGGGCCTCTACGCCAGTTCGTGTAGCTGTCTCGATCCGTGAAATAACTCGTGGCGCGTCGAGATTCGAACGCCCTCGATCGTTGCCGTGTCACCGAACGTTCCTTCGATGCGCGGACCTTCGTCTGCGTAGCGAAAGCCATGACGCCCTCGATGTCCGATGACATCTCCTTGTCACCGTGTGTCCCTTGAGCGTGCGCCCCCCATGCTTCGAGTTATAGCGTTATTCCTATAAACGGCTAACAGCGCTACAAATCGTCCTACCGTTTGCCCAAGATCCGGAGATCGGGGATGAGGCGCTTCATGAAGCCGTCGAACATCGGGACCGTGAAGTCGATCTCGCCCCATCGTGGTGAGAAGCAGAGACCCTTCTTGATGAGGGTGTCACGGGTGGGCCGAGCGCGGTCATCTTCTTGTAGAGCAGCGCGGCCACGGCGGATGAGCGGACAGGTCCTGGGCCGAGGGCGGCCATCGCTCGCAGGTAGGCACGCTCCGGATCGCTGGTCCGGCCGCTCCGGACCCGGAAGAAACCGTCGTCAAGCTGGGCGATCGCCACCGGGATACTCCGCTCGACGTCATCGAGCGTGATGAGGTCGGGACCGTCGGCGACCTCCCAGGCCTGCTTGCCGAACTCCTGCAGGAAGTACGGGATAGCCCCAGGGTCGCCTCGACAACCCCGTCGAGCGCCGCGGCGCTCCACCGCACGCCTTCGTCGTCGGCCGGCACCTGCAGCGCCTCACGAGCCTCCTCGCCCGGAAGCGACCCGATCACGGGGTAGGTGAACATCCGCTCGGCGTAGGACTTGGCCTCGCCCGTCAACGTGGCGAGAGACGGTAGGCCGGCGCCGGCGATGGTGATCGGGAGCATCAGCTGGGACGCCCGGTGCAGGCCGGTGACGAGAGCCTCGAGCGTTGCGGAGGCTCACATAGTGCAGCTCGTCGATCGTGACCAGCACACCCGTCCCGTGGTCGCGGCGACCTCCCCGAGCTCGACGAACAGTCCCGCCAGGTCGATAGCGAGCACGCCGGAGTCGGCCGGACCGGCGATCGCCTCCACGTCGATGCTCAGCTCCGGGCCGTTTGGGATCCGCAGCTGAAGGCCTTGAGGATGCCGAGGGCGCGCCGGACACGGTCGCCGATGCGGCGTTTTGCGTCCATGGACAGGAGCACCTTTCGAAAGGCCGAAGCCAGTGGGGCGCTGGAAGGTTGCCGTCCTCGGTGATCTCGAGGTGCTCGTGGCAGAAGCCTCTGGCGCCGGCCAGTTGCTCGAACTCGTTGAGCAGCACCGTCTTCCCGACGCCCCGCAGGCCCGTGAGCATCTGGCTCCGGCCGTCCCGGCCGAGGAGCAGCCGCTGGAGGGCGACGTCCAAGGCCTCGAGCTCGCGGTCCCGCCCGACGAGCGCCGGCGGGCGTGTGCCTGCGCCCGGGCTGTACGGGTTGCGGACGGGGTCCACCGCACTGACTATATAGGATCTTTAAGGATGTCTAGACGAGATCCCTATAAATAGCGGGTAGGTGACCTCGGGTTCTCCTTTCAGAGTCGGGTGGTAGCGAGGCACGGGTCCAAGGAAGCAATTGCCACGCGGCCATCGCCCTGTGACCAAAGGGATGCCGAACTGCGATCTCTCGCTGTTCCATGGCTCTGTCGGAGACATGGAGCGACTGTATTGGGCGCCCTTCGGCAACTCGCAAGGGTTGGGTCCACCGGCGTATTGACTGAATGAACCAGTCAGTCAATACTTGACCAGTGCGACGGGGACAGCCGGCTGATCGACTTCGCGACATCACCGAGGCGGGTCGACAGTTGCTGGGCAGCGTGGGGTATCAACGAACCCGGATGGCCGATGTGGCCACGGCCGCCGGTCTGTCTGCCGGGTCGGTGTACACCTACATGAACAGCAAGGAGGCGTTGCTGCACGTCGGTCCTCACCCGCTTCTTCGCCTCGCCGACCGAGGCCCTGCCCGAGCTGCCCATCACCGCTCCTCCCCTGGCCGAGACGCTAGAGGCAGTCCGCGCTGGTCTGGCCCGCGACGCAGCCACACCGGTGCTCCGGGCTGCGCTCCATGCCGAGGCACCCGATGATGTCGGCGCGGAGCTGGCGGAGATTCTGGAGGAGATGTACACCATGATCTCCAGGCTTTGGCCGGTGCTGGCCGTGCTCGAGAAGTGCGCGGAGGACGTCCCGGCCATTCAGGAGTTCTACTTTGGGGGACAGCGCAGAATGCACCTGTCCCGGTTCGCCCGCTATGTGCAACGGCGCGCCGCCGAGGGACGGCTCAACGGATTCGGCGATCCCGAACTCAGTGCCCAGGTAGCGGTCGAAGCATTGACCTGGCACGCCTGGCACCGGCTGGAGGGTTTCGACGAAGCCCGGTTCTCCGGAGCCCGCAGTCGGGAACGGTGATCCAGTTTGCCGTGAAGGCCCTGGTGGCCGGCCCGTGACCGACTCGTTGGCGACCGTCCGGCCGAGCGGTTCCCGAGGTGCACCCGAAGGCGCACCCCAAGGCCCCCCTTCGGGCACCCTGCACCCGATCGCCCGAGGACCCGTGCTGGCCGCCGCCGCCGCCCTCTTGGGCGTCGAGCTGTTGGCGTCTCCGCGCTACGGGCTGCATCGGGACGAGCTCTACTTTCTGGCCTGCGCCCACCATTTGGCCTGGGGCTACGTCGACCAGCCGCCCTTGGTGCCGGCCGTGGCCTGGGTGGTCAACGGGCTCATCGGCCCGTTTGCCTGGGCGTTCCGCCTGCTGCCCGCGCTGGCGGGGGCGGCGTCGGTGGTGCTCACGGCGCTGATGGCCCGTGAGTTGGGCGGAGGACGCGGCGCCCAGACGATCGCGGCCGTGGCCGCAGCGACCTCCGCGGAGCTGCTGGCTGCATTCCACCTGTTGTCGACCACCGCCTTCGACTGCTTCTTCTGGGCCCTGATCACCTGGTTTGCGCTGCGCCTCATCCGGATCAGCGGACACCCGGTGGTTCGTGCCACTGGGTGCCGTCATCGGCGTGGCCCTGATGAACAAGTTGAACGTGGCCTTCCTGGTGGTGGCCCTGGTCATCGGGTTGGCCGCCGGATCCGAACGCCGACTGCTCTGGTCGAGGCATGCGTGGATGGGGGCCGCCATCGGCCTCGTCATCGTCTCGCCGGACATCGTGTGGAACGCCCAGCACGAGTGGGCGCAGTTGTCGATGCTCCGGAGCCTGCATTCGGAGAACTCGACAACCGGCGCCTCCATTGGTTTCCTGCCCGCCCAGCTGATCGTCGTTGGGCCGGCCCTGTGCGTGCTCTGGATCACCGGTCTCATCCACCTATGGCGAAGCCTCCGGTGGCGTCCCCTGGCGGTGAGCTACGTGGTGCTTGCCGCATGGTTCACCTTGAGTGGGGCCAAGTCCTACTACCTGGCCGGCATCTACTTCGTTCTGTTCGCCGCTGGAGGCGTGGCGGCCGAGCGCCGTTTGTGCTCCAAGGGGAAGCCGGGTCGGGTCCGCGGCTGGATCGCCCTGATGGTGGTCGGGGGAGTGGTGGCGCTGCCGCTCACCCTGCCCCTGCTGCCCGAATCCACCCTACCGACCGGCTCATGGGAGGGTCAGATCAACAAGGACCTGAGCGCGACCGTCGGCTGGCCAATGTATGTGCGCCAGGTGGCGGGGATCGTGAACGCATTGCCACCGGGCCAACGATCCCGTCTCGTCCTACTCACCGGGGACTACGGCGCGGCCGGTGCCATCGATCTCTACGGGACCCGCTATCACCTCCCGTCAGCCCACAGCGGGCACAATACGTACTGGTGGTGGGGACCGGGGGGCATGACGAACGACTCGGCCACCGTTGCCGTCAATGTCCCCCGATCGGCGCTACTGAGGGTCTTCCATCGAGTTCGTCTGGTCGGCTCGGTTCAGACGCCGAACAACGTATGGACTGAGGAGCGGGGGGATCCCATCTTCCTCTGCACCCAGCAGTTTGCGAGCTGGAGCGACGTCTGGCCGGCATTCCGTCACTACGGCTGACCCGGGTGGGCGTGTGTGGCCAGGATTGTGGGCTCCGGGTGAAATTCTGTTCAATCGATGACAACCAGAAATCGCTCTGACCAGCGGAGGGAGTGGGATTCGAACCCACGGAGGCTTGCACCTCACGGCTTTTCAAGAGCCGCGCATTTGTCCGCTCTGCCATCCCTCCGGGCGGTTGCCAGGGTAGTCGGCGGTCACCCTGACCAGGCGGGTCAGGAGTTCCGACCTGGTCGGACCTCACCCCGCAGGCCGTCCACCCATTCCGCCGCCTCCCGGGTCGAGGCTGCAGCATCCCGTCGGATGGCGGGTCCCGACGGTCCGGCGGCCGGATAGGACCCCAGGAACTTCACGCCGGCCAGTTCGGCATGGAGGTCGCGGAGACAGTCGCTCACCACGGCGTCGGCTATGTGGCCGGCGAAGTCGATGATGAAGCAGTAGTCACCCAGCGCCTTCTTCGTGGGTCGGGACTCGAGCTTGCTGAGGTTGATGTTGCGGGCCGCGAACTGGCCGAGGATGGCGTAGAGGCTGCCAGGATGATCGGCGCTCTGGAAGCAGGCGATGCTCGTCCGGTCGTGCCCGGTCGGTGCCGGTATGCCGGTTTTGGCCAGGGAGACGAAACGGGTCTTGTTCTCGGGGTGGTCCTCCACGTCCTCGACCAGGATGTCCAGGCCATAGAGCGTCGACGCCAACCTGGGGGCGATGGCTGCGGTCGGCCGGGAGGTGAACCCCGGGTCGCCTTCACCCAGCAGTCGGGCGGCTTCCGCGGTGGAGTTGGTCGCCAGGGTCTCGGCCGAGGGGAGCTTCTGGGTGAGGAAGCCCCGGCACTGGGCGGTGGCCATCGGGATGGACGCCACCCGCTCGATGTCGCCCAAGGTGGTCCCTGGGGGGGCCATCAGGTGGAGATGGACGTCCAGCACCACCTCGCGCTGGATGCGCAGGTCGAAGTCGAAGACCAGGCTGTCGATGATGTCCCGCACGGTGCCCTCGATGGCGTTCTCCATCGGCACGAAGCCGAGGTCGATCCCGCCCTGCTCCACGGCGTCGAGGACCTCGGCCAGGGACCCGAGGGGGAAGATGTCGGCCGCGGCGTAGTCGTCCTCACCGAGCAGCGCCTCCTCGGTGAAGGTGCCTTCGGGGCCGAGGAACCCGATCCGGGGTGCCGGCGCCGCCGGGCTGCCTGGAGGTGCGTTCGCGGCCATACCCAGGCAGGATAGTGAACACCATGGACGAACCCGCGCTGCAACGCCTGCTCGCCGACGTGCGCTCCGGCGCCTGCTCACCCGACGACGCCGTGCACCAGCTCCGGCGGCTCCCCTTTGCCGACCTCGGATTTGCGAGGGTCGACCACCACCGCGGCCTGCGCCTCCGGCTGCCCGAGGCCGTCTACGGGCAGGGCAAGACCCCTCGGCAGTGCTCGTCGATCGTGGCGGAGCTGCTCGGGGAAGCTGCGGGGACGACCGGGCCGGCCGCGGGGGGACCGGTGATCCTGACCAGGGCCGATGCCCCCCAGGTGGACATGGTCATGGCCGAGCACCCCGAGGGGGCCCGCACGGTCACCGGGCCGGCGACCGGAGGGGACCGGGTCCGCGGGGAGCTCTCCGTCGTGGTGTGGCGGCCGTCGCCTCGTCGGCCGGCCCGCACGCTGGTGGTCACCGCCGGGACCTCGGATCTTCCGGTGGCCCGCGAGTGCGAGGCCACGCTGACCGCCCTCGGGCTCGGGCCGGCCCTGCTCGCCGACTGCGGGGTTGCCGGGGTGCACCGCCTTCTGGCCTCGGCAGACGAGCTCGCCGATGCCGACGCGGTGGTGGTGGTGGCCGGGATGGAAGGGGCTCTGGCCAGTCTCGTCGGTGGCATCACCCCGGCCCCGGTGGTGGCCGTGCCCACCAGCACCGGCTACGGGGCGGCCCTCGAAGGCGTGACGGCGCTCCTGGCCATGCACGCGTCCTGCGCGGCGGGAGTGGCCGTGGTCGGGATCGACAATGGGTTCGGCGCCGCCTGTGCCGTCGCCCGGATGCTTCCATGAGCGGCACCGGTCCCACAGCTGCCTCCGGTCCCGGGGATGTCGGCACCGCGCCGGCAGAGGGCCGCTCCCGCTCCGTCGCCTGGTTCCACTGCTTCGCCGGCATCGCCGGGGACATGGCGCTCGGGAGCCTGCTCGACGCCGGAGCCGACATCGACGAGGTCCGGACCCTGCTGGAGCGGCTGCCCCTGGCCGGGTGGGCGCTCGAGGTCGAGCCGGTCCTGCGAGGTGGCATCGCCGCCACCCGGGCCCTGGTCTCGGTCCACGACACCGTGGTGGTGCGCACCCACGCGCACATCGTCGGGCTGGTCGAAGAGGCGCGTCTGCCCGATCGGGTCGCCGGCCGGGCCCTCGCCACCTTCGCCGTCTTGGCCGACGTGGAGGCCCGGCTCCATCGCCGGCCGGTGGACCAGGTCCACTTCCATGAGGTGGGGGGGCACGACACCATCGTGGACGTCGTGGGCACCGCCGCGGCACTGGAGGTCCTCGGCATCGACGACGTACGGGCCAGCCCGGTGGCGACCGGGCTGGGAATGGTGCGGGCCGGCCACGGCATGCTGCCCAATCCGGCCCCGGCGGTGGTGGCGCTGCTCGAGGGCGTCCCCACCTGGGGGCGGAACGTCCCGGTGGAGCTGACCACACCGACCGGTGCCGCGTTGGTGGCCGCCCTGTCGTCCGGCTTCGGGCCGATGCCCCCGATGCGGGTCACCGGCCAGGGTTTCGGGGCCGGGGCCCACGAGCTCGGTGAGCTTCCCAACTGCACCCAGGTGGTCACCGGCGCGAGGATCGACCGGCTGAGCGGTTCCGATCTGGGCCCGGGGATGGGCGGCATCACCGGCGCCGACGGGGATTCCGACGCCGGCCAGCCGGTTTCGGTGCTCGAGGCCAATGTGGACGACGCCACCGGCGAGCAGCTGGCCCACGCCATCGGCACCCTGCTCGAAGCCGGGGCCCACGACGCGTGGCTGACCCCGGTGGTGATGAAGAAGGGGCGCCCGGGCTCCGTCGTGCACGTCCTTTGCGAGCCGGCGATGACCGGCTCCCTCCGGGATGTGCTCCGCGACACGACCGGCTCGCTGGGGGTGAGGGTGACCGCCGCGGAGCGGTGGCCGGCGGCCCGCTGGTGGGACTCGGTCTCGATCGACGGGCAGCGGATCAGGGTCAAGGTGAGCGCGGGACGGATCAAGGCGGAATACGAGGACGTGGCCCGGGCGTCCCGGCGCACGGGACAATCGCTCCGTGAGGTCGCCTTCCGCGCCGAGGCGCGGTGGCGGGCCGAGCGCGGTGGCCTGGAGGGTGGTGCGCCGAATGGTTCCGGTGGGACCGTCGTCGAAGACGGGGCGAAGCGTGCCGCGGTCGATCCGACGGTTCGCTCCGGTGGACCGGTGGAGGGGGGCGACGAACCCGCCTGAGCGGCCACCGACCCCGGGATGACTTTGCGGCGGGCCGGCGCTATCCCGATCGGAGCACCGAGATCCCCTTCGGTCTGGAGTCGTCGGGGGGGACCCACCGCCAGCCGCGGTCAGCTCGCTCCAGCCGATGGCGCTGATGGGTCTTCAGGGAGTGGTGCCAATGACAGAGTCTGACCAGATTGGCCAGGCCGGTCAACGGGATGTGACGGCGCCGGTCGGGTCCGATCCGGTCCCGAACCGCCGGGGGGCCCGGGGGCGGTCCCCGGCGGGTCCGGCCGCCGACTACCTTCTTCCCAGCCGCGGTGGCCCCCACGGCCCTGCTCTCAGAACCTCGGAAAGGAAACCCTCCATGGCTCGCTTTGGTCCGTGGTCACTCGCAGTGCTGGCGGCGGCCACCCTCGGTCTGGCCGGGTGCAGCAGCAACTCGTCGTCGAGCTCGACCAGCTCGGCGCCTCCGGCCACGACGCCGGCCACGACGCCGGCCACGACGCCGGCCCCGGTGGCAACGGTGCCGGTGCAGGACCCGTCGCCGGCCGGGACCTTCGGGACCAGGCCGACGGTCACCGTGCCCCCGGGGGCCCCTCCGACCCAGCTCCAGAGCACCGACCTGATCGTAGGCACCGGGCCCGCGGCCAAAGCCGGGGACAACGTCACCGTGCAGTACGTCCTGGCGACGTACTCGTCAGGGAAGGAGATCCAGGCGTCGTGGGACAGCCAGCCCTTCTCCTTCGTGTTGGGCGAGGGCAACGTGATCAAGGGATGGGACGAGGGGGTGGTGGGCATGAAGGCAGGAGGCCGACGCGAGCTGGTCATCCCGCCCAGCCTCGGGTACGGAGCGTCCTCTCCGGGCGCCGGCATCTCCGCCAACGACACGCTCGTCTTCATCGTGGACATGGTGAAGATCGGCTGAGTTCCGGGCGTCCCGCCGACTCCGGGCCGGCGGTCAGAGGGAACCGGTGACGGCCAGCATGACCAGCGCCGCCGCCATCGACAGCGGGACCGTGACCAGGCCGAGCCCGACCGTCCGGGCGAGGGGCGGCGCCGTCCCCGCGGCCCGGATCGTGCGCCACCACAGGATCCAGGCCAGCGATCCCGTGACGAAGAGGTTGGGCCCGATGTCGAGTCCCACCAGCAGCGCGAACGGATGGGGAGGGACCCGGGCCGCCAGGAGGGACGCGGCGGGCAGGTTGTTGACCAGCACCGAGGATGCCGCCGCCACCGCGGCGGTGCCGACGCCGTCGAGGTGGGACAGGAGGGTGGCGGGGCCCGACCAGGTCCGGCCGAGCGTTCCGAGGGCCACGGCGATGCCGAACAGCCCGACCAGGACCGGCAGTCCGAGCACCTCCGCCACCCGGTCGAACCGTTCCCGGCCCCTGGCCAGCCGGGCGGCGATGACCAGGACCCCGACGCCGGCGACCGGCAGCGCCGGCGAGTGGAGGACCAGCACGAGGACGGCCGCCGCCACGACCCCGACGGCTCCGAGGCGCCCGGTCACCGGTGCGGCGCCCGCGGGTGGCGCGGGTCCGACCCCGGCGACCTCCGGGGACGGGGTGCCCGTCCGCAGCGGTCGACGCTCGGCCCAGGCGATCACCGAGGCGGTCAGGAGGACCGAGACCACCCAGGGAAGGGCCATGTGGGCGAGGAACTGCCCCCCCGAGAGGTGGAGGTGGCCGAGGACGATGAGATTGGTGAGATTCGACCCGGGGAGGAGTGTGCTGGCGGCATTGGAGAGCAGGAGGCATGCGGTCAGCAGCGCCACCTCGCCCCGGCCCCGACTCCGGGCCGCGTAGAGCAGGACCGGGGTGAGGAACACGACGGAGGTGTCGAGGTTCAGCAGGGCCGTCACGACGGAGATGGTCACCGCCGCGCCGGCGAACAGGGCGAGTCCGTTGGGGGCCAGGGCCGCCAGCCGGTGCCCGGCGGCGGCGAACAGCCCGTCCTCATCGGCGACCAGCCCGATGAGGAGCAACCCGGCCACCAGGACGAAGGGCGACCAGACCTGGGAGGCGGCGGCCTGCGCCTCCGCCCGGTCGAGCACCGAGGCAACCAGGGCCGCGGCCACTCCGACCCCGCCGAAGGCCCAGCCTCCGAGCCTCACCCGGTCCCCGGTGGGTCCCCCGCCGACATGGTCGCGTCGGGGGAGGGCCATCTCCGACAAGCATGCCCCGCCAGGGCCGGCTCCGCTAGGACCCGGTGCCGCCCGGGGGAGAGGCGACCGGGTCGGGGCCGGACGTCCAGACCATGAGCCGGTGGCCGTCCCCGGGTGCCTCGGGGGCCCGGGGCTCCACCCGGTCGAGCCGGAACCCGAGCTTGGGCGGGACTGCCGCGCTCCTCACGTTCCCCTCGTCGCAGCGGATCTCGACCCGGGCGACGCCGTCGAGGGCGAGGGCCGTCCGGGCCAGCAGCGAGGCGGCCATGGTGGCCACACCCCGTCCGGTGCAGTCGACCCGCACCCAGTAGCCGATCTCGAGGGCGCCCGCTCCCACCCGGTCGTGCAATCCGCAGAAGCCGATGAGTGCGTCGGGCTCCGCCCCACGGGGGCCGCGGATGGCGAACTGGAACTCGCGGCCGTCCCTCCAGGTGGTGTCGGCCTGTCGCAGGAAGGTCCCGATCGACTCGGGAGTCGCCGGCTCCTGGGCCCAGGGCATCCAGGGCCGGAGGTGCTCGAGGCTGTCGTTGACCGCCTCGACCAGCTCCTCCAGGTCACCGACGCACGATCTGCGGAGCGTGATGCCCCCGCCTTCGAGGTGCTCCTCAGGTCGGCCGGCGAGCCAGGGGCTGCTGCCGGAGTCCACGCCGGGGCCCCCGCCGGAGCTCACCCGGCCCTCGGCCCGGCGACGAGCAACGTCTCGGTGCCGTCGGTCGTGGTGGCCAGTCGGACGCGCTCCCCTCCGAAGGCTGCAGGCATGTCGGCCTTGCCGGCCGGTCCTCCCGTGGAGACCATGGGTGCATGGTCGCACACGTTGCAGCTGACGGGGGCGGGTTGGTCACGAAGAAGAGCCCCCGATCGGTGCCGGACACCGTCTCTCGGCTGTCCGAGCTCGTGGCTGCGAGGGGGATGAAGCTGTTCGCGGTCATCGATCACAGCGGCGAGGCGACGGCCGGAGGTCTCGATCTCCGGGACACCAAGGTGGTGGTCTTCGGGAGCCCGGAGGCAGGGACCCCGGTGATGGCGGCCGAGCCCCTCGTCGCCCTCGACCTGCCCCTCAAGGTGCTTGTGTGGGACGACCGGGGCCAGACCAAGGTGACCTATACCAGTCCCGGTGGGCTGGCCGCCCGCTACCACCTGAGCGATCGGCTGGCAGCCAGGCTCGCCGGCATCGAACGCGCTGACCGACGCCCTGGTGGCCGACTGACCGGGCCGTCGCTAGCCGGCCAAGTGGCCCGGGTGCGCCAGCGTCCTCCGGTAGACGTTGGTCGTGCGCGGCTCGAATCCGAGGCGCAGATAGAGGCGGTTGGCCGCCTCGCGGCTCGGCCGGGAGGTGAGATCGACCGATCGGGCCCCCGCTGACTCCGCCCGGCGCACCGCCTCGACGACCAGGGACTCCCCCGCTCCCGCGCCACGGGACGATTCGTCGACGACGACGTCCTCGATCCACGCCCGCAGCCCGGTCGGGACCCGGAAGAGCGCCAGGGTCAGCGATCCGACGATGGTGCCACCGGGGGTGCGCGCCACCAAGAGGACCGACGCCGGCGCCGCCACGATCTCCGCCAGCTCGGCGTGCCCGGGCGGGGGCGAGGAGGACGACAGCTGGGGGATCAGCCGGTCGAAGGCCTCGACCAGTTCGGGGGTGATCTCCCCGATCTCGGTGACGGTGATCCCCGGGGTGGAGTCGTCGATCACATCGGTGCCGAGGTGGGACGGTCCATGATCACAGGGTGGGAGTGTAGCCAGGCCCCGGTCAGGCCTTTTCGGGGTCGCCCCGCCAGACGGGAGCCCGCACCGTGTCGTAGAGCACCTCGATCGGGTCTCCCCGCAGGGCGGCGAAGACGTGCCTCCCCCACCGCTCGGCCCCGGCCAGCGGGTAGGGGAGGTCGTCGAGGGGGAACCACCCGACGTCGGAGCATTCGAGGGGATGGGCCTTGAGCTCGCCGCCCAGCGGCCGGCACTGGAACACCAGCGAGTAGAGCGGTATGCGGCTGATGCCTGCGCGGAGGCCGTCGAGCACGGCGATGAGCCGGACGACCTCGACCTCGATGCCCGTCTCCTCCTCGACCTCCTTGACCACCACCTCGGATGCCGAGTACCCCACGTCGGCCCAACCGGTGGGGTACAGCCACACGCCGGAGTCGGACCGCTGGACGAGGAGGATCTCGTCGTTGTCGTTGCCGACGGCCGCGCCGACGGCGACCTTCGGGGTCACGTAGCCCGGCACGCCCTTGCCGACCGAGCCCAGCCACTCGTGCACGAGGCCGTCGGCATCCTCGGTCCCGTCGGATCCGGCGTCGACCGAAGCCCGTATGTCGGCCGCGACCCGGAGCACCTCTTCGAACCGCTCCTGTTCGTAGAGGGACTCGGTGAAGCCGAGACCGGTACGGGCGATGCCCGCCAGGGCCTCGCTCCACCGCAGGAGCTGTTTGGTGGAGGGAACCGGTTCCACCACCTCGACGCTACCCGCTGACACCGCGGAGTCGCATCCATCAGGCAGAATGGAGCGTGGCCGTACTCGAGGACTGTCGTCACTACGTCATGCAGACCACCGCCCACGAGGAGAAGCTCGAACGGTGCCGGATGGGGGCGAACGAGCAGCTCCCTTTCGCCTGCCCCGAGGGTTGCCTCTTCTACGAGCCCCGCAAGGTGTCCGGTGCCGGTTGGACGATCCGGACCCCCGAAGACCCGTAGGCCGGGACGACCCGCAGTCCGAAGGGCCCGTGGACCCCGGTCGGCCGGACCCGCCCGTGGACTCAGGGGGTCCGGGTGGCGACCAGCGTGTAGGACAGCGGGAGCCGGGGGCGGTCGGCCGGTGCCCCCCATTCCCCGGGCGAGCGTTCCACCAGCCACGGGAACTGCTGGAGGACCGTCCAGTCGTGCTCGGTCAGACGGTCGACACGCATCCCGCGGTCGATGAGCGTCGTGACCACCTCGCCGATCGCGTGGTTCCACTGGTAGGTCAGGGCGTCTGCCAGCCCCACCCCGCCGTCGGTGTAGGTCTCCCCGGAGTCGTCGACGTAGGGCTCGGGCTCCTCGAAGTAGGGATACACGAGGGTCGTCGAGTCGTGGGCCAGCGACCAGGCCACCGGGTGGGAGTCGTGGAGGTAGAGCCGGCCCCCCGGTCGGGCCAGCGCCGCCACCTGGTCGGCCCACCTCCCCACGCTGGGCAGCCAGCACAGGGCCCCGAGGCTCACGTAGACCACGTCGAAGGTCAGGGGCGCCAACACCAGGGCGGCGTCGTAGACGTCGGCGCACACGAAGGTGGCCCGGTCGGCGAGCCCGGCCCGCTCGGCCAGTCCCCGGGCGGCCCCGACGGCGGAGGGGGAGAAGTCGAGGCCGGTCACCGAGGCCCCGGCATCGGCCCAGGCCAGGGTGTCCAGCCCGAAGTGGCACTGCAGGTGGACGAGGTCCAGGCCGGCGACATCCCCGAGGGCCTCCACCTCCCGGGCCCGCGGGCCGGGGCGGGTGGCCAGCCAGTGCTCCACGTCGTAGAAGTGTGAGGCGGTGTGGATGGCGACCCGCTCGTCCCAGTTGCTGCGGTTCGCGGCCCGGAGCGCATCGGTCGGATCGTCCGCGCCGCTCGAGGCCACGGGTGTCACCGTCAGCTCTCGACCACGTCGCCGAGCAGGTCGACCCGGACCCCTTCCGCCCGCAGCCACTCGAGGGCACGGTCGACGGTGGCCGCGTCCCCGTCGAGCTCGCAGATGATCCATCCGCTGCGCTCGCCGACGTCGGCGCGCCGGATGTTGGGGACGATGTCGAACTCCCGGGTCATCCGGGCGATGATCGGCTCGCGCACCAGCTCGTCGGGGAAGGTCAGCTTCACCCTGACCCCGATCATGCCGGGCCACCGGGCGCCGACGCCAGCACCCCTGACGCCAGCCCGTCATTGAGGTTGCCGGAGCGGAAGCCGTCCAGATCGAGGGTGACGTAGCGGTATCCCGCCCGGTGCACGGCGGCGGTGACCTCCTGGCGCCGGGCCACGACGGCTCCGAGGTCCCCGATCGGGACCTCGATGCGGGCGGTGTCGCCGTAGTGGCGCACCCGCAGCTGCCCGAAGCCCAGCGAGCGGAGGCCCGACTCGGCCTCGGCCACCGAACGGAGCGTGCCGAGGTCGACCGGGGTGCCGTAGGGGACCCGTGAGGCCAGGCAGGCCGCCGCCGGCTTGTCCCAGGTCCTCAGGCCGAGACGCTTCGACCAGGCCCGCACCCCCGCCTTGGTGAACCCGGCCTCGACCAGGGGGAAGCGGGCCCCCCGCTCGGCCGCGGCCCGCTGGCCCGGCCGATGGTCGCCCAGGTCGTCGACGTTGACCCCGAGCACCACCGTCGCCCCGGCGCCGCCGTCCTCCCCGGCCGCCACCGGGGCCAGGGCCTCCAGCAACGACGTCTTGCAGTGGTAGCAGCGCGAGCCGTCGTTGGCCGAGTAGGCCGGGTCGGCCAGCTCCTGGGTGTGGACCTCGGCGAAGCGGAGGCCCCACTCGCCGGCCAGGGCCCGGCAGTCGGCCAGCTCCTCGGGGGCCAGCGACGGGGAGACGGCGGTCACGCACAGCACCCGGTCCGCGCCCAGGACCTCGGTCGCCACCCTGGCCACGAAGGCGGAGTCGGCCCCCCCGCTGAACGCCACCACCATCGGCCCGATGCGCACGAGCGCGGCCCGCAGCACCTCGAGGTCCCCCCCGGAGTCAGCCCCGCCCCCCTGGGGATCACTCATCGGGGACGACCTGGGCCAGCACCGTCTCGACCGGGGCGGCCATCCCGGTGAGGAACGGCCCGAACTCGGCGAAGCGGGCCGAGCCCTCGTCGAACCGCATGGTGTAGACGCAGTCCTTCAGGTCGTCGGGGTGCACCCCGAAGAGGGTGACGCCCCACTCCCAGTCGTCGATGCCGGTGGATCCGGTGATCAGCTGGACGATCCGGCCGGCGAAGGCCCGCCCGGCGGCGCCGTGCCCGTACATCATCGCCTTGCGCTCCTCGAAGGGCATCGAGAACCAGTTGGATCCCTCGGTGTCGCCCCGCCGCTTGGACATCGGATAGAAGCAGAACGCGGGCATCCCCTCCGGGGGGAGCGTGGGGTACAGCCGGGTCTGTTTCATCTCCTCGGGCAGCCCGGCGGCGTACTCGGACACCTCGGTCAGCGACACGTACGAGCTGACCACCTCCAGCCCGGCCGCCTGCAGGTCGGACTGGAGCCGGCGGAGCCGCCAGAGGTCGGCGGCGAGGGCCATGAAACCCAGGTCCGCCTTGTGCCCGAGCATGGCGATCGACACCACCTGGACGCCGTCGGCCTCGGCCCGCTTGACCGCCTGGATGACGGCCTGGGGATCGCGTCCCCGGGCCGCCGGCCGGGAGGACGGCGCGGGCACCCGGCAGAAGAGGTGGAGCACGCCCAACCCGACGGATGGGACGAGGGGCTCGGTCACGCCGGACAGTCTAGGGAACGGAAGGAGGGCGCCCCACCGGGGCGCCCTCCTTCATGACGTCGATCCGCCCGCAGGCGAGGCCGTCGGTGATGGCCGGACTAGAAGTCGTCCATCCCTCCGCCGGGCATCCCGGCGCCGGCCGACTCCTCGGGCTTGTCCACGATGACCGCCTCGGTGGTCAGGAACAGGGCGGCGATGGAGGCTGCATTCTGCAGCGCCGAGCGGGTCACCTTCACCGCGTCGATCACCCCGGACTTGAACAGGTCCTCGTACTCGCCGGTGGCCGCGTTCAGGCCCTCGGTGGGCTTCTTCAGGTTGCGCACCTTGTCGACGATGACCCCGCCCTCGATCCCGGCGTTGACGGCGATCTGCTTCAGCGGCTCCTCCACGGCCCGGGCCACGATGCGGGCACCGGTGGCCTCGTCGCTGTCCAGCTTGTCGGCGGCGTCGAGCACGGCCGCCTGGGACCGGAGCAGGGCCACCCCGCCCCCGGGGACCACACCCTCCTCGATGGCGGCCTTGGTGGTGGACACCGCATCCTCGATCCGGTGCTTCTTCTCCTTGAGCTCCACCTCGGTGGCCGCTCCGACCTTGATCACCGCCACCCCGCCCGACAGCTTGGCCAGGCGCTCCTGCAGCTTTTCGCGGTCGTAGTCGGAGTCGGTGTTCTCGATCTCCGTCTTGATCTGGTTGATCCGGCCCTTGATCTCCTCGTCGGAGCCCCCGCCCTCGACGATGGTCGTCTCGTCCTTGGTGACCACGACCTTGCGGGCGGTGCCGAGCAGGTCGAGGCCCACGTTCTCGAGCTTGAGCCCGACCTCCTCGGTGACGACCTGGCCGCCGGTGAGGATGGCGATGTCCTGGAGCATGGCCTTGCGACGCTCGCCGAAGCCGGGTGCCTTGACCGAGGCGCTCTTGAACGTGCCGCGGATCTTGTTCACCACCAGGGTCGCCAGGGCCTCACCCTCGAGGTCCTCGGCCACGATGACCAGCGGCTTGCCGGACTGCATGATCTTCTCCAACAGGGGGAGCAGGTCGCGCACGGCGGTGATCTTCGAGCCGACCAGCAGCACGTAGGTGTCCTCGAGGACCGCCTCCATCCGCTCGGGGTCGGTGACGAAGTAGGGGGAGATGTAGCCCTTGTCGAAGCGCATCCCCTCGACCAGGTCCATGTCCATACCGAAGGTCTGCGACTCCTCGACGGTGATCACGCCGTCCTTGCCCACCTTGTCGATGGCCTCGGAGATCATCTCGCCGATCTCCGGGTCGGCGGCCGAGATGGACGCAACCTGGGCGATCTGGGACTTGGAGTCCGTGTCCCGGGCGATGCCCCGCAGGGAGGCGACGGCGGCCTCGACCCCCGCCTCGATGCCCTTCTTGAGGGACATCGGGTTGGCGCCGGCGGCCACGTTCCGTAGTCCCTCGTGGACCATGGCCCAGGCCAGCACGGTGGCGGTGGTGGTGCCGTCGCCGGCCACGTCGTCGGTCTTCTTCGCGACCTCCTTGACGAGCTCGGCGCCGATCCTCTCGAACGGGTCCTCGAGCTCGATGTCCTTGGCGATCGAGACGCCGTCGTTGGTGATCGTCGGCGCCCCCCACTTCTTGTCCAGGACGACATTGCGGCCTTTGGGTCCGAGGGTGACCCGTACGGCGTCGGCGAGCTTGTTCATGCCGCTCTCGAGGGACCGGCGGGCCTCCTCGTCGAACGTGATCAACTTGGCCATCTGGTGTTCCTCCGTGTCGTTAGCACTCTGCACTGTCGAGTGCTAATAGCAAACCACGTGTGCGCCCGGTGCGCAACCTCGGGTGGCCGTATGCGGGCCCGGGTGCCCGTCCGGATGGGCCCGGGAGCCCGTCGGCCCCCCCGGGCGGTCCGGCCCGGATCCGTGCTCAGGGCAGGATCAGGTGCACGTCCCCGAACTCGTGCCACCGGTAGCCCTCGGCCAGGCCCACCCGGTAGGAGTCCCGGAGGAGGTCACGGCCGGTGAAGGCCTCGAGCATCATCAGATGGGACGATGCCGGCTCGTGCCACCCGGTGAGCAGCCCGTCGGCGACGGCCAACCCGCGTTCGGGTGAGACGACCAGGTCGGTCCACCCGTCGTAGCCGTGGGCCAGCCCGTCGGGCCCGGCGGCCGACTCCAGCGCCCGCACCACGGTCGTGCCCACGGCGATGACCCGGTGGCCGCTGCGGTGGGCGGCGTTCACCCGCCCGGCGGTCGGCTCCGGCACCCGGACCCGCTCGGGGTAGGGGAGCTCGTCCGCCTCGAGGGAGGCGACCCCGGTGTGGAGCACCAGCGGGGTGACGCCGACGCCCTTGGCCACCAGGCGGGTGACCACCTCCGGGGTGAAGGGCCGGCCCGCGCTCGGCATCTCGGCGCTGCCGGGCTCGGTGGCGTACACGTTCTGGTACATCCCGATGGGCCAGGGCCGGTCGACGTAGCCGTAGCGGATCGGCCGGCCGTGGACCGCCAGCCAGCTCAGCGTGCGCCCGCCCAGCCGCAGGGTGGCCACCCACAGCCGCCCCGCTCCGCCGTAGGGCGAATCCAGGGTGAGCGACGCATCCCCGGCCAGGGCCAGCCGGCGCGCCGGCAATGGCCCGACCCAGCGCTCGGTGGACCGGCCGGCCGGCCGGCGCGGCTCGACCACCCACCGGTCCGCCCCGAGTCGGGTGGAGAGGTGGACGACCAGCGCCGTCCCGTCACGGGCGCGGGCGTCGACGGCGGCCGGGATGGTCCCGGAGGTGTTGACCACCACCAGGTCGCCGGCGTCGAGGAAGCGGGGCAGCATCGAAAAGGTGCTCGGGACGAGCGAGCCGTCCCCCCGGTTGGCGACCAGCATACGGACGGCGTCACGGGTGAGGCCCCGCGCCTCGGGCGGCTCTGATGCCTCGAGGGCGGACGGAAGGTCATAGGTGAGCCGTTCGGTGGGAGCGGCAAGGGTGCTCATGACTGGGCCCACTGGTCCGCCCGGTAGCGCCCGCTCGGGGCGCCGGAGTCGAGCAGCCGGCGGAGCGGCGGCACGGCCGACTCGGGGCCGGGCCGGTCCGAGATGTCCTCTCCGGGGAAGGCGGCCTGGTGCATCTCGGTCCGCATGTCACCCGGATCGAACTGGTAGACCCGCAGTTCGGGCTGCTCGGCCGCCAGCACGCGGTGCACCTGGTCGAGCGCCGCCTTGGACGAGCCGTAGCCGCCCCAGCCCTCGTAGGCCTCGACCGCGGCGTCCGAGGAGACGGCCACCACGGTTCCCTTGCTCCGCCGCAGCAGGGGCAGCACCGCCTGCACCAGGGCGAGGGGGGCGAGGACGTTCACCTGGTAGACGCGGGCCAGGGCGTCGAGCGGGTAGCGGTCAAGCGTCGGGAGGGAGAGGGCCCGAGGGTGCTGGCGTTGTTGACCACCAGGTCGAGGCCGCCCAGCCCCTCCGCCGCCTCCACCAGGGCGGCCCGGTGGCGGTCGTCGGTGACGTCCCCGGCGACGGCCCGAACCGGTTCGCCCAGCGCCTCGAGCGCCCGCCCGGCCTCGTAGAGCAGGTGTGCCCGTCGGCCGTCGATGACCAGGCCCCAGCCGTCCTCGGCCAGGTCGGTGGCGACCGCCCGCCCGAACCCCTGCGATGCCCCGGTGACGATGGCGACTGGCATGCGATCCCTCCGTTCACGGCGCCGGCCCGGGCGCCTGCAGGTAGGGTAAGGGTTAAAGTAATGTTCAAGTCAAGGGGTTACTCGTCGGCCGTCGAGGAACGCTCTGGGGGCGGTCCCCCGGTCGGCCGATCACCCGACCGGGGGAACCCGAATGGGGGAGGTGAACGGCATGGAGGAACTGTTGACCATCGGGGAGGTGGCCCGGCGAAGCGGTCTGGCCGCATCGGCCCTCCGGTTCTACGGGGGCCAGGGGCTCATCCATGCGGAACGCACGCCGAGCGGCCAGCGGCGGTTCCGACGGGATGTGCTCCGCCGGATCGCCTTCATCCGGATCGCCCAGCGGGTGGGCCTCAGCCTGGAGGAGATCGTTGCCGCCCTCGCCGAGCTGCCGGTCGACAGGGCCCCGAGCACCCACGACTGGCAGCGGCTCACACGCGGCTGGCGCGAGCGGATCGACCAGCGCATCGCCCTGCTCGAGGCTCTGCGGGGCGGGCTGACCCGGTGCATCGGCTGCGGGTGCCTGTCCCTCAAGACCTGTGCGCTGTCCAACCCCGGTGACGTCGCAGCCGCCCTCGGGGCCGGACCCCGGTGGCTGCTCGACGAGTGACGCAGGACCGCTGTGCACAGACGGTGGACGCGGGGGCGTCGAAATCCGCCGCCGTGCCATGCCATCGCCGTCACAGATGGGGACGGAGCCTTCGACCTCTGCGAGTGCGCCAGCTGTCTCCGCTTCGTGCAGCCGCTTGGCCGGGTGCAGCTTCTCCGTCGCCCCGCGGGGATCCGGATCCGACGTTGCGCGTCAAGTCTCCCGGTCGGCGGCGCTGACGACAGTGCGATGGCCGGGGACCGCATCGTCGACCCTTCCCGTACCGTTCGGGGCATCGCCGAGTCTCCGACTCGAAGCTCCTTCATGCCCTGTCTCCGGTGTGCATGTACAGCCACGCGAAGGATTCAGGACGCCCGTCGTATACGCGTTCCGGCGTGGAGAGGGCATGATCGGTCAGTTCGCCAGCCTCCCGGCAATGAAGGAGGCGACGTGATCGAGGACCCGGTTTCGATTGTGCTCGTAGAGAGTGTGGGCGTCGATCGAGATCAAGGAGGTGCCCCGGTTCGACGCCGTCAGCGAGGAGGTGCATCTGCCCCGGCTGCGACCACGGAATCAGCGCCGATGGTCACCCCGGGCAGGACCGTGGCAGCGGTTCCGATCCACGCGTTCCTCTCGATCGTGATGGGCTCCACGATGATGTACGCACGTCGCTTGTCAGGCTCCACAGGATGACCGGCGGTGACCAGGTTGACCTTGTTCGAGACCATGAACTCGTCAGCGAGGTCGATGGCACCGTGTCCGGTGAACATGCACTCGTAGCCGATGAAGACAGCGTGGCCGATGGTGATGTTCAGCCCGTAGTCCGCATAGAAGGGAGGGATCAGGTGGAACGGCTCACCAACAGGCTTGCCGATCAACTCCTCGAAGACATCTCGGATCGGCTCCGGCTCGTCCCAGCAGTATGCGCTCAGCTTGGTGGAGAGTCGGGTCGCCACCTTGATCCGCTCGGAGATGGCCCGGAACTCCGCCGATCTCACGCCGATCCACCGAGCTTGTATTCATCAGGACCCTCGCCTCCCGGAGCCGTGGGTGACTGACGAGGCTAGATCGCCGTCATGTCCGAGGGTCGGACGCCGACGGGAACCGAATCCAGGTAGGTGGTGGCCCGGAGGACCAAATCCATGACCGACGAGGCGCCGACGACTCATCCACACGCCCGGATCGCCGACCTCCTCGGCACGCACGTCGACGTCGTCCGGTCCGCCGGCCTGCGGTCGAAGGTTCGGGCTGCAGCTGAGGCTGAGGCGGTCGAGCTGTGAGCCGAGACGATGACGAGTGACAGGCCGGTATCCTCGACGCCGTCGAGGCGATCAGGAGCTACTTGAAGCGGGAGAGAAGGAACCGGGGGGACAGACTTGATGGGCGATCCGATCAAGGGACCCGAATCGGGCATGAGGCGGGGCACGGTCGGGGCGCGTGTTCTGGCCGCGGCTCTGGTGCTCGGCGGATTGATGGCCATGTCTGGTGTGGCGACAATGGCCACGGCAGCTTCAGCGACCACGAAGACAGAGGCACCTAAGACCTTGTACTACGTTGCGATGGGCGATTCGCTCGGCGCCGGTACTGGCGCAAGCACGGTTGCGAACCGCTATGTGAACGTCCTTTACCAGCATGAGTTGGAACGATTCCCCACGCTCCAGCTCAACAATCTCTCCTGTGGCGGGGCGACCACCACTTCAGTCATCAACGGGCCCGGTTGCTCGTTCAGCACCGGGACCCAGTTGGGTGATGCCGAGGCCTTTCTTCGCTCTCACCCCAGACAGATTGCCTTCCTCACTGTCGACATCGGGGGCAACAACATCGACGGATGTCAGAACGGAAACACCATCAACCCGTTGTGCATCGCCAACGGCGTCCAACACCTCACGACCGAGTTGCCGGTCATCCTCGCCGGACTCGAGAGTGCCTATCCGGGGCTGGCCATTTACGGGATGGACTATTACGATCCGTTCCTCGGCGAATGGCTCAGCGGCTCAACGGGACAGCAGTTGGCCACTGAGTGGGAGAACGATCTTCCGGCATTCAACTCACTGTTGGGGCAGCTGTACGGCGCCGGGGGTGCAGCCATGGCGGACCCCGCCACGATCTTCCAGAGCAGCGATTTTGGCCTCACCGGTACCTACCTGGGACAGACCGAACCCCAGAATGTTGCTGATGTGTGCAACTGGACTCTGTTCTGCAGCAATAGCGGCAACATCCACGCCAATGACACCGGCCATGCCCTCATCGCCAACTCGTTCGAGGCGGTGATTGACAAGGTGACGGTGGCAACGAGTTCGCTTCCCAACGCAACAGTCAAGGACAAATATGGGGGCCAGCTGGCAGCCACGGGTGGGCATCCCCGCTATCGGTGGCAGCTTGCCGCTGGGTCGGGTCTCCCACCCCCGGGGATACGGTTGAAGCCGGACGGTGCATTTGGCGGCAAGCCGACAACCGTGGGTACCTATTCGTTTACTGTCCAGGTGACGGACTCAAAGCTCAAGGTCTTCCAACCACCAGCCCTCAACCGGGCCATGGCCACTCTGTCGATAACCGTCGACAATTGAATCGTTCTCCGGTCGACGTTCCTCTCGGTCCCTGTGGGACGACAGGTTCCGTCACTTCGTGGTGGCCACCGCGGTGATCTTCGGTTGAACGGCGCTCCGGAGATCGGCCACCCCGATGGGGTCTGACGTGGTGCGGCGGTAGTGGGGATGCCGAGGCCACCATCTCTTTCTGCTCGCCGATCCAGGCCGCCGTAGGCAACACCGGTGCCTCGGGAGGCTTGCGCACGAGCCTCTCCGGATGGGCGGCATAAGCGGCGTTCAGCACTTGTCCGGGGGGTTCCCGGACGTGCCCGGCCCGTCCAGGGGAGCGTCTTGGGAAGCGGTCCCTGCGTCGATCCCGGCCGGGCGAATCGGCTGCGGCGAAGACATGGAAGGGGGGCGGGTGGGCGTTCGGCATCTCGAGGAGGATCGACCGGTCGACGCGTAGCCGGTACTTGCCCCGTGCCACCTCCTGTATCGATCCACTACCCTTTTGGGCGACGACGGTCTTGGCTCTGACCATCTTCCGCACGACGTGTTCGGATATGGGCGCCTTATAGGCTTGAGTCGCAAGGAGAGGTGCGAGAGCGGCCGAATCGGACTCACTGCTAATGAGTTGACCTGGGTAACTGGGTCCGAGGGTTCAAATCCCTCCCTCTCCGCTCTGTGCGGCCCGGCATCGACAGCCCGGGTGTCGTGGAGCGACAGTCCCAGCCTCGTGCACCGTGACCGGTAGTGCCGTCCTGGCGACGGGAGCGCAGCAGGCCTCCCGGCACCGGTCCCGGCACCCGATCGGTTCCGGCCCCATGGCCCCGGTAGATTGTCCTGGTGGCCGAGCGGTACTGGATCGAGACGTTGGGCTGCCCGAAGAACCAGGTCGACTCGGACAAACTGGTCGGGACCCTGACGGTGGACGGACTCGAGGCGGCCGATTCGCCCGAGGCAGGCCGACCTGGTGGTGGTCAACACCTGCGCCTTCATCGAGGCGGCCCGCCAGGAGTCGATCGACACCGTGCTGGCCCTGTCCGACGCCCGCCGGCGCCGGGGCCCGGCTGGTGGTCACCGGGTGCATGGCCGAGCGGTACGGCGACGAGCTGGCCGAAGCCCTGCCCGAGGTGGACCTGGTGGCGCCGTTCGGTGCGTCCCTGACCGGCCGCGCCCCGACGGCCGTCCGGCGTCGACGCGGCGACTCCGGTGCACGCCTCGGGACCAAGCCGGCCGCCGCTCCATCCTCCGCCGGCTGCCCTTCGTTCGACCTGTTGAACCTGCCCCGGCCGCCGGCCGCCGCGCCGTGGTCGTACATCAAGATCGCCGAGGGGTGCGACCGGAACTGCGGGTTCTGCGCCATCCCCTCGTTCCGGGGCAAGCAGCGGTCGCGTTCCATCGAATCGATCCTGGCCGAGGTGGACCAGCTCGGCGGCCCCGGCGGCACGCTCCGCGAGGTGGTCCTGGTGGCCCAGGACCTCTCCTCGTTCGCCCTCGACCGGTCGACCGGCAGGACCGAGCCCCGCATCGACGGTCCGGCCGTGGGCGGCCACCGGCCCGATCGTCGACCTGGTGGCCGCGGTGGCCGCGCGGGTCCCCTGGACCCGGCTTCTCTATCTCTACCCGTCGACGCTCGACGACGCGTTGGTCGAGGCCATTCTGGCCACCGGCGTGCCCTACTTCGACCTCTCCCTCCAGCACGTGTCGCGGCCGTTGCTCAAGCGCATGCGCCGGTGGGGCGAGGGCGAGCGGTTCCTCGAGCGGATCGCGTCGATCCGGGCGGCCGAGCCGACCGCCGCCTTCCGGTCGTCGTTCATCATCGGCTATCCGGGCGAGACCGAGGCCGATCACGACCACCTGCTCCAGTGGCTTGACCGAGGCCCAGCTCGACTGGGTCGGGTTCTTCCCCTTCAGCAACGAGGCCGGCACCTACGCCTCCGGTCTCGACGGCCAGGTGCCCGACGAGCTGGTGGCCGAGCGGCTGCGCGAGTGCGCCGAGCTGCAGGACGCCATCACCGCCGGCCGGCGGGAGATCGCTGATCGGGACGACCGTCGAGGTGCTGGTGGACGCACCGGGGAAGGGCGCACCTACCGCGAGGCCCCCGAGATCGACGGGATCGTCACCGTGCCCGACGACCTGCCGGTGGGATCGTTCGTCGACGTGGTGGTCACCGGCGCCGACGGCCCCGACCTCGATCGCCGAGCCTGTCGGCGGCCGACGGACCCGGCGCTGACCGCTCGGCCCCGGCGGTCGTCGGGGGCGGTCCGGTGAGCGACGGCGCCGTCGATCCCGGGGCACCGGCGTCGCCGGCACCGGTGGCCGCCGGCCGACCACCTTCGGGCCCGTCGGCCCTGCTGACCCCGGCCAACGGCATCACCGTGCTCCGGCTGCTGGCCACGCCGGTGGTCATCGTCCTGATCATGCTGTGGGGTGCCAGCTGGTTCACCTTCGTCCTCGGCGGGCTGCTGGCCCTGTCCGACGGCATCGACGGCTGGCTGGCCCGCAAGCCAGGGCACCACCCGGTCGGGTGCCTTCCTCGATCCGCTGGCCGACAAGGTGGTGGTGCTCGGCGCCCTGTTCGCCCTGGTGGCCAAAGGGATCGTCTGGTGGCTGCCGGTGGCGCTGATCGCCGTCCGCGAGGTGGCCATGAGCGTCTACCGGTCGGTGGTCGGCCGGCACGGCGTGTCCATCCCGGCCCGCAACACGGCCAAGGTGAAGACGCTCCTCCAGGACGTGGCCATCGGGCTGTGCCTGGCCCCGCCACTGGCCGCCCACAACGGGCGTGCTGTCCAGCGGCCATCTGGGTGGCCACGGCGATGACCGTGTTCACCGGCGGCCAGTACTTCCTCGACGGCCGGCGGGCGGCCCGCGCGGACGCGGCACCGGGGCCCGGCTGCGCACGCGAGCCCGTCGACGGCACCAGCTCGGCGGCCTGAGCGCCGGCACGTGCGGATCGAGATCGTCGCCGTCGGCACCGAGCTGCTCCTCGGCCAGATCGCCGACACCAACTCGCAGTGGATGGGTGAGCACCTGGCCGCCGCCGGCGTCGCCTCCCACTTCCATCAGGCGGTGGGCGACAACCACGAGCGGATGGTGCTGGCGCTTCCGGACGGCGCTGGCCCGGAGCGACGGGGTCATCGTGTGCGGGGGTCTGGGCCCGACCCACGACGACATCACCCGGGAGGCCATCGCCGAGGTGATGAACGTCGCCCTGCGGCGGGACGAGACCGGTGGTCGAGACGATCCGCACGATGTTCTCGAGCCGGGGACGGGAGATGCCCGACACCAACCTCCGCCAGGCCGACGTGCCCGAGGGCGCCACCATCATCCCCCAGACCAAGGGGACCGCCCCGGGCCTCATCTGCCCGGTCGGCCACAAGGTCATCTATGCGGTGCCCGGGCGTGCCCTACGAGATGTCCGACATGTTCGAACGGGCCATCGTGCCCGACCTGCAGCGCCGGATGGCCGAGCGGCGGTGAGTCCGCCGGGGTCATCGCCAGTCGGGTCATCCGGACCTGGGGGATGAGCGAGTCGGGCCTGGCCGAGGCGCTGGCCGCCCACATCGCCACGCTCGACGGCAGCCCCGGTGGCACGACCGGTCGGAGGCGGAGCGGGCCGGCGGCCGCCACCATCGCCTTTCTGGCCAGCGGCATCGAGGGGATCAAGGTGCGGGTCACGGTCCGGGCCGGCGACGACGAGGCGGCTGCCTCGGCACTGCTCGACGCCGAGGAGGCCGAGATCCGGCGCATCCTCTCGGCCGCGGCCGCCGGCGACGTGGTGTTCGGCGTCGACGACGAGGCCATCGAGGACGCGGTGGCCCGGGCGTTCCTCGCCTGCCGGGCTGACCCTCGGGCTGGCCGAGTCGCTGACCGGCGGGCTGGCCGCGTCGCGGCTGGTCAACGTGCCCGGGGCCAGCCGGTGGTTCCGGGGCTCGGTGGTGTCCTACGCCTCGGAGGTGAAGTTCGCGGTGCTCGGCGTGCCGGAGGGCCCGGTGGTGTCCGAGGCGGCGGCCCGGGCCATGGCCGAAGGGGCCCGCCGGGTGCTGGGTTCCGACGTGGGGCTCGCCATCACCGGGGTGGCCGGGCCCGACTCCCAGGACGACCAGCCCCCCGGCACGGTGTTCGTCGGCCTGGCCCGTGTCGGACCGTCCCGACCGAGTCGTTCGGCTTCAACGTGCCCGGCGACCGGGACCGGGTTCGCCAGTACGCCACCATCGCCGCCCTCGATCTGCTCCGGCGGAGGCCTCGGGGAGCTAGCCGGCTCTGCCAGGCCGACCCCGAGCCGGCCGACCTGGAGCCGGCGGCGAAGACGACCGGTGCCGACGACGGCGCGGCCAGCCGGGGTCACGGCGATCGCCGTCGGGCACCAGCTCCTCCCAGGTGTTGCCCGGGCTGCAGGGTGATCGGCGCCCCGCCGGCGGCGGTCAGCGTGGCGGGCTGGGTGAGGCTGGACCGGCTCCAGGTGCCGGTGATGGCCACGCCGTTGCGCATCACCACCAGGGGTCCGGTGCCGGTGGCGGTCACCTCGACCTCGTGGCCGCCCTCGCTGTTCTCCACCCACGACCCGTAGGAGGTCTGCACCGACATGATGACCACGTTGGTGGCGGCGGTCTGTGACCCGTCGAGCAGCTTGTCCGGCACACCCGAGTAGAGACGGAGGTACTTGCCGGCCGTGGGCGCTCCACTGCCAGGTCACGTCGGACGAGCCGGAGAAGGGGATGTGGACGCTGGCTCCCGACCCGGGCACCGAACCGGTGGGCAGGGCGCGCGGAGTACTGGAAGATCGGCGCCGGGGGCGTGGTGTCGGACGGGTCGAGGGCCCACAGGGACGCCGTGTTGACGAAGGTCGAGTACGGCGCCACCCTGCCGGGCTGTTGGATGATGGCCGAGCCGTTGCCCCCCTGGTAGAGGTTCTTGTCGATGAGGGGAGACTCGGAGAGGAGGTTGATCACCGGGTTGATCCCGCCGGCGTGGACGAAGAGCGGGTTGGAGAGTTGCGAGAGTATGCCCACGTCCGGCTGGCGTGCGGAGCGGACGTCGCCCACCAGCGGCGCCCCTTGGCACTGGAACACGGCGAGACCAGCCGGGTGATGCCTCCCTCGACCGGCTCCTCGAAGACGATGTCGGCCTGGTTGAGGCCGGCCGAGGGCCGGTCACCGGAGTAATTGCCGATCTTGATGCCCAGGGCGGGACGGGCCGGCACCGAGCCCGCTGGGGCCGGCGCGCCGGTCAAGGGGCACGGCGGCGCCGCGGCCGGGGCGGCCGTCACCGGGGTGGCCCGGATGGTGGCGGCGGTGTCGCTGTTGCCCTGGGTGACGAGGACGGCCACCCCGACCCCGACGACCATCACCGCCGCGGTGCCGAGCACGTACCACCAGGCGCGGGAGCCACCGCCCTTTCGGGCCTCCCCCTGCTTGCGGAGCTCTTGGCGGGTGAGGATGGCAGGCTCGGCAGCCGCTCCGGCCGTCATGGTTCGAACGGGCCCCCGACTCGGGCGCGGATGGCGGTTGCGGGTCCGGCATTGAGGGGGGAGGCTACTCGGCGGCATCGGGCCGCGGGTTGATGCCCAGGCACGGATCGGGTGGTGAGCGGTGCCGGGACCGAGCGCGGGGCGCCGGGAGTCGGGGGGCGGCCCCGGGCGGACCACCAGGAACCCGGGATCGGGACCATCCGTCATCGAACATGCGTTCGGGTCTACAGTGGTTTTCGTCGTGCAGACAGCAGTCCAGGGTGATCGGCCCCGATCCCGATCCGGGCCGGCCCGGCCGGGTGTCACACCCCCTCCGTAGGGTCGGCACCGCCAAGTGAGCGACAGCATCGAGGAGAGCAGAGAGACATGGAACGTGACAAGGCACTCGACATGGCCCTGGGTCAGATCGAGAAGCAGTTCGGCAAGGGGTCCATCATGCGCATGGGCGAGAACCTCCACATGAACATCGAGGCCATCCCGACGGGGGCGCTGGCGCTCGACCTCGCCCTCGGCATCGGTGGCCTCCCGCGAGGCCGGATCGTGGAGATCTTCGGTCCCGAGTCGTCGGGGAAGTCGACGCTGGCCATGCACGTGGTGGCCGAGGCCCAACGCAACGGCGGCATCTGCGCCTATGTGGACGCCGAGCACGCCATGGACCCGGTCTACGCCAAGGCCATCGGGGTCAACATCGACGACCTGCTGATCTCCCAACCCGACACCGGCGAGCAGGCGCTCGAGATCTCCGACATGCTGATCCGGTCCGGGGCCCTCGACGTGCTGGTCATCGACTCGGTGGCCGCCCTGACCCCGCGTGCGGAGATCGAGGGGGAGATGGGGGACACCCATGTCGGCCTCCAGGCCCGCCTGATGTCGCAGGCACTGCGCAAGCTGACCGGCACCCTGTCGAAGTCGCGGACCATCGCCGTCTTCATCAACCAGCTCCGGGAGAAGATCGGTGTCATGTACGGTTCGCCGGAGGTCACCCCCGGGGGCCGGGCGCTCAAGTTCTACTCGTCTGTCCGGCTGGACATCCGCCGCATCGAGACCATCAAGGACGGTGCCGACCAGGTCGGCAACCGGACCCGGGTCAAGGTGGTCAAGAACAAGTGCTCGCCGCCGTTCAAGCAGGCGGAGTTCGACATCACGTTCGGCAAGGGCATCAGCCGCGAGGGCTCGCTGCTCGATGTCGGGGTCGAACTCGGATTCATCAAGAAGTCGGGTGCCTGGTTCACCTATGAGGGTGAGCAGCTGGGACAGGGCCGTGAGAACGTCAAGACCTTCCTGATCGAGAACCCGCAGCTGATGGCCGAGGTCGACGAGCGGATCCGGGAACATCTGGCAGCTCAGAACGCGGTCGCCGCCGGCCCGACGGGAGCCGTCGACGTCGATGACGTCGACGGCCTCCCGCTCGACGACCGGCCCATCACGCTCAGCGAATGAGACGGGCCGGCGGGCCCGAAAGATCGCTCTACAGTCGCGCTGGTTTCGCGCCGATGGTGGCTGGGTAATTCGAGCACCTTCGCCGGCCCGGGACGCAAGCTTGCGTCCCGGGCTGCTGCGATCCCGAGGTCATCGGGCAGACTTCCTGGCGACGAAGGCGAGCAGCAGGCACGCCTCGGCCTCGGCGAAGACACCCGGATTTCCGCTGGCCTCGGCCTCGTCGAACTCACCACGGGTGAACGCCTCCCCCATGTAGTTCAGTCCTTTGGCCTCGAGCACCCGGAATCCCGATTCCTCCAGCATCGACCGGAGCTGATCGGCGCTGTACTCCAGCTTGTGATCAGGGTTCATGAGGTCGTCCGACCGAAGTCGCCACACCGGACCGTTCGGGGTGTCGAGGCAAAGCCATCCGTCGGGAGCCAGCACCCGGTGGGCCTCCCGCAACATCCGCCGGCCCTCGCCCTCGGTGATGTGCTCGATGCTCTGGCCGCTGTAGATGAGATCGAAGCTCGAATCCCCGTAGCGATCCAATTCGGTCATCGAGTGGAAGGCGAAATCGACCGGTCCGAGGGCGGACTCCACCGTCCTCCCGTCGCTCCCCCCCTGGTAGATGTGGTGTCGTTCGTCCGCCGGCAGGTCCACGACCAGGAGCCGGTCGAACCGGTACGGATAGCCGAGGTGGACCAGCGCCCCGTCGCGAAGCCCTGATGGGTGCCCCCGAGGTCGAGGATGCGGCGCCCCTTGGGCATTCCCCGCACGAACTCGCTCCGACTGACGTGCATCGAGAGCAGGATGTTCCGGATCGGCACCGAGGCGCGGAACTCCTCGGAGTGGATCAGGTGCTCGGCCATCCCGTGCCTCGAGATCCTCCCGGTCAGCAGTCCCGGCTCGAACTCGGCCCGGGCCGACCCATCCGGCTCGCGACCGAGGATGACCTGGTAGGTCGTGCGAACCGTCTGCCGGGGAGGCAGGAGCCGGAGCGGGACGGTCGGGACGAAACGGTCGAATGCCCTGAACGCAACGGTCCTCCACCGCCGGTCGCCCGGCGGGTGGCCGCCTCGGTCTGCCATGGGGGTAATGGTAGGCGGGGCTGCGGCCCGGGCCCCGCGGGAGGCCCCTGTCCGAGCGGGCACTCAGACCCGACCGATCGGGAGATCAGGCGGCGTTGTTGGTGTTGGGCGCGCCGGCCGAGACGGATCCCGGGGCATAGACCGCCCTCCAGTTGCCCTGCGATGGACGGGTCAGGGCGGCCGGGCCGGATCCGATCACCGAGTACACGTTCTCCATGATCCGCAGCAGGGGGGCCGTCACCCCCGGGATCGGACCTGGCACCAGGTTGGGGGGAACCAACGTGCTGTCAGAGAGGGCTGCGACCCATGAGGCGTTGCCGGTGGCGAAGACCCCGCCGCCCCCGGCCACGGTGTACCAGGTCACGTCGGAGTAATTGTTGCGTCGATTGCGCACGATGGAGTGGGCGATCACGTCGAGGTTGACCGGGCCACCTCCGTTGGGCACGTAGCGGTCGAATTCCCCCTGGACCACCTTGGGCAGAGCCTGGTTGGCGGTGAGGCCGGTGCCCGCCACCACCCACGAGGAGGGATCGGTGACGGTCATGTCGGCCGACGCCTCGATGTCCTGGTAGGTGCTGCCGATCAGTTCCGCCTCAGGGCGGTTCAGCGGCGGCTGGGGCCAATTGACCGTGACCAGTGCATCGTTCTGGCCGGTCATCGGGTCCTCGGCCGCCGACTTGTAGCAGACCTGGTGCCGGTCGGGCCCGAGGGGCGACGGCTCGAGGCGGATCTGGCGGAAACAGGCGTTGGCACCCAGGAAGGCGAGGTTGACTCCGCCGGCGAGCGCCAGGGCCGCGCCGTCCCGCATCGGGGAGGACCAGTACTCGTCGTGGCCCAGGCTGACCATGGCCTTGTGCCTGGTCAGGAGCTGCGGCCGGGCGTGGAGGTCGACATCGGTCCAGTAGGTCACATCGAGACCCAACCGCTCGGCCTGGTAGACCACCGGGAACTCGTTGCCGATGTAGTCGGCCGCGCCGGTCGCCCAGTCGTGGTCGTAGGGCCGGTCGAATGAGACGATCCGGGCCCGTTCGTCGTAGGTCCCGCCGGCGGGGGCATGGGTGAAGGACAACGCCCCGTTCTGGTTGCCGTAGTAGAGGCTGTAGCCACCCCAGCGGTTGTAGGCCTGCCAGGTGGTGACGCTCTGTTGGATGACGATTGCCGCCTGTGAGGCGTCGTCACGCACACAGAGCGGAACGAACTGTTGCTCGTCGGTGGCACCGACCAGCTTCAGCAGGTAGGTGCCGGGCGGCCAGTGGGCGTCGATGGTGACGGTCACCGAGGGAGTCCACCGGCACTCGATGGTGTTGGTGGGGCGGATGAGTTCGGGTGGGGCCTGGCGGACGCCGGGTCACCTCGGCCGACTGCCAGATCAGGCGGCCCCCGATCCCCTGGTAGTAGCCCATCCGGTACGCCTCGACATGGAATTGGGAGGCCTTCGTGCTGACGAACAGGGTGACCGTGTCGCCCTGCACCGCGCTGACCTGGCTGGCATAGCCCTCGATGTCGCCGGCCTGCTGGGGAGTGGTGACCCACCAGGCGTGTCCGGTCCTGGCGTTCTCCGCAACGATGGCCGCCGATGTGGGGACGACGACGCCGTCGGCCAGCGTGCCGAGGGTCTCCGAGGGGCAGGGTCCCCCCGGTGCGGCTTCGACCGGTGGTTCCGGATCGCCGTTCCTCCCCCTGGCGTTTGCCCGACGATGTGGCCTCGGTGGCGCCGACGGCGGCGGCGGCGGTGAGCGCCGCTCCGACCGCACCGACCGCGATGAACCCTCGCCGGTTCAGGCGGACCGGGGCGGAGTGCCGGTGGGGACCGGTTCGCTCTGCCGGCTCATCGGTCGGCCCCACGGCCGGCTCCACCCCCGGTCCCGGGGGCTGCGAGCCGGGTGGGTCCAAGGGCGGTCCGCCGGGTGGGTCCACGGGTGGTCCCCCGGCCTGACCCGGGGATGGCTCCGGGACCGCCTTCACGGGAGGCTCCGGTCGTGGTTCTGCCGTCGACACTCAGGGCCCGGGTACCGGGATGGCGCCGGGCGCGGCCGGACCGTTGGCCTCGGCTTCGTTTGCGATGGACACCCGCACACACTAGTGAGGCTCCGGCGGGCGAGGACGGCAGCCCCGTCATGAGCGTTGGCACCGCGCCCTGCCCACGCTTACGCTCGGTCAGGCTCCGGCACCCCCGGTGCACCTGCCCCGGGACTCGACGAAAGTGAGCAGTGCATGCGGTTCGGGATCATTCCGCCGGTCCGTCTCGGGGTCACCGCCGACCCGGCGTGGATGACGTCGTTCGTCCGCCACGCCGAAGGCGTGCGGCTTCGAGTCGGTGGTCCTGGTCGAGCACGCGGTGGTGGTGTCGGACTACCAGAGCATCTATCCCTACGCCTCGTCGGGCAGGATGCCCCTGCCCGATGACTGCCGGATCCCCGATCCCCTCGACCTGATGGCCTATCTGGCCGGGGTCACCGAGCGCATCACGCTGGCCACCGGGGTACTGGTGCTCCCCAATCACCAGGCGGTCATCCTGGCCAAGCGGGTCGCCACCGTGGATGTCCTGTCCGGCGGCCGGGTCCGGTTGTGCGTGGGGGTCGGATGGATGGACGAGGAGCTGCGGGCCACCGGGAGCCGACCCGCGGAGCCGGGGTCGCCGTACGGACGAGACCATCGCCGCCATGCGCACCCTGTGGGCCGACTCGGGTCCCGAGGGTGCTCACTTCGACGGCGAGTTCTTCTCGTTCCACCACGCCCACTCGTTCCCCAAGCCTGCACGGCCCGGAGGGGTCCCCATCCATATCGGCGGGCACAGTGAGGCCGCGGCGCGGCGGGCCGGACGAGTCGGCGACGGGTTCCAGCCGCTGGGCCTGGCGGCGGAGGACCTGGTCGTCGCGCCTGGCCCAGGTACGCCGAGTCGGCCGACGGAGGCCGGACGCGACCCGGACGCCATCGAGCTCACCCTTTCGGGCTACCTGCCCACCGACGACCGAGCAGCAGGTGACCGAAGCCGAGTCGGCCGGGGCCGCCCGCCTGGTGGTCTCCACGTCCATGACCGGGGACCTGGCGCAGGTCCACGACGAGATGTCGGCGTTTGCCGAGCGATTCGGGCTCCAGCCCCGCAGGTGGGCGGTGACCGATCCGGCTCCCTCCCGACCGGGCGATCGGATCGGACGAGGTGGAGCTCCGCGCCCTGTCGACCGGCTACGCCGCCGCCGTCGACGGTCGCGACGGCGGCCATGCTGGCCGCCCTGTTCGTCGCCGACGGGGCGCTGGTGGTGCCCGGACTACCCCGACGACCTCCGCCCGGTGATCACCCGGCGCGGGCACGACGCCCTCCGGCGGGTGCCCGAAGGGCTCCGCCGCTACCAGCGGACCTTCCACCAGCTCACCAACCACCGCTACGAGGTGGCCGGGGACCGTGCGTCCGGGCGAGGTGCCGTGCGTCGCCCACCATGTGACCGGCCGGAGCGCGGACGGCCGGGCCGGCCGGGCCACGCGGGGACCGCCGGCCGGGACCGACTCCGTCTGGTTCATCCGCTACCGCGACGACTACCGCCCGGACCGCGCCGGGTGGAGGTTCGTGCGCAGGGAGCTCCACCTCCAGTGGGTCGAGGAGCACCCGGTCGCGGTACTGGGTGCCCGCCCCGACCGGTCGGCGCCGGGCGGACTGAGCTCGGGGATCCCGGTCAGGCGTGCGGGGACCGGCTGCGGGGGCGGCGGGCCGACGTAGCGGGCGGCCGGCCGGATGAGCCGGTTGTCGGCGGCCTGCTCCATGACGTGGGTGGCCCAGCCGATGGTCCGGCTGGACGGCGAAGGTGGGGGTGAACATCTCGCGGGGGATGCCGCAGGTGTGCATGACCACCCCGGCGAAGAACTCGACGTTGGCGTAGAGCTGGCGACCGGGCTTGAGCTCGGCCAGCACCTCGACCGTGGTCCGCTCCACCTCCTCGGCGAAGTCGACCAGATCGCCGCCGAGGGCCCCGGCCACGTCGCGGAGGAAGACCGAGCGGGGGTCGTCGGTCTTGTAGACACGGTGGCCGAATCCCATGATCCGGTCGCCTCCGGCCACCGCCCCGCGGATCCAGGCCTCGGCCCGGTCGGGGGTGCCGATGGCATCGAGCATGTCGAGGGCCCGGCTCGGGCGCGCCGCCGTGGAGGGGCCCCGACAGCGCTCCGATCGCTCCGACGATCGCGGCGGCCAGGTCGGCGCCGGTCGAGGCGATGACCCGGGCCGCAAAGGTGGAGGCGTTGAATCCGTGGTCGATGGTGAGCACCAGGTACTGCTCGATGGCCCGCACGTGGGCGGCCGGCGCCTCCTCGGCCGGACAGCATCCACAGGTAGTTGGCGGCGTGGGAGAGGTCGTGACGCGGAGCGACCGGCTCCTCGCCCTGCCGGAGGCGGTAGACGGCGGTGAGCATGGTGGGCACCACTGCGCACAGCCGCAGGGCCTGGGCACGAAGCTCGCGGCATGGTCGATGTCGAGGGTCGGCCGCCAGCCCAGCTCGGCCCCGAGGAGCGAGACGCGCGGTGCGGAGGGCGTCCAGCGGGGTGCCCGTCGTGGCCAGCGACGGGAAGCAGTTCCGGCCAGCCCCTCGGGGAGTGTCCGCAGCCCGGCGACCTCGGTGGCGAACGCGGAGGCGGCCGCCCGGTCGGGGAGCTCGCCGTCGAACAGCAGCTGCCACACGTCCTCGAGCGACCGGCCGGGCGGCCAGCTCGGTGGCCGAGTACTGGCGGTAGTGGAAGAACCCCTCGGTGCCCCGGACGTCGCCGACCGAGGTCTCGGCCACCACCACGCCCTCGAGTCCCCGGGGGACGTCGACGCCGGCCTCGGCGGCCGGCCGGATCTGGGCCACGGTCAGGAGGTCCCGGATGGAGACCACCCCCACCAGCGCCGCCGTCATCGACGACCGGGAGGTGGCGGTAGTGGTGGTGGGTCAGTCCGGACCAGGCTGCGCCGACCTCGTCGTCGAGCCCGAGGACGTCGGGGTCGGCCGTCATCCAGCCGCCGTACCGGCTCGCTGAGGGGATCGGCGCGGTTGGCCGCGGCCCGGAGCAGGTCGCGTTCGGTGAGGATCCCGACGATGCCGCGGTCGTCGGTCACCACCACCGAGCCGATCTGGCGCTGTTCATCAGCGAGGTGGCCTCGGTCAGCGAGGCGTCGGCGGCACAGGTGACCGGCGGGGACGACATCAGTTCCTGGACGGCGGTGGCCATCGGCCCTCTCCTCGGTTCGGGCGGCCGGTTGCCGCCCGCGCTCGGGCTCGTGTTGCTTCCCTCCAGTGTGACGCCCGGATCCGATCCTGTAAATGTTGATCAAGTCAATGTCAAGAAGGACTAGGCTCGGCGCCGATGGCGCGGATGCTGGAGAGCGAGGAGGCGGCCCGCCGGCTGGGCGTGAAGGTGACCACCCTCTACGCCTACGTGAGCCGGGGGCTGCTGGCGTCCCACCCGGCCCCTTCCGGTCGTCGGAGCCTGTTCGACATGGACGAGGTGGAGCGCCTGGCCCGCCGGTCGCGGCAGGGCAAGGCGGTCGAGACCCGCATGGTCACCATCACCACCGGGATCACCCAGCTGACCGATGACGGGCCCGTCTACCGGGGGCTGCGGGCCACCGAACTGGCCACCGATGGCCTCGTTCGAGGAGGTGGCCGAATGGCTGTGGGGCGTCATCGGAGGGCTCGGGGCGGCCGGCGACCCCGGAGACGCCGTCGGGGCCATGGCGTCGCCGAGGCGCGGAGATCTGCCCTGGCGGCCCTGCCGCTGGGTCGCCCGCCCGACGGTCGGATCCTGGGACCGCATGCGGTGGGCCCTGGTGATGGCCGGTGCCCACGATCCCCTCCGGGCCGACCTCCGGCCCGAGGCGGTCACCCGCACGGCCCGGGGGGCTGGCCGCCTCGATGGTGGAGGCCCTGCGCACCCGTCGCATCGGAGCCGGGCGGACCGCCGGGGCGCTCCGTCCCGCCCGCCTCGTCGTGGGCGGACGGACTCGGGACCACTCGATGGCCGAGCGGCTGGCGGCGACGCTGAGCCCGGCCCCTACCGAAGACCTGGTCCGGGGCGTCAACGCCGCACTCGGTGCTGATGGCCGATCACGAGCTGGCCACCTCGACGATGGCGGTGCGGGTGGCCGCCTCGACACGGGCCGACGTCTACGATGCAGTGCTGGCCGGTCTGGGCACGCTCGCCGGGCCCGCTGCACGGCGGGGCCAGCCAGCTGGCCTACTCCATGCTGGTCGCCGCGGAACGCAACGGTGTCGAGCAGGCGCTCGACGACACCCTCCGCTGGCAGGGCGTCCTCCCCGGCTTCGGCCACACCGTCTACAAGGGCGGCGACCCCGCTTCACGGTGCTGCTGGGAGCTGTTCGGCCGGCTGGCCGCCCGCCGGGCAGGTCGACGCTGGTCCGATCGGTCACCGAGATGGCCGGTGACCACGCCATCCCCCCGCCCAACGTCGACCTGGCGCTGGCCGCCATCGCCTGGTCGACCGGGATGGCGCCCGACGCCGGGCGGACCCTGTTCGCGGTGGCGCGGGTGGCGGGATGGGTGGCCCACTACCTCGAAGAGCTGGCGGAGCGACCGCTCCGCTACCGGGCCCGGCCGTCTATGCCGCTCTGGACTGATCCGACGCTCGGATCGGGGCTCGATGACGGCCGGCCGGGACCTACGCTCGGTACATGACCCTTCCCGCCCCCAACCCCGATCGGACATGCCTGGTGACCGGAGCGTCCTCCGGAATCGGGGCGGAGATCGCCGGCCAGTTGGCCGCCCGCGGCCTCGGGCGTCACCCTGGTGGCCCGCAGCGAGGCGAAGCTCCGGGACCTGGCCGGACGAGCTGACCTCGAAGCACGGGGTCCGGGCCGAGGTGGTCGTGGCCGATCTGACCGACGAGGCCGCCCGGGCCGCCATCGCCACCGAGCTCGAGGCCCGCTCGCTGGCCGTCAACGTGCTGGTGAACAACGCGGGGTTCTCCACCATCGGGCCCGTCCACCGGTCGGATCCGGCCAGCGAGCTGGCCATGGTGCGCACCGATGTCGAAGCGGTGGTCCATCTCTGCTCCCTGTTCCTGCCCGGGATGGTCGAGCGCCGCAGCGGGGTGGTGCTCAACGTGGCGTCGACGGCCGCCTTCCAGCCGCTGCCCGGACAGGCCGGCTACGGAGCCAGCAAGGCCTTCGTCCTCTCCTACAGCCACGCCCTCCGCGGCGAGCTGAGGCCGACCGGGGTGACGGTGACCGTGCTCTGCCCGGGCCCGGTCGAGACCGGGTTCGCCGGGGCGGCGGGGATCTCCGATGCCGAGGCCGCCGCGGCACTGCCCAAGTGATGTGGGTGCCGGCGGGCGAGGTGGCCAGGGCGGCGGTGTCCGGTATGGACGCCAACCGGGCAGTGGTCATCCCCGGCGCGGCCAATCGGATCGCGGCCGCGGCCGCCTGGCTGTCCCCCGCGGGGTTCTGGTCCCGCTGTTGGCCAGGCGCCACCCTGCCCTCCGCGACTGAGGCGTCGTTGTCTCCCGGACGGAGGCGCCGGAGCCGGCTGCTCGGCGTGGTGGTGTCGGGGACGTTGGACGTCGCCTCCATCCTCGCCTTCGTGGTCATCGGGAGGTCGTCGCACGACCACGGGGTAACCGTGGCCGGGGTGGTGGACACGTCGTGGCCGTTCCTGGCAGGAGCGGCAGTCGGCTGGGCCGTGGGCCGGGCCTGGCGGAGCCCTGCCGCGGTGGCTCCGGTCGGGGTGGTGGTCTGGATCTCGTGCGTGGGGGTGGGAATGGCGCTCCGGGTGCTGGCCGGTCAGGGGACCGCCGCCGCCTTCGTGGTCGTGGCGCTGGTGTTCCTCGGATCGGCGATGCTGGGCTGGCGGTTGTTGGCAGGCATCGGAGCAGCGTGGGCGCGGGCCCGCGCCGGTCAGGACGGCGTGAGGTACACCGACTCGTAGCTGTCCGCCAGATCGTCGAGCGCCCGGGCGCCGTCGCCACTGAAGGAAGAGCCGTGCATCAGGGCGAGGGTCGTCGGCGCCAGTTCGCCGAGGCGCCGCATGACAGCCGAGGTGTCGGGGGCGAGCGAGGTGCTACGGAACATCGCCTCCGCCTCCATGGCCGGTTCGACGATGTCATCGGTCGTGAGTGCGGGCCCGTTGCCCAGGCGGGTGAACAGGTCGCCGCACAGAAGGGTGCTGGTGGTCTCCTCGTAGAGGACCCGGGCTTCCCACGCATGGGGGACATGGGGCGTGTCGATGTGCCGTACCCGCTTCGTTCCCAGCTCGATGACCTCGCCGTCGGCCATCGGACGGGGCGCCCGGTCGGCCATCTCGTTGAGCGAGACCAGGCAGCCGACGCCACCGTGGGCCACCTGGGCACCGGGTGCGGCGGCAAGGAACTGGTTCATGGCCCCGCATTCATCCGATTCCACGTGGCCGAACGTGATCCAGCGCAAGCGCCCCACCGGCATCACGCGTTCGATGGCTTCGAGGACCGAAGGGAACATCGAACGATGGCCGGTGTGGAAGAGCAGTGGCTCCTCGTCGTCCACCAGGAACTGGTTGAACGTGAAGCCGTCGGGCCCGATGTCGGGAACCAGGGTGGACAGCCGATAGATGCCGGCAGCGATCTCATCGAGGTCGGTGGTCATGGGCTGGACTCCTCGGGATCGGGTCGCTGGGATTGCGTCGCTCAGGCGAGCGCTGGTCGCTGGGGTCCGCTCCACCCGGCCTCCCCCGAACCTAGGACCGATCGGCGCTACCGGCTCGGCCGGCTCTGGCGGCGGCGCCACGGCACGGGGCGGTGGACGTCCTTCCGTGGCGGTCCGTCCACGGGCGCCCCCGGGTGGTAGACGCCGCCGGCGGCCGGTGCTCGCCCGTAACGGTCGTTCCGCGGGCCGGAGTGGGCAAATCCGTGTCGCGACCTTCAGTGACGGTGACTTCGCCATCGCCATCACCCGCTCGGTCCTGACGATCGCCCAGCACACCGACTACGGGAGCTCGCCGGCCAACTCCCGGTCGCCGCAGCCATGACCGCCGGCCGACACCACCGGTGGGGCCGGGGCGCTACGCTCGATTGCACGGGTGGCATGGGGGGAGTCGATCATGGGGGGAGTCGAACACGGGGGAGTCGATCGAGAGCGCGGGGTATGGCTCGGATCGAGGCGTGGCCTGGACGCGATGGCGCCGCCGAGGGCCAGCGTCGGATTGGTGCTCGGGGCCGGCGGCGTGGTCGGACAGGCGTACCACGCCGGCGTGCTGGCGGCCCTCCACCATGAGTTGGGATGGGATCCGAGGTCGGCGGCCGTCGTCGTCGGTTCGTCAGCCGGGTCGGTCACGGGCACGCTCCTCCGTCTCGGCGTAGCCGCGGCGGATCTTGCTGCCATTGCCACGGGATCACCCCTCTCGATCGAGAGCGCCTCCTTGGTGCAGCGGATACTGCCCGACCCGTCGGACCTCCCTTCGCCCCCGCCCGGGGCCTGGCTCAGGCCGTGGCGCCCCCCCTCTCGAGCCCTTCTGGCCCGGACCGCCCGCCGCCCTTGGGCGTTCCGGCCCGAGGTGGCGGCCATGACCATGCTCCCGCCCGGCCGGGTCGATCTGACCGACCGCGCCGCTCCCCTCCACGAGATGGTCGGGGACGACTGGCCCGGAGACCTCTGGATCTGCGCCTCCCGACGGTCCGACGGCGCCCGGGTGGTCTTCGGGCGCGACGGATCGCCGCCGGCGCCGCTGGCCGCATCGGTTCTGGCGTCCTGTGCGATACCCGGCTACTTCGCCCCGGTGACCATCGGCGGCGTCGAGTACTTCGACGGCGGGGTCCACTCGAGTACCAACGCCGATGCGCTGCGGACCGTGGGACCCGACGTGGTGGTCGTCGTGGCCCCGATGTCGGCTGCCTACGTTCCGCTCGGGTCGCCGGACGCACTGCTTCGCTGGGCGGCCCGACGGCGCCTCGACCGTGAGTCCTCCCGCCTCGAGCGGACGGGATCGACCGTGGTCCGGATCGAGCCCGACGGTGCCTCGATGAAGGCGATGGGCCTGCAGCCGATGAACGGCGCCAGGTCCCGCAGCGTGAGCATGGCGGCCTACCGCCAGACGGTACGGCTGATCGAGGAGGGGATGATGCCGGAGTCCCTCACGGAGCTGGTCGACGCCGTTCCCACCGGCTGATCCGGCTCGCGCGCCGGAGTGGGACAAACAGGGCAGTAGTAGTCTCCGTCGCGAGGGACGGAGAAGCCTGGGAGGTGGTGTGCCATGGGCATTGATCGGATGAGTCCGCTCGATTCGACCTTCTTGCACCTGGAGAACGATGTGGGCCACATGCACATCGCGTCGGTGGGGATCTTCGAAGGGCCACAGCCGCCCTTCGCCGACATCGTGGCGATGATCGAGAGCAAGCTGGCATTGGTCCCGCGCTACCGCCGGGTGGTGCGGCACGTGCCCCTCGAGCTCGGCCGACCGGTGTGGGTGGACGACCCCCACTTCAACATCGAGTACCACGTCCGCCATACCGCCCTTCCGGCACCGGGCGGTGAGGCCGAGCTCCGCAAGCTGGTCGGACGGGTCATGTCCCAGGCGCTCGATCGAGCCAAGCCGCTGTGGGAGATCTGGGTGGTGCAGGGGCTGGAGGACGGCCACTGGTCAGTGCTGGCCAAGACCCACCACGCCATGGTGGACGGCGTGTCGGGCACCGACCTGTTGGCCCTGATCATGGATCTGTCGCCCGAGCCGGTGACCCCGCTTCCGCTCGAATGGGTCCCCGAGCCGGCGCCCTCGGGCCTGCAGTTGGCCTCCCAGGCCTCGATCGAGTTGCTCTGCAGCCCCTACGAGCAGGTACAGGCCCTGCGCTCTGCGGCCGCCGTGCCCCGGCAGGCGCTCGGGCAGTTGCGCGAGGTGGTCAAGGGTCTCTCGGCCATGACCGGGCTGGTCCGCCGCCCGCCGGCCTCGAGTCTCAACGGCCCCATCGGCCCGCATATCCGGTATGCATGGGCCTCCACCACGGTGGCTGACATCAAGACCATCCGCAAGGAGCTGGGCGGGACCTTCAACGACGTGGTGCTGGCGGCGATCACCAACGGGTTCCGCGAGCTGCTCCTGGCCCGGGGCGAGTCCGTCGACCGGGTCGTTCGCTCCCTGGTGCCCGTGTCGGTGCGCCCCCGCGACGACCGGGGCCGCGCCGTGGGCGACGGGACCCTGCAGAACAAGGTATCTGCCATGTTCGCCGAGCTGCCGGTGTCGATCGCCGATCCGGGCGAGCGGCTGGGTGCGGTCAGCTCGCAGATGGAGGGGCTGAAGGAGTCCAAGCAGGCCCTGGCCGGCGAGGCCCTCACCTCGATGTCGGGGTTTGCTCCGCCGATGCTGCTGGCCCTGGGTACCCGCCTCTCCAGCCGCCTGCCCCAGCGCAATGTGAACACGGTGACGACGAACGTGCCCGGCCCCCAGCTTCCACTCTACGTGTGCGGTCGGCGCATGCTGAAGGCCTTCCCCTACGTGCCGCTCGCCGGTCAGATACGCATCGGCATCGCCATCTTCTCCTACAACGGTGAGGTCAACTTCGGGGTGACCGGAGACTACGACACCACGGCCGACGTCGACGTGCTCTGTCGTGGGATCGAGGACGGGATCAAGCAGCTCCTGAAGGCTGGTGACTGACTCTCGTCCCGCGAGCGACGGCGAGTTGTACACCGGGCCAGGATTCGGGAGCCGGACCGGTCACGACCAACGATCGCCGACGTCGATGAAGGAGGTCACGCAGGACGGACCGTCGGCCACCAGCATGTCGGGTGGGATGTCGGGGTCGGATCCGACCCGTACCAGGGCGGCGGAGCGGGTGCCGTAGTCGTCGGTGTGCACGCAGGCCGCCAGGGTGGCGGGTGGGCGTTCCGTGTGATCGCTCCCGGAGGGTGCCCCGACCCCGACCGGCACGGTGTGGTCACAGAGGACGGTGGGCACCGCCTCCCAGAGCGAACGACCGGCTGCGCCCGCCGCCAGCAGGGCGTGGACCCTGTCGACCTTGGGGGAGGGCTCGCCGATCGCCGTGTTCTCGAGCACATGGATGCCGGGTCCGAGCTGTCGGACCGACGGCTCCTGATCGAGGGTCAGCTCGACGTAGTAGAGGGAGCGCCGGTCCCCGACCAGGAGCCACGCCGGGTTGTACTCGCCGGGCCGGACCCTCCGGCTCAATTCAGCCACGCCGTCGTCGGCACTCCACTCGGCCGCAGCGATCAGGGGCAGCTCACCCCGGGAGCGCTTGGTCGGGTCACGCCCGCCCGGCGAAGGGCGGTTGGTGAGGCCGGCCACCACCCCCTGCTCGTTGACCGCCAACCACGTACCGCCGGCCAGGTCGTCCCGACCGCCGAGGACTCTCGGTTCGCGGTCCCGCAGCACGCACAATGAGCGGGCCGGTCGATCCAGGCGCTCGTCGCGGTTGGCGGCCACGATCAGCGGGGAACCCGGATCGGTCTGCCAGGCGAACACGAGGAGGCACACCGTCGCCAGGGTACATTGGGGCTCGGGTCGGAACGACGTCGGGTACCGGTCTGGATGGTGATCGTCGCCGGTGGGCTCCAGCGGTCGGTGGGTGCGGGACCCCACGCCGCTTGACTCCGGACCATGGGCGGGTCGGAACTGCCGGCTCACGTTCACCATGGGCCCTCGATGCCGGCTCGATGTTGCTCGATGTTGGTCAAGTGTCTCGGCAGGTACGAGAGGCTCCCGAGTTCGCGGTCGGTCAGGGGTCGACGAGTACGCCCCCAGGCGGGGGAGCGTGCGCTCCCGCGTCCGCTCGCGGGCGAGGTCCCGGAATGCCCGCGGGGAGTCCGCCAGTGCCGACACCATTTGCACCACCAAGTGCCCCCGTGCAACCCCTTGATCAGCGAATGCCGCTCGGCAACCGCCAGCGACTCGACCAGGTGGGTCCGGGTCCGACCCGGTGTTGGGGCCGCCGCCGTGCTCTCCAAGGACAGCGACGGCGGATCGGGCGCGGTCGCCGATGGTCCGCAGCGCCTGCTTCAGCGACCCGTCGGGACGGAGCAGGCGGCGGCGGCGGGCCACAAGTGGGTCGGCGGCGACGGGGACAAGGCGCGCCGATGGCGCTCAGACGGGCGGAGCGCGAGCATGGGGTCATGGCCCAAGCCCCGACCGATGCGACCCCCCGCCGATCGGCGGGGATCTCGTCCACCGACCACTTGTCGACCGCGGAGCGGATAGCTCGGGGCAAGGCTGCCCGTGCCACCGCTCCACGGCAGGACCACGAGGTCTGGGAGCCGTCCACGCTGCGGCCAGATCCGGTGGCCCTTCTCCAGGGCCAGGCGCAGTCGCGGGTGCCCGAACTGGTGCCCATCCGCTACGGCCGAATGCTGGTCTCTCCCTTCACCTTCTTCCGGGGAGCGGCGTTGATCATGGCCTCCGATCTGGCCACCACCCCCCGCTCGGGACTGAGCGTGCAGGCGTGCGGCGACGCCCACCTGAGCAACTTCGGCGTATTCGCCTCGGCCGAGCGGAACCTCGTCTTCGACGTGAACGATTTCGACGAGACACTCCCGGGGCCGTGGGAGTGGGACGTGAAGCGACTGGCAGCGAGCCTGGCCATCGCCGGCCGCGAGCGCGGGTTCTCCCGAAAGGAGCGCGCTGACGGCCGTATTGGGGACGGCCGAGGCCTACCGGACCGTGATGACCAGGTTGGCGGGCATGCGGGATTTGGACGTGTGGTACTCCCGGATGGACATCGAGAAGGTAATCAACGACCTCGGGCCGGCTCTCGGTCTCACGGGGAAGCAGGCTACTGGCAGGTCCGGGCCCGGGTTGAAGGCCCGCGCCGAAAAAGCGGTGGCCAAGGCCAGGACCCGCGACAGCATGCAGGCACTGGCGAAGCTCACCGAGGTCGTCGACGGAGTGACCCGGTTCGTGAGCGATCCACCCCTGATCGTCCCCATCGAGGAGCTGGTGTCCGAAGTCCGAGGGCGCCAGGCTGACCGAACGGATGCACGGCCTGCTCCGGAGCTACCGGAAGACATTGCAGAGCGACCGCCAGCACCTCCTGAATCAGTTCCAGTTCGTCAGCATCGCCCGCAAGGTGGTCGGCGTCGGGAGCGTCGGGACCCGGGCATGGGTGATCCTCATGGTGGGCAGTGATGGACACGATCCGCTGCTGCTACAGGCAAAAGAGGCGCAGGCGTCGGTTCTGGCCCAGTTCGTGGGCGAGAGCCGCTACTCAAATCAGGGGGAGCGGGTGGTTGCCGGGCAGCACCTGATGCAGGCGTCGAGCGACATCTTCCTCGGATGGGACGACGTCGAGGGCCTCGACGGTGTGCGGCGCGACTTCTACATCCGACAGCTGCGGGACTGGAAGGGATCCATCGATCCCGACCGGATGATTCCCCAGGGTATGGCCGCCTATGCCCGGCTGTGCGGGTGGACGCTGGCGCGGGCGCACGCCCGCTCGGGGGATCGGGTGGCCATCGCCGCCTACCTGGGTTCGGGCAAGACCTTCGACAGGGCCATCGCCTCGTTCGCCGAGACCTACGCCGACCAGAATCAACGCGACTACGACGCTCTCGTTCGGGCCGCGTCGGACGGACGTATCGTCGCCGAGTCCGGTCTGTGATGGCCCACCTGGCTCGCCGCCCCCCGTCCGTGGCGTGCGAATGACTGAAGCGGCTGCCACGACTGCGCCGGACGGATCGACGGACCAGAGCAGGGTCGCCGACCTGATCGGCACCCGCTATCTGATCAGGTTCCAGGAGGACACACTCAGGCACCGACCGCTGTGGATCAGGCTCATCATCGAGTTCGTTGGCACCTTCGTCCTGGTGACCGTGGCCGCCGGATCGGGCGTCATCAACAACTACGCCGGCGGTGGACCGATCAGCCGGACCGCCGCGGTGATCGCCCCCGGGGCGGTGGTGATGGCCATGATCTACGCCCTCGGGCCGCTGTCCGGGCTGCACATCAATCCTGCTGTCACCCTCGCCTTCACCGGTCGCGGCGTGTTCAAGGTGGCCTGGGTGATCCCCTACCTGGTCGTTCAGCTGGCAGGTGCGGTCTGCGCCGCCCTCTTCCTGCAGGGCATGTTCGGCCATGTCTCCTCCGGTGGCAACTACCCGATTGCCAAGCCCGGCGGCGATTGGAGGTCATTGGTCATGGAGATCGTGCTCACCGCCATCCTGGTCACGGTGATCCTCAACACCGCTACCGGCTATCGGAGCATCGGCCACAATGCGGCCCTGGCCGTCGGGTCCACGGTCGCGCTGTTGGGTCTGTTCGCCAGTCCGATCAGCGGCGCCTCGATGAACCCGGCCCGCACCCTCGGGCCGGACATCGTCGGCCTCGACTTCAATGGCTGGTGGGTCTACATCATCGGGCCGATCGCCGGTGCGGCCATTGCGGTGACCCTGATCGGGCTTGTCAGGGGTCTTCCCGACAAGGAGGAACGGGAGGCAGCTGAGGGGGGCGCCCTGCCGATCGAGCGCTAGCGGTACGATCGCCTGTGCCGACCCGGGCGCTTGTCACGCACCCGGTTGGGTGAGGAAGTCGGTGGCCCGCCCCATACCCTGAGGACAGAGGAAGACAAAGGTGCGCATCAGATGACCATAGGACCAGTCGAGTACATCATCGTAGGATTTCCGGGCAACAAGTTCACGGGTGGGATCGCCCCTGAATTGGCGGCACTGGTCGAGTCGGGCACGGTCCGGATCCTCGATCTCATCTTCATCGGCAAGGATGCTGACGGCTCCACGGTGAGTTTCGAGATCGATGAGCTGGACGCGGTGGCGGGGTTCAGTGATCTGGACACCGATGTCGGGGGGCTCATCAGCCAGGAGGACATCGAATTCGCCGCCGCACAGCTCGAGCCGGATTCGTCTGCCGCCCTGTTGATCTGGGAGGACCTCTGGGCGGCACCGTTTGCCGAGGCGGTACGGGCCTCAGGAGGGGTGCTGCTCGAAGGGGCTCGAATCCCTCACGAGCTCATCGCCCCCGCCCTCGCGGACCTGCCCCAGTAGGCTGAACCGGCACGAACCGGCTGACCCCGAACGGCTGAACCCCACCCCCGAACAGGAGAGACGAAATGCTCAGGAGACGACCGATCGCACGGATGGCTGTACGAACCACCGTCGTGGCCGGTACCGCGGCCGCTGTCGGTGCCCACACGGCCAACAAGCAAGCGGCCAACGCCGCCCAGGCCGCGCCCAGCGCCGACGGCACCCGAGCCCGCTGCGGCGCCGGCGCCGGCACCGGCCGCCGCGCCGGATCCCATCGCGCAGCTCACCCAGCTGGCGGCATTGAAGGACTCCGGGGCCCTGACCGAGGCGGAATTCGAGGCGGAGAAGGCCAAGATCCTGGGCTGAGGGAAGCGCTCACCCGACTGGTCGGGGGATCTGCGTTTCACCTGAGGGGACCGAGTGGGCCCTGGGGACCGGATCGTTGCTGTCGAAGTCGGGGCACGCCCAGCAGTTCGCGTCGGTGACCGCGGGGCTCGGGCGTCTCACGACCTCGTCCTACTACGGGATGGGCGGTGCGGTCAGCAACGGCTGGATCATTGCAGGAGCACCCGGGCTCGAAGGGTTCACCGGAGCCGTCGCCTACCTCCCGACCAAGAAGCTGTCGGTGGTGATCTTCACCACGGCCAGTGCGGACGCACCCGACAACGTGCAATTCGCACCTGCCATCTTCAACAAGGTGGGTGCCCTCCTCGCCCCCGGGTCACCGCCTGGCTTTCCATTCTGACCTGACCCTCTGCAAGCGCACCCTCTTCCTACGTCGGTGCACGCTCAGTTCCGTGGCGATCCCTGAGGGCCCGGTCGGGTGCTCAGAGGGGAGTGGTCACCGACCAGCCATAGATGGCCGAATGGATCGACAGATCCACCTTGCCGATGATGTACCCCCACGGCACCTCGTGGTCGCCCATTTCGTCGATCGCGCCGTCTGCTCCGGCCGCTTTTGCCCGCTCGATGAATCGGTCGGGATCGTGAACAGGGGCTTCACCACGCGCCGTCCATCCGCCGAGTGGTGATGCGGTGTCCCAGCCGTTGCTCTCGGCCTCACCAAGAAGGAATGGCGCCCATGATGCCCGAGTCGGAGATCGCGATCCCACCGTCCCGTTGGACGGTGGCCGTCCGCGCCCCTTCGCCCTGGAGCCTGGGCGCGGCACCCAGCTCCGAATCAAAAGGAGACGGCTATCGGTCCTGCGGTCACTAACGGCAGGGAGCGGGGCGGCCCGGCGGAGAGGTCGATGTCGCCGAGGGTCACGCGCCTTTGGGAGGCGTCGTCGTATGTGCGCACCGTATAGGCCGGCGAGTCGTTGAGCTCGGAGACCGAGCTGAATGCCGTATAGTCACCGAGCCCGGCCGCGTCTTCGGCGGTGAGCCCTTCGGGAGCCGCATCACGGATCACGCCCTTGGTGATGTCGAAACTGCTGAGAAGGTGCATGACGGTGCAGACGCCGTCCGCCGCGGTGACTGGCGTCCGAGCCGACGCCGCGAAAGCTACGGCTCGCACGAAGCGCGACGGTGGGGTGAAGTCGCCCGGCAGCCCGAGCATGCCCGTGCCCTGGCCCAGCGGCGAGATCGCCTCGCCGTCGAGCGACAGTGCCGGCGTGTCCATTGCCGTCTGGTTGACGTAGTTTCGGAGATTGATCAGATGCCAGTCGAACGGTGGGCTGTTGGTCGCCACCCCGATGGGGTTGTCATGGACCGTGTCGCTCGCCGCCAACCCACTCGACCACTGCGGCTGCACCGCCACGGTCATGGAGGATGAGGTGCAGCGGCGGGACGCCGATGACAGGGATCGGCGCCGGCCACACCACGGCGGACTCGACAGCGGAGACGGCTTCAGCAACCGTGGCGCAGCTGGCAAGGATGTATGACGCCACATCGAGGGGAGCGAGCAGGCGGTCGTTCGGGACGCCCTCGGCCATCTCGTACTCGGCGAATCCCGGAAGGTACAGAAGGCCAGCGTAGAGCCCTGCCTCGTTGACGCCGTCCGGAACGCCGGACTGCGCCGGAACGGTCTGTCCGAACGACGTGGTCTCCCCATTGCCGATGCCCACGTAGCCGTGGGACCCCACCCACGCCAGTCCCTCACCATCTGGTGCGGTGCTCGCCTGCCGGACCCCTCGGGGCACGGCGCGCCACTCCCAGTTCACCGGGAGGGCGTACTCCATGGTGCGGCCGATCAGCACCGTGCCATCGGAGGCCTCTACCCGCAAGGTGGTGCACATGTCGCACCCCTTCGTAGCAGATCTGGCGAATTCCCGGGGCGGGCCGGGGCGGCGGCAAAGCGCCGAGTCCACCACCCGGTCCACCGTGCATCGTAGGGTGGCGCCCGGGGCACTCGGTCCCCTGCTGGTCGGGGAAGGTCCGACGCCGAACGAGCAAGGAGCGACGACCGTCGTATGGCCGGCCCCCGACGCCTCACACGAACACGGATCCTTCTGGTGGGGCTCCTCGTCGGCGGGCCATTCGCAGCAACCGTCCCTGTGGGCGCGCACCGTGCCGACGGCGCACCTCCGCCATCGGGCGCGGCGGCCCGCTGCCCGTGGGTGTCCCAGGCCCGCCAGGGAGACGGCACTGCGGCGTCGCTGGCCGCCGAGGTCCTGGCCCGGATGACGCTCGGTCAGAAGGCGTCGTTCGCCGTCCTGCGGACGGCGCCGCCCCTCGAGAACACCAACCTCGGGATCCCCTCGCTGTGCATCCCGCCGCTGACGCTCACCGACGGGCCGAACGGGATCGCCTACAACATGCACGGTGTGACGCAGCTGCCGTCCGCCATCGGAGTGGCCGCCACCTTCGACCCGTCGATGGCGCGTGCCACCGGGCACGGTCATGGGCCAGGAGGCGCGGGCGAAGGGAATCGACGCCGCGCAGGGTCCCGAGCTCAACCTCGCCCGGGTGCCCGAGGCCGGCCGCATCTTCGAGGCATTCGGCGAGGACCCGGTGCTGACCGGCGCCATGGGCGTCGCCAACGTGGAGGGCATCCAGTCAACCGGGACCATGGCGAATCTCAAACACGTCACTGCGTACTCGCAAGAGACGGCGCGCCACATCCTCGACCAGCAGGTCCCCGCCCGGGCGCTCGCCGAGGTGTTCAACCCACCCTACGTGGAAGCCGTACAGCAGGCCCACGTTGCGTCCATCATGTGCTCGTACGGCTCGGTCAACACCGTCAACGACTGCTCCGATCCGACCGTGTACGCCGACCTTGCGTCGTGGGGGTTCACCGGATTCGTCCGGTCCGATCTCGCCGCCGTGCCGAATCAGGACACTGCCTCGGCGTTCCGGGCCGGCATGGCCCTCATCAAGCCCGGCTCCCCCGCCGCTTTGGTCCAGCTGGTCCGGTCCGGTGCCATCCCGGTTGCCGATCTGAACCGGGCGGTCACCGAAACCCTGACCACGATGTTCCGGTACGGGCTCATCGGCCGTCCCGGTCCGGGGCAGACCCACCGCCAACGCCATCACCCCGGCACACACCCGCGTGGCCGCCACGACGGCCGAGGACTCCATGGTGCTGCTGAAGAACGCCGGAGCGGTGCTCCCGCTGGCGCATGGCATCCGATCGATCGCCGTGATCGGATCCGGGGCGACCCACCCGATCACCGCCGGTGACGGCAGCGCGGCGGTCGTGGCGCCATTCGTGTCGACTCACCGCTCGCCGCTCTGCGGTCCGCGCTCGGGCCGCTCGACCACGATCCGGTACGCCCAGGGAGGAGTGCGCTCCATCCCGCTCCGCTCCATCACCACCGGTCAGACGATCTCCAGGCGCTACTTCGACACGGACGAGCCGCACCTGCATGCCGACCGGGTCGAGCCCGGGAAGGACGACATCTCGGTCGTCGAGGCCCGAAACGTCACCGACGCCGTGGCGACCGCCACGACCCCCGGAACCGGGAAGTACTGGAGCTCGTGGAGCGAGACGATCACCCCCCGCTCGTCCGGGATCTACCGGATCGGGCTCCACGAGGTGGGGGATACCTGGCTGACCATGAACGGCGCCCCTGTGCTGTCCTCGGCCGGACTCCACACTCCGAACCTGCTGTCCAGCGCCGTGTCCCTCCGGGCCGGGGTGCACTACACGTTCGCCATCCGCTGGTTCTCGGTCGATGGCTATCCCGCCCCCGCGTTCGGCATCACCGACGAGACGGCGCAATTCGACGCGGCCATCGCCGCCGCCCGCCGGGCCTCGGTCGCGGTCGTCTTCACCGGAGAACTCCAGCGGGAGGGAGCCGACCGCTCCCTTGCGCTCCCGGGCGACGCTGACCAGCTGATCGCCGCAGTGGCCGCGGTCAACCCCCACACCGTGGTCGTCATCAACAGCGGGGGGGCGGTTCTACATGCCGTGGCTGGCGAAGGTGGCCGGCGTCGTCGAGGCCTGGTACCCGGGCGAGGAGGACGGCACTGCCGTGGCTGCCGTCCTGACAGGTCAGGTCGACCCTTCGGGACGGCTGCCGATCACGTTCCCAACGTCTCCAACCGCCCAGCCCGCGTCCACGGTCGCCGAGTTTCCCGGGATCGACGCCGAGTGTGAGTTTCGGTACGGGCCTCGACATCGGGTACCGGTGGTATCAGGACAACGGCGTCACCCCGCTCTTCCCGTTCGGCTTCGGGCTCGACTACACCTCGTTCGCACTCTCGGACACGCACATCGCCCCGTCACCTGCTGGGGGCTACACCGTGAGGGTCGACGTGACCAACACCGGTTCACGGTCCGGAGCGGATGTTGTCCAGGCCTATGTGGCCTATCCGTCCGGGCTCGGCGAGCCCCCGGAGCAGCTCCGCGCCTTCGAGCAAGGTCGTCGTGGCCCCCGGAGCCACCACCCGTGCCACGCTCGTGCTGCCTGCGTCGAGCTTTGCCTCAGACGCCGAAGGGGCGCCCACCGTCGTGGCCGGGAATTACGTCGTCGGCGTCGGCGAGTCGTCGGCCGATCTGCCGATCCAGCTCCCAGTGGCGGTCCCGGCACAGGCAGCTTGACCGGGTGGCGGTCCCGTTCCTCGAGGGGAACAGGCGGAAGACACTCGACGACCGGCGAGCCACGACCCAGTGGGAGACCCCTCCGCGCCGACTCCGTCTTGCTCCAAGGGGCAGATCGACCCACCCGGGGAGCACGATCCGGCCCACGTGGGTGATTCGCCACCGATGGGGGAGCGCCGGATCGTGAAGCGGGGCTTCAACCCGACGGCGCAGGCACCGGCTGCATCGCTGAGATGCGGATCCCACAATGGGACCGATGAGCGGGCGGAGCACTGCCGCCGTCACTCGGTCCTCTAGCGTGGTCTGGATGGCGGAAGAGATCGACTGGGATCAGGAAGCAGACAGTTGGGTCAAATGGGCGCGCACGCCAGGTCACGACGCCTACTGGCAGTACCGGGACGCCTTCTTCGACCAGATCGTGCCGCATCCTGGCCGGTGCACCTTGGAGGTGGGGTGCGGTGAGGGTCGGGTGGCCCGTGATCTGCGGCAACGCGGCCATCGAGTGGTTGCCGTCGATCGCTCCCGACGTCTTCTGCGCTACGCCCGAGACGCCGACCCAGAGGGCGACTATCTGCTCGCCAACGCCGCCCAGTTACCGATTGCCGACGGGAGCTGTGACCTCGTCGTCGCCTACAACTCTCTCATGGATGTGGCCGACATGCCCCGTACGATCGGCGAGGCGGCCCGGGTCCTCGAGTCAGGGGGCCGGTTGTGTGCCTGTGTCACGCATCCCTTGAGCAACGCCGGTGGCTTCATCGGCTCCGAGACGGGGTCTCACTTCGACATCGCCGGCTCCTACTTCGGACACAGGAGGTTCGAGGGGACCTTCGAGCGCGACGGACTCAGCATGACCTTTCGAGGTTGGAGCGACCCGCTGGAGGATTACGTGCGTGCTTTCGAGCAGGCCGGACTGCTCATCGAGACGTTGCGGGAACCCCGACCGATGGCCACGGCCGGCCACTTCGCCGACTGGCATCGCATACCCATGTTCCTCACTCTGAGGTTGCTCAAGCCTTGAGTACGAACCGCTGCGCCTCCCACAAAACTGTGCGCTTACGGTAGCGACTCCATCATCGTGAGGAGTTCGTCACGTCGATAGCCTTGCGACCGGGCGAACTCGAGAAACTCCTTCAACCGAGCGACCACCGCTCCACGCTCCGGCGTACCGGAAACGGTGATGGCTCGTCCGCGGCCAAGCTCCAAGAGCCCCTCGTCTCGGAGAACACGTAGCGCTCGGAGCACGGTGTTGGTGTTGACACCGAGGACGGCCGCGAGGTCCTTGGCCTGAGGGATCCGATCCCCAGGGTCAGCCTCGCCGTCGGCGATGGCACGACGGATATCCGCGGCGACCTGATCGTGGAGGGCCATCGGATCGGAACGATCCACCCCTGAGAGCACCAACTCATCGACACCTGTCCCCCGAGGTGGCTTGACAGAGCTCATAACGCCAATGATAGTAGCGTCATGGCCGTTGTCCAGGAGGGACCGCCAACCGTCCGGGGGACCTCGGGTCCTCCGGATCCGACGAACGCCGACCTGCTCTTCAAGGAGGCGAAGCGACGTGAACGACGTCGACGTCTGGCGTGGCTCGGCGTGGTCGTCATCGTGGTCGGCGGGGTGGCGGCAACCGTTGCGGCGATCGGTTCCCGTTCGAGGCCTTCCACTCGCCCTGCCAAGGTCTCATCGTCGGGCAGGCCAGGATCGACGAGCCTGCCCATGGGGTCGATCGTCTCGCTCAAGAGGGCGGGTCCGCTCGCCGTCGGGCCAACCGGAGCGCTGTACGTGTCCGACCCAACCCGTCACGAGGTTCTCGTCCGCCTCGCAGACGGACGGTTCCGAGCCGTGGCCGGTGATGGCACCGTGGGTTTTACCGGAGACGGAGGACCTGCGACCAACGCCGAGCTATCGGTGGTCACGGCGATGGCATTCGCTCCGAACGGCGACCTCTATCTTGCTGACGGCAGCCGGGTGCGGGCCGTCAATCAGGAAGGGACGATTCGGACGATCGCAGGAGACGGTCGATCGGGCCGGGTGGCGGACGGCACACCGGCCCTGGCGGCACCTCTGGGTCCGGTTGCCTCCATCGCGTTCAGTCCGAGCGGGGAGCTCTACCTTGCGACTTCACAACTTGCGACCTCACAGCTCTTGCAGCTTTCGTCTAGGGGCACCCTTGACTCCGTCCAAGCAGTCCTGCCCCCGGGACAGGTCCAGATGGCGGGCGCCATCGACAGCTTTGCCTCGATCGCTGTGGACAGTGCAGGCAATGTCTACGCGGCATCACTCTTCGACGGATGGTCGGTCTTCAAGATCTCACCGGATGGAGTGGCAACTTATCTGGGCTATGCCCGACGGAGTGGTGGGAATACAGCGATCGTCCAACGAGGAGCTGACGATGTCATCGAGGTCGACGACGGCCAGAACATCCTGCGAGTCGAGGGTAGCCACCTGGTGACCGGTCTCTCCGTCAACACCGTCCCCGGGGTCAACACGTTCATCTTCACGGACTTCTTCGCCCTGGCCCCGGACGGCAGACTCTTTGCTGACGACCTCGGTCCGCCGGCTTTCGAGCCCTTTCAACAGATCGTCTCGGTAGCGGAGGGTCATGGCGTATCGCTCTGGCGGGGCGCCCCGAGGGGATAGCGACCTGGCCGTTGGTCCCATCTCCCCGATGACCTCTGGTGGAGGCCGCAGGCCGGTCGGGCCAAAAACCGCTCCCACCGCTTGTAGTCCGACTTGGATCGTTTGCGAGGAGTGGGCTCGAGCAGTCGGTGACGGACCAGGGCCAGAGAGATCGAGGATCGCCCGGGCAGCGGTGTGACACTTCTCGGGCCAAGTGGGTGCGGATGGTCCTCGGACCCAGGCTGGATGGGTGCGTCTCATCTCGACGATCCGGGCCTCGACCACCGCGGTCATCTGGTGGGGGCAGGTCTCGGGCTTGGAGGTCGACCCTGAACTCGCATACCGGCGAAGCCAGGTGTGCACGGTCTGGCGGGTCACCCCGTTCCGCTTGGCCACGTCGGTCACGGCCGCTCCGTCGAGAACCTCGTGAGCCGCTTTCAACCGCTGTTCCACCAGTCCCAGCTCCATCAACATCTGCGGCCCCCTTCGCATCCGTGGACGCGGCTCTCCACAGCAATGAAGGTGGCTGGAGGCACCCGGTGGACCCTGGTCAGGCGTGAAGTGTCAACCAGGTACCGGAGCCACAGTGGAAAGCATAAACCGGAATTCCACACGGCTGATGGCCACCCTTCAGGGGTTTGGATTGCAGCTTGGTTGCAGTTGCATCCCCTGGTCAGAAACCGAAATGGACGAGGACCTGGTGGGCCGTGCGGGTCTCGATCTCGCCACCTTGAGATTAAAAGTAAGAGCCCGACGATTTCAGGACTCGTTGTGGTTCACCAATGGTGTTCATCGCCTGGGCATATCTTCCCGGTGCCGATCATGCTTCGAATACTTTGACCGGGAGCTGTAGTCACGATGTAGTCACGGTGACCCCATCCAAAGCGCGCACCAGGTCCAGGGGCCTTCGACTGTCTGGTCAAAGCGGCCCCCAGTTGGTGACGATGTCGATGAGCTCGGATGCCACCCAATAGAGACGGGGGCGCCCTGGTCCGGCCGGCGCGTGTCGTAGGGCTGAAGGATGTCTCGCTCAGCCAGTGTGGCGAGGGCTGCTCGAGCGGCGCGTTCGGACACCGAAAAGGTTTCCGCGACCAGATCTGAGGAAATAACGGGGTGTTCGACGAGGACGGGGAGTACCTGTCTGGCCGTGGCATCGGCCCGCAGGTCATCCGTGCGCAACTGCCACTGCTCCAGCAGCTGTTCGGAGCGCACCATCAACCCCTCGGCCGCCTCGCTCGAATACTGAAGCTCGGCTGCGAGCCACTCCACCCAGGGGTCGAGTTCGCCGAAGCGGAACCTGGTTAGGCCCGCCAAGTATCCGCCGGGGTCCCGGGCGATGAAGACGCTGACCGGCGGCGGGACGGTGATGCCTGTGCGATGGGCGAGAATCCAGCCGATCAGGATCCGGCCGATCCGGCCGTTCCCGTCCCCGTAGGGGTGGATGGTCTCGAACTGGGCATGTGCGACCGCAGCCTGGGTGACCGGGTCGACCCACTCTGCGTTTACGAAGCCAACGAGATCGACCATGAGATCCGCGACCCGGTCGGGCGGAGGAGGGACAAAGGAGGCGGTGCGCGGTGAGGTGCCACCGATCCACGACTGGGCAGTGCGAAAGGCGCCAACCATCTCCTCGGGCAGGCGACCCGACGGTCCCATCAAGAGTCGGTGCCACTCATGGATGGCTTCGATAGTGAGGTTGCGCCCCGACCCGTCCAGGGCGTAGCGCACGGCTGTCAAGTTGTCCGCCACCCAGACGGCGGTGGCGTTAGAGGTTTCGCCCACCTCGGCCGCAGCGACGTCGGCTAGAGGGGTGCGCAGTCCCTCGATGTACGAGGACGCCACGCCCTCTGCCCGGAGCAGCAACAAGGCGAGCGGCTCGAAGCGAGCAGAAGCACCGCCACTTGCTCGCACAGCTGCGATGGCTTTTTCGGTGCGTCGGGCCGTGCGGACACTGACTTCGAAGTCCTGGGCGGCGAGGAGCTCTGGGACCCAGGCGCGGACCGGGGCGCCGTTCCACGCCACGGTCACTTCGTGGCCTCGCTCGCCACCTTCCGAAAAGGGTACCATTACGGAAGATTATCAGCTATACCTTCCGTAATAAGCCAGATAACGGAAGGCTGTCCGGAGCATGATTCTGGATGGAACTTCTTCGGGCGTGCTGTGGGCGGGAGTTGTAGTCACGTTGTAGTCACGGAGGTTGGTTACCCGTTCACGTCACCATCGGCTACCGGTTCACGTCTCCTGCTCTCGGAAGTCCAATTTGGGCTCCACGAAGGAGACCATGGTCAAGCCATCGGCCATCCCCGCCAACACCCAGATTTGGGGATTGGCACTAGAGGATGCTCAGGTCTCAGTCGACGGGGTCACCCAATCCACGCGCAACGAAAGCGATAGCGGCTTCAACGAACTCGTCGTCGGCAACATCGGGCCGCAGATTGCGCAGTTGGCCGATGCCGCGAAACAACAACTCGACGATTCTCGCTGTATGTAGCGGCGCTGCCAGGGGCTCAAGACCCACGCGCTCTCGCTCGGTCTGCAGGATTTCCGCAAGGGCCTGCGTTCCTTCGTCATCGATTTGGGTCAACTGGTCTCTCACTGCCGGGTTGCGCGCGGCGTAGAGCGAGAACTCTTGATACAAGAGGTTGAAGTCGCGACCCGCCTGCACTGTCTGGTCCCGGATTAGGGTCACAAACTCAGGAATTCGGGCTTCAGGAGGTACCTCCGAGTCCGCCAGCGCTCCCCGGATGGCGTCCATCTCCCGGTCGTAGTTCGCCTTGAACAGCGCGAGGAAGAGGTCCTCTTTGTTCTTGAAGTTGGAGTAGACGGCTCCTTTGGTGAAGCCTGCGACCGCCGCAACTTCGTCGAGCGTTGCTCCGTGGAAGCCTCGCTCGGCGAAGACCTCGGCGGCAGCGGCCAATAAGTGTTCACGGGTCTGCTGGCGCCGTCGCTCGGGTGTGAGGGGCTGGAGATCCATAGGGTTGTGCTACCCCAAAGTATAGTAGATACTAACAGTATGACTGATGCTCTTAAGTATGCCGCAAGTGCTGCTGACTACGAGTCGCCGGACCTGCATCCTCCGCAGCTGTAAGTACTGCGGGTCTCGTCCGCCGATATGGCCAGACGGTCGCGGTGGACGGCCTCGATCTACGGGTCCGGCGCGGGGAGATTTACGGCTTCTTGGGTCCCAACGGTGCAGGCAAGTCGACGGTGGTGCGGATCCTTTGCACGCTCCTGCGGCCAAGTGGCGGCACCGCTTCGGTGGCCGGCTATGACGTCACGAAGGAGCCTCAGGCAGTCCGAGTTCGAATCGGCGTCGCGCTCCAGGACGCGGCCAGCGACGATCGCCAGACCGGACGTGAACTGCTCTCGCTCCAGGGAAGGCTGTACGGACTGAGTGCAACACAAATCCGGATGCGACTCTCGGAAGTGCTGGACCTCGTGGACATCGGCGCTGCCATTGACCGACGGATCGGTACCTACTCCGGGGGGATGAAGAGGCGTCTCGACCTGGCTGCCGCCTTGATCCATCGTCCCGAGGTGCTGTTTCTCGATGAGCCCACCACCGGACTCGATCCCCACAGCCGATCGGCGGTCTGGTCGGAGGTGGCGAGGCTGAACCAGGAGCTCGGCATGACGATCTTCCTGACGACGCAGTACCTCGACGAGGCGGACACCTTGGCCGATCGGGTGGGCATCATTTCATCGGGTCGCCTGGTGGCCGAGGGCACTCCAGCCGATCTCAAACATTCCGTGGGCCACGACGTGATCGTGGCTGATGTGGATGGGGACCGAATCGGTGCACTTGACGCTCTGCGCTCGATCGAAGGGGTTGATCCAGCTTGGAACGCCGACGGCACGTTGACCGTCAACACTCGGGACGGAGCGGCAGCCCTCGGCCCAGTAGCGGTTGCGCTCGGAAGCGCCGGTCTCGAGCTCAAGGGCCTTACGATGCGTGCGCCAACCTTGGACGACGTCTTCAGGGAGATGACCGGAACTCGGATCGAGGAACAGGAAGCCGGGGTCCTGTCGTGACGACGGTATTGGCGACCGGTGTCATGGGGCGGGAGGGCGGTTTCGTTCATGACGTCCGAGCTGTGGCCGGCCATGCCCTCCGCCAAATCCCGCGAGAGCCCGCCGCGGTCCTTCCCGCCATCTTCGTGCCCGCCTTCTTCTATGCCGTCAACCTCGGCGCACTCGAGAAATTGGCTGGCACCGCCATCGACTACAAGGCGTTCCTCCTACCTATGGCCATCGCCTTTGCGGTTACCGGGATGTCCAGGGCCCCTGCTCTCGTGATCGACATACAGGGCGGATATTTCGACAGGCTATGCATGACCCCAATCAGGCGGTCCGCATTGCTGCTCGGCCTGATGGTGGCTGACGTTGCGGTGATAGCCGCGCTCTGTCTGCCTGTCATTGCGGTCGGCGCCATTGTTGGGGTGCGCTTTTCTACGGGGCTACTGGGCCTGTTTGTATTCGTCAGCCTCTCGGCACTCTGGGGTTTGGCGTTCACGTGCTTTCCGTACGCCGTCGCGCTGAGGACGGGTAGTCCTGCCGCAGTGAACGCGTGCTATGTGGTCTTTTTCCCGCTGTTCTTCCTGACCGATGCTGTGGTCCCCAAGCAGCTACTCACCGGGTGGTTCTCCACGATTGCCACCTGCAACCCGGTGACCTATCTGATAGGCGCGCTTCGGTCTCTCATCACATCCGGATGGCAGCTCCGCCCCCTCTTGGAAGGCCTTGGGGCCGTATCAGCCCTCGCCTTGGTGGGGATGACGCTCGCGTTTGCCGCCCTTCGGGGGAGGATCCGATTAGCCGATTGAAAACGCTACCCGCCTGGGAGGCCGTGCCATCGGCGACCGTGGATCCAGAGGTCTGGACTATCCGATGTAGTGACGTGGATCCGGAGTTGTAGTCACGAACGGAAGTCAAGCGAATAGCTGTTGGCCAAACATGGCTCTGAGGCGAAGATTCGAAGAACCCTCTGATCGGGGCCCCCGGCCAGTCGAGAGCCGCGTAGGCCTCGCATTTTCGCTCGCCCCGGCGAGCCCGGTCAGGGCTCTACCCTGCTGAACTGGAGCTTCAGTGGGCCGTGCGGGTCTCGATCCCGCCACCTTGGGATTAAAAGTCCCCTGCTCTACCGGATGAGCTAACGGCCCGTCGGGGAGCGTATCGGCTCCATCACCGGTGACCCGCCGGCCGGGATGGTGGACTCGGCCGTCAGCCCGGGCCGCATCGGAGGGTGTAACGGCTGGCCGGGTGCCGTTCTCCGTGCCCATGAGGGCCACCGTCCTGGCCGGCTTTGCGGCGGCGGCTCCGGTGATCATGGAGTCCGTAGTGATGGGAGGGATCCCCGCCCTCCCCGCCCATGGGCTCTTTCACCCGCGGGCACAGGTGCCGCCGGCCTCCTGCGACGCGTCCCGCCAGCCCTCCTGGTCGGTCACGGGGAAGAAGTCCCCGGTGGCGGGGTCCTGCTCGTACGGGACGGGTGGGGGCGTACCGCCGGCCAGATCGCCGACCGCGGCGAGAAGGACGTCGATGTCCGCACCTGACGTGCCCAGGCCGGCACTGGCTCGGACCGCGCCGGGCACGTTCCGGTGGTCACCCCGGAGCACCTCGCGCCGATAGGCGCTGACCTCCTCGTCGGCCAGACCGAGGAGGCGCACGACGTAGGGATGGGCGCAGAAGCACCCGTGACGCACAGCGATCCCGTACTCGGCGCTGAGCCGCGCCGCCACCAGGGCATGGTGCATGCCCTCGACCGTGAACGCCGCCACCGGCAGTGTCTCTGCCGGAAGGTGGCCGGTGTCCCGGTCGCCGGTGGCCCCGGGGCCGAGCGGCCCGAGGAGGTGGACTCCCGGGATCGAACGGATGCCGCGGGACAGCCGCTCGGCCAGGGCGCGCTCGTGGGAGGTGATCGCCTCCCACCCGATGCGGCCGAGCGAGTCGATGGCGGCATGGAGGGCAACCGCGCCGACCACATTGGGCGAGCCGGCTTCCTCCCGGTCCGGGGGGGCGGTCCAGATCACCTCGTCCAGCCCGACCAGGTCCACCGCCCCGCCCCCGGCCAAGAAGGGATCGCCGACCTCGAACACCGCTCGCGGTCCGATCAGGGCCCCGGAGCCGAACGGCGCGTAGAGCTTGTGCCCGCTGAACGCCAGGAAGTCGGCAGATGCCGGGAGCGGTCGGTGGGGTGCCAGCTGCGCTGCGTCGACCACCACGCGTACCCCCCGATCGTGGGCGGCGTCGATGATGGCCTCGAGCGGGGGCAGCCAACCGGTCACATTGGAGGCGCCGGTCAACGCCAGAAGGGCGGGTGGGCGCCCGCTGTCGAGTGCGGCGCACACGTCGTCGACGGTGAAGGTCCCCGCAGTCGAGCACTCGACATACCGGCGGGTGGCCATCCGTCCCCAGGGCAGCAGATTGGCGTGGTGCTCCACCACGGTGGTCACCACCACGTCCTCGGACCGGAGGTCCAAGCGGTAGGCCAGGTGGTTGATGGCCTCGGTCGTGTTCCGACAGAAGATGGCCACGTCGGGGCCGTCCGGTGGGCGCCCCGCAAACTCCAGGACGGCCCGGCGGGCCCGCTCGTAGGCGGCGGTGGCATGCCGGGACCGGTAGCCGGCCCCCCGGTGCACGCTCGAGTACCAGGGGAGGAACTCAGCCACCCGGACCGAGGCGTCGGGGTGGGACTGGGTGGATGCGGCCTGGTCGAGTTCGACGGCGGGCCGGTCGATCCCGTCGACACAGGGAACCAGCTGGCCGGCGCCGATCAGGCTGGCCAGGGCATCCGCCTCGTCGTGAGGGGGATGCGCACCGGGGTCGGGGCTGGGTTCCACGCCGTCAACCCTACGGGCCGAGGTTCCCACGCGGGTACGCTCCCGTCCATGGAGACCGACCCCACCCCGGTCCGGGCGCCGGAGGAATCCACCGACCATGCGGGTGATGGCGCGAACCCTGCTGCGGAGGACTTCCACACGTCCGAGACCTCCCTCGACGCCGTCGACGACCTCCTCGACGAGGTCGAAGAGGCGCTCACCAGGCTCGACGACGGCACCTACGGCGTGTGCGAGTCCTGCGGGGCCCCGATCGAGGACGCCCGGCTCTCGGATTCCCCCACTGAGCGGTCCTGCTCCGACTGCCTCCCGCCCGGCTGATCCGAAGGCTGCACGGTCCGGCGACCGGGAGTCCCCGGTGTCGTGACCGACACCGGGGGCGATCACATTGCAGCCCTTGTGGACGATGTGAGCCAGCGGGTAGCCTGCTAGCAGGCCCCAGAGCATCGCTGCTCCGGGGCGCACTGACGAAAAGGGCAAACCCTCCGCGAGGGGGGGACGCAGAACCACGGGACTCCACGAGTCAGCCGGGCTGTCGAATCGGATGCGCCAACAATGGGGGCCGTCTGACCAGCTGCTCCGGCCTCTCGGGGGTCGGAGGGCACCTTGATGAACGGCCGGGATGCGCGGGTCTACGACGCAACTCACCAGTACCGCATCGGAAAGCAGCGTTTTCGCCTCGTGGCGGTGGTCGTCGCGGCGGCAGCCATCTCCGCCGTCGGACTGACGGCGACGGCGATCGAACTCAGCGCCACGGTTCGACCTGCGGCCACGTCGGCCCACGGGGTCGCCGTCGGTCTGAGCACGCCGATCCGGTCGGGTGCGTCGAACACACTGACCTCACCCACCGTCCCCCAGTCGACGGCATCGACGGCAACGACCATCACCATACCGGCCACCGGGTCGACGCCACCGTCCCCGACGATCACCGCCAACCCGAGCACCACGGCGACAGTGCCGTCGACACAGCAGGACTATCAGATCATCGGGACCGCGAAACTCCACAGCCTGACGTCTCTCTCGACCGGTGCCCTGCCGCAGAACGTCGCCAACGCCTTCTTCAACCAGCCACATACCTTTATGCCGGATGGGGCGAACGGCGACCCGGTGGCTACAACGGTAGCGGCTATTTCGGCCTCCAAGGCCGCCTATCCGCTGGCATCACACGACTGGTTGTTCAACAGCGTTGGTCCCAACTTCCTCACCAACGCACCAGGCATCCTGGGCGTGTTCGGACCAGGCGGCCCGTATGGTCCCGGCCAGCCGAACCCACCGGGGCTGGCTGCCGTGCAATACGACCCGGAAGGGCAGACGTCCAACGGAACGCCACAAGCCGAGGTGGATGCTCTGGGCACCGGCAACCTGACCTATCTCCAGCAGGCCATCGCACTCGTCCATGCCAAGGGGTTGAAGTTCCTTTTCACCCCATCTGCCGATGTGGGCATGACCGCAGGGCAGGGTGGCTTTCCGAACAAGTACACGACCTGGCTGGGTGAGGACCGGGGAGCGTGGGCAGCGGCGGGAGAGGACTACTACTCCATCCAAAGCCAGCAGGCAGAGGGAACCTCGTCTTGGACCTCGTTCGTTCCGGCTGCATTGGCGCAGGCCCACACAGCTGCACCACAGATTCCCACCCTCATCGGCATCGGGATCAACCCCCATGATCCTCCGACCGTCATCACCACCCAGGTTCTCTTTGATGCGTACAGCTTTGGGTTGGCGAACGGCGCCGCAGGGTTTTGGCAGAATGTCGAACTAGGGGTCAACGCCAATGTGCCGACCTCGGTCTATGTGGACTTCTTGAATCAGGTATTTGGAGGATCGCCACTGCCGACGACCACCACACCGCTCCGGCACCGACCACCACCACCGCTCCGGCACCGACCACCACCACCGCTCCGGCACCGACCACCACCACCGCTCCGGCACCGACCACCACCACCGCTCCGGCACCGACCACCACCACCGCTCCGGCACCGACCACCACCAACCGACGGGCCGCAGCCGCTCGCGGTAGGAAATCGAGGTGCAAGCCCGATCCGGCAGCGGCCATTGCCGCGTTGCCGGCGGGTGGCGTGTTCAACGGATCGGGGTGCTACAAGACGGCCGGCATCCTGATCACCAAGCCCGTCACCATCAACGGCGGGACCTACGACGACAGCGTCAAGGCCGAGTCCAAAGGGCAGGTCAAGGCTGAGGGGACCACCGACAACGTCGAACCGATCATCCGTATCAAGGACACGTCGAACGTCACCATCAGCGGCGTGGTCCTCAACGGTCGGAACTTCGCAGGCGGCTACCGCGGACTCCCATGGGTGAACGAGGAGGGAATACGGATTCTCTCGAGTGCCAACGTGACCCTCGACAACGTCAGCACCAACAACACCTACGGTGACGGACTGATCCTCGGATTCGAACCGGGCCATCCACCGACGACCGATCTCACGGTCAACGGCTACACGATCAACAAAGCCGGCCGTCAGGGTGTGACCATGGCCTACGCCACCGCCTCCACCCTGAACGATGTCACCATCAACTCGTCGGCGGATGCGGGGTGGGACTTCGAAAGCGACCTCACGGGGATCGGGGCGGGCAACATCACCATCAATCGACCCGGCGGGAGCAAGGGCATCTTCATGCAGGGGACTCTCGCAGGGCCGGTGACCCTCAACGACTCCCACTTCTCAGGTGACATCGGACTCGTCCGAGATGCCGCCCAGTCGGGCCAACCGGTCACCTTCAACCGCGGAACCATCGTCATGAGGAACAGATTCAGCGGTACCCCACCGGCGGGGATCTGGGTCGACGGTCCGGGGAACCTCACGTTCAACGGCGTCACCTTTGCCAGGCGACCATCCGACGGGCCGCCGAAGAGCGGAGCATGGGCGGCGCTCGACGGGGCGCATCTCACCTTCAACAACTCGACCGTGGTGGCTCCGCTCGGGGTGAACGATCCGGCTTCCATCGTCACCGTCACCCCGTGACCGTCCCCTCGACGATGTCCGGCCCAGGTCACCATCAGGACGGACGGAGGCCAGTCGCTACTTCTTGGTCTCCCAGAAGATCCCGTCGATCTCGGCGATCTCCGCGAGCAGCTTGTCCCCGACGGCCACGTCGTTGGTCTTCTTGGCCTCTCCGGCAGTCTTGGTCGCCTTCCAGAACAGGTTGTGCAGCTCGGGGTGCTTGTCGAGGTGCTCAGGCTTGAAGTAGTCGGTCCACAGCACCCAGAGGTGGTGCTTGACCAGCTCCGCCCGCTCCTCTTTGATGATGGTGGCCCGGACCTTGAAGGTCTCGTCGTTGGAGCTGTTGAACTTCTCCATGGTGGCCTTGACCGACTCGGCCTCGATGCGAGCCTGGGCCGGATCGTAGACACCGCAGGGAAGGTCGCAGTGGGCGTGCACGACCCGAGGCGGAAAAACGCGGTCAATCATGGCGAGCAGGCGGTCCGCGGTGCGCATGGGCTGAACTCCTTCTTGTCTTCGGTTTGGTCAGGCGGGCGGGATGTCATCTGGTACAGACTGGACATCTTGCCCTCTTCGGTCACCTTACCCAGGTTCGTCGACCGGCGAACACCCAGGTCGAGGGACCTGCCGCCGGGACCTGCCGCCGGGACCTGCCGCCGGGACCTGCCGCCGGGACCTGCCGCCGGGTCCCACGTCCGACCGGGTCGGTCCCCGGTGAACCACCCGAGCGAGCGATGGGCGGATACCGGGTAGCGGCGGTGGCCGGCGCGGCAGCTGCGGCAGCGGTGGCCTGGCGGTCGCTCCGGCGGGTCGAGGTGGGCGGCACCTCGATGAGCCCGGCCCTCCTGCCGGGCGATCGGCTGGTGGTGGTGGCCCGGCCCTGGCCGCCCCCTCGCTGGCCGCGTCCGGGGGAGGTCATCGCCGTCCGCGATCCGAGGGACCCTTCCCGGGTCCTGGTCAAGCGGGTGGCCGCCGTCGATCGCCCCGGGGGCACGCTCGAGATAGCCGGCGACGCGCCGGACGCCAGCACGGACAGCCGGCAGTTCGGGCCGGTGCCCAGGGCATCGGTGGTCGGCCGGGCCGTGTACCGCTACGCCCCGGCCGGCCGGAGCGGCCCCGGCCCGTGGCCGGGGAGTACCATCGGGCACGATGCCAAGCCACAAGGATGAACGCGACCGCATTCTGGCCAGCACCTACCTCGACGGAATCGGGACCAGGTCCCTGGCCGAAATCCGGTCCATGCGGACCGAGTGCCAGGAGGCCGAGGTCGCCCTCTCCTACCTCCGGCGGCTGATCCAGGGCCGCCTCGACATCGTCCATACCTACCTCTCGCACTCGGGGTCGGGCGGCTCCCCTGACCTGGCCGCCGTGGTCGACGACCTGCCCGGGATCCTGTCCTCGGGACCGGGGCGACCTCCGGGGCCCGGCCACCTGCCCCAGCTGCTGACTCCCGACACCGAGGAGTCCGATCTCACCGCTGAGCTCGACGCCGTGCTCGGGGCCGACGAGATCGGGACGCTCTCGGAGCTGGGGACCGATGAGCTGGGCCGTCCTCGCCGGGCGGCTCGAGGCCATCGAGACCCGGGTGTCCGCCGACCGGAGGGCGCTGCACGAGCGGATCGACGCCCTGCAGGCTGAGCTGGTCGACCGCCACAAGTCGGGGCGGGCGTCGGTCGACGGCCTCCTCTCGTGAAGGTCCGGGCCCGGTCGTGAAGGACCCCGTCCGCACCGAGGGCGCCCAGTTCGTCAAGGAGTTGCCCGAGCGGTTCAACGAGCTCGGCTCGTTCATCCGTGAGCAGCGGAGCTCGGCGCGCCTGTCCCTCCGCAGGCTGTCGGAGCTGGCCGGTATCTCCAACCCGTATCTCAGCCAGATCGAGCGGGGCCTCCGGCGGCCCTCGGCGGAGATCCTGCAACAGATCGCCAAGGCCCTGCGCATCTCGGCCGAGACGCTCTACGTCCAGGCCGGGATCCTCGAGAAGCCGGACGGGGACACCGACCTCTCCCGGCACATCTTCGCCGACCACCACCTCACCGAGGACCAGCGCCAGGCGTTGATGCGCATCTACCTGTCGTTCCGCCACGAGAACGACGACCATGCGGACGGCATCCGGGTGAACAGCACCGGCAGACACCGACGACGGGGGAGCAGGCCGGCCCCACAACCACCGGGTCCGGCGGCGATTCCGCCGCGGTAACCGGCTGATCGAGGCCTCCCGGTAGGATCGGCGGCGCATGAGGCGTCTGGCCGTCCTTTCGTTGCACACCTCGCCCCTGGCCCAACCCGGAACGGGGGACGGCGGCGGCATGAACGTCTACGTCCGCGAGCTCTCGTCGGCCCTGGCCCGGGCCGGGGTGGTCTGCGATGTCTTCACCCGGGCGTGGGCGGACGACCTTCCCACCACCCTCAGCATCGAGCCCGGGTTCCGTGTCCACCACGTCTCCGCCGGCCCGCCGACACCCATCGCCAAGGAGATGCTTCCCCGGGTGGTCGAGGAGTTCGCCGACGGCGTGCTCAAGCGCATGAACACGTCGGAGGGCTTCGGCGCCGATGAGGACCTCCCCTTCGACGCCGTGCACGCCAACTACTGGTTGAGCGGCATCGCCGGCCACACCATCAAGCACCAGATGAACCTGCCCCTCGTCTCTACCTTCCATACCCTCGACCGGGTGAAGGCCGAGGCCAGCCCCGAAGAGGTCGAGGCAGACGCCCCGCACCATCGGGCCGAGGCCGAGTCCGCCATCATCCGCTGCTCCGACACCGTGCTCGCCTCCTGCTCGGTGGAGGCGGCGCAGATCCACCAGCTGTACGGCGCCGACCCGTCCCGGATCCGCATCGTGGCCCCCGGGGTCGATCATGCGTTCTTCGGTCCCGGCGACCGCAAGCAGGCCCGCCGCGCCCTCGACCTTCCCGAGAAGGGCCCGCTGCTCCTCTTCGTCGGCCGGATACAGCCGCTGAAGGGGGCGGCGGTCGCGGTGCGGACCCTGGCCGCCTTGGGCCGCGACCATGCCGATGCCCGACTGGTGGTGGTCGGCGGTCCGAGCGGGCCGCACGGGCGACGCCGAGGTCGATCGGTTGCTGACGCTGGTCGACGAGCTGGGCCTCGAACGGCAGGGTGGTCTTCGTCCCGCCCCGCCCGCACGAGCTGCTCTCGACCTACTACCGGGCCGCCGATGTCTGCCTGGTCCCGAGCCGGTCCGAGTCCTTCGGGCTGGTCGCCCTCGAGGCCGCCGCCTGCGGGGCTCCGGTGGTGGCCTCGGAGGTCGGAGGGCTGCGCAGTCTCATCGACCACGGTCGCACCGGCTACCTGGTCGAGGATCCCTCGCCCGAGGCGTTCGCCGCGTGGGTCCGGCAGATCCTGGCCGAGCCACTGCTGGCCGAGCGTCTGAGCACCGGCGCCGTCCTGAGGGCGCGCCGGTACACGTGGGCGAGGGCCGCCCACCTCCTCCGCGAGGTCTACGCCGAACTGACGGTGGGCCGGCTCGTCGAGTGCTCATGACCGATCGGTGGAGCGGCATCCTCGATGCCGACGAGCGGGCCGCGGTCTGCGGGCTGATCGACAGCTGGGGTGAGCGGGAGCTCGCCGAGGGGGGCGCGCTGGTGGCGGTCGATCGCCAGCCGGGGGGTGACCCGGTGTCCGGAGCCCCCCGCTGGTACCTCCGGCTGCGAGGGGACGAGAAGGAGTTCGTGACGGTCTGGCTGACCTTGCGGCAGCGGACCCTCCACCACGAGACCCAAGTTCATGCCGGGTCCGGAGACCAATGTGGAGGCCACCTGGGAGTACCTGCTCAAGAAGAACGGCGACCTGCTGGGCATGAGCTTCGCCCTCGGGCCCGAGGACGCCGTCTACCTGGTCGGCCGGGTCCCCGTCGAGCGGGTGGACGAAGAGGAGCTGGACCGGATCATGGGCGCCTCCCTGGCCTACACCGATGCCTGCTTCCCGACGGCGATGACCATCGGGTATGAGGGCAGGTACCGGCGGCGGCCGGCCCCGGCTCCCTCCGGCTCCGCCTGAGTCGTTCCGCGGCACGCCGGACGGCCGGTCATCCCTCGGCTGTCCGGGTCGGCGGAGATCGGGCCGCTGGTAGCGTCTCCGGCGTGGCGCCGAAACTCCTGGTCGTCGGCGGCGGAAAGATGGGCTCGGCCCTGGTCGGCGGCCTGATCGCCGGCGGATGGGCACCCGTGGCCGAACTCGCGGTGAGCGACCCCGACCCGGCCCAGCGCCAGCGCCTGAGCGAGGCCCATCCCGGGTTGCTGGTCGTGGACGGGATGGTTCCCGCCGACGGGGCCGTGTTGGCCGTCAAACCCGATGTGGCCGAGGCGGTGCTCCGCACGGTGGCCGCGGTGGGGATCACCCGGGTGCTCTCGATCGTGGCCGGGCTGTCGTCCGCCCGCCTCGAGGCCGCGTTCGGCCCGGGGGACGTCGTCGTTCGGGCCATGCCCAACACGCCGGCCCTGGTCGGCTCGGGTGTGGCCGGCATGTCCGGGGGGAGCGCGGCGCAGGCCGCCGACCTCGACTGGGCCGAGGGGATCCTGGCCTCGGTGGGAGCGGTGGTGCGCCTGCCCGAACGGCATCTGGACGCGGTCACCGGAGTGTCGGGGTCGGGCCCCGCCTATGTCTTCTTGGTGGCCGAGGCGATGATCGAGGCCGGGGTCAGCGCCGGGCTCACCCGTGAGGTCAGCCGACAGCTGGTGGTCGGGACCATCCTGGGGTCGGCCCGGATGATGGCCGAGACCGGAGAGGACCCCGCCGAGCTGCGCGCCGCGGTGACCTCGCCGGGAGGCACGACCGCCGCGGCCTTGCGCACGCTCGAGTTCAAGGCGGTACGCTCCGCCTTCATCGAAGCCGTGGCCGCGGCCACCGAGCGCTCCAAGCAGCTGGGCCGGTGACCGGCGACCGGAGGGCGTCGCCCGCGGACCGCGGGGGCCGGCGGCGGAGCCCATGGACGCTGAGTCGCCGGCCGTCTTCTTCCTCTCCGACTACGGCACCTCCGACGAGTTCGTCGGGGTGGTGCATGCGGTGCTCCACCGGCTGGCACCCGCCCGACCGGTCATCGACGTCTCCCATCGGATCCCGCCGTTCGACGTCGACTCCGGTGCCTCGATGCTGGTGCGCTGTGCGCCATTCCTCGGTGCGGGGGTCGTCCTGGCGGCGGTCGACCCCGGAGTGGGCACCGCCCGCCGGGGGGTGGCCATCCGGACCGCGGGCGACGGTCCGGCCTGGCTGGTCGGCCCGGACAACGGGTTGCTGGTGCCGATGGCGAGGGTGCTGGGTGGTGCGGTCGGGGTCATCCAGCTCGACCCGGCCCGGGCGACCCCGGGGCGGTCCGGTCCGGTCGGGAACACCTTCGACGGAAGGGACGTCTTCGCCCCGGCGGCGGCACATCTGGTCATGGGGGGCCGTCCCGTCGACCTCGGGGCCGAGGTCGACCCCGCCTCGCTGGCCACCCGGCCGGCGGCCGGCCGCGGTCCTGAGCCCCGGGTCGAATCCACGGCGAGCGGGTGGGCGGTGGTCACCACCGTCACCTGGGTCGACAATTTCGGCAACGTCCAACTGCGGCTCCGGCCCGCGGTGCTCGAAGAGATCGGCCTCCCGGCCGGGGGCACGGCGACGGCCCGGGTGGAGGGGGAGGGGCGCGGCGCGCGTCGGCGGTCCGTGCCGGTGCGCAGGGTGCTGGCCTTCGCGGAGCTCGGCGACGGCGAGTACGGCCTGGCCCTCGATGCCAACGGGCGGATGGCCCTGGTGCTCGACCGGGCGTCGGCGGCTCTGCAACTCGGCATCAGCGGTCCGGGGCAGACCGTTCGCATCTCGGTGGCGCCCCCCGACGACACGGGATCCTGACGGCCGGCCGGGTCGGGCAAACGGGCCTCCGGCTTTCCGCCCGGGACCCGCGGGTCCTACGATCCGACCAGTGTCAAGCGACCCCCCGGCACCCGTGCCCGATCTCAAGGCAGGCCCGTCGGCTCCGAGCGGTCGCCGGATCCCCGAGGCCACCGTCGTCCGGCTCCCGGTCTACCAGCGCATCCTGGAGGAGCTGCTCCGCTCCGGGACCACCACCGTCTCGTCGGAGCTGCTCGCCTCCTCGGCCCGGGTCAATGCGGCCAAGGTGCGAAAGGACCTGTCGCTCCTGGGCTCGTTCGGCACCCGGGGCGCGGGGTACGACACCGCATTCCTCATCGAGCAGATCGACCGCCAGCTCGGGCTCGATCGGGAGTGGCCGGTGGTGATCGCCGGCATCGGCAACCTCGGCCGGGCCCTGGCCCGGTCCCAGGGGTTCGCGGCCCGCAACTTCAATGTCACCGCCCTGCTCGACACCGATCCGGCCATCATCGGCGAGCGGGTCGACGACGTGACGGTCCGGCACCCCGACGACCTTCCCGACATCGCCTGTGAGGTTCCCCTGGCCATCGGGGTCATCACCACTCCGGCCTCGGTGGCCCAGCGGGTGGCCGACCTGATGGTCGGCTCCGGCGTCCGCTCGATCCTCAACTTCGCCCCCCAGGTGCTGGAGGTCCCCCCCGATGTGCTCCTGCGCTACGTCGACCTCAGCATCGAGTTGCAGGTCATGAGCTTCTACCAGGCCCGGCGCATCGAGAGTGCCGGCGACGACAGGATGCCGGTGATCAGATCGGTCGGGCTGACCGGCAACGCGTCCGACTGACCCTGCCCCCTGCGGCGCACGGGCCGTCACCGGGGCAGGGGCCTGGCGTCCGCCGGGCCGCCGCCCGCCGGCTCGGGCTCGCGGCATGGCGGTGGCCGGATCCGGCCTACGCTTGGGTGGTGGACGTGCGCCGTCAGGACCAGCCGTGCCGCCGGCCGATCGGGGCCCTGACCCGATGAGGCGCCACCCAGGCCGGGGAGCCGGCAAGGCGGTGATCCGGTGTCGGTGATCGTGGTGGGCATCGAACAGCGCCAGTCGCCGCTCGACCTGCTCGAGCAGGTGGCGGTGACCGACGCCGCCCTGCCCAAGGCCCTCGGACGCCTGCGGGACAAGTCCAACCTCTCCGAGGCGGTCATCCTCTCCACCTGCCTGCGCACCGAGGTCTACGCCGTCGTCGAGCGGTTCCACGACGGCGTGGACGAGTTGCGGGAGTTCCTGGCCACCATCAGCGGCAGCCCTGCCGACACGCTGGCCGAGCATCTCATGATCCGGTTCGACGACGACGTCGCAGACCATCTGTTCACCGTGGCCGCCGGGCTCGACTCCGCCGTCCTGGGGGAGTCAGAGGTCCTGGGCCAGGTCCGCCGGGCCTGGGAGAAGGCGCAGACCGAGCAGGTGTCCGGGCCGGTGCTCGGTGCCCTCTTCCGCCATGCGGTCGAGACCGGCAAGCGGGTCCGGTCGGAGACGGCCATCGCCCGCGGCATCACCTCGCTGTCCCACGGGGCCGTGGCCCTGGCCGCTGATCGCCGGAGCGGCGGCCTGGCCGGCGCCAGGGTGCTGGTGGTGGGAGCCGGGGAGATGGGCGAGGGGGTGGCCCAGGCCCTCGCCGGCCGGGGAACGGCCGCCCTGGCCATCGCCAACCGCACCCCCGACCGGGCCGAGGCGGTCGCCGGCTCGCTCACCGGCGCCGGGCCGACCCCGGTGACCACCCGGTCCCTCGACGACCTGGTCCCGCTCCTGTCCTCGGTCGACGTGGTGTTCACCTCGGTGGGGACCACCCATCCGATCATCGACGCCCCGATGCTCGAGGCCGCCGCCGCCGGCCGCGATCCCGCCGATCCGCTCGTGGTCATCGACCTCGGCGTCCCCCGCAACGTGGAGCCGGCCCCGACCGGGACCGCCGGGGTGGTTCTGCTCGACATGGAGGTGCTCCGCTCCGCGGTTGCCGATGCGCTGACCGGGCGCGAGGAGGAGGTGGCCGGAGCGACCTCCATCGTCACCGACGAGGTCGAGCGGTACCGGGTGGCCTCGCGGGCCCGCGATGCCGCCCCCATGGTCTCGGCCCTGAGGGCCCGCGTGGAAGAGGCCCGGCGGTCCGAGTTCGACCGGCAGCGGTCGAAGCGCTCCGAGCTGTCCGACGTGCAGTGGGAACAGGTCGACGCGGTGACCCGGGCCATGGTGGCCAAATTGCTTCATCAGCCGACGGTGGTCCTGAAGGACGCCGCCGGGACCCCGAGGAGCGAGCGGCTGGTGGAGGCACTCCGGACGCTTTTCGACCTCTAGCCGGTGGCCCGTGGGTCTCCCAGTGAGTGATCGGCAGGTGGTCCGGCTCGCCACACGTGGGTCACCGCTGGCCCTGTGGCAGGCGCACCGGGTGGCGTCCCTGCTCGAGGGGGCCGGGACTGCGGCCACGCTCGTGGTGGTCGAGACCGAGGGCGACCGGCGGGTCGATGTCCCCCTCGACCGGCTCGGGGGACAGGGCGTGTTCGTGAAGGAGGTGCAGCGGGCGGTGGTGCGGGGTGCTGCCGACGCCGCCGTCCACTCGGCCAAGGACCTGCCCGCCGCGCCGGCCCTGTGCGTCCCCGAGTTGGAGCTGGTGGCAATCCCGGAGCGGGCCGACTCCCGCGACGTGCTCATCGGCGGCACCGTCGAGTCCCTGCCCACCGGATCGACCGTGGCCACCGGCTCGGCTCGTCGCCGGGTGCAGCTGGCCAACCACCGGCCGGACCTCACCTTCTGCGGGTTGCGGGGCAACCTGGCCACCCGACTGGCCGCCGCCGGCGCCGGGGGTGTCGCCGCGGTGGTGGTGGCCAAGGCGGCGATCGACCGGCTCGGGTGGTCCCCGCCCGACGGTCTCGAGGTCGAGGTGCTCGGGCCGGAGTTGATGCTCCCCCAGGTCGGGCAGGGAGCGCTGGCGGTGGAGTGCCGGGTCGACGACCCCACCACCCGCTCAGTCCTGGCCGCGGTCGACGACCCGGGGGTAGGAGCGCTGGTCACGGCCGAGCGGTCGTTCCTGGCCGAGTTGGGGGCCGGCTGCACGCTCCCCGTCGGGGCCCACGCCGTCTGGGCCGACGAGGGAGTCGACCCGGGGGCAGGGGTGGTCCCGGCCGGTACCGGGCCCATCCGCCTGACCGGGATGATGGCGTCGTCGGACGGGCTGGTCGTCCTCCGACACGCCCTCACCGGTGCCCGACCGGGAGCGTTGGGCCGGGCCGTGGCGCGGTACCTGCTCGACGAGGCCGGAGGGGCAGACCTGGCCGGCTGGCTCCCCACCCTCCCCATGACGGGCGGGGGCGACGGGCGCGGCGGAGGCGGCCCGTCGGTGGTGGTGGAGTGAGCGTGTCGCTGGTCGGCGCCGGCCCCGGCGATCCGGGACTGTTCACGAGGCGTGGCGCCGAGCTGCTCGGGCGGGCCGAGGTGGTGATCTACGACCGGCTGATCGGGCAGGAGCTGCTCGACCTGGCCCCGCCCGGCGCCCAGCTGATCGATGTGGGCAAGGCCCCGGGGACCCCGCGGTCGCAGGCCGAGATCAACGCCCAGCTGGTCGAGCACGGGCGGGCCGGCAAGCGGGTGGTCCGCCTCAAGGGCGGGGATCCCTTCGTGTTCGGCCGCGGTGGGGAGGAGGCCGAGGCGCTGCGGAACGCTGGCGTCGACTACGAGGTGGTGCCGGGCGTGAGCTCCGCCTTCGCCGTCCCGGCGACGGCGGGGATCCCGGTCACCCACCGGGGGATGGCGACCTCGGTGACCGTGGTGACCGGCCACGTGGGAGACCGGTCGGCCCCGGGCGGGGTCGACTGGTACTCGCTCGGCCGGGCCGGCGGGACCCTGGTGATCCTGATGGGTATGTCCGAGAGGGAACGGATCGCTGCCGAGCTGGTCAGGAGCGGCCGGGACGCCGGCACCCCGGTGGCGGTGGTGCACTGGGGGACCACCCCGCACCAGCAGGTGGTCCGCTCGACGCTCGGCGACCTGGCCTCGGTCGAGCTGCCGGCTCCGGCGGCCATCGTGGTCGGCCCGGTGGCGGCCCTGGACTTCGGGCCGGGGCCGGGGGGTGCCGGCCCGCCTTGAGTGCACCACCCCTGGCCGGACGCAGCGTGGTCGTGACCCGGGCCCGATCCGAGGCACCGGCCCTGGCCGACCGCCTGGTGAGCCTCGGCGCCACGGTCGTGGAGCTTCCGGTCATCGCCATCGAGGATCCGGTGGACGGCGGCGAGGCCCTGGCCCGGGCCGCACACCGCCTGGCGGCCGGTGCCTACCAGTGGGCCGCCTTCACCTCGTCCAACGCCGTGTCCAGATTGCTGGTCGCGCTCGGGGGGGACTCGGTGCCCGCCGGGGTGCGGTGGGCAGCGGTGGGCGCGGGGACCGCCGCCGCCCTGGCCGAGAGGGGGATCCGGCCCGACCTGGTGCCGACAGTGTCGGTGTCGGAGGCTCTGGCCGAGGCGTTCCCCGTCGTCGATCCACTGGGGCCGCAGGGGCCCGGGGAGCCGGCTGCACCGGAGCCGGGCCCACGACCCGGCGGGATCGGGACGGTGCTGTTCCCTCGAGCGGAGAAGGTGCGGGGCGCACTGGCCACGGGACTCAGGTCGAAGGGATGGCTGGTCGACGAAGTCATCGCCTACCGGACGGTGGCCGCCCACCCCGGGGCGGTCGCCCTCGAGTCGGCCGCGCGCTCGGACGCCGTGCTGTTCACCTCGACCTCGACGGTGGAGCGGACCATCGAGCTGCTCGGACCTGCCGGCATCCCCCCGGTGATCGTCACCATCGGCCCGGTCACTTCGCGTTCGGCCCGATCGGCCGGCCTCGGGGTGGCCGGGGAGGCGAGCCCACACACCATCGACGGGCTCGTGGACGCACTGGTGGTGGCGCTGGCCGGACCGAGGGGAGGAGAGGTGGTCCTGCCGTAGGCTGGTGCCAGTGACCAGCGACGTCCCCACCACTCCCGGATCGGCTCGACCCCAGGCCGCCTTCCCGACGACCCGCCTGCGCCGGCTCCGGCGGAGCACCGCCCTGCGCCGCCTGGTGGCGGAGACACGGCTCTCACCGGACGACCTCGTCGCCCCCCTGTTCGTCGCAGACGGGATCGACGAGCCGCGTCCGGTGGCGTCGTTGCCCGGCGTCTTCCAGCACACCGTGGCGTCGGTGGCCGTCGAGGTGAAACGGTTGGGTGCGCTCGGCGTCCCCGCGGTGATCCTTTTCGGACTGCCGCGTCCCGAGCACAAGGACGCCACCGGATCGTGCGCGCTCCGTCCCGACGGCATCACCCAGCGGGCGTTGGCCTCGGTGCGCGAGGCGGTGGGCGACACCGTGGTGCTGATGGCCGACTGCTGCCTGGACGAGTTCACCGACCACGGACACTGCGGGGTGGTGGACCGGGCCACCGGCGAGGTCGACAACGACGCGACGCTGCCGCTCTACGCCGAGCTGGCCGTGGTCCAGGCCAACGCCGGAGCCGACGTCATCGCTCCGAGCGGGATGATGGACGGACAGGTCGGCGCCATCAGGGCCGGCCTGGACGGGTCGGGGCTCCAGGACACGGCCATCCTGGCGTACGCGGCCAAGTACGCCTCGGCCCTGTACGGACCGTTCCGCGACGCGGCCGGGGTGGCCATCGCCGCCGGCGGCGACCGGAGGGGCTACCAGCAGGACCCTCGCAACCGCCGCGAGGCGATGGCCGAGGTGGTTCTCGACGTTGGCGAGGGCGCGGACATGGTGATGGTGAAGCCGGCGCTCACCTCCCTCGACGTGATCGCCGACGTGCGTGGCGCATTCGACGTGCCCGTGGGCGCCTATCACGTGAGCGGCGAGTACGCCATGGTCAAGGCGGCCGCCGCCCGCGGCTGGATCGACGGGCCGGCGGTCGTCCTCGAGCAGCTGACCGCGGTGAAGCGGGCCGGGGCCGACTTCGTCCTCACCTACTTCGCGGGTGAGGTGTCCGAGGCACTCGGTGGCTGATCCCGGTGGCTGATCCCGGTGGCGACACAGCGGGCTCAGCGCAACTGTTCGAGCGTGCCCGACGGGTGATCCCCGGCGGAGTCAACTCACCCGTCCGGTCGTTCCGGTCGGTGGGCGGTCACCCCTATTTCGTCGCCCGGGGTCGGGGCGCCTACGTGTGGGATGCCGACGGCAACCGGCTGCTCGACTTCGTGCAGTCCTACGGGGCCTCGATCCTCGGCCATGCCGATCCGGGCGTGGTCGCCGCGGTGGCCGAGGCCGCCTCCCGGGGGACGACCTTCGGGGCCCCGACCGAGGGAGAGGTGCTGCTGGCCGAGGCCATCTGCGCGCGGGTCGAGGGGTGTGAGCAGGTCCGCCTGGTGTCGTCGGGCACCGAGGCGGCCATGAGCGCCATCCGGGTGGCACGGGGCTTCACCGGGCGCACGCGGGTGCTCAAGTTCGCCGGCTGCTACCACGGGCACTCCGACGGCCTCCTGGCCGGGGGAGGCAGCGGGGTCGCCACCCTCGGGCTGCCCGACTCCGCCGGGGTGCCGGTTGCGGCGGTGGCGGAGACGCTGGTGGCCCCCTACAACCAGGTCCCCGAAGTCGACGACCGGGTGGCCTGCGTGATCGTCGAGCCGGTGGCGGCCAACATGGGCCTGGTGGCTCCGTCGGCGGGGTTCCTCGCCGGGGTACGCGCCGCCTGCGACGCGGCCGGCGCGTTGCTGGTGTTCGACGAGGTGATCACCGGATTCCGCCTCGGGGAAGGCGGGGCGTCGGCCTGGTCGGGGGTCCGACCCGACCTCTGGTGCTTCGGGAAGGTCATCGGCGGAGGGCTGCCGGTGGGTGCGTTCGGTGGGCGCGCCGACGTCCTCTCCTCACTGGCTCCGGACGGACCGGTGTACCAGGCCGGGACCCTGTCGGGGAACCCCCTGGCCACGGCGGCGGGCCTGGCCGTCCTCGAGCAACTGGAGCCCGCGTCCTATGCCGCGCTCTCGGGCCGGGTGGCCCGCTTCGGGGCGGCCCTCGCCGAGGTGGTCACCTCTGCGCTGGTGAAGGCGGGCTGTGAGGACGGCCGCGGCAGGCAGCTCGAGGCCCAGGTACCGGTGGTCGGACCCCTCTTCGGGCTGTTCTTCGTTCCCACGGGATCCGAACCGGTCCTCGACTACGGGGGCGCCGCCGAGTCGGCCTCGACCGGTCTCTACTCGCGGTTGTTCCGCTCGATGCTCGCTCGGGGAGTCGCCCTGGCTCCGGGCCCCTACGAGGTGGCGTTCCCCTCGATGGCCCACGGCGAGGAGGAGCTGGACAGGGCCCTCGACGTGGCCTCGGAAGCCGTTGTGGACGCCATCTCCGGCTGAGGTGCCCCCGGCAGGATCCGGGACGGCCGAGGCCTTCTCCTGGAGATCGGACAGCGAAATGGAGTCGGCCGGCGCGGTGACTGGGTCCTCCCGGCCGTCGAGCAGCGGTGGACGGTCAGGGTAGGGGCCGGGCGGTCTGGTCCGGGGTCGGCCCCGCCGGCCCGCACAGATGGGTGGATCGCTGAGATCGGCGACGCCAACGGGTAAGAATGGTGCAATGCGGAAGGTGCGCCGATGACGTGGCGGCGACGGGTCCGGTGCGGATCGAGCCTTCGCCCAGCCGGTACCGGACCGACCTGTCGATCGACGGAGTCGGCACTTCGGTGAGCGCAGCCATGGGAATCCCGGGGCAACGGAGGAGAAAGTAGATGACCGTCGGACTTACCGAACTGCCCCCCGAAGGAATGCAACTCGGTGGAGTCTCCCTGGCCGGCGACGCTGACCGGGGGACGAGGACCACCGATGGCCTCAGCCTTCTGTTCACGACCGCCGGTATCACCGTGCAGGGACCCCAGCCACAGATCGAGAGGCTGCTGGTGTGGTCCGGTCTCGACACCGCCACCTGCGGGGAGAAGATCGTGATGCCGGACGGCGGAGTTGCCGCGGTGATGGAGTTGACCTCGGGTGGGCAGTCGATCCGGTTCCTCCTCCCGGTCGAGACCGTCACCCCGGGACAGGCCGCCTACCTCGATCAGGCGCTGCCCGCCTGGCTCGCCCGCTACCGCGGCGCTGTGATGCCCCCCTCGACCCCTACGCCTCCGGAGCCCGGACACGCCTCGGCTGAAGCCGCCAGCGTCGGCACCGGCACCGGTGGAGGTCGAACAGGCCGCCGATCCGGCACCGCCGACCGCCGGGCCCGGTACGGCACCTGGTGGGATCGGTCCCCAACGGTCACCGCTGACCACCGCGCCTCCCCCTCCGCCTCCCTCCGCCCGTCGTGCAGCCGCTGCCGTTTCCGGTGCAGCCGCTGCCGCTGCGGTCACTGGTGCAGCGGCAACCGGTGCTGCGTCCGCCGCCCCTTCCTCCCCCTCGTTCGCTTCTCCCGCGCGGCCGGCACCGCCACCGCCACCGCCTCCCGGGGCGGTGGGGTTCGCACCCCCGCCATCCAACGCACCACCGCCCCCCACCCCGGGGGTGTCATCGGCGGGGAGACCCCCGGGGTGGGCCGCAGCCGATCCGGCGGCCGGAGCGACGGCCTGGGACGCCCAGCCGTCGGGTGAGCTGCAGGGCGGCGCGGTCGAAGCTCCTCCCAAGGGCGGGAGGGCGTGGCGCAGGAGGCGCCCGCCCGAGGACAGTCCGTTCCTCGCTCCTGTCGCCGCGCCGCCGGAGCCGCCGATCCGGACGATCCCGCCGCCCCCACCGCCCGCACCGCCCGTACCGCCGCCCTTCGATCCGCCGGTGGACCCGGTTCCCCTGAAGATGAGCCCCGCCCCACCGCCTCCCCCTCCGTCGGCCGGGCCCGAGACATCGGCGGTCCCGGGCGCACCGGTATGGAGGCCTCCGGTCGACCCGGCCAGCGGCGAAACACAATGGGACCCGGCCGGCGGGCCCGGCGACCCGGTTCAGCCGGCCGGTGACCCGGCTGGAAAAGGGAGGGGAGGGCGCAAGCGGGCCAAGCGTGCGGCTGCCGCGGCCGCGGCGGCCGGAGCGGTGGGCGCAGACCTCGCCCACCCCGTTCCCGCCGCTTCGCCGGATGCCCGGGCACCCGATGCCGGCGGCATGGCAGCCGGAGCGGCCCCGGCCGCGGTGACCGATGTCCCGCCTGTCGGCCCGGCCCCGGCCGCGCCGGCCCAGGCCGCCGCGGTGCCGGCCCTGTCGGCACGGCCGCCGCCACTCCGCCCGGCGGCGACTGGTTCTTCGTCCCTGGGGCCGACCCGGGAGAAAGCAGCCCGCCTGTCGGGCCACCGGTGGAGGTCGGATCGGAGGATCCTGAGGGCAGGCGCGAATCGAGGATCAGCCCGACGGTGATCGTCTTGTCAATCGTGCTGGCGCTGGTGATCGGCGGCATCGTCTATGTCGGATTCGTCAAGAAGGACAACACCCCGACGAGGGTGGTCTCGACCCCCACATCCGTGGCGTCGCGGGCGGCGATCGACGCCGCCCTGGCCGCGTCGATCAATCTGCGCCTCTCCGATCTGCCGGGGGCCGGGTGGGGTGTCAGCACCGGCGCCGGCCAGGTGGCCCGGCCCCCGGTCGCGCCGGCTCCCGCGATGGTCAGGGCCAACCAGCTGTTGGCCTCCTGCATCGGAGTCGGCTACCCGACGGTGGCGGGGCTGTTCGGCGGCTCCGTGATACCCGGCCAGACCGCCTCGGTCAGCTCACCGAGGTTCCAGAGCGGATCCGATCCCGGTCTCCAGATGTACTCGGTCACCTCGGTGATGGCCACTGCGGCCGCCGCCCAGGCTCTCGCCGTGCCGTTCGCCAACCCGGACTTCGTCAACTGCTACACCGGATACCAGACGGCACTGATGACCGCGGCGGTGCCCGGGGCGACGGCGACCGTCCAGGCCGTGACCCTGGCCGCGCCCACCGGTGTGAAGACGTACGGCTATCTGACCCAGGTGACCATTCCCAACCAGCCGAGCCAGGTCATCGGTCAGGCCTTCATGATCGGCGGCCGGATCGAGTCACGATTGGAGCCGACGACCGATGGTCCCACCGTGCCCTCGGGTGCCTTCACCCCCGCCTACGACGCCATCACCGGGCGCATCGCCGCCGCCCTCGGCAGATAGCCGCGGCGGCGTCGTCGGGGCCCACGCGCCATCGGGCGTCAGGCGGCCGATGAGCGCCAGGGCGCGATAGGCGGCTTCGGCCGGACCGGTCTCGTCCGGCCGCAGCAGGTTGGCCATGATCCGCAGGATCCAGCTCATCAGGGACTCGGAGTGCATCCCCGTGCCGACGCACAGTTTCATCAGCTCCGGGCGGCTTATGACCCGGATGAACGCCCGAGCCACCCGGAAGTACAGACCGTAGGCATCGTCGAGCCGGGTCTCGTAGCCGTGGAGGGCCTCGACACCGCCCCCGCAGAGTGCCTCGCCGATCGCGGCTGCCGCCATGCGGCCGCTCTCGTAACCGTAGGCGATGCCTTCGCCGTTGAAGGGGTTGATCGAACCGGCGGCGTCGCCCACCACCAGGGTGGTGGGACCGATCCGCGGCCCGACGGCCAGTCCCATCGGCAGCTTGCCTCCGGTGGGTGGGCCGAGACAGCTCGCGTCGGAGAGCTCCCATTCCTCCGGGGCGCCGGCCACGAAGTGGGCCATCAGTGTGGATGTGTTCACGCCCTTCCAACGCCGATCGGTGGACAGGAGGCCCACGCCGACGTTGACCCGCCCATCGCCCATCGGGAAGATCCATCCGTACCCGGGCACGACGTTCGCCGTCGCCGTCCCTGATGTCGAGATGGGACTCGATGAACGGCTGGTCGTGGCCGGGCGAGGCGTAGTAACCCCGCAGGGCCATCCCCATCGGCTGGTCGCGGTCCCTGGACGTGCCGAGGGCTCGTCCGAACCGCGAGTTGGCGCCGTCGGCGACGACGACGTACGCGGCCCGGATCGAACGGATGGCGCCGGTGGCCTTCTCCTTCACCACCGCGCCCACGCAGGCGGGCAGCAGCCCGGGCCCGGACGTCGGGCGCCACTCCTCGATGATCGGCTCGACCGCCTCGGTGCCCTGCAACACGGTGGCCCCGGCCTTGCCGGCCCGCTCGCTGACGATGCCGTCGAGGTCGTGCCGGGTGATGACGTAGCCGTAGGGCGGAAAGGCCGGGTGGTCCGGCCACGGAAGGTCGAGGATCCTGCCGTATGCATGGGCACGGAGGCCGGTGTAGCGGTGGGCGCCGGCCAGGGACCCTTCGATGCCCATGTCGGCGATCTGGCGCACCGAGCGGGGGGTGAGCCCGTCGCCGCAGGTCTTCTCCCGGGGGAACACCTTCTTCTCCACCAGGACCACGTCCCAACCGGCCTCCGCCAACCAGTAGGCACACGAGGAACCCGAGGGGCCACCGCCTATCACCAGCACATCGTGGGTCTGGTCCCGACCGCCGCCGGGCGGCGGGCCGGCCCCCTCGGCTTCCGGGGCCCCGGGGGATCTGCGGGTGGTTGCGTGGCTCACGACCTCCAATGGTAGGGGCGGTTCGGGAGGCCGGGGACGGCGGTGGGAAGCCCGTCGGCAGGCGGCATCCGGGGTCTCCGTCGATGTGCCTCGGCGAAGGGGTGCGTGGTAAAAACAACTCCCTGTGGACAATTACCTGCCAATTCTGATGCTGCTCGTCCTCGGCATCGTGTTCGCAGCCGTCTCGTTCGTGGCCTCGTCGCTCCTCGCCCCCAGGCGACGGCCGACGGCAGCGAAGACGGCCCCCTACGAGTGCGGAATCGTCCCGGAGATCGAACCGCCGACCCGCTTCCCGGTGCGCTTCTACCTGATCGCCATGATCTTCATCATCTTCGACATCGAGATCGTGTTCTTGTACCCGTGGGCGGTCATCTTCCGTCAGCTCGGGTCGTTCGGCCTGGTGGAGGTGGTCGTCTTCGCGGTGGTGGTCTTCATCTCGTTCCTCTTCCTGATAAGCAACGGCGCCCTCAGCTGGGGTCCGGCCAAGCGGCTGGTCGGTGCGCTGCCTCCCCGCACCTCGGATTCGACCATTGCCCGGATCACTGCCGGACCGGGGGGTCCCGGCCGGTCGACGCATCACGGCGACGTCTCTCCGCCCTCCGGTCCGGCCGGTCCCACCACCGCCGACCCCGACGGCCCGGCGACCGGGGATCCGGTCACGGCGCCGACCGGGCCCGGCCGGGCCGCGTAGCACGGGGAGCCGGGCTCGCCATGGGTCTCGAGGACCTCCAGCACAATTTCCTCACCGGCCGTCTCGAGGACCTGGTCAAGTGGGCGCGCACCTATTCGATGTGGCCGGCCACCTTCGGGCTGGCCTGCTGCGCCATCGAGATGATGTCGGTGGGCGCCGCCGACTTCGACCTGGCCCGGTTCGGGATGGAGGTCTTCCGGGCGTCGCCCCGCCAGGCCGACCTGATGATCGTGGCCGGCCGGGTCTCACAGAAGATGGCGCCCGTCCTCCGTCAGGTCTACGACCAGATGATGGAGCCAAAGTGGGTCCTGTCGATGGGCGTGTGCGCCAGCACCGGCGGCATGTTCAACAACTACGCCATCGTGCAGGGAGTCGACCAGATCGTCCCCGTCGACGTGTACGCGCCGGGCTGCCCGCCGACTCCCGAGACGCTGATGCATGCCATCCTCACCCTCCACCAGAAGGTGCGCACCAACGACATCACCCACCGGGGCCCGTCCACCGGCTCGGACACCCGGCCGCTCACCGACGATCAGGGGGCCGACACCGACGACGGTCGGACCCATGGCGACGAGACCACCTCGGGATGGACCCCCGACCGGCCCGACGCCGTCCATGTGGGCACCCCGAAGCGCAATCCGGTCATCGCCCGAAGCGTGGGAGAGCCGCTGTGACCGCGGGGGGAGGCACCGGTGTGGCCGATGGCGCCCCCGCCGCCGACGTCGGCGCCGCATCACCACCCACCGACACCCGGCCGTCGGGCGAGGTCGTCTTCCCCACCCGTGAGCAGTACGTCGCGGTGGTGGGTGGGTACCGGAGCGCCGGGTTCGAGATGTGCGCCGACCTGTGCGGGGTCGACTACCTGGCCCACCCGGCCCGGCGCCTGCCCGATGGGGTGCGCCCCGAGCGATTCGAGGTGGTGGCCAACCTGTTGTCGCTCAGTCAGGCCCGGCGGGTGCGGCTGCGGGTGCAGGTCCCCGAGGCGGACGCCGTCGTCGCATCCCTCTTCGACCTGTACCCCGGCGTCGAGGCCATGGAGCGGGAGGCGTTCGACCTGTTCGGCATCGTCTTCGAGGGCCACCCGGACATGACCCGGATCCTCATGCCCGAGGACTGGGAGGGCCATCCCCTGCGCAAGGACTACGGAGTCGGTCGGGTGCCCGTCCAATTCAAGGGAGCACCGGGGCCGCGATGACCGATGTGGAGGCGACCTCCCCGGCCGGACGCGCCGACAGGCCCGAGCCCCGTCCCGACACCGTGCTGGATCCCCCGGTCCCCGGCGACGAGTTCGCGGACCGCGGTCCCGGGAACGAGGCCAGGGGACTGGTGGCGGAGACCTCGGAGGGGGTCCAGGAGCTGTCCAGCCGGTCGGAGACCGGGCCGGGCGCAGCTTCGGCGAGAGGTCGGCGCCGTCCTCCGGCTCCCAGAGGGCGTGGCCGTCGATCCCTCGGACATCGACGTGGAGCAGACCGACGACGAGACGATGATCATCAACATGGGTCCCCAGCACCCGTCCACCCACGGGGTGCTCCGGCTCATGCTCGAGCTCGACGGGGAGACGGTGCTCCGCACCAAGCCGGTCATCGGGTATCTGCACACCGGCATGGAGAAGACGGCGGAGGAGCTGACCTACGTCCAGGGGTCGACCAATGTCACCCGGATGGACTACCTGGCACCGCTGCACAACGAACTGGTGCTGTCGCTGGCAGTCGAAGCGCTGCTCGGGGTCGAGATGCCACCGCGGTCGGACTGGATCCGGATGTTGCTGGTCGAGCTGAACCGGGTGTCCTCCCACCTGATGTGGATGGCCACCAACGGCATGGACCTCGGTTCGACATCGATGATGATCTACGGGTTCCGCGAGCGCGAAATGGTCCTGGCCTTCTTCGAGAAGACCACCGGGCTCCGGATGAACCACAACTTCATCCGGCCGGGTGGCACGGCCGCCGATCTCCCAGACGGATGGGAGGACGATGTCACGGTCATCTGCGACACGGTGATGTCGCGGACCGACGAGTACGACGAGCTGCTCACCGGGCAGCCCCTGTTCCGTCGGCGTTCGGAGGCGGTGGGCACCCTGTCGGCCGAGGAGGCTCTGGCACTGAGTCTCACCGGGCCGGTGCTGCGGTCGACCGGTGTCCCCTGGGACCTGCGCCGCTCGATGCCCTACCTCCGTTACGACGAGGTGGACTTCGACGTCATCGTCGGGACCTACGGCGACAACTTCGACCGGTATTCGATCCGGTTGAACGAGATCCGCGAATCGGTGCGGATCATCCGCCAGGTCATCGAGAAGATGCCCGCCGGCGACTATCGCGTCCAGGACAAGAAGGTGACCCCGCCGCCCCGTGCCCGCATCGACGAGTCGATGGAGGCCCTCATCCACCACTTCAAGGTGTTCACCGAGGGCTTCAAGGTCCCGGAAGGGGAGGTGTACGTCGCCGTCGAGTCCCCGAGGGGTGAGCTCGGGTGCTACCTGGTCTCGGACGGATCCCCCAAGCCCTACCGGATGCACATACGCGGCCCGAGCTTCGTCAACCTGCAGGGCCTGCCGCTGATGATGCGGGGCGGACTGGTCGCCGACGCGGTGGCGGTCTGCTCGACCATCGACCCGGTGATGGGGGAGGTGGACCGGTGACCGGGGCGGCCCGCACCCCGGTCGGGGGCCCGCGCCGCGCCGGTGGCCCCGCCCGGTCCGCCCACCTCTCGGCCGATACCCGGGCCCGGGCCCGGGAGCTCATCGCCCTCTACCCGCACCCCCGCTCCGCCCTGATCCCGCTCTGCCACCTGGCCCAGGAGGAGGTGGGTTGGCTCACCCCGGAGGCCATGGCCGACATCGCCCGGCTCCTCGACGTGACCCCGGCCGAGGTGCTCGGCACCGCCTCGTTCTATGACATGTTGCACACCGAGCCGGTGGGTAGCCATGTCGTCTCGGTGTGCACCAACATCGCCTGTCTGCTCAACGGGGCGGCCGAGCTGCTGGAGCACGCCGAGTCGTCCCTCGGGGTGAACGCCGGTGGCACCACCGCGGACGGAAGCATCACGCTCGAGGAGTCCGAGTGCCTGGCCGACTGCGACCGGGCACCGTGCGTCCAGGTGAACCACCGGTTCGTCGGGGCCCAGACCCCGGCTTCCTTCGACCGGCTGATCGCCGACCTGCGGGCCGGCGCCCGTGTCGAGGACATCCCCGACCACGGCACGCTGATCCGGGTGCGCCGGACCACCGGGCTGCAGGCCGACCCGTCCACCGTGGCGGCCGAGCGGGCGGCGATGGCCGAGGCACAGGCCGGGCGGGTCGCGGCGGCGGAGGCGGCCAAGACGGCGTCCGAAGGTGTCGGAGGAGACTCGTAGTGGCGGTGACCGTTGCACCGAAGATCGTCACCAGCCGGCTCGGCCATGCCGATTCCCACACTGTCGAGCGCTATCTCGCCACCGGGGGCTACGAGGGCCTGCGCAAGGCGTTGACCATGACGCCGGAGGCGGTGGCCCACGAGGTGGACACGGCCAGCCTCCTCGGTCGGGGCGGGGCAGGGTTCCCCGCCGGGCGCAAGTGGGCCATGCTGCGCAAGGCCCCGGTGACCTATCTGGTGGTCAACGGCGACGAGAGCGAGCCGGCCACCTTCAAGGACCACCTCCTGCTCGAGCGGGACCCCCACCAGCTCCTCGAGGGAGTGCTCATCGCCGCCTACGCACTCCAGGTCACCCAGGTGTTCATCTACGTCCGCGGCGAATTCGCCCTCGCCCTCGAGCGGGTGCAGGCGGCCCTCAACGACGCCTATGCGGCCGGAGCGGTCGGCACCGACATCTTCGGGTCGGGCTTCTCGGTGGACGTCGTCGTGCACCCGGGAGCCGGGGCCTACATCTGCGGAGAGGAGACCGCCCTGCTCGAGTCGCTCGAGGGCAAGCGCGGGTTCCCCCGGATCAAACCGCCCTTCTTCCCCGCCGCCATCGGCCTCTACGGCGCGCCCACCGTCGTCAACAACGTGGAGACCATGTCCAACCTCCCGTGGATCGTGGTGAACGGGGGGGCCGCGTTCGCTGCCCTCGGCGGGGGTCGCTCGACCGGCACCCGGCTGTTCGCCCTGGCCGGTCATGTCAACAACCCCGGTGTGTTCGAGCTCGAGATGGTCAAGACCACCTTCTCCGATCTCATCCACGCCCCGGTGCTGGGCGGTGGCATCCCCCACGGACGTGCGCTCAAGGCGTTCATCCCCGGCGGGGTGTCGGCACCCTGGTTCGGGCCGGACCGGCTCGATCTGCCCCTCGGACAGGACGAGGTGGCCGAGGCCGGCTCGATGCTCGGATCGGGCTCCGTGGTGGTCATGGACGACCACACCTGCGCGGTGCGGGCCTCGTGGCGCATCACCAGGTTCTTCGCCCGCGAGTCGTGCGGGCAGTGCACCCCGTGCCGCGAGGGGTCGGGCTGGCTCGAGCGGATCATGCGACGCATCGAGAACGGCCAGGGTCGTGAGGCGGACCTCGATCTCCTCCTCGATGCCTGTGACAACATCTCCCCCGGACTGGACTGGCCTCCCCAGCAGACCACCATCTGCGTGCTCGGCCCTTCCATCCCGTCGTCGATCGCATCGGCCATCGAGATGTTCCGCGACGAGTTCCTGGTGCACATCAAGGAGGGGGGCTGTCCCTATGACTGATCCGGCCGGCTCCGCCCACACCGACCCAGGCGACGAGGTTGCAGCCGAGCCGGTCCCCATGGTCACCTTCAGCCTCGACGGGCGGGAGGTCCGGGCCCCGAGGGGCGAGATGCTCATCGCCGCCGCCGAGCGAGCCGGCACCTTCATCCCCCGCTTCTGCTACCACCCCCGGATGAAGTCGGTCGGAGTGTGCCGGATGTGCCTGGTCGAGGTCAGCGGTCCGCGGGGTGCCTCCCTGCAGCCCAGCTGCTTCATCGAGGTGCAGGACGGGGCCTCGAGGTGGTCACCGCCTCCGACAAGGTCAAGAAGGCCCAGGACGGCGTCTTGGAGTTCCTCCTGATCAACCACCCGCTCGACTGCCCGGTGTGCGACAAGGGCGGCGAGTGCCCCCTCCAGGACCAGACCCTGGCCTACGGGCCGGGCGAGTCCCGGTTCGTCGAGGAGAAGCGCCATTTCGAGAAGCCGATCCCCATCTCGGAGCTGGTGCTGCTCGACCGCGAGCGGTGCATCCAGTGCAGCCGGTGCACCCGTTTCGCCGACGAGGTGGCCGGCGAGGCGCAGATCGACTTCATCGGCCGGGGCGAGCATGCTCGAGGTCAACACCTTCCCCGAGCTGCCGTTCGCCTCCTACTTCTCGGGCAACACCGTCCAGATCTGCCCGGTCGGGGCCCTGACCGCGGCGCCGTACCGGTTCGCCGCCCGTCCCTGGGACCTCGACCAGGTCGAGTCGACCTGCACCACCTGCGCGGTGGGGTGCCGGGTGGCGGTGCAGTCGTCGTCCAACCGGGTCACCCGCCTGCTGGGGATCGACGCCGACCCGGTCAACCACGGCTGGCTGTGCGACAAGGGCCGGTTCGCCTTCGACGCGGTCAACAGCGACGACCGCCTGACCGAGCCCCTCATCCGCAAGGACGGCGCGCTGGTGGCGGCCTCGTGGCACGAGGCCCTGGCCGCGGTGGCCGCCGGGCCTCGAGGCGGCCGCCTCCGAGGGTGGCGCCGAGGCGGTCGGGGTGGTCGGCGGGGCCCGGCTGACCAACGAAGGGGCCTACGCCTGGGCCAAGCTGGCCAAAGGGGTGCTGGGCACCGACTCGGTCGACGCCCAGATGGGGGACGGCCTGCCCGCCGAGGTGGTCGTCGGGCTGCCCCGGGCCACCATCGACCAGGCCGCCGGCGGCCGACACGGTGATCCTCCTTCCGGCGATCTGCGCGAGGAGCTCCCGGTCCTCTTCCTCCGCCTGCGGTCGGCCGTCGTCGACGGCGGCCTGTCCCTGGTCGAGCTCTCCCCCCGGGCCACCTCGCTCACCCCGTACGCCGGGGCGTCGCTGCGCTATGCCCCGGGCGAGGCAACCGCCCTGGCCCGGGCCCTGGTCGCCCGGCCGGTCCCGACCCCCGCCGCCGCCGATCCCGACGCGCTGGCCGAGGCCCGGCGGCTGGCCGGAGCCGGCCGGGTGGTGGTCGTCGCCGGGCGGCCCTCGCTGGCCGAGGACGGGGCCCTGGTGGCCGAGGCCGTCCAGGTGCTGGCCGCGCCCTGCCCGCGGCCCGCTTCCTCCCCGCCCTGCGGCGGGGCAACGTCCACGGTGCCCTCGACATGGGGCTGGCCCCCGGGCTGCTGCCCGGCCGGGTGACCCTGGAGGCCGGGCGGGAGTGGTTCGCCGGGCCTGGGGCTCGGTGCCCGGCGGCCCGGGGGCGGGACACGCGGCCATGCTGGCCTCCTCGGCCGGCGCGGCGACGGCGACGGCGACGGCTCCGGTGAGGCGGCCGCCGACGGGCGGTCCGCGCCCTGGTGGTGCTGGGCGCCGACCCGCTGGCCGACTTCCCCGACCGGCGGCTGGCCGAACGGGCGCTCGACCGGCGCCGAGTTCGTGGTGGCGGTGGCGTCGTCGCCCGGGCCGGTCACCGAGCGTGCCGACGTGGTGCTGCCCGCGGCCGAGGCCCACGAGCGGCCCGGGACCACCACCAACATCGAAGGCCGGGTCAGCCGCCTGGGCCAGAAGCTGGTGCCCCCCGGCCAGGCCTGGCCCGACTGGATGATCGCCGCCGAGCTGGCCGTGCACCTCGGTGCCGACCTGGGCCTCGGCTCGGTCGGCGAGGTGTGGGACGAGGTGGAGCGGGTGGCCCCGGCCTACCGGGGGATCACCCGGGCCGTGCTGGACGCCCCGGGGGCGGCCGACGGCGTGGTCGCCCCGCTGCTGGCCAGCCGCGGTGTCGATCTCGAGCCGGGCGGCGACGGGCCCGCTCGACCCGATCGCCTTCCCCGGGGTCGAGTCGGTCGAACGACAGGGGGCGCCACCCCGGGCCGGACTGGCCGAGCCGCCGACCGCCGGGCTCGGCACTGCCCCGGTGCGGCGCAGCGGGCCGCGGGACGGCCCGGCGCGTGCCGGCGCCCGTGGCCGGTGCCCGTCGATCTCGACGTCCCCCACGTCGCCCCGGTCGACAGCTACTCGATGCGGCTGGTGGCCTCCCGCGTCGCTCTACGACCTGGGGCAGGCGGTGGGCGCGGTGCCGGCCCTGGCCGGTCTGGTGGCCGCCGCCTCCGCTGCGGGCGAACCCCCACGACCTCGACGACCTGGGGATACCGGCCGGGGGATCGGTCAGGCTGCGCACGGCCTCCGCCTCGGCTGGTGGCTGACGGTCGGTGCCCGACGCGTCGCTGCCCCGCAAGGTGGTGGCCGCCGACTTCAACGTCCCGTTCGGACGAGGGGACCGTCGCCGACCTCATCGACGTGGGCTCCCGGTGGTCGAACTGCGGATGGAGACGCCGTGAGCCCGCTGGCGCCGGCCGTGCCGCTGCTGGCGCCGCCGGCGACCCGCTCTACGCCAACGGTGTGGGCTGGGCGGTCTTCCTCATCGTGCTGATCAAGGTGCTGGTGGTCTTCGGCGCCCTGATGGTGTCGGTCATGTTGATGATCTGGTTCGAGCGCAAGGTCATCTCGGACATGCAGAGCCGGATCGGGCCCAACCGGGCCGGCCCCTTCGGGATCGCCCAGACCCTGGCCGACGGGATCAAGCTCTTCTTCAAGGAGGACCTGATCCCCGACCAGGCCGACCGGGCCGTCTTCAAGCTGGCGCCCTACCTGACCATCATCCCCGCCTTCCTCATCTTCGCCATCGTGCCCATCGGCGGCGAGGTGACCATCGCCGGCCACACCTTCGAGCTGCAGCTGGCCGATCCCCCGATGGGGATCCTGTTCCTGCTGGCCATGTCCTCGATCGGCGTCTACGGGATCATGCTGGCCGGATGGTCGTCGGGGTCCAAGTACCCGCTGCTCGGGTCGGTGCGGGCGTCGGCCCAGATGATCTCCTACGAGGCCGCCCTGGGCATGACGGTGGTGACCGTGGTGCTGATCACCGGGTCGCTGAGCACCCGCGACCATCGTCGACGCCCAGGCCGGCCACCTCTGGCAGTGGAACGCCATCCGGCTGGCGGTGGTGCCCTTCCTGATCTTCTTCATCGCCATCGTCGCCGAGACCAACCGGCCCCCCTTCGACCTGGTCGAGGCCGACTCCGAGCTGGTCGGCGGCTTCTACACCGAGTACTCGTCGATCCGGTTCGCCCTGTTCTTCCTGGCCGAGTTCATGAACACCATCACCATGTCGGCCATCACCGTGACCCTGTTCTTCGGCGGGCCCGACGGGCCGATTCCCCACATCCCCCACCTCTACTGGCTGTGGCCCATCCTGTGGTTCCTGGGCAAGACCATCGTCTTCCTGTTCGTCTTCGTGTGGCTGCGGGCCGCCCTGCCCCGGCTCCGCTACGACCAGCTGATGGACCTGGGCTGGAAGCGGCTGATCCCCCTGTCGCTCGGCTGGCTGCTGATCGTGGCCGGGTTCGTGGTCGACGGCTGGTGGGGCGTCGGGCATGGCCGCCGCGGTGGTGGTGGCGGCCGTGACCATCACCCGGGCCTTCGCCATCGGCGCCGAGCGCGAGGAGACCCGGGCCATCATCCCGCCGGTCGGCGTCCGCCTGTGGACGAGCGCGCCCGCCCGAACGCCCGCCCGACGGCCGCCCGACGGCGTCCCCACGTCCCGGACGACCGGCTCTCCCCGACCGAAGGAGGTGACCGCTGATGGCCGTCCCCGAGCCGCCGCACCAGCGGCAGAACTTCCTCGGCGGGTTCAAGCTGACCCTCGAGCACCTCGGGCCGGCCGCCGGTCACCCGGCAGTACCCCGAGGAGAAGCGGCCGAAGCAGCCCCGCCAGCACGGCCGTCACGTCCTCAACCGGTACGAGGACGGCATGGAGAAGTGCATCGGCTGCGAGCTGTGCGCCGGGGTGTGCCCGGCCGACTGCATCTACGTGCGCGGCCTGGACAACCCGCCCGACCATCCGGTGTCGCCCGGCGAGCGCTACGGCTACGTCTACGAGATCAACTTCCTGCGGTGCATCCACTGCGACCTGTGCGTGGAGGCCTGCCCGACCGAGGCCATCACCGAGTCGAAGCTGATGGAGTTCTCCTTCACCAACCGCAACGACGCCATCTACACCAAGGAGGAGCTGCTGGTCGACGACGACGGCAAGCCCCAGCACCTGCCCTGGGAGGACTGGCGGGAGGGCGACGACCTCTACACCTCGGGATGGATGCGGGCCACCTCGCCGTCGGGGAGCGCCGAGTTCGAGGGCCGGGTCCAGTGGTCGGGCGAGCTCGGCTTCGGGGTGCGCTCCCCGGAGAGCGGGCCAGGCCGCGCGCCGCGACGACGCCGCCACCGGCAGCCGAGCAGCTGCGGGACACCCTCGAGCGCCACCTGCGTCCCGGCGACCTGCCCGCGGCCAAGCGGGGGCCCCGGGGCGCCATCGGCCGCATGCTGGAGAAGGCGGAGCGGTTCGCCCCCGGCGCCGGCAAGAAGCACCGGCCAGAAGGCGGACGCCGAGTACGCCGCCGCGGTGAGCCGGACGGGAACGACCGAGCGGGACCGGCCGGCGACCGGGCCGCGCCGGCGCACCGCGCCGGCCGACAGCCCGGGTCCGGACCGGGCACCGGATCGAGCGCGCCCTGATGGTCGGCCTGATCCGGGGTGCCGGTGCTCACCGCGGCCACCACCACCACCCACGCGTCGTGGGTGGACGTGGGCACCTTCGCGGTGGCGGCGGCCATCGTGCTGGCCGGCGCCATCGGGGTGGTGGTGGCCCGCAACCCGGTCCACTCGGCGCTGATGCTGGTGATGACCCTGTTCGGTGTGGCCGTGCTCTTCGTCCTCCAGCGGGCCGACTTCCTGGCCGCGGTGCAGGTGATCGTCTACGCCGGCGCCATCGTGGTGCTCTTCCTGTTCGTCATCATGTTCCTCGGGGTCGACCGCGAGGAGAACATCGCCGTCGAGCCCCTGCGGGGCCAGCGGCCCCTGGCCGTGGCCTGGTCGTCCTCGGGACCACCGGGCTCCTGCTGCTGGGACAGGTGTCGGACTGGACCACCGGGGCGCCCCATGTGGCCGGGGCGGACACCGGCGCAGTCCAACGTGGACCTGCTGGGCAAGTCGGTGTACACCACCTACCTGTTCCCCTTCGAGGCCACGGCGGCACTGCTGATCATCGCCGTGGTCGGCGCCGTGGTGCTGGCCCGTCGGCCGCCGGTCGCGTCCGACCACGGACGAGGCCGAGTGCCGGAGGACCGGCCAGGTGCCGGCCGGTGGCCGCGGAGTCGACGACGCTGGCGCCGCGGCCGGTGGCCCGGGCGACCGGACCGGGACGCAGGGTGGACAGGTGACCATCAATCCCGACTGGTACCTGGCGCTCGGCGTGGTCCTGTTCTCCATCGGCGCCCTCGGCGTGCTGGTCCGGCGCAACGTGCTGGTCATGTTCATGTGCGTCGAGCTGATGCTCAACGCCGCCAACCTGACCTTCGTCACCTTCGCCCGCATGCTGCACGACATCGGCGGGCAGGTGCTGGTGTTCTTCGTCCTGGTGGTGGCCGCGGCCGAGGTCGTGGTCGGGCTGGGAATCGTGGTCGCCATCTTCCGGCGCCGGGCCAACGCCACCGCCGACGACCTCCATCTGATGAAGGGCTGACCGGCCGATGCTCCACGTGACCTACCTGATCATCCTGCTGCCCCTGGTCGGCTTCGCCGTCCAGGTGGTCGCCGGCCGCCGGCTCGGCGACCCGGCGGCCGGCGTGGTGGCCACCTCCTTCGTCGGGGCCTCGTTCGTGGTGGCCGTCGGCGTCTACCTGGACCTGCTCGGGCGTGGATGCCCCGGTGCGGACCTACACCCAGAACCTGTGGACGTGGATCCCGGTCGGGCAGCCTGCAGGTCCACGCCAGCCTCTACGTCGACCCGCTGTCGATGACCATGGTGCTGTTCGTCACCGGGGTCAGCACGCTCATCCACCTGTACTCCATCGGGTACATGAAGGGCGACCGGGACTACCCCAAGTTCTTCCTGTACATGAACCTCTTCGTCGCCTCGATGCTGATCCTGGTGCTGGGCAGCAACATGCTGGTCACCTTCGTCGGCTGGGAGGGGGTCGGGGCCTGCTCGTACTGGCTGGTCTCGTTCTGGTTCACCCGGGACTCGGCGGCCAGCGCCGGCAAGAAGGCCTTCATCTACAACCGGATCGGCGACGTCGGGTTCCTCCTGGCCATCTTCCTGACCTTCGAAAGGGTGCACTCGCTCGAGTACTCCACCATCTTCGCCCACATCGGCACGATCGGCTCGGCCAACATCACCGCCATCTGCCTGCTGCTGCTGGTCGGGGTGATGGGCAAGTCGGCCCAGATCCCGCTGTTCCCGTGGCTGGCCGACGCCATGGAGGGCCCGACGCCGGTGTCCGCCCTCATCCACGCCGCCACCATGGTGACCGCCGGGGTCTACCTGCTGTGCCGGGTCAACCCGCTCCTCCACGCCTCACCCGCCGCCGCCCTCACCGTGGCCTGCGTCGGTGCGGCCACCGCCTTCGTGGCCGCCACCATCGCCTGCGCCCAGACAGGACATCAAGAAGGTGCTGGCCTACTCGACGGTGTCCCAGCTCGGCTACATGTTCCTGGCCATCGGCTGCGGCGCCTACACGGCGGCCATCTTCTTGATGGTGGCCCACGCCTTCTTCAAGGGCCTGCTCTTCCTCGGTGCCGGCTCGGTCATCCACGGGCTCCACGACGAGCAGGACCTCAAGCGGATGGGCAACCTCCGGCGCTACATGCCGATCACCTTCATCACCTTCGCCATCGGCTGGCTGGCGATCGCCGCGGTACCCCCGCTGTCCGGCTTCTGGGCCAAGGGCGACGTGCTCGAGAACACCTGGGCCGCCCATCCCGCCCTGTGGGTGGTCGGGATCGTGACCGCCGCGCTCACCGCGTACTACATGAGCCGGCTGACCGGCCTGGCCTTCTTCGGCAGGCGACCGTTGGGCCGAGCGGTGGCGCCATCGACGCCGACCACCGACGGGCCCGACGCCCACCACGCCGAAGGGGCGATCCCCGAGCCCCACGAGTCGCGGCTGGATCATGACCGTGCCCCTGTGGATCCTGGCCTTCTTCGCCGCCGTGGCCGGGGTGATGGCCACCGTCCAACGTGCACTTCTCGCTGTCCAACTGGGTCGACCCGGTGTTCGGGTCGAACCTCTACGACGACCACCTGAGCACCGCGGCGGTCTGGGTGCTCGGCGACCGTGGACGCGGTCATCGCCGTGGTCGGCGTGTTCATCGGCCTCCGGCTGTGGATGACCCGGGCCGACCGCCCGGCCCTCGAGGCCGCCTTCCTCGGCCGGTCCTGGTACATCAACGAGCTCTACGACACCGTCTTCGGCCGGCCGTCGGAGCGCCTGGCCGCCTTCTGCGCCGACGTGGTCGACCCCGAAGGTCATCGACGGCGCCGTCAACGGCGTGGCCGCCGCCGTCCGCCGGTCGGGGTCGCTGCTCCGGCGGACCCAGACCGGCTACGTGCGCAACTACGTGCTGGGCATCGTGCTCGGCACGGTGCTGGTCCTGGCCTTCATGCTGACCCGGCTGTGGTGGGGCTGATGGCCGGCGCCTGCCTTCCCCTTCCTGACCGTGCTGGTGCTGGTGCCGGCCGTCGGCGCCGCGGTGGTGGCCCTGGTGCCCCGCCGGGTCGTCGCCGCGTGGTTCCACGAGGTCGCTGGGCGCGCCGTGGCGCTGGTCACCCTGGTGCGTGGCCGTGGTCATCGCCGTCCGAGTTCAAGACGGGCGACGGCGGCTACCAGATGGTCTCCGACCACGTCTGGGCCAAGCAGCTGGGCATCCACTGGTCGCTGGGCATCGACGGCATCTCGCTGTTCCTGGTGGTGATGACCGCCCTGCTGTTCCCGCTCGCCGTGCTGGGGGCCCGGGCCCGGCGCGACCCCCGGTCGTTCGTGGCCTGGGTGCTCCTGCTGGAGGCGGCCTGCCTGGGCAGCTTCGTCTCCCTCGACCTCGTCCTCTTCTTCCTGTTCTTCGAGCTGACCCTGGTGCCGGCGTACTTCCTCATCGGCGGCTGGGGCTACGCCCGACGCGGCTACGCCGCCATCAAGTTCTTCATCTACACCTTCGCCGGCTCGGCCTTCCTGCTGGTCGGCATCCTGGCCGTGGCCTTCATCCACCAGTCCCAGACCGGCGTGCTGACCTTCGAGCTCCCGGCACTGATGCACACCCACCTGTCCGGGACCGAGGGGGTGCTCCTGTTCCTCGCCTTCACCGCCGCCTTCGCGGTCAAGGCGCCCGATCTTCCCGTTCCACACCTGGTCGCCCGACGCCTACGCCGAGGCGCCGACCGCCGGCGTCCGTCCTGCTGGCCGCGGTGATGGCCAAGCTCGGGACCTACGGGATCATCCGCTTCGACCTCAACCTCTTCCCCCAGGCCACCCGGACCCTGGCTCCCTGGCTGCTGACCCTGGCGGTCATCGGGCATCGTCTACGGGGCGCTGGTGGCCTGCGCCCAACGGGACCTGAAGCGCCTGCTGGCCTACTCCTCGCTGGCCCAGATCGGCTTCATCGTGCTCGGCACCTTCGCCCTCAACAGCCAGGGGCTCAGCGGCGGCGTCCTCCAGATGGTCAACCACGGGCTGATCATCGCCACCCTGTTCATCCTGGTCGGATGGATCTACGAGCGGCGCCGGACCTGGCAGGTGTCCACCCTCAAGGGACTGCAGTCGCCGGCGCCGGTGCTGGCCGGGGTCTTCACCGTGGCCATGCTGGCCTCCATCGGCGTGCCCGGCCTCAACGGGTTCGTGGGCGAGTTCCTGGTGCTGATCGGGACCTTCGTGGCCCACCGCTGGTGGGCGGTGGCGGCCACCGCCGGGGTGATCGTGGCCGCCGTCTACCTGCTGTGGGCCTACCAGCAGGTCTTCCACGGGGAGCCGACCGAAGCGGACACCAAGACCCGGGACCTGGGGTGGAACGAGCGACTGGTCGTGGCGCCCCTGATCGTCCTGATCGTGGCCCTCGGGCGTGTTCCCCAAGCCGGTCCTCGACCGGATCACCCCGTCGGTCAACCAGCTGGTCATCCACGTGGACCGGGTGACCCACACCCCGGTCCCCGCCGGCCTCGATCCCGGCTCGGCTGCCGGCGCCGGTCATCCGCCGTCACCGCCGGTGCCGCCCTGGCCGCCCCAACCGGTCGCCGCCCTGGCCGACCGCCACCCGGTCCGCCGGGAGGCACGGCACGGTGACGCGGGCGCCCCTGCTGCTCGCCGTCGGCCGCCTCGCCCCGACCATCCACACCCCCCACGTCGACTACCTGAGCATCCTGCCCATGCTGATCATGATGGGCGGGGCGCTGGTGCTGATGGTGGTGTCGTCGCTGTTCCGCAGGGTCCTCGGCGTGGGCGCCGGGACGGTGGTGGCCTGCGACGGTGTCGATCGCCGCGCTGGTGGCGGCGCCTCTTCCAGTGGGACCAGGTGAGCACCCACGGCCCCCAGGTCACCATCGCCGGCGCCATCGCCTTCGACGGATTCGACGTGTTCATCCAGATCGCCGTGGCCATCGCCGTGCTGCTGACCGCACTGGTCGGGGACGGCTACCTCCGGCGCGAGGGGGTGGAGGGCCCCGAGTTCCACGTGCTGGCCATGATGTCGGCCTCGGGGGCGATGATGATGGGGGCGGCCAACGACCTCATCGTGGTCTTCCTCGGCCTCGAGATCATGTCCATCGCCCTCTACGTGCTGGCCGCCTTCAACCACAAGCGGGCCGAGTCGGGCGAGGCCGCCCTCAAGTACTTCGTGCTCGGGGCGTTCTCCTCGGCGGTGTTCGTCTACGGCATCGCCCTCACCTACGGGGCCACCGGCTCGACCAACCTGCCCCAGATCGCCGACTACCTGTCCAAGCAACGTGGTCGCCTCCAACGGCGTGCTGCTCGGCGGGTTGGCGCTGCTGCTGGTCGGATTCGGCTTCAAGATCGCCGCCGTGCCCTTCCACATGTGGTCGCCCGACGTCTACGAGGGCTCGCCGTCGCCGGTGACCGGGTTCATGGCCGCGGTGGCCAAGGCCGGGGCCTTCGCCGCCCTGCTCGGGTGTTCGTCTCCTCGTTCGGCACGGTGCGGACCGACTGGCAGCCGATCATGTGGGGGCTGGCCGTCCTCAGCCTGGTGCTGGGGGCGGTGGTGGCCCTGGTCCAGCAGGACGTCAAGCGGATGATGGCCTACTCGTCGATCAACCACGCCGGGTTCATCCTGCTCGGGGTGGAGGCGGCCACCACCCGGGGCGTGTCGGCCTCGCTCTACTACCTCTTCACCTACATGTTCATGGTCATCGGCTCGTTCGGCGTGATCACGGTGATGGCCGGCGAGGGCGACACCGGTCATCAGATCGCCGACTACCGGGGGCTGGCCAGACGCCAGCCGCTGCTGGCCATGGCCTTCGCCGTGCTCCTGCTCGGCCAGGCCGGTGTGCCCTTCACCACCGGGTTCCTGGCCAAGTTCGGGGTGGTGGGGCCTCGGTGGCCGGCCACGCCTACGTGTTGGCCCGGTCGCCATGGTGTCGGCGGCGGTGGCCGCCTTCTTCTACCTGCGGGTGGCGGTGACCATGTTCTCGCCGGTGGGCCTGGTCGGCGACCTGGTCGAAGGCCGCGGCTCAGCCGGTGGGGGGACGGCACCCCCCGGATCGACCGATCCGGTGACCGGGGGACCCGGGGGCGACCGAGCCGGTGGCCAGTCTCGAGGTCCTCACCGAGGCGCCCCCATCCGGGTCGGTGACCGACCGGGGCGTGGTGCCGGTCCCGCCGCTGACCCGGGTGGCCATCGGCCTGGCGGTGGCCTTCACCGTGGTGTTCGGGATCATCCCCGGGCCGATCCTCGACTTCGCCCACCAGGCCACCCTGCTCTTCACCTGAGCTGTGGCGGGGTGCCTCAGGCCGGGACCCGGCGGACAGGGACCACGTCGGGCGCACGTTCGCCCAGGCCAGCCACTCCGTCGAGGGGTGCCGGTCCCTTCGTGGCGTCCGCGCAGGCCCCGACGTTCCCGGGTACTGTCGTCCGGGCGGGCGCCCGCTCGCCGAGGGCAAGGAGTGAGTCAGGGATGGCCGATGCCGTAGGACGACCCAGCCACGACTCCCCCGGAACCACCCCGGGCAGGAAGCGCGAGCCACCGCGAGATCGCCCGGATCGTGGTGGCGGTCGTCGGTTTGGTCCTGCTCGTCGCCTTCGTGCTCGACAACAGCCAGACCGTCAAGGTGGGGTTCGTGTTCTTCAGCACCCAGCTGAGCCTGATCTGGGTGCTGCTGATCGCCGCCGTCCTCGGCGCCCTCGTCGACCGCCTGGTCATCCTCTTGGGCCAGCGTCGCCGGAGCCGGGCGGCATCGAAGCGCTAGCCCTGCCCGGTCAGCGGTCCGTCCGACCGCCGACCCCGGAGCCCCGGGCCGGCACCGCATCCGACCGTCGCGACCATCGGGGTTATCCTGACCGCGATGCCATCCCGGGCCGCCCTCCGCAGATCTTCGCGTCGGGCCGGCCACGACTCCGGGACCACCTCCACGGGAGCGGTCGGTGTCAGGGCCACGGAAGGAGAGCCGGGCCCCGCAGGCGATGCGGCCGACGGCCCGTCGGGCCGATCGCGGCGGAAGTCGGTGGCGATCCAGTTCGAGCGTCTGATCGCCGCCATCCGCACCGGCGACGAGGCGATGGTCGAGAGCACCATCCGGACTCTGAGCCTGCGCAGCCGCTGGCTGGCGCCGTTGGCCCTGGCGGTGGGGGCGTTCTCGATGCTCTTCCAAGGGGTGAAGCTCCTGTTCACCAATTGGCGGCTCACGCTGGTCCAGATCCTGCCGGCCATGTGGATCTGGGCGGCCATGCTCGACCTCAAGGCCCACGTGTTCCACGGCAAGGAGTTCCACGTGCTGCGCGGACCCTTGTTGGTCCCTGTCGTGTTGGCCATCGCCTCGATCACCGCCGCGGCCTTCTTCCTCAACGCGGTCTTCGCCTTCGCCATCTCGAAGCCGGGAGTACCGGAGATCCGCCCGGCGTTCGCCGAGGCGCGGGCTCACCGAACGACGGTGCTGGGCTGGGGATTCGCCATCGGCCTGGCCCTCGGGTTCTCGACGATGGTCGTCCAGCGGTGGGGGGTTCGCTGGTTCGGGCTCTCCCTCGGCATCGTCGTCGGTGTGATGATGGTCACCTACGTCCTGATCCCCTCGCGGCTCCTCGGAGTCAAGTCGAGCCGATCGCGCCGGGACAAGCTCACCGCCTCGGCCATCGGCGGCGCGGTCGGCGCTGCAGTGTGCTCCCCGCCGTATTTCCTCGGACGGGTCGCCATCCTGATGCTCGGTTCGCATACGCTCCGCATCCTCGCCGTCGTCCTGCTGGCCGTGGCGGTGATCCTGCAGACCGGTGCCACCAGCGCGGTCAAGGCCATAAAGTTGAGCGCCAAGCTTGCCGTCGGCCCGACCCCGGCGCACGAAGCCGCCGGTGCAGCCGAACCCGAACCCTGAGTAGGTCCGGGGACGGTTGCCGCCGTGGCCCGCGTTCGGCGATCGCTGCCACCCGCCCCGATTGCCGACGCCATCATGTGGGCCGCGCTCCGATCCGCATCCGTCGGGGACGCGCTCGGGCGTTGCGGCGGCCGTAGTGGAATGATGGTTCCATGAGACGGGCGTCCCCTGCCGAGCGCGCGGTCGTTCGGGCGAGAGGCCAGGGCCCGAGTGCCCCGGTCGAGCCACGGCGATTGGGAACCTCGACCCGGTCGCACCGATCCCCTCGAGATCCTGGCCCTGCAGGCCACCACCCGGGTGCCCGAGCTCGTCCCCATCCGCTACGGCCGGATGGCCGACTCCGCCTTCGCCTTCTTCCGGGGGGCGGCCGCGGTGATGGCCGCCGACCTGGCCAACGAGGAGCAGAGCGGCCTCGACGTCCAGCTCTGCGGGGATGCCCATCTGTCCAACTTCGGTGGCTTCGCCTCACCGGAGCGGGACCTCATCTTCGATGTCAACGACTTCGACGAGACGATCCCCGGTCCCTTCGAGTGGGACCTGAAGCGCCTGGCCGCCAGCCTCGAGATCGCCGCCCGGAGCCGCGAGTTCGACGAGCAGGCGTGCTCGTCGATCGTCGCCCAGGCCTCCTGTTCGTATCGGACGGCCATACGGGAGTTCGCCGAGATGCGCGACCTGGAGGTCTGGTACTCCCGGCTCGACACCGCCACCCTCGTGGCCCGCTGGGGCGACCAGGCCGGTCGCAAGGTGACCGAGGCCTTCCGGCGCCGGGTGGCCAAGGCGCACTCCAAGGACCACCTGGCCGCCCTGGCCAAGCTGACGGTCGAGCACGACGGGCAGCTCCGATTCGTCAACGACCCGCCCCTGATGGTGCCGGCCGAGGACGTCTTCACCGACCTGGGGTCGAACCGGACCCTGCGGAACCTCTTCGACGCCCTCTCCAAGTACCGGCAGTCCCTGTCCGGTGGACCGCCAGCGACTGCTCGAGAAGTATGAGTTCGTCGACCTGGCCCGCAAGGTGGTCGGGCGTCGGGAGCGTCGGCACCCGGTGCTGGGTGGCGCTGTTCATCGGGCGCGACCAGGGCGATCCGCTCTTCCTCCAGATCAAGGAGGCCGAGGCCGCGGTCGGCGAGCCGTTCCTGGGCCGAGCGAGTACTCCAACCAGGGCCAGCGGGTGGTCGAGGGCCAGCGGCTCATGCAGGGCGCCAGCGACATCTTCCTCGGCTGGGACCGTTTCCGAGGCGACGACGGATCACCCGGGACTTCTATATGCGCCAGCTGTGGGACTGGAAGGCCTCGGCCGACGTCGACCACATGACCGCCCGAGGCGCTCGGGATCTACGCCCAGATGTGCGGGTGGACCCTGGCCCGGGCCCACGCCCGCTCGGGGGATGCCATCGCCATCGGCTGCCTACCTGGGGCCGGCGACCGGTTCGACCAGGCGATGTGCCGCCTTCGCCGCCGTCCTACGCCGACCAGAACCAGCGGGACTTCGAAGCCCTGACCGCGGCCATCGCCGGCGGCCGCATCCACGCAGTCAGCGGCGTGTGATCGGGCCCGAGTCCATTGAGGGGCAGACCCGGCCGCACCGGGTTCATCACCGCACCACCGACCATTTCTCCACTGGACCACCGACCATTCGCCACGAACCAGAGACCACCGAGATGAGTTGAAGCCATGCCCCTTCACAAGCACCAGTCCGTCCGCGACGAGGTGCTCGATTCGGTCTACGCGGGCCAGGACCTGCTGATTTGCCTTGCCGTCCGCACCGCTTCCCGGAGCGACGAGATGCGTCCGCGAGGACGCCTTCCAGGCCATCTCCGACGAGCTGATGCTGGACGGCAACGCCCGTCAGAACCTGGCCACCTTCTGCCAGACCTGGGAGGAGCCAGAGGTCCACCAGCTGATGGACCTCTCGATCAACAAGAACATGATCGACAAGGACGAGTACCCGCAGACCGCCGAGATCGAGCGGCGCTGCGTGCAGATGCTGGCCGACCTGTGGAACGCTCCCGACGACGGCGCGGCCGGTGGGCTGCTCGGCCATCGGCTCGTCGGAGGCGTGCATGCTCGGCGGCATGGCCGCAAAGTGGCGGTGGCGGGAGAAGCGGCGGGCGGCGGGCAAGCCCACCGATCGGCCCAACATGGTGTGCGGCCCGGTCCAGGTGGTGTGGCACAAGTTCGCCAAGTACTGGGACGTCGAGATGCGGGAGATCCCCATGTCGCCGGGCCGGTACTGCATGGACGTCGAACAGATGCTGGAGCAGGTGGACGAGAACACCATCGTGGTGGTCCCCACCTTCGGGGTGACCTACACCGGCTCCTACGAGCCGGTCCTCGAGCTGGCCAAGGCGCTCGACAAGCTGCACGAGGACACCGGTCTCGACGTCGACATCCACGTGGACGGGGCGTCGCGGCGCATTTCTCGCCCCCTTCTGTGCGCCCGATGTCGAGTGGGACTTCCGAATCCCCCGGGTCAAGTCGATCAGCACCTCGGGCCACAAGTTCGGCCTCGCCCCCCTCGGTGTGGGTTGGGTGCTCTGGCGCGACGCGGCCGATCTGCCGGATGACCTGATCTTCCATGTCACCTACCTGGGCGGTGACATGCCGGTGTTCCAGATCAACTTCTCGCGGCCGGCCGGGCCAGATCGTGGCCCAGTACTACAACTTCGTGCGGCTGGGCAGAGCACGGCTACCGCGAGGTCCACGACGCGTGCGTATGCCACGGGTCAGTTCCTGGCCGAGGAGATCGTCAAGTCGGGTCCGTTCGAGTTGCTCTGCGATTCCAATCCCCAGACCGGGATCCCTTCGGTGGCGTGGAGGATCCAGCGAGGGGGAGGACCCCGGGTACACCTTGTACGACATGGCCGACCGACTACGGGTGAGGGGCTGGCAGGTACCCGCGTACCCTCTGACCGGATCGGTGTCGGACATTTCGGTCCAGCGGATTCTGGTGCGCCAGGGCGTGAGCCGCGATCTCGCCACTCTGCTGCTCGCCGACATCAAAGGAGCCATCGATCACTTCGCAAGCACCCGGTGTCGGTGGCGATGACCAAGGAGGAGTCTGGCGGATTCAGCCACTTGTAGGTGGACCGGTCGGTCGGTCGCCGGCGTCGGTCGCGGCATCCGGCTCATCGTCCAGTCCACGTCAATCGGGTGGCGGAGCAGCAGACGCGGCCGTGCTGTGCGGGCCGGCCGGTCGGTCGTCCACGGTGCGGGTATGGCCAGCGTCAAGCCGGCCAGTCCCCGCAGCGCCTGGTCGTAACCGGAGCGGATCCAGGCGAACCGTCGCCAGCAGGCCTCGCGCTCGGTCGGCGGGAACCGGAAGCAGTGGGTGAAGGCGGTCGAGCGCGGCGATGTACTCCTCACGCCGGATGGAGATCTCCGGGGGCGGCTGGTGGAGGCCGCGATCAGATCGTTGAGCATTGACCGGCGGGGCGATGGGCAAGGCCGGCGGCGATGCCGATCTTGACCAGTGTCGGCATCCCGTAGGCCAGGGCCATCACCGGACCCTTGACCTCGTCGGCCGGGTGCTGCTCGGTGCTGAAGTCGGATGCCGACAGGAGCAGGGCTGCCGCGTCGAGCACGGTTCCGATCGAGGCCACCCACGACTGGTCGGGCGACGATTCGGGGAAGTAGCAGAGGACGGGGAAGGCAGCAGTGGGTCTGGTCCAGGTCGAGCATCCAGTGGTCGCCGTCCGCCAAAGTCGGGATTGTCCAGGGCGCCAAGGCGCTGGAGAGGCCAGCATGTCGACCGGTGACGGGGGGGAGCCTGCAAACGGCCGCATCACGCTGATCCCCTTCTCCCGTTGGTGATGGGCGGCGTAGATGGTCGGCAGGTAGCTGATCAGCAGCGCCACCAGACCCGAGCCCGATGGTGGCCTCCACGAAGGTCAGCCAGACTTGGCCGCCGCCGTGGGGGGCGGCGAATCCCAACGTGAACAGTGAGGAGCCGCTGATTTCGAAGGAGCGTTCGATGGTGCCGGCATTGAGGCCCCAGAAGATGAACGTGAAGCTGAAGGTGACCGTCAACATCCAGACCAGCGGGAGACTGACCAGTGATGATGGCGCGTACAGCCCACGGAGGTTGTCCCGCCGGTCCGGGTTCCGCCACGGCCGGACCAGCAGCCGGTCGGCAACGGCGAACACGGCTCGGGCGATCCGGGTGAACCCGTTGCGGGGGAGGACCACCGTCTCCAGGGCCGAGATCAGCACGGCCATGACCAGGACGGCACCGAACACCACCGCCGCGATGACTGGACGATGATCATGGACTCGCCCCGAGGGCCGCCGATGCCGACTCCGATGTGGCGGTTCTCGCTCATTGCGAGGCCATCAGGTAAGCACTGCTTCGCCGATCGAGCCAGAAACCGACCAGCAGTGACAGCACGATGATGGCCTGGTCCCGATGGGTGTCGATCCAGGTGCGCACTCCGCCGAGCCGCTTTCTGGCCGAACTCCGGGGAGAGGACGGCATGGATCTCCATGGCCAGGATGCTGGCCGTGCAGAGGACACAGAATCCGGCCAGAAGGGCATAGGACTGCGAAGGAGGCCACATGCAGTTCGGTCACCGTTGCCGCGCCCCGGCACCACCAGCGGCCATGGTTGGAGAAGCACGCCAAGTCCGGCCGCGGTCCAACCGGACAGCTGGTCGAGCTCGGGCCATCCATGCGGGTGGTTTCGCGGGCGCCCCGATTGGCGATGGTGGTCGGAAGGCAAAGAAGATGAGTACCACCCCGAGCGCCATCTTGAACGCCGAGCACCGCGGTCGGAGGGCGCGGTCGAGGCTGGGGCGGCTTGCCTCCGGTGATCAGTAGACGTGCCGGCGATGACAACCACCAGCGACAAGAACCAACCGAGAATGTAGGCATGCACGCCTTCGACGTCCCCCGCTCTGCGCTCAGGACCAGGATGAACCCGGTGATCGGGATCGGCTCGAGGGTGACGGCCAGGCCGATGAGAACCAGATCGAAGATGCTCATCGGGACCCGGGCCTCGGTTCCCCGGCCGTCGTGGACCGCTGGGCCGCTGGACCGCTCCACCTTCCGTGGCGGCACTCTGCGGTCGGCCCGAAGATTTCCTGGTGAGCTCGGCTCGGGTGTCTGCGGCAGCCATGCAGTGGTGGCATAGGCGACGACCACCGCCACGATGACCAGGGGAATGCCGTTGGTACCGTCACTGACAGCAGCACCGTGGCCAGCAGCGTCGAGGTCATCGGGAGCTTGAGCATCACGGTGGCACATGGCCCCGATCCCCATGGCCACCGCCGGGACCAGCGACAAGCCCGGGCAGATGCGAGGCGGCGATCCCGGCGGCGGCGCCGATGAACATGGGCCGGGAACACCGGCCCGCCCCGGAATCTGGAGAGGGAGAGGCCGTAGGCCGACCGATTTGCAGACCACCAGGAGGACCAGTGCGCCCACCGTCCAGCCGGCGGCGTGCTGGACCAGGCCGGGGAGGGCCGACTGCCCGGAGAAGAGGACGTCGGTGAAGCTCTCGCCGGAACCCTCGGCGAAGGCGATGGCCAGCCCGGCCACGGCCAGGCCCGCAGCGGGGTGAGCAGCATCCTGCGTCGGGTCGACATGGGGGAGGAGGGCCAGCGCCCAACAGCCGGATGCCGGCGCCGGCAATACGGCGGCGCCCAGGCCGAAGCACGATGCGCCCAGCCGAACATGGCACCGGTCGGATGGCTGAAACGGAGGGAGCCCGGGGATCGGCCAGTGAGAAGGTGCCGAACCCGGTCAGCGAGTCCAGTCCGACGAAGATGAGCGTGCCCCACCCCGGCGGCGAGAAGGCCGGGTACGAGCACCAGCCCCAGCAGCGGTCCACCGAGGCCCGGCCGCCTCCATCAACAGGAAGGCGCCGAGCGATGGGTGATCCGAACAAGGTGCTGATGGCGGCGAAGCTCCCGGCCGACGGATCATCACCGTCGCGGCCGTCGGCGGTGCGTCCGCGCTTGGCCAGGTGACGGCGATCATCCCGAGCCCGCCGCCGATGGCGATCAGCGGCGCCTCGGGCCGAGGACGACGCCGAGGCTCAAGGGTGGCCAGCGCGGCCAGCGGTCACTCCGGGCAGTTCGGCGGGTGTTGGCGCCCCCCCGGCCTTGAACCCCTCGGCCGGGAGTGCCCTCCGGTCCCGGGCAGGTACGGGATGGCCGGGGCCACCAGGACGCCCGGACAGGGCGAGGAGCGGGAGGGGCCACCACACCGGCGTCCCGTGCGAATCCGAGCTCCTTGGGCACGGAGTCGAAGAACCAGTTCTGCAGCTGGCTGACCAGCTTGAGGAATCCGTAGGCGAGCGCGGACACCGGCACCCCGATGATAGCGGCGAGAACCAGCAGCTGGACGTAGTCCTTCGACCGGAGCAGGGCCATCGGATCGGGAGGGGTCGCCGATGCGTCGGGGCCTGCGGCGCGGGGTGGTCATGCCGCCGCGCCCGCAGGCCGGCGGTCGACGCCGTGGGGATTGGTCAACCCGGGCTCAACCATCGATCCGCCACCTGCGGCGCATCGAAGGGTCCGACCTGCGCCGTGCCCACCGCTGGCGCCGGTCGAGGAGCCCAGCATGTTCACCGAGTCCCCCTACCTGTCCGATCTCCGTCTGTGGACATAGGTCGTATTTCCTCGGGCGTGGGTGGTCCGGTGAGTGGAGAACTCGTCCCCGCCATCCTGATCCCCCGGACCGCCCGCCCACGATGAATCCCGGACGCTGGTGGCTCGGGACACTATGGTGCACTGCTGTCCCCGAACCAAGGAGCAGTACCGAACATGCTTGCCTACAACTACCCATTGCTCAGCATCTTCTGGACGATGTTGGAGTTCTTCCTCTTCTTCTTGTGGATCTGGCTCCTCATCGTCATCTTCAGCGACATCTTCCGCAGCCATGACATGGGTGGGCTGGCCAAGGCGCTGTGGGTGATCTTCGTCATCATCCTCCCCTTCCTCGGCGTGCTCATCTACCTCATCGCCCGCGGCGGGAGCATGCACGAGCGGGCCGCGGCCCAGGCGGCCAACGCAGCAAAAGGCATTCGACTCCTACGTGAAGGAGACCGCCGGGAGCTCGGGCGGCAGTGTCGACGAGCTCGCCAAGCTGGCCGACCTCAAGTCGAAGGGCGTCATCACCGATGCGGAGTTCGAGGCCCAGAAGGCCAAACTGCTGAGCTGAGCCTCTGGCTGGCCCAGGCCAGCCGCATCGATTCATGTCAACGCAGGCATGGGGCCGTCCCGGGGGTGGATGTAGGGGTCGGGACGGCCACCGCCGTGCGCTGCGCGACCGCCGGCGCTGCGTGACCATGCGTCGTCCCCTCGGGGGGGCTGGGGTCGATGGTCCCAGGTCGGCAAATCGGAACCCGGTACAGTCTGGGAGGTGGCTGCGGACGATGGCGGAACCGACCCTGAAGACCTCCAGCCCGCGGGCGAGGAGTTGCGCAAGGAGAACGAGGAGCCCCACGCTGGTCAGGGAGCGGACGGGACGAGACCGCGGGGACGGCTCTGGAAGCGGATAACTTCCTGGGTGCTGATTGTTCTGGCGTGCATCCTCGCCGTGGTGTCGATCTTCGTGGTCTTCGCCCGGAACGAATTGCTGAACACCGACGCCTACGTGAGCACGGTCGCCCCGCTGGCCAGCGATCCGGCCATCCAGGCGGCGGTGGCGCACCAGGTGAGCAACAGGCTGATCGCCCAGACCGACGTACAGCAAAAGGTCGAGCAGGCGCTGCCGCCCCGGGCCGGCTTCCTGGCCACTCCCATCACCGACGGGCTCCGGAATGCGACCGAGCAGATCACCTTGAAGGCGGTCCAGTCCCCGCAGTTCGAAAAGCTCTGGATCGCGGCCAACCGCGCCTCCCACAAGCAGTTGGTGGCCCTGCTCACCGGAGAGCAGGGGGGCAGCCTGACGTCGAACAACGGCAGAGTCACCATCGACCTCTCCCAGGTCGAGGTGCAGGCGAAGAAGGCGCTGGACGCCAAGGGCATCACCGTGTTCGACAAGGTGCCGGCAGTCAAGGGACTCAAGTTCGTGCTGTTCCAGTCCGACCAGTTGGCCCGCTTCCAGCGGCTCACCCGGTTCCTCAACCGTCTCTCCCTGGTGCTGCCCATCGTGACCCTGCTGTGCTTCGCCGGCGGTGTCGTGCTGACCCGGGATCGCCGACGGGGGCTGGTGCGTGCCGCGGTAGGGCTGGCGCTGTCCATGGCGCTCGTCCTGGTGGTGGCGTCGGTGGCCCGAAATCAGTACCTGTCCTCATTGGATCCCTCCCATTCGAAGGCGGCCAACGCCGCCGCCATCGACGCGGTCAGTGCCCTGCTGCTAGACACCGTTCGCACCGTGCTCATCGTGGCCGCCCTGATTGCCGTCGGCGGCATGGTTGCCGGTAATGCCCGGTTCCGGAGTTGGCTGTCCACCCGAAACCGGCCCTCATGGATGACCGAGGGTCCCGCGCACACCTTCGCCGCCGCCCACCGGAAGGGGCTGCAGTGGGGCGTCCTCGGCCTGGGTCTGCTGATACTGGTGGTGTGGAGCAGGCCGACGACGCGTGTGGCGGTCATCGTCGTGCTCATCGCCCTGGCCCTGGCCGGCCTGGTCGGCCTCTACGCCGGGCGCAGAACGGTCCCCGTCCCGACCGCACCGGGCGCCGGCGAGAACGGTCGGGGGGGCACCGACCCCGCCTGATGCCGGCGCAGCCCACCGGCCCGCCCTCGAGGGGGCCCGGGAGCCGGCCGTCAGATGGACCGGGCGCCCGAGCCTGGTGGACGTGCTTCGAGCCGGTCCACGCCGTGAGCTGCGTTCGCCTCCGAATGCCGCGAGGCCCTCGATGTCCCCGGGGTTGCGGGGCCTCTGGATGGGCTACTTCGCCGCCCGAGCGGCACCCCTCGGCGCCACCGGGCCGGCCGTGGTCCGGGCCACCTTCTTCAACTTCCATGAACGGATGGTGCGCCGATCGATCCCTGATGCCTGGACGTTCGCCGACCAGTCGTCCGTGCTGGCGGCCCGGTCCGCCGGGGCGGCGGCCGCCCTGCGTCGCCTGGTCCCGTCGGTCGACGAGCGGGCCCCCGCGCTCCTCCCCTTGCTGGACTCGGTCGCCGAGGCGGCCGACGGCTCCGGCCGTGCCCTGTTCAGCGCCAACCGTGGTCTCGTGCCACCCGACGACCCGGTCGAGGCGCTGTGGCAGGGCTGTACCGACTTGCGCGAGCACCGGGGCGACGGCCACGTGGCCGCCCTCACCGCCGGCGGGCTCGACGGATGCGAAGCCCTGGTCCTCTTCGCCGGGTCGGAAGGCATCGACGGCTCCGTGTTCCAGGCCAGTCGCGGGTGGTCGCCCGATGAGTGGGAAGGCGCCCGCCGCCGACTGGAGGACCGGGGCCTGATCGAAGGACCGCACGCGTCCCCGGCCGGCCTCGAGCTGCGTCGCTGGATCGAGCAGGTGACCGATGAGCTGGCCGCCCCGCCCTTCGCCGCGCTGGCGACGCGGGAGCGTCCGGTGCTGCTCGAGGGCCTGCGTACGATGGCGGGGTCGGTCATCGGCTCCGGCACCATCCGGTTCCCCAATCCCATAGGGTTGCCGGCGCCAGGGGCGCGGGCATGAGCGGAGACCGCGGGATCAGTCAGGCGTCGAGGGCGAAGTCGCGGAGTTCCGTGATCCTGTTCGAGCCGGAGGAGCGTCTGCTTCCTCGGTAGGCCGCCGCCATAGCCGACAAGGGCGCCGCGGGCACCGATCACCCGGTGGCACGGGACGATGATGCCGATCGGGTTCTGCCCGTTGGCCAGTCCGACCGCCCGGGCGGCGCCGGGCTTCCCGATCTGCGCGGCCAGCTGGCCGTAGGACCTCGTCTCGGCGTAGGGGATCTCGAGCAGGGCCCGCCACACGCTTCGTTGGAAGTCGGTTCCGTCGAGGCTGAGGTCGACGGCGAAGGCGGTCAGCTCGGAGGCGAAGTAGGCATCGAGCTGGTCGACGACGTCACCGAACGCCCTCGGATCGTGGCGCCACCGGTGGCGGTCGGACGGGGGATGGGTCTGGCCGTCCATTCGGAGGTGGGTGAGGACATCGCCGCGCCCGGCCAGGGTGAGCGGGCCGACCGGGCTCTCCATGGTGCGGCAGCGGGTCTCGGTCATGGCCGCGTGCCCGGCGGCCAGTCGTTGATCGGATGGTCGAGCGTCGCCCACAGATATTGCACGGCATAGGCGCGCCACGGGCGCCATGCGCCGGCGCGATCCGTGAACCGGGCCGCGGCAGTGGGCAGGCCGAGGAGCGCGGCGGCGTTGCGGACGCCGAGGTCGGTGGCCGGAAAGGCGTCGGGGTCGCCGAAGCCGCGCATGGCGATCATCTCACGGGTCCACGGTCCCACTCCGGCCAATGTCGCCAGCTGGTGGCGGGCCCGGTCCCAGTCGGTACCTGCATCGAGCTCGAGGCTCCCGTCGGCCAGCGCACCGACGAGCGATGCCACGCACCGCCGGCGTGCCGCCGGGAGACCGAGACCGTCCGGATCGAGAGCCGCCAGCTCGTCGGCCGAGGGGAACAGGTGGGTGAGGTCGCCGCCGGGGTCGACGATCGGCGTCCCGAACCGTTCGACCAGACGGGCGGTGTGGGTGCGGGCTGCAGCGGCGGACACCTGCTGGCCCAGCACCACCCGGACGGCGAGTTCGGCGGCGTCGACGGTGCGGGGGATGCGGCGGCCGGGGCTCTTGGCCACCATCGGGCCCAGCTCCGGGTCGTCGGCCAGGGAGTCGGCCACCGCCTCGGGGTCGGCATCGAGGTCGAGCAGGCTCCGGCAGCGGGCGATGGCGGTGGGGAGGTCGCGGAAGTCGTCGAGGACCAGTCTGCAGACGATGTGTTCCGGCGTCGGGGCCAGCGAGACGATGCCGTTGCCACCGGGCAGGCGAAGCGTGCGGCGGTAGGCCCCGTCGCGGAACTCCTCGCAGCCCGGAACGGCGGTGGCCACGAGATGGCCGAACAGGCTGTCCGGAGTGAACGGGAGCCGGAACGGGAGGCGGAAGGTGAGCGCATCGGGGGCCGCCGGCGCCGCGTGGCGACGGGCCCGCAGGAAGGTCGGTGTGGCGTCGAACACCAGGCGGACGGTGTCGTTGAACTGCCGGACACTCGAGAACCCGGCCGCGAAGGCGACGTCGGTGAAGGTGAGCTCGGTCGTCTCGATCAGGAGGCGGGCCGTCTGGGCCCGTTGCGCTCGTGCCAGCGCGAGGGGACCGGCGCCCACCTCGGCCACCAGGTGGCGCTCCAGCTGGCGGGTGCTGTAGCCGAGCTGGCCGGCGAGCCCGCCCACGCCCTCACGGTCGACGGTGCCGTCCGCGATCAGCCGCATGGCCCGGGCCACGACGTCGCCGCGGATGTTCCATTCCGGCGACCCGGGCGAGGCATCCGGTCGGCACCGCTTGCAGGCTCGGAACCCGGCGTGCTGCGCCGCGGCCGCCGTCGGGTAGAACCGGACGTTGCGGGCGAACGGGGACCGGGCCGGGCAACTCGGCCGGCAGTAGATCCCGGTGGTCACCACCGCGGTCACGAACCATCCGTCGAAACGGGCGTCTTTGGACCGCACGGCCCGGAAGCAGCGGTCGAAGTCCTCGTGCACCCGGACAGCATGTCATCGGGCGGGCCGCCTGACTAGCGGAAATTCGACATCGGAGTCGGCCCCGAAATCGCCGTCCGGTCGCGGGTCTCGGGGTCAGGCCGCCGAGCCCGGTGGTCCCGGCACCGCCGAGGAACGCCGACGGACGCCGACGCCCTCGTCGACGGACTCGCTGACGGACTCGCCGTTCGGGCCCGTCCCTGGCACGTCGTCCCCGTCCCCGTCCCCGTCCCACGGGCCGAACCCGGCGATGAAGGCTTCCGTGTCTTGTTGGGCGGCTGCCATGCGCTTCTCCGCGCCTGCCGCCAGCAGCCGGCCGAGGACGGGGATCTCCCACAGGGACTCGGCCCGCAGGATGGCCATGACCACCGGGACCAGGTGCTCGGCCGTGTCGAAGACGACGTAACGCGGAAGCCATTCGGGCTCGTACTTGGCGTTGAAGCGCCACAGCGACTCGATCTGGGCGAAATTCGAGAGACGCTTCAGAAACCACCGCTCGGCCCGTTGCACGGTCCCGTCCCCCTTGTCCCCCGACAGGGTCGATCGCAGGGCGGCGAAGTTGAGGCTGAGTCCATCGTAGCCCCCCGCCCTCAGGTGCTCGATGGTCGAGCACAGTGCGAAATCCAAGAGCCCGTTGGGATGGTCGCTGGGATCGCGCCGCATGAGGTCGAGGGAGTAGCCGTTGATGCCCGGGGCCGGCACGAACTGGCACATGGCGGCCGCCGCTCCGTCCGGATCCCTGACCACGACCAGCAGCAGGCCGGTGTCCCTCGGGTCGAACACCCGCCCGAGCATCATGGAGAAGCCTCGTTCGTGCTCGCCCTGCCGGCTCAGGCCCATGAGCGCGGTCAGCTCCCCGGACAGGGCGGCATCGAGGTGCGCCGGATCGTGGAAACTGGCGGAGTAGCCGTGCTTCTTGATCCGGTTGAAGGCTTGACGCAGCCCTTTCATGTCCCCGCCGGCCAACGTGAAGTTTTGGACCCTGACCACCGCCTCGTCCCCGAGATAGATGTTGTGCATACCCGAATCGCGGTAGATGGAGAGCCAGTCCTCGCCGGCTCCCATGACCGAGGTGACCCAGCCGTGACTGTCGGCGAACCGGCGGAAGGCTCCCCACACCTGTTCGCGTTCGTTCCGGGGCCCGATGGGGTCGGGGGAGATCAGGCACACCCCGCCGTAGACGGCGTACGCCACCAGGCTGTCCCGGTGGAAGAACCACTTCTTGTCGGACCTGAGGGCGAAGTAGTCGAGGGTCGAGGTGCCGTGGCGGCGCACGATGTCGCGGGCCCGGAACTCGGCCGCCCGTCCCGAGGTGAGGCGCCGGTCGACCACCGGCCGGGTGAAGAGGAACAGGGTCACCGCCACCATGGACAGGCCGACGGCCAGGAGGCTGGGGGCGAGGAACCGGTCCGCCCGATGGGGCAGGGGGACGGTCCTGATGCCGACCAGCCGCTCGGACACCGCCCACAGCGCCGTCCACCACGGGATGTGCGGGTGCCGGTGGTGACCGACGTGGGTGAAGACCTCGATGGAGACGGTGGTGAGCAGCGTCATGCCCACCACCCCGATGCCGAGGGCGATCAGGGCCGAGCGCAGTGACGACGAGTCGGATGCCGCCTGGAAGTCCCGCCGACAGGTGATCAGCAGGATCAGGACGGCCAGCGCCATCGCCGACTCCTCGACGTCGGCGCCGGCGACGAGGTGGAGGATGATCGTGCCGGAGAGCAGGGCGACGGCCACCCTCCAGGCCCGGCGCTGCCCCCGCAGAATGCCTCTACCCAGCGCCACCAGGGCCAGGCCGGCCATGGCGATCAGCGCACCGGCAGCCACGCTGGCCCGCAACGGGAGGTATTCGAGGACCACGTGCAGGCGCCCGCGCAGTGGCGGCGTGACGGCGTCGAGGAGGTCGACGATCCCGGCGAACAGGATGGCCGCCGAGGCCAGGCGCCGCACTCGCCGGGTGCGCCGGTGGACCACGAGGAGGTCCGGCGCCGACGGCCACGATTCGCCCATCGGATAGGAGGCCACCAGCGAGGGGTGGAGGCTGCGGACGCTCCGTCCCCGGGTGATCAACCGCTCGAGCAGGTTCGGGGAGCGCAGTTCGTTGCGCGCAAGCAGCATCCGGACGTGCAGCTCCGCCCCGGTCTCGAGCTCGACCCAGCTCACACGTTGGTTGGCCAGGAAGACCGGGGGGAGCCCCACTCTGCCGCCGTGCTCCTCGACCACCTCGGCGGTGGCCCCGACGTTGGCGTAGAACCCGATGCCGAGGTGGGTGAGCTCTGACTGGAAGGTGGCCGCGGTGATGAGCCCGGCGTAGCCCCGGCCGACCAGCCGGCGGGCGGCGTCCCGGGCGGTGTCGTTGGCGGCCGCCCCCGAGCGGACGGACTCCAGCGAGCCTCCACCCAGGATCGACCACATCCGGCGGCTGAGCAGCCCCAGTACCAGCGCCATGACCGCCAGCACCACCAGGGCCACCAGCAGGGCGATGACGATCTGATCGCCGAAGTCGGCCTGGTGGGCGACCCGGATGGCCCGGGCCGCGGTACCCGATCCGATGTGCCCGAGCACCCAGGGGGTGACCGCCACCCGCAGCAGTGCGGCAACGACGAAGGGGGCCAGCAGCCACCAGGCATAGCGGCCGAGACGGCGGTACAGGGTGCGCGAGACCACGAACCGGGACAGGGCCGACGGATCGCTCAGCCGGTTGAGGCCGACCAGCCAGGCGGCGTCGGCGGTGGACCGCTCGGCCAACGAGTGCCATCCCCTGCCGGCCGACGAGGCGCCGATGATCCCCGGCTTCGCATCGGCGGCGGGGTCGAACTCGGTCTCGGGCCCGCTGCACCCGGCTGCGTAGGCGTGCTCGCCGGGCTCCACCCGTACGACCCGCACACCGGTGGCGGTGTGCAGATGGAGGTCGACCGGCCCGAACTGCTCCACGCCCCTGGCCTTCATCGTCTCGAGGATGTCCGGGTCCGCCTCGAGGCCCGGCTCGTGGGTACCGGTCTGGCGGATCACCCGTCGCTCGTCGGCGCCGGCGAACCGGGCCAGCGCCTCGCCCAGCGCCGGATGGGCCCCGAGGGCCCGCCGGGTCTCGGATGCCGGCGAGTCGCAGCCGGTGAGGTCGAACAGGTTTCCGGCGATGATCAGGATGCCGGGACCGTCCCAGGTGTCGAGGGCGCGGGCGACCTCGGCGCTGACCGCCGTCGAGGTCGGGGTCGCCTCCGGGGTCAGGAGCAGATCGCTCACCACCATGACCCGTCGACCGAGGGGGACCTCGACCCGGCTGGCACCGGGCTCGGGAGAGAATCCGGTGGACTCGATGCCCGGCGTCGGACCGTCAGGCCCGAGCCCCTCGGCCGGGTGGGTGGTCGCAGTCACAGCCCCTCCATCGTAGAGTCAAGCCACCGTTAAGCTGGGTCAGGTCCGTGGGACCTCTGCGCCATCGGTGAAAGAAGGGGAGCGATGCCAGACGAGGCAGAGGAGCACCTGGCCGGGCGGTCCTCTGCCGGTGCCGAGGCCACCATCGAGGACTATCTCTCCGAGAACAGGGTCTTCCCCCCCTCCGAGGCGTTCCGGAGCCATGCCGTGGTGGCCGACGCCGGCGTCTACGAGCGGGCCTCGACCCAGGGTCCCGACTTCTGGGCGGAGCAGGCCGGCGCACTCGACTGGTTCCGGACCTGGGACACCGTGGTCGAGTGGAAGCTGCCTTTTGCCCGGTGGTTCGACGGTGGCACGCTGAACGTGTCCTACAACTGCCTCGACCGCCATGTGGCCGCCGGACGGGGGGACAAGGTGGCCTTCCACTGGGAGGGCGAGCCGGGCGACACCCGCACCATCACCTACGGCCAGCTCCTGGTCGACGTGTCCCGTTTCGCCAACGTGCTGCGGGGGCTGGGCGTGGGACGGGGCGACCGGGTGGCCGTCTACATGCCGATGATCCCCGAACTCCCGGTGGCCATGCTGGCCTGCACACGGATCGGGGCCGTCCACTCGGTGGTGTTCGGGGGGTTCTCGTCCGAGGCGCTCCGCGACCGGATCCTCGATGCGCAGGCGCGGGTGGTGGTCACCGCGGACGGTGGATGGCGGCGGGGAGCGCCGGTGGCGCTGAAGGCCAACGTGGACGCGGCCGTCGTGGCCTCGCCCTGCGTCGACCACGTCGTCGTGGCCAGGCGGACCACGGCGGAGGCTGCCGACGGGCCCGAGATGGCCCCCGGGCGCGACCATTGGTGGGACGACCTGCTGAGCGGGGCGGACGACGCAGCCGGCGGGCCGCCCCCGGACCGCTGCGAGCCTGAGCACATGGCCGCCGAGGACCTCCTGTTCATCCTCTACACCTCGGGCACGACGGCCGCCCCCAAGGGCATCATGCACACGACCGGCGGGTACCTCACCCAGGTGGCGTACACCCACCGAGTGGTCTTCGACCTCCATCCCGAACAGGACGTCTACTGGTGCGCCGCCGACATCGGCTGGGTCACCGGCCACAGCTACATCGTGTACGGGCCGCTGGCCAACGGCGCCACGTCGGTGCTGTACGAGGGGACTCCGGACTTCCCCGACCGCGACCGCTGGTGGTCGATCATCGAGCGGTACGGCGTCACCATCCTCTACACCGCCCCGACCGCCATCCGCACGTTCATGAAGTGGGGAACGCAGTACCCCGAGCGCCACGACCTGACCTCGCTGCGCGTCCTCGGTTCGGTGGGGGAGCCCATCAACCCCGAGGCGTGGATGTGGTACTCCACGCACATCGGCGGGGGCGGGTGCCCGGTGGTGGACACCTGGTGGCAGACCGAGACAGGTGGGATCATGATCGCCCCGCTGCCGGGGATCACCCCCACCAAACCGGGGTCGGCCACCCGTCCGCTGCCGGGGATCGCCGCCGAGGTGGTGGACGAACGGGGCGCCCGGGTCGAGAAGGGAGGCGGTTACCTCACCCTGACCGAGCCGTGGCCGTCGATGACCCGGGGCATCTACGGCGATCCGGAGCGCTACCGGGAGACCTACTGGAGCCGGTTCGAGGGCAGGTATTTCGCCGGGGACGGCGCCAAGGTGGACGAGGACGGCTACTTCTGGCTGCTCGGGCGGGTCGACGACGTGATGAACGTCTCGGGCCACCGCATCTCGACCACCGAGGTGGAGTCGGCGCTGGTCGACCATCCGGCGGTGGCCGAGTCGGCGGTGGTCGGCGCCAGCGACCCCACCTCGGGCCAGGCCATCGTGGCCTTCGTCACCCTGCGGGCCGATGCCGGCGAGCCGGACGACGAACGGGGCCAGGAGCTGCGGGCCCATGTGGCCGCGAAGATCGGCGCCATCGCCCGGCCCAGGACGATCATCTTCACCGACGAGCTGCCGAAGACCCGCAGCGGCAAGATCATGCGGCGACTGCTGGGCGACGTGGCCGAGGGCCGCAAGCTCGGCGATACCACCACCCTGGCCGACCCGGCGGTGGTGGACGAGATCCGGCGCCTGGCGGCGAACTCGCCGACCGACGAGTGAGCCCGGCTGCCGGTCCCCCCAACTGGGCGTGGCGGGAGGCGCCGCTCCGATCGCCGGGCGAGGCGGTCGTCTTCGATATGGACGGGGTGCTGTCCGACGCGGTCGGCCGCCAGCACTTCCTCGAGCGGGGCCGCCGCGACTGGGACCGCTTCTTCGACGCCTGCGGCGACGACCCGGTCATCGAGGAGCTGGCCCGCGTCCTGGAGCTCCTCGACTCCCGCCTCCAGGTGATCCTCCTGACCGGCCGGCCCATGCGGGTGCAGCCCCAGACCCTGGCCTGGCTGGAGCGGTACGGGCTCCGGTGGGACCTCCTGGTCATGCGGGCCCGGGGAGACTATGCCCAGGTCACCTGGTTCAAGCGGGACAGCGTGGAGGAGCTGCGGTCCTTCGGATTCGACCTGCGGCTGGCCTTCGAGGACGACCCCAACAATTTCGCCATGTTCCACGGCGAAGGGATCCCCTGCGTCTACATCCATTCGGGGTACTACGAGTAGCACGGGTGCAGTCGGTGCCGTTGCCCGGCGCCGGCCTGTCGGCTCGGGAGGTGCCTGTCGACCCACGGTGCGGTCGGGCCGTCGACGCGCCCGGTGCCACCCCTCTCATCGACGAGACCCTCGGGCGATCGTCCGACCCCTCCGCTGACGCCCGGCGAGGACCCACCCGGCCGCCAGGGCCAGCCCGGCGAGGCCGATCCACGGCCGGTCCCCGTAGCGGACGTAGACGGTCCAGCCGGCCCGGCGGGAGAGGGTTGCGAAGATGACCGCTTGTCGGCCGAGTACCGAGCGCCGGAGCAGGGTGCCCCGGTTGGTGATGGCCGCGCTGTACCCGGTCGGGGCGGCCTGGAGGAGATCGCGCCCCTGCTGGACCGCCTGCACCTCGGACGCGGCGATCTCCTGGGTGGGCACCTGGGCGGAGGCGTAGGACGAGGTATTGGTCGGGACGATCAACAGCTGGGCGCCGCTGCGCACCGCGGCCCGGCCCCGGCCGGCGAAGAAGACCTCGTAGGAGACCATCGCCCCGAGCGGTGCGGCCGGGGTGTCCATGAGGCCGGTGCCGGTCCCGGGTACGGCGTCGAGGGGAACGGCGGACAGGTCGGCCAGGTGGGCGAAGAAGCTCCGGTAGGGGACGTACTCGCCGAAGGGGACCCGGTGGACCTTCTCGAAGCGGGCCACCAACGCGCCGTCGGGCCCCCAGGCAACCACCTCGTTGCGGAAGGTGGTGGCGGCGATGGTCTCGGTGATCCCGACCACCAGCGTGGTGTGCAGGGTGCGGGCCAGGTCGGAGAGGGTGGCCTCCTCAGGCGAGTCGGCCAGCGGGGTGTCGAGGGAGACCACGTCCTCGGGCCACAGCACCAGACGGGGCGCGACCCCGTGGTCGAGCCGTCCGAGGCGGGCGGTGGCCGACAGTTGGGCGGCCAGCACGACCCGCGGGTCGATCTGGGACTTGCGGAAGCCCCGGGCCCCCCCTCCCTGCACCGCCGCCGCGGAGACGGCGCCGACCGAGGCACCCCCGTCAGGAGCGTGGTCGGCAGCGATCGAGGTGCCGACCAGGGCCACGGCGGCCACCGTCCCGGCCACCACCAGCGGGCGGAGGCCGGCCACCGCGGCCGACACGGTGGTGAGCCGGCCCGTCCCCACGCCCGTCCCCACGCCCGGCTCCACGCCCGGCCCCATCCCGGGGGCCCCTCCCGGTGGGCCGCCGAGGGGATCGGCGCGGGAGAAGGCCCGGGCCCTGGCGCCGTCCCGGAACGCACGGACGGCCGCCTCGGACAGGGCGGCGAGCGCCACCCCTCCGACGTAGACGGCGGCGGTGAGGGCGATCGGTCCTCCCAGCCGGGCCACCCCGAGAACCGGGCCGCCCGCCTGTCCGAGGAAGACACCGCCGATCGGCAGGCCGCCGAACGGCCAGGTGGCCCTCGCCGCCTCTGCCAGTGTCATGGCCGCGGGATATGCCAGGGCCCGTGCGCCCGCCGGACCTCTGGGAACCAGCAGGCACGCCACGGCCATGAACAACGCCTCGAGGGCGATCAGGACGACGGCCCCGGGGACGGTGAACGACCGTGCCCACATCAGTCCCGGCCCGTAGCACCCGAGGCCCGCCAGCCAGCCGGCCCACAGACGGGTCCGGGGTCGCAGGCCGCCAAGCCGCCACCACAGCAGCCCGGCGGCGGGGAAGGCCAGGACCCACCATCCCCAGGGAGGGAGGGAGAGGGCCAGTCCCACGCCCGATCCGACGGCGGGGAGCGCCACCATCCCCCTCCTGGGCACGACCGCGGAGGTCCGGCGATGGGTCAGCGAGACTCTCGATGGGCGCCAGGGCGGGGTGGTCGTCCCGCCGGCCGTCAAGGGTTCGGCGGTCGTCGTCGGCCGCGGGTCCGGAGTCAACGCGTGTCCTCCGGCTCGACGCGGCCCCCGTCGGACGGTGCTCCAGGGGAGAACGAGGCGAGCACCCGGCGGGCCGCGGCCCGGCCGCTCCCGATGCAGGCGGGGATGCCCACGCCCCGGTAGGCGGCCCCGGCGACGGCCAGGCCGGGGAGCCCGGCCACCGCCTGGTCGATCTCGTCGACAGCGTCGAGGTGGCCCAACCCGTACTGGGGGAGCCCCCGGTCCCAGCGGGTCACCAGCCGGTCGAGCGGGCCACCGTGGACGTCGAGGATCCGGGCCAGTTCGCCGAAGACCGCCGCGGCCAGCTCGTCGTCGTCCAGTCCGCGGTGGCGGTCGTCCCCGAACCTCCCCACCGAGGCCCTCACCAGTTCGTCCCCGGGCCGGTTCAGGTGGGGCCACTTCCTCCCGAGATAGGTGCAGGCAGTGGTCAGGGCCGGACGGCCGTCAACGGTCGAGGTCCGCGGCACGAGGAAGCCGGTGCCCCGCAACGGCGCTCCGATCGCCCCACTCGGCATGGAGAGGGTCACGACGGCCACCGGCGCGTAGGCCAGGGCGTCGAGCCGACCGGCCGCCGACGGCGAAAGCGGGGCGAGCAGCGCCGCGGCCTCCGCGGCCGGCACCGCCAGGACCACGCCGTCGGCCTGCAATCGGTCGGGCCCACCAGCCGGCCCGGTGCCCGGGCCCTCGAGGGCGAGCCCCCAGCCCGACCTCCCCGACCGACCGGCCTCCTGGCGCCCGATGGACCGGACCGACGTGTCGGTCCGGATGGTCGCGCCGCATCCGGCCAGGGCCTCGGCGAGTGCGCCGGTGAGGCGGGCCGTGCCCCCGGTCAGGGACCAGAAGACCGGGGACGGCCGTCCCGGCGCCGGCGCACCGGGGGGTGGCGGGGTGGGCCGGAGCCCGCGCATCAGGCTGCCCGCCCGCGCCGACGCGGCCAGCAACTGGGGAAAGGTGGCCGCAGCGCTGAGTTCGTCCACGCCGCCGGCGTTGATCCCGCCGACGAGCGGGTCGACGAGGCGCTCGACGACCGGACGCCCCAGGCGCCCGCCCACGATCTCGCCCACCGTCCGGTCACCCGTCGATCCCCGGGCCTCGCGGTGGGGTTGCACCAGGTCCCTCGCCACCCGCAACGACTCGCCGGGGCTCAGGACCCCCGACCGGAAGAGCGGCCACCACCGGGTGGGCACCCCGAGGTTGAGCCCCGGTGGCATCGACCGGAGCCGGCCCCGGGCCCAGACGGAGGCCCCCGAGGCCCCCACCGGGACGAGCTCCCCGGCGAGGCCGAGCTCGCGGCAGAGCCCGGTGGCCTCGGGCCGCCGGGCGAGGAAGGAGTCGGCACCCAGGTCGACCCTGCGCCCGGCGAAGTCGGCGGACCGCACCTTGCCCCCCACCCGGTTACCGGCTTCGAGCACATGGACCTCGGGGGCGGCCCGACCGGCGCGTTCCGATCCGGCGACCAGTTCCCAGGCCGCGGCCAGCCCGGCGATGCCCGCGCCGACGACGACGACGGTGGTTGGTGCGGCTCGGTTCACGCCGGTGAGATCGGATCCGCCGCCGGCTCGGCCGGGGCCTCCGCGGGCGCGGAGGCGGCAGCCACCACCGTGCGGGCCAGCAGGCCGAGGAACCGCGGATCGTCGTTGAGCGAGGCGGTGCGGGCAAAGGCCATCCCCGCGCCCCGGGCCACCCCGGCCGCCTCGATGTCGAGGTCGTAGAGGACCTCGAGGTGGTCGGAGACGAAGCCGACCGGGCAGACCACCACCGAGGTGGCGCCGAGCCCGGCCACCCGTTCCACCTCGGTGAGCAGATCGGGGCCGATCCACGGCTCCGCCGTGCGCCCCGCGCTCTGCCAGGCCACCCCCCAGCTGAGCCCGGGCACCTCGTCCAGCGCCAGGGCGGCGGCGACGTCCGAGGCCGACTCGTGCACCTGGATCGGGTAGGGATCGTCCTCCGCCAGCGCCCGCTCCGGCAGGCTGTGGGCGGTGAAGAAGACGGCGGTCCGGGCCCGGTCCCCCGGTCCCAGCGAGGCCAGGGCCGCCGCCGTCCGGTCGGCCAGCAGTCGGGCGAAGCCTTCAGCCCGGTGCCACGACGGGACCGGGGTCAGCGCCAGCGGGGGCGATGCCGCCGTGGCCGCCGCCTCGGCCCGGCGGAGGTACTCGCCTGAGCCCAGAGAGGACCGATGGGGGGTGAGGACGATGCCGACCGCCCTCCCGACGCCGCAGCCGGCCAGGTCGGCGACCGCGTCCTCGATGCTCGGAGCGGTGTGCTTGGCGCCGAAGCGCACCGTGAATTCCCCGGGTGCCGCCGAGTCCAGGGCGGCGGCCAGGCCGTCGACCTGGGCGCGGGTTCGCTCGGCCAGCGGCGAGATGCCGCCGATGGACTCGTAGCGTCGGTCGAGCTCGGCGAGGAGCTCCCGAGGGGGAGGGCGGCCGCCGCGGATGGCCGTGTAGAAGGGCGCGATCCCGGCGGGTGAGTCCGGGGTGCCGTGGGCCATGACCAGCACGCCGGTCGGGGGAGGTGCGGGCCGATGGCGGTGCGGGGTCATGACGCGGCCACGACGCCGGCCCGACCCTCGGCGTGGACCAGCTCGACCACCCGCTCGAGTATGGCCGGGTCGGTCTCGGGGAGGACGCCGTGGCCGAGGTTGAAGACATGCCCGGGAGTGGCGCCGGCCCGGTCGAGGACCTCGCGGGTCTCCGCTTCGGCGACGGCCCAGGGACCCAGGCACAGCGCCGGATCGAGGTTCCCCTGGACGGCCACGGTGGGCCCCACCCGACGCCGGGCCTCGTCGAGCGGGACCCGCCAGTCGATCCCGACCACGCTGCAGCCGGAAGAGGCCATCGAGGCCAGCAGCTCCCCGGTGCCCACCCCGAACAGCACGCCGGGGACCCCGGGATGGGACTCGGACAGCTCGGCGAAGAGCCGGGTGGTGGCCGGCAACACCAGCTGCCGGTAGTGGCGCGGGGTGAGGATCCCGGCCCAGCTGTCGAAGACCTGCACGGCGGAGGCACCCGCGTCCAGCTGGGACCGGAGCGACGCCAGGGCCAGGTCGGTGAGGCGCTCGACCAGATCGCGCCAGATCACCGGCTCCCCGTGCATCAGCGCCTTGATCTTGGCGAAGTTCTTGGAGGGGCCACCCTCCACCAGGTAGCTGGCCACGGTGAACGGCCCGCCGGCGAACCCGATCAGGGGCACCTTCAACTCGCCGGCCAGGATGGCCACCGCCTCGATCACATAGGGCGTGTCGAGCTCCGGCTCGAGCGGGCGCAGCCGGCGGAGGTCCTCCTTGCCCCGGAAGGGATCGGCCACCACCGGGCCTGTCCCGGGCGCGACGTCCACACCGAAGCCGATCGCCGCGGCCGGGACCACGATGTCGGAGAAGAAGATGGCTGCGTCGGTCCCGTAACGGTCCACGGGTTGCCGGGTGAGGGCGGCGACCAGCTCCGGTTGGGCGATGGCGTCGAGGATGCTGCCGCGGCCGCGGGCCGCCCGGTACTCGGGGAGCGAGCGCCCGGCCTGGCGCATGAACCAGACCGGGACGTGGTCCACGGTGAGCCCGCGGCACGCCCGGATGAACGGCGAGGAGTCGAATCGGCCCGGGATCGGATCGTTCGCGGCGGAACCCGAAACGGCCATGTCGGCGAGTCTACGAGAGCGGACTCAGCGGTCGGCGGCGCCGATGCCGGTCGCGCGCCCGACCGACCCTGGGCATACAATCGAGGGTTCCCCGGAGCCGTCCCGGAGCCGTCCCGGAGCCGGAACGGAGCCGGAACGGAGCCGGAACGGCGGGGACATGCGGGCAGAACGGAGGTGGAGTGGACCCGGAGCAGCAGGCCGAACAGGAGTTCGTGGACCTCGCCTACGCACGCCTCGACGCGATGCGGAGGGACGCCAACTCCATGCTCGAAGGGGTGCTCGACCTGGGCCGGGGCGGCACGTTCCAGTCCCGGACCGAACGGGATGTGGTGGTGCGCACCAGCCTGGCCCGGCTCGAGCAGCTCGATATCGGGGACCAGGCCCTGACCTTCGGCCGGATCGATCGACGGCCCGAGGGCACTGACGGAGGGCACGGCGACGGGTCGGGCGGCGAACCGGGCGGCGAAGGGTCGGGCGGCGAACCGGAGACCGAGACGTTCCACATCGGGCGCCTGGCCGTCCACAGCGCCGATCACGATCCGCTGGTGGTCGACTGGCGGGCGCCGATCGCCGAGCCATTCTACCGGGCTACCGGCCGGGACCCCCAGGGTCTGGTGCTGCGGCGCCACCTGGCGCTCGAGGGGCGCCGGGTGGTCGGCCTCGAGGACGAGCGCTTCAGCGATACCGGGGCCGCCGGGACCGGCGATGACCGGATCCTCCCGGGTGGAACGGACGGTGAGGGTGGAGGGGAGCTGATCGTCGGTGACCTCCCCATCGGAGGTCCGGCCGCCCTGCTGGCCGCCCTCGACCGGGCCCGCTCCGGTCGGATGACCGACATCGTGGCCACCATCCAGCGCGAGCAGGACGAGATCATCCGCTCGCCGCTCGCCGGGGTCCTGGTGGTGCAGGGTGGCCCGGGCACGGGGAAGACGGCGGTGGCCCTCCACCGGGCCGCCTACCTCCTCTATACCCATCGGTTCCCGCTCGAGCGTCAGGGGGTCCTGGTCGTGGGGCCCAATCCTCTCTTCCTCCGCTACATCGACCAGGTGCTCCCCTCCCTGGGCGAGACCGGGGTGACCCTGTCCACCGTCTCCGGACTGGTGCCCGAGATCCGGATCCGCGAGAACGGCCCGGAGGACGTGGCCCGGCTGAAGGGCGACCCCCGTATGGCCAAGGTGGTCGCCCGGGCGGTGCGGACCCGTCAGCGGGCGCTGGCCGACGACGTGGCCGTCCCCTACGGCGCACTGTTCCTCCGGCTGGGCGCCGACGACAGCCGACGGATCGTCGAGATGGCCCGCCGCCGACCCGGTTCCCACAACGCCAGGAGGAGGCTGGTCGAACAGGCCGTGGCCCAGTTGTTGGCCGACCGCGCCCGCCAGACCCAGCAGACGCTGGGGTCGGGGACATCGACTCCGGTCGCCGCCTTCCCCGGATACGACGATCCCTCCGAGTCGTCCGAGGACGAGTTCGACTTCGAGGACTTCTCGCGGAAGGTGCGGCGGGTCCCCGAACTGGCCGGGGCCCTCGACCGGATGTGGCCCCGGCTGTCGCCCCACGAGCTGCTCCACGACCTGTTCGGCGCGCCGCCGCTGATCGCCGCCGCCTGCCGCGGGGTGCTCGCCCCAGAGGAGCAGCCCCTCTTGCGCCGGCCACGCTCGGCCTCGTTCGAGGAGGTGGCCTGGACGCCGGCCGACGCGGCCCTGGTCGACGAGGCGCGCCACATCCTCGGCCCCCGCAACGGAAGCGCCGATGACGGCGTGCGCAAGTACGGGCACGTGGTGGTGGACGAGGTCCAGGACCTCTCCCCGATGCAGCTGCGGATGCTGACCCGGCGCTCGCTCTCCGGATCGATGACCGTCGTCGGGGACATCGCCCAGGCCACCGCACCTTGGGCTCCCCGGTCCTGGTCGGACATCACCGATCATCTGCCCAACCGGCGACCGGTGCGCAGCGTCGAGCTGACGGTGAGCTACCGCACGCCGGCCGAGGTGTTGGCCGTCGCCGCCAGGGTCCTGGCCCTGGCCGCTCCCGAGCTCACCGTGCCCCGCCCCGTGCGTCGCACCGGGGAGGAACCGCGGGTGATCGCGGCCGAGGGGCCCGGCGGCACGCTCCGGGGCGCGACCCTGCAGGATCTGGCCCGGCGGGTGGCCGACGTGGCCGGCGAGGAGGTGGCCCGGGTGGCGCCCGGGCGTGTGGCCATCCTGGCACCCGAGTCCCTCCTCCCGCTCCTGTTCGGCGCCCTCGGCGCGGCCGACCTCCCGGTCGTCGATGCACGCGACCTGCGCAAGGGGGGCCTGTCCGAGCCGCTGGTGCTCCTGGCGGCCGACGCCGCCAACGGGCTCGAGTTCGACTCGGTCGTGGTGGTGGAGCCGGCGGTCATCGCCGGAGAGACCGCCCGCGGGCTGCGGACCCTGTACGTGGCGCTCACCCGGCCCACCCAACGGCTCGCCGTCGTGCACCTGGCCCCGGTGCCGGCCGCCCTGGAAGGGGCCTGAGCAGCCGGTATGGACAGGCTTGGGAGGGCGTCCCGGCGGGCCCGGCGGTCCGGCCCGATGAGTTGGCCCCCCGAGCATCCCATGGACTAAAAATACCGGCGTGACCCAGGCCCTGACCGTCGAACCGGCGGCCCTCTCCCGCCAGCGCCACCGCCCCGACAAGCCGTCGATGCTGGCCGTGGGGGTCATCATCTGGCTGGGCTCCGAGGTGATGTTCTTCAGCTCGTTGTTCGCGGCCTTCTTCACCATCCGGGCCCATGCCTCGGTGTGGCCGCCGGCCGGGACGAAGCTCGACACCATCCAGGCAGGCATCTTCACGCTCATACTGCTCGGCTCCAGCTTCACCATGCAGAAGGCGGTCTGGGACCAGGAGCGCGGCGATCGGCGCAGCGCCAAGACCTGGGTCGTGGTGACCATCGTGATGGGCGCGCTGTTCGTGAGCAACCAGTTCTACGAGTGGGTCACCCTCTCCCACGACGTGGCCACCAACCCCACCCACACCGCCTTCGGCTCGCTGTTCTACATCATGACCGGCCTGCACGGCCTGCACGTGTTCCTCGGGCTGGTGGCCATGGTCTTCCTGCTCGGCCGGCTGAAGGGCCCGAAGGGCGACCCAGGGGAGACGCCGGTGTTCCAGGGCGTGAGCTACTACTGGCACTTCGTCGACATCGTCTGGATCGGCCTCTACAGCTGCCTCTTCCTCCTCAAGTAGATGCGGAACAGGACGTTCGAGGAGATGGGACACGGGACGCGTCGCCTGCTCAAGGCGCGGTACGCGGCGCCGGCGGCGCTGGTGGGGTGCGTGGCCCTCGCCGGGCTGCTCGGGTTCTGGCCGGGCTCCGCCCAGGCCAACCCGGTGCCCACCACCACGTCTCCCACCCTCGTCTCGACCTCGACCACCGCCACCCCGATCGGTCAGCCGGCCCCGCCCAGCGTCTCCGGCGCCCTCAACTACGCCTCGCCGTCCAACCAGACCGGCATCACCTACGTGGAGCTGCCGACGGCGTTCATCGCCCCGGGCCAGGCGCTCTACGCCGCCAACTGCGCCAGCTGCCACGCCCCCGACGCCCTGGGCACCTCCCGGGCGCCCAACCTGCAGGGCCTCGGGGCCGGGACGGTCGACTTCTGGGTCTCCACCGGTCGGATGCCCCTGGCCAACTCGAGTGTCCAGGCCACCCGCAAGCCCTCCCGCTTCAATCGGATCCAGACCCTGGAGATCTCGGCATGGGTGCAGTCGCTCACCCCCGGGCAGGGGACCCAGGTGCCGGTCGTCAACACCAACGGCGCCGACCTCGAGGCGGGCAACACCCTCTTCACCCTCAACTGCGCCGCCTGCCACACCATCACCGGCGCCGGCGATGCCCTGGCCAACGGGGCGTACGCCCCCAGCCTGCACCTGGCCACCCTCCCCCAGATCGTCGAGGCCGTCCGCTCGGGGCCGGGCAACATGCCCCACTTCAGCGAGGGCAACATCACCAACGCGGAGGCCCGCGACATCGCGGCCTACGTCAACGAGGTCATCCAACATCCCGCCAACCGCGGCGGCTTCGGCCTCGGGGGGATCGGCCCGGTGGGTGAGGGGTTCGTCGGCCTGCTCCTCGGTGTCGGGGCGTTGATGCTGGTCTGCTTCTGGATCGGAGACCGTACGTGAGCGACGACCCCCGCCTCGAGGGGCCGCTGCCCCCGGCCGCGCTCGACGACCCCCATCTCCAGCCCTACGCCAAGCACCCCGAACGGGCCCAGGCGGTGGCCGCGGTCTCCATGGTGGTCGGGTTCATCGGGTTCATCGGATTCGGGGTGGCCTACTGGGTGGGCGACAACAGCCAGTGGGAGGCGATCACCCTGGGAGTCGGCCTGCTGGCGCTCGGGTTCGGGGTCACCGCCTGGGGCAAGTACCTGATGCCCCAGGGGCCGTTCGTCGAGGAGCGTCACGAGTTCCACTCCACCGAGGCCGAGCGGGAGGCGATGACCGCGGCGGTCGTGGAGCGCGGCGGCATGGTGGTGAAGCGGCGCAAGCTGCTGGGCGGGCTCTTCGCCCTCGGGTCGACGGCCATGGGGATCGTCCTCCTGTTCCCCCTGATCCGATCGCTCGGCCCCAAGCCCGGCGACACCCTGTTCAAGACCAACTGGAAGAAGAACTCGCAAGTGGTCACCGTCGACGGTCGGAAGGTCCACGTGGCGGACCTCGACGTCGGAGGGGTGCTGACCGTCTTCCCCGAGGGCTTCGAGGGGTCCTCTCCCGACCAGGTGATCCTCATCCGATTGGCCGAGCTCGGCCCCTTCGACCCGCCGCTGGTGATCAGGCCCCCCGGGCGCACCGACTGGGGGGTGCAGGGTTACGTGGCCTACTCGAAGATGTGCACCCACCTCGGCTGCCCGGTGGGCCTCTACCAGGAGCAGACCCAGCAGCTGGTGTGCCCGTGCCACCAGTCGATCTTCAACGTCCGGTCCGGTGCGATCCCCGAGTTCGGCCCCGCGCCCCGTCCGCTGCCCCAGCTGCCGCTCACGGTGGACATGGTCGGAAACCTGCGCTCCCAGGCTGGCTTCGACCAGGCGGTCGGGCCCGGATTTTGGGAGCGGCCATGATCGACCGGTCGCTGCGCTGGCTCGACGACAGGCTGGGCATCGCCAAGGGCGGTCGGACCTTCCTCGACAAGATCTTCCCCGACCACTGGTCCTTCATGCTGGGCGAGATCGCCCTCTACTCCTTCGTGGTGTTGCTGGCAACGGGGGTGTTCCTCTCGCTGTATTACGTCCCCTCCGCCCACGAGATCGTCTACCACGGATCGTACGGACCCCTGCGGGGGCAGCGGGTCTCCGAGGCCTACGCCTCGTCGGTGGGCCTCTCCTTCGACGTGAAGTCCGGCCTCATCATGCGCCAGGCCCACCACTGGGCGGCCGACATCTTCCTCGGCTCCATCGCCGTGCACATGGCCCGGGTGTTCTTCACCGGTGCCTTCCGCAAGCCACGTGAGTTCAACTGGATCGTCGGCGTGAGCATGCTCATCCTGGGCATCGTCAACGGCTTCCTCGGCTACTCGCTCCCCGACGACCTGGTGTCCGGCACCGGCATCCGCATCGCCTACTCGATCATCGAGTCGATTCCCCTGGTCGGCAGCTACCTGGGCTTCTTCCTGTTCGGCGGCAACTACCCGGGCAACGGCATCATCATCCCCCGCTTCTTCATCCTCCACGTGCTGGTCGTCCCGCTCGTGCTGATCGGGCTGCTGGCCGCGCACCTCGGCCTGCTGGTCAAACAGAAGCACACCCAGTTCAAGGGCAAGGGGAAGACCGAGGACAATGTGGTCGGGTCGCCGATGTTCCCGACCTTCATGGCCAAGACGACCGGCTTCTTGTTCATGACCTCTGCGGTGATCTTCCTGCTGGGCGGCCTGGCCCAGATCAACCCGATCTGGCAATTCGGCCAGTACGAGCCGTTCCAGATCTCCTATGCGGTGCAGCCCGACTGGTACATGGGGTGGCTCGACGGCGCCCTGCGCATCATGCCCAGCTGGGAGTGGGTCGGCTGGGGGCACACCATTCCGCTGGAGGTCTTCCTGCCCGCGGTGATCTTCCCCGGCCTCATCTTCAACATCTTCCTGGTCTGGCCGTTCATCGAGTCCCGGCACACCAAGGACCTGGCCTACCACAACCTCTTGGACCGCCCCCGAGACCGGCCCCTGCGCACCGCGGCCGGCGTGGCCATGCTCTCCCTCCTGTTCATGGTCTTCTTCGCCTCGTCCACCGACGTCCTGGCCAACTTCTTCGAGGTGCCGCTCAACGCGGTGCTGTGGTTCTTCCGGTTCGCGGTGGTCATCGTGCCGATCATCGCCACGTTGGTGGCCTACAAGATCTGCAACGAGATGCGGGCCGCCGAGGGTGTGGGCAAGCGGAAGCGGGCCCAGATCGTCACCCGGTCGTCGACCGGCGAGTACTCCACGACCGACGCCGAAGCGCGTCCCGGCGACGGGGTCGACGAGATCGAGGCCATCCCCGTCCCCACCTATATCGACCTGGTCCCGCCCGAGCTGGCCACCGGGGCGGGTGTCCGCAGGGTGATGCGCTGATCGGGGGCACTGGCGGTGGCTGCCGATCGGTACCAGGTCGGGAGTGACGCGGGACGGGGAGTCGATGGACGACCGGTTCCACCTCGGACGCTTCGTCTCCGCCCAGGATGCTGCGTCCACCTATGACGGGGCGGTGGGTGAGTTGCGCCGCGGCCGGAAGACGGGCCATTGGATGTGGTTCGTCTTCCCACAGATCGCCGGACTGGGGCTGAGTGCATTGTCGAGGGAGTTCGCCATCTCGTCGCGGGAGGAGGCGTGTGCCTACCTGCGCCACGCCATCCTCGGTCCCCGTCTGCTCGAGTGCACGGCGATCCTCGCCGAGCGGCGGGACCGCACGGCGGTGCAGATGTTCGGTGCGGTGGACGCCCGGAAGCTCCATTCGTCGATGACGCTGTTCATGCGCGCCGATCCGGGCCAGCCGCTGTTCCGGCTCGTGCTCGACCGCTACTTCGACGGCCTCCCCGACGCGGCGACCGACGAACGGATCTGAGCAGCGCATCGGAGCGGCCGTCGGGTCGGCGACGAAGGCGTGCCACCGGGCCGGAGCGTAGATTCCGTCGTGCCTCCGATGGCGGAGTGCTGTGCCCTCCCGCCCCTGCACGGTGATCGTCCCGTCGACGGGGTGCCCGACTTGCGGAGGCAGCGCCGTCGCCGGTGACAGCCGGCCTCCCGTCGGGACTGGCCACCACCATCACCGCTCCGGTTCCCGGGACGACCACGACGGTGCCCCGCGACGACCACTACGGTGCCCACGACGACCACTTTCACCCCCCCCCCGGCGATGTCGGGGCAGGTGGTGTGCAGGCCTGCGGCCATCAGCACTCTCTGGCCCTCCAGGGAGCCGACGTCCTGGCAGACCCACGGTTCGGCGTGGTGGCCGCCCGACCGCAGGTGCCCCGACGTCGAAGGCCGGCGCAAGGTCGTGGCACGGGAGGCGCCCCGAGGCAACGGGGGGCGTCATCTGCGCCCGGGATTCGCTAATGTTGTAGGTCGCAGTGCTTTCGCATCGGCGAGGCGAGGTTGCTGGATGAGTGGATGGACGGATTGTCGGGTCTGGATCCATGCCCCTGTGAACGGCCAACGGGGCCGGCGGTGTGCCGCCATGTCCGGGGCAGCGTGCCCGTGACCGCGGTGGACCTCCGGGGGGCATCCCGCCGCGCAGGGTCGGATGGAGACGCAGACCGCTCATGCCGGCGGTGGACACCATGGGGGCGGGAGTACCACCGACGCGCGCCCGATCTCGGGGGCTCCCTGCCGCGCCACTTCGACTCTCAACCGCGCCACGCCGTCCCGTCGCATCCACACCTCACCGAGCGCAACCCAGATCACCCGACCGAACGGAGGAGCTCATGACCAACACCGAACCCGGTAAAGCGCCCGGGTCGCCCGTCTACTGTGCCGGGCCGATGTTCAGCCTCGGCGACAAGCGCGAAGAGAAGCGGATCTCGAAAGTGCTCACGAGTGCGGGGTTCAGCACGTACCTCCCGCACAAGGAGGGCATCGAAGTGGCGAATGCGCTGCGGATGCTCACAAGCCCTCCCCTCGGTGCCACCGCCAACTTTGCCACCATCGTGGACTTCGCCCGGAAGATCGGGTTCGCCCTGGACATCTTCCAGGTCGTGGAGCGGTGCAATTCCGTTGTGTTCAACATGGACGGAAGGGTGCCCGACGAAGGGAGTGCCGTCGAGGTTGCGGTCGCCTTCGCTGTCTGCAAGCCGATCGTGATCTTCAAGTCGACGGTGATCTCGCTCATGGCGGGATACGACAGTCCGATGATCCAGGGCCTGGCCACCAATTGGACGTACGCGACCGAACTGACCTCCCTGCCGGGGGCGGTCAGGACGCGGTCGCCGCCCGGCCCGACGGCGGCGACACCTGCCGGTGCGAGCACCTGGGTGCGGTCATCGATCTCGGCCGCCTGGTGTGGGCGAACATCGATCAGATCCACGCGGCGATGGACGATTCCCCCCCGGTTCTCCTCAAACTGGTGCAGGACCTCGAGCAGCTCTGGCGCCCCGAGCTCAATGCGGCATTCGGCCCGTATGTCAAGGCCACGCCGGCCCACCCGGTCCCGAAGATCACCTGATCACGGGTCCGAGGAGGAAATGGTGGCCGGTCCCGACAACGGCTCTTTGACCGCGGGTCGGAGACCGGACGAGATCTGCCGTGGGTGATGCACCGGGGGTCCATACCCTCGGGGGCGGGTCGGACACGTTGGCCGGCCAGCGCCGACAGGTCACGGTGTTGTTCTGCGACCTGGTCGGCTCCACCGCGCTCTCCTATCAGCTGGACCCGGAGGACCTCGGCGAGCTGGTGCTGGCCTACCAGGAGGTCGGGCGCGCCGCGGTGGACCGGTTGGGGGGAAGCATCGCGCAGTACCTGGGCGACGGGCTCATGGCGATCTTCGGGTATCCGACCGCCCACGAGGGAGACGCCGAACGCGCGGTCCGGGCCGCCGTGCAGATCATGGAGGACCTCGACGCCCTCAACGCCGGCCATGCCGCGGGCCTCGGCGTGCAGATTCAGGCCCGGGCCGGGATCGCCACGGGCATCGCGGTGATGGGAGCCATGGGCAACCCCGACCGGGTCGACGTCTCGGTGTTCGGGTCGACCACCAACCTGGCGGCGCGGCTCGAGTCGATCGCCCCGCCCGGAGGGGTGGTGCTGGGCGGAAGCACCAAGGTCCTGGTCGGCCACTGCTGCCGGTTCGCCGACCTCGGTGAGCGGGAGCTCAAGGGTGTGGGGCCCACCCGGGTCTGGCAGGTGAGCGAGCTGCTGGCACCGGGTCCGGCCCACGGGCTGCGAGCCTCGCCGTTCGCCGGGCGCGCTTCGGAGCTGGGACTCCTGCAGCGGCGCTGGGATCGGGCCCGGGCGGGGCACGGGTCGGCAGTCACGGTCGTGGGCGAGCCCGGCATCGGCAAGACCAGGCTCCTCGACGAGCTCGCGGCCCGAACCGGGCCACCCATGGTGGCCTTCGTCTGCTCACCGCTGCAGACCGCCACTCCGCTGGCGCCGGTGATCGCCGCCTTCGACCGGCTGCTCGCCGATTGTGAACAGGGCCACGGGTCCATCGGCGCCTGGGCGACGGCGCTGGGTGCCCCGGACGGCCAATTGCTCGACGCGCTCGACGGTGCGGTCGACGGCGGCCCGGCCGAGGGTGGCGACCGGGATCTCCGCTGGCGTCGGACGATCGCCGCCGCCTCCGACTTCCTCATCCGCGTGCTTGCTCCCGGGCCTTCCCTCGTGCGAGCCGAGGACGTGCACTGGGCGGATCCGTCCACCCTCGAGCTGTGGCGCCTGTTGGCCGAATCGGCACCGACCCGCACGCTCGTCCTCCTCGCGTCCCAACGACCCGACGAGGGCGACGGGTTGGATGGGTCCGTGGGCGAGGTCATGAGGCTCGAACGGCTGGCGAGCGACGAGATGGCCGTCATCGTGGACCGGATGGTGCCTGCCGAGCTCCCGGATCGGGCCGGCACCCTCCGAATGATCCTGGACAGGGCCGAGGGCATCCCCCTCTTCGCCGAGGAACTGGCCGCGGCGGTGTCCGAACGGCAGGCCCCCACCGATGTGCCGACGTCACTTCACGAGGCGCTCCTGAGTCGCCTCGACCGCTTCGGCGAGACTGCCCGGGCGGCCCGGCTGGCATCGGTTGTCGGGCGCGATGTCAGCTCGAAGCTGATCACGCAGTTGGCCGGCCGCGACATGGACGACGACCTGGACCGCCTGGTGGCGTCCGGGCTCATGGTCCGCGTCGGAACCGGGACCGACACGATCGTCTCCTTCCGCCACACGCTGATCCGCGACACCGCCTACTCGTCCCTGCTGCGCCGCGACCGGAAACGGATCCACGCCTCGGTGGCCGAACTGCTGGTGGCAGAAGATGCCGCCTATGGCCAACACCAACCCCAGGTGCTCGCCCACCATCTCGAGGCCGCGGGCCGCAACCTGGATGCAGCGGGGATCCTCCGCACCGCCGGGCGACGCGCCGGCGGGGACGGCGCCTACCGCGAGTCCATCGACCTCATCGAGAGGGGGCTCACCGCGCTCGGACCGGCGCCTGCCGGCGAGGTCCGGGACCGGCTCGAGCTCGAGCTCGTCGGACTGCTGGCCAACGGCATCATGGCCGCCGAGGGCTATGGCGCCGAGCGGACCCTGCCACTCTGGAATCGGGCCATCGTCCTGGCCGAAGCCCAAGACGACGCCGACCAGCTGACCAGCATGCTCAACGGCGTCGCCACCTACCACTTCGACACCGGCCAGCTGCGACACGGCTGCGGTCGTGGCCCGGCGGATCCTCGACATCGCCGGCGAGGAGGACCTGAGGATCGCCGCACTCCGCGGCCACTGCACCCTGGCCCTGTGCAACATCTACCTCGGCCACCCGACCGAGACGATGACCCACAGCCGGCTGGCGCTCTCGCTCTATCGACCCGAGGACTTCGAGGAGGTCACCCTCGGCTTGGGGACCGACCACAAGGTCATCGCCCTCGGGGCCGGGGCGATGGCGTCGTGGTTGTTCGGCCAGCCGGACCGGGCGTTGACGCTCGCCCTCGAGGGTGTCGACCACGCCGACGCCATCGATTCACATCTGAGCGGCTCGATGGCGATGAGCCTTGCCGCACTCGTCCACCACCTCCGCGGCGACCATGACGCCGCCCTGGACATGTGCGATCGGCTGATCGCAGAAGCGTCCCTACTCCGGTTCCCCTACTGGCTGGGCTTCGCCAACATGATCCGAGGCGCGTCCTTCGCGCTCTCGGGCGAGCCGCGCCGGGGTCTGGAGCTGGTGCAGTCCGCCCTCGAGGCGCTGGCGTCCTCGGGCAGCAGCAGCGGAGCGTCCCTCGGACTCACCCTCCTGGCCCGGTCGCAAGCAGCCGGTGGGGACCATGCGGGGGCATTCGCCTCCCTCGAGCTGGCCGAAGCGGTCTCCGCCCAGGCGGGCCAGCCGTTCTTCGACGCCGAGGTGCTCCGGCTCCAGGCCCAGACCGGATTGGCGGCCGGCGTCATCGACCTCGAGGGGGCCCGCTCCCGACTGCATCGGGCGGTGTCCGACGCCCGCAGGCGTGGCGCCGCCGCGCTCGAGCTGCGCGCCGCGCTGACCTGGGCGACGATCGAGCCGCCGGAGCACCGCCGCCGGGCCGTCGAACTGCTCGAGTCCCTCCTCGCCGCAATGCCCGAGGGGACCGGCACCGAGGACCGCCGCACCGCCCGAGCGATCGTCCGGGCCGGCGCGGCGGGGGTGTGAGCCGGGACACCGATACCGGTTCAGTGCTCGGGGAGGCCGATCTGGTGCAGCTCGACGGCATTCCCCGCCGGGTCGTTGACGAACGTCTGCCGGTTGGTCCCGATCCCGGAGGGGTCGGCGGCGTCGATTCCCTTCGAGCGCAGCTCCTGCACGACCGCGTCGAGGTCGTCGACACGGATGGCGAAGTGCTGGCCCAGGTTGGAGGGGACGGGAGCCTCCACGAGGTGGAGCTGCTGGGCGCCGAGTTCGATCCAGGCGCCGGCGATACCGAGGTCGGGCCGGTCGTGGCGCAGCGTGCCTCCGAGCACGTTGGTGTAGAAATCCACCCCTACCTCCACGTCGGTCACATTGATGGCGACATGGTGGATGGCGAGGGGCCTCATACGGGGATTCTCGTCCGTCAGGCGTCGTGGCGCAACGGGGCGGCCTCCGACGGGCGCCCCTCACCTCCGGGTGGTGCACGGCCGGCCTGACACTGAGGGCTGAAGCACCCCAGGCGCGTCAGGGCGACGGCCCCGGACCGACATGGTCACCTGGTCGGCTGAACAGCCCTCGGCCCGACGATCCTCCCGGCTGAGCCGTCGGCGGATCCGGACCGGGTCGAGCCGTGACCCGTCGTCCGTGGCCAGATGGCCGTCCGACCGTGTCCGCTCCATCCGCCGAATGACGCCCTCCGCCGTCGGTCCACCAGGGCGGGAGATCAGGCCAGCTGGGCCAGGCCCTCGCTGGCGATGCGTTCGAAGGTGTCCGAATCGCCGGCGAAGACCGAGTCGGGGACGGGCCAGTGGACGACCAGGTCCGTGATCCCGAGCGCCTGGTATCGACCGGCCCAGTCCACGAAGGCGTCCAGCGAGGCGAGCGGGCGCTCGGAGGTCGATCCCTGGAGCAGGACCTTGTCGATCGAGTCGTAGCTCCGTCCGTGCCGGTCGCACGCGGCCTCGAGCCCCTCCATCTGGGCCCGCACCACCTCGGGGGCCCGGGAGGCCGGCGGGCCGGCCGGGTCACGGGGATCTCCATAGGTGACCCAGCCCTGCCCGAACTCGGCGGCCAGCCCGAACCCCCGGGGGCCGGTGGCGGCCACGACGAACGGCATTCTCGGCTGTTGTACCGGGCCGGGGACCATGCGGACCTCCCGAGCCGAATAGTGGGCGCCCGCGGCGGTGGTCGACGCCTGGGTGAGCAGCCGGTCGAGGAGTGTGACGAACTCTCCGAACCGGTCGGCGCGTTCCGTGGACGACCAAGGGGGCCGGCCCAGGGCCGACGCGTCGAAACCCGAACCGCCGGCACCGATGCCCACGGTGAGCCGACCGTCGGAGATGTCGTCCAGGGTCATCAACTCCTTGGCCAGGGTCACCGGGTGGCGGAAGTTGGGGGAGGTCACCATGGTCCCGATCCGCAGACGCCCGGTGGCGGTGGCCGCTGCGGTCAGGGTCGGGACGGCGCCGAACCACGGACGGTCCCGGAAGCTGCGCCACGAGAGGTGGTCATAGGTATAGGCGGCATGGAACCCGAGCTCCTCCGCTCGTCGCCAGACCTCGCGGCCCTCTACCCATCGATGGACGGGGAGGATCACCGTGCTCAGGCGCATGGGGCCGAAACCTACCGTCGACGTCGGGATCCCGCTCGTCCCACCTGCCCCGACTGCTGCTGAGGCCCTAGGTGGGCGGGTCACCGGCCTGGATCGCCGACGGCGCACTGGTCCGGGCGGCCGGGCAACTGCTCGAGTCCGGCCCACTGGAGCCGGAGGCTCCGTACCCGGACCCGGCGCACGGCGGATCGGGCGTTCACCGTGGTTCCACCCGGCCCCTACGGACCCGGAGCGGACCGTGCGGAGCGCCGGCCGGTCAGGACCGCTCGACCGGTCAGACCGCGCCGCCCCGCCGACTCTCGACGGTCACCCCGATGGCGGCCGAGATGATGAGCGCCGCGGCGATCGGCGCCAGCCACAGCCCGAACACGAAGGTCAGGACGGCGAACATCGCCCCCATCCCGAGGAGGAAGGGCCAGATGCTCGATCCGGGGAACGAGGCGATGGCTCCCGGCTCCCTCGGCGATCTCCCCCTCCGGGTCATCGTTGAACTGGGGCTTCATCTTGTAGGACCACCAGAGGTAGTACGAGCCGGGCAGCAGCCCGAGCAGCGCCGACCCCAGCAGCATCAAGAAGCCGGCGTCCTCATAGCTGGTGAACCAGTAGACGATGCCGATGATGGCGAAGAAGATCCCGGTGCCGGCGAGGAACACGGCGCTGACCCTCATGGTTCGACCCCCACGGCCCCCGTCCCGCCGGAGGCTCCGGCGGAGGCGCCGGCGGAGGCGCCGGCGGGCACCTTGGGGGGCCCGGTGCCGGTGTGGAGCGTCCGGTGCTCGGGATGGTTGTAGTCCCAGGTCGGCCGCTCCGAGCGGATGGGGGGGAGGTGGGTGTAGTTGTGGTGGGGAGGAGGGGACGAGGTGAACCACTCGAGGGCGTGGCCGTCCCACGGGTTGTCCCCGGCCGGCACCGGTTTGCGCCACGAGGTGTAGAGGTTGACGAGGAAGAACAGGAAGGAGGCACCGATGACGAAGGAGCCGACCGTCGAGATCACGTTGAGGCCGGTCCAGCCGTTGTCGGACCGGTAGTCGGCCACCCGCCGGGGCATGCCGTAGAGGCCGACCAGGTACTGGGGCATGAAGGTCAGCCAAAAGCCGACGAACAGCCCCCAGAAGTGCAGTTTGCCGAGGCGGTCGCTGAGCATCCTCCCGAACATCTTGGGGTACCAGAAGTAGAACCCGGCGAAACCGGCGAACACACTGGTACCGATCAGCACCTGGTGGAAGTGGGCCACCACGAAGTAGGTGTCGTGGGTCATGAAGTCGACCGGCGGCGATGCCAGGAGCACGCCGGTGACGCCCCCCATGAGGAAGGCGAACAGGAACCCTATCGAGAACAGCATCGGGGTCTGGAAGCTCAGCTGGCCACCCCACATGGTGCCGATCCAGTTGAAGAACTTGATCCCGGTGGGGACCGCGATGAGATAGGAGAGCAGGGAGAAGAACGGCAGGAGCACGACGCCCGTGGTGAACATGTGGTGGGCCCACACACCGGTGGACAGGGCGGCGATCGACATGGTTGCGAACACCATGCCCTTGTAGCCGAACAGGGGCTTACGCGAGAACACCGGAAAGACGTCGGTGACCATGCCGAAGTAGGGCAGCGCCAGGATGTACACCTCGGGGTGCCCGAAGAACCAGAACAGGTGCTGCCACAACACCGGCACCCCTCCGCCCTGCACGGTGAAGATGTGGGTCCCGAAGTGGCGGTCGCAGAAGAGCATGACCACCGCGCCGAACAGGACGGGGAAGGCGATCAGGATGAGGATGCCGGTCACCAGCATGTTCCACGAGAAGATGGGGACCCGGAACATGGTCATCCCCGGCGCCCGGAGGTAGAAGATGGTGGCGGCCAGGTTGACGCCGGTGAAGATGGCGGAGAACCCGGTGAGCCCGAGGGCCATCAGCCACAGGTCGGCCCCGGCCCCGGGGGAGTTGATGGCGTTGGACAGCGGGGCGTAGGCCACCCAGCCGAAGCTGGCGGCCCCGCCGGCCACCAGGAAGCCGGACATCATGGTGATCGACCCGCCCAGGTACAGCCAGTAGGACAGGGCGTTCAAACGGGGGAAGGCCATGTCCGGGGCCCCGACCTGCAGCGGAACGATGTAGTTGGCCAGGCCCCCGAAGGCGAAGGGACCGGCGAACAGGTAGAGCATGAGGCTGCCGTGCATGGTGAACAGCTCGTTGTAGGTCTGGAAGGACACCAGCGAGGACGTCGGGTTTGCCAGCTGGGCCCGCATGACCAGGGCCATGATGCCGGCGATGAAGAACAGCACCAACGAGGTGATCATGTAGCTCTTGCCGATGACCTTGTGGTCGGTGGAGGTCAGCCAGTTGAGGATCCCGCTGGGTCCCTCGTGGTGGCCGTGGCCGCTCTCCTCGTGCGCGCCGGGCGCATGCGCTCCCGGTCCTCCCGGCGCCTCCGGGGCGACGACGTCCGGGCGTTCGGCGGTGGTCGTCATGCGGATCCCTTCGCCGTGGCGGGTGCCGGCGCTGCATTTGCCGGGGTCGGGTGGGTGGCGACGGGGGGATTGTTGGACGCCGAGGAGCCCGACCGCGGCAGCGTCTTGCCCGACCCCGCCTGGCTGCGGGCCCACTTGGCGAACGCCGCCGGGGTGTCCGCCTTGACGCTGAACAGCATCTCGGAGTGGTAGAGGCCGCAGATCTGGGTGCACTGGCCGTTGTAGGTCCCGGTATGGAGCACGTCGATGTCGAAGATGTTGGTCACCCCCGGGAGGGCGTAGCGGCTGAAGTTGAAGTCCCGCACGTAGAAGCCGTGGATCACGTCGTCGGAGACCAGGGTGATCTGCACCGTCTGGTTGGCGGGGACGACCATCTGGGGGCCGTGGCCGCCGGGCCCGTCGGTGGTCTCACCGGCGACGCCGACGCCGAGTTCGGGGTAGTCGAACCGCCATCCCCACTGGAACGCCGTCACCCTGACCTCGACCACCGGCTTGCCGGTGGAGGTCACCGTTGCGTTGACGGGGACGACGGCGTCCACATTGTTCTCGGTGAGCACGGTGAAGAGGAACAGGACGGCCACGATGAGTATGGGGACGGCGGTGTAGAGCACCTCGATCGGGATGCTCTCGTGGAACTGGCGGGGCATCTCGTCCGAGCGCCTGCGATAGCGGAGCAGCGTCCACAGGATGAGGAGTGCGACCAGGCCGCCGACGATGATCCCGGTGGTCATCATCGCCGAGTAGAGCTTGAACGTGTCCTGGCCCTGCTTGGTGGCGCCCCGGCTGGCCCCGTAGGTCGGATAGAAGCTGCACCCGGCCAACGCCAGCGGTGCCGAGACAGCCAGCGCTGCGGCCCAGCGCGACCGGCTCCGGCGGGCGGGCCGGGGTGGCGAACCCGGGCCTGAGTGGGGAACCGGCGCCGACTGTCCGTCACCCTGCCCGTCACCCCGTGCCGGGGGTGGGAAACCGGTTGTGATCGCATTCACGGCGATGACACTAGTGGCCCCCGCACCACAATTAGAAGTTCGGAACGGGCACCGATCGGGCCGAGCGAATGCCCTGCTCAGGCGCGTGCCCGTCGGGGGATGCGGTCAGGTCGGTGGGGTCGCCCGGCGGTCGCCCGACTCGCGGCGCCGCCCACGAGAACACCCCGTGGGCCATGGTCGACGACGCCGCATCGGCCCGCCGGGTGAACACGGTCCGCCGCGCCGCTTGGACCCCGGGGTCCTCGGGCGCGGCCAGCCACGCCGAGCTCCGCCAGGTGCCCGGCCAGGCGCATGGCCGGGCTCTCCGAGCCGTCCGGAGGAACGGGGCCATCCGCCCCCCGGCCGTCCGGGGGGGCGTCGATCAGGGACAGGGCGCGGTCGGCCAAGGCTCCCGCACTCCCGGCCAGATCGGCCAGCTCGAGGGCCAGCGCCCGCTCAGGGGCGGGCTTGAGCGTGGCCGGGTTCCCGTCCCACCAGCCTCCGTAGAGGCGCCACACCGTCCGCACGACGAACTCGGGCTCGTCGTAGACCGGCCGCAGGTAGGGGCGCTCCATCAGCCGGTCCGGGGCCTTGACGGTATGGATCACCTCGTCGAGGCGGGCGCCACGGTTCATCAGGGCCAGGGTCTGCTCCACCAGCGACTCGAGGAGCTCGGCCGTGTCGGCGAGGGCCCGGCGGACCCGGTCCTCGCCGACCACCGGGTAGCCGTGGCCGGGCAGGAGCACCTGTGGTCCGGCGCCCGGGGTGTCGAACAGCGCGAGCATGCGGCGGAGGGCATCGGCCCACTCGAGGGGGTAGCGCTGGACCTTCTGGGGGTTGCCGGCGTTGGGCGATGCCCAGATGAACAAGTCGCCGCAGCACAGCACCCGGTGGTCGGGGAACCACGTCCAGGTGTGGTCGTCGGTCTCGCCTTTGGCGTGGTGCAGTTCAGCCCTCGTGCCGCCGACGGTGAGATCGAGCCGGTCCCGGTAGGTGCGGTCGGGGTACCGGTACTCGGTGGGCCACTGGAGCGACTCGATGTCGAACTGGCGCCGGTTGATGATGGTGTTGTAGCCGGCGGTGCGGATGTACCGGTCGAAGCGGGCGGGCAACGCCTCATGGGCGACGACCACCGGAGCGGGCCAGCGGGCCTGTTCCGACTCCGAGGCCCACACCGGCACCCCGAACACGTGGTCGATGTGACCGTGGGAGTAGACAGCCGTGTTGAGCCGGCCCGCCGACCAACCCCGGAGGATCCGGTGGATGTCGGCGGCCATGAACTCGCTTCCGGTGTCCACCAGCACCAGACCGTCGTCCGTGCTGACGGCCGACACGTTGGCGAACGAGGGGACGAAGGCCACTCCGTCGGCCACCTCGGCGAGCCCGGGTGACGGGCGAAGGGGGTGCAGCTCGGTGGTGGACACCTCGCCCCGCCACAGCCGGTCGGCCGTGGCCAGTACGTCCTCGGTCTGCTCCACGCTCTCCTCCCGGCTATCGCGACGGGTCTTCGGGACCGTCGGGTCGGGACGTCACCCGCCCGGTGAGCCGGCCCGCACTGCGGATCGAGCGCCTGACCCGGGCCTCGGCCGCAGGGCGGTGTCGGGCGGCGGCCCGCCTCCCCGACGCGGCTGCGGTGCCGGCGGTCCGGCCCAGCCACCGGGCGGTGGCGCTCCCCGGAGCGACCCCCGAGGGGCGCTCGCCGGGGGAGCCCGGGCCGGAGGGGCCCGGAGCGGGGGTCCGGGGCGGGCCCGGGGCTGGGCCCGGCACGACCACGGTGGCCCTGGCGTCGATGACCGAGGAGCCGCGGTGGGACTGGCCCGGGGCGCGGGCCGTGTCCGACAGGCCGGTGAACGTGGCCAGGCGCATGAGGCCGACGGCCCCGAACTCGAGGACGATGATCCCCTCGATGTCCGGCCGCAGGGCGGGGATGACCGGGGCGATGGCCGCGGCGCCGGCGGTGGCCATGACCAGGACCACGTGGAGCCGCTCGCCGCAGATCCTGACGATCCCGAGTGGCCCGCGGGCGGTCACCGCCAGGGCGGCGAAGACGGCCGCCGCAGCCACCAGGAGCCCGGCGTTGGAGACGTGGACCGAGACGTCCACGAAGACGAGCGCCACCACCAGCTCGGTGACCTGCAACACCCAGAACGGGAGCCAGCGGTTCCGGCCGGCCGCACCGGGTGCGGCGTGCGGCCCCTGCCGGGTCCGTTCACTCACCGGCGCGGCGCGACCACGGCGACGCGGTCCCGGCTACGAGTTCGGGCCGGGGGCGCCCTCGACCGGGGGCGGCGCCTGGGCGACCGGGGGGGCAGGGGCCGGCGGGCTGACCGCCGCGGGAGGTGCGGCCTCGGCGAGCGACTTGGTGCCCTTCCCGTCCTCCGACGAGCCCTCTTCGATGCCCTTCTTGAATTCCTTCTGGGCCGAGCCCAGGGAACGGGCGAGCTTGGGGATCTGCGTGGATCCGAACAGGACGAGGACCACCACGATGAGGACGATGATGCCGTCCATGCCAAAGATTTCTGCTGAGGGCCCAAAGTGCACGGTGGTGCCTCCTTCTTCGACTGCTTCTGCCAGGTTAGACCTGTCCGCCCAGGCCCGCTGCGCAGGCCCCGGCCCCCGTATTCGACGCCGGACCCGGCCCGGATGGGGACGACGCCCCGGCGCTCATCCGGCCAGGAACACCCCGAGGCACAGGGCGGCCACCGAGGCCACCGCCCCGATGGCGCCCCAGACGGCCAGGGCCGTCTTGGTCGTGGCCCGCTGGTGGAGGAACACCGCCAGCCCGGCCACCACGACCACGGCGAGCTTGACGACCAGGACGGTCTTCCAGGTCGAGGATGCGTCCTTGACGGTCAGGGCACCGATGTTCCAGAAGCCGGTGACCACCAGCACCCCGTAGGCCGGCCAAAGCAGGCGTCCGAAGGCACGCGCCACCGCCTTCGGCGCATCGTCCCCCAGGGAGCGGATGGTGGGGAGCAGCCCGGCCACGGTGAACTGCCCGCCCACCCAGACGGTGGCGGCCAGCACGTGCAGGATCAGCCGGAAGCCGTCGATCCCACCGGCCAGGGAGGGCACGTCGGTGCCGGCGGGTCCGAGGGTGGTCACCGGGGCGACGCGCTCCGGCGGACGGCAGAGCCGGGGGTCACCTACTTGCCCGACCAGTTGGGCCTGCGCTTCTCGGCGAAGGCGATCGGCCCCTCCTGGGCATCGGCCGATCCGAACACCTCGGGAACGGCGGCGTTGTTGACGGCCCACCCCTCCGCGTCGGGGAGCTCGCCTGCCCGCTTCATCACCCGCTTGGAGGCGCGCACGGCCAGCGGCGCGTTCTCTGCGATGGTGCCGGCCAGGGCGAGGGCCTCCGCCATCAACCGGTCCCGTGGGACCACCCGGTTGATCAGGCCGAGGTCGAGGGCCCGCCGGGCGTCGATCGGTTCCCCGGTGAGGGCGAGCTCGAGGGCGATGGCCGGGGGGATCCGCTTGGGCAGGCGGATCAGGGCGCCGGCGGCGGCCATGAGGCCGCGCTTCACCTCGGGGATACCGAAGGTGGCCTCCTCGACGGCCACCACCAGGTCGCAGGAGAGCATGATCTCGCAGCCGCCGGCCAGCGCCGACCCGTTGACGGCGGCGATGATCGGCTTGGAGAAGTCACGCTGGGCGATGCCCCCGAAGCCGCCCTTCGCCCCCATGATGTCGCCGGCCTCGCCGGCCGTGAACGCCTTCAGGTCCATGCCGGCGCTGAACGCCTTGTCCCCGCTGCCGGTCACGATGACCACCCAGCAGTCGTCGTCGGCGTCGAGCTCGTCGAAGGCGGCCGCGAACCCCCGCGACACGGCCCCGTTGATGGCGTTGCGGGCCTCGGGCCGGTTGATGGTGAGGATCTCGATGTGACCCTGGCGTTCGCGGAGCACTTCGGGCACGGCGGCCTCCCCTTTGCTGGTCTCAGCCTGTCGCCAGACGGTAGCGCGCCGCGCCCGCCTGGACGACAACCGGCGATCCGACGAGCCCGGGGACGTCGAGGGCGCCCACGGCGGCGACCACCTCGTCGTCCGCCGCGGCCAGGGCCATGTGCCGGCCGTCGGGGAGCTGGGCGATCAGTGGCGCTCCGGTGGGGGCTCCTTCGTTGTCCCGGATCACGGTGGCGGCGACCACGGTGGCCGGGGTGGGGGCGTCGACCTCGAGGGCCGTCGCCACCGCCGAGGCGTCGATCTGCGACTGTTCGGCGGCGGTGTCTCCCCGGTGGAAGCCGCCGGGCGGGGGCCCGGAGCCGTACACGCCGAGGGCGTGCTTGGTGACGAACCATCCGAGCCCGGTTGCCAGGCCGAGCCTCGACGCCGACCCCGGGGCGCCCGGCCTCGGCCCGTCCCGGAGGGCGTCGGTGACGGCGGCGATCCCGTGGGTCGTGTAGTTGTTGCCGGGTCCGCCGAAGTAGGGGAGCCCGCCGGTGGCCGTGAGCCCCCTCCGATCGTCCCCGGCGATGCCGAGGGCGTCGATGGCCAGCTCGACTGCGGAGGGGAAGCACGAGTAGATGTCGAGCACCTCGATGTCGTCGATGCCGACGGCGGGTCCCGGCCGGCGGCCGCCGATGCCGCCGCCAGGACGGCGCGGCCCGCCGCGGCGATGGCCGGGGAGCGGCCGGGGTCGGGGCGGGCCACCGGAAACCGGACGTCGACGGCCTCGGCCCCCGACCAGATGAACACGGCCCGGTCGGCCACGCCGGCCCGGCGGGCGGCGGCGAGCGAGCAGACGACGAGGGCGGCCCCCTGGTCCGATCCGAGGAAGGCGGTCATCCGCTTGGTGTACGGCTCGCAGACGATGCGGTTGTCGGGGGCGGGCGTGGCGATGGCCTCGGCGGTCCGGGCGTCGGGGAACCAGGCGTAGGGATTGGCCGCCGCCACCCGGGTGAACGGGGCCAGCAGCTCGCCCATGGCCCGGCGGTGGGCGGGGGCGTCGTGGCCGGCCCTGGCTGCCACCACGCTCTCGAACAGGGGGTAGACGTGCACCGGGGCCATGAGGCCGATCGCCGATTCGGCCGGCCCGACCCCGGGCAGGTCGTCGCCCACCACCGGGTCGGGCGGATGCTCGGCGGGCCCTGGGAGGCGGGCCGTCCCGGCGGCCCGCCGGGCCCGGGAGGACCGGATGGCCTCGGCGCCGGCGATGACCGTGGCCGACAGGGAGCCCCCGGCGATGTCGGTCGCCGCCCGGCTGACCAGCCACTGCGGGGAGTTGCCGCCGATGGTGGTCGACTCGCGGTCGGCCCCTCCCACGCCGATGCGCCCGGCCAGCTCGGTGGCCGGGGCCGGACCGCTGCGGGTCATGATGTTGACCACCGACAGGCGCTGGACGGCACCCCGGAGCCGGGGCACGTCGGCGAGGGCCGCCTCGCAGGCCCGCTCCATGAGGTCGACCGGGGTCACCAACTCGGTCCGCTCGATGGACTGGCCCGAGGCGATGACCACCGGGATGCGCTCGGGGTCGTGGGCGGGGGTCATGGTCGGGTCGGGGAGTCGGGCTGGTCCCGGGCGCAAGCTACCATCGCCCTCCGGTGGGCGGCGCCGGCCCAGCGGCGGTCGGGCCGGCACCGCCGGCAGCTACCGACCGGTCCCGCAGGGGCCGGCCGGTGCCCGAACGGAACCGATCGGAAAGGTTGGGAGCTTGTCCTCGCAGGAATCGCTGACGACGACCGGCCGGGCCGGCCGGGACCCGCTCCCCGAGGGCTTCCTGTTCGGGGTGGCCACCGCCGGTTTCCAGGTCGAGGGCGGTTTCAACGGTCCGGGACAACCGGCCAACAACTGGCTCGCCTGGGAACAGGTCGGGCGGGTGGAGCCCTCGGGGAACGCGGTGGGGTTCTGGGAGCGGCCCGAGGAGGCCCTCGACCGTGCCGCCGCCCTCGGGTGCGACAGCTTCCGGCTCGGTGTGGAGTGGGCCCGGGTGCTCCCCGACGAGGGCGGTGTCGACCGGGTGGCGCTGGCCCGCTACCGCGCCATCGCCGAGGGCTGTCTGGCCCGGGGCCTCGAGCCTCTGGTCACCCTGCACCACTTCACCCATCCGGACTGGTTGGGCGAGGACTTCTGGCTGCGTCCCGACGCCCCGGACCGCTACCGGGCCTGGGCCGAGGTGGTGGTCGAGGAGCTGGCCCCGTCGGCGCGCCGCTGGGTGACCATCAACGAGATCAACGTCCTGGCCTCCGGCTCCTGGCTGCTCGGCATGTTCCCGCCCGGGCGCCTCCTGGCATTCGACGACGTGGCCATCGCCACCGACCATCTGCTGGCCGCCCATGTGGCGGGCTACGAGGTGATCCACCAGTGGCGCCCCGACGCGGTGGTTACCACCAACAACTCCTGCCTCAGCATCTACGAGCACGACCGCATGCTCACCGACCTGCTCCTGGCCCGCAGTGCCGGGGTCGACCGGGGCGACGTCGACGCCTGGCTCGACGACCGCCGGCGGCAACACGACAGTCTGGTGCCCGCCGGCGGCGTGGTCGGGGCCATGCTCCGCCGGGTCGCAGCGGCCAGGTCCCCGTACCGCCCGGGGTCGGGCACCGGGAGGACCGGCGGCAGGACCGGCGGTCGGACCGGCGGTCGGCCGGCGCGCCGGTTTCCCCGGCGGGCGGTCGACGCCGTCTACGACAGCCCCCACGAGTGCACGCTCGACGTGCTGGCGCTCGACTACTACGACCCGGACGTGGCCCGCCATTTCCGGATGCCCGGACACCGCACAGCCGGTGGTCGCAACCGGCTCCCGACCCGGGAACTGTGGGACGACGTCGTCGATCCGGGCGGACTCGCCCGATGGCTGGCCGTCCAGCACGAGCTGGCCCCGGGGCTGCCCCTGTGGGTGGTCGAGAACGGGCTCTGCAACCGGGTCCGCAACGGCCGGTCCTACATCCGACGGGACGGATGGGACCGCCCCCGCTATCTCCGCGACAACATCGGTGCGGTCGTCGAGGCCATCGACCGGGGCGCTCCGGTCACCGGCTACTGGCACTGGTCGCTGGTCGACAACTACGAGTGGGGATCGTACGAGCCCGCGCTTCGGCCTCTACGGGGTCGACCGCCACCGCGGTGAGCACGGGATGCGGTGGCTGGACGCGGACTCCATGGGGGACGACTCGGCCGGAACCTACCGCCGGATCATGGCCGGGCTCCGGGCCGGCGACCGATCGGTGCTGCGGCCGGGTTGAGCAGCTGTCGGGCTCAGTCGGCGGCCACTCGGCTCAAGGAGCCCAGCACCTGCTCGGCCTGGTCCACGATCTGGGTGACCAGGCTGGCCGCCGGTATCAGGGTCTGGATGGCCCCCACACCCTGGCCGGTGGGATAGCACTCGCGGTCGGGATCGACGCCGGGGGTGTCCTCCCCGCCGCCGAGGTGGAAGGCGCCGTCGTCCATCGACCGACCGAGCTGGGCGGGGAAGGCGCTCAGCTCCTCGGGGTTCTCCTCGAAGAACGCGGTGTACTGGTTGCGGACCACCCGCATCGTCTTGCCGGAGAACGCCCGGCTGATGGTGGTCCCGTCCTCCTTGGTCCGGATCAAGCGCGTCCTTGTAGCCGGTCACGCCGTGGGCCTCGGGGGTGGCGATGAACCGGGTGCCGATCCACACCCCGTCGGCGCCGAGGGCCAGAGCGGCGGCCAGACCCCTCCCGTCGAAGATGCCGCCGGCGGCCACCACCGGGATCCGGTCGCCCACCGCGTCGACGATCTGGGGGACCAGGGGCATGGTGGCGACAAGACCGGTGTGGCCGCCGGCCTCGGTGCCCTGGGCCACGACGACGTCGCAACCCGCGTCCAGGGCCCGTCGGGCGTGGTCGACCTTGCCGCACATGTTGACCACCAGGACGTCGTGGCGGTGGCACAGGTCGACCACTTCGGCCGGAACCCCGAGGCCGGCCACGAACACCGAGGCGCCGCCCTCGATGATCTGCTCGACCTGGCCGACCAGGCTCCCGGGCATGGCGGTCAGCAGGTCGACGCCGAACGGTTTGTCGGTGCCCTCGCGCACCGCGGCGATCTCCGCCACCATCCGCTCGGGGCTCATGGTCGAGGCACCGAGGCACCCGAACCCACCCGCCTCGGAAACGGCGGTGACCAACGGCGCGTAGGAGACGCCTCCCATGCCGGCGAGCATCACCGGGTGCTCGATTCCGAGGATCTCAGTGAGTCTGGTCTTCATCGGGTCTCCTCTGCAAGGGGTCACGTCGGGGCCACGTCGCTTCGCCGGGCGCCGGGCCGACGGGACGTGTCGGGCCCTCGGGCCGCACCATAGGCGGCCGCTCGGCCCGTCACACCAGGTAGGGACAGTGACGGCACCCCGAGTGGCAACAGGTGCGCCGTTCCGCCAGGAAGGCCGCCGTCAGCACGTAGAGGCCTGTGTCCGGATCCGTGTACCCCGGCTCGCCCTGACGCACGGCCTCGTCGTGGGCAGCCAGGATCTCGGCGCGCGCCGCGGGTGCCCGGGAGCGAGCCGGGACGGATGCGGCTCACCGAGTGGGCGGCCCGACGGTTGCTCCTGGGCGGCCACGGCGCCTACCGGCCCTCGGTCCCGGCCCCTACCCGGTGGGCGCGGCCGAGGGGAACTCCGACGGGGGGCCTTCGGCCATGGGAGCCAGGGGCTCCGGCGTCCCGCCTGGCTCCGGCGTCCCGCCGGGTCGGCGGCGAGTGGCTCGGGACGAAGTCGCGCTGGCGGACCAGGGCGAGGGACCCGACGGCCCCGACCAGGGCGACGACCGTGGAGATTGCCATCAGGTGGTCGAGGGTGGTGGTGAATCCGACCTGATAGGCGCTGACCAGAGCGTGGCGGGCCCCGGCGGGCATCGCGGTGGCCACCTCGCGGATGCTTCCCCCGGAGATCGCAGCGGCCAAGCGGGACCCGCCGTGGTCCTCCAGGGCCCGGCCACCGGGGGACGCCGCCAGCGCGTTCAGGGTGTTGGGAAGGACCTGGCTGAGGAAGACCGCCCCGAGCCCGGCGATGCCGGTCGCAAAGCCGACCTGGCGGAAGGTGTTCGACGATCCCGACGCCATGCCGCTCCGTTCGGGGGGGACGACCGACACCGAGGCGGAGGCGAGCACCGGGTTGGTGGTGCCCACGCCGATGCCGGCGACGATGAAGCCGGGGAGCAGGACGGTCCATGAGGAGTCGGCGTGCACGTGGGTCATGAGGTTGCAGCCGAATGCCACCAGCAGCAGGCCCAGTCCCAACAGGTACCGGGAGTGCACCCGCACGGTGAGCTTGCCGGCGAACGGCGCCACCAGGAAGGCCAGCATGGTGACCGGCAGGAAGCGGACTCCGGCGGCGAACGGGCCGTACCCGAGGACGTCCTGGAGGTAGAGGGTCAGGTAGAGGAACATGGCGAAGATCGAGGCCGACAGGGTGAAGGCGGCCAGGGAGACACCCACCATCGCCGGCCGCTTGAACAGGGACAGGTCGAGCATCGGGTCGTCCTGGCGCCACTCGGCGATGATGAAGACGGCCATCAGGAGCCCTGATCCCACCAGGAGCCCCACGATGTAGGTGCTCCCCCATCCCCGGGCGTTGCCCTGCACCAGGGCGAACACCAGCATGAACAGCGAGGCGGTGAACGAGACGAAGCCGATCCAGTCGATGCGCCGGCTCGTCGGGTCCCTCGAGTCCACCACCTTGGCCAGGGTGATGGCGATGGCCACCACCCCGATGGGGATGTTGACGAAGAAGATCCACCGCCAACCGATGCCGCTGGTGATGAGGCCCCCGAGCAGCGGGCCGATCGCCACCGCTCCGCCGATCACCGCGCCGTAGGCGCCGAAGGCGGTGCCCCGGTCCTTGCCCGAGAACGCCTGGGCGATGAGGGCCAACGAGGTGGCGAACATGATGGCCCCCCCGACCCCTTGCGCCCCCCGGGAGAGGTTCAGCATCAGTGACGAGGTGGAAAGGCCGCACAGCAGCGAAGCCAGCGAGAAGAGGCAGAGTCCGATGGCGAACACGCCCCGCCGGCCGTACATGTCACCGATGACCCCGGCGGTGAGCAGGAAGGCGGCCAGGGTCAGGGCGTAGGCGTTCACGACCCATTGGAGGTCGGCGAAGGAGGAGTGGAGCGAGCGCTGGATGTCCGGGAGCGCAACGTTCACCACCGTGATGTCCAACAGCAGCATGAACATGCCGACGCACACCGCGATGAGCGTCCACCACTTCCGGTCCATCAGGCGTCCCCCCGTCAGTTCATCGATTGTCTCCTGTGGCCCCGGCGTGCCGAGCCGGTCGCCGGCGCTTCCGCTGGAGTGCCCCCGGCGTGTCGCCGGTGTGTCCATGCACGGGCCCGTCGGCCCGGTCTTCCCGGCCCGGTCCGTTCGGTTGTTGACGGCATCTCCCCATGCCGTCGGGTTCACCGGGCGAGGTGAGGGTCGACTCCGCATGTATAGACGACGGGTCGCCGGCCGGGCAACGGGCCCGCGGTGGTCCCGGTGGTGCCGACCGGCTACGAGGTTCCGTAGGTGGCACTGCGGTCATCCGACCGGTCCCTGGACCGCGCCAGCTCGCCGGCGACAGAGGTGAGATCGGAGCGCAGCTGGTCGACCACCGACCGGTGCCCCGCGTGCACGGTGGCGTGCAGGCTGTCCGGCGGAGCCTGCCGGTCGAAGAACCAGCCCCCACGCTCGGCGAGGGCGTCACCGAGGGCGAACGAGTCGATCCGTCCGTCTGCGGGATCGCCCCCGAAGGCGAACACGGTCGCGTCGGGTCTGCCCCGCAGGGCCAGGCCGGGGGTCGCTTCGATCGTCGCCCTGATCGCGGCCGCGGCGAGGTGCGCGTCCTCGGCCAGGCGCAGGTAGCCGTCGGTCCCCAGGTGGTGGAGCACCGCCCAGCCGGCGGCGATCGGGCCGGCCGGACGGGTGCCCGCCATCGCCGGCGACCCGTACCGACCACCCAGCCAGTTGGTGGTGACGAAGGGCTGGAGGGCGGCCAGCTGTCGGTTGCGGTAGAGCACCACCGAGACACCCTTGGAGGCGTAGCCGTACTTGTGGAGGTCGGCGGAGATCGACGTCACCCCGGGGACGGCGAGGTCCCAGGGGCGGTCGAGGTGCCCGAGCCGTTCCAGAAACGGGAGGATGAACCCTCCCAGGCATCCGTCGACATGGCAGAGGATGCCCCGGTCGGATGCCATCCCGGCGATCTCGGCCACCGGGTCGATCACCCCTTGCGGGTAGGAGGGGGCCGAAGCGACCACCATCACCGTGTCGGCATCGATGGCGTCGGCCATGGCGTCCGGGTCGGCGGAGAAGTCGGGCCGCACCGGGACGCGGCGCGAATCCACGCCGAAGTAGTCGGCCGCCTTTTCGAAGGCGGCGTGAGCGCTGGAGGCCATCACCATGTTCGGGCGGCCGATGGCCCGGACGGAGCGTCCCCAGTTGCGGGCCGTCCTGGTGGCCTGGAGGATGGACTCGGTGCCGCCCGAGGTGAGGAAGCCGCGCACCTCCTCCCGCTCGCCGGCCGGCAGGCGGTCGGCCCCGAGCAGCCCGGCGGTGATGGAGACGATGTCCCGTTGCATCCGGCCGAGGCTGGGGAAGACGGCGGTGTTGAGTGCGTTCTCCGCCGAGTAGAGGGTGGCGGCACGGTCCAGGAGGTCGTGGACGGCGTCGCCGGCGGAGTAGACGAGGGAGAAGACCCGGCCGCCGCGCCAGTCGCGGTCGTCCGCTCGGAGCTCGCCCATCGCGCGCCAGCACCTGCTCAGCGTCGAGACCGTGGGCCGGCAGCCGGTGGCCGGGCGTGTCATCGGGCATCGGGGCAAGCCTACGGGCCGGCCCGTGGACCGGTGCGTCCGCCGGCCCGTGGACCGGTGCGTCCCGGGCTCAGGTGATGTCGCGTCGGGTCAGGACGAGCGAGCCGACGACGGCGAAGAACAGCCCGTAGCCCAGTATCAGCAGGCCCCCCTGCCACCAGTGGAACAGCCCGAAGTGGGAACCCATGCCCCGGGTCAGGTTGGAGGCGGCGATGGCCGCGCCGGTCGGCACCCACTTCTCGGCGCTGTTGACCAGGCCCACGAGGATGCTCTCGACGATGATGAACCACCCAAGGACGACGATGATGGCCGCCACCTGGTTGGTGAGCAGGGAGCCGATGCCGACCCCGAGGATGGCGAAGAGGGCGAAGACCAGGATCATGCCGGGGGCCACGGCCGGCACCTGACGGAACAGGGCGGTGAACGAACCGCCCTGGGCGGACAGGGCCAAGCCACCACCGAGGAGCGTGGCCACCAGCATGATCACCGCCAACAGGGCCCCGAGGATGGCCGAAGTGATCAGCTTCCCCGCCACGAATTGGGCCCGGCGGGGTGTGACGAGAAGCGTCGTCGTCACCGTCTTGTGCCGGAACTCGGTGGTGATACAGAGCACGCCGAGCAGCAGCGCCAGGAGGTAGCCGGTGAAGCCCGATCCCAACAGGTTCCTGAGCTGCTGGGTGGTATGGGGGTAGTCGGGGACGCCGAAGGTCCCCGAGTCCGGGCCACCGCCACCGCCACCGCCACCACCGCCACCGCCACCGCCACCTGGTTCACGAAGTACACCAGGATGAGCAGTCCGTTGATGATGAGGGCGATTCCGGTCAGGACCCACGGCACTGCCGTCGTGCGCATCTTCAGCCACTCCGAACGGATGATGGCGATCACGTCGCACCTCCCGGCATCTGGACCGGGCCCGGCCCGGCCGGCGCATATCCGGCCGGGGCCGCTCCGCCCCCCACCAGCCGCGGGTCGGCGGCGTCGAAGCCGTGGGTCAGGCTTAAGAAGACCTCCTCCAGGCTCCCTCGGTCGTGGACCAGCTCGTACATGACGATCTGGTGCTGGGCGGCGAAGGGCCCGAACCACTCGGGGCTGGCCCCGTCGATCGCCAGCATGTCATGGGCCACCTGGCGGTAGGCCACCGGGATGGCATCCAGCAGCGCCATCAGGCGGGGAAGCTCCGGTGACCTGATTCGCAGCCCGGTTCGGGTCCCGGCCCGGCCGGCCAGCTCGGCCAGCGTGGTCTGGAGCACCAGCCTCCCGTGCGACACGATGACCACGTCGTCGACCGTCTCCTCCATCTCGGACAGCAGGTGGGAGGAGACGAGCACCGCGTGCCCGAGTGAGGCCTGGTGTCGGATGAAGGTGCGCAGCCACTGGATGCCCTGCGGGTCGAGCCCGTTGGAGGGCTCGTCGAGGATGAGGATCTCGGGATCCCCGAGCAGGGCGGTGGCCAGCTGGAGGCGCTGGCGCATGCCCATGGAGAACTTGCCGACCCGGCGCCTGGCCACGTCGCCGAGGCCGACCAGCTCGAGCGTCTCGTCGACTCGGCCGATCGGGATACCCGCCCCGATGGCCACCGACTTCAGGTGGTCCTCCGCCCGCCGGGACGGATGGAAGCTGACCGCCTCGAGCACGGCGCCGACGTGGCGGGCCGGGTGGTCGAGCTCGGTGTAGCGCCGGCCGCCGAACGTGGCGGTGCCTGCGCTGGAGGAGACCAGTCCGAGCAGGATCCGCAGCGTCGTCGTCTTGCCCGAGCCGTTCGGCCCGAGGAACCCGGTGACCCGGCCGGAAACGACCTCGAAGCTCAGGTCGTCGACGGCCTTCACGCTCCCGAAGTCCTTGGACAGCTGGCGCACCTCGATGGCCGCGGGCATGACAGACCGTACCTCGGCCGGCAGTGCGCCTCAGGTCATCCCCATCGGGGTGCCCCGGACGGAGAGGGCCTCGGGACCGACCCCGCTCGGGAGCAGGAGGCCGATGGCCACCACCAGCTCGTCGTGGACCCGGCCCATGTTGCTCCAGCCGTTCACCCACCCCACGAGCGCCGAGTACCACACGTGGCCGAGGATGCGGGCCCGGTCGCCGAGGTCGGGCGGGTGGGGTTCGCCGATGGCCCGGGTGATGATCCCCTCCATCAGTACCGACACCTGCTGCTGGCACTCGATGGCCGCGGGGTCGGGGGAGGCGAGGGCGGTGAACACGGCGCCGACCAGCTTGGGTTGGCGGCCCATGGACCGGAGGGCCCGGTCGAGGGCGTCGATCACCCGTTCGGCGGCCGTGCCGCCCTGGGCCGGGAGTTGGGCCAGCCGGGTGTCGAGCAACTCCACCCAGTGGACGAGGGCCGCGGCCAACAGGTGGTCCTTGCTGGTGAAGTACCGGTAGACGGTGCCCATGGCCACATCGGCACGGGCGGCCACGTCCCGCATCTGCACCGCCTCGTACCCGCCGTCGAGCCCGAGAGCCATCGCGGCGTCCACGACACGCTGGCGACGGGCTTGCTGGGCCCGCGTCAGGGTGCGTGGCACCGGACGGTTCGCCATGAGCGGTTACCCTACTCGCCTGGGGTTTCAGCGCCGGGATCGGGGTACGCCGGAGGCCATGCCGGGTCCCGGGGCGGCGGCCGGGTTGGGCGCACGTTTCTGACGCCCCGTCATTTCGTCCCGACCGTCGGTACCATGGTCCGCCATGGCCGTCGCCGACGATCCGGAGCCGATCGCCACCACCGATGGGCGGGTCCCCGGGCGCCGTGGCCGGGCCACCCGCCAGCGCCTGCTGGAGTGCACCGCCGAGCTGTTGGTGGCCACCCCCTGGCGGTCGATCAAGGTGATCGACATCGCGCGGCAGGCCGGCACCTCGCCGGCCACCTTCTACCAGTACTTCGAGAACGTGGAGGCGGTCATCACCGTCCTGGCCGAGGAGCTCGTGGAGGGGGCCGGGGTCCTGGCCGGGCTGGTGGACGGCGATTGGACCGAGGAGGCCAGCTGGAGCACGGCCGTGGCGGTGGTCGAGGGCTTCATGGCGTACTGGGAGCGCAACCGGGCCGTCTTCCGGGTGGTCGAGCTGACCACGGTCGAGGGGGACCTGCGCTTCCAGGGGCTTCGGGTCCGGGCCCTCAACGCCGTCACCGTCACCCTGGCCCGGGTCATCGCCACCACCGCCGGCCCGTCCGGGTCACCGGCGGGTTCGGACCCGATGGCCACGGCCGGCACCCTCATCGCCATGCTGGCCCAGGTGGCCGGGCACCGCTACGGCTTCGAATTCTGGGGCATCCGGACCGCATCGCTGGTGGACAGCCAGGCCCGGCTCCTGCACTGGTCGGTCACCGGGCGGGCGGCTCCCGCCGGCGCCGGGGTGACGGGATCGGAGCCGCCGCCGCCCCGCACCGGGCCGGTGATCGGCGGGGGAGCGGCAGCCGTCCGGACCGCCGAGGTGAAGGCGGCCTCGGCCAAGGCCGGGGGCAGACCGGTTCCGGGGTAGCCCGAACCGGGAGCAGTCGTCCCTCCGGCCCGCCCGCTGACTCTCAGCGCACGGCCACCGGGTTCACCGGGGAGCCGAGGGCGTTGGTGAACGGCAGCGGGGTGGCGTCGAGCAGGAACCCGTAGCGACCGTCGGCCGCGCAGGCATCGGCCAGCTCGTCGAGGAACCAGTTCTGGCCCTGGGTCATCCCCATCTCGACCAGGTGGAGGAGGTGCACGGGTAGGTACAGGTCGTCGTCCTCGCACGGGTAGACCTCGAGCACCATGGTGTCTGTCGCCACCGCGGCCACGTCGCGGTCGTGGAACCAGACGGCCGTCGCCATGGTCAGGCCGGGGGCCGGCCAGGTATAGGCGACCAGGTCACGCACCGGCGCCGCCCCCCCGATCCCTGGTCGGCCGGACAAGGCCAGATGGGCGGTCTGGCCGGTGCGAACCAGCACCACATCGCCGGCTTCCACGGCCACACCCCCGAGGGCGCACGCCGCGTCCAGGTCCGCCGGCGTGATCGGGTAGCCCGCCTCCAGCATCTCCACTCCCTTGGCCCGGGCGACGTCGAGGAGGATCCCCCGCGACACCAAGGAGGTGATCAGGTGGATCCCGAGCTTTCCCGCACCTGCGTCGGTGACCGACGAGGCGGGGAAGTCGTTGTAGAGCCGCCCGCCCGCCGGGCCGGCACCGTAGGACGCATGGGCCAGACCGTCCCAGTGGGTTGCGCACTGCAGCGCCAGGGCCACCGCGTCCTCAGAGGTGGCGATCCACTCCGGATCCCGGCTGAGGGGCTCGTTCACGCTGATCATGGTGCGCACCGGATTCTCCCGGCCCTTGACGAAACCCATCTGGATCCCCTGGTCGGATGAGAGGGGCAGGCCCAGGGCGAAGGCGTCCCCGTCCCGGATCGAGGCCGCTCCCCGCAGGCGGGCCCCGGCGTCGACCAGGTTGAGGGTGCCGATCTGGTCGTCCGGGCCCCATCGGCCCCAATTGGACACGCGGGCGGCAATCTCGGTGAACGAGGCGGGGATCGAAGGCGGGACCGGGACGGGCACCGAACTGTTGTACCCCAATCCGGCTGACCGTCCGACCGCGGGCGGGCCGGGATCAGCCCGCGGGCCTCAGCCGGCCCAGATGATCGACTGCATCTCCGAGTAGGCCTCGAGGCCGTAGTCGCCCGCCGTCGCGGCCGACGCCGCTCATCTTGAAGCCGCCGAAGGGCGCATCCATGTTGCGCTGGGCCGTGTTGATGCCCACGTGGCCGGCCCGGAGCAGCTTGGCCACCCGGAAGGCCCGGGCCGTGTCGCCGGAGAACACGTAGTCGTACAGGCCGAACTCGGAGTCGTTGGCGATGGCGATGCCCTCCTCCTCGTCGTCGAAGGGGATGGCCACCACCACCGGGCCGAAGATCTCCTCGCGGGCCACCGTCATGTCGTTCGATCCGGTGATCAGGGTGGGCTCGACGTAGTAGCCGGTGTCGAGGTGGGCGGGACGGTTGCCCCCGGCGACGACCTCGCCCTGTCGGCGCCCGGTCTCGATGTAGTCGAGCACCCGCTGGCGGTGCTGCCCCGAGATCAGGGGGCCGACCACAGTGTCCCGTTCGGTCGGGTCGCCCACCTTCAGGACCCCTGCGAACTTGGCCAGGCTGTCGACCACCTGGTCGAAGACGCTCCGGTGGACGACGGCCCTGGTCGGCGCCGTGCAGATCTGACCGGAGTGGAAGGCCCACGTCGACCCGATGGCGGTGACCGCCGCCTTGATGTCGGCATCGTCGAACACCACCGCCGCGCCCTTGCCGCCCAGCTCCATCAACAGGCGCTTCATGGTGGGGGCGCCGGCCGCGGCGATGTGCTGGCCGACGACGGTGGAGCCGGTGAACGACACCATGTCGACGTCGGGCGACGTGGTCAACGCGGAGGCGGGATCGGGACCCTTCGCAGTGATGAGGTTCACGACGCCGGGAGGGAACCCGACCTCTTGGAGCACCCGGGCCAGCTCGACCACGGCCAGGGGGTCCTGGGGGGCGGGCTTGATGACCACCGTGTTGCCCATGGCCAGGGCCGGGGCGACCTTCCCGGCCATGTTGGTCAGCGGAAAGTTGTAGCTGGCGATGGCCGCCACCACGCCCACCGGCTGCCGGTAGGCGAGGGCGCTGATCAGTCCGCCCGGGGCCAGCGGGGTGGCGGCTGTGGCCACCGGGGGAAGCATCGACTCCTGCACGTGGCGGATGTCCCGCGAGTAGCGGTCGAAACGGTCGGCGCTGATCGGGACCTGCATCCGCGAGCCCACCGAGGCGGTGGCCCCGGTCTCGGCGATCACCAGCGGGACCAGGTCGTCGTTCCGGGAGCGGATGGCGGCCGCGGCCGCCTTCAACAGGGCCAGGCGCTCCTCGGCGGGGGTCGCCGCCCAGGCCGGGAATGCCTCCCTGGCGGCGGCGGCGGCGTCTTCGGCGTCCCTCACGGAGGCGTCCGGGGCCTGGCCGACCACCTGCTCGGTGGCCGGGTTGACGATGTCGTAGGTGCCGCCTCCCGGCTCGGTCCACTTGCCCCCGATCAGCAGCTGCGTCTCGTCCCTGGTGGCCTGGCTACCCATGGTGGGTCCCCTTTCGCGGTGAACTGGTGGCTTCGGTCGGGCGGAGTCGGACGGCGTCGGTCCCGGTGGCCGGGCCTTCGGTCCGGGGTGGCCGGGGGTTCAGACCCCGGCGGGCGACGGGTCCACGGTGACCGTGTCCCTCCCCGACCTGAGCAGAGTACCCGGAAGGCTCCCGGTGGGCTTGCCGTCGGCGACGGTCTCGATGCCGTTGACCAGTACCCGGACCACGCCGATGGCGTCGGCGACCAGGCGGGGGCTCCCGCCGGGGAGGTCGTGGACCAGGGTGGCCGGCTCGGAGCCCACGGTCCCGGGATCGAAGACGAACAGGTCGGCACGCCGGCCCACGGACAGCCGGCCGCGGTCGTGGAGACCGAACAGCTCGGCCGGGGCCTCGGTCATCATCTGGATGGCCCGCTCCATGGGCACCAGCCTCCGCTTGCGGAGACAGTCGCCGAGGAAGGAGGTCGGGTAGTTGGAACCGCACATCCGGTCGAGGTGGGCTCCGGCGTCTGATCCGCCCACCATGGCGCCGGGGTTTTCCCACACCTCGACACGTGCCTGCCACGAGGCGTCGTCTCCGTCCGAGGCCTTGGGCCACAGCACGGTCCGCAGGTCGTCGGCGATGACCAGGTCGAGCAGGGCGTCGAAGGGGGGCTTCCCCTGTTCAGCAGCGATCGAGCCGACATCGCGCCAGCTCAGGCCCTCGTTCTCCGGGGCGAAGGTGTCACCGATGATGTAGTTCGCCCAGTGGGAGAGGCGACGGAAGACCCCGGCCTCCTCGGAGTGGGCCAGCTCGTCGAGGCGGGCTCGGACCGCCGGGTCCCGCAGCTTCTCGATGCGCTGCTCGGCCGGGAGGCCCATCACGTCGCCCCAACCGGGGATGAGGAACAGGGCACAGTGGGTCCGGAAGCTCATGTTCATCGGGACCAGGGTGGGCATGGTCAGCGCCACGATCCGACCACCGGCCGCCGCGGCCCGCACCGAGGCCTCCAGCTGGCGCCCGGTCTTGTCAGGGGTGCGGGAATCGACGGTGAGCAGGTTCCAGTTGAGCGGCCTGTGGGCGGTGGTGGTCATGGCCACCATCAGGTCGATCTCCTCGTCGGTGAAGGTGTCGAGGCAACCGTTGGTGATGTACTCGAGAGTGGTGCCCGGGTGGTCGCGCACCACCTCGCAGAAGGCCAGCATCTCGCGACGGTCCGCATAGCGGGACGAAATGGGATTGCCTTCCCCGTCGGAGTGGGTGCGGGACTGGGACGACGAGAATCCCAGCCCACCGGCCTGGATCGACTCCGCCAGGAGCCGGGTCATCTCCGCCACCTCCGCATCGGAGGCGACCTCGGCCGCCCGGTCGGAGCCCATCACCCACCGGCGCAGCGCGCAGTGCCCCACCAGGAACCCGGCGTTGACCCCGAGGTTCCCCTCGAGCTTGGCCAGGTAGTCGCCGAAGGTGGTCCAGTCCCAGGGGAGGCCGTCCTCCAGGGCCACCAGGGGCATGCCCTCGACCTTGGCCATCATCCGCCGGATGTAGTCGTGGTCCGCCCCCTTGATCGGAGCCAGGGTGAAGCCGCAATTGCCCCCGATGACGGTGGTGACCCCGTGGAGGTTGGACGGGGAGGCGGTCGGGTCCCAGAACAGCTGGGCGTCGTAGTGGGTGTGGGGGTCGATGATGCCCGGGGCCACCACCAGGCCCTCGGCGTCGAGTTCGGTGGAACCGGCCTCGTCGACGGAGCCGATGGCGGCGATCCTGCCCTCGCGGACTCCGACGTCGGCCCGACGGCCGGGGGACCCGGTGCCGTCGACGACCATGCCGTTGCGGATGACGTAGTCGAGCATGGGATTCCCTCCGGAGCGTGTCGGGGCCTCGGCAGCCGTGGGACCCCGGACAGACGATTCATCCGGGGCCGACAGCTGACTGACCGTCAGTTTACGGTACCGCCGCCGGCCCTGTCGGGGGTCGCAAGGAGGGCACCGGCTCACGACGGCAGGACCGGGGTGCCTGCAGCCGGTCGATGGTAGTTTCCGGACATTCACCACCAGTCCTGGCTCCAGAACAACCTCCTCCCCGTCGTGGTGCTGCTCCTGGGTGCGGGCCTGGGCGTGCGCTTGGCCCACTGGGCCGGGGGGAGGCGGCGGCGGTGGATCGACGACCGGATCCGTCGACAGCTCGAAGGCGGCGCCGTGGCCTCCGAGTCCCTCAAGCGATCGCGGGCCATCAGCGAGGCGGTCGAGTGGGCGGTGGTGGCCCTCATCTACTTCGTCGCCGGCATCGTGGCCTTCGACCGGCTGGGGCTACCGCTCACCACCCTGGTGGCCCCGGCCACGGTCATCGGGATCGGCCTCGGATTCGGGGCCCAGCAGATGGTGGGCGACCTGCTGGCCGGGTTCTTCCTGTTGGCGGAGCGCCAGTTCGCATTCGGCGACGTCATCCGGCTGTCGGTGCCCGGCCAGACGGCGGGAATCACCGGGACGGTGGAGGAGCTCACCCTGCGGGTGACCAAGCTGCGAACCACGCAGGGCGAGTTGGTGGTGGTGCCCAACAGCGCCCTGCGCCAGGTCACCAACCTGTCCAAGGACTGGTCCCGGGCGGTGATCGACATCCCGGTGGCGGTGACCGAGGACCTGGCCCAGGTGACCGACACACTGCGGGAGGTGGTCGGGGCGATGGCCGCCGACCCCCGCTGGAAGGACTCGCTGCTCGGCGACCCGATCGTGGCCGGGGTGGAGACCATCGACGTCGGGTACGTGCAACTGCGCCTCATCGCCCGCACACTGCCCGGGCGCCAGTTCGACGTGGCCCGGGAGATCCGGCTGCGGGCGGCCACTGCCCTGCGCTCGGCCGGGATCAGTTCGCCGTCGATCGGTGAGAGCGCCGCGACGCCGTCCTCATGAGCGAACGGCCGTCCGACGGGGGCGAGGACCCGGCCGACCCGGAAGGTCAAGCCGACCCGGCCGACCCGGAAGGTCGAGCCGACCCGGCCGACCCGGAATCGCACCAGGGCGTCGACAGGAGGCGCAGCACGCTGGCGGGGTTCATGTCTGCACCGGTCCACCCGCGCCTCCCGATCCGGTGGTCCACCCTGGTGATGCTGGTGCTGTTCCTCGGGTTCGGCACCCTCTGGTATCTCTATCCGCCCGCGACCCCGTCCCCCACGGGGATACCCGTCAACGGAGGCATCTTCTACCCCGGCGTCACGGTCCCCTCGACGACGACCTCCACGGTGATCACCACGACCACCACCTCCGCCACCGCCACCTCCGGCCCCTCCGTCACCACGACGACCGCCCACCCCACCGCCACCTCCGCCCCGACCCCGCCCTCGACGGCACCGGGCTCGACGACCACCACGCAACCGGGACCGGGCCCGACAACCACGATCGTCCAGGGGTCAGGACCCGGTACCGGCTCCACTACCACCACGACCACCACGACGACGACCCGCTGAACGCCAGGAGCGCCGGGCGCGCCGGGAGCGCTCGGCCTATGGGGACCGGGGGCTCGACGACGGGGGCGCCGGGCTTCGAGCGCCCACCGGGGCGCCTCTCGCCGGGGCGCCTCTCGCCGGGCCGTCGGTCTAGCGGTCGACCATCGGTGCCACCTCGCTCCCGAAGGCGGCGATCTGGTCGCACAGCTCGTCCGCGGTGCGGGACGGGAACCGCACCTGGACCTGCCCCACCCCGGCCTCGGGGAACGTCCGCAGGTATTCGGCCACCTGTTCGGGCCGACCGGCCACCGTCCCCCGGGGCAGGTCGAGACCGGACGGGGGGCGGCCGACGTAGAGGAACTCGGAGATGCCGCCGATGTCGAGGGGAGCGCCGTCGCGGAATTCCTGGCGCAGTGAATGCAACTCACCCAGCAGCACGGGGTCGGGCCCGAGCGACTGCGGCAGCCACCCGTCGGCGAATCGCGCCGTGCGCCGCAGCGCGGCCGGGGACGATCCCCCGACCCAGATGGGTGGGCGGGGTGATTGCACGGGCCTCGGCCCGAGCCCCGCGCCCGATGCCTTCCACCGGGGCCCTTCCAGGGTCGGGAACTCGCCGACCAGGCCACTGGCCAGGCCGGCGATGGCCTCGTCGGTGGCCGCCCCCCGGCGCTCGAATGCCGGCCCCATCTGCTCGAATTCCTCGGCGACGTGGCCGGCGCCGACCCCGCAGATCACCCGCCCGCCCGACAGCGCGTCGAGGGTGGCGAACTCCTTGGCCGACCGCAGGGGGTGGCGCAGGGCGATCACGTAGATGTGGGAGAGGAGCCGGATGGTGGTGGTGGTCCCCGCCAGCCAACCCAGGGTGGCGACGGTGTCGTACCAGGTGGTGCTCATGGCACCGGCCAACCGCTCGGGGATGAAGGTGTGGTCGCACACGCCGACGTAGAAGAAGCCGGCCGCCTCACAGGCCAGCGCCACCGCGGCCAGCTCGTCGGGACCCGCCGCCGGCTCCCAGGGCTGCACGTAGATGGACGACTGGGACTGGACCGGGAGCTGCATCCCGTAGACCGTCCGGCCGGAGGGGAGCACGGTGACGACATCGTCGGGCGGCCGGATCGGGGAGGTGCTCATGGGATCAGAGTAGGCCGGTGCCCGGCCCACCCTCCGGACCCGCGAGAGAACCCTGGCCCTCCGCCAACGACTCGCCCAACGACTCCGCCAGTCGGTCCCCGGTGCCGAACCGGGTGGCCAGGACCCGGGCCCGTTTGTAGGCCAGGTGGGCCGGCACCTCCCAGGTGAACCCCATGCCTCCGTGGACCTGGATGCACGACCGGCCGTTGGCCACCGCGGCCTCGTCGGCCAGCAGCTTGGCCCCGGCCGCCGCCACCTCCATATCGCCGACGCCGGGCTGGTCGACGGTGACGGCCGCGGCGTGGACGGCGCACCGGGCCAGCTCGGTCCGCACCGCCATGTCCGCACAGAGGTGCTTCACCGCCTGGAACCCGCCGATGGGCCGGCCGAACTGCCGACGCTGCTTGGCGTACCCGACGGCCAGCTCGGTGGTCCATGCCGCCGCACCGATCTGCAGCGCGGCGGTGAGCACCGCCCCGTCCCTCCGCCAGCGCCGGGCGATCTCCGGGCCGGCGAGGGGTGAGCCGTCGGGAAGGGCCGGGACCGTCCAGAGCGGGGTGAGCGGGTCCATCGGGCGGGACAGCCGGGTGGCGTCGAGGGACCGGGGGTCGAGCGAGGCGATCCCCCGCTCGGACAGCACCAACAGGACATCCATGTCGTCGAGGCACTCGATCACGATGGGCAGGGCCGGACCGCCGGCGGCGAGGGTCTCGACCACCCCGACCACCGCCGCGCCGCGGTCGGCCCCGTCGACCAGCCCGGCCGCCAGATGGGACGCCACCAGGGGGCCGGGCACCAGGGCCCGACCGAGCTCCTCGAACACCAGGGCCGCTTCGGCCAGCCCGAGGCCCAGGCCGCCCGCCTCGTCGGACAGGCACAGGTTGAACACGCCCGCATCGCCCAGCCGGCGCCAGTCTGCGCGGTCGACGACCCGGTCGGCCAGCTCGAAGGAGCGGACCCGCTCGAGCGGGAACTGGCCCAGGCACAGTCGGCGGACGGCTTCGGCCAGGTCGGTCTGGAGCTCGGTCGGCTCGAAGTCCATGGGCGGTTGCGCTCCTCGTGCTCAGACGCGGCTGACGGTGGTCAGCCGGCCGGTGCCGGGGACACGGTCGCCGCCGGCTCCTTGGGCAGGCCGAGGATCCGTTCGCCGACGATGTTCCGTTGGATCTGCGACGTGCCGGCGGCGATGGTCAACGAGATGCCCCGGAGCCAGTCCTCCACCATGGTCGCCGTGGGCAGGGGGCCGAGACCGTCGGTGCCCTCGATCTCGTCGGCGGCCAGCCCGGCCCGCCCCAGCAGCGAGAGCGAGAATTCACCCAGTTCGGTCCGGGCCTCGGTGTAGGCCAGCTTGAACAGCGTCCCGCCGATGCCGGGGACCCCGGTGCGGGCGGCCTGTGACACGTTGCGCCGGGTCAGGGCCCACAGGGCATCCAGTTCGGCGAGCAGGTGGCCGGCCCGACGCCGGACGGAGGGATCCGACCACGCCCCGGTCCGCCGGGCCAGGGCCACGGTGGCCGAAAGCACCTCCCTGGCCTCGAGCAGGTCGCCGACGAACGCCGTGCCCCGCTCGAAACTCAGGGTGACCATGGTCACCCGCCACCCGTCGTTCTCCGCGCCCACCCGGTTGGACACCGGCACCTGCACGTCGTCGAGGAACAGCTCGGCGAACTCGGTGGACCCGGCGATGGTGGTCAGCGGCCGGATCTCCACCCCGGGTGCGTCCATGGGGAGGATCAGCCACGAGATGCCCCGATGCCGGCTGTCCTCGGCCCCGGTGCGGACCAAGAGCTCGCAGTAGTCGGCCACCTCGGCGTGCGACGTCCAGATCTTCGACCCGGAGACCACGTAGTGGTCGCCGTCACGTGCGGCCCGGGTGCGCATGGAGGCCAGGTCGCTCCCGGCATCCGGTTCGGAGAACCCCTGGCACCAGACCTCGTCACCCCGCAGGATCGGCGGCAGGTAGCGCTGCCTCTGCTCGGGCGTGCCTTCGGCGACGATGGTCGGGCCGGCGTGGAGGAGGCCGACGAAGTTGACCCCGACGTAGGGGGCGTGGGCCCGCTCCAGCTCCTCCTTGAAGATCAGCTCCTCGACCGCCGAGGAGCCCCGGCCCCCGCCCTCGACCGGCCAGTCCACCCCGGCGTACCCGGCGTCGAACAGCAGCCGCTGCCAGTGGGTGTCGTAGGCGCGGCGTCCGGGCCAGTCCCCGGCCGGGGGCTTGGCCGGGAGGCCGGGCAGGGTGTCGGCCAGCCATCGGCGCAGCTCGCCCCGGAACGCCTGTTCGGCGTCGGTGTAGCGCAGGTCCACGGGGGGAGGCCTATGCCCGGTGGGTCACTTGAAGTCGAGGTCGTAGAGCTTGATGGCGTTTCCCCTGACGATCTTGTACACCTGCTCGTCGGTCAGGTCCTTCATCTGTTTCTCTGCGATCTGACGGGTCTGCGGCCAGGTCGAGTCCGAGTGGGGATAGTCCGATTCGTAGGTGATGTTGTCGACCCCGATCGACTCGACGTTCCTCAGTCCGAAGGCGTCGTCGAAGAAGCAGCCGAAGATCTGGCGGTGGAAGTAGGTCGACGGCGGTTCGGGCACGATGTCGGCCACCCCTCCCCAGCCGCGGTTCTCCTCCCAGACGTTGTCCGCCCGCTCGAGGATGTACGGGATCCAGCCGATCTGGCCCTCGGCGTAGGCCAGTTTGAGGTCGGGGAAGCGGACGAGCACCCCGGAGAACATGAAGTCGACCATGGAGTAGGTGGCATTGGAGTGGGTCAGCGTCGAGCCGACCGTGGGCGGGGCGTCGGCCGAGGTGGACGGCATCTTGGACGACGAGCCGATGTGCATGTTGACGATGGTCCCGGTCTCGGCGCAGGCCCGGAAGAACGGATCCCAGTAGTGGTCGGGATCGTGCACCGAGGGCAGTCCGAGGAACGGGGGGATCTCGCTGAAGCACACCGCCCGCACCCCGCGGGCGGCATTGCGGCGCACCTCGTCGGCCGCAAGCTCCGCGTCCCACAGGGGGATGAGGGTCAGCGGGATGAGCCGGCCCCCGGCCTCCGGTCCGCACCACTCCTCGACCATCCAGTCGTTGTAGGCCTTGACGCACAGCAGACCGAGCTCCTTGTCCTGGGCCTCGGTGAAGGTCTGACCGCAGAACCGAGGGAAGGTGGGGAAGCACAGCGAGGCCTCGAGGTGGTTGACGTCCATGTCCTCGAGTCGGGGGCGAACCTCGTAGGAGCCCGGCCGCATGTCCTCGTAGGTCACGCCCCGCATGGTCACCTCGTCCCGTGGCACGCCGACAGCGGAGTCCACCCGCAGCAGCGGGCGCTTCAGGTCCTCGTAGTACCACCAGTCGGTGGGGAAGCCCTCCGAGCCGGGGACCACGGTGAGCTTGCCGCCGACGAAGGTGATCTCGCCCATCGGGGCGCGCACGATCCGCGGCCCCACGTCGTGATACTTCTTCGGAAGGCGGTCCAGCCACACATTCGGCGGTTCCACGACGTGATCGTCGACGGAGATGATCATGGGCATGTCGGCCATGAGGCGAGTGTAACGCTTGGTCTGACGGTCCGTCAGGTGGCACGCAGGCCCACCGGGGGGCGCGCTGCCCGGCGCCTCACTCCTGGCGGTGCGGCGAGACCCGGACGGACCGCGGGGGACCGGTTCCCGGGCGAGGGGAGCGGGCCCCGGACCTGGCCCGGCTCGTCCGCTTGGATCTGGGCCGCACGGGGACGACCGGTGTCGCCGGGGCGAGCCACTCCCACCCGTCCGGCCCCCGGCGGAGCTCGAATCCCTGGTGCGTCCGCTGCCGATGATGGTGGCGACAGATGCGGGCCAGGTTGTCGAGCGAGGTGAGGCCGCCCTTGGCGAAGTCGGTGACCCAGTGGTCGTTCTCGAGTCCGAGCCGAGCATCACAGCCCGGGACCACGCATCTCGGGTCCCGCAGGAGCAGGGCGGAACGCACCCGGCGCGGGACGTTGCGTCCGGCCGAGTAGACGGTGGTCACGTCCAACCCGTGGGCGATGATGAGCTCGACCAGGGCCTCTCCAAGGAGCCGGTGCGCGTGTTCGACCGCGATCGATCCCACTCCGGGGATCTCGCAGCGCTCGCCGTCTCCCACCGTTCCCCGGCGCAGGGCCTCCAGGTCGACCACCACCGAGACGGTGGCGTTCGGGGCAGCGGAGCGCACGGTGGGGAGGGGCCGCCCCGTCGGGGGGGATCGCCTTCCGCCCTTCCCCACCGGCACCGGCAGGCTCTGCCCGGTGACGAGGGCGACGAGGGCATCGGCCCGGTAGGCATCGGAGGTCTCGAAGCGGCCCTCCTTGCGGGCTCTTTGGAACTGCTGCTCGGTCTGGGCCTCGAGCGCCGCCTGCAATTCGGCCCCGACCTCGGGGGCGAAGCGGGCCTCGAGACGCAGGGCCCCGTCCGGATCGGTCCAGGTGCGGGCAGAGCGCCTCTCGTGGAGGGCCCGACGGTGGCGCTCGGCGTCCTCGCGGCTCCGTCCCTCGGCCTTGGCCCGGAGACACCGCTCCATCACGATGGCATCGGAGTCGGTCTCCGCGCTCTTGACCAGGTCGCGCTCCTTGCCCGGGTTTATCCTGACGGCCTCGGAGACCAGGACGGCGCGACGGCGGGCGAGCCGGCCCCGGCGGAAGGAGTCCTCCAGCTCGGGCTGGCCGGCCAGGTTCTCTCCCAGGCGGATGAGGCCCTTGGCCTCACCCACTGAGTCCCCCGTCTGCGCGGCCAGGAACTCGGCCGGAGACCGGTGACCGGTGCGGACGTGGAGGTTCCCCCGAGCCACCCGGGCGGCCGTCAAGGTCCTGACCGCCGCCACCCGTCGCTCGTGCCGGGTCAGGCGGAGGAGAAGCTCGGCCCCGTCCTCGGCCGGGTAGCGGTCGGGGTCGTAGGCGTCGAAGAACGAGTCGATGGCGTCGAGGTGCGCGAAGAGCCGCCGAGCCTCGGTCGGCTGTCGGTCGGACTGCCCGGGTCCGGGGACGATCACTGCCATGAGGACATTGGAGCAGGCGGGTGTATCGGTGGTCCGCCCGGCCCGGACAGGCCCACTCCGTTCAGATCATCGCCACCCCGCCGTTGGGCCTGATCACCTGGCCGGTCATGAACCGGGAGGCGTCCGACGCCAGGTACAGCACCGCGGCGGCGATGTCCTCGGGTTCGCCCACCGAGCGAAGTGGCGCTCCCTTGCGCATGGCCGAGACCAGCTCGTGCTCCATGGCCTCGTCGGGCCTCCCGTCGGGGAGGTTGAAATGGCCGGTGGTCATCCCGGTGATCACGAACCCCGGAGCGACGGCGTTCACCCGGACGTGCTTCCTGCCCACCTCCACGGCCAGGGACTTGGTCATCTGGTTGACCGCGGCCTTGCAGATGGCGTAGCTCCCGATGTTGGGGCTGGGGGTATCGGCCGCGGCCGACGAGCAGTTGACGATGCTGCCCCCCTCGGGCTGGCCGACCATGACCCGGCCGGCGGCCTGGCACCCGAAGAAGACACCCTTCAGGTTCACGGCCATGATGGCGTCGAGGTCCTTCTCCGACTCGTCGAGGAACGGGCCGCCCAGCATGATGCCGGCGATGTTGCACCAGATGTGGATGCCGCCCCGCTCGGCCGCCACCCGGCCGGCCAGCGCCTCGACGTCGGCGTGGACGGAGACGTCGAGCGACACACCCTCGGCGACCCCTCCACTGGACGAGATCTCTGCCGCGGTGGCCTGGGCCGTGTCGGCCCGGATGTCGGCACAGACCACGGTGGCCCCGGCCCCGGCCAGCGCCAGGGCGCTCGCCTTCCCGATGCCGCTGCCGGCTCCGGTCACCACAGCGACCTTGCCGTCGACCCGGAACGATTCGATGAGCGTGGGGGCTTCCATGTGGCGCGTCTCTCCCTCGGTGGCTTCGGTGAACGGGCGCTCTGCCGGCCGGGCCTACTTCCCGACGTCGGAAGGCTAGGCCAGAGCCTCCCGACGACGGAGCGCTGGGTCAGCGGGCCGGGGAGGGTGCGGTGATGGCAGAGGAACGGGAGCCGAACGTGGTCATGCCGACTCGGGCGGGGAACGGCCGGGTGGGTCGCAGGATGTGGGAGCGTGCTGCGGGAACCTCGGGCTGTGGCGTCTCCTGCGCCGACTTCATCGCGGCGGTGAGGGCCCTGGCCACGGTGGCGGCGATCCGCTTGTGACCCTCGTCGCTGGGGTGGATGCCGTCGGCCAGGTGTTCGGCGTTGATGATGGACTTCCCCGCCACCAGCGAGAGGGTGTGGTCGCCGCATACGATCCGGTCGCGGGTCACCATCTCGATGGCGTGGCGGATGTCGGCCAGTGAGGAACCCAGCCGGTTGGGTGCCTCCTCGGCGTCGGACCGGACCACCGGGCTGATGACCACGATCGGCGTGGTCGGGTGGCCCTGCCGGACCACGTCGAGGAACCCCCACAGCCCCTCGCTGACCATGCCGACGTTGTGGGGTGTCCGGGTCCAGCAGCTCTCCCCGTAGGCGATGGTGATGATGTCGGCACGCAACCCGGCGATGTTCTCGGCGGTGACGATCTCCCCCCGGGCCGCGCCGGCATAGCCCAGGTTCACCAGGTCGAGTCCGGCGCTCCTGGCTGCCACGGCAGCCCACCCCAGCGAGGGGCCCGAGGCGATCCAGCCCTGGGTGGACGAGTCGCCGTAGGCGATCCAACGGGGCTGGGCCGGGGCTGGGGTGATCACCCCCCGCACGGCGGAGATGGAGTGGATGACCGGGTGCATCCCCTCGGGCAGGTAGATGACGGCGGGGTCGGCCGGAGGGGACGAACCGAGCGGGAGCCTGACCAGGCCGTCGCCCAGCACGGCCTCCTCACTCCAGACGTTGCTGCCACCCCGCCACAGCGAGAAGGTGATCCCCGCACCGTCGCCGCGGTACCCCATGTTCCCCGAGCTCGTGTGATAGGCGATGTCGACTGCCTCGGCGTCTCCCACCAGCTCGAGGCGGACACCGGCGGGGACCAGCGCCGAGTGCCAGACGTCGGCGGGCAGTCGGGGCGCATCGACGGGGTCGGCCCGTGGGTAGGGGTTGTCCCCAGCGGGAGGATAGGGCGCGCCCCGGAGGAACGGCTCGGGCTGGGGGGGTCGCAGAGTCACCGTGCGGTTGCCTCCATCGACCTCTCCCCTCGTTGCCACCCCGTGGCGTATGAATACCACGTGGTGTGATCAGACTACCACTCTCCATGGCCAGTTTTCCATGGGGTGCGGGCAGGAATTCGACCGCTCCGCCGCCGGTCCCCGGGGCGCCGGTCTCCGGGGCACCGGTCCCCGAGGCACCGGTCCCCGAAGCGCCGGCGGTCGCCTTCAGAGGAGGCCCTTTCCAGGCTCGACGCTGTCGCGTACCCTCGATCGGTACCCATGCGATCGTCAGGTGAATCGACAGGTTGGATCCCCGGGCCGGCCGGGGCCGGAGCGGTTCCGGCGGCGGTTCGGGCCCCGGTGCGGTGGACCGGTGGGCGGTGGTGGACGGTGCGGTCGACGGTGCGGTGGACGGTGCGGTGGACGGTGGTGGTGTCCCTGGTCGGGCTCTCGGCAGCCGTACCCGGTCCGGCACCTGCCGGTGCGGCCATGGCCGCCGGAGCGGCCACAGCGGGGGGCGTCCCCGCCCGGCCCCGTGTCTACCAGGGTGACGGAGTGATCGGATTCGGCGACGCGCTCCCCGCCAACGCTCCGCTCGGCTCGGGGCTCAACTCGCTGATGGTGGCGATGACCCCCAACCCGGCCGCCACGCCGGTCAACCAGGGCTACTGGTTGGCCTCGGCGGACGGCGGAGTGTTCGCCCAGGGGAACGCCGGCTTCTACGGCTCTCTGGGTGCGCTCCGGCTGCAGGGGCCGGTCGTGGCCATGGCCGCCACCCCGGACGGCCGGGGCTACTGGCTGGCCGCCATGGACGGCGGCGTGTTCTCGTTCGGCGATGCCGCCTTCTACGGCTCGATGGGTGCGATCCGGCTGAACCAACCCATCGTGGGCATGGCCAGTACCCCCGACGGGGAGGGCTACTGGCTGGTGGCGGCCGACGGCGGGGTCTTCGCCTTCGGGGACGCCCCCTTCGTCGGGTCGATGGGCGGCACCACCCTGGCCGGCGCGGTGACCGGAATGGCGGCCACCGCCGACGGGGAGGGCTACTGGCTGGTGGCGGCCGACGGCGGGGTCTTCGCCTTCGGGGACGCCCCCTTCGACGGTTCGATGTCAGGGCGCGCCCTCAACAACCCGGTGGTGGGGATGGTGGCATCGGCGCACGACGCCGGGTACCTGCTGGTGTCCACCGACGGCGGCATCTTCGGATTCGGGCAGACCGAGTTCTACGGGTCACTCGGGGGCGGCTACGGGGGCGACCCGGCCGATGTCCCCCCGGTGGCCGGCATCGCCCTCACGCCCGACGGCCACGGTTACTGGCTGCTCGAGCCGGACGGCTGGTCGTACACCTTCGCCAATCCCCCGAGCCCCTCGCCCTCACCGACGGCCTCGGCCATCGTGACCATCGCCAACAGCCAGGTCGACAGCGACCCGGTGGGCGGATCGTTCTGCAATCCGTACGGGCCGTGCGAGGAATGGTGTGCCCTGTTCGCCACCTGGGTGTGGCAGCAGGCCGGGGTGCCCATCCCGTCGTATCAGTTCACCGGGAGCATCTACGACTGGGCCGCGGCCAACGCCCTGGTCCTCCCACCCACCGCGCCGCCGCTCCCCGGCGATGCCGTGCTCTACGGGACCGGGCCGTCCTCGACCGCGACCTCGGTGCACATGGGCCTGGTCGCCCAGACCTGGCCCGACGGCGCCATCATCACCATCGAGGGCGATGCCGGACCCGCTCCCAACGGATCGCTCGGCGTGGTCATCAACGGCCCCTACCTGCCTTCGCAATCGGTGGCCTACAACGGGATGCCGGTCTACGCCTTCGCCCGCCCCTGAGCGGCTCCAGGGGTCGCCACGACCCGTCGGTTCAGGACGGCCCGATCAGGGATGACAGCACCCGGGACCGGTGGTCTGCGGCCGATCCCCAGGCCTCGGACAGCGCCCAGGCCCGCTTCAGAAACAGGTGGAGGTCGCACTCCCAGGTGTAGCCGATGGCCCCGTGGACCTGGAGTGACACCCTGGCCGCCTCGGTGGCCGCGTCGGAGGCGTAGGCCTTGGCCGTCGAGGCCGCCCTCGACGCCTCCGCCGGCGACACTCCCGTCGTCCCCCTGGAGCCGCCCCCGACGCCACCGGAGGGTCGGATTCGTCGAGCGCCCACGCCGCGCCGTACACCACCGGTCGGGCGAACTCGAGCTTGACCTGGGCCCCGGCCAGGAGGTGCTTCACCGCCTGGAAGCTCCCGATCGGCTTCCCGAACTGATGGCGCTCCCGGGCATAGTCGGCGCCCAGGGCGATCATCCGGTCGGCCAGGCCGAGCAGCTCGGCGGCGGTGGCCACCGCCGCCCGGTCGGCGGTGCGCCCGATGATCGACGCGGCGAGGGCCCCGGTCGCCACCCGGCTCTCGGGTGTCGCGTCCCACCGGGCCACCCCCAGCCGCCGGGTCGGGTCGAGGGAGGGCACCGGCGCCACGGCGACCGCACCGGACTCGACCACGTGGACCTCGGGGCCGTCGGCGCCGGGTGCGTGGAGCACGAACAGGTCGCCGCCGTCGGCCCCGGCCAGGGGGGCGGCCGCCGAGCCAGGCGCCCCGACGGCAGCAGCCATCGCTCCGGCGGCGATCGACTCCAGTCGGAGCGCTGTCGCCGGGTCGGTCCGGGGGCCGGAGCCGGCCAATTCGGCCAGCACCGGGGCGGCCAGGGCGGTGGTCTCGAGCAGCGGCTCGGGCAGCCCCACCCGCCCGGCCTCCTCGAGCAGGGGGACCAGGTCGACGAGGCCCAGTCCGAGGCCCCCGTGGGCGACCGGCACCGACAGGCCGACCACACCCAGCGCGGCCAGGGTGGCCCAGCGGGGGGTCCGGGCGGCGGGGGAGTCGAAGGCGACCCGGAGGTCGTCGGTGGTGCACTCCTTGGCCAGCACCTGGCGCACCGCGTCCCGGAACTCGATCTGCTGCTCGGTGAAGGCGAAGCGCACGGGCCGGGTTCTCCCTCAGGTGCGGGGCAGACCGAGCATGCGCTCGGCCACCACATTGCGCTGGATCTCGTTGGTGCCCGCGTAGATGGGGCCGGCGAGGGCGAAGAGGTAGCCGTCGAGCCAGGGCGCCACCGTTCCGCCGCCGTGCAGCTCGGCCTCGGGGCCGAGCAGCGCCAGGGCCGTCCGGTGGATGGCCAGGTCGGTCTCCGACCAGTGGATCTTGTTGGCGCTGGCCTCGGGCCCGACGGACCCGCCGTCGAGCACCCGGGTGGCGGTCCACAGGGTGTGGAGCCGGTAGGCCTCGGCGTCCATCCACGCTCGGGCCACCGCGTCGGCGCTGCGGGCGGCGCGGGCCGGGTCGTCGTCCAGGCGCCGGCGGTACAGCGCCACCAGGCGTCGGGCCGCCTCGCTGTAGCGGGCCGGGCTGCGGAGGCTCAGGCCCCGTTCGGAGCCGGCGGTGGCCATGGCCACGTTCCACCCGCGGCCCACCCCGCCGAGGACCTGCTCGTCGGGGACGAAGGCGTCCTCGAAGAAGATCTCGGCGAAGCCGGTCTCGCCGTCGATCTGGGGGATCGGACGGACCGTCACGCCGGGAGCGCCCGTCTCGACGAGGAAGTAGGTGAGGCCCCGGTGGCGCTCCGCCTCCGGGTCGGTGCGGAACAACCCGAAGCACCACTCGGCGAAGGCGCCCCGGGAGGCCCAGGTCTTCTGGCCGGTCAGCAGCCATCCGTCGTCGTCCGGCGCCCGGACGGCCCGGCTGCGGATGCCGGCCAGGTCGCTCCCGGCGTCGGGCTCGGACCACCCCTGGCACCAGATCTCGGCGCCCGAGGCCATGGCGGGGAGGAATCGCTGCTTCTGCCCGTCGGTTCCGAACTCGAACAGGGTCGGGGCCAACAGGAACACCCCGTTCTGGCTGACCCGCAGGGGCGCCTGCGCCCGCCAGTACTCCTCCTCGAAGATCAGCCATTCGACGATGCCCACCCCCCGGCCCCCGAACTCCTCGGGCCAGGACACCACCGACCACCGGTCGGCGTACATGGCCTGCTCCCACGCCCGATGGGCCTCGAAGCCCTCGGCGGTGTCGAGCGAGGGGAGCGATGCCGGCTCCGGCAGCGTTGGCTCCCAGCCAGGCCCGCGCCTCGGCCCGGAACGCCTCCTGGGCAGGGGTGAAGCGCAGGTCCATCGGTGCGTCCATGGTCGGGCCCATCGTTCGGTCGGGTGTCAGTGGAAATCTGACACACCGCCAGATTTCCGGCAACCAGGGCCTGTCGGCCACAATGGGAGGATGCCGAACGCGGTGATCGTCGATGTGGTCCGGACCCCGGTGGGCAAGAGGAACGGGCGGTTGTCGGGATGGCACGCCGTCGACCTGGCCGCCGAGCCGCTGAGGGCGCTGATCGAGCGCAACGGCCTCGATCCGGGCTCGGTCGAGGACGTGGTCTACGGGTGCACGATGACCGTGGGGGAGCAGGCGATGAACGTGGGGAGGAACGCGGCCCTGGCCGCGGGCTTCCCGGTCACCGTCCCCGGGACCACCGTCGACCGGCAGTGCGGATCGGCGCAGCAGGCGGTCCACTTCGCCGCCCAGGCCGTCATGTCCGGGGCCATGGACATCGTCATCGGCGGGGGGGTCGAGGCGATGAGCCGGGTGCCGATCGGCTCGACCACCGACCACGGCCCCGGTGAGGCCTACGGGCCCTCCGTGCACGGCCGCTTCGACTTCATCCATCAGGGCCTGTCGGCCGAGGAGATCGCCCGGAGGTGGGGGATCAGCCGCGAGGCGATGGACCGGTACGCCCTGCGGTCGCACGACCGGGCGGCGCGGGCCATCGCCGAAGGCAGGTTCGAGAACGAGATCGTGCCCCTGGCCACCCGTCGGGCCCGCGTCGAGGACAAGGTGGCGGTGGCCGGGACCGACGAGGGTGACCCGGCCGGTGAGGGACCGCTCACCTCCGACGAGGGGGTGCGGGCGGGATCGACCTACGAGAAGCTGGCCGGCCTCCCGCCGGCCTTCGTCGAGCACGGCCTGATCACCGCGGCCAGCTCGTCCCAGATCTCCGACGGGGCCGCGGCCGTGCTGATCATGTCCGAGGAGCGGGCCGGCCAACTCGGCCTCCGGCCCCGCGCCCGCTTCCATACCTTCGCGGTGGCCGCCAACGACCCGGTGATCATGCTCACCGCGCCGATCCCCGCCACCACGCTGGTGCTCGAGAAGTCGAAGCTCTCGCTCGACGACATCGGCCTGATCGAGATCAACGAGGCGTTCGCCTCGGTGGTGCTGGCGTGGGAGCAGGAGCACCACCCGGACATGGAGAGGGTGAACGTCAACGGTGGCGCCATCGCCATCGGGCACCCGACCGGTGGGTCCGGGGCGCGGCTGCTGGCCACCCTGGTCAACGAGATGGAGCGGACCGGGGTCCGCTACGGGCTCCAGACGATGTGTGAGGGCGGCGGCCAGGCCAACGCCACCATCATCGAGCGACTGGGATAGGGCGGCTTCGGATCTGAGCGGAGCGTGGCCGCCACTTGGGTGGCGGATGTCATCCCGGATCGGAGTAGAACTGACGAAACCATCGGCGGTATTGCACCACCGGGCCGTCGTTCTGGGTGAGCATCGGGCGCTCCCGGTAGATCTTGTTCTCCCAGATCGGCACATCCTGGGTGAACTGCTCATTGGTGATCCTGTCGTTGAGTTCGCTGATCGACTCGGTGGCCTTCTCGTCCGGTAGGGCCTTCATCGAGAAGCAGAGGTTCACCTCCGTGAGCTCCTCGTCGATGGGGGTCTGCGTGATGTAGGTGAGCATCTCGATGGGCTCCTGGCTGACCTCGACCGCCACGATCCCGGGGCCGCACGTGGTCGAGGTCGTCTGGATCTCATACCCGGCGACGTCCACAGCGGTCACCTTGAGGCTCTGCTCGACGATCATCGAGCTACCCTCGAACCGAACATCGAAGTGATCGCTCTCGGGCGGTGCCATGTCGTGGACCGCTGCGAAGTGGGACCGGTCGATGATGTTCTCGGTCAGATCCTGGACGTGGACGCGAACTTCGTAGGAGTTGGTTCTCCAAGGCGTCCACTTCGACTCGTCCGGCCGGTAGCCGGTCACCTCGTAGCCGGGAGGAAGGCCGTCGGCGTGGTGCCAGATGAAGATACGACCATTGCGCTCGCATACCGGCCACGCATGGGCACGGGCACGCGGGGGCCTGCGATCCAGCCCCGGTACTTCGGCGAGCTGGCCTGCACCGTCAAAGCGCCAACCGTGGAACGGACAGGCGATTCCGTCCCCGCACACGCGACCGCCGATGCCCAAGTGGGCTCCCAGGTGGGGACAGTAGGCGTCGAAGACCCGAGCAGTACCGTCTTCACCCCGGAACAGCACGAGGTCCTGCCCGAGGTAGGTCACCGGTCGCACGTCACCTGGCGCGAGGTCGGCTCCCGCACCGACACTGAACCAGCCGTTGGGCGATGCCGGGAATGGGTAGCGGAGACCCATGGCGCTATCTACCTGGCAACGGTCCGGTAGGTGCGATGTCGTCAAAGCGACCGCCGAAGGCGCGGAGCGGAAGGTCCGAACTTGTCATTAGGCCCGGTTTCGCCTCGCACACGGACCGGATGGCATTGAGGGCCGGCATCCCGGTGATCGTCATACCCACCGAGGCGAAGTACTCCGGCGTCCAGGCACCGTGCGGCATTCCGGTGGCGGGGAAGATCATGTGGCGGTTGACGATCGTGGGGTCGCCCTCGATGGTGGTGATGTAGCAGCCTTGAACCTCCCAACGTGGTTCGGTCTTCGGAGCCATCTGCCATTCGAGGTGCACCTCGATCTTCGGCTCACCGCCCGAGATTCCCTTGAACTTGACGAGGCTGGCTCCCACTGACCCCTTGGACAGTGTCCACCAGCCCAGGTCAACGTCTTCAGTGCAGGCACCGAGTTCGCACTCGAACGCGATGTCTTCGATCGCCAGGTCGAAGCAGTCCGCCATCATGTGGATCGAGTCGGCGAAGACCGTGCAACCGGTCTCCAAGAGGCCGGGGACCTCGGGGTCGTCCACGGGCCGTCCGTAGCCCACGTTCTTCCATGTGTCCACCGAGTGGTGACATGAGACATCGACCGTCTCCAGAACGGTGACGTGGTCCACCCGTCCCATCCCTGCGGTGGCCACAACGCTGAGAATCTGGGCAAGACCGGGGTTCATTCCCGTCCCGTAGAACGTCGTACCCCCACGTTGACAGGCGGCCTCGATGAGTTCCGTGGGCTTCCGGCCCGATGGGTGGGGATGGTTCCGATCGCGGTGGTAGCCGGTGATCCAGTCCGACGTGGTGACGACATTGATGCCCGCATCGAGCAGCTCGCAGAACAGGTCGATGTCCGGCCAGACGCCGTTGAAGTTCACCACGTCCGGTTTGGCCCGGAGCACGTCTGCCACATCGCCCGTGGCTGTCACCCCGAGTGGCGCGATCCCGACGATCTCGCCGGCGTCGAGGCCCACCTTGTCGGGCGAGTAGCAGTAGAGGCCGACCAGTTCCAGGTCGGGATGCTCGACGATCCTCCCCACCATCTCGGAGCCGACGTTTCCAGTGGCGAACTGGAAGACTCGAAGCTTCCCGTGCGACAACCGCCGATCCTCCCCCTCGGGAGCTGCACCTGCGTTGAACTCCACGAAATCACGATAAGGGAGACTTGGACATCTGTCCAAGAGCCGGTCCGGACGCCATCCGCGCCGTGTCGCTCCGGCCCGCCGGGTGGCGAGGGAACCCACTGCCCCGTGATGCCGGGTCGGCGCCCGTTGTCGCATGCCACCGACCGGACCCGGTCGCTATCCGGTGGACTTCGTCTCAGACGATCCTGCCTGCGACGGCACGATGACTATGGGATGGGATCTCCACCGATCGATGGGTGGCTTCTCCCGGTTCGGGGCCGTCGTTGCCGGCCTCCGCCGCCGCCCGCCGCCACCCGCCGGGACCGGTCCCTGTGGGACCCCGCCGGTCCCGGGGTCCTGCTACCCGGCCTCGGGGGACGACGGGCCCAGCTCGCCGGCCGCACCGGGCGCCGAGTCGGGCTCGATGTCGGAGTCGGTCTCGATGTCGGAGTCGGGATCGATGTCGGGGTCGGGGTCGGGGTGGGACCAGGCTCAACTCGGCGGCCCCGTCCTGGGGCGCCCGGATGTTGAAGTCGACCCGGTCGGCGCGGGTCGGCCGGGACATCAGGTAGCCCTGGTAGAGGTCGCAGCCGAGCTCCGAGACCCGTTGCAGCTGGATCGGCGTCTCCACCCCCTCGGCCAGGACCACCAGGCCGAGCGCCTTGCTGAGCTGGACGATGGCGGCGACGATGGCCTCGTCGTTGTCGAAGGTGCCCAGCCCGTCCACGAACGACTTGTCGATCTTCAGGATCTTGACGGGGAAGCGCTTGAGCTGGGCGAGCGACGAGAAGCCGGTGCCGAAGTCGTCGATGGCCAGGCCGACGCCCATCTCGTGGATCCCGCCCAGCATGGCGATCGACGCCGACGTGTCGCTCATCAGCATGCTCTCGGTCACCTCCATCACCAGCGCCTCGGGGGGCAGCCCCGAGTCGGCCAGCGCCGAGGCGATGGTGTCGAGGAGCTCGGTGTCGCTCAGCTGGTGGGCCGACAGGTTCACCGTGACGTAGGCGTCCTCGGCCCCGGGCAGCTCGCGGCGCCATTTGGCCATGGCCTGGCACGCCTCCCGGAGCACCCAGCGCCCGAGCGAGAAGATCAGGTCGGTCTCCTCGGCGAAGGGGATGAACTCCATCGGGCCCAGCAGGCCCCGCGACGGGTGGTGCCAGCGGACCAGCGCCTCCATGGCCACGATCCGGTCCTCCTCGACGGTGGCGATGGGCTGGTAGTGGACGGTCATCTCGTCGTGGTCGATCGAGTGGCGCAGGTCGTCGTAGATCTCGAGGCGGGCGACCGACTTGGCCCGCAGCGACTCGTCGAACACCTCGACCCGCGAGCGTCCCCGGTTCTTGGCCTGGAACATGGCCGCGTCGGCCTGCTGGAGGATGTCCTGGGCGGTCTGGCGGCCCCGCATGACGAAGGAGATCCCGACGCTGCAGGTGACCACCACGTTGCGCCCCGAGGAGAGCTGCACCGGCTCGGCCAGCAGCCGCGAGTACTCGGTGGCCAGGCTCACGGCCACGTTGACGTCGTGGACGTTGCGGCAGAGCACGACGAACTCGTCGCCGGAGAACCGGCTGACCAGGTCGCCGCCCCGCACCGCCGACTTGAACCGCTGGGCCAGGGCCAACAGGACCTCGTCGCCACATGGCGTGCCCGAACGAGTCGTTGACCAGCTTGAAGCGATCGAGGTCGATGAAGAGGACGGCCAGGTTGGTGCCCCGCTGCATCGACACCATCAGCTCCCGCTCGAGCTCGTCGTTGAACAGGGAGCGGTTGCCGAGCCCGGTGAGCGAGTCGTGGTAGGCCAGCCAGTGCAGCTGGGCCTCGGCCGCCTTCCGGTCGGTCACGTCGGTGAACGAGCAGACCACCATGGGGGCGTCCACCTGGCCGGCCCCGGACAGGAGGCGGGAGCTCAGGGAGAGCCACTGACGGCGGCCGCTCCCGTCGGTCACGCCGATCACCACGTCGTCCTCGGACTCGCCGGTCAGCAGGGTCCGTGCGTGGGGGAACATGTCCGGTGACATCGGATGCCCGTTGGCCTCGATGGCGATCGACGCCCCGGTGAATATCTGGTGGCTGTTCCCCGCCTTCAGCCGCTCCCCGAGGATGCGGCCGGCGGCCTCGTTGTGGGCGGAGATCCTGCCCGAACTCGTCGAAGAGCACGATGCCCTCGCTCAGCGAGGCCACCACCGCCTCGTACCGCTCCTCGGCGGCCCGGCGACCGGCCTCGGCCTGGCGGGCGTCGGTCAGCTCGGTGCACACCACGACCCAGCCGGACGGCTGGGTGTCGTCGTCGATGAGCGGGTCGATGGACACCATCACGTCCACCGAGGAGCCGTCCTTGCGCACGATGGGTCCGCTGGCCCCGCTCGAGGACGGCGGCGCTGTCGGTGCGGTTGGCGGTGACCACGGCGCCGATGGACATGCCGGCCACCTCGTCCTCCGTCCATCCGTAGATGGCCTGGGCCGCCTCGTTCCAGCTCTCGATCATGCCGTCGGCGTCGATGCCGATGATGGCGTCGGAGACATGGGCGACCAGGCTGGCCCGGTAGCGGTTGGCCGCTTCGGCGGCCCTGCGCTCGGAGATGTCCCGGGCGATCACCTGGTAGGCGGGCTCGCCGGCCCAGGTGGTGCGGATGCTGGTGACCTCCATGACGGTCGCGGTTCCGTCCGGATGGAGACGACCGGACCTCGCCGTGCTCGAAGAACTGCCCCGGCTCGGTGAGCTGGGCCAGGCGCTCGGCCACGTCGGGGATGTCGCCCGGGTGCATGAAGTCGGTGATCGGGCGGCCGTAGTACTTGGTGAACGCCTGGCGTACTCCTCGTCCGTCGGCGCCGATCCAGTCATGCGCGCCGCGGCGCGGTTGCCGTAGACCAGCCGCCCGTTCTGGTGCACGAAGCACCACGTCGGGGGAGACCTCGGTGAGCAGCCGGTAGCGGTCGACCATCTCGCCGAGTTCGCGTCTCGAACCGCTGCTGGGCGGTCACATCGACCACGACGCCGGCGTAGAACGGCATCCGGTGGCTGCTCGACGCTCGGGCGCAATCGCTCGGAGCGGCCATGGGGGAGGCCCGGACCACCACGTTGTGGAGCGACCCCGTCGGGGCAGTGCACCGTCATGTGGAGGTCGAACTCGGCCGGCGGGAGCCCCGGCGGATCGGGGCCAGGATCGGTGCGAGCAGGCGCTCCCCGGCGTCGGCGCCGCGGCGAACGCGGCTCGGGCCCGACGACTCCGGTCGGTCGTCTGCGGCGACGTCCCGGTCCGCCGGCGACGCCCGGGCGGCGGCGTGCTCTGGTAGCACGGAGAACCCCCGCACGCCCTCCTCGAACCCGAAGAACTCCTCGATCGGGGACGACCAGATGACCGTGTCCTCGGCCGATGTCGTAGACCCAGGTCACCGACCTGAGCTCTTTGCCGGCGAGCTCGATCGCCCTCGGACAACTCGAAGGCGCGGTCGCCGAGCGGTCGAATCGTCGAGCTCGACTCGATCGAACGACACCTGCGAGCGCCGGTCGCCGAAGCTGCTCGTCGTGGCCATAGGCTCTGGATATCGGCGTGATTCCGGGCTGCCTTTAGCCTTGTCAGCCTTGTAGCGGCGCAGTGCCCGTCAGGCGGAGTGGCCTCGGATGCTGGCGCCCATATCGATCGGCGGTCAGCTGGAACGGATCGGCCGTTCGGTCCGGTTGCGCTCAGTCGTCGGGTTCCGCCTCACCACGACCGTGTTATAGCCGCCCATGCCGATCGATGACTTCACCATCAGCCCGGGCACCCGGGGGGTCCGCCCGTCGACCAGCTTGGGATGGCCGGGAGCCACCTGGCGGGGGGCGGGGACGAACCCGGTCTGGAACGCGTAGATGGTGGCCAGCGTCTCCACCGCGGCCGCCGCCGACTGGCAGTGGCCGATCAGCGGCTTGACCGAGAAGATGCCCGTGCGCAGCCGGGAAGAGCTCGTCGAGGACCGCCGCCTCGGCGGCGTCGCACTGGGCGGTGCCCGGCCCGTGGGCATTGATGTAGGCGACGTCGTCGCGGCGTCGACGCCCGGCGTCGGCCAGTCGCCGCGCGGAAGCAGCGGAACAGCTCCTCGAGATCAGGGGCCACGCCGACCAGGTTGAGGCGTCCATGGTCATTGCCCCGCCGAGGACCGACGGCATACGAGCCGGCCGGCTTCGGTGGACAGGACCATGGCCACGGCGGCCTCACCCCCGACGAAGCCCCGGCTGCCCTCCTGGAAGGGACGGCAGGCCTCGAAGGGCGGCATGTCGAGGACGGCGGCGCCGAGGTCGCTGAAGCCGCCGCAGGTTCTGGGGCATGCCGCAGAGGTCGGTGGCCAGCAGGATGACGTCGGACGCGATGCCCGTGTCGAGCCATGACTTGGCCGTGATCATGGCGGCGTTGGCAGCTGGCGCACATGGCCGAGACCGACATGGTCGGCCCGTGGAAGTCGTTCTCCTTCATCAGCATGGGAGATGACGGTGCGACGGCATCATGTTGACCCACGTCTTGGGCCGGACCCTGCTCTCGCCCGACCGGTAGAACTCGCTCCACATCTCGATGTCGCCCGGCCTCGAGACTGTGGACCACTCCGACCACCGGGCCGGGCTTCCAGCCCCGCTCGAGGGCGTCGGTGATCGGCCTCCCGGGCGGCGAAGCGCAGCGCCCGCATGAACCGGCTCGGGCCGTCGCGGCGGTCGCCTTCGTCGGCGATCAGCGAGAGATAGGCCTGGCCGCCGTCGACGATAGCCGTCGAGGCCGGTGACCAGTTTGACCGCGCTCTCGCCGAGGAGGAACCCGTCCCACAGGTGCTTCGTTCCCCAGCCGTAGCCGGTGACCGCGCCGACGCCGGTGATGCTGATCGGGGACCGGCCGCGGGCCGGTCCGGGGCCGGATCGCTCGAGGATGAGGCGGAACTGCCTCCGACATCGGGACTCCTCGAATTTCAGGTCATTCAGTGGATCGATCGCGCCTGGCCGGGGCGGGCCCATTGATCCTGGGCAGGGTGTCGCGGTTGACTCGGTCTGACATCGCACGGTGCATGACAGATTATGTGCTCACGTCGCAGGGGACACAATGGGCAATTGCCGGTCCGTCCTGGGGCGCCAGTATCATATGCGGGCAGGCCGGGGCAGTGGCGCATTGGACCGCGGCTCCGTGCTCGAGGCGCCGGCGGTTGATCGCCGACCGGCGGCCGCCGCCTCCCGCCGGTGGGGTGGCCCCGAACCGCGTCGAGCACGGCGGTCGGCCTCGTCGATGACCCGCCCGATCAGCTCGGCCACCGTCGGCAGCTCGCCGATCTCGCCGACCACCTGACCGGTGGGGAGGACGCCGACGTCGGTGCGGCCGTCGACCAGCGCCGCCTTGGTCATCATCGGGGCGTTGGCCGCCATCACCACCTGGGGCCAGGAGAGCTCGTTGCCCTGCTTGAGGGCCCGGCCCTCCTTCACCAGGGCGAGCGAGCGAGGTGTCGGTCTGCCGGCGGAAGGCGTGGGCGTTGGCCAGGGCCCGGGGCAGGTTCCGCAGCCAGCCCGACCGTCTCGAGGTGGTCGACCAGCTCGGTGCGGATCACCCGCTGGGGCGCTCCGTCGACCGCGGTGGACACCACGGTGCCGGTCACCGGGGTGCCCAGGTAGACCTGCTTCACCGCGTCGGGCACCCGGCTCTCCTGGGTGAGCAGGAAGCGGGTGCCCATGGCGATGCCCGTCGGCGCCGTAGGCCAGCGCGGCCACCAGGCCCCGCCCGTCGAAGAATCCGCCGGCGGCGATCACCGCCACCGTGTCGCCCACCGCGTCCACCACCGCCGGGGTCAGCAGCGAGGTGGGCACCGTGCCCGGTGTGGCCTCCGCCCTCGCCGCCCTGGGCGATGACCGCGTCGACGCCCCACCCGGCCACCTTCTCGGCGTGGCGCCGGGCCCCGATGGTCGGCATGACCACCAGCCCGGCGTCGCGGCACCGGCCGACCAGGTCGGGGTTGGGGGCCTGGGCGAAGCTGGCCACCCTGCACGCCGTTGTCGATCATCAGCGCCACCCGCTCGCCCGACGTCGGCCGACGTCGGTGCGCATGTTGACGCCGAAGGGCTGGTCGGTGCGGGACCGGACCTCGGCGATGGCGGCCACCAGCTCGGGGAAGGTCATGGTGGCCGAGGCCAGGATGCCCAGTCCCCCGGCCTCGGCCGTGGCGGCCACCAGCCGGGGCCCGGCCACCCAGCCCATGCCGGTCTGGACGATGGGGTACCGGACGCCGACCAGCCGGCAGAAGCGGGTGTGCAGGGCGGGATGTACCGGTCGCGGAGCCGGACGGTCACGCCTCGGACCGGTCACGCGCCTCGCGTCCCGCAGGCCCCGCGGGTCGAGCACGGTGCGGAGCAGCTCGAGCTCCTCGCGGGGTGGGCATGCGGGTCTCGGGCACGTCGGTCGGCACCACCAGGTCGAACCCGGTGGCCTCGACGATCTCGTCGACGGTCACGCCCGGGTGGACCGAACGGAGGCGCATCACCTGGTCCGGCGTCTCGAAGTCGAAGACGCCGAGGTTGGAGACCACGTGACGGATCTCGTGGAAGCGGGTGGCCGACGGGCCCGGCGGCCGCGGCCCGCTCGTACCCGACGCCGGACACCACGTCGACCTGCTCGACGAACGACCGGGTCGAGTGGTTGGGGACCCAGTAGCTGGTCGAGTGGTTGACGGTGTTGCCCGGGGCGCCGCGCACGCCGACCAGCTGGGCCTTGGGCCGCGCCCAGTCGCCGATGGCGCTGATGTTCTGGTTGCCGGTGCGGTCGATCTGCGAGGCCATCATGATCAGGTTGCGCCGGCCCGACCACACCACGTCGAACACCCTCCGGTAGGGCATGTGCGACTCGAGGACCAGCGTCGACGGGCGCGGCCCCGAGCGCCGGGGCCCCGTCCACCAGGGCGGCGTCGCCGTCGGTCAGCACCAGGTCGGGGGCGAAGGTGAGCCGGGCCAGCCGGGCGCCGAGGGCCGGGTGCGGTCCCGAAGGCGCTGGCCATCACCTCGCCGTCGCCGCGGAACACCTCGGCGCAGGCGATGGCGCAGTACTCGGCCCGGGTGACCCCGGTGTCGGTCGGTGGCGCGGTCATGCGCCACTCCTCGACGCGCCTTGGCCGCGCCCGCGCCGTCGGCCGCGCTCGCCGGTGGCCGCCTGGTAGTCGGCCTCGTCCACGTCGAGGTACCGCCGGCGGAACGCGGCCCACAGCGTCGGGATCGGCCGGCGGCGGCCACGTACGCCCTCTGGAACTCCTCGTCCCGGCCGTAGTCGGGAACGCAGGCGGTGAAGTGGGCGCCGCCCGGGGTCTCGACCACACCGTCGGTCAGCAGCCGGCTGATGCACATGGTCTGGAGCGGGCCCTCCGACGCGAACTGGTCGGTGGCGACGATCCGCTCGGTGGTCACGAACCGCCGCTCGGCGGCGCCGAGGAACAGCTCGTCGAAGAAGGGGTCGGGTCCGAGGATCTGGCCGGAGCCCGCTGGCGTCGGCCCGGTTGACGTGGACGACGGCGGCGTCGAGCCGGAGGGCCGGCATGGCCACCAGCTCCTCGCCGTCGTCGTAGGGCGAGATGACCGTGCGCAGCGACGGGATTGACCCGGCAGCACGTCGGAGCCCAGCCCGGCCCGGGTGGGGAGGAAGGGCACCCGCTGGGAGGCGGCCAGCAGGCCCAGGTAGAACATGCCCTCGTCGATCTCCATGGCCTCGATGGCGCCGGTCTGGCGGGCCGCCTTGAAGTGGGGGTCGGTGGGGATGGAGTCGAGGGTGACGAATCCGAACACCACCTTGGCCACCTTGCCGGCGGCGCACAGCAGGCCCGACGTCGGGCCCGCCGTAGGAGACCACGGTGAGATCGGTGAGGTCCGAGCGGAGGATGGCCCGGACCGCGGCCATCGGCTTGCGCCGCGAGCCCCATCCGCCGATGCCGATGGTCATCCCGCTGCGCAGCTCGCCGACCAGGTCGTCGAGGGTCATCCGTTTGTCAGCCATGGTCGCCCGCTCCTAGCTGGAGGTGTCGGCGTCGCGCTTCTCGACGAAGGCGGCCCGTTGCTCGTCGGCCACGCCGGCCACGTGCAGCTCGTAGGTGAATCCCTGCTCGAAGCGGTAGCTGCGCTTGACGTCGACCGGGTCGATCCCGTTGAGCGACTCCTTGGCCCGGCGGATGATGGTCGGGCTCTTGGCGGCGATGTCGTCGGCCACCTCGTAGGCGGCCTCGACCAGCTGGTCGGCGGGGACCACCCGGAGCACCGATCCGTAGTGGTGGAGCTCGGCGGCGGTGGCCGGCTTGCGCCGTGTAGACCATCGACCGCATCCGGTGCTGGGGGACCAGCCGGGACAGGTGGGTGGCCGCACCCAGCGCGCCCCGGTCGACCTCGGGCAGCCCGAAGGTGGCGTCGTCGGAGGCGACCACGATGTCGGCGTTGCCGACGATGCCGACCCCGCCGCCGAGGCAGAACCCGTGGACGGCGGCGATGACCGGCACCTCGCACTCGTAGACGGCGGCGAAGGCGGCGAAGCACCCCCGGTTGGCGCCGATCAGGGCCTCGTCCCCCTCGGCCTGGATCTCCTTGATGTCCACGCCGGCGCAGAAGCCCCGTCCCTCGGCCCGCACGATCACCACCCGGTTGTCGGGGACCCGCCCGGCGGCCAGCACGGCCGTCGGCCAGGGCGAACCAGCCGGCCACGTCGAGGGCGTTGACCGGCGGGTGGTCGATGACCACCTCGGCGATGCCGGGCCGCTACTGGTGGGACGTGATGGGCATGGCCTGCTCCGGGGGTTCGGGGGCGCGGCCCGCGGACCGCCGGCCACGACGCCCGGCGCGCATCGGGCGTGCGCGCGGCCGGCGGCGACCGGGTCGGCACGATCCGATCGGCGTGATCTGATACAGCGTCAGGACAGTACCAGTCGGAGACCGGGAGGCAGCTGTGGCCACATTCGATTTCGCCCGCGGCATCCGGAGCGCTCGACTTCACCGGCCGGGTGGTGGTGGTGACCGGCGGGACCAGGGGGATCGGACGGGGGATCGCCGAGGCGTTCCTGGCCGCCGGGGCCGACGTGGTGGTGTGCGGGCGCACCGACGGTGGCCGAGGACGAGCTCCCCGCGGCCGCCGACGCCGCCGGGGCCGTCCGCCGGGCGCGTCTTCGTGCGCGCCGACGTCCGCGACCCCGATCAGGCGTCCTCGGTGGTCGACGGCGACCGTGGAGCGGTTCGGGCGGCTCGACGTGCTGGTCAACAACGCCGGCGGCTCGCCCCAGGTCGACGCGGCCACCGCCTCGCCCCGGTTCTCCGACGTCGATCGTGGCCCTCAACCTGCTGGCGCCCCTCTACTGCGCCCAGGCGGCCAACGCGGTCATGCAGGCCCAGGACGACGGCGGCTCGATCGTCAACATCGGCTCGGTCAGCGGGCTGCGGCCGTCGCCGGGCACGGCCGCCTACGGTGCGGCCAAGGCCGGCCTGATCAACCTGACCCAGTCCCTGGCCATCGAGTGGGCCCCCAAGGTGCGGGTCAACTGCCGTGAGCGCCGGGCATGGTGGCCACCGAGGCGGCCGACGACCACTACGGGGGCGCCGACGGGCATGGCCGCGGTGGCGGCCACCGTGCCCCTGGGCCGGTTCGGGACGCCGGCGGACATGGCCGGGCTCTGCCTGTTCCTGGCCTCGCCGCTGGCCGGCTACGTGACCGGGGCCAACCTGGTGGCCCACGGCGGCGGGGAGCGGCCGGCGTTCCTGACCGCCGTCGAGCGGCTCGGGCGAGGCCGGTAGCCGGAGCCGCCGGGGAGCTGGCCGGCGGCGGCACGAGCCGGCCGGCCATCAGGCCGCGACAGGGGGCTGGCCGGCCGGCAAACTGCTCAAGTGCAGGCCCGGCGGATCGATGCATCTCAGGTGAGACCCGAACGGTCGAGCGGTCCTCGCTCCGGTGGCGGCAGCCCGGCCGAGCGACGCGGCGGTCGGGCCGTGCTGACCGACACCGAGCCGACGTTCACCCTGCGGGGCGCCCTACCTCGAGTACCTGCCCGGTCGTCGACCTGTCCGACGGGCCGACTGCTCGGCATGGAGGCGCTGGTGCGCTGGCACCACCCGACCCACGGGCCGCATCTCGCCCGACCGGCTGATTCCCGCAGGCCGAGGCCAGCGGCGACATCGGCCCGCTCACCCGGTGGATCCTGATGGAGGCCTGCGAGCAGGCCTGCAGCTGGTCGCCGAGCATCCAGCTGGGGGTCAACTGCACCATCGAGCCAGCTCCGCCGCGGCGAGGTGTCCAAGGCGGTGGCCGACGGCGCTCGACGCAGACCGGCTTCCCGAGCGGGCAGCTGAACCTGGAGGTCACCGAGGACGCCGTGGTCGACTCCGACGGCCTCGGCCGACCTGAAGGCCCTCTCGCGACATGGGCGTCCAGCTGTCGGTGGACGACGTCGGCACCAACTGGTCGTCGTTCGAGCCGTTCAAGCGCCACTCGATCAGCACGGTGAAGATCGACGGCTCGTTCATCGCCGGCCTCGAGTCGAACCAGGGGATCAACCGCCTGGTGGTGGAGACGGTGATCCACATGGCCCACTCCCTCGGGATGTCGGCCATCGTCGAGCGGGTGGAGACGGCGGCCCAGGTCGAGATCGTCCGGGCGTTCGACGCCGACGCCGCCCAGGGGTTCTTCTTCTCCCGGCCGATGTCGAGCGAGGACGCCGCCGCCTTCGCCGCGGGCCCAGAGGTCCCGCAGTTCTCCGCGGACCGACGGTCCCACGACGCCTGGCTCGCTGGCCGACGGGCTCGAGCGCCCGCGGTCGACGTCGCCGACGCGGACCGACGAGCCGGGACCGGAGGACGCCGACGCCGGCGTCGGCGACACCGACCGGGCAGCCGCCGGGCCGGTGACCCGACGCCTGGCGGCGACGCCGCCCGGCGGCGACCGCCGCCGGGGCCGACGGACGCGCCGGACCGACCGGCGAGCCGGCCGGCCACCGGTCGCGAGGACCGGCGCGACCCGACGCCGCCGGCACCGACGTGCCGTCGAGGGCGCCGGCCGACCGGAGTCGGCCGCGCCCACGGGCAGGCTCGGCCATCCGGCGACCGACGTGATCCGCCGACCGGCTGCATCTCCAGGGCCGGGAGTGGTCGCCCGGCCCCGAATTGCCTGTATACCTCATGGCCGTGAAACTCGCCGTCATCAAGGAGTCGCGGCCCGGGGAGGACCGGGTGGCGATCGTCCCCGAGGTGGCGGCCAAGCTGGCCGGATCCGGGGTCGAGGTCGTCGTCGAGTCCGGAGCCGGGGCCGGCGCCCGCTTCTCCGACGACGACTTCCGCAGGCCGGGGCCACCGTCGTGCGCCGACGCCGCCGCCGCCCTCGACGGCGCCGTCATCGTCGGCCCGCGTGCAGCCGCCGACGCTCGACGAGGTGGCCGCTGCTGCCCGACGGGCGTGTCGGTGATCAGCTTCCTCCAGCCGGTGGCCGTCGCCGACGTGGTCAAGGCGCTGGCCGACCAAGGGCGCCACCGTCTACAGCCTCGACCTGCTGCCCCGCATCAGCCGGGCCCAGTCGATGGACGCCCTGTCGTCGCAGGCCACGGTGGCCGGCTACCGGGCCGGCCTGTCGGCCGCCGAGCACCTGGCCAAGTTCTTCCCCATGTTCATGACGGCGGCCGGCACCGTCCCGCCGGCCAAGGTCCTGGTGATGGGGGCCGGCGTGGCCGGCCTGCAGGCCATCGCCACCGCCCGGCGCCTGGGCGCGGTGGTGCGCGCCTACGACGTGCGGGCCGCGGCCAAAGAGGAGGTGCAGAGCCTCGGGGCCAAGTTCGTCGAGCTCGACCTCGAGACCCAGGACGGCGCCGGCGGGTACGCCAAGGAGCAGTCGGCCGAGTACCTGGCCAAGCAGCAGGAGCTGCTGGCCGCCGAGGTGGCCGCCTCCGACGTGGTCATCACCACCGCCCAGATCCCCGGGCGCAAGGCACCGGTGCTGGTGACCGACGGCGATGGTGGAGGGGATGTCCGAGGGGCGGTCATCGTCGACATGGCCGCCGACTCCGGGGGCAACTGCGAGCTGTCGGTGGCCGGCGAGGACGTCCGGCGTCGGCGGGGTGACCGTGGTCGGGCTGACCAACCCGCCGGCCTCGATGCCGACCCACGCCAGCTTCCTCTACGCCCGCAACATCGCCAACTTCCTCGGGCTGCTGGTCAAGGACGGCGAGCTGGCCCCCGACTTCGAGGACGAGATCGTGGCCGGCACCTGCGTGGTGCGGGCCGGCGACGGTGGTCCACGGGCCGACCGCCGAGGCGCTGGGCCTGCAGCCGTCCCGGCCCCGGCCGACGCCGGCAGCCGACCCGGCCGCCGAGACCGGAGACGACACCGACGACGAGCAGGGGGAGGGGTCATGAGCACCGGGATCCTCGAGTTCCTGACCATCTTCGTGCTGGCCGCATTCGTCGGCAACGAGGTCATCGGCCGGGTGCCGAGCATCCTGCACACGCCCGCTCATGTCGGGGAGCAACGCCATCCACGGCATCGTGCTGGTCGGGGCCATCCTGATCATGGGGAGCGCCCACGGGCGCCGTGCAGATCACCCTGGCCTTCTTCGCCGTGCTGCTGGCCACCCTCAACATCGTCGGCGGCTTCGTGGTGACCGACCGGATGCTGGAGATGTTCAAGGCCAAGCCGGCGCGAGCGGGCCGCCGAAGCCGCGGACCGACGCCGGACACGGCGACGCCGGTGACGCCGGTGGTCCAAGTGACCCTCAACACCTGGATCGACCTGATCTACCTGCTGGCCGCCATCGGCTTCATCCTCGCCCTGAAGGGCCTGAGCTCGCCCAAGCACGCCCGCAACGGCAACCTGCTCGGCGCGCCGCGGCGGCCGCGTGGCCGTCGGCTTCACCTTCGCCTACCCCGCAGGTGCGCGGCCCACACCACTGAATCTGGTCCTGACCCTGGTGGCCATGGCCATCGGGGCGGCCGTGGCCGTGCCGGCGGCCCGCCTGGTGAAGATGACGGCGATGCCCCAGATGGTGGCCATCTTCAACGGCGTGGGCGGCGGGGCCGCCGCCCTGATCTCGATCGTGGTGTTCCTCCATCGAGGCCGCCGGCCAAGCCGGCGGTCTACCGGATCGCCGAGGTGCTGTTCGGCGTGCTGGTCGGGTGCGTGTCCTTCTCCGGCAGCGCCATCGCCTTCGCCAAGCTGCAGGAGCTGATGACCGGCCGGCCGATCACCTACCCGGCCCAGCAGGTCATCAACGCCGTGGTCGGCGTGGCCATCGTGGCCCTGGCCGTCGGGACCCTGGTGACCGGGCAGCGTGCCCCTGCTGGTGGCGACCGCGGTGCTGTCGCTGGTGCTCGGGGTCATCTTCGTGCTGCCCATCGGCGGCGCCGACGTGCCGGTGCTGATCTCGCTGCTCAACTCGTTCACCGGCCTGGCCGTGGCCGCGTCGGGCTTCACCCTCAACAACAACCTGCTGATCATCGCCGGCACCCTGGTCGGCGCCTCGGGCATCCTCCTGACCCGGATGATGAGCAAGGCGATGGGCCGCTCGCTGGCCAACGTGCTGTTCAGCGCGTTCGGCTCGGTGGTGACCGCCGCCGGCGGGGCCGACGGCTCCGGGGAGACCCGCCCGGTGAAGGCGGGCACGCCCGAGGACATCGGCGTGCTGCTCGCCTACGCCCGCAAGGTGGTCATCATCCCCGGCTACGGGCTGGCCGTGGCCCAGGCCCAGCACACCGCCCGCGAGCTCGCCGACCTGCTGATGGAGCGGGGGGTCGAGGTCTTCTACGCCATCCACCCGGTGGCCGGCCGCATGCCCGGCCACATGAACGTGCTGCTGGCCGAGGCCAACGTGCCCTACGACGAGCTGAAGGAGATGGACGAGGCCAACCCGGAGATGGCCACCGCCGACGTCGCCCTGGTCGTCGGGGCCAACGACACGGTCAACCCGGCCGCCAAGAACACCGCCGGGAGCCCCATCTACGGCATGCCGATCATCAACGCCGACGAGGCCGCAGAACATCGTGTTCCTCAAGCGCTCGATGCGGCCCGGCTTCGCCGGCATCGACAACGACCTGCTGTTCGACGAGAAGACCACGCTGCTGTTCGGGGACGCCAAGGACACGCTGGCCAAGCTGGTGGCGGCGGTGAAGAGCGCGTAGCGGGCCGCCTCCGGGTGGTCGCAACCGGTCGCCAACTGTTCGCCACTGTTCGCCGGCCCGGTCAGGACGCGTTGGTGAGCTCCTCGTCGGCGACACCGTTGGCCGCAGCCAGCTTGGCGAACACCATAACCCCCTGGCTGGTGGGGCGGGTGGAGAGCACGGTGACCGCCACCGTCCCCTGATCGACGAGATGGGTGGCATCGTTGACCACGACCATGTCTCCGTCGGGCAGGTAACCGATCGCCTGACGCGGCTGGCGGCCCTCCTTGATCAGCTCGACCGAGAGGCGCTCACCGGGCAGGCGGTCGCGGGTCGAGCGCGTTGGCGATGCCGCGGAGGTCGACCACGGCCAGCTCCCAACGGGCGGCCTCGTCGACGATGTTGGAGGAGCAGGTGCCGATGCGGAGGCCGACCCGTCGGGCCACGGTCAGCAGCTTGATGGTGGGGTCGTCGACCTCGGGGACCTCGTCACGGGCGATGTGGACGGGCACGCCCATCTCCCGGAGCGCCTCGACGGACTCGAGGCCCCGCCAGGCCCGGCGGGAGCTGACCGGATCCGGGACCTCGGCCACTGCTCGGACATGGTCGACGACGAACTGGGGGATGACCAGGCCGCCGGACAGCAGCCCGCCCCGGCCCAGCACCAGCAAGAAGCGGTCCATGATGGCGGAGGCGTCGACCAGCAGGGCGTGGCCCGGATGCGGCTGCACGTGGGGTGCCAGGATGCGGGACAGGCCGGCGGCGGCGACGATCTGGCGGCCCTTGACCTGAGCCGAGACGCCACCCGAGGGTGGCCAGCACCCAGGCGAGGTCACCGCGGTGGTGAGCACGGCGAAGCCGGACCGGAAGTAGGACCATGCAGGGGCAGGCCGATCACCAGGCCGAGGAGCATCCCGGTGGTCGAGATGATGGAAGCGGCGAAGATCTCCCCGGGGGGAGTGTTGCGGAAGAGGAAGACCGCCTGCTGCAGCCCCTTGTCGATCAGCCGCCCGGCCACACCGCCGAGCGACGTAGCTGACCGCCGCGCCGAGCAGCAGGCCGATGACCGGGGAGTGGGGGTTGCCGTCGACGTGGCGGCCGATCTCGAACCCGGCCACCGAGCCGGCCAGCACGAAGAGCAGGCGGAAGCCCTCGACGAAGATCATGGGCCCACCGTCCCATTCGGGGAACTGACTCTCGGATGCTTCATCTGGGTGACCAGTCTGGTTTCGCCACGCAACGACGGCCCGCACGTCCATTGTCGGAACCACTGGGGTGAATCTTTAGGGAAGCCTGGACGGGGGCGTGCCCGGAATTCGACGCAATGGCGTGGGAGCCATTGACAAACTCCCTTGTACTGGGCATTAAAATGCTCAGAGTGGTAGTCTGACCACAGGCATCTGGCGGGCATCGGGCCCGAGTGTCGGTGATCTGTGCAGCCTCTCTCGCCGAGAATCCCATGAGATCGTTCCGCCGTTCGTCCCGCCGTCCTTCCCGCACCGCTCCGCCTGCCGGTCCGGTCGTCCTTTGCGGTGTCGTGGGCCGGCCGTCCGGCGTCCCCGGTGGCGCCGCCTCCGGTCCACGGGACGTCCCCGGGGGCGAGGTGCAATTCGACCTCCGGACCACCGACGCGGGTCTGGTCGTCGCCCGGTCGGACTGGTCCCGGCTCGAGGTGCCGTCACTCGTTCCGTGGTCGATCGTCTCCAGTGTGGTCGCCGGCGAGGTCGCCGGCCAGGCCGTCGATCCGAGCAGACGGGCTGTCGAGCTCACTGTCAGCGACGACGCGTGGGCCGCCCACCACGGTTCGTTCCGTTTCCTCGTCCCCTCCTCGGATGTGGGCCCCTTGTTGCAGGCGATCGCCGCCGGGCGCAAGTCGGCGCCACCGGCGGTGGCGCCCGGCGAGCCCGATGGCGGATCTGCTGCCGTCGGTGCTCCTGGTGCCGGTGGTGATGCGACAACCGGTGCCGTCGGTGCGGCTGCAGCCGGCGCCGCTGCTGTCGTCGGCGGGATGGCGGCGGCCGTATCGCAGTGGCTGGGTGACCGGGGGAGGACCGCCGATCCTCGGCACGGGCTCGGGCGGCGCAGGATCGGGCCGGCGGCGGTGGCCATGGTGGCCCTCATCCTCCTGGCCGGGAGCACCAGCACCTCGTTCGGCTCGTTCGCCGGCGGGGCGTCGCGTCACCGGGGCGCCCCCGCCCGGGGGAACGGAGCGCAGGCGGCCGAGGCCCATCCCGCGGTCGACCTTCCCCCCGCCACCGCGGCCCCGGCGCCGGCCCCACCGTCGCTGGCCGCCTCCCCCCGCTACAGCCCCATGAGATCTTCGGCTACGCCCCGTACTGGACGCTGCCGCAATCCTCCGGTTTCGACGTCAAGGACCTGACCACCCTGGCGTACTTCAGTGTCGACGCCAATGGCGATGGCACGTTCGACGAGAGCGGTTCGGGTTGGAACGGGTACGAGAGCCAGGATCTGGCCGACCTGGTGACCAGATCGCACGCCGCGGGCGACCGGGTGGTGCTCACCGTTACCTGCTTCAGCCAGTCCGCCCTGGACGCCATCACCTCGGACCCGAACGCGGGCGCCCGGTTGTCCGCGGCCCTGGTGGCTGCGGTCTCCGCCAAGAACCTCGACGGTGTGAACTTCGACTTCGAGGGGGAGGGGAGCGGTGACCGGCGCGGGCTGACGGCGCTGATCACCCAGGTGTCCTCGGCTCTGCACGCGGCCGACTCCCACTGGCAGGTGACCATGGCGACCTATGCCAGCGCGGCTGGGGACAGCGCCGGCTTCTATGACGTGGCCGCCCTGGCCCCGGCGCTCGACGGGTTCTTCGTCATGGCCTACGACATGAACGACCGGGTGACGCCGAGTGCGACGGCGCCGTTGACCGGAGGGGGATTCAACGACACCCAGGCGCTTCAACAGTTCACCGCGGTGATGCCGGCCCAGAAGGTGATCCTCGGGGTGCCCTTCTACGGGTACGACTGGCCGACGACGGACGGAACGCGGACTGCGCAGCCGACCGGGGGCGAGAGCCCCCTCAGCGACGGGGTGATCGCGGCGTCGGGCCATCCGACCTACTGGGACCCGGCGACCCAGACCCCGTGGACCTCCTACCAGGTGGGCACCCAGTGGCACGAGACCTTCTTCGACAATCCGACGTCTCTGGCCCTGAAGGCCCAACTGGCCAACGCCTTCCACATCGCGGGGGATGGGGATCTGGGCCCTGGGTATGGATGGCAACGATCCGGCAATGCTGGCGGCCCTGCTGGGCAACGCTCCCGCCGTCAAGGACTATCAGACCGGACCCACACTCAGCGCGGCCGGAACCCCGCCCAGTACCCCACCCGGCACCGGATTCGTGACCACGGGCGTGTGGAACGGCACGACCGTCCCTCTGAGTCCGGTGGTCCCTCCCACCGCCTACGGCAACGCGCAGTACCTGGGGACGCTAAGCGGAGTGCAGACCACCGCGCCGACGCTGGCCTGCCTGCAGTCGGGTCCACCCCTCGAGGTCTGGTCGATCGGCGCCCTGCCCGGTGTCGACGTGGCGGTGGCGGCGCAGCCAGGCAACTGCGTCACCGGCATGTGGACCTTCCCCCCGCCGGCAGCCTCGGGTGGGCCGGGAGCAGGCACCACGACCACGACCACCCCGCCCACCACCCTGCCGCCGGCGTCGACGACCACGACGGGCGTCCCGCCGACGAGTACGACGACTTCAGTGCCGTCCACCACGACGACCGGGCCGGCAACGACCACGACACTCGGGCACTGATGCTTCCCGGTGGTCCCGAAGTCGGGGCCCACGGGCAACGGGGCCACGGCCACGGGCCACGGGGCGCAGGTTCGCTGCGGCGTGGTGCCCGGCGATGCAGGTGGCACGGTGGAAGGCCGCACGATGCCGTGCGGCTATTCTCGTCGGAACCCGGGGGTGTAGCTCAGTTGGTAGAGCGCTACGTTCGCAATGTAGAGGCCGACGGTTCGAGTCCGTTCACCTCCACCCGAGTCCGTGACCTGGATGTTCGCCATTTTGATCGGTGCGGTGCGCGAACCGTCCGGTACGATGAGCCCATGGAGTTCACGGCAGCGATCACTCACGAGGATCCCTGGTACGTCGCACGTTGTCTCGACGTTGAGGTCGCCAGTCAGGGTAAGACGGCTGAGGAGGCCCTCGCGAATCTGAAAGAAGCCCTCGAACTCTATTTCGAGGATGAAGCCCTTCCCAAAGAACTGGAGCCCCCGATCATTGCCACCCTGCGCCTGACTGCGTGAGTTCAGTTCTCCCAGTCGTCTCAGGGCGGAAGCAGTCCGGGCTCTCGCCAAGGTGGGATTCGTTCGGGCTGGCCAACGTGGCAGTCACGTCAAGCTGCGTCACGACGACGGTCGCACTGCGATCGTGCCGCTTCACAAAGCGCTTGCTCGCGGGACTCTGCGGTCCATGCTGCGACAAGCCGGGATAGCTCCGGAAGAGTTCGCCGTGCTTCTGTAGCGGAATTGCAGCTTCCGACCGGCCAGCCGGCCAGGCAAACGTCGGTCCGTCGATCACAACCAGGCGGTTTGTATTTGTGTGACCCAAGGTCCACCCGTGTTGTAGGAGATACTACGTCCTCGCGAGAAATCGTTGTCCCAGTTCAGAGGCAATATTCTTCATTGGCTTCCCGACAGATGCAAACGCTGATGCTCGAACCGCGGAAACATCAGCACGCACGTGGCATTTGGTCGACTCCAACCTGCTGTGAGCTGATTTCCCGAGCCACCCGGCGCGATGGGCGCTCAGCACCGGTCAAGGACCGCCTCCTCCAGCGCGTCCACGCTCACTCGGTCATCGATGACCTCCGAATGTGATCGGGGCCGTTCACGCCACCGTCGTCACGCTGTTCCGGACCATCAGAGGTCTGTGGTATCTGGCGGCAGTCGAATTCCCGGCCAGTTGGAGGACCCGAGGTTCGCCCTCGAGGCGACGGCCATCGGGCACACGCTGGCCGTCCTGGCCCCGTTGCCGGTCTCAATCGTGGCCTCGGTCGTCGGGGACGAAAACGGACGACCTCCCAACTTGCGGCCTCACGCCAGGTTGAAGCGCGACCGGATGGTCGTGGCGAGCCAGCGGGTGACGGGACCCACAGGCGCCAGGTCGACCGAGGCCTCGATAGGCACCCAGGCCGCGGCGGAATGCTCGGCCGAGGGGAACGTGATCATGGTTCCCGACCAAGATTGAGTGATGAAGCAGTCGATCAGGTACGTTCGGCCAGTGGCGCTGAGCGACCGACCTCGACCAACGACCTCCAACCTCCCGACCCGGAGCCCGGTCTCCTCGAGGACCTCGCGCGCTGCCGCTTCCGGGGCCGCTTCTCCGGCATCGACCCGGCCCCCTGGGAAGCACCAGTGTGAGGGATACTCAACATCGGCGTCGAAGCGGCGGAGCAGGAGGGTGCATGGACCCGTGGCGTCAATGATGCCCACCATCGCCGACATGTAGGTGTCTCCATCCGAGTCCGTCACCGACCCGCCCCGCTTCTACCGTTTCGACCTACGCCGGCATCTTTGGAATCGGAAGGTACTCGGCGAACCACTCCCCGGACAGTCGGGCGACCGCCTCCAGGGCTCCGGGTTCCTCGAACAGATGGGTAGCCTCAGGCACCACTGCAACCTGATGCGGACCGTGAAGATGGGCTGCCGCAGACCGATTGAGCCTGAGAACCTCGCGATCCGCCCCGCCGACGATGAGAAGGGTTGGGCAATGAACATCGGCCAGTCGGGAGCCGGCGAGGTCGGGTCGTCCACCACGCGATACCACTGCCCGCACCGTGTTGCCCGGTGTGCCTGCCGCCCACAGCGCGGCCCCGGCACCGGTGCTGGCGCCGAAGTAGCCCCGGGGCAGCAGGCCGACGTCGTCCTGTTCGCCGATCCATTCACTCGCTCCGACCAGGCGGCCTGCCAGCAACGCTATGTCGAAGACGTTCCGGCGATCGGCGTCCTCGGCGGGGGTCAGGAGGTCGAACAGAAGAGTGGCCAGTCCCCGATGGTGGAAGGAACGGGCGACCAACTGGTTGCGAGGGCTGTGCCGGCTGCTCCCGCTTCCGTGAGCGAAGACCACGATCCCCTCGGCTCCGCGTGGCACTTGGAGAAGTCCCTCCAGCTCGACGCGGTCGACGGGGATGGTCGCCTCACGATCCCGGACCGGTCGCGTGGTCGGACGGGTCGGCTCACGGACGTGGTTGAGCAACGACCGCGACCTCGTCATCCCCCGTCTGCCCGAAGTCCCGGTACCACAGTCCAACGGCCATGAAGTGAAGGGGGGTCAGCAGGCTTACCACCCGATCCGCGTCGGCCTTCAGCTCTTCTGTCGCCTGCACAGACGCCACCGGCACGGCCACGATGATGCGGCCTGCCCCCCGGGCCCGGGCGACCTGCACCGCGGTCAGAGCCGTTGCCCCGGTCGCCAACCCATCGTCGACGATGATCACCGTCCGGCCCTCGATCGCGATGGGCGGTCGCCCGGCTCGATACCTCGCGATCCGTCGGTTCAGCTCGCTCCTCTCTTTCGACTCGACTCGGGCGACGTCATGCCGGGTCAAACCCAGAGTTCGGATGAGGCCGGAGTCGAGGAGCCGAACACCACCCTCCCCAATGGCTCCGAAACCGAGCTCAGGTTGATAGGGCAGGCCCAATTTGCGCACGATGATGACGTCGAGGGGTGCGTCCAGAGTCTTTGCCACCTCGGCTGCGACCGGCACGCCGCCGCGTGGAAGAGCAAGCACCACCGGGTCCTCTTCCCGGAGTGGTGTCAGAAGCGTGGCCAGTTGCCGACCGGCGTCACGCCGGTCGGCGAACGCGACATGCTCGGATCCATGGTGGGCGAGAGCGGTCATCTCACAACCCCGTCGGGAAAGTCTCGGCTGGCTCTCCGCGATCCCAAAGCGGTGTCCGCTCGAGTGGCTCCAAGGCGCGGGTGCGGTCTATATGGATGACCGCGTCGAACTGCTGGGCCAGCTGTGCCTCGAAGTAGTGACTCTGGAGTTCGGTCTCAGGCCGGTAGATCACGCCGATCGCCCGCTCGAGGCGAGGTTGGCTCAGCACGTCGTGCACGAAGACGTCTGCCGTCGATACCCAGAACTGGGGCATGCCGACCGCGTGGAGCAAGGACTCATGGCTCTCGGCGCGAGCGGCGCGAACGCGCTTGCGCCCAGCCGATGATCCCCAGTCGTCGGCCGCGGTCACTTGACCGTCGAAGGTGGTGAATCCGATGAGCGAGACCTCACCTCCGTATCTCTGCCGTGCCAATTGGCCGACGTTGTGCTCCCCTCGAAGCCCCATGGCCGTGGCACGAGCGTCGCCCACGTGGGAATTGTGCTCCCAAACGACGACCTTCGTATTCGGCGGCCGGCGGTCGAGATGCTCGATAAGCGCGTCCAGCGTGCCGGCCATGTGCTGATCACGCAGGTTCCACGAGGAAACCTCGGCCCGGTACATCTGGCTGTAGTACTCCTCGGCGTCGCGGACGAGCCGGGCGTTCTGCTCGGCATAGAACTGCTCGTCCTCGGCCACCCAACCGTCGCGCCGGAGGTAGACCTCCGCACGTCGACGCAGCTCGACCAGCTGGGCCACGACCTCCTTTTCGCACGGAGCGGCCCCTTGGTATGCGACTGCATGTCCGTAGGCCTGTCCCTCGGCCCCGACGTGGTCGAAGCACGAATAGCGTCGCCGGGCCTCTCTGGCTTCGGCCCGGTCCACCCGATCGAGGTAGTCGATGACTGCATCGATCGAAGCTCGCAGGCTGTAGAGGTCGAGGCCATAGAACCTGACCTTGGCGGCGGGGTGGGTCTGGGCGCCGTTGCGGGCCCGCATCCACTGGACGAAGCCGAGGACGTCCTTGTTCCGCCACATCCAGGTGGGAAAGCGACGAAAGCCTCGGAGCGCCATTTCCGCATTGGCATCAGCCGACATACCCATCACGTACCGGTTTACCCGGTAGGCGTCGGGCCAATCCCCCTCGACCGCGACCACGGTGAACCCGAGCTCGTCGATCAGCCGCCGGGTAATGCGGGCCCGCTCACGATAGAACTCGTGCGTGCCGTGAGTTGCCTCTCCTATCAGGACTAATCGACGATCGCCGATCAGATGCAGCAGCGAGTCGTAGTCCTCGGTCACGCCGATCACCGGTCGCGCCCCTCGGATCAGCGCGCCAGCCGACTCGTCTGTAAGCAACCCCGTCCTCATGCATCCAAATTCTGCGTCCGGATGGGCAGGCACAAGGGCCGAAGGTCCCCTCTATCTCGAAGGGCTGGCGGACCTCGGCGAGCCATCCCCGTAGACGGCGGCCGACCGCCCCTTGCAACCCAGGCGCCTTGGGACCTTTGGCACTTCCCGGCACCCGGGACGAGCGCGAAGCTAGCGGAAGTTCGGTTCACCAATCGAGAAGGTGCGGTTCGCCGAAGGAGTAGTCCGATGTGGTCACGGTTGGAGAGGCCAAAGGGCCACTACCTCAAGTCTCAAGGCCGTCGGCTGGTGGCGGAATGCGGGAGTTTCCTGGTCGGGGAGCTTCCATCCGTGCTCGAAGACGAGGGGTTGCCCGTTCCGGAATGGGCATGGTTGAGCATGCTGGCGCATGCCCCGGCCGACAGGCTGGTGCGACCAATGGACGGAGGGAACAGGGGGAGGTTCCGCGGCCACCTCAATGTCGTGTGGCTCCGAGCGGTGGCCCTGTTGGCTCAGGAACTGGTCATGGTGGCCGACCGGACGGGCTGCACTGTCGAGGAGCTCCAGCACGACGTCCTCCTCGATGTGGAGCTCAACTGGGAGCGGCCGCTGCCCGGTACGCCGGAGATGGGTCCGAGCCGGTTCGTCGAGGAGGTCCGAAACGCCCTCCATCGGTTCAGGGGGAGCTCGCGTCGCCAATGACATTGGTCCTCGAGATCGGAGGCGGTACCCGGGGTTGGACCGACGAGCGCACGTTGGTAGGAGGACTTCCTCGGAGCGAATTCAGAGCGCTGGACAGAACGCCCGGTCGTGCGAGTGGCCGTCAATTGGGAACCTTCGCCCCTGGAAGTGGAACCGGTTGGAGACGATGATTGCAGGTGCAGTCGGTTGGATATGGGCGTGAACTCGGGGGATCAGGATGGCTGAGGGCAACGTTGTGAAACGTGTTCTGAGTGGTCGGTCATGAGCCCGGTGGAGGCTGACGATGATCTGAAGCGGCAGCTGATGGAAGCTACCCGGGCCCTCTTGAGGGCCGCAATCGCCTTCGAGAACGTCGAGCCTCCGGGGCACGACCAGCGGGATGTTCGTTGCCCTTACTTCCTGCCCGGTACACCTACGATGGGTGTCCCGACAGACGGGCCTCCTCCACCGGGAATGTCTACCTGGAGTGGGGAGACCAACTCCGGGTTTGCCGGTGACCCGGCGTACGACCCGCCCCTTCCGGATCTGGATACTCTGATCGGCACGATCGACGAACGGTCCGGTTACAGCTCCGGGAGGACGGCGTCGGGCGATCTCGCCGATCTCAGTCCGAATCCGGATTCTGCACCTCTGGCCGGCTATGACCAGTGCCGAGAGCTCGCCGATGGCCTCCGAAGCGCTCGCCTCTCGCTACGAGATGTCGTGTCGCGAGTCTCGGACTCCATTGTTCAGCAGCGGATCGAGGCGGTCATCGGACTCCTGGGCCAGGCCATGGATCAGCTTCGTGACTTCGAGGCGAGGCTCGGCGAGCAGAAGCTCGCCGCTTCATAGAATGACGCGCTCGATCGAGTGGTCGTGAGCAGGCCCGAGTTGGCACTTCGACGGTGACGCGGTGAGACATTGCAACAATTCGGGCCGAGCACATTTCAACGCTCCGGTCCGTCACAAAAGCTGAATCAGCTCTGCCAGTTGGGGCAGAGAGGCTACGAAGTGACGAGCACCTGGGTGGTATCCATTGCCGAACCTGCGGGACGGTGCGCGAACCGCATCGTCCTGCTGGTGATCCCCGCCGGTGGGAACCCGGAAGGCCGGATGGATGGCTTGCCGACTTTCCACCCGGGTCTCGTGGATCAGGGCCTGGAGCAGTGACTTGACCAGGGCGCTCGATCCGCCGGCCACGGCCTGCTCCACACGCTGACGAAGGTCGCCAAGTTCGGCCGACGTTGGGGCGACGAGCTCGGCCTCGGTGACCGCTGCATCGAGTTCGAACATGCGGGCCCGGAGAGCCGTGGCGTTTGCCCCGAGGTCCTTCACCCGGGCCAAAGCCTTCGAACGGGCGCTCGATCGCCTGCGGGCCACATCCGCCAGTCCCGGTGTAGTCAGTCCACCGCGGCCGGTGCACCGCAGACGATTGCAGGACGGCACTGACAACCGGTGATAATCACAAACCCTTGGTCTCGCACGCCCCGACGGCTGCTGAAGAAGTCAGCCCGATGCCAGTGGACCCTTCATGATGCCGGCCAACCGACTCGCCGCCTTGCCAGATTGTTGGTCGGTGGATCGAGGCTCAGTGCGGTGCCATCGTCTCCTGTGCTGCCACCCGCCCGGACTCGCCCGGACTCGCCCGAGGCGATGATGGTCACCCCGTCGGGAGACGTCCTCGTTTCCACTATCGAAAGGAGCTCGATCACGGGGTACGCTGCGACTGTGTCCGGCGATTCGGCCCAGTGCTTGCGATCAACGCCACGACCGCCTGCACCGCGACCGGATGTGCTCGGCGAATCCCCCGATCTCTGGCGGTCTCCTTCCACGCCTATTCACCCGGCGCGCCCCGGAGTTCGTTGCCGCCTTGTCGCATGGACGCGGTGGGTTCCAGTTGTTCCCCAACGGACGGTCCGACGGCGTGGGTGCCGAGAACTCGTCGGTGTAGCTGACCTGGACTGCAATTCCATCATGCCAATAGCGAGAAAGGAACATGACCATGCTGCAAATCCACCGATTGCGCTTGACTCGTCTCTCCGCTGCGGCGGCAGCGGTCGGGGCCCTGGCTGCCGGAGGCGTCTTGGCGCTCGGCCCGAGTTCTTACGCCGGCACCGGACCCGCAAGCGCCACGTCGCCCAGTTCGCAGAAGGTCCCGAGCTACACCTTCACCGCTCTTGACAATGCCAACGACCCGACCTTCAACCAACTGCTCGGAATCAACGACAGCGGCGAGATAGCCGGCTACTTCGGCTCAGGCGCTACCGGCCATCCCAACAGGGGTTACACCTTGGTCGCGCCCACGGGCAGGCCAATTACACCAACGAGGACTTCCCCGGAGCCCAGCAGACACAAGTGACCGGCTTGAACAACCGTGCCATCACCGTTGGCTTCTACGCTGACACGGCGAACGACAATTTCGGCTTCGTCGACGACAACGGCCGCTACGGCGTGGTGATCGACCCCAACACCCCTAGCATGACGGCCGGCATCAACCAACTGTTGGGTATCAACGACCACCACCTCGCGGTCGGGTTCTACAACGACCTGAACGGCATTTCGCACGGTTACGAGGTCAATCTCCACAGCTACAACTTCACTCCGGTAAGTCCACCCGGGACAACCGGTTCGACCGCAACCGGCATCAACGACCAGGGGGACGTGTCGGGATTCACCACATCCAGTACTGGCACCATGGTGGGCTTCTTGCTCAAAGGGAAGAACTTCACCACCCTGAGCTTCCCCGGAGCAACCCAGACCCAGGCCTTCGGGGTCAACAACCACGACCAAGTTGTGGGTGACTACGTGGGCGTCGACGGAGTGGCCCACGGCTTTGTGTATTCGAACGGCACCTACACGGGGATCGACGACCCGAATGGGTTAGGGACCACCACCATCAATGGGATCAACAACGCTGGTGACATCGTCGGCTTCTACATCGATTCGGCCGGCAACACCGACGGTTTCTTGGGCAGACCGTAACCCGAGCTGATGCGACTCTGCATTGAAAGAATCTGCATTGAAAGACTGCATTGAAGATCTGCATTGAAGGGAGTGCACCAGCTGCTAGCAAGGATCGCCCAACCGGCTCCCCCCGGGGAAGGGCGCCGGAAGCCGTGGCCACGTCGGTACTCAAGATCGATCCCGGTGTAGCCGGTCCTTCGAGCGAGCGAGCGAGCGAGCGAGAACAGATTGGATCGCCGCGCCTGATCTGAAACAGACGTTGGGCGAAGACATTGACTGGCGTGGGACCCCGCTTCTTGGTGGCCGAGACGGCGGACGAAGCGACGGTGCCCCGGAGTGGTCGCTGTGACAGTCTCCGACCCGTTCAATAGGCCGTCCAGTCAGGCCGGCGACGGGGACCGCGCTGAGAGGGTGACAAAATCCCGCGCCCACGACGGACTGAAAAAGGTGGACGGACCCTGTTGGGTAGCGTTCAACAGCTTGCTGCCGTTGTAGGGGGCGGCCAGGCCACCCGGGACGGGCGGATCGTAGGTCACGAAGACGGTCCAGAATGGATTGATGTCGAGTTCATCCCCCGGACCGCGCCGGCCCCGACCAGAAGCTGAGCCAACTGGAGGGGATCCAGCGCCGGGCCGGTGACATAGACGAGCGCGCCCTCAGCGGTCACCCCGACACCCGACCGCCACTGCTGCTCGATGCCGGGCACGCTCGAGGCGCACGACGTCGCGCCGCAGGTCGCCCCCCACGACTGCCAGTTGACACTGGCCGCCTGCGCGGTCGGTTGACCGCCAGCCACCAGGGGAACCAGGTTCTGGCGGACAGCGACCACGTTCGGGGTCATGGTGACGTCGCTGCCCCAGGCTCCGACCGTCACCGAGCCGTCGGCGTAGATCACGAGAGACGCCGCTCCGGCGACGAGCGGGTCGATGAGCCGGCCCTCGGTGAAGTAACCGCCCCCAGCCACGTCCATCTTGAACCCGCCGTTGAAGGCGGCGACGAGGGATGCCGCCTGGGCGGGCTGGACGGGGGCGGTGAAGCTGTACGGGCCACCAGCCGGGCTGACCGAGCCCGAGTAGAGCTGCGCCGAGAGCAGTCGGGTGTCCATCCAGGCGATCCCGGCGGGTTGGGCGCCACCGGGTGGTACGAGCGTCGTCTCGTAGACAGCAGGCAGGCCCCCGACCGGGCGACCGGCCGGCGTCCATACCCCCTCGCCGGGCACGGACACCCCGCCAAGAGGTTCCAACGGCTCGGGGACTGGAAGGTGGGAGGGAACCGGGGGGGTCCTGACGGGGGCGGTGGTTGCGACCTGCGGGGCGCCAGTTGACGACGTGGTCGATCCACCCGACTGTCTCTGCCGGGCCGAACTCGAGCCCACCCCACCGCACGAGGCGAGGAGCAGCATTCCGCTCGCCACCACCGCCCACACCGGCGACCGCCGCCGACGAGGGTGACAGCAGGGGCCGAGCACGTGATCAGACTACGGAGCAATCCCGGGCTGGTGGCGGCGCGGCCGTCGCAGCGGTCGGGCCCGCAGGCCGGTTCCTCTTACCACGGCGGCTGTCCGATGTCCTGCTCACCGTCGCCTGGGTCGCCGCTCGTCTCCACCACCCGCCCAGATGGGCGCCATGGAGCCGAGGTCCGACGGCGAGCGCCCCTCCGGCCTCCTTCTGCTGGTGTTCGACTGGAATCACCAGCAGCTACTGTTGCGCCCGGTGATGAGCTGGCGCTTTACGGGCAGACTCCCGCGGCCGTCGACCTTGTCCCTTCGCTGCCGGTTCGGGCCGCGCTTCGTCGCTGATTTCCGCGAGGCCCTTGAACCGACCGACATCGACTTCGTAGCGAACGACACCGACTTGCGATCGCCAAGGGCGTTCGTGGCGGGAATCCCCGAGTGGCTCCGCACCCGTTCCTCGTCTGTGACAGATTCGAAGCTAACCGCCGAGGACATTGCAGGCAGTGGCGGACCCGATCGACACACTTCTGGACAGGAACCCGTACGCTCATGTCGGTGATCGACGTCAAGGAGGTGGTCCGCCCATGGGACCGGCCATACGCACGAAGGGTCTGACCAAGCGCTATGGCGATGCCGCCGCCCTCGACCACCTCGACCTCGAAGTCGCCCCGGGCGAGGTGGTCGGGTACCTGGGTCCCAACGGAGCCGGCAAGACGACCACCATCCGACTGCTGCTGGGGCTCATCCAGCCCGACGGAGGGGCGTGGCGAGATCTTCGGGCTCGACTGCCAGCGCCAGCCCGTCGAGGCCCACCGGCATCTGGCCTTCGTGCGGCGGAGAGGCCAATCTCTGGCCGTCGCTCACCGGAGCCGAGACCCTCCATCTGCTCGGGCGGGTCCAAGGTCAGGTGGACACGGCCTACCGAGACGAACTGATCGACCGGTTCGACCTCGATCCCACCAAGAAGGTCCGCGCCTACTCGAAGGGGAACCGGCAGAAGGTCATCCTGATCGGCGCGTCTGATGGTTCGCCCCGACCTGCTGGTGCTCGACGAGCCCACCAATGGGCTCGATCCACTCATGGAGCAGGCGTTTCGCCATTGCATCCACGAAGCGCGCGACCGCGGCCAGACGGTCTTTCTCTCGTCCCACATCATGAGCGAGGTGGAGGCACTTTGCGACCGTGTGGGCATACTCCGCCAGGGAAAGCTCATCGAGATGGGCACGTTGGCCCAGATGCGGCATCTCAGCGCGCTGACCGTCGAAGCGACCTTCGACGGTGCGATCCCCGACCTGTCCGGCGTGCCCGGAGTGACCTCGGTGGAGACGGACGGCCCAGTGGTCCGCTGCCACGTTCGAGGATCGGTCGAGCCGTTGCTTGAAGGTCCTGGCAGGGCGCTGACGTCACCCGCCTCGTGAGCCGCGAGCCGTCCCTGGAGGAACTCTTCCTCGCTCAGTACGGTGGCCGACGGACGAGCCCGATGAGGCCGACCAGTTGCCCGCTGACTCGGCGTCCGGCGGCGACGGCTCTCGTCGGTCGAGCCGTTCGCCTCGCACCGTCGTAGCCGGCCTAACCGCTCGGAAGGCCATCCGTTCCGGGGTCATCTGGGGCTACATCTTCGGCGTCGCCATCGCCTCGTCAGCCATCAGCTACACGACGATCTACAAGACCCAGGCGCAACGGGACGCTCTGGCTGCCGCCTACGGCTCCAACAAGGCGACGAGCGCCCTGTTCGGACCGGCCCCGGACCTCCAGACCGTCGCCGGATTCACCGTGTTCAAGATCTCGATGACCCTGATGATCCTCGGTGCGGTATGGGGACTGCTCACCAGCACGAGGCTGCTACGGGGCGAGGAGGACAGCGGGCGTTGGGAGCTCTTGCTCGCCGGCCAGACCACTCGCCGGGGTGCCACGGTCCAGGCACTCGCCGGTCTGGGGGCCGGCGTCTTCGTGCTGTGGGCACTTGCGGCGGTGATCACGATCCTCTCCGGCCTGGACTCGAAGGTGGACATCGCCGCCGGTCCGGCCCTGTACTTCGCCCTGGCCATGGTGGCCACCGCGGTCATGTTTCTGGCGGTCGGGCGTGCTGACCAGCCAGCTCGGTGCGACCCGACGCCAGGCCGCCTCCTACGCCGCCGTGTTCCTCGGCCTCGCCTACGCCGTGCGGATGATCGCCGACGCGGGAGTGGGCCTCCACGGACTGATCTGGGCGTCGCCACTGGGCTGGGTGGAGGAGCTCCAGCCGCTCACCGCACCCCAACCCCTGGCCCTTGTCCCGATCGTCGGCTTCACCGCGGTGCTGGCCGTCATCGCCGTGGGCCTGGCCGGCCCGCGGGACGTGGGGGCGAGCATCGTGCCGGACCGGGCGACCAGTCCGCCCCATCTTCGGCTTCTCTCCGGACCCACAGGTCTGGCCATACGAATGGTCCGACCGACAGTCATCGGCTGGTGGGTGGCGATCGCCGTGTCGGGATTGCTGTACGGGCTGATAGCCAAGTCGGCCGGGAGCGACGATCTCGGGTTCTTCGGTCCACAGGGTGTTCTCCAAGCTCGGCGCACCGGGAACCGGCGCCGAGGCTGTGCTCGGCGTGTGCTTCCTCGTCCTGGCCGTCCTGGTCGCCTTCGTCGGCGCCGGGCAGCTCACCGCGGCACGTTCGGAGGAGTCCGGCGGCAGGCTCGACCACTTCCTGGTCCGTCCGGTCTCGCGCACGTCGTGGCTCGGTGGCAGGCTTCGTCGCCGTCGCCGTTCTTCTCGTGAGCGGCGTCGGGGCGGGAGTGTTCGCGTGGCTCGGTGCCGCCAGCCAGCACGCCGGGGTGAGCTTCACGACGCTCCTGGAGGCAGGCGTGAACCTGGTCCCGCCGGCCGTAGCGATCTCGGGCATCGGGGTGCTGGCATTCGGGATACGCCCTCGGATGATGTCGGTCGTCGTGTACGCACTGCTGGGCTGGTCGTTGCTCATCGTGATCGTGGGCGGCATCGGCGCTGTCAGCCATTGGGTCCTCGACACGTCGGTGTTCCACCAGATGGCCTCGGCCCCCGCCGTGTCACCGACACTGGGAGGCGAACGGGATCATGACCGCCATCGGTATCGCCGGGCGCACTCCTCGGAGGAGTCGCGTTCAGGCGACGGGATCTGCAGGGCGAATGACTTCCGAGCCCGAAGGACTCCCGGCACGGGCGAACCTCCTGCGAGCCCGTGGCATTCCGGGAGCCTGCTGCTCGGGTACTCGCGGTCCCTGCCGCTAGGGTTCGGTTCCATACGGGCCGGCCGACCTCCTCGGTGGAGGATGAGCAAGGCCGTACGGCTTGTGGTCGAAACGGTGTCGGCAGCTAGGAGTTACCTCCGGCCTCTCGGATGGACGAGGCGGTTGTAGTCTGAAAGGAGCCTCATGGACTTCGCATTCACTCCCAAGGTCGCGGAACTACGCGGGCGGCTCCTCGACTTCATGGACAGCCATGTCCTCCCGGCGGAGCATGTGTACGCGGACCAGGTGGCGGCGGCCGGCAGTCCGTACTCCCACGCGCCCATCATCGAGGAGCTGAAGGTCGAGGCCCGCACCCGGGGGCTATGGAACCTCTTCCTGCCCAGTGAGAAGTGGGGGGCCGGACTGACGAACCTGGAGTACGCCCCACTGGCCGAGATCAGCGGGCGCAGCCCGGCCATCGCTCCCGAGTCGATCAACTGCTCGGCGCCCGATACCGGCAACATGGAGCTGCTGGCCGAGTTCGGCACCCCGATGCAGCAGGAGCAGTGGCTCGTGCCTCTCCTCGCCGGGGAGATCCGCTCCTGCTTTGGAATGACCGAGCCCGATGTGGCCAGCTCGGACGCGACGAACATCCGCAGCCGCATCGACCGTGACGGCGACCATTACGTCATCAACGGGCGCAAGTGGTGGACGACGGGGGCCATGAGCGATCGCTGCAAGCTCTGCATCTTCATGGGAGTCACCGACGCCGACCTCGACCCGTACCATCGCCAGAGCATGATCCTGGTTCCACTCGATGCCCCTGGCGTTACGGTCCTGCGACCTCTGTCGGTCTTCGGCTACGAGGAGGGAGGGGGCGACGCGGAGGTCGTGTTCGAGAACGTGCGGGTCCCAGCGACCAACCTGCTCGGAGAGGAGGGCAGCGGCTTCGCACTTGCCCAGGCCCGGCTCGGCCCGGGCCGGATCCACCACTGCATGCGCGCCATCGGTATGGCTGAGCGGGCCTTCGATCTCATGTGCCAGCGGGCCCAATCACGGCAGGCGTTCGGCAAGCGGCTGGCTGAACAGGGGGTCATCGGCGACATGATTGCCGAGTCACGCATCGAGATCGAGCAGGCCCGCCTGCTCGTGCTCAAGACAGCGTGGCTGATGGACACGGTTGGCAACAAGGGCGCGCGCATCGAGGTATCAGCCATCAAGGTTGCCGCCCCCCGGGTGGCGTGCCGGGTGATCGATCGGTCCATCCAGGTGCACGGTGGCGCCGGAGTCAGCCAGGACTTCCCCCTGGCCCGGATGTTCTCGGCCGCCCGCACCCTGCGTATCGCCGACGGTCCCGATGAGGTGCACAAGATGGCGATTGCCCGGCGAGAGCTCCGCCGGTTCGAAACCGATCCGTCCACCTGAGCGCAGCCGAAGACTCGAGGTTTCGGGCTATCTGGGCCTGAGTACCGGTTCCGATCTGGGATCGTCTGCCAAAGACAGGTAATTCTCGTCCTCCTGAGCGGTGTGCAGCTTCAAGATGGCATGGAGGCCATAGAGCAGGCTTCGCAATTCGGTAAGGTCCGACTCATCGACCCCGTCCGGCTCGATGTCGTCGATCAACTGACCCAGCCGGCGGATCTGGTGGGTGATCTCGATGTGGGCCCGGCTCATCGTGGCCATGGGATCTCGTCCTCCGAAGAAGCGCCCGAGGGCCGGATAGAGCTCTTGTTCCTCGGCTTCCTCGTGAGGCTGAATCTCTTCGGTGAGCATCCGATACACGCCCCGCACCTCGTGCAGGGCGGTCTCGGGATCGAGCGAACCAAGACCATCAGCCACGTCTTGGATACGGCCGATCCCTCGCCGGACGGCCAGGTGCTCCTCCTGGAACCGCTGGGTCAACAAGTAGTCCGTCTCGTTGAGCCGGATTTCGTTCTTGCCCTCGCGCAAGGCACGAAGCGCGTTCAGAATCACGGCCACGTCGATGACCTCTTGGAGGATCGCACCCCAGACAGCCGGGAGGAGACCTACTGCTGCGACACCCATGGCAGCCAAGGAGAGGGCCATGCCTGCCACCATGCTCTCGATGGCGATCTGCCGGGTGCGCCGGGCAATGGCCGCCGCCTCACCCAGGCGATCCAGCCGGTCGACGGTGAGCACCAGATCGGCAGCCTCGGACGCAGCGGTTGCCCCACGGGCTCCGAGGGCGACCCCGACGTCGGCGAGGGCAAGTGCGGGGGCATCGTTGATGCCGTCGCCGACCATCATGGTCGGAGCCCGACGGGTCTCGAGCCTCACGACGTCGAGCTTCTCGGCCGGGGAGCGCTCAGCCAGCACCACGTCCACCCCGATCACCGCCCCGATGGTCTCGGCCACATCGGTTCGGTCGCCGGTGACCATGACGATGCGAGAGATCCCGTTGTCCCGTAGCGAGCGAAGGGTCCGGGCGGCATCCGGTCGCAGTGGATCATCGAAGACCAGGACACCTGCCGGAACCCCGTCGATCCCTACGAAAACGGTGAGGGCCCCATCGAGATTGGCCTTGCGCCGGGCCCTGCGTGCCCAGGTCGGCGCACCGGTCACTCCGGTCCACGACGCCTTCCCGACCGCGACGCGATGCCCGGCCACCATCCCCCGGATTCCTTGGCCGGGAATCTCCTCCACCTCCTCCGGAAGCGAGAGCTGGCATTTCTGATCGAGGGCTGATGGAGTACAGCACTCGCCAGGACATGGGGGGAGACCTGGTCAAGGGAGGCGGCCAGCTGGAGGACTCGGCCGGGCGGCTCCGACTCGGCGTACACGATCTCGGTCAGCACCGGGTGTCCTACGGTCATCGTCCCGGTCTTGTCGATCAACATGGTCGTACACGTCGCCAGTCGTTCGAGCACGGCCCCACCCTTGACGATCACGCCTCGCCTGGCGGCCCGGGAGAGGCCGGAGACCAGTGCCACCGGTGCCGCCAGGATGAGGGGGCACGGTGTCGCCACAACCAGAACAGCAACGGCCCGGCCCACGCCTCCGACCGCCCAAGCGATCCCCGCGGTGACCAAAGTCAGAGCAAGGAAGCCCAGCGCATAGCGGTCCGCCAGGCGGACCACGGGGGCTTGAGAGCGCTCCGCCTCGGAGACGAGCCGGACGACACCGGCGTAGGTGCTATCGGCCGCCCTGGTGGTGGCTCGGAGGTCCAGGGGGGAGCCGGCGTTGACCACGCCGCTGGGGATCCGCTCTCCGACGGTCCGCTCGACAGGAAGTGGCTCCCCGGTGAGCGCCGACTCGTCGAGGATGGCCGACGCCGATACCAGGGAGCCGTCCACGGGTACCACTTCGCCCGAGGTCACCAAGAGCAGGTCACCGGGCATGACCTCGTCCACGGCGATAGCGACCAGACCAGCGTCCTGGTAGCGGTGAGCGGTCTTCGGCGCTCGCTCGAGAAGGGCCTCGAGCTCCCGGCGGGCCTGGCCGGCGGCCCAGCCCTCCAGGGCCCGACCGCTGGAGAGCATCACACTGATGACTGCCCCGGCCAGGTACTCCCCGACGGCCACGGCACCGACCAGAGCCAGGAGTGCGATGACATCCACCCCCAGCCGACCTCGGAGGAGGCTCTCCACCATCGACAGGAAGGACAGCGCAATGCCGCAGCCAGCGACGATGATCCAGATCAGGTTCCCTTCAACGCCCGACCCGGTCCAGTGGAGGAGACCACCGGCGACCAGTCCACCGGCGGTGATCCCGAGCGGCAGTAGTTCCCCGCACGCGAGGCCAGCCACCGTGAGCTGAACCGGGGGCTTCTATCCACAGTCCAATCGTGCCCCGGGCCTGCGGCTGGGTGTAGGGCCGAAAGTCAGCAGCACGCCCCACGGCCCACGGCGCTTGTCGCAGGAGCCCGGTTCGACCGAGAGGCAATCGGAGTCCGGGTCACCCAGCCGGTATCCGCAACGCCGTCGGGTGTGCGTGCCTACCGGGCCACACTCCAGGTCCGATTCGGACGATGCCCATTGATCGGCCTTGGGGGGCGCCGCTAGGGCACGGACGGGTCCGCCGGGGCGCCGGGCTGCCCTGCCTCGCTCGGACCGATCACCACCGGAGGGTCCCCGGAGCCCCGCTGGAGGCGGTCGCGCTGTTCCTCGGCCGCGAAGGCGCTCGGCTCGGAGGTGTGCAGGAAGTCCTTCAGGACTCTGACGAATCCGGCCGGATCCTCCGACTGGGGAAAGTGACCGACTCCGGGCAGGATCTCCAACCGGCAGTGCGGCGCAGCTTTCAGTGCCTGGTAGGCATGGGCAGGCGGGATGATCCTGTCCTTCTCGCCCCAAACGATCAGGGTGGGCATCCGTTCGGCGAGGTAGAGCCGGTCAAGCGCACTCACCGACTGGCCACCCGGTTCGATCACCGACCGCATGGTACGGACGAAGGCCTGGCGACCTTCGCCGTCGGTCAGCGAGCGGTAGGAGCGCCAGATCTCCATCGCCGGCACGCTCCGGAAACCCACCCGCTCCGCGAGACGGGCGACCGAGTCACCCCAATGTCGAGCGAAACCCGGGAACAGAACCGGTAGCACGTATTCGGCGCCCGGCAGGGCCACAAGTCGGAGGATCCAGTTCACCTCGCGCCCCAGGCCGCCGGCATCCACCAGCACCAGTCGTTCGCAGCGATCGGGGAACTGGTACGCAAGCTGCATGGCAACGCCACCCCCGAAGGATTGGCCGACCACGGTGGCCCGCTCGATGCCCAGCATCACCAGGAGATCACGCATCCAGTTGGCGAAGTTACCCAGGGAATAGTCCCCCGCTGGTTTGGCTGAGTGGCCATGGCCCACAAAGTCCGGGGCGACGACCGTGTACTCCGACTGAAGTAGCTCCATGGCCGGTATCCACGTTCGGGAGCTACCGGCGATCCCGTGGAGGAGCAACAGCACCGGCCCCTCCCCTCCACACCGGTAGCTGATCCGGTGTCCGTGGATCGTCGTGTACCGGACCGGGAACGACTCCTCCGTCGGGCGGGATCCCTCCGGCTCTCTCGAAATCTGGCCCACGAACGGTTAGCCCCGGGCCGAGGTCTTCTTGGCCGGCGCCTTCTTTGCGGTCTTCTTCGCCGGCGCCCTCTTGACCGCTGACTTCGCCGGCGTCCTCTTGCCCGCCGACTTCCTCGCCGGCGCCCTCTTGGCCACCGTCTTCTTGACGGCCGTCACCCGCTTGGTGGCCTTCTCGGTCGTAGCCCGGCCCACCTCGGCGGCTCTGTCCGTCTGTTCGTTGATGGTCTTCACCACATCGTTGACCATTCGGCGCTGGCCTTTGATAACCCGCTCGGCGAAGTCGAACACCTCGTCGACCATCCGTTCGACATCCTTGGAGATTGGAGGGACATATCGCTCTGTGCCCTTGCTGATGCCTTGGGCCAGCTCACGGCTGGCCTCGATAATCTCATCCTGCGCCCGCTCGATGAGTTGGTCGATGTGCTTCCGCACGTCCCTGCGTTCAGCCATATCATCCACCTTTCGCTCCTGACGTTCCTGGGTCAACTCCCCGTTACCCATGCTGATCCATTCCCGGGGCCAATTGCGAGGGTAGAAGGTCCCAACTTGACGCAGGAGTTGCTCCTGCCACAGGGCCCGTGGCCCGGTGGTCGATCCCGGGGCGACCAAAGAGGCTCCGCCTCGTCCTCTGATCAAATTCGGTCAGAAGGCCGGATGCTTGGCGTGCCGACGGGCAAAACGAAGGATCGCGATGTGCTTGTCGGTGTCACGTTCCATGAGTTCTACGAGCAGCCCCCAGAGCGTGGTGTCCTTCACATCGCTCACTTCTCGTTGCAGGCGCTTCAGCTCACGCCTGTCGCTCATTTCGCATTCCAAGAGGCGTTCTGTCACCTCCAAGACTTCCGCCCTGTTCTCCCGGCCGAGGTCCATTCTCGGTACGTCCGGAGTCTCCTGTTTCAGTTCGGCCGCTGACTTCAGAGACTGTGCCAGCTGTCTGAAGAGAATGTGGTGGCGACGCTCGTCTTCGACCAGCAAGTTGATGAGATAGGCCAGCGCCTTGGAGTCTGTCTTAACGGCGGCATTCACGTACTCTTCCAGGAGGGCCTGTTCCCTGATCACGTGTTCGGTGAGGTGCACGTAGATGTCACGCTCCCAGCGACTTGCACCGATCGGCGGTGCCGATGGATCCAGCGGTGGGGCGGCGGCGCCATTGTCGTTCATAGAACTGCTCCTCTCCTGACGGGCCTGGCTCGTCTGGCTTGTCCAGGTCCTCCGCACCCGTTCGGGCATATCGATAGGTTCGGAACGGCCATCTCGCTGGAGGTACCGGTTCTCATGGGACCCAGCATGTGGAACGGACTGCACACCGTCCAGGGTCGTAAGTCCTCTTTTTGCCTCGAGCGGTGATGCACCGCGTGGAGCCGCGACCGTCCCCCGTCTTCGTGGGCAAGCAGCCGCCCCGCCACTCCAGACCCCGGTCACGTGGGACGTTCGGCCCTACCAGGCTCGCAGCAGGAGCGACACGATGGGGTGGGGATCCATGGGTGCCACGAGCCGAAGAAGGTGAATCGTGACGGTACGACTGGCAGTAAACGGCTTCGGGCGGACCGGTCGCTCCTTCCTGAGAGCCGCGCTCGCGTCCTCACATGGACTCGACATCGTGGCGATCAACGACCTGGGTCCGCCGGAGGCACTCGGCCGGCTCCTTGCCCGAGACTCCGTGCACGGCCGTTTTCCGGAGCAGATACGAGTCGACGGCGACGTCATGGTCGTGGGCGCCCACCGGATCACCATGCTGGCCGAGCCCGAGCCGAAGGCCCTCCCCTGGCGCGAGCTCGGCATTGACGTGGTCGTCGAGGCGACAGGCCGGAACACCAGTCGCGACGAGGCAAGTGCCCATCTTGAAGCGGGCGCCGGCCGTGTCGTGATCTCAGCTCCGTCCCCGGACGCGGACGCGACACTGGTCGTCGGTGTCAACGAGGAGCAGTTCGATCCGGCGCATGACTTCGTCATCTCCAATGCCTCCTGTACCACCAACTGCCTCGCCGTTCTGGCCAAGGTGCTCGAGGACGCATTTGGGATCGAGGACGGCTTCATGACCACGGTTCACGCCTATACCGGCGATCAGAGCCTGGTCGATGCGCTTCACAAGGATCCCCGGCGCTCGAGGGGCGCGGCCATCAACATTGTCCCGACGACGACGGGCGCGGCCCGTGCCACCGGACTGGTGCTTCCCAGCCTGGCCGGAACGCTCGACGGCCTGGCCCTTCGGGTGCCTGTTCCGGATGCGTCCATCACCGACCTTGTTGCCAACCTTCGCACCACGGCGACGGTCGCCGAGGTCCGAGATGCCTACCGTTCTGCGGCAACGTCGGGTCGCCTGGCCGGACTACTCGAGTATTCGGATGAGCCGCTGGTCTCCTCGGACATCCTCGGATCACCCTACTCATGTGTCTTCGACTCAGACCTCACCATGGCCCATGGACGCCTCGTCAAGGTCCTCGGTTGGTACGACAACGAGGCTGGCTACTCGAACCGACTGGCCGATATGGCCGCTCTCGTCGGTGCCGCAGGCACGGGCCAGCTGGTGGAGTGAGCGGAGAGCATGTTCCAGGTTCGCATCCACGGACGCGGTGGCCAAGGCGTGGTCACCGCAGCGGAGATCCTCTCGATGGCTGCCTTCGCTGAAGGCCGGCATTCACAGGCGTTCCCAAGCTTCGGGTCCGAGCGGATGGGTGCTCCGGTGGTCTCCTTCTGCCGCATCGATGACCGTCCGATCCGGACCCGCGAACCAGTGGTCGATCCCGACGCACTCATCGTTCAGGACGTCACGCTGATCCACCAGGTCGACCTCTTCGCGGGACTCTCGTCGCATGGGTACGTCCTGGTCAACACCTCCCGCACGTTCGAGGGGCTCGGCCTCGGGGGGCTGGCCCAGCGCTTCCATCCCGACCGGCTGCTGTCCTGTCCGGCCACCGAGCTCGCCCTCGAGCAACTCGGTCGACCCTTGCCGAACGCGGCATTGCTGGGTGGATTCGCGGCGATGACCGGCGAGATCACCCTCGATGCCATCGCCATGGCGGTCCACCAGCGGTACCCCGGCGTCCTCGGCGACCAGAACACGGCCGCGGCGACGGGCGCCTTTGAGTTTGTCGAATCTTCGAGAGCCGAGTTGGCCCGTGCTGCGGCAGATTGAAGGCTCCCGCGCCGTGGCCGAGGCGGTCGCCGCATGCCGACCCGAGGTCGTCTGCGCCTATCCGATCTCCCCTCAGACCCACATCATCGAGGCTATCGGCGTCATGGTGAAGTCCGGATCCCTGTCGCCATGCGAGTTCATCAACGTCGAATCCGAATTCGCGGCGATGTCGGGAGCCATCGGGGCCTCGGCAGCCGGTGCGCGGGCCTATACCGCCACCGCCAGCCAGGGCCTCCTCTTCATGATGGAGGCTGTCTTCAATGCAGCCGGGCTCGGACTCCCCATCGTCATGACGCTTGCCAACCGGGCCATCGGGGCACCGATCAACATCTGGAACGACCACAGCGACGCAATGGCCGCTCGGGACTCGGGGTGGATCCAGCTCTTCGCCGAAACGAACCAGGAAGCGGCAGACCTCCATGTCCAGGCATTCCGCCTGGCCGAGGAGCTCTCGGTCCCGGTGATGGTGTGCATGGATGGCTTCATTCTCACCCATGCCGTCGAAGGGATCGACGTGCCGGCACAATCTGACGTAGACAGCTACCTCCCCGCGTACGAACCACGTCAGGTGCTCGACCCCGATGATCCGATCTCGATCGGGGCAATGGTCGGCCCCGACGCTTTCGAGGAGGTCCGGTACCTTGCCCACCTCCGTCAACTCGACGCGCTGGAGCGGATCCCCACCCTGTCCGCAGAGTTCGCCCAGCTCTCCGGACGCGAGAGCGGCGGCCTGCTCCATACCTACCGGGCCGAGGACGCCGAGACGATCGTCGTCGCACTCGGGTCCGTCCTGGGGACGATCAAGGACGCGGTCGACAGTCGACGCGAGGCCGGTGAACGCGTCGGGGTCCTGGGGATCACCGCATTCCGTCCGTTCCCCCGGGACGCGGTCCGGGATGCGCTCTCGCAGGCTCGTCGGATCGTCGTGGTCGAAAAGGCGTTCAGCATCGGCTTCGGTGGCGTGCTGTCCACGGATGTCGCCATGACCACCCACGACGGCGACTGCTCCCTGCGCACGGTGGTTGCCGGACTCGGCGGACGCCCGATCACCGCCCTGGCGATCGAAAAGGTGCTGGCCGCTGCGACACGGGACGAGTTGGATCCCCTCACCTTCCTCGATCTCGACCACGGGGTGGTCGAGCGAGAGCGCGCCAGGATGTCCCATACGAGGCGGTCAGGGCCCTCCGCTGAGAACGTCCTCCGCGATCTCAGGACAACCCGGATCGGTTGAGAGTAGCCGTGACCCACCACCCGATACGCTTCTACCAGGTCGGCAGTTTTGCCGTCGGAAACCGCCTCCTCGACGACGCCGACCGGACGGTCCAGGCCGATCCACATCGGACGAACTCGCTCGACTCGGGCCACCGGGCCTGCCAGGGATGCGGCGAAGCCCTGGGAGCCCGCTATGCCCTCGATGCGGCCATGCGGGCGAGCCAGGGGCAGTTGGTGGCGGTGAACGCCACCGGTTGCCTCGAGGTGTTCTCCACTCCCTACCCCGAGACTTCATGGCGCATTCCATGGCTCCATTCGCTCTTCGGTAACACACCCGCCGTCGCCACCGGGGTCGCTGCGGCAATGAAGGTGAAGGGGAGAAACGATGTGCGCGTCGTGGCGCAGGCCGGAGACGGCGGAGCCGTGGACATCGGCTTTGGGTGCCTCTCCGGAATGTTCGAGCGAAATGATGACGTGCTCTTCATCTGCTACGACAATGAGGCCTACATGAACACGGGTGTCCAGCGGTCCGGTGCCTCACCTCCGGCGGTTCGAACGGCGACGACCGAAGCGGTGGGTCTCGAACCCGGCAATGTCTTCGGACAGGGAAAGGACCTTCCCCGACTCGCCATGGCCCACGGCATTCCCTATGTCGCGACCGCGACGGTGGCCGATCTCCACGATCTCGAGACGAAGGTGGAGCACGCCATGGAGTTCCACGGCGCCCGCTACCTCCATATCCTCGTTCCCTGCCCCCTCGGGTGGGGCTCGAGTCCCGGTGACACGATCAAAGTGGCCCGGCTGGCGACGGAGACAGGCCTCTTTCCGGTGTACGAGGCGGTTGACGGCGAGATCACCGCGGTATCACCCATCCGGAACCGGAGACCGGTCGATGCCTACTTGTCGATCCAGGGTCGCTACGCCCACCTTTTCGGGGATCGACCCCGCAGTGACATCATCGCCCGCATCCAGGCGATCGCCGACTCGAACATCTCGGTCTACGGGCTGCTCGATGCCGATGCCGATGTCGATGTCGACGACATCGACCCGGAGGAAGTGCCTGTCTGATGGAGCTCCCGTTCGCCATCACCCTCGACGTGGGCTCGAGCCGGGCCAACCGGACCGGCTCGTGGCGAGTCAACCGGCCCAACTACGTGGATCGGCTTCCACCCTGCAACGACGCCTGCCCGGCCGGCGAGGACATCCAGGGCTGGCTCTACCGCGCGGAGTCAGGCGGGTATCGGGAGGCATGGCGCCGGCTGGTCGAGGACAACCCGTTCCCGGCCGTGATGGGCCGCATCTGCTATCACCCCTGCGAGACGGCGTGCAACCGGGCCCAGCTGGACGAGGCGGTGGGAATCAATGCGGTGGAGCGATTCCTCGGTGACCTGGCCATCGAGCGTTCCTGGGCCCTGCCGACTCCCGGAGCCGACAGTGGAAAGCGTGTCCTCGTGGTCGGTGCCGGTCCAGCCGGGCTCAGTGCCACCTACCATCTGCGGCGGCTCGGCCACTACGTCCGCCTGGTCGACTCGGCACCGATGTCCGGGGGAATGATGCGCTATGGCATCCCGGCCTACCGACTTCCCCGTGCCGTCCTGGACGCAGAGGTCGCCCGGATCATCGCGCTCGGCGTCGACGTGAACCTCGATCACATCGTTGAAGACATCGAGCTCGAGCGCAGCAGAGGCGGCTTCGACGCCGTCTTTCTGGCTGTGGGCGCCCAACTGGCCCGACGGATCGACATCCCTGCCGGTGACTCGTCGCGCGGTGCATCGACGCCATCTCACTGCTCCATAGGGTGGCGGACGATGACCCGCCCCTTCTCGGCCGCCGGGTCGTTGTCTACGGGGGAGGGGACACCGCGGTCGATGCGGCCCGGACCGCCCGGCGCCTCGGCGCCACTGATTCGGTCATCGTCTACCGGCGCAATCGGGAACGGATGCCGGCCAACGAGGATGAGCTCGAAGAGGCGCTCGGCGAGGGCGTGACCATGCGCTGGCTCTCGACGGTCAGCAGATTCGAAGGCGATCGCCTCGTGCTCGAGAAGATGCGCCTCGACGAGGAGGGAAGTCCGCAGCCGACCGGCGAGACCGAGAGCCTCGATGCGGACTCACTGGTGCTGGCCCTGGGTCAGGACACCGATCTCACCCTTCTCGACCAGGCCCCGGACGTGCAGGTCGAAGACGGGGTGATCGAGATCCGGCCGACCATGATGACCGGTGAGAGCGGCGTATTCGCCGGGGGGACTCGGTTCGGTCCTCCCGCACCGCCACCGTCGCCATCGGACACGGCAGGCGTGCGGCGCACAGCATCGACGCCTATCTTTCCGGCCGCCCGCCGAACGAACCTGTCCGACACGACGCTGGCCACCTTCGACCGCCTGAATACGTGGTACTACGCGGACGCCCCGCGGATGACCCGTCCGGAGCTCGAGCGGGTGCGGCGGCAGAGCACATTCGACGAGGTCGTCGGGAGCCTGACCGAGGAGAATGCACTGTTCGAAGCCCGCCGGTGCCTGTCGTGTGGGAACTGCTTCGAATGCGACAACTGCTTCGGCGTCTGCCCGGACAACGCGGTGATCAAGTTGGGTCCGTCGCAGGGCTACGAGTTCGACCTCGAGTACTGCAAGGGCTGTGGCATCTGCGCCCAGGAATGCCCCTGCGGGGCGATCGACATGGTGCCAGAGCAGATCTGACCTGGTCCGAGTGGCGAGCAGCGGGCCGTCGGTACGGTGGGCGCCGGGCGATGGGTCGTCAACTCGCCGGTCCCGATTCCTCCGCGGGCCGTTGGTGGCTGCTTCCCATCACCGCCGGCCGGCTGCCTCTCACCGCTGCCCGCCGCACCGCGACACGAGGGGCCTGGTGCGAGGGAAACCGGGCTGTATCCACGAACTACTCGGCAACTCCCTGATCCGACATCGACCCGGGGTCCGGGGCATCGGTGGCTCTCGGGGTCCGACCCAGTCGCTCCTCGAGGGCCAAAACCGCTCGGGTGGTCTTCAAGACGGTGTCCGGGTTCAGGCTGATCGAGTCGATCCCGAGTTCCACCAGGAACTCTGCCATGTCCGGATAGTCGGAGGGTGCCTGTCCGCAGAGGCCCGAATGCATGCGATTCCGGCGACAGCCTTCGACAGCCAGGCGAATCATCTGCTTCACACCCTCGTCACGCTCGTCATAGTCGAAGGCCACGATCTCACTGTCCCGATCCACGCCCAGGGTGAGCTGGGTCAGGTCGTTCGAGCCGATCGAAAAGCCGTCGAAATACTGTGCAAACCGGTCGATCAAGATGACGTTGTTGGGAATCTCGCACATGGCATAAACTTGGAGGCCGCTGTCCCCACGTCGAAGTCCGAGCTCAGCCATGCGTTCGAGCACCTGTTCGGCCTCGGCGATTCGGCGGACAAACGGGATCATGAGCACGACGTTCGTGAGTCCCATCACTTCACGCACCCGTCGCATGGCTCTGCACTCCAGGGCGAATCCATCGGCGTACGCAGGGTGAGCGTACCGGGACGCTCCCCGAAAGCCGATCATCGGATTGCTCTCTGTCGGCTCGAAGTCTGACCCGCCGAGGAGGCTGGCGTACTCGTTCGTCTTGAAGTCGGACATGCGAACGACGACCGGCTTCGGCCAGAAGGCGGCTGCAATGGTGGCGATGCCCTCGGCGAGCCGTTCGACGAAGAAGCATCCCCCGTCGGGATAGCCGCGGATCAGCCGGCCCAGCTCCCGACGAACTTCGGGATCGGTCACCTGCTCGGGGTGCGCCAAGGCGAGTGGATGGGCCCGAATCGACTCGCTGATGATGAATTCCATCCGCGCCAGACCTACTCCGTCATTGGGAAGGAACGAGCTCTTGAAGGCCAGATCAGGATTGCCGAGGTTGATCATGATCTTCGTTGCCGGCCGGGCAAGTTCGCCCACGTCCTCCCGTTCCACCCGATAGCCGATGGCGCCCTGATAGACGAAGCCGGTGTCACCTTCGGCACACGAGACCGTGACCGTCTCGCCACCCGCCAACTGGGTGGTCGCATCCCCGGTTCCGACCACGGCGGGGATCCCGAGCTCGCGGGCAACGATGGCGGCGTGGCACGTGCGCCCGCCCCGATTGGTGACGATCGCCGCCGCTGTCTTCATCACCGGTTCCCAGTCCGGCGTGGTGGTGTCGGCGATCAACACCTCACCGGGAAGGAAGTCCGAGAGGCGAACGACGCTTTCGACCACCCGTGCCGTGCCTGACGCGATCCTTCCGCCCACCGAGCGTCCCCTGGCGACGATCTCGCCGCCGTGGTCCAGGACGTAGGTCTCGAGTGCGGTGACCTGGCGCTGGGACACGACCGTCTCCGGCCGGGCCTGGACGATGTACAGCTGGCCGTCGAGGCCGTCCTTGGCCCATTCGATGTCCATGGGCTGCCCGTAGTGAGACTCGATCGCCATGGCGATGTCGGCGAGCTCCAGGACATCCGCATCGGAGATGCAGAAGGAGTCACGATCAGACTTGGGCGTGGGAATGCTTCGAGTGGTGTGCTTCGTCTCGCCGTCTACGAAGACCATCTTCATGGCCTTGTCGCCGAGTAGGCGTCGGAGCACCACCCGATGTCCTGTCACGAGGCTCGGTTTGTGAACGTAGAACTCGTCTGGGTCCACGGCTCCCTGGACAACGTTCTCGCCCAACCCGTATGCGCCGGTGATGAAGACGACATCACGAAAACCAGACTCGGTGTCGAGCGTGAACATCACGCCCGATGAAGCCAAGTCCGACCGGACCATCTTCATGACACCGATCGACAGTGCCACCTTGAAGTGGTCGAAGCCCTGATCGATGCGGTAGTGGATCGATCGGTCGGTGAACAGGCTGGCGAAGCACCGTCGGCAGGCGTCGAGCAGGCTCTCTGCACCGCGGACGTTGAGGAAGGTCTCCTGCTGACCGGCAAAGCTTGCCGAGGGCAAGTCTTCGGCGGTGGCTGACGAACGCACCGCCAGACTGACGTCCTCCCCGTACTCCTCCTGCAGGCACCGGTAGCCGGCGAGGATCTCCTCTGCCAGTTCTGGCGGAAGACTGGCACCGTAGACCAGCTCACGCGCCCGCTTGGAGCGACGCGCGAGGTCACCTACATCGTTCGGATCGAGGCGGTCCAGGGCATCGTGCAGTGGCTCGATGATCCCTGCCTGGTCGAGCAGGTTGACAAAGGCATCCGCCGAAGTGGCGAACCCATTGGGCACGCGAACTCCATGGCCGGAGAGGTGCTGATAGAGCTCACCGAGCGAGGCGTTCTTCCCCCCGACCTTCGAGACGTCCCCGATGCCGAACTCGTTGAAGAAGGACACGAACTTCGGTTTGGTCACGGCGGTTCCTCCTGTGGCGAACTGCCCATGTGGGCCGGGCTGCCGGGATCCGAAGGAGCGGGAGAGGACAGCCTCACCTCACCACGATGCTGGACGAGGCAGGGGTTTGGTAGGGCAGAAAGTCCCAGAACCCGGCCAGGATCGACCGTCTCGAGCTCCCGGCCGGCCACCAGGGCCGAGAACTCAGGCCTCAGGCCATTGGGGCGCGGGCCAAACCGAGGTCCTCGGCCGCGTCCCACAGGCTGGTCCGGCTGCGAGGAGCGGCCACCTGCTCGATGAGCAGACGGGCCTGGTCGTACTGGCTCCGTCCGAAGATCTCAGCGCTGCCCTGCTCGCTCACTACGACCGAGTGCTGGAACGAGCATGCCGGCACCCCGAGGACCGGGAGGATGTTCGACGCGTCGCTCTTGTCGTGCCACGAGCGCAGAGCGATCACGGCATGTCCCCCCTCGGAATGGAGCGCGCCCTCGACGAAGTCGGGCTGGCCGCCGAAGCCCGAGTAGATGGATCCCCGGACGTAGCTGGCGTTGGCCTGGGCGAAGAGGTCGACCTGCAGCGCCGTGTTCACCGAGAGCATGGCCGGAAGGGTGGCGATCAGACCGGGGTTGTTCACGATCTCCGTCCGCCGCATCACCAGTCGCGGGTTGTCATCGGCCCAGGCATAGAGCTCCTGCGATCCGAACAGGAACGAGGCACAGATCGGCCGGTCGCTGTCGAGGACTCCGGCCTGTTCGAGCTGCAGGGTGCCATCGCTGACCAGTTCCGACCATACGCCCAGCCGTCGCTTCGAGCGAAGATGATGGGCGGCAGTGTCGGGCACCAGGCCGATTCCGAGCTGTACCGTACCGCCGTCGGTGGCATAGCGGGCCACCTGCTCGCCGATGGCTGCCGACACGGCATCGGGCGGTTCGAGTGGGGGGGAGGAGAGCGGAAGCTCCACGTCCAGGGCCAGATCGATGTCGGCGACGTCGACTTCCGCGTCCCCACCGGTGTAGGGCATGCGGGGGTTCACCTGGGCGACGACCAGACCGCCGCGCTGGCGGACGCGTTCGATGGCGGCGGGGAGGATGTTCACCTCTATCCCGAGCGACACCTTCCCGGCCCGGGGCGGTGACGTGTGGATGAGGACGGCGTCGGGTGGCCACAGGGAGTCGAAGAGGCGCGGCACCAACGACAGCCTCATGGGGAGGTACTCGAGACGGGGATCGCAGCGCGCACCGGGACCGACGAAAGGTGTGTCGATGACGAAGCCGTCCCGGCACGGCCAGCCGGGTTGTGGGTTGAGCACGAACGAGTGCCAGGAGGGGAGGGCGGCGTCAGCCAGGCGCACGAGCTCCCAAGGGGTGGCGAAGTTGCCCGACACCACGACGAGCGGGTCGTGCCCGGCGAGCCCGGTCAGCCGATCGGCGATGACCTGCTCGCCGACCGTGCGCATGCCGGTGCTCACCCGTCAACCCGCCTCAGGCGCCGCACACGGCGGCCGGGCCTGGAGCGGCCATCGAGTTGACTGCGTCCAGATTCCGCTTGGTGCAGTACTGCAGCCAAGCCAGCGCGACCGGAGACAGTCGGTCGCAGACCCAGTCCCAGTGGAGCGACACGGCATCCCCACTTCGCAGGTCGCCGACGAAGCCCATCCCATCGAGACTCCGGCGGGCCTGTTCGACCCGCAGTGGGCCGAGGACCAGCCGGGAGCCTTCGAAGGCGAGGGCTCTGGAGGCCACGGCGACCATGTCCCCCTCCACCGCCTCGATCCGGCCCCACCGGATCCGGCACCTGTCGAGGACCTCCATGGGCGGCCCTTCCATGCCCGCCCGTAGCAGTCCGAGCCACGGGTAGACGGCGAAGACGTGGAAACTGTGTTGAGGGATGCCGCCGGCGGGAACGGCCGACACCAACGGTTCGAGCCGCCGGCCGGCCCGCCGCCCGAACCGGTCGTCCAGCGAGCGGGCAAGCGCCGTCGAAGGCACGCGGGACACCAGAGCGTTCCCCACCCAGTACCCCTCGACCACGCGTCGGTCGAGGGGGTCTCCGATGCCACTGCATTCCGCCAGCAGCCGGAGGTAGGGCCACGCTCCGTCAAAGTGTGCCGCCAGCTGTCCCAGGCCGACCAGGTCGGTCCCTTCCACGGCCGCGCCGAGCAGGGCCGGAGGATCGCCGGGCCCGCAGTAACCGAGGGAGTTCGGCGGATAGGCGTAGCGGGCGAAGAGCACCGGACCCGGGGTGTCGCTCAGCGTCGGCCCACCCCGATGGGCGCCGCTGCCGGTCGGTCCGGGAACCCGTTCGCCCTCGGTGGTCGGGCGGCTCATGCCGTGACCCCCTCACCCCGGAGCGCGGAAGGATGGCGGAGGCCCCTCCAGACGACCGTGCCGGTGCCGAGGGCGATGAGTGCCAGCCCGAGAGCCCTGGGCGCCAGGGAGGCAGTGCCCGCTGCGGCCTCGAGGAGCGCGGTGATCAGTGCGCCGCCCACCAGAATGGAGGTCACATCGAGTGCCCGGCCCCGGGCCAGCGCGGTCATCCAGGTGGCGACATAGGCGGACAGCAGGAGCCCGGTGAGGAGGGCCCATGCGACCTGTGCGGCATCCAACGAGAGCAACGTGTGCAGCGAACCGGATGCCGCCAGATAGCCGACCAGGGCGAGGGCTCCGACCCCCATACGGATCAGTGAAACCGTGGCCGGGGCCACCTCGCGCAGCAGGATCTTCGCCACCACCACCTCGACCGCCCACAGCAGAGAGGCGGATAGGACGAGGACTTCGCCCCGCGAGGCGGCCAGGTGGCCGGTGCCCCCGGCCACCGCGACCTCGCCGACCACGAGCAGCCCGATGGCCGTCCCGTTCCACCAGGTCAGTCGCTCATGGAGGAAGGGAATGGCCAGCACTGCCACCCAGATGACCAGCGTGTCCCGCCAGAACGCTGCCGGAGTGGCGGTGGTGTCCGCCAGCCCGTCGAAGAACAGCACGAAGGCGATTCCCCCACCCACGATGCCGACGTAGGCCAGTGCCAGCCACCGCAGCACCGCCCACCTCGCCGGCTCTCGACGCCCGCCGCCTGACACGGCACCATCGTCGACGGCGACGAACCGGGCGGCGGCGGCGGTCGTCGGCCACCGGCGGCGGCTCTGCCGGGCGACCAGGGTGAACCCGGCGAGGATGAGTGTTGCCACCAGGTTCTTGGCCGTGGTGTACACCGCCGGAGATCTGACGGCGTGGACACCGTAGCTGTTGACGAACACCGACAGACCGCTGATGAGGGCGGTGATACCGGCGACGAGCACGCCCGGCAGCCCGCCCGCTCGACCTGGCGCCGGCCGACCCGCGCCGAACCCATGATCCGCCGCGGATGCGGTGACGCCGGTCACGGGCCGACCGGTCCGGCCCGTCGCAACTCGGTCGCCACTGCCTCGGCCTCGGCGGACTCGACCCGGTCGACGGCATAACCGCTGTGGACGACCAGCCAGTCCCCGGCCACAGGCGGCGGCCCGTCAAGGGCCAGCAACGAGACGCGGTGGACGCGGCCGTCGATGTCCTCGACGTCGACCGTCGACCCACCCTCGGCCACCACGCGGTGCAGCCTGCTCACGCACATGGTCGAACCTCGTTGATCAACTCGACGACGCGGTGGACGGCCCCCGGAACGGTTGCGTCGACCGCCGGACTCAGGCCCAGCCCCCGACCGAAGTCCTGCCCTTCGATGCCGACCACGACCACCCGGGCGGGCGCCTGCCCGACTGCACGGGCCAGCCGGAGCACCCCGGCCAGCCCGACCCCGTGGGTGCTGGTGGCGCCGGACGGTCCGGCTGGCCCCCCACCCCCGGCGGCCGTCAGCTCGAGCACCCGGAGGGTGCCCGGAACCATCCCCGAGCGGACCGCATCGACGACGATGGCCAGTTCGGCTCCGTCCCAGGCGCCCAGCAGATCGAGCGGGTCCGTCACCGGTCCGATGTCCCTGCCGCTGCCGGCCTCGGCCACGGCACGGGCAGCGATCAGGGGCCCGGCGCCGTCGTCGCGGCGATACTCACTCCCGAGCCCGGCCACCACCACCCGCGCCGGCCGTCCGGTCATCCTGATACCACCGAGACGTCCAGGAAATGGGCGGCACAGGAGATACAGGGGTCGTGGTTGCGCACCGACTGTTCGCACCGCCACTGGAGTTCGTCGTCTCCCAGATCGAGGCTGTGCTGCACCACGCGACGGAGATCGGCTTCGATCGTGAGCTGGTTCTGCGAGGTGGGGGGAATGATGCGGGCCCCGATGATGGTCCCATCCCCGTCGATCTCGTAGCGCTGGAGAAGGAGACCCCGAGGGGCCTCGGTCACGCCGGTGCCCACGCCCGGGTGCGGTCGGACGTCAACGGCTGGAGGGTCCGGGGGGGCGTAGGCCTCGACCAGGGCCAGTGCCTCGTCACAGGCAAACACCAACTCCACGGACCGCACCACGATGCTCTGGAACGGATTGAAGCACATCGGCCCCAGCCCGGCCGCTACAGCAGCATCGGCCGCCAGCGGGGGGAGCGCGTCGAAATTGAGGGCGTAGCGCGCCAGCGGGCCGGTGAGATAGGCATGGCGGCCGGCCAGTCGCGCGTGCAGCGCGGTCGAGTGGGCCACATGTTCCTCGATGATCAACTCGTCGAGTTCGGCCGGGCTGACGTCAATCCCGTCCGAGGAGCACGGCCGGCCCCGTTCCACCGGGTAGCGGCCCTGGTCGCGCAGGGCCACGAAGCGGTAGTCACCGTGCAGGTCGGGAATTTCGAACCGCGAGACCCACTCAACCGTGGCCAGTGCGGCGTCACGGGCCCTGCGCAGAGGGTCGGCCAGTGCGGCCACGGCGTCGGGGTCCGGAGCGCGGTAGAAGCCGCCGATGCGGACGTTGACCGGGTGCACGGCCCGACCCCCGACCGTCTCCATGACACGGTTTCCGGTGCGTTTCAGGCCGAGACCCCGCTCCACTGCTCCACGGTCCTGTTCGGCGAGCTCGACGGCGTCGGCGCAGCCGAGGAAATCCGGCGCGTGGAGCAGATAGACATGGAGGGCGTGGCTCTGGATCCACTCGCCGCAGTAGAGGAGCCGCCGCAGGGACGCCACCCGGTCGTCAACCGCCACGCCACAGGCGTCCTCCATCGCCGCACACGCGCTCATCTGATAGGCCACCGGGCAGATACCGCAGATTCGCGCCGTGATATCCGGAGCTTCGGTGAAGTGCCGGCCGACCAGTAGCGCCTCGAAGTAGCGCGGAGGCTCGAAGATCTCAAGGGCCACGTCGGTGACGGTGCCGTCGCGCACGGCGACTCGGAGCGAGCCCTCCCCCTCCACCCGAGACAGTCCCTCGACGCCGATGGTGCGGGATGAGCCGGAGCCATGGCTCATCGCGGTTGGTCCCTCCCGGCCGGCCGAGTGGCGCGGCCGAGAGCGACCGGGACCGGGCCGCCCTGGGCCGAGGCCTCATCCCGAAAGGCGGGGGCACCCGCATTGAACGTGGCGAAGAGCCGCGACACTTCGACCGGTGTCATCCCCTGGCTGTGCAGAAGAGCGGCCAGCGACGCGGTGTTGACGGTGTCGGCCGGACCGAAACAACCGAAGCAGCCTCGACCGACGCCGGGGCACAGGGCTCCACAGCCCGCTCTGGTCACTGGGCCCAGACAGGGGGTGGCCCCGGCCACCACCAGGCAGACCGTCCCCCGCCTCTTGCACTCCTGGCACACGGAGTATCCGGGCACGACGGGAGTGCGACCGGCCAATGCGGCGCAGATCACCTCGAGGAGCTGCCGCCGGTCGATGGGACAGCCGTGGAGCTCGTAGTCCACCTCGACGTGGTCGGACACGGGGGTGGACGTCTCCAGCGAGACGAGGTACTCCGGGTGGGCGTAGACCGATCGAGCGTACGCGCCGGTGGCCGCGATGTTGCGCAGTGCTTGAACCCCTCCGGCGGTGGCGCACGCCCCGATGGTCACGAGTCGTCGGGAGTCGGCCCGGATCTGCTGGATTCGCTCGGCGTCGTCAGGGGTGGAGATGGAGCCCTCCACCAGGGAGAGGTCGTAAGGGCCCGCCACGGCGGCCCGTGACATCTCGGTGAAATGGGCGATTTGGACGGTCTCGGCCAGCACCAGGAGCTCGTCTTCGCAGTCGAGAAGGCTGAGCTGACAGCCGTCACAGGATGCGAACTTCCATACCGCCAACGAGGGGTGCCGAACGGACTCAGGAAGGTTGGTCCTGTTCATCGCTCGCGCTCGCCTAGGAGGTGGGAGACCGCGCCGGCGTAGGGGAGGACTGGCCCGTCCCGGCACAACAGGAATGGTCCGAGTTGGCAGTGACCACACCAGCCGATCCCGCACTGCATGTTCCGCTCGAGGGACACTCGGATCCGCTCGGGGTCGACACCCCGACCGACCAGGTCCCGCGCCGCGATCCGCATCATGATCTCGGGTCCGCAGAGCAAAGCACTCGACGCAACCGGTTCGAAGGCGAGTTCATCGAACACGGAGGTCACCAGTCCAACGTGGCCCGGCCATCCCGGCGAGCCCAGGTCCACCGTGACGGCCACCACGGCTCCGCCCCGCTCCCATTCCTCGAGATCCCGGGCGAAGATGACCTGCTCGGGCTGGCGGGCGCCGGCGATGACGAAGACGCGGCCGCCGCCGGCATCGGGCCGGTGGACGAGCTCATCGACGGCACCGCGCAGAGGGGCGAGCCCGATACCCCCGGCCACCACGATCACGTCGCCGGTAGCGGTCAACGCATCCCCGACACCCCACGGGGACCCGAATGGTCCTCGCACGCCGATCAGCTCGTCGGTGGTTGATCGGCACAGAGCCCGGGTGACCGGTCCGACGTCGCGCACGGTGTGCTGGAGGGAACCGGCCTCGGCCGGCGAACTGCTCACGGAGATGGCCACTTCACCGACCCCGTAGGCGGTGAGCATGTTGAACTGACCGGGCAGGAAGGCAAGGGGACGGCCCGACACGGGAACGAGCGACAAGGTTGTGACATCGGTGGTTTCGTCCCGACGGCCGACGATCCGGTGAGGGATGGGGGTCATGGTTCCACAACCTGTCGGCGTGCCCTCAGTCGACCCTGGCATGGTGGTCCCTCCCCTGACGACCGCCTTCGGCTCCGTAGAGGTCGAGGAGCCGAATCCGGGTGGCTTGCAGACGCTGGAGGAGGACGGCGGCGACCCGGGTCACCAGCTGATGGCCCAAGGTGTGATCGACCTCGGCCTTGGCCCTCAGGCAGGCGGCGTCCACGGCGATGGCTCCCACCGGACCGACGGCCCTGGCGTCGAACTGCCAGTGGTAGGGCGGGAAGAGCCAGCTCCAGCCGACGGCACCGCCTGCACCGACGGTTTCGACGACGATCGATCCCCGGTCAGGCGAATGGATCTCGATCGCAACCCGACCCCGGCGGACGAGGAACAGCGTGTCGGCACGGTCGCCCTCGGCCAGCAGTAGGTCCCCAGGGGCGAAGGCGACGTTCCGGGCACACCCGGCGACCTGGGCCACGGCGTCCCCCGGAAGCCCTGCGAGCAGCGGGTGGGAAGCGACCAGTTGGGCGACCGCCGTGGTCATCTGGCTCGACCCGGTGCCGGGGACGAGGACCGGACGGTGCCATCGGTGTCCCGGATGGCCGCGGCCTCCTCGGTCAGGTCGATGCCGACCGGGCACCAGGCGATGCAGCGGCCGCAGCCGACGCACCCCGAGGTGTCGAACTGGTCCCACCACGTCGAGAGCTTGTGGGTAAGCCACTGGCGGTAGCGCGACGAGGTCGATGACCGGACGGGTCCGCCGTGAAGGTAGGAGTGGTCGAGATCGAAGCACGACGCCCAGTTTCGCTGCCGACGCACTTCGCCGGTCAGGTCCGTAGCGTCGGACACGTCGCTGCAGAAACAGGTCGGACACACCAGGGTGCAGTTTCCACAGGTCAGGCACCTGTCGGCGACCTCCTCCCAGCGGGGGTGCTCGAGGTTGCGGGTCAGCAGGGCGGCCAACCCGTCTGTCTCGAGCCGACGGTCGATGCCCTCTCCGGCCGTGGAGAGGACCCGTTCGCGGGCCTCCAGATCCGCGGCGGTCACCTGCGACACCGGCACAGCCGCGAGCACCTCTGCGCCCCGATCGCTGCCGACCCGGACCACGAAGCGGTGGCTGTCGTCGTCTCCCAGCTCGGTGAGCGCCAGATCGAAGCCGGAGTCGGCCCCGGGCCCGGTGCCCATCGACGTGCAGAAGCAGGTGGCGGCGGGGGATCCGCACTCCGCCACCACGACGAATGTGCCGAGCCGCCGAGCTGCGTAGCGCGGGTCCGGGAACGCCCCATCGAGCAGTACCCTGTCCAACACGGCCAGGGCAGAGAGCTCGCAGGGTCGGGCTCCCACGATGGCCAGCGGGGGCATCTCCATGTCGGGCGCGGTTGTCGTAACGCCCTCGCCGCTGACGTTGGAACGCCAAAGCTCCTGGTCGGGGGGAAGAACTCGGCCTTCCACGACCCGGGTCCGACAGCCCAGCTGAAAACGGCGTCGTCGTCGGTCTGCTCCAGGCGGTACCGGCCGGGGGCCTGCACGTCGTGGGTGCCGACGGGCAGGTCGGAAGCCCTCCGTACGGGCCCGGGAAGGATCGCCCCATCTCGGACAACGGGGCCCTTGGTGTCATATCCGAGTCCGACGAGGGTGGTGAGCAGCGCATCGATGCCATCCGAGCCGAAGACGACTGCCTCGCCAATGCGCATACGTTGCAGGCTAGGTCCGGACGGGCGAACGCGACAGGGCCGGAAGTCCCACCCGAGAGGCTGAGTGTTGGCGTGCCGAAGTCACCCCCGGCCTGGCTGTTGTGGGATCGCCGGGGTCCAAAACCGGGGTCCAGAACCGAGGTCCAACCCGTCAATGGAGCGGCCAGAACCACCGACGACGATCAGGGATCGGTGGCCCGCCTCTCGCATTCGTCGAAGTGGCCCGGAGAGCCGTCGGCAGTCCAGTTCAGCCGAATGGAGCACCGGCTCCTTGCGCCGCACCGCCCATGCTTCGTGGGTCCCCCCTTCGGGCCCAATCCGCCTGTCCGACTCCACGGAAGTGCGGAGCAATTGACCTTTGGCCCTGGCAGCCCCGGATGATGGGCAAGAGAATGGCGGTTGCACCATTCGGACACAGGGGAGGTTCAGTGATGTTGTTGGATCTGTCGGACGCGCTGGCGGAGGAGCTGCACGGCACGCTCGGTGAATTGGTTCGGGAGATGAGCAGCGAAATTGCCGACACTGACAATCCGAACTATCGCGGGGAATTGAAGGCCCGTCGCGAGCGACTGAGGGCGATCAGCGCTCAAATCGAGAACTCGAAGGCGCCCTGACACTCATTGCCGCTTCCCACGGATGCGTACTTCGCTCAGGCCGATTGGCCGTCGGCAGACGCCCCGCTCCTATGCGACCGGAACCGGCGAAGCTGGCGCGCTCGGGATGATGGCTCCATCGCGCATCTCGACGATCCGGTGGGCGTGGGCAGCCACATTGGATGCATGGGTGACCATGATGATGGTCATCCCCGCTCCACCGAGCCGATCGAGCAGTTCCAAGAACCGTGCTGTGGACACCGAGTCGAGACTGCCTGTGGGTTCGTCGGCCAACAGGATCTTCGGATCGTTGGCCAGTGCACGGGCAATGGCCACTCTTTGGCGTTCACCTCCCGAGAGCTCAGTCGGCAGGCGGTGCTCACAGCCACTGAGGTCGAAATCTGCCAGCAGCTCGCGCGCACGAGCCCTCCGCTGGCGTGCCGAAGCGTGGGTCCCGAACATCGGGATCTCCACGTTGGAGAGGGCCGACAGTTGTGGCAGCAAGTTGTGGAATTGGAAGACGAGGCCGACCTCCTTCCGGCGGTACGCGCCCGGATCGCGTAGGTGGGCCAGATCCTGTCCGGCCACGGTCACCGAGCCGGTGGTGGGTGAATCGATTGCCGCCAGGAGGTGGAGCAGCGTCGACTTTCCGCACCCGGAGGGGCCGGTGATCGCCACGGTCTCTCCGAACTCCACCGTGAGATCGACCCCGGCAAGCGCGTTGACCTGGCCCGGATAGACACGTGTCACCCCGGCCACCTCGACTGCGAGACGGGGATCCGTTGACTCACTCATAGCTGAGCGCCTTCAGGGGGGAGAGAAGCGCCGCACGGGTCGTTGGATACAGCGCCCCGATCAGGGTCATCACGAGTGCGGTGAGAAGGGCCCTCCAGAACGCCCCTTCGGTGAAATTGGGGTGGAGGATGCCACGGAGCGCCGGCAGTCGTGCCAAGCCGGCAGCTACCGCGAACGACAGAGCGACCCCGAGGACAGCACCCACCAGGGCGAGTAACAGGCTCTCTCCGAGAAGCAGACTGACCGTCCGCCGACGAGTCCAGCCGACAGCTCGCAACAGGCCGAATTCGCGGGTCCGCTCGAACAATGACAAGAGCATGGTGTTGCCCACGATGACGGCGCCGATGAGGATGGCGAGTACGGTGCTCCCATTGACTGCTGCCTGGAGATAGACCAGGTTCCGGTCCGCCCTCCCGAACTGGGTTGCGGTGCGGATCGTGGTCAGCTCGGGCAGGGAATATTCGACGCGGTTGGCAACCGTCGCCGGGTTGGACCCCGGAGTCACCTTGACAAAGGCCAAGGTGACGATCCCGGGGACCCGGTTGTATCCCTGGATTGCCGGAAGTGGGAACATCGCCCCCGCATCCCCGAAGGAGTTCCCGGTCGAGTAGATGCCGACCACTGTGTTCGAGGTCCCATTGGCGACGAGCTGACCACCGACACCGAGTCCCAGATTCGCCGCTGCTCGCCAGCCCAGCATCACCTGGTGGGTCGCCGTCGATCCATACGGTTGCCCTCGGACGACCTTCACGCCGAAGGACGCGAGGTCACCCGGGTCGATGCCGATCTCGATGAAGACAGGGTTGTTGGCATTGAGGTGCTGGGTTTCGACCAGCACTCCAACCACACTGGCGACACCGGGTAGCTGGCTGACGCGGGCCAACTCCTGCCGGTCGATCGTGCTGGACAGTGTGTCCGCGGCGCCCTTCTGGATCACCGTGAAGTCGGCCTTGCCGACCGAGATGATGGCTGCGGCCGATTGTTCGAGGCCGCTACTCGTCACGTCGAGGGTGACCACTGCCATCACTGCGATGGCGACAGCGGCGGCCAGCCCGATCGAACGCGCCTTCTTCTTCCAAAGGTTCCGGAGGATCAGATCGAAGAAGGTCATGTGCCCGCACCCGGGTTGGCTTGCAGGTCCTCTTCCGCGCTCGGTGCGTGTCCGACCTCAGGACGCAGGCCGCCGGTCCCGAACCGACCCCTGGGCCTGAGATCGGCAACCCCTTCGCTCGGCTCGACAGGCACGGTGAAAGGAGTGACATAGAACTCCGAGGCGACTCGATTCATATCGTTCCTGTGCCCTCCACCCACGGGGAATACCTGAAAGAGCCCACAGCTCATTGTCCCCCGGACAGATGTGATGCCCTAGGGTCCTTAGACCCCTATTCCAGCTCCCGGCCGGGTCGGTCCGATGAGCCGTCGTTCCGGCCAAAGGCGTCGTACCCGAGGCCAAGTGCCCCGGGCCCAGGTGGCGCTCAGGGACCGGGGCGACCGGCCAGGTGTGGATCACAGGGTCAATTGCCGCTGTTCGCCCGGCGCGAGCTCGACCACCTCTCCATCCAGCCCAACCCGCACCGGGCCTTCGCCCCACTCCGAGACCACGACGGTCAATCGGCCATCGGAGACGGCAAGGTTCATCCATCGCTGACGGTATCGGATGTCGAGCGTAAGGCTCTTCACCTCGGTGGGAAGGAGCGGATCGAACCAGATCACGTCGCCGCGGGTCTCGATGCCCAGATAACAGCGCTGCAGGAGGTCGACGGTGCCTGCCATTGCGCCCAGGTGGACGCCTTCGGCGGTCGTGCCGCCCTGGGCGTCGTCGAGGTCACTTCGCAGTGCATCCTCGAAGAACTTCCACGAACGCTCGCGGTCGGAGCGGGACAGGACCCAGCTGTGGACCACCCGGCTGAGGGTGGACCCGTGCGAGGTCCGCTGGAGGTAGTAGTCGATGGTCCGCTGGATGATCTCGGGCTCGAAGTCGTACTGGAGTCTCCCGAGGATCGCCCCCAGCTCGTCGGCCGACAGGAGGTAGAAGAGCATGAGCACATCGGCCTGCTTGGATGCCTTGTAGGCGTTGACCGTGTCGTCCTCATCCTCGAGGATACGGTCCAGCCGGGAGATGTCGCCGTAGCGCTGTCGGTAGTGGTCCCAGTTCAGCTCGGCCAGGTCCTCGTAGCCCTCGAACTGGCTGATGATGCCATCGGCGTGGAACACGACCCGCATCTTCCGGCTGATGTCCTCCCAGCGGGCAAGCTCGGCATCGTCCAACGACAGGCATTCGCGCAGCTCGCCGCACCGCGGCTCGGGCAGGAGATCGATCAGCTCCAGGGCCCGGCAAAGAACCCAGACAACCATCACGTTGGTATAGGTGTTGTTGTTGAGTCCGGGGACCGCGGCCCCGACATAGCCGTCGTGGTATTCGTCGGGACCCATGACGCCCACGATCTCATAGCGGTCGAGCTCCGAATCGTAGCGGGCGATACTGGACCAGAAGCGACTGATCTCGAGGATCATCTCCGCCCCGTAGTTGGCCACGAATTCGATGTCCCCTGTGACTTGGTAGTACTGCCAGAGGTTGTAGGCAATGGCCACGTTGATGTGCCTCTGGAGGTGGGACGCATCAGGGAGCCAACGGCCGGAGAGCGGATTGAGGTGCACGACCTGGGTCTCTTCCCGCCCGTTGCTGCCACTCTGCCACGGGTACATCGCCCCGCTGAATCCGGCTTGCACGGCCGCCCACCGAGCTTCCGGCAATCGTCGGTACCGGTAGAGGAGCAGAGATCGGACCAGTTCCGGGAGGTGCAGGATCAGATAGGGAAAGATGAAGAGCTCGTCCCAGAAGATGTGGCCTCGATACGCTTCGCCGTGGAGGCCACGGGCCGGCACACCAACGTCGAGGTCGAGCGTATTGCGCGAAGTGGTCTGCAGGAGGTGGAAGATGTGGAGGTGGAGGATGAGGCGCGTCGTGCCCCCATCTCCCTCGAATTCGAGCGAGAACCGCTTCCACAAGTCGTCCCACTCACGGGTGTGGGCATGGAGAAGGTCGCCGAAGCTGTCCACTCGAGCGCATGTCGAGCAGGCTTCGGCCAGAGGTTCGCTGATCGAGCGGTCCCTCGACGTGAAGAGAGTGACGATCTTCTCGACGGTGACCGACTCGCCCGGATTGACGTCGATGGTCATCTCTTGAGTGATGAAGCCGGGCTCGTCTATCACCCGGCGTTCAGGATCCACGCAGACGCCCGTGCCGACGAGACGGGTTCTGACTGCTTCGGCGACGGTGACATCCGACTGGCTGGTCCGGACGGCCATGGTCACGGTGTCGTCCTCGGGCTGGCCAGTTGTCAGGCCGGCCAGGTGGTGCTCGTCGAACTGGCGGTAGCGCTGGACACCGGAGTTGGCAATCCGTCCGTCGATGCCCGAGCGTATTGTCAGACGGCCCGACCAGTTCTCGGAACGCAGAACCGTCTCCAGCCCGGCGGAATGCGGGTCGGCCATGCTCACGAAGCGGCGCTGCTCGACACACAGCAGTCGGCCGATCGTGTCCCGCACTCTCATCGTCCGACTCAGCGTTGCGGTGCGGAGGTTCAACTCCTGGGAATAGGCGAGTATCTCGACTTCGCCGATGGCGAACCACGGGCCATCTTCGATGCGAAAACTGAACGAGAGCCAGTTGGGAACATTGACGATGCTCTCGTTCTCGAACGATCGCTCCGCCACCCGGGTGACCCGCCGGTTGTACAGGCCGGCCACGTAGGTTCCCGGATAGTGGGTTCCGTCGGCTACTGCCTCAGGGGCAGCGCCCCGGGTGGCGAAGTAACCGTTTCCCAGCGTGCACAGGGATTCGCGCAGTCCCTCGCGGCCCGGGTCGAACCCGTCATACCTGAGTGACCACTCATCGACCATCGTGGGCTCGACGTCCGATGTGTCTGCCGATTGCACGATCACGGTCGATCCTTGGAGGGGTCGGTTCGCAACTCGACGTCAGAGAGATCCTCGACCACGATATCGGCGCCGTGCTGGTGCAGCGCATCTGCATGTGACCTTCGATCGATGCCGATGACCAAGCCAAATCCCCCCCGGCGTCCGGCCGCGACCCCGGCCAGAGCATCTTCCACGACGACGGCGCGAGGGGATGATACCGAGGTGGCGCGCTGCGGTGAGGAAGATGGCCGGATCCGGCTTGCCCGGGAGACCGAGGATGTCCGCGTCGACGCCGTCGACGATGGCATCGAACAGATCCGCGATTCCGGCCGCCGCCAGTATTGCCTTGGCGTGCCGACTCGACGAGATCAGTGCTGTGCCGATTCCGCGCGACCTCAGGGAACGCAACCAGGTGAGCGTCGACTCGAACGGGGTCACCCCTTCTTCCCTCACGGCTCGCTCGAAATCCTGATCCTTGAGGTTCCCGAGAGCGCAGACGGTGTCATGCCCGGGTGGATCCGAAGGCCCGCCGCGCTCAAGCGTGATCGCACGCGAGGCAAGGAAGCTCTCCACGCCGTCGTAGCGGGGCTTCCCGTCGACGTAGCGGAGGTAGTCCTCCTCTTCGAACAAATGGAGAGCCTCACCAGTGGTTTCCGAGCGAGCCCGAAGATATTCGTCGAAGACCCGCTTCCAACAGCGGGCGTGAAGCCGGGCGGTGTCGGTGACGACGCCGTCCATATCGAAGATGACCCCGTCGATCCGTTCGACTGGAATGGGGATCTTCGTCGTCGTCCTGTCGCGCAACTGCTGTGGCCCCGAGATCATGTCGTCGGTGGCTCTCGACTCTGCCAGGATGCGGCTCGGGCTCGACTCCACGCGCCGGTACCGGCAATACCTGGCCGTGGCCTCATTTCTTCATCCTCTCCCTCCTCCACCGAGGACACTAGGGCCGTTGGTCCTAGGGGAAGGACCCAGGGGTAAGTGGCTCCCGGGCACGGGCCGGTTGCCCCGGCGATGCGGAGAAGTGGGTCTTTCGACTCTGTTGCCAGTCGGAACCGCAGGCGAAGGTGAATTTGTGAGGGTCGACGAGTCGGGTGGCGCAACGCAGCAGACCGCGCCGTCGTCTCCCGTCCCCCCGAAGCGGGCCGACCTGACATCCGACGTCCGACGATCGATAGAGGATCGGGCTCCTCGCTCCTGTCGCCATGGGCGATCCGGGCTGTAGGCTGCCCGGCGTCGTGGGCAACGGTCCCCGAGGCGTCGACCGGGATTCCGAGCTCTTCCGTGTGCCCGGCAGGCACGATGACCGGGAGCGTGGAGAGGGTCGGCCTCTTCCGACTCCTGTGCAGGCTGACGTCGTCGAGACCCACGTCTCGGTGCGTCTTCTTTGTCGGCGGGCACGTCTACAAGTTGCGCAAGCCGGTGCAATTCGACTTTCTCGACTTCAGGCAGCGAACGGCACGCCAGGCAGACTGCCAACGCGAGGTGGAGCTCAATCGACGCCTCGCTCCCGATGTCTACCTCGGCGTCGTCGATCTCACGATGGATGGGGAGCCGATCGACCATTTGGTAGTGATGCGGCGCCTGCCCCGTCAGCGGCGGCTTGCGGCGCTGGTCGAGCAGAGGGAAGACCTCGGGCCCTGGCTGCACCATCTGGCCGAGGTGTTGGTCTCCTTTCACAAGCGGGCCGAACGCTCGTCGGCGATCGCAGCGAATGCGACTGACCGGGCGATCCGCACCAATTGGGAGGACAACTTTGGCGAGACTCAACCCTTCGTCGGCACCATCCTCGATGAAGTCGACGAGGCTGAGATCCATCTGCTCGCATCTCGCTGGGTCGAGGGACGGAAGCCGTTGCTCGATGCACGGATTGCCGCGGGTTCTGTGTGCGACGGACACGGAGATCTCCAGGCCGAGGACATCTTCTGCCTCGACGATGGTGTGCGCATCCTGGACTGCCTCGAATTCTCGGACAGGATGCGCTACGGCGACGTCTGTGCTGACGTTGCCTTCCTGGTGATGGACCTCGAGCGTTTGGGTCACACAGAGGTGGCGAGCCGGTTCCTTCATGAATACGAGGAGCTCGCAGCCGATTCGTTCCCTCACACCCTCATTCACCACTACTGCGCATCCCGCGCCTATGTGCGGGCAAAGGTGGCCTGCCTCCGCTCGGCTCAAAGCTTCCGGCGTCGCCCGGCTCGAGGCGAGGCGGCTGCAGGCGCTCGCGCTCAGTCATCTCCGGAAGGCCCGAGTGAGGATCGTGCTGATCGGTGGGCTTCCCGGCTCCGGTAAGTCCACACTCGCCTCCGGGTTGGTGGCCGCCACGGGTTGGACGTTGATTCGCTCTGATGAGATCCGCAGGGGACTGGTCGAACCTGTGGGAGCGTCGTCCGCCGGGGCTTCCGGCTATCTCGAGGGTCGCTACCACCCGTCAGTGACCGGGGCGGTCTACCAGGAACTGCTCCGCAGGGCTGAGGAGGCACTCGGGATGGGAGAGTCAGTTGTCCTCGACGCCTCCTGGGTCGATGCTGCCCGGCGAGAGGCCGCGGGCGCGGTCGGCGCTCGCACGTCAAGCGATCTCATCCAATTGTGTTGCGACGCCAGCGTCGAAGACGCTGTGGCGCGAATAGTCCGCCGACGGTCAGAAGCTGCCGACATCTCAGAGGCGACGCCCGAGGTGCGGCTGGCGATGGGACGCTCGATGGACCTGTGGCCATCGGCAGAACGTCTGGACAGCTCTGCGATGGCTCCTGAGGAAATGGTGAGCAGAGCACTGGATATGGCCTTCAGGTGAACGGTAGCGGTTCGACGCTCGACGCCGGCCGTTCGCCGCTCGACGCCGGGAATTGGATGCGCCCCACTCGTACCGTGTGAAGGCGATTACGAGCGGGCCGCCGGCAACGGAACGTCGTGCTGGGCGAAGAGCACTTCACGCTGGATGGGTCGACTGAGGTCCCTTAGATCGGCAGCCAAGTCGACGATGAGGTCGTCCAGGGCGATCATCCCGATGAACTGACCCCGGCGCAGCACGGCAAGCCTGCGGACCACGTGCGTTCGAAACAGCCCGAAGGCATCGTCCAAGTCGGCATCAGCATCAATGGAGATCACCGGCGAACTCATCACGCTGTCGATTCTGGCGTCGGTTGGCCTGCCCGTGGCGAGGGCTCGCCGCACGAGATCGCGGTCGGTTACGATTCCGACGACTTCCGTTCCGTCGATGATGGCGAGCGAGCCGATGCCACTCTGCTCCATCACAGCTGCGGCCTCGGAGATGGTTCTCTGTGGTGCGATGCTCACACCCGAGCGTCGAAGCCCTTCGACGGTCCGCACTCGTGCTCCTTCCGATGGCTAACCGATACGGGAACGGAGCCTTGTCTCAGCGTGAGCTGTGGTCGAAATGCTGGATACTGGCGTCCGAACCCGGGAAGAAGAGGGCTTCGTGCCCACTGTCACCCCACCGAACGAGATAGGGCGGTTCCCCATCCGCCCCTCGAACCTCGAGCACTTCCCCGTCACGATCCGGCTCGCCCGAGCGGTGCCCATGGATCACGATCCGATCACCCACACTGGCCTGCATGATTGCCTCCTCCGCACCCATCGGCTCCAACCCATGGTCGGCTTCCGGCGGCCATGTCGCTAGGGCCGAAAGTCCCTCGGATCATCGACGCAGCCAGCCGGGGATTCGGGACCTTCGGCACTCCCGGCTCCTTGCGGCCGGCATGAGACTGGTGGGGATGGAACTCGACGTGGGCATCGTGTGGTCATTCGGGGCGAGGCCGTGTCGTCGCCGTCCCGAGATCCACTCTCGCCGGTCCATCAGTGAGTGCGTTGGTGGCTGGCCGGAGATCCTTGGGAGCACTGGGTCTTCGCCGGCACGAATGCCACACCGTCCCTCGCCGGTGAAATCCGGACGACTCGATGGCTGCCGTCGCTGAGACACACACGCCGCTGTGAGCCGCGAGTCGCGGAATGCAAATGACAGCGCCCTCGCCGAACGCGGCGATCTGACCCCCGACCCCGGCGCGCACGCCAGGACACGCTCATCGACAACCCCCCAGGGCGTGTCACCCCTTGGGGGCCTGACCTCAGATGCGGCCGGCGAACGTCTTTCCATCGACGGTCCGAACCAGCTTCCCAGGGCCCGACGCGTACCGGTCTGGCATCGATTCGCCAGCCAGTTGGTGCACTTCTTCGCCCTCATGCTGTGGGCCGCCGGCGTCCTGGCCCTCGTTGCGGGCATGCCCGAGCTCGCCGTCGCCATCTTCGCGGTCATTCTCGTCAACGGAGCGTTCGCCTTCGTTCAGGAGTCTCGGGCCGAGAGGACTGCTGAAGGTCTGAAGGATCTGTTGCCCCGACGGGCAGTCGTCGTCCGTGACGGCCGCCGGGATGAAATCGACGCCGGCGATCTCGTGGTCGGCGATCTGGTGGTTCTCCGCTCTGGGGACAGGATCTCCGCCGACATGGAGGTTCTCGGCGCCGAAGGGCTCGCCATCGATACTTCGATGCTCACCGGAGAGAGCGCAGCCGTGTCCGTCGCCGAGGGGGCGCCGTTGTTTGCTGGCTGCTTCGTGGTTGGTGGGGAAGGCACGGCGCGGGTGCAGGCCACCGGCGCACACACCCGACTGGCCTCGATCGCCGAGTCGACCCGGAAGGGCCGTCGTCCGCCCAGCCCGCTCGAACACGAGCTCAATCGTGTGGTCCGGACGATCGCCCTCATCGCCGTCGGGATCGGCGGTGCCTTCTTCGGCATCACACTTCTGGTGGGAGGCAGTCCCCGGAACGGATTCCTGTTCGCCATCGGAGTCACGGTGGCCCTGGTGCCAAACGGCCTGCTCCCCACGGTCACCCTCTCACTCGCCGCCGGCGTCCAGGAGATGGCGAAGCGCCACGCACTCGTCCGGCACCTGGAGTCGGTCGAGACCTTGGGCTCGACGACCTATATCTGCTCTGACAAGACCGGAACCATCACCCGCAACCAGATGGCGGTCGTGGAGGTGTGGACATCCTTGGGAGCCGCTCAAATCGGCGGGGTGGGCTACGAACCAACCGGTGCAGTCGATGCGTCACCGGAGGTACAGCGGGCGGTAACCGAACTGGCACGTGTCGCCGCCCGATGCTCGGAGGGTCGAGCCGTGTGCCGTGAGGGCAAGTGGGTCCCGGACGGCGACCCAATGGAGGCGGCGCTCTACTCCCTGGCCCGACGCTGCGGCATCGATATCGACGCGGACATCGAGGACAGGCCCCAGGACCGCGAGTTCCCGTTCGACCCACAACGTCGAATGATGTCGATTGTCGCCGGCAATCAGCTCCTCGCGAAGGGTGCACCAGAGAGCATTCTCGATCGATGTCAGCCGATGCCGGCAGCACGGGAGGCAGTGGTGGCGCTGGCCCAGCGGGGGCTGCGGGTGATCGCCGTCGCTTCTCGATCGGTTGACGAGCTCGCTGACGATGCCACCGCGACCGACGTGGAGCAGGACCTCACACTGCTCGGCCTTGTCGGGATCGAGGATCCCCCCCGCTCAAATGTCCGAACAGCTATTGCCGACTGCCGGTCCGCCGGAATCAAGGTGGCGATGGTGACGGGAGACAATGCCGATACCGCGAAGGCAATCGCCCGGGAGGTCGGGCTGATCGACGAGGGAGGCCTTGTTCTCAACGGCACCGAGCTGCCGGTCGACGAAGCCGTCCTCGGCGCCCTGCTCGATCGAGGCGATGGGGTTGTGATCAGTCGGGTCACCCCTGAAGACAAGCTCCGGATCGCCGCCGCCCTGCAACGCCGGGGGCATGTCGTTGCCATGACCGGAGACGGAGTCAACGACGGCCCGGCGTTGCGGACCGCCGATATCGGTGTGGCGATGGGGGAGTCGGGGACCGACGTGGCGCGCGAGGCGGCAGACCTCGTCCTTCTGAACGATGATTTCGGGACGATCGTGACGGCCGTGCAACATGGGCGCATCACCTTCTCCAACATGCGGCGGCTGCTGACCTACCACATGGTCTGCAACGTTGCGGAGTTGACACCTTTTGTGATCTGGGCGGTTTCCGGCGGCCGGTTCCCCTTGGCCCTCGGAGTGCTGCAGATCCTGTGCTTCGATGTCGGGGCCGACGTGCTGCCCGCGCTCGGTCTCGGTGTTGAGCAGGGATCGGGCAATGCCCTCAACCATCCGCTCCAAGGTCGCCATCTCATCGATCGCAGAGTGCTGATGCGGGTCTTCGTGGTCCTCGGATCCACGGAGTCAGCAATGGAGATGGTGGCCTTCTGCTCGGTTCTCCTGTTCTTCGGTTGGGTGCCCGGCCATGCCTTTCCTCACGGCCATGGGTTGCGATCGGCATCTGGAACCGCGTTCGCCACGGTCATCCTGTGCCAGATCGGAGTGGCCTTTGCATGCCGGAGTGCCACACAATGGCCAGGGCGGCTCGGCTGGTTCTCGAATCGAATGCTGCTTCTCGGAATCGGCGTGGCCGTGATCTTGTTGGGATGCTTTCTCTTCATCCCTCCCGTGGCAGGTGCCCTCGGGCAGGCACCGCCGCCACCCCTGGGCTGGCTCCTGGCGGTGTCAGGCATCCCGCTGATGCTGGGGATCGATGCCTTCCACAAGCAGGTGCGGCGACAGAGGGCTCGGGCGGTGATCCCACGGGACGCTCGGCGTGGCTTTACCGTGCTGCCGGTCAGCCGGGCCACCTTGGCAGAGGACGGTGGCATCCCCCCGCGACTGCCGGACGATCGGGAGAGTCCGGAGCACGGGCGGGACGACTGAGGCTGTGCCGATCCGGATCGGGAGCCCCCTCGCCGGCTACGACAGGTCGGGTGCTCACCGAGGGTTCGGCCGCCGGGCCGAACGGTCCGACCGACGGACAGCCTCCTTCGAATCGGGATGATCGGGCTAGAGCGAAGGTGGGTCGGGGAGCTCTGATCTGGGGCCTTCCCCTGCGATCGGGAACCTCCGGCCGCTCACATTGGTCGCCACGATGCGCACCAGGCGAAGGTCCACTTGGCCACCGGCCCAGGGCCCGATGTGGATGGCTTGCGCCCGTGCGTGTCCGTCCTCGTCACTCACCGCCGCAGCGACGCCTTGGAGGAGAACGCTCCAACTCCGATCTCCCACCTCGTGGGCGTCAGCCTGAAAGGCGACCACGGCGCCGATCGTGGCAGCATCGAGCTTGGTCCCGGGGATGGTGCGGAAGAGCACAGATTCCCCGGAGAGGGCGAAGTGGACCGGGAGAATCACCGGAAGGGCGTCGATGCTGGCACCAATTCGCCCGACCGACACCTGGGCCAGGAGATCGAAGCATTCTGACCGGCTGAGGATCTCTGTCTCCGCTCCTCCGGTCGGTGCCACACCAATGAGGTTGCCCGATCGGGGATTGGGCGGCTAGGGCCGAAAGACCCACAGCATCGCTTCAGAGCATCGTCCGCTCAGAACCGTCCACCCCTTCCGCTCAGCGGGCACCGAGTCCCCGGTCGGGCACCTGGCCCTTGGAAGGCGACGGTTGTCGGGCCGCCTCCTCCTCGGCTCTGGCGCCCACCAGCACGAAGAGTCCGATGAGTATCAGCCAGAAGTCGTAGAGGAATCCAACGACCACCATGGCGACCCCGACGTACCGAGCGACCCGTCCGGCCAGAACGGTCGCCTCGAGGTGGCTCCGGTGGCGTGCCAAGGTGGCACGGAGGACACGCCCACCGTCCATGGGCAGGGCGGGGAGGAGATTGAACGCTCCAAGCAGCAGGTTCAGCCAACCCAGGCGTGCCCACCAACTGCCGACGAACAGAGTTGGGGGCCAGATGTGGGCTCCGGTCACCAGTCCCGCAGCAAGGAGGGCCATGCCGAGGGCCATGCTGGTCAACGGGCCGACGATGGCCACGGCCAACTCGTCGTTGGGCGCGGTGGGCATCTTCTCCAGCTGCGACAGCCCTCCCAGCGGAAAGATGACGATGCCGAGGACCCGGGCGCCGCGCCGGCGGGCCACGATGCAGTGAGCGACCTCGTGCGCCACCACCGACGCGAAGAGGGCCAGGATCCATACCAGGCCGGAAACGACGGCATACTCCCCCGCACTCCAATCCACTGCCGCCACCAAGGCGAGGAGCAGGAAGAAGGTCCAATGGAGTCGGATGGGGATTGCAGCCACCCGGCCGATCGGGAGGCTGTGTCCGTGGCCGGCAACCGGTGTATGGGGGCTCCTCCGCCCCGACCGGCCTGCCGTTGTCCTCTCCGGCTTCGGTGTGCCGTCCTCGCCCGACATAGTCACCATCGTGGCCGACCTCCCCGTATCGGACCAGGGCCGAATGTCACCAGGCGGACGGGGGAGGCCTGCCCTACCGACCGGACCGGTTGATGAGGACTGCCGCCCCGTTCACCCGATCGTGTGCCAGGTCGGCCAGGGCCTGATCAGCCTGATCGAGCCCATACGCCACCGAGGAGACCCGCACCGGAATGCGGGCGGCGGCCTCGAGGAACTCGTTTCCGTCCTGGCGGGTGTTCGCCGTCACGCTGCACACGTGTCGCTCCTGGAACAGGTGCCGCTCGTAGTTGAGGGCCGGGATGTCGCTCAGATGGATTCCGGCAATGGCCAAGGTACCTCCGCGCTCGAGCGCTTCGAGCGCGGGCAGCACCAGTGTGCCCACCGGTGCAAAGAGGATGGCGGCGTCCAGAGGCTCGGGTGGCGGATCGTCGGCGTCACCGACGCTGGATGCTCCGAGGGCCAGTGCGAGCCGGCGTGCCTCCGGTGCCCGGGTCATCACATGGACTCGGGCTCCTTCGGCCATGGCGATCTGGGCGGTCAGGTGGGCCGATCCGCCGAATCCGTAGATGCCGAGGCGACCCCCCGGGGGGAGCTGCGACCGCCGCAGGGCCCGGTAGCCGATGATCCCCGCGCAGAGGAGGGGTGCCGCCTCCTCATCGCTGAACGTCTCCGGAACCGGGTAGGCGAATCCCTCGTTGACGACGACATAGGGGGCGTAGCCCCCGTCGAGGTCCCAACCGGTGAACCGGGGGTCGAGTACACAGGTTCTCACGACCGGCCACACAGAATCGGCAGGTGCCGCAGCTATGGGCCAGCCAGGGAACGCCGATCCGGTCGCCCGCGGCAAACCGGCGACATCCGGCCCCGAGCTGATCGACGATACCGACCACCTCGTGTCCGGGAACCACCAAGTGCGCTTCTGGGCGGGAGATCCCCCTCGACCAGATGGAGATCGGTGCGACAGACACCGCAGGCCCGGACATGGACACGGACCTGTCCGGCCCCGGGTCGAGGGACTGCCCGTTCGATGTACCGGAGAGGTCGGCCATCGATCGGCCCCGGTTTGTCGACTGCCCATACTTCCATCGTCTCGGCGGTCATGGGTCCGTGGACGGACAGGCGCAGAGCGATCGACTTGTCGAGACGGAAACGGGCGCCGACCGGATCGATTGCCCCGCCGGCCACCCCGGGATCTACTTCCGGTCGCGCATGACCAGCACCGGGCAATGGGCGTTGGTCACACAGTGTTCGCTCACCGACCCCAGCAACATGCCGGCGAATTCGCCGTGGCCGCGACTGCCGACCACCAGGAGATCGGCCCCGTGGGAGGCCTCCACCAGCACGGGGGCGGGATGGCCCTCGACGACCATGGACTCGATCGACACGCCCGGGTGTGCCTCGCGAATCGGCCCGAGAAGGCCGTCGAGCAGATTCTCGCTCTCATGTGTCGGGTCGTAATCCGAAGGAACGGCGAGCGCCATGCCGTAACTGGTCGGCCATTCCCATGTCATGAGAACCTCGAGTCCGGCTCCGGTGAGCTCCGCCTGGGAGACCGCCCACTCCAGGGCGGCGATCGACGATTGTGAGCCGTCGAGGCCGACGACGATCCGCCGGCCGGATGATGAGTTCACGGTCATCACTATTCCCTCCTTTGGGAAGTTGATCGTACTGGTTCCGGGCGGGATGTCAGCCTCGACCGATCGGCGCCGGCGGTCCTCTGACGCCGGAGGCCCGGTGCCGCCCGACATCGGATATCCCCTTCCGGACGGGCCGGTTCGATCCCGTGGGATCGCCGAGGGGTCTACTGATCGAGGGGCACCTGCCAGATGAGCACCGTCCCGCCGGCAGCCGGGCTGTCGACTTCGAAGTGGCCGTGGAGCTTTTCGGCCCGGCGCCGCAGATTTCCCAATCCGAGGCCCCCGCTGGCCGCCCGGGCCCCGACCATCCCGCAGCCGTCGTCCTCGATTCGAAGCTGACATTGGCCGTCGGTTACCGCAATGGCGACGGTCGCCTTGGTGGCATGGGCGTGGCGCCCGATGTTGGTGACCGCCTCGCGGATGACGGCCAGTAGGTGGTCACGGACCCGGTCTGGAGCAGCCGTATCGATGGGGCCGTCGAAGGAGGTGTGGACGTCGAACCCGACGACCGGCCTCAGGTCGTCCAACAGGGAGAGCACGTCGTCTCGGACTCCTCGGCCGAGCCCGTCCGATCCGAGCTCGAAGATGCTGGTCCGGACCTGGCGGATGGTGTCATCTACGTCTGCGATGGTCGACTTCAGCCGATCGCCAAATTCTGGATGCTGACGGGTTGGCTTGCATGCTCTGGAGAGACAGCCCGATCGCAAAGAGACGCTGGATGACCGTATCGTGGAGATCCCTGGCCAACCGGTCCCGCTCCTCATAGATGGCAGCCACTTGCACTTGCGCATGGAGGCGGACGTTCTCGATGGCGAGGCCTGCAGCAATCGCCAGGGCACCGACCAACCCCTCGTCGTCAGTGGTGAACTCGGGCCGCCCGATCTTGTCGGTCAGGTAAAGGTTGCCGTACACCGCGCCCCGCACCTTGATGGACACGCCCAGGAACGAAGTCATCGGTGGGTGATTGGGAGGGAAGCCGTAACTGCTCGGGTGAGAACTGAGGTCAGTCAGGCGCAGGGGTTTCGGATCACTGATCAGGACACCCAGCACGCCCCGTCCGGTGGGGCGAGCCCCGATCTTCTGCTCTTCGTCCGGTTGAAGACCAGCCGTGATGAATTCCGCCAACCCGGTTCTCTCCTCGTTGAGGACCCCGAGGGCGCCATAGCGGGCGTTGGTCATCGACCGGGCCTCGTCGACAATATGGCGGAGCAAGGTGGGAAGGTTGAGGTCGGCCTCGAGCAGCAACGTCGCCTTCAGCACACGACGCAGTTTGGCCGGATCCTCAATCGAGCGGTAGGGCACGAGGTCCCTCAACGATCTGAGCAGCTAAAGTTGTGACGGTATGACGTCTCGGACGATACCACCTGCCCCACGGGCCCCGGCAAGGGTCGCCATCGGGGTCAGAGCGCCAATGTGCCGGCTGGCCCGAGGGTGGACGGTGGTGGTCCGGAAGGCCGAGTTGGGAGGATTGGTAGTTGAGCATCAGGGTGTTCCTTCTCGATGATCATGAGATCGTCCGGACCGGGCTCCGGGCGTTGTTCGAGAGCGCGGACGACTTTGCCGTCGTGGGTGAGGCAGCCACCGCTCAAGAGGCGTTGGATCGAATTCCCCCCATACATCCCGATGTCGCCATCCTCGATGTGCGGCTTCCGGACGGGAGCGGCGTCGAGGTCTGTCGGGAGATCCGATCGAACTCGCCCGAGATCGCCTGCGTGATGCTCACTTCCTATGCGGACGACGAGGCCTTGTTCGCCGCCATCATGGCGGGCGCTGCGGGCTATGTCCTGAAGCAGGTAGGAGCATCGAGCCTCTTGGAGGACATCCGGAAGGTGGCCGACGGCCAGTCATTGCTCGATCCGGCACTGACCGAGCGGGTCCTCGAACGAATGCGGGATCGAACCGGCGAGGATCCCCTCATGGCCAGCCTGACCTCCCAGGAGCGCAAGATCCTCGACCTGGTAGCTGAAGGTCAGACCAATCGCCAGATTGCAGCCGCGCTCTACTTGGCCGAAAAGACGGTCAAGAACTACGTGTCCAACCTTTTGGCCAAACTGGGCATGGATCGACGGACTCAGGCAGCCAGCTATGCGACGCGCGTTGCCGAGCGTGCGGCACAGGCTCGTCGTAGTGATGCGACAGGGACGTGAAGGCAGGATCCGAACAACGAGCTCCGGATGACCGGCTACTCGAGAGGTATCCCACGTGACGCCAGTGCTCGCTCGAGGCGCTGTCGTTCGATGTGGGGTGACCCGAATCCCTCGGGGTCGCAGTCGATACCGAGAGATCGGGCATACCTGATCAGCGCGACGTCGTAAGCCATCTGATCCGCCAGGGCCGGCGTGGTCGAGGCCCGATCGGATGTCGACCGCTGCTTCCAGACGACCTCATGTCGGTACTGGACCAACCGCGCCAACGCCTCGCCATTCGACGGGGCACCCTCCGAGTGCTCGCGTTCTTGGAGCGCGGCATCGAGGAGGTCGCTGTAGAGAGAGCTGGGAGGCATCGCGGCCTTCCTTTGAGAGATCGGATGGCTGATCACGATTGCGACGCCTGCGATGCGGGCTTCACCGGTTGTCGCTGCTGTGACGCACCGCGGCCTCGGCGACATCGTACGCCCGAAGGAGATCTCGCAGCAGCTGTTCGAGTCCCAGACGCAGGGTGCTCAGATTGGTGTCGGCGTCGTCGCGAACGTCGGAGAGGCGGGACCGCGCCGCCAGGTAGACGTTCTGTGTGGTGTCGAGGCGCCGGCGGATCCCGTCCCGGATGTCGAGGTTGGCCAGATCGAGCTGCACCAGCAACTCGTCGATCTTCGTCCGCCACTCATCGAGCGTCCGTCCCATCTGCCGGATGGCGCTGCGCTGCCGGTCGGCGTCAGTCCCCACTTGTCGGGTGTGCTCTGCACCCTTGTCGCTCGTCGAGATCTCAGGCATCGTCGCACTCCTTCCCCAGGTGATCTCCGTCAATCGTGTGGGAGTGATGCGACCTCAACCAGGGCCAAACGTCCCGATGGGTGCTTCCACTGTCAGGAAGGACCTTTGGCCCTGGTCGCGTGATCCCAGCCATGGTCGGCTGGCTCAGTGGTCGGTTTGAGGGATGGGTATCTACGATGATTGGGCAGTTTCGGCGCGTGGACGCCTGCGGCGGGCAATGCCCGAAGGTGGATCACCGGCGCGCCGAAGCAGACCGAATCGGACAGAGCCCCGAGGTCGTGCTCGAAATGTGGATCGATGCCGATCGGGAGCCGACCGGTTTCAGGCTTGCCGGCACTCTCGGCGTGACCACCCAGGACGACGTGCTCTCCGTGGTGGGAGAGCTGATCGCACAAGGGGCGCGAGTTCAATTTGCAGAGCTCGGAACTGGAGTTGGCTGATGTCGGGGGTCTCGAGGCTTTGGTCGCCCTCGAACGGCTGGTGTCCCGCGCCGGCGGTCGGCTGACCGGGGCAGTTCATGGTTGAAACGCCTCGGCGCGGTCGTTCGACTTGCATGGATCGTGCTGATGTCGGCCAGGCTGAATTCAAAACGCATCTGGAGGTCATCGACCGCGTCGAGTGCCTGCAGTTGCTCGATGGCCAAGGAGTCGGCCGGATCGCCGGCACGGTGGAGGGGCATCCGGTGATCCTTCCGATCAACTATGTCGTCTTCGGGGACGCCGTCCTGGTCCGCGCCCGACGGGGTGGTGCCCTCGAGCGGATCACCGGCAACATCATGGTCGCCTTTGAGATCGACGGGACGGACAGTGTGTATCACGAGGGCTGGAGCGTGCTGGTCGTCGGCCGAACGGCCCAGGTAACCGACCCTGCCGAGCTTGAACGGCTCAAGGGCCTCCGCCTTCTGCCATGGGCGGGTGAAGGACGGGACCTCTTCATTCGCGTATTTCTCGACGATGTCACCGGTCGGCGCATCCACCACTCGGAGATCTGATTGGGTCGACACGAGCGCGGGACCTTTGGCCCTATGCGGTTGTCCCGGACAGGCATCCAATGGAAGGGTCGGCAGTGTGTGCCGGTCGGCGAAGGGAGTACACGATGAAGCACGCAGACAAGGTCCGGCGCCAGGGTATTGCGGGTGGTCGCACGAGCAGAACGGCGGTCAACCCCTATTTCATCGAAGACATCGCCATGACGCCCGGCGAGTTGGCACGGGCGCGTACCAGGGTCACCAGCAGAGTCGTTCCCCGAAGGCTGTGACCGTAGGTCTGAGGGAGGAGGCGTCATGCCGCAATATGACCGCCAGGTCCAGGGCCAGAGCGGAGCGCGGACCATCGTGGTCGGTGTCGATGGTTCGGAGCATGCTCGGCAGGCCCTGAAATGGGCCGCTGACGAGGCGAAACGTCGCGGGTCCCTCCTGAGGATCATCTGTGCCGCGGTCAGGACGTCCAAGAACCTGCCGGCCTGGTACGAGCCGGGGTCATCCGACCTCTCGCCGGCGCAGGCGATCGTCGACGACGCCTATGGGCTGGTCGCGACCCGCCACCCTTCGGTGGTGGCGCGAGCCGAAGTCACCGAGAGGCCGCCGGCTCTGGTGCTCACCGTTGCCAGCAGGTCAGCTGATCTCCTGGTGGTCGGGGCCCGCGGCAAGGGTGGCTTCGAAGAGCTATTGCTCGGTTCAGTGAGCGACCAGTGCATCCAGCATGCCCACTGTCCGGTCGTCGTCGTTCACACAGATCCCGATGTACTTCCATTGCGGGCGGTCGTGCCCCGGATAGTGGTCGGTGTCGATGGCTCGCCCGGATCCACCCTGGCCCTGGAGTGGGCGCTGGGAGAGGCGAGGTTGCGCTCGGCGTCGGTCGAGGCGACCTATGTGTGGCAGTACCCACCGACCGGCGCGTTCACGTTGGGTCCAGCTCGGGGCTACGACCTCGCCAGCCAGGACATCATCGGGGCCGCCGAGAAGTGTGCAGCGAAGTTGGCGCCGGAGGTCGCCTTCGCGGCGGACGCACGCTGCGACGGCACCGTTCCGGCCCTCATCGATGCATCCCGGGAAGCTGATCTCCTGGTCGTCGGATCCCGAGGTCGCGCCGGGTTCAGGCATGCATTGCTGGGATCGGTCGCCCGTCAGTGTGCTCGCCATGCCGAATGCCCAGTCGTCGTCACCCGCCCGGGTGTCGGCGAGGAGGACGTGATGGCGACGCCCCGCCCGACCGAGGAGGCGATCGACCTCCATGGTGCCGCTCACTCCTAGCCCGGGCGGCCTACCTGTTCCAACCGGCTCGAACGGTCCCAGTCGAAGGATGCCGTTCTGCGGCGCAGCGGGGCGATGAACGGCGCTGGGGACCTGGCGCGCCGACTGGCGGAGCGTCGTCGCCAACTGGGACTGACGGCGGAAGAGGTCGCCACCCGGGCCGGGATGAGCCCTACCTACATCGGGGTCCTGGAGTCGAGTCCATCGCCCGTCGTCTCAGCGGCCGCGCTGTGGAGGCTGGCCGATGCCCTCGAGACATCGGTGGACGTCATCAGCGGGAGCGGTCGAGGGGACCCTCCGGGCGGCGGAGACCCTTCGAATCGACCAGATCTTGGGCATCTGACCATCGAAGAATGCAACGCATTGGTCGCGCCCGGGGGAGTGGGGCGCTTCGTATTCGTGGACGATCGGGGACCGGCCGCCCTACCGGTGAACTTTCGCGTCCTGGACGGGGACATCGTCTTTCGTACCAGTTCTGCGGCGACATTTGTCACGAATGCGTTGCAAGAAGAGGTGTCATTCGAGGTCGACCGATCTTGATGAGGCCCTGAGCGAGGGTTGGAGCGTCCTGCTCACCGGCGATGCCCAGGTCATCGTCGACCCGGCCGAGAGGGAGCGTGCCCGAGCCCTCGGTGTCACTCCATGGGCGGGCGGCGAGCGCGATGCATATGTACGCTTGGCTCCGCGGAAAGTGACCGGTCGCCGGATCAGGCAGTCAGGGGATGGCTGACATCGAAATGCAGGATGGTTCAAAGGCCCAGGTCGGTCGATATCCAAGCGAGTTGGCCTGTGATGTCGGGACGATTGGCGGGGCAACGGTCCATCTGAGGCCCATCCGCCCGGACGACGGCGGTCGCCTGATGGAGTTCCACCAGCGTCTGTCCCCGCAGTCGGTCTACCGCCGATTCTTCTTCATGCATCTGAGATTGTCCGTCGCCGAGACGGAACGGTTCACCCACGTCGACTACGTGGACCGGCTGGCGCTGGTCGCCGAGGACGCGGGGCGACTGGTTGCTGTTGGCCGCTATGAGCGGCTTTCCGGGACGGCCGACGCCGAGGTGGCCTTTGTGGTCGCGGACGAGTTCCAACATCAGGGGATCGGGACAACGTTGCTCGAACATCTGGCCGACGCGGCATTCAAGAACGGCATTACCGCATTTGTGGCCCAGACGCTGTCCGACAACCACGACATGCTCGAGGTCTTCATGAACTCGGGTTTCCATGTGACGTCGAGCAGGGAGCACGCGACGGTCAACGTTCGATTTCCGATCGAGCCCGATGACGCCTACCGCGCAGCCTGCGCCGAGCGCCACCCTGCCGAAGGCTGCAGTCGAGCCCGGATCCCACCATGTTGATCGTGAGCGGGCCTGTTGAAGGGCGCGAACACGCCGGAATCGGCCATCCCGAGCGGCCGGGCCGGATCGCAGCGGTGATGGCGGGCGTCGACGACCTGCACCTCGGCACCGATCTGCACATCGTGGCACCCGTTGCCGCTGATGTGGCTCAGATGACCCGGGTCCACGATCCCCGCTATCTCGAGGAGTTGGAGGCTTTCTGCCAGGCAGGCGGGGGGAGCCTCGATCCGGACACCTATGCCACGCCCGATTCGTGGTCGGCCGCAAGGCTGGCGGCGGGGGCGGGACTCGCAGCGGTCGACGCGCTGCGAGAGCTGGACGGCGGCGTGGCGTTCGTAGCCGCCCGCCCGCCCGGCCACCACGCGTTGCGCGATCGGGCGATGGGATTCTGCCTGCTCAACAACGTCGCCATCACCGCTGCGGCGCTGGCGGCGAGCAGTGAGCGGGTTCTTGTCATCGATTGGGATGTCCACCACGGCAACGGCACCCAGGCGATCTTCTGGGACGACCCGAATGTCCTGTATGTGTCCACTCACCAGTGGCCGCTCTTCCCGGGGAGCGGTGTCGCAAGCGAGATCGGGGGGGCCGGCGGATTGGACCGAACTGTCAACATTCCACTCCCCGCCAAGGCCACTGGCGACGTGGTCCGCCGGGCGATCGAAGAGGTGGCCCTCCCTGTCATCGACGACTTCGGGCCGACCTGGGTGCTCGTCTCGGCCGGGTTCGACGGCCATCGGGACGATCCGCTCGCCGACCTCGCCCTTTCGAGCGGCGACTTCGCCGACCTGGCGAGATTGGTGGCCGGATTCGCTCCTCGGCCGGGTCGGCTCGTCCTCTTCTTGGAGGGCGGGTACGACCTGGACGCCCTGCGGATGTCGGTGGCCACAACGCTGGGAGCGCTGCTGGGCGGAATGTATCAACCTGAGGACCCGACCTACGGTGGTCCGGGAACAGAGCTGGTGGACCAAGCCCGGCAGGCACGGGCCGTCGCCCATCGTCGGGCGCTGGACGTGGCGCTCGGCCAGGGGCGTCCAATGACCATGATCCGGACTATCGCAGTCGGATTCGACGGGTCGCCGGATGCGGTGCCGGCGGTCCGCTGGGCCATGGACCTGGCCAAGCAGATCGATGGTGAGGTCGCCGTGGTGCATGCGATCGGGTTGCTCGAACATGCCGCTCAGCCCGGGATGGTCGCGCAGCTCGAAGAAGCCGTCCGAGGCCTCTCCCGGGAGCGGGGAATCGAACCGGCTCGGGTCCACTGGCATCCGGTCGACGGCGATCCGTGCTCGGCGCTCATTCGAGCGGCGAGGGCTCCAATCGCCGCAGACCTGGTCGTGGTGGGCTCGCGTGGCCAAGGTGCGCATTCCGGGCTCCTTCTCGGCAGCACCAGTCTTGAGCTGGCGGAGCACACGGCCATTCCGCTGGTGATCGTGCCAACGGCGGGGCCCGACCCGGGGCCGGGACTGCGCCGGTAGGTCATTCGGTGGATGAGCAGCGGGTAGCCGTGGCGAAGATGTGTGGCCCGAGGCGCATCGGGATGTGCGTGAGCTGGCCGGATGGGACGTCGCCGTTCGTGGTCGACCAGCCCTAGCGGGTGCGCACTTCGAAACGACGTCCGGTGACCGTGTCCGGGCGAATGACCAGCACCATGTCCCCCGGTTCGGGGACGAGCGGGATTGCCGCCGCGGCAAGCTCCGCCTCGGTCGGTGATTCGACCAGCGTCGCAAGCCCTCGTACCAGCACGCTCCACGCAATACCCGCCCGTGTGTCGACATCGTCGACCTCGAAGGCCACCAGATGACCGTCCGCCGTGCTCGAGATGAAGCCCGCTCCTACCCGTGCCAGAATCCGACCGTCATGGAAGGTGAAGTTCACCGGAACGACCACCGGGGCCTGATCGGTCGCAATCCCCAGCCGACCGACTCCACGCTCCTCGGCCCGGAGCGCCAGCAGTCGCTTGCACTCGACCGCGCCAAGCACCGTAGAGCCCTTGCCGTCGATCCACATGATTACAACCTTGGCACCGATGGAGCGAGGAAACTAGGGACCATTGGCCCCGCTGCCGGCAAGATGCCCCCGGAGCACCGATCGTGGACGTGAGGGTTGCCTGAGCGGCCGGCGCCGTATGACCTTCGGCCCTGTCCGCTCCTCCCCGTACTCCCTACGGTTGACACTGGAACAAGTCGCTAAAGGGTGCGATCCTGCGCCGGGGGCCCTGTCTCAGTTGGCGATGAAAGAAGGTGGGGTCGATTGCAGCCGGGTCGCGCGGGTACATGGTGATCCTGTGAGTGGCCGCATGGAGCCGGAGGCGACCGCGAAGCGTCGGCGATGGGCCACGCTGGCGGTGTTGTGCGTCACGCTGCTCCTCATAAGTCTGGACAACACCGTGCTCAACGTGGCCCTTCCCTCGATCGTGCGGAGCCTTGGTGCCAGCTCCAGCCAGTTGCAGTGGATGGTCGACGCCTATGCGGTGGTCTTTGCCGGGCTCTTGCTCTCGCTCGGGGCGTTGGGTGACCGGGTGGGCCGGAAATGGGTCTTCCTGGCCGGCCTGGTGGTCTTCGGTGCCGGCTCGGCATTTGCCGCCTGGTCGGGGAGCCCGGACCGTCTGACCATGGCTCGCGCGGTGATGGGGATCGGTGCGGCCGCCCTCATGCCGTGCACCCTGTCGATCCTCACCAATGTGTTCACCCGAGACAGGGACCGGGTGAGGGCCATCGGGATCTGGTCGGGCACAACCGGGCTCGGTGTCGCCCTCGGCCCGATCCTCGGTGGGTTTCTGTTGGCCCATTTCTGGTGGGGGTCGGTCTTCCTGGTCAACGTGCCGGTCGCCGCCGCCGGGGTGGTGGCCGCTCTCTGGCTGGTGCCCAACTCGAAGAACCCCTCTTCGACCCGACCCGACCCGGTCGGTGCCGGGTTGTCGATTCTGGGGCTCGGGCTGCTGCTGTGGGGGATCATCGAGGCGCCCGGTCGGGGCTGGTCCTCACCACCGATTGCAGGCGCGTTGGTCGGTGCCGGAGTGATCATCGCGTCCTTCCTCGTATGGGAACGTCGCATCGACCACCCGATGCTGCCCCTGCGGTTCTTCTCCCGCCGCCGCTACAGCGTGGCCATCGGGGCCCTGGCACTCGTGCTCTTCGCCCTGCTCGGCATGTTCTTTCTGATGACCCAGTACCTGCAGTTCGTCCTGGGCTACAGCCCACTCGAAGCCGGAGCTCGGATCGCGCCGGTGGCGTTGACCCTGCTGGTCATCGCGCCCATGTCGGTCATCCTTGCCCACCGTGTCGGCACCAAATACGTCGTCACCGGTGGCCTGGCCATGATCGCACTGGGGCTTGCTCTGCTGTCCCGGACCACGGTGACCGGGACCTACCGTGATTGCATCGGGCCCTTCCTCCTGCTGGGCGTCGGCGTGGCCCTGGCTCTCGCTCCGTGCACCGAATCGGTGATGGGATCGATTCCCAGGGAGGAGGCGGGCGTCGGATCTGCCACCAACGACACAGCGATGCAGGTCGGCGGAGCCCTGGGGGTCGGCGTCCTTGGAACGGCGCTCAACCTGCGCTATGAGCAGACGATGGCCTCCGCGATCATCCATGCCGGTGTGCCGACGTTCGTCCAGAAGGTCATCGAGGGCTCACTCGGGGCTGCCCTGGCCGTGGCCCAGCGCGCCCCGAAGAAGGAAGGAGCTGCGCTCGCGGTCCTGGCCCGACACGCGTTCGTGTCCGGCATGGACCAGGCTCTGGTGATCGCCACCGTGGTGGTGGGGATCGCGGCCATCCTCGTCGTCGTCCTCCTCCCGAATCGAGGGACGGGTCCCGGTGGCGAGGGGCCTGTGGGGACAGAGCGTGGCCAACCGGAGCTGGCCCCCGAACTGGGATGACCCGGCGATGGGTGCTGCGGGGGGCGTAAAGGCGCCAGGCGCCGGGGATCCGGGGTGCCGGGGGATCCGGGGCGCCGGGGGGATCCGGTGGTGGGCGGGGCCGACCCGTGGAAGAGGTCCGGTTGAGTGGTAGGGACCGGGTTCGCGGCCACCCGGGACCCGCTCGGCTCGTTCAGGACCTTTGGCCCTAGCTCCGACGCGACTGCTTCCGTACCGTGGAACCAGGACGACGAATGCGGGAGGCAGTGCCATGACGTTGACGAAAGACGCAGTCGCAACCGAGGTCACTCCGGCGCAGGGCACGTTCGTGGCGCCGGGTAGGGCCGGAAGCGTGGTGGAAGTGAACTCCCGATACGAGAACTTCATCGGCGGCCGGTGGGTCGCTCCGGTGAAGGGGCAGTACATGATGAACATCAGCCCGGTCGACGGATTGCCGTTCTGCGAGGTGGCAAAGTCGACGGTCGAGGACGTGGAGTTGGCTCTCGACGCCGCCCATGCGGCGAAGGATGCCTGGGGCGAGAGCTCGCTCACCGAGCGAGCCGCCGTGCTCAACCGGATTGCTGACGCCATCGAGGCCAACCTCGAAATGCTGGCTGTCGCAGAATCGTGGGAGAACGGCAAGCCAGTCCGTGAGACGCTGGCGGCGGACATCCCCCTGGCCGTCGACCATTTCCGCTATTTCGCCGGCGCCACCCGGTCGCTCGAGGGCCATTCCACCGAGATCGACAAGGACACCGTCGCCTACCACTTCCACGAGCCGCTCGGCGTGGTCGGCCAGATCATCCCCTTCAACTTTCCGCTCCTCATGGCCGCTTGGAAGATCGCCCCCGCCCTCGCCGCCGGCAACTGCACGGTGGTCAAGCCGGCATCGCCCACCCCGTGGTCGATCCTCAAGCTGGCCGAAGTGATCGGGGATGTCGTACCCCCCGGCGTGATCAACATCGTGACCGGTCCCGGCGGTGAGATCGGCAAGGCCCTGGCATCGAGTCCGCGAATCGCCAAGATCGGATTCACCGGCGAGACCACCACCGGACGGCTGATCATGCAGTACGCGGCCGAGAACCTCATCCCTTCCACCGTTGAGCTGGGCGGTAAGTCCCCCAACATCTTCTTCGCCGACGTGATGGACGAGGACGACGAGTTCTTGGACAAGGCGATCGAGGGCCTGGTCCTCTACGCGTTCAACAAGGGCGAGGTGTGCACCTGCCCGTCCCGGGCGCTGATCCACGAGTCGATCTACGACCGGTTCATCGAGCGTTGCCTCGACCGGGTCCGGTTGATCACCCAGGGCAATCCGCTCGACCCGACCACGATGATCGGACCCCAGGTCTCGAAACAGCAGATCGAGAAGATCGCCTCCTACGTCGACATCGGTCTCCAAGAGGGTGCCGAGTGCCTGATCGGGGGAGCGCGTGCCCAGCTCGGAGGGGACTTGGAGGGCGGCTATTACTTCAAGCCCACCGTGTTGAAGGGTCACAACAAGATGCGGGTCTTCCAAGAGGAGATCTTCGGTCCCGTGCTGGCGGTGACCACCTTCAAGGACGAGGCGGACGCCGTGGCCATCGCCAACGACACGCTGTACGGTCTGGGTGCGGGCGTGTGGACCCGCAACGGCAACCTCGCCTACCGGATGGGACGGGCGATCAAGGCCGGAAGGGTGTGGACCAACTGCTACCACCTCTATCCCGCCGGCGCTGCCTTCGGCGGCTACAAGATCTCGGGCGTTGGGCGGGAGAACCACCAGATGATGCTGGAGCACTACTCCCAGACCAAGAACCTCTTGGTGAGTTACAGCACCAAGCCTCTCGGGTTCTTCTGAACCAGCCGCTGAGCATGGATGACCGGATCACCGTGCCCCGGGTGGTGGCAACGCCGGCAGCGCTCGAGGCGCTGGGGCGCTTGGCCACCGAACGGGGGCCGATCATGCTCTTCCAGTCGGGAGGGTGTTGTGATGGCAGCCTCCCGATGTGTTTCGACGACGGGGAGCTGGTGGTCGGTGACCGCGACGTGCTGCTCGGGACCGTCGGGGGGTGTCCGTTCTACATCGACGGACGGCAGTACGAGGTGTGGAAGCACACCCAGCTCATCCTCGACGTGGGCGAAGGAGCGCCGGAGGGGTTCTCCCTCCCAGCCGGCGAGGACGGCCACTTTGTGACTCGGTCCAGAGTCCCGTCCGACGCCGAGCGGATGGCGGAGAAGGGCTGATCCGGCGTCGGCCGGGATCGGCGGACCTGCGGGATGCGGGTCGCGACCCGGATCCGCCGGTGCCCATTGGGGACTTTCGGCTCTGGTTCCGGGCCCCCACTGACCCCAGAATTGTGCCTGGGAGTGGTCAATGGACGATGAGGGCGTACGTGTCATCGACACGATGAGTGGTTCCGACGCCCTGCTGTGGACGGTGGGTCGGGATCCCGTGCTGCGTCCGACCGTGGTCGCGGTGATGGCCCTGGACAGCGCCCCTTGTTGGGCGGACGTCCAGACTCGGGTGGCCACACTCGTCGAGACCGTCCCCCGGCTGAGGTCCCTCGCCGTTTCGGGTCCGATGGGTCGCGGTAGGCCCCGATTCGTCACTGACGAACATTTCGATCTCGACCTCCACCTGCGGCGCATCGGTCTTCCCGACGGGGCAACTTTCAGACAGGTGCTCGACGTGGCTCAGGTGATGGCCGCCAGAGGGTTCGACGCGGAGCTCCCGCCCTGGGAGGCGGTACTGGTCGAGGGAGTGGACGGCGGGCGTGCCGCCCTGGTGATCAAGCTGCACCACGCCCTCGTGGACGGAGTCGGGGGGATCGCCGTCCTGATGCACCTCTTGGACCGGCTTCGCCATCCGCCATCTGAGCCGGCTTCGCCACCTGAGGCGCCGCAACGGGCCCCGGCCGGGCTCCTGCGACGTCTGCCGACGACAGGTCAGGTCGTCGCTTTCGTCGTGCAGGCGGCCAGACATCCGCTCGGGCAGCTGGAGCTGCTCATGACCACGGCGGGATCGGCGGCGCGCCTCCTCGCTCCTGCCGGCAAGCCGATCTCCCCGCTCATGACCGACCGTGGCTTCAAGCGGGGGTTCGAGGTGATCGACTTCGCACCAGGGGCCCTGCGCCAGGCCGCCACCGCTACGGGCGGAACATTGAACGAAGTGTTCGTGGCTGCGGTCGTTCGCGGTCTGACGATCTACCACCAACGGCACGATACGAGCATCGACAAGCTGAGGGCACTGATGCCGGTGAGCGTCCGTGCCGCCGACGACCCGGAGGGCGGGAACCATTTCGTGCCGGCCCGCTTCATCATCCCGGCTCCGGCCGATGCCGGCGGGTGCCTGCGCGAGGTGCGGCGGGTCACAGCCTCGTGGAAGCACGCACCGGGGCTGGCGGTGAGCGACGCCCTGGCTGCCGGACTGGACATGCTCCCAGGCCCTGTCGTGACTGCGATGTGGGGCTCGATGCTCAAGGGCGACGATTTCTGTGTGACGAACGTCCCCGGGCCACCGTTCGAGACCTACCTCGCCGGCGCCCTGGTCGAGCGCATGTATGCCTTTGCCCCTCCCTCGGGGGCGGCGCTGAACGTCTCGCTGGTCACCTCGGCCGATCGGGAATGCGTCGGCATCGCTGTCGACCGCGCCGCCATTCCCGACGGTCCGGAGTTGGCCGCCTGTCTGGCCGAGGGTTTCGGGGAGATCGTCCGCCTTGCGTCCGACCCGATGCCCGATCGGCAGCCATCATGAGCGCCAGCACCCGGCTGCTCTCTCCCCTCGAGGCAGGATTCCTGTACTCGGAGTCGGCACGGTCACCGATGCACATGGGTTCGGTCGGTGTCTTCGAGGGTGCCCCCCTCCGTGATCGGCACGGAAGTCTCCGTGCGGGGGCCATCCGAGCAGAGATCGAGAGCCGACTGCATCTGGTTCCCAAGCTCCGACGACGGGTCAGGTTCTCGAGACTGGGTCTGGCCGCTCCGACGTGGGTGGACGATCCGCGATTCGACGTGGCCGATCATGTGCGTGAAGCGACGCTCCGGCGGCCCGGGACCGAGGCCATGTTGCGTGATCTGTGTGCCGAGCTCATGGCGATCCCCCTCCGACGCGATCGTCCCCTCTGGGAGCTCTGGCTCATCGATGGGCTGGACGGAGATCGGGTGGCCATGATCGAGAAGCTCCATCATTCGATGGCGGACGGCCTTGCCGATGTGGAGCTGGTCACTGTTCTCTTCGACCTGGACCGTCATGCCGAGCATGACCATTCGGCTCACCCGTGGCAACCGGAACATAATCCGCGTCAGTCGTCGATCCTCGCCTCCGACCTCGCCCGACGCGCCAGATTCCCGTTGCGCGTCATGTCCAACGGAATCGGAGCCCTGCGAAATCCGGTGTGCGCCGGTCGTGCGCTGTCCCGCTATGCCGATGCACTCGGCAACCTGGTCGCCACCGGCTTCTTCGCTCCCTCCTCCTCGCTCAACGTCCCCATTGGCGAGGGACGAAGTGTCGAGTTCATCCGTCAGCGACTCGAGGACCTCCATGATGCAGCGGAAGGTCTCGGCGTCACCATCAACGACCTCCTGCTGGCATCGGTGGCAGAAGGCGTCCACCGCCTTCTGTCTGCCCGTGGAGAATCCGTCGGCGGGCGGACCGTGCAGGTGCTGGTGCCCGTAGGAACGGAACATCATGGTGACCGACGGTTGGGGAATCGGGTACTCGGCCATGCTCGTCAGACTCCCGGTCGGCCCTGCCGACCCACTCGATCGATTGCGGTCGGTGGCGCGCGCCCAGGCCTCGTCCAAGCGCCACCGACAGGCCCTGGTGGCGTCGTTGCTGCTGGACCTGTTCGAGCCGTTGCCGCAGCCGGTGGTGGCCGCAGCGGCCCGGCTGGTCCACCACCAACCCTTCTGCAACCTGGTGGTCACCAACGTGCCCGGCCCCGGCGTCCCCCTGTTCGTCTTGGGTGCCCGCATGCTCGAGGCCTTCCCGCTGGTGCCGATCGCCGGGAACCTGAGCGTCGGTGTGGCCGCCCTGTCCTATGGCGGGCAACTGACGGTCGGCCTCCTCGCCGACCCCGAATCGTGCCCAGACCTCGGCGTGCTCGCCGGCGGCATCAGTGACTCGTTCAGCGCGCTGATCTCCGCCGCCGGGGTGCGCAGTGGCGACCCGGCCCGACAGGGTGTAGAGCACGAGATCGGGACCCTCGGAGGTTCTCCGTCATGAAAGAGCTCATCTACCCAAGGCTCCTCTTGCCGCGTGCCGAGCAGCTGGCCGACAAGGTCGCCTTCATCGACGTGACCCGCGAGGGCATTCGCTACCAGGGGACCTTTACCGACCACGTGGAACGCCTGCTGAAGCTGGCAAGTGCCATGAGCAGTGAGCTCGGTGTGAGGCCCGGCGACAGGTTCGGGGTGCTGGCGACCAACGGTCATGAATTCCTCGAGTTGTACCACGCGGCGATGTTCGGAACGGGCATCATCAACCCACTCAACTTCCGCTTCACGGCCCCGGAGCTGGCCTATGTCCTGAACGACTCCGGTTCCAAGGTGGTCTTCACGGATCCGGTGTTCGCCCCGCTCCTCGATGGCGCCCGCAAGGAGGGGGCGAAGGTCGACAAGATCGTCGTCATCGGTGAGTCAGGTGACGGCCGCGCCGGAGATGGCAACAACACGTTCGGCTACGAGGAGCTCCTGGCGGCCGGCGAGCCGAACATGCCGCCGGAGCCCGAAGAGGACGACGCCGCCATTCTCATGTACACCGGAGGGACGACGGGGTTCCCAAAGGGCGCCCTGCTCGAGCAGCGGGCCGAGGTGCTCAACGTGTACCACGTGCTCGCCGCGATAGGGATCCGTGAGGATCGGCGCTTCCTGTTCCAATCGCCCATGTTCCATGCCGCCCTCGTGGCCGCCGTACTCGGTATCCCCGCCACCGGGGCGACGTCGGTGACGATACCGCTGTTCGACCCCGAGTTGGTGGTGGACGTCATCGAGGACCAGGGAATCGACACCACGATGATGATCCCGGTCATGCTGTCGATCCTCGAGCGAGCCGACGACTTCAGGCCCGAGCGTCTGCGGTCGCTCCGTCAATTGATCTACGGAGCGTCTCCGATCTCGCAGGATCTCATTGTCCGATGGCTTGAGATGCTGTCCGACGCAGACTTCATCCAGGGATACGGAATGACCGAGGCGGCTTCTGCCCTGACCTTCCTCGGCCCCGAACACCACCGTCGAGGCGGCGACGTTCTCACATCCTCGGGCAGACCCCTGTTCGGAGTCGAGTTGCAGGTGACCGACTCGCTCGGCCGTGCCCTCCCTCAGGGGGAGGCCGGGGAGGTGTGCGCCCGAGGTGGCAACCTCATGCGCGAGTACTGGATGAAGCCGGAAGAGACCGAGGCGGTGATGCGTGACGGCTGGTACCGAACGGGCGACATGGGGTTCATCGACGTCGAGGGCCTGTTGCATCTCACCGATCGGATGAAGGACATGATAGTCACGGGCGGTGAGAACGTGTACTCCATCGAGGTGGAGAACGCCATTGCATCGCACCCTTCAGTGCAAGAGGTCGCGGTGATCGGGATCCCGAGCGACACGTGGGGAGAGGTGGTGCACGCGGTCGTCGTCCTTCACCAGGGGATGAAGGCGACAGCCGAGGAGTTGATCGACCATGCCAGACAATTCATCGCCGGGTTCAAGGTCCCGAAGTCGGTGGAGTTCCAGGACGGTCCCCTTCCGCTCTCCGGGGCATTCAAACCCTTGAAACGCGAACTTCGGCGTGCCTACTGGGAGGGTCACGACCGCGGGGTGAGCTGATCGCACCGGCTCCCTGGACAGCCTGGTCCTCCGAGAGGGCCGGACTCGGTCCCAAGGAATTACGACCGACCGGTCTCGGGGCGGCTCAGGGCATCAGCAGGGGTCTGTTTCCCGACCGGGCGGGGTGAGCCCCCGGTAGGCATCCAGCGGACCCAGCTCGCCGACCACGATCCGGTTGATCATCGAGCAGATCGGGAGATCCAGATGGTGACGCTCGGCCAATTCGAGCGCCACGGATGGCGGTGCCCACTCCTTCGGCAACCATGTGCATCTCCCCCAGGATCTCCTCCAGGGTGCGCCCCCTGCCCAGCTGCTCGCCCACGGCACGGTTGCGGCTGTGGGGGCTCATGCAGGTGACGATCAGATCACCCATCCCGGCCAGCCCGGCGAAGGTGGCCGGTCGGGCACCCATGGCGACACCGAGCCGGGTGAGCTCGGCCAATCCCCGTGACATGACCGCGGCCCGCGTGTTGTCGCCCACCCCCAGTCCTTCGGCGATCCCCGCGGCGATGGCGATCACGTTCTTCAGGGCACCTCCCATCTCGCACCCGACGACATCGTCGTTGAGGTACACGCGGAAGACCCCCCTGGTGAATACCGCCTGAATGGCGCTGGCCACTTCGAGGTCATCAGTGGCAATGACCGCGGCGGCCGCCTTGCCCGACATGATCTCCGGGGCGATGTTGGGACCGGTCAGGGCGGCCACCGGGTGGCCGGGTACCACATCCCTGATGACTTCGGTCATTCGCAGGAGCGACCCCCGTTCGAGGCCCTTGGAGAGGCTGACGACCGGGATCCAATGCCGGATGTACCCGATGGCTTCTTCGAGGACGCATCGGAACCCCGAAGTCGGCACGCCGATGACGAGGAGGTCGGCGTCACCGGTGGCCTCCCCGATGAACGGCGTGGCCGACAGCTCGACGGGCAGATCGAAACCGGGCAGGTATTTCGGATTGGCATGATCGACGGTCACCGACTTGGCGACCTCGGGATCCCGTGCCCAGAGCACCGTGTCGTGCCTGGGGGCCACCAGGGACGCCAGCGTCGTACCCCAGGAGCCCGCGCCGAGCACTCCGATCCTCATTCAGCACCAGCCTCGTGGCCCGGGGTCGTCTGCGGCCATACCGGCCCTACGCGGTGCTGGACACCGGTGGAGGGGGTGCCGCCTTCGGCCCGACCGTCGTGGGCCTCGCCACGGAGCCGTCCCGGTAGTGCTGGCGCCAGATGAGGCGGTAGACCCGGGTCCAGCGGGGGATCGAGCGAAGTCCGGGGATGAAGGGAACCAGGGCCAACAGCACGGTCAGGACCATCATGATCGCCCAGACCTGCAGGTCGGCGTTCGAGGACGTCTTCATCGGCGGCACCTGGTACCAGAGGGTGTACAGCCAGAGCCACGCCTGCCCCGGGTAGCTGCCCGTCTCGTTCATCATCCCCCACTGGTCTCCGGAAAGGTGCTGGCCCTGGGCCCGATTGGCCAGGAAGCTGCCATCGGCGACGAACAGCAGCGGCTTGGTGTAGTCGGTGCCGTAGAACTGGCGGGAGCTGAGCAACGCACCGTCGAGAGCCCCGCTGCGGGCCATCGAGGTGAGGCCGCTGATCATCGGGCCCACCGGACCGTAGGGGCCGGACGGGACCTTGAGCGCACCCTGGCCAAAGGTGGCATTGGCCACCGCCTTCTCATAGGCAGTGGTCCATTTCGCCTGTTGGTCAGGAGGAGGCAGCGGTGTAGGTGGCGATGGCGGCATCCAACGTGCGGCTGATCGGGAAGCGTCTTCAGAGGTGCAATGACGAAGTCGTTGGCAGTGTCGATCGGATGGTGGACCCCCAACCACTGCTCGGGAGAGAACGGGCCGATCGACTGGGAGGCTCCCGGCCGTGTGTTGTACGGCGGCCCGTAGGTGGCGATGGCACTGGTGCCGTCGAGCTCGGTGATGGCGGTCTGGGCGAAGTCGACCGGGTCGGCCGTCGACCATGACTCGACGGTCACCGGCTTTTCGTCCGGGGAGGAGAAGATCACCGCCAGGCCCGACCACCAGGACGCACACCACCACCAGCGCGACGAGGAATTCTTTCACCAGGTCGTAGGGAAGGTACTTCCCGTGCCATTCCTCGACGTCGCGGTCGGGGTTGAACCGCTCGCCGCGCGGTGGACCTGGGCCGTCGTCGGTCGACGGCCGTCATGGCCGCTCCCGGATTGGAGGTCGGCTCGGCGGCGGAGTCCGGCTCGGCTTCGAGCCGGCAGGGACTCCGGTGGGTAGGGCAAAGGGTGGAACCACCCCACGTCGGCGGACCAGCAGCACGTGCAGGCCTACGAGGAGCACGACGACCAGGGGCAGGAGCATGATGTGCCACATGAGCATCTGGCCGAAGTTGGTGACGTTGAAGATGGCGCCGGCGCCGGTCGCATTGATGCCGTCCTTGGCCTGGGTGCTGATCCACTGGGAGTCGAAGTTCTGCTGGGACAGGTAGCCGGTGAAGGCTGCGCCCTACCGAAACGACGAAAGCGACGACTCCGGTGATCCAGGTGGCCCGCCGGCGGCCACGCCAGGCGGCCATGAAGAACTTGCCCCACAGATGGACGACCATGGCGAAGAAGAACACCTCGACGCTCCACAGGTGCAGGGAGTTGACGAAGAGCCCGGTGGAGGACAGGTGCCACCAGGTCGGACCGAAGACGGCCAGCACCATGCCGGTAACGATCACTACGGCGAGGGCGGCGATGGTGACCACGCCGAACACGTAGATCCACGAGGCCACGTAGGCGGGCTGGCGGTCCGGCAGCAGGCGCTGCGGCGGGAGAGCCTCGACCGCGGCATGACGAAGCTTGGCGGTCCATTGGTCGGCGTCTTCGGGACGGTCGGCTGCCGACATTCTCGGGCGCTTCGTGTCCGCATGGGTGTCGGTGGTCATTCGTCGTCACCTCCGCTGTGCCGCCGGAACGGGATGAGGATGGCCGCGACAAAGACGACCACCATCAATCCGATGAGTACCAGGTTGGCGACGGATATCTGGATGAACCCCCAATGGACGTACCTGCCGGGACCGTTCAGATCGATCAGGCTCCCGAGCAGGCTCATCGCCGCGGCTCCTAGCATTTGCATGGTGTGACCTCCTGTCATGGAGGCTAGGGAGGAATCGGCGCCCCAACTAGGGCCAAAGGTCCCGGCGCCAGTGGGGTCCGGCGGAACGTCCGCCCGGGCCGTTGCCGACCGGCACGGTCTCCTGCCCGGATGGAACCTCCCCGCATGCCTGGGGATCGGCGCTCCGGGGTGGTGGCAGGGGAACCGGCCAATCACCGGCAAATCCCACCCGGCGACCGAAGGGCCGCGGGGCGCCGAGCTCGTGGACCGGGGGCGTCCCCGCCCGCGACATGATGGTCCCATGAACGGATGGCCCCCTGCCGGCCTCGTGGTCACGCCCGGCGCCGGCGCCCGACGGGACCAGTCGGGCCTGGTGGCCATCGACCAGGCCGTCACCCGGATCGGCGTAACGGTCGAACGGGTCGAGTTCCCCGGCCAGGCCGCCGGCAGGCGCCGGCCCGATCCGCCGGCGGTGTGCATCGAGACGGTCCGCACCGCCGTCTCGGAACTGGCAGAGCGGCTCGGCGTCCCCACGGGTCGGCTGGCGGTGGGAGGTCGCTCCATGGGCGGTCGCATGTGCTCGATGGCCGCAGCCGATGGCCTCGAGGTGGCCGCCCTGGTCCTGATCAGCTATCCGCTGCATCCACCCGGACGGTCCGACCGGCTCCGGACCGGCCACTTCCCCGACCTGCGGCTGCCGTGCCTGTTCGTCTCCGGCCGGCGGGACGCCTTCGCGACCCCCTCCGAACTGGAACGGGAGACCGACGCCATTCCAGGGCCCGTCACGGTCGACTTCGTGGACGGGGACCACTCGCTGCGGAGCCGGGAGACCGAGGTGGCCGACATCGTCGCCAGCTGGCTGGCTACCGGGTAGCCGTCCCGCCTTCGGGGCTCCGGGGATCGGAAGCACCGATGAAGCGTCGATGCTCACCCCCCTCGTCCCTCGCCACCGAGATGATCTGGGCACAACCGACCATGACCGGGTCGAACGCGGGGATGGACTGGACACGGTGGCCCCGGCGTCCAAGGCCTCCGGCCCATGCACGCGGAGCGTGGGCCTCGATGCGAACTCCGAGATCGTCGCCCCACCACAGACGGAACGGGCCCGCGGTCGGCGAGTCGAGCGCCAGGCGCGGCGCGGCGACGGCGGTGGCCGGGTCCTCGCCGGCCCGGAGCATCCGGGCGATCAACTGGAGCAGGATCTGCGGCTGGGCATCCCCTCCCATCGCCCCGACGAGATGGGAGAGCGAGCCGTCGGCTGCGGTGGCCAGCATGGGGGACAGGGTGTGGGGCGGCCTCCGCCCGGGCGCGACCTCCGCGGGATGATCCGGCACCAGGCTGAAGCCGAGTCCCCGGTTGTGGAGGAAGATCCCGGTCGAACCGGCGACGAGATGGGAGCCGAAGTCGAGGGCGTTCGACTGGGTCAGGGAGATCCCGAGGCCGTCGCCGTCGATGGCGCAGATGTGGGTCGTGTCCCCGTCACCCAACCGGGGCGTGACCGGACGGGCGTCTTCAGCCGGGATGGCCACGTCGGGCGGGCAGGCCCGGTCTGCCCGGATGCGGTCGGCCGCCGCCCGGAGTCGCTCCCCGGCCAGGAGGGACTGACCGTCGGCGCCGTCGAAGAGCACCCCGGGGCGATCATGTCCGGCCGCCCGGCACGCCTCGACGACCAGATGCGGCCATGAGGGCTCTGTCGGATCGGTGCCGATCCCGTTGTGCGCGGCGATCCACGAGCCGGCCAGCGTCAGATAGCCCTGGGACGGAGGCGGAACGGTCCAGAGGTCGTGTTCCCAGACACCGAGCCGGACCGGTTCGCACCAGTCGGCATTGTCCGAGGCGAGGTCCTGCGGGCGGAAGACCCCATCCCCCAGCGCGATCAGCGCCTGGCCGAACTCCCCCTGGTAGAAGCCCTCCCGGCCGCCGGCCACCAGGGCCTCGAGCGTGCGGGCGACGCCGGGAAGCCGGACCGGTCGATCTCGGCGAACGGGCCCGTCCGGGCACAGTTCCCCGGCGCCGGGCACACCGCAGACCAGATGACTGGCCACGGCCAGGAGCAGCGAAGGGGCGAACCCCTCAGCGGCCAGTTCGACGGCCGGACCGAGCACCACGCCGAGGGGGAGCCGGCCGAACCGGCCATGGAGGGCGAGCCAGCCGTCGACGGCTCCGGGCACCGGGACGCTGCGGATGTCACCCCGGGTCGGCATCACCGCGTGGCCCTCGGCCCGGATCCTCCCGGCATCCACGCCCGAGCCGGCCCGCCCCGCGGCCAGAAGGGCCAGCGGCTCCGAACCCGGGGTGGAGACCATGGCGAGCAGATCGCCGCCGAGACCGCAGAGATGCGGGCTCGTGACGGCCATGACCGCCGCCGCCGCCACCGCGGCGTCGGCCGCCGTGCCCCCACCGGCGAGGGCGGCGATCCCCGCCGAGGACGCCAGGTGGTCGGCGGCGTTCACCATGCCCCGCAAGCCCGTCCTCGGACCGAACGGTGCCGAGGAGAGAGGCATCGGCCACGATAACCCGGACCGCTCAGGTCCCACGCGGCGTCCCGGACCCGGGCCTCATCAGGCCGTCCGGCACCCGCTGAGCCAGTCGACCCCGGCCGGGGTCGGACGTTAGGGTCTCACCAATGGAGATCTTCAAGGAGTTCACGTTCGAGGCGGCCCACCGGCTCCCGAACGTGGCACCCGACCACAAGTGCGCCCGATTGCACGGGCACTCGTTCCAGCTCTCGGTGCACCTGACAGGACCGGTCGACGGCCACAGCGGCTGGGTCCGCGATTTCCAGGACATCAGCTGCGCGGTGGCGCCCCTCATCGGGACGCTCGACCACTACTACCTGAATGAGATCGACGGTCTGGAGAATCCGACGAGCGAGGTGTTGGCCCGCTGGATCTGGGAGCGGCTGGAGGCTGCGCTACCCGAGCTCGCCGAGGTGGTCGTTCGCGAGACGTGCAACTCAGGTTGCGTCTACCGGGGCGAGCCGTAGGTTTGCGGTGGCCGTAGCCGGTGCCGTCGCCGTTCTGGCGAGCGGCGGCCTCGACAGCGCGATCCTGGTCGCCCACCTGGCGGGCGAGGGTCGCGAGGTGACCCCCGTCTACGTGCGTTTCGGCCTGGCGTGGGAGGACGTGGAGGCCCGGCATCTCGAGCGTTTCCTCGCCTCGCTGCCCTCGCCTCACCTGAAGCGGCTGATCCTGCTCGACCTGCCGGTCGCCGACATCTACGGAGCGCACTGGAGTGTGACCGGGAAGGATGTCCCCGACGACAGCTCACCCGACGAGGCCGTCTACCTCCCGGGTCGGAACCTCTTGCTGCTGGCCAAGTCGAGTGTGTGGTGCGCGCTCAACGGCATAGCGACCATTGCGCTCGGCACACTGGCCGCCAACCCCTTTCCCGACGCCGACCGTGAGTTCTTCGCTGGCTTCTCGGCGCTGGCCGGACGGGCGCTCGGCCGCCCGCTCGAGGTGGTCACCCCATTCGCCGGCCGCGCCAAGCACGACGTCCTCGAGATCGGCCGGGACCTGGCGCTCGAGCTGACCTTCTCCTGCATCGCGCCGCGATCGGAGCGCCACTGCGGTCGCTGCAACAAGTGCGCCGAGCGTCGGCTCGCCTTCAGTGAGCTGGGTATCGCCGACGCCACCGAGTACGCCGCATGGTGAGCTTCGCCCCGCGGCAGTTCATCGCCCCCGTGTCCTTCGGTCTGGGAGACCTCGTGGTCTCGCTCCCGGTGGTGCAGGCGGCGGTGATCGCCGGTGAGCGCTCGGGGACCGAGACCTGGCTGGTGACCCGCTCCTCCGGCCAAGCGGCCCTCGCCGAACGGGTGGGCGGCCTGACCGGGACGGTGGCCGAAGGTGACGTCTCCCTCCGCCCGGGCGAAGCCTACGTCGACCTGCGCGACCACCCCCTGCAGCGTGACCACTGGTGGGGATCCCCGGAGTTCGCCTCCGCCCACGGTCCCCTGTCGATCAACCAGATCATCGCCCGGATCGGGGCAGAGCTGGGCGTGGTCGGCGACTTCTCGGCGCCGATCCCCCTCGAGTCGATGGACCGCCCCGACGCCGAGGGTCTGGTCCTGTTCGTCGCCGACTCCGATGGGACGGCCAAGCGGTGGGCGGTCGGGCGCTGGGGCGAGCTGGCCGTCGGGCTCGGACGCCGGGGCCTCGGCGTCGCCGCGGTCACCCGCGGCGGAGGCGGCAACGCCTTGGTGGATCACGGTGTCCCCGAGTTGGCGGCTCCCACCCCCGGTGATGCCGTCGACGTGCTGAGTGCCTGCCTCGCCGTCGTCGGGGTCGACACCGGTCTGACCCATATCGCCGCCCAGCAGGGGACACCCACGGTCACCGTCACGCAGGATGCCGGCCGTCTACTTCCGTGAGTGGGAGCACACCCGCCTGGTGGCGGGATCCGTGTGCGATCCGGCATGCCGGCGGGCGGAGAGGGAGTACGCCTACAACCACAGGGTGGACCTGAGCGGGAGTCGTCCAGGGCCGCGCGCCTGCCCGGCAGCTTCGGCCTGCCTCGATCCGATCGGGGCGGATTCGGTGCTGCACGCGCTCGGTGAGCTGTGCTGATGGACTCACTTCCCCTGAGCCGGGTGGTGAACTCGCAACCGGAAGGCATCGGCCGGATCGTGTCGATCGCCAGCGGGTGCGCCTGGAACAACCTGGGCCGCAACGTCGTGTTCGCCGACGCCACGCTCCGGCCCGTTGGCCGTCTTCGGGGAGACCATGTTCCCCGACGACGACGAGGCCTCCCAGTTCGACCTCGACATCCACGCCATCGTCGACCTCGCCGACACCGGGCGGACCGCCGTCGTGAACCACCTGGGCACGGTACGGGTCTTCGAGCGGCTCGGGACCCACAGAGCGGGCTCCGTCGTCGGTCCCGACCTTGCCGAGTCCCGTCGGCTCGACTTCACCGCCGACCTCGAACGGGTGGTCGGCCTCGGAGACCGCCTGGTGACGTCGCGCCCCCGCGGCGAGCGACTGGCCGGCGTGCTGGTGACCCAGCCCGTCGGCTCCTCGGACCGGTGCCTCGACGCGGACACGGCCCAGGAGCCGATCGGCTTCGTGACCGCCCTGGCCTCGGGTTCGACGTCGGACGGAACCGGCTGGGTCGCCATGGGCGGCGAGGGACGGGTCCGGCTGGTCGAAGCCGAACGCGGACGTCTCGGCTCCACCCGGTGGGAGGCCGAGGTCGACTTCCTTCCCGCCGTGCTGGTGGCCGTCGGGACCTCCCTGTGGGCCGCGGGCAGCGCCCCGGGCGGTGGCGCAGTGGACGACTACGCCTGGGAGGAACTCGGGGGAGGGGGGCTCGCCCGGCTCGACCTGGACGACGGGGCCGTCCTGGCCTCCGCCCGCTTCGGGGCCGATCTGGCGTGGGGAAGCGGCGGAGTGGCGCTGGTCGTGGTGGACGGGGTGCCCTGCGGTGTCGGCCGTCGCGGCGAGCTGCACATCCTGGCCCCCGGGGCCCCGGTGACCGATCAGCTCACCGGTGAGCTGGACCCGCACCCCCTCGGCATCGCCCATGCCGCCGTGGTGGGCGGCCAACTGGTCATCGGCTTCAACCGCGGTGGCCACCGGCTGCACACCGTGCCGGTGCGAACGGTCAGCCGACTGGTCCGGGGTCTTGCGGTCCGTAGAGCTTGAGGCTGTCGTGCGAAAGGAAACGACGGGTGCCCCGGGCCAGCTCGTCGAGCAGTGTGCCGATCGCCTGCTCGAGGGAGTGGAGCTGGTTCCGCAACCGGGGAAGCCGTTCGGCGTAGGTGCCGGCGTCGACTGATCCCGAAGCGGCCGCCGACTCGGTCGAGGCCAGACGGATCACCAGCACCGACAGACGGTCGATGGCCATGCCCGGGCTCTCGGTCACCAGTGGCGCCCCCGGTCGCGGATCGACCGTGCCGGCGACGGCCCGGTCGATCGCTTCGATCAGGCCATGGCGGGCGCTGTTCAGCTTGTCGATGTCCCGCTTGGCGGCGGCGACCCGGGCGTCGTCCGACCGGCCCCGGCGGGCGTCGTCCTCTCGATCCCACTGTTCGGAGTTGTTGCGGTGGAGGGCGAGGATCGGACCCATGATCTCGGCCGGCCCATCAGGGGATCGGTTCCACTCGCCCGACGGCGGTGGGTGCACCAGGGCGCCGACGATCGCCGCCGCCGTAGGCAGGCCGGAGCCCGTCATCGACGGGACTCGAGGGAGTGGAGGATCGAGCGGGCCGCCAGCGAGCCCTGACCGACCGCAGTGGCGATGCGCTCATAGGCACCCTCCACCACGTCCCCGGCGGCGAATGTCCACGGATCCGAGGTCCGGAGGTCGGAGTCGACGGCGATTCCGCCGCGTTCGCCCAGGTCCAGCTGGCCACGCACCAGGTCGACAGCCCTCTCGCGTCCGAGCTTGAGGACGACCCCGCGAACGTCGAGCCGCCGGTGCTCGCCGGAGCCGGGGTTCGACACGCCGATCGCCTGCAGGCTGTCCGACCCGACCAGCCTCTCGAGGACCCACCCGCCCATCTCGGTGATCTGCTCCTCGGCCCGGATCCGCTCGGCGAGGTCCCGTCTGGCAGTGAGGCCCGGGGATCGATGGACGAGGGTCACCGCCGATCCGGCCCCAGCCAGCTCCAGTGCGTCGAGCGCGGCACTGTCCCCGCCACCGATCACCGCCGTTGGCCGGCCGGCGAAGCGGGCCAGATGGGGCTCGACCAGATAGGTCACGTCCCCACCGAAGGAACCCTCGGGTGCGGTGTCGAGCTCGCGCCGACGCGATCCGGTGGCCACCAGCACGCTCCGGGCCCGGTACCGCCGCGAGCCGGCCTCGACCAGACCGGCGGCCAGATCCACCCGGGTCACCGCCTGCTCGAGCCTCAGGCGGTCGCCGAGGGTCGAGGCATGCCGGCCCAGGGCGGCAACCAGTTCCTCGTTTCCCTCCGGGGCCGGTGCCACGTTGCGCACCGGGTGGGGGATCTGTTCGATCTGGCCCCCGACCCTGCCGGCGGCCTCCAGCACCACGACATCGAGTTGGATGTCGAAGCACTCGATGGCTGCGCTCACGCCGGCAGCACCGGCTCCGATCACGACGACATCGTGGAGTGCTTCGACGGGCACCGTCCTCACTCTACGGCCACGGTCACCGGACGGCCGGACCGCTCCTTGACGGAGACCCGGACAGCAGGGGGAACCTCACGACCGGCCACGGCTGGGCGCCCCGAGGCTCCGGAACAGCACCCGGTCCTGGTCGAGTCCTCGCTCGGACGGCCGTGATCGCGGCCTCCCTGGTCCGTCGCTTGGTGAGCTCGTGGGCCCTGCGGTCCAGACCGACCATGCCCGAAGCCGTCGTCGTGGCGGTCCGAAGAAGGTCCGCCTCGTCGACCACCCGGTCCAGGAGTCCGGCGGCGACGCCGTCGGAGGGCGCATAGGCCTCGGCGAGGTTCACCACCCGGTTGAAGTCTGACGGTGTCAGGCGTTGACGACAGATCTCGATCGCAGCCCACGGCATGGTCAGACCGATCGCCACCTCGTTGGCCACGATCCGAAAGGGACCGTCGGCACCGATGCGGTAGTCGCCGGAGAGGAGCAGGAACACGCCCATGGCCACGGCGTGTCCGTTGCATGCGATGACCACCGGTGTCGGATGTTCGAGGAGCCGGAGCGCCAGCTCGAATCCCTCCTCGAGCATCTGGGCCGCTTCGGTCCCGCCCGCTTTCAGCACCCCGAGGTCGAATCCTCCCGAGAAGATGCCGGCCCGTCCGGTGAGCACGACGACGGCGCCGTCCGAGGCCGCTCGGTCGAGGGCGTCGACGACGGACGCGAGCATCTGCCTCGAGAGTGCATTCACCCTTCCGTCATCCATGACGATGGTGGCGACGCCGTCGAGGAGCCGGTATGAGACGAGCTTGTCCATGGGAGCCTCCTGCTCGGGTCCGATCCTATTGACCTCCGCGCCGGGGGCTCCACCCGAGAGCGATTCCCCCGGATCTGGCGCGGTCCCTCACCGTCACCGCCGATCGGGCCCGATCGGCCGACCCCGTCGGCCGGCCCCTGCGCCGCGGCAACACGGCCGGGCCTGTCGCCCTCGGTCGTCGTCGGGCCCGCCGTGATCCGCGGGGTGACATGCTGTCCGGCATGGACCCGCTCGCCACCTATGAGATCGACGGCCACGTCGCCACCATCACCTACAACCGGCCGGAAGCGCTCAACGCCGTCAACGCGGACATGCGTCGGGAGCTCAACGAGGCGTTCAGCCGATTCCGCGGGGACGAAGAGGCGTGGGTGGCCATCGTCACCGGCGCGGGCAGGGCGTTCTGTGCCGGCGGCGACATCAGTGATGGCGCCGGGTCGGCCGGTGAGTTCCCGGGGACGTTCTGGGAGAAGCCCACGGTCAACTCCTTCGAGAGCGGCTGGGAGATATTCAAGCCGGTCATCGCCGCGGTGAACGGCTACTGCCTCGGCTACGGGCTCACCCTGGTCACGTGGTGCGACTTCGTCATCGCCAGCGATCGGGCCGAGTTCGGGTTTCCCGAGGTGCGTCTCGGGGTGCCCACGATCGTCGGGGCGATCCGGCTGCCGCGGCGGATCAACCGTCAGTACGCCATGGAGATGCTCCTGACCGGTGAGCGGATCGACGCGGCACGGGCCAAGGAGATCGGTCTGGCAGGCTGGGTGGTGGCCCACGACCAGCTGATGGACGAGGCACGGTCCCTGGCCGATCGGCTGGTGGCCGCGGCCCCGCTGGCGGCTCGCGCCACCAAGGAGGTGGCGGTCCGGTCCGAGAGCCTGCCCACGGTCGAGGCCATCCGGTTCGGCGAGACCATGCGGATCGTGGCTGTGGCCACCGAAGACGCCAAGGAGGGTCTCCGCGCCGCGGCGGAGGGGAGGGAGCCACGGTGGCAGGCCCGGTGAGGTCTCAGCGCCGGCACTGATCCATCAGGTCGGCCCTTGCTCCTGGCACGACATCCGGTGGATGAGGTCCTGGACGGTCGACCGGGCCGGAGATGGATCGCGGCGATCGGGACGTGAACAGACCATTTCGACGGAGCCGCTAACTAACACTTCCCTAATCCTGGACTCATCGCGCCTTCATCCGCCCGACCGATGCTGATCAAGCGATTCATCGAGGGTAGACCGAGGAGGCTGGGCCATGGGCATGCACATGACGGGGAGCAACGGATTTCTGAGCGTGCCGTCGGAGCATTGGCCGGGGTTGGTCGCCCTGATCCTGTTCCCGTTGGTTGCCTGGCTCGTCATCGCGGCCATCCGCGCCGGGAGCAACCGGGGGTTCAACCCGGCGGTGGCGCTGCAGCGGCGCGGTCGACGCGACCCCCTTCGTCGGCCGGGTCGCCCTGCTGGCGATGTTGATGGGCGCGGCCGTCCACGCCGCCATCATTCCCACCCACTGGGGCGACTCGCGACCGTTGGCCATACTCTTCCTGGCCGACACGGTGGGGTTCCTGGCGGTCTCGGCGTGGTTGCTGATGGGGCGTAGGCACTGGCGACTCGGTGCCCTGGCCATGCTCGGCGGCACCGCTGCCGGCTACGTCCTCTATCTGTTGAAGGGCTGGGAGACGGCCGATCCGGTCGGACTGCTCACCACCGGCATCGAGCTCGCCGCGGCGCTGATCCTGGTCATGCCCGACCTGGCCCGGGCCGGCACCTCCACGAGCCGACGGTGGGCCCCACTGGCGTCGATACCGATCGCCGCCGTCACCGTCCTCGGTGCAGCCGCACTGGCGGGAGCCCCCGACACGAGTGCGGCGCAAGCCGGCGCGGCCACCTCGCACTCGTCGATGCCGGCGATGGGTCCCTCGGGCAAGGCGACGACCTCGACCGCCGGTTCGATGTCCTCCATGACCGACACCCCGGCGCCCCAGGCGGCGCCGTCGATGTCGGGCATGAACGGAGCCACGGGCCCGTCTGACACCTCCGCGGGCATGCCACCCATGACCACCACTCCGGCCCCAGGCGCGCGTCGACCGGATCGATGCCGGCGATGGGCAACTCCGGAGGCTCCAACGGCAGCGCCGGCTCGATGCCCGGCTCGATGCCCGGGATGGGCAGCGGCTCGGGAGGATCCGGGGGAGCGGCGCTCTCCCTGGCCACGACCTCACCTGCGGGCCCGATCGTCTGGCCGTTGTCGATGGGCCCGATGGGGCCCGGTATGCAGATGGTCACCCCCAACTGCACCGCGAATCCCACGTCCAGTCAGCAGTCGGCCGCAGTGGCACTGGTCGACCAGACCACTGCTGCCGCCCACCGCTACCAGAGCCTCGCCAATGCCAAGGCCGACGGCTACATACCTGTGACCCCGCCGGGCCTCCCGGTCGTGCACTACGCCAATCCCCACTACATCAACGACGGCAACCTGCTCGACCCGAATGCGATCGAGTCACTGGTGTATGCCAACACCTCCCACGGGGCGGTGCTGGTGGCGGCGATGTACCTCATGGCCGACAATCAGGTCGGGGCCATTCCTCCGATGCCCGGCGGGTGCCTCACCGAATGGCACGTCCACACGAACCTGTGCTTCTCGGACTCGGCGGGGACCGTCGTGGGTGTCACCAGTGGCGGCGTGTGCAGCGCCGGATCGACGAACCACATCAGCCAGCCGATGATCCACGTCTGGTTGGCGCCGGTCCCGGGAGGCCCGCTGACCGTCGACGCCCCGAACCCGGAGGTGGTCCAGGCCGCCGACCAGCTCCCGACGCCAAACCCTCCGAATCCGACGGCCTGAGCCCCTGTTGGGCGGATGCCGCCACGCTGACCGTCGCCAAGCAGGGAGCCGCCGGTCGGATCACCTCACCGACCAGAGGGGCGGCCGCGGCGCCCGGTCGGAGGCACCGGGTCGGCCCGGCGTCCCGGCAGGCGGACCCCGCCTCGGAGAGCCCCGGGGGCCGTTCTCGTGTGCGCCTGGCTGCTGGTATTTTTCCCCTGGAAGCTGTCGAATCGGAGCTGTCCGATCCGTCGTATGACGTGGGATCGAAGCCTCAGGACCCGTCTGTCACACCCCTCGTCTTTGATGGGTACGCGGTGAGCTCTCGCAACGGCGAATGAGGAGGAACGATGAAGGCCGACTCTCGGAAGTGGCTCGCACTGGCGGTCATCTGCGTGGCGCAGTTCATGGTCATCCTGGATGTCTCGATCGTGAACGTCGCGCTGCCCTCGATCCAGCGGGGCCTGCATTTCTCGGAGGTGAACCTGCTCTGGGTCCTGAATGCCTATGCGCTGTTCTTCGGGGGATTCCTGATGCTGGGCGGGCGGGTGGCGGACAAGTTGGGACGCCGCCGGGTCTTCGTCGTCCGGGGTGGCGCTGTTCACCGTGGCCTCCCTCTTCTGCGGGCTGGCCACCAGCTCCGGCTGGCTCGTGATCGCCCGGGCCGTCCAGGGACTGGGGGCCGCCATCCTGTCGCCGGCGGCGCTCTCCATCCTGACCGTGACCTTCGAAGAAGGCCGCGAGCGGAACAAGGCGCTGAGCATCTGGGGGGCCATTGCCGGAGCCGGCGGGGCGTTCGGCGTGCTCCTCGGCGGCATCCTCACCCAGGAGATCGGTTGGCAGTGGATCTTCTACGTCAACGTGCCCGATCGGCTCGCTGGTGGTCCTCGCCACCTCTTCATCCTCGCACCCTCGTTGTCCGAGGACGAGACGAAGGGATTTGACATCCCCGGGGCCGTCACGCTGACCGCCAGTCTCGTCCTGATCGTGTTCGCACTGGTGAAGAGCACCAGTTGGGGTTGGGCATCGGTCGAACACGATCGGAACGTTGACCGCGTCCGCCGTCCTGCTGGTCGCGTTCATCGTGATCGAGCGACGCACCACCGTCCCTCTCGTGCCGCTCTCGATCTTCGGCAACCGGAGCCTCAGCGTGTCCAACCTGGTCTCGCTGGCACTGGGTGCATCGATCTTCTCGATGTTCTACTTCCTGTCCCTCTACATGCAGCAGGTCCTCGGCTACTCGGCCCTCCGGACCGGAATCGGCTATCTGACCATCGCCATTTCGATCATCGCCGCCGCCGGGGCGGCGCAGGCACTGGTGGCCAAGGTCGGGGTGCGGAATGTCATGACCATCGGCATGGTGCTGGCGGCCGGGGGCCTCGTCTACTTCAGCCGGATATCGCCCACGGGACCTACGTCGGCACCCTGCTCCCCGGCTTCCTGCTCGCCGGGGTCGGGCTCGGGCTGTCCTTCGTCCCGGTGACCATCGGGGCCGTCAGCGGTGTCAGCCCCGATGAGGCCGGTGTCGCCTCTGGGCTCATCACCACGACCCAGCAGATCGGCGGGGCACTCGGGGTGGCGGTGCTCTCGACCATCGCGGTCTCGGCGACGACCAGATTCGCCGGGACGCACGGGCACACGCCGGCAGGCGGCCGTCGCCGGCCTCGATCACGGGTTCTCGGTTGCCTTCTGGTTCGGTGCGCTGTTTGCCGCGGTGGGGGCCGCCATTGCCTTCTTCGGCATGGACAGGTCCTTCGCCACCGGCCACACCGGTGGGGAGACGGCCATGGACGGCCTCGAAGCGGCCTGAGGCCGACAGCCGACCGGTCCCCGGGATGGCGAGTCGTAGGATCTGCCGCACCGGTCCAATCGGAGGAAGCCCATGCCTCTCAACCTCGACGCCGTCGGAGCCAGCTTCGAGCCGACGGAGCGGTCGTGGACCTCGTCGGAGTGTCTGCTCTACGCCCTGGGGGTCGGAGCCGGCTCGGTGGATGCTGCCGACGAGCTCGGATACACCACGGAGAATTCGGTGGACGTCACCCAACGGGTGCTTCCCACCTTTGCCACCATCGTCGGAGCCGGTGGTTCGTCCCGTTCGGCGATCGGCACCTTCGACCCGGCCATGCTGGTCCATGGCGAGCAGGGGATCCAGGTCGACGGGCCCGATCCCTCCGGAGGGCGCAGTCCGTACCACTGGGACGATCGTCGCGATCTACGACAAGGGCTCGGGCGCATTGGTGGTGATCGAGTCGACGTCGGTGGACGCCGGGACGGGCGAGCCGCGCTTTTGCACCACCACCGGACTGTTCATCAGGGGCGAGGGGGGTTTCGGTGGAGACCGTGGGCCGTCGTCGGGCACGTCGCCCTTCCCCGATCGCCGACCCGACCATGTGGTCGCCTGTCCCACCCGGCCGGACCAGGCCCTCTTGTACCGCTTGTCAGGTGATCGCAACCCGCTGCACTCGGACCCGGCCTTCGCCCGGCGCGCCGGCTTCGACCGGCCCATCCTCCACGGCCTCTGCACCTACGGTTTCACCGGCCGGGCCCTCCTGCACACACTGTGCTCATCGGACCCGGGCGGCTTCCGCTCGATGCGGGGTCGGTTCTCCCGCCCCGCCTATCCGGGGGACACCCTCACGGTGTCGATGTGGGTGGAGGGGGCGACGGCCCGGTTCAGGACGGAGACCCAGCGCGGCGAGACCGTGCTCGACGCCGGGGTGTTCGAAATTCTCGTGACCGGGCGACCGGCCGAGGTCGTTCCGACGGCCGCGGCCGGTCCGCCGTGACAAGATCTGGCGGTGCGGTTCCACGCTGAGCACCGATTCGGCGGGTCGGTGCCGGCTGTGTCGGCCCTCCTGTGTGATCCGGCCTTCTCCCTCAGCCTGGAGCTTCCCGATCTGGGGAGGCCCGATGTGGTCGAGCACCGGGAGGATGCGGAGTCCGCCGTGCTGCGGCTGCGGTACGAGTTCGTGGGCAGCCTCGACCCGATCGCCCACCGCCTGATCGGCTCGGACCGGCTGGCCTGGATCCAGGAGATGCGGGTGGACCGGTCGGCGGGCACCGGTGCCCTCACCTTCGAGGCCGAGAAGGACCCGAGGAGGCTGCACGGTGCCGCCGAATTCGTCCTCACCACCGACGGGAGCGGCTGCGTCCGGCGGCTCGACGGCGAGTTGGTGGTCGCCGTGCCGGCCCTGGGCCGTATGGCCGAGCGACGGATCGTGCCCGGGCTCCTCCGACGCCTTGACATCGAGGCCGAGGCCCTGGACGACCGGTTGCAACAGGGTGGTTGACCGTGTCGGCCACGGGCCGGCCCGGGCAACGGGGCCTGGGTGCCGGTACGGTGAACGGCCATGACCACCGCCGGGGTCGGGTCGCTCGAGTTTCCGCAGGGCTTCCTCTGGGGGACGGCGGGCTCGGCCCACCAGATCGAGGGTGGCAACACCAACAACGACTGGTGGGCGTTCGAGCATTCGCCCGGCTCGTGCTGCGTCGAGTCGAGTGGGGACGCCTGTGACTCCTACCACCGGTGGCAGGAGGATCTCGACCTGGTCGCAGGCATGGGCCTCGGTGCCTATCGGTTCTCGCTCGAATGGAGCCGGATCGAGCCGGCCGAGGGGGAGTTCTCGGTGGCCGCGTTGGATCACTACCGCCGGATGTGCGCCGGGTGCCACGAGCGGGGCATCGTCCCGGTGGTCACCTTCCACCACTTCACGAGCCCGTCCTGGCTGGCCGCTCGGGGGGCCTTCGAGGCGTTGGACGCACCCGAACGCTTCGCCCGGTTCGCCGAACGTGCCGCCACGCACCTGGGGGACCTGATCGGCTGGGCCTGCACCATCAACGAGCCCAATGTGATCGGGGCCATGGGCTACACCATCGGGGACTACCCGCCGGGGGTCAAGGACGACCTGGCTCGCCATCTGGCGGTGAACGAGGCGATGGTGCGCGCCCACCGCCTCTGCGTTGATGCCCTCCGATCCGGGCCCGGCGCGTACCCGATCGGGCTCACCCTCTCGATGGCCGAGATCGTGGCCGACGAGGGTGGTGAGGTCACCCGCGACATGGCGGAGGAGATCCTCGAGAACACCTTCCTGCGGGCGGCGGAAGGCGATGACTTCATCGGCGTTCAGGCGTACACCCGGATGCACTTCGGGCCGGAGGGGGTTGGCCCCGACGACCCGTCGGTGGGTCAGACCCAGATGGGGATCGAGAACTGGCCTCAGGCCGTTGCCCATTGCGTGCGGCGCACCGCCGCGTTCACCGGTCTTCCCGTGCTGGTCACCGAGAGTGGCATCGCCACCGAGGACGACACCGAGCGAATCGCCTACCTCGATGCGGCGCTGCGCGGGGTCCACGCCTGCATCGGGGAGGGCATCGACGTGCGCGGCTACTTCGTCTGGAGCCATCTCGACAACTTCGAGTGGAACATGGGTTTCGGCCCGAAGCTCGGCCTCCATGCGGTGGACCGGACCACGTTCGAGCGGAAGGCCAAGCCGAGCGCGAGTTGGTTCGCGGGTCTGGCCCGGGCGAACCGCCTGTGATCCGCCGGTCCCACCGTGGGACTCCGCCCCGAACCTCCGAACCCGTCCGGGCCTGGCTCAGGGCGCCTCGACGCGCTGGTAGGTGTTCTGGAGCTCGTCCTGGACCACGGTGGCCACGCCGTCGGTGCTCAACACCTCGAGGTCGGACGTGAGCCTCCGGACGACATAGGTCCATCCCTCGGGCGGCTCGATCCGGGCCCCCAGGCCCGGGAGGTCCTCGATGGACAGTGCCTTGTCGATGATCCGTGAGTACGCCTGCATGACGTAGCGGATGCCCGCCGGCGTGACGAGCTCGTAGACCTCCGAGCCCCTGGCGAATCCGAACACCGTGTCGCGGACGATCGAGCGGTCGATGTAGGACCCGAGGACCGGCGGCTCGGTCCCGAAGTCGATGACCGCGGCACGAAACATTCCGAGCCCGCCGAATGTGGTCTCCGGTGCCTGGGCACGGATGTTCGACCTGATCGAGTCCAGCACCCAGAACCGGGGTCCGTTCAGGAGGGCCAGCAATGCCCCCCGCTCCTCGGCGATCGCTGTCGCGTCGAGCGCCTCCCATTCCGCCTGAGGACAGTCGTTCATCCCGAGCGTGTTCCACACCTCGGCCCTGAAGGCGCCGTCCTCCTCGCGGAGGAGCAGCACCTCCCCGTAGCGGACGTTGCGGAGCCCCTCCTTCACCGGCATGTCCTCTCGAGCGGTACGCCCGCTGGTGTCGGCAGAGATCGTCATGCGCACCGGGTCCCTTCGGATAGTGGCAGTAGTACTGACAGTATACAGGAGACCCGACTTCCGTCCTGGAGCGTCCAGGGACCCGTCCCGGGTGCTCCGACCGCCCCGGCCCGGGACCCGATGGGGCTCGGGAGTCGGAGACCTCCCTTCCACGGGTTGCTCGGGCGGATGCCCGACGGCGGCTGACAGCGACCCCTGACCGATTCGAGGTGTCGAGGACGGGCAGTTGGTCGGTGTGGACCGTGCGGGATGAGCGGGCGTCCGCCGCCGAAGGCGCTTGCACGACCTGCACTTTCGGACAACACTCCGGGAACCGGCACACCTGTTGGTCGTGCTGTCGAGCCCGGGGGGGCGATGATGGGCAGAATCCGAGCCAGCGACACCGGCGGCGGCCGGCTCGACCGCCGGCAGTTCCTCGGGGGGGCGCTGGTCGTGGGCGCCGGAGCACTGGCCGCGGCGTGCGGCTCGTCGGCCACCGTCCGGAACGCCGCCTCGACCCTTCCGGCCGGCTCGGACCTGGGTGCCGTCGAGCACGTGGTGTTCCTGATGCAGGAGAACCGTTCGTTCGACCACTACTTCGGCTCCTACAAGGGGGTGCGGGGTTTCGACGACCATTCCGGGTCCAGCCTCGGCGCCTTCTCCCAACCGTTTCCGGCCAACACCACCCGGCCGCCGGTCGGGACCCAGTTGCCCTTCCATCTGGACACCACCACCGGCCTCGGCGAGTGCACCCACGACCTGGACCACTTCTGGTCGGCCCAGCATCTCTGCCGCAACGGCGGCGCCATGGATGCCTTCGTCAAGACCCACACATCGGCCGCCTACGAGGGGCCCGATTACGGGCTGTTGACCATGGGCTACTACACCCGCGCCGACCTTCCTTACCACTACGCACTGGCCGACGCCTTCACCATCTGTGACGGGTACCACTGCTCGATCCTGGGCCCGACCCATCCCAACCGGTTGATGTCCATCTCCGGCACCATCGATCCCGAGGGCCGGCACGGCGGCCCGGTGTTGATCACCGACCCGTCACCCGATGCGCGGTTCAGCGTGAGCTGGACGACGGTGCCCGAGCTGCTGGAGGACGCCGGCGTGTCGTGGAAGACCTATACGCCGCCCGGTGCCGAATACCGGGTGGTCAACCCGGAGGTGATGTTCATCTCGGACGCCATCCTCCCGTACTTCTCGCAGTACTCGAGTCCGGCCTCGCCCCTCTACAAGAAGGCGTTCCTCCCGACCTTCCCGGACGACTTCGCCCGGGACGTCAGATCCGGGACCCTGCCGAGCGTCTCGTGGATCATTCCTCCCCTCGGGTACGACGAGCACCCACCGGCCCCACCGGCCCTGGGGGCCTGGTTCATCGATCAGGTGCTCCGGGCACTGACTGCCAACCCGACGGTGTGGTCGAAGACGGTGCTCTTCGTCATGTACGACGAGAACGACGGCTTCTTCGACCACGTGTCACCCCCGGTGGCTCCGGCCGGGACCCCGGGTGAGTACCTGACCGTCAACCCGCTGCCGGCCGCCGCGAACGGGGTGGCGGGTCCTCTGGGCCTGGGCTTCAGGGTCCCGATGCTGGTGGTCTCGCCGTTCAGCCGTGGCGGCTTCGTCTCGTCCGAGGTACTCGACCACACCTCGCAGATCCGGTTCCTCGAGGAGCGGTTCGGGATCCGGGCGACGGGCATCTCCCCGTGGCGGCGCCAGGCCGTGGGCAATCTGACCTCCACCTTGCGCATGGGCGCCCCGGAGACCGCCCCACCCGTGCTGCCCCCGACCTCTCAGTACACGGAGGCGGCGATGCCGTCGCTCGGCTGCACGCCGGCGGACATCGTCGAGGTCGGGGGAGGCCAGTCCCCCTATCCGCTGGGGGCGGTGCAGGCCATGCCCACCCAGGAGCGCGGAACGGCCGAACGAGGGTGAAGTCAGACGAAGGTGAAGAGGAAGACCTGGGTGGCGTAGGCCACCAGGCGGGGCCTCCCCGATCCGTGATCGCCACAGTCCCACAGCGCCATGTCGGCGGACGCATACCCGTCTCCGGCGAAGCGGGCCCGGTTGTGCGCCAGCACCCACGATGAGCGACAAGGGTCGAGGAGGTGCACGGTGAGATCGACACTCGGGGCGAACCACGCCCGGTCCCCGCGCCCGACCCTCTCGCCCACGGCCCCGGGCATGGTGTCCGCCAGCACCACCAGGGCGAGCGGGTCGATGGTGCCGTCGGCCAGGTAGGGGGGACGGTCGAACCGGTACCACGTGACCACCTCGGCCCGATCCGGGGTGTAAACCTCCCACGGAGCATGGCCCCGGGCCGCCCTTCCCTCCACGTGGTGCTGCCAGAACGGCATCGGTGTGAATCCGGAGTCGTCGTCGACCGGTGCCGGGTCCCGAAACGATGGACAGTCGCCGGGTCGGGGCACCGCTGCCGGGGGCTCCAGATCGGTGAAGGAGAACCCCTGCCGGGGGGATCCGAAGATGCCGGTGGTCAGATGGCCACGCGCTCCTCCGAGGTTGGCGACCTCGGCCCTGAGATGGGACATCGACCGCCCACGCCGCAGCAGCTCGACGTCGATCGAAACCGGGCCGTGGGCGACCCGGGCGGCGAACGCGGTGTGGAGCGTCCGCAGCGTCTGGGCGGGATCGTCGAGGACCTCGGCCATCGCCCGAAGGGCCAGCGCGGTGACGATGCCGCCCTGCGGCAGGGGATCCAGGTTCCACGACTCGTCGATGACCGCCTGGTAGCGGCCGGCCCCGACCGCGTCCACCGCGGTGGCGTCGGAGAAGTCGAAGGAGGAGTGGGTCACGATCCGATGCTCGCCGTCCTCGCGGAAGGGTGTCAACCTCGGCGGCCGGGAGAGGCCACGGGGCGGCGGACCGGCTGGACGGGGACCCCCGCCCGCGGATCGAGTCGGGGTCGTCAGAGGCCCGCCCGTCAGGGGAGGGAGCAAAATTCTGGTCATTGTCCCTGGTCAGAGGGAGAACTTCTTGGACTATCGTCGGGGCCACGCCCACTCCGGGCGTGAGCCGGATCGGCACCGGCTCTCTCGGAATTGCGAGGTTCCATGAACATCGTGGTCGGCAACGTCAAGGGTGGGGTCGGGAAGACCACCACGACGGTCTATCTGTCCGCCGCGGCCGTCGATCGGGGCTGGGACCCGGTCACCCTGATCGACGCCGACCGTCAGGCCTCGTCGGCGGAGTGGCTCGAAGAGAGCCCGATCGCCGGGGTGGACCTGGTCGAAGCCCCCTCGGAGCGGACCGTGGTCCGGGCCATGGCCGACCACGACGGCCTGGTCGTGGTGGACACCCCGCCCGGCGACGAACGGGTGGTCCGGGCCGCAGTCGAGCGGGCCGACGTGGTGGTGATCCCGACCCGGGCGGGCGGGGTCGAGTACTCGAGGGTGGCCGCCACCGTGGACCTGATCGGTCGCGGCACGCCCTTCGGCGTCGTCATCTGTGCCGCGCGCCTGGGCACCAACGATCTCGACGAGGCCATCCGGTGGTGGACGGACTCGAAGGTCCCCGTCTGGGGGATCATCCCCGAGCGGGTGGGGATCGCCGCCGGACCGGAGGCCCGGCTGTACCGCGACGGCCTGGACGCCTATGACGGGGTCCTGAAGCGGGCCCTCCGCCGACGTTCGTCCTGACGCTCACCCCCCGAGCCCGTCGGGCCCTGCCGGCACGTCGACGGCGTGTTCCTCGAGGGCCTCGAGGGGTACCACCTCGAGGGCGCGTTCGTGGGTGGAGGCGAGGACCACGTAGGCGGCGGCGCCGTCTCGGTGGGCCCGGAGCCAGTTGGCCGCGGTGACGCACCAGCGGTCTCCGGGCACGAGGCCGGGGAACCGGGACTGGGGCACCGGGGTGGTCAGATCGTTGCCGATCCGCCGCTGGTGCTCGAGGAACTCAGCCGTCACCACCGCACAGATGGTGTGGCTGCCGAGGTCTTCGGGCCCGGTATGGCAGCACCCGTCCCGGTAGAAACCGGTCATCGGGTCGCCCCCGCAGAATTCGAGCTCGCCCCCGAGCACGTTGCGTTCGGCCATGGTCGCAGTATCGCCCAGTTGCCGGCCACCGCGTCCACAAGGCCCGGTCACAGGCAGGCGGGCCGGTCAGGCGGAGTGCACGAAGTCGACGACCACCCGGGCCAGCTCGGGCCCCTTGTCCTCCTGCAGGAAGTGTCCGGCGCCGGCGATGGTCACATGGCGTTGGCCGCGGCAGCCCGGGATCCTGGCCTGGAGCTGGCGGTCGCCACCGGCGGTGATCGGGTCGCCGTCGCTGAACGCGGTGAGGAACGGCTTGTCGAACGTCTCGAGCACCGACCATGCCCGGCGGTTGGCCGGCGCGGCCGGGTCGTCAGGGGAGATGGGGACCAGGGTCGGGAACTGCCGCGCCCCCTCGGCGAAGGACTGGTCGGGGAAGGGCGCGTCGTAGGCGGCGATGGTCTCCTGGCTCAGGTCGGACACACAGCCGGCGTTGACGATGGAACCGGTGGGGAAGGTCTCGACCTCCTGGGAGAACTTGAGCCATCCGAGGAACGCCTCGCCCGGGGCGGAATCGCCGGTGGGGAGAAAGGTGTTGGCTGCCACCACCCGGGCGAAGCGCTCCGGGTGCTCGGCCACCAGTCGGAAGCCGATGAGGCCACCCCAGTCCTGGCAGACCAGGGTGACGTCCGACAGCTCGAGCCGGTCGAAGAGGAGTTCGCGCATCCACTCGACGTGACGGGCGAACGTGTACTCCGTACGCGGGGTCGGCTTGTCCGAGCGGCCGAAGCCCACCAGGTCGGGGGCGATCGCCCGCATGCCGGCCCCGACCAGCACCGGGACCATGCGGCGGTAGAGGTAGCTCCACGAGGGCTCCCCGTGGAGGAGCACGACGGTCGGCCCGGCGGCCGGCCCCTCGTCGAGGTAATGGACCCGCAGCCGGCCGCCGTCCTGGTCGGAGACCTCGGCATAGTGGGGACCGAAATCGAAGTCGGGCAGCCCTTCGAAGCAGCGGTCAGGGGTACGGAGCACCTGCATCGGGTCGGCCACCTCTCGTTGATCGGCTCGCTGGCGGTCTACTGGGTATCATGTGACAGTAGATATGTCAATTGTTTGCCCCGCCCGCCGGGTCAGCGGCGGGCGTTCTTGACGAAATCCCCGGTGCCGTGGCCGGCTTCGAGCCGGGCCCCTCCGTGCCAGCTGCCCCGTAGGTGCCGGCGGACGGCCGCTGGGCCGTCCGCCGTCCCCCGTGCCGCGGCGTGCCAGAGGTCGGCGTGGTGGAAGAGGACATCGCCACGCTCCTGGTACAGGGCGATCTCTCCCGGCACCCGCTCGAAGGCGGCGGGCATGCCGGTCACGTCACCGAGGTGGCTCCGGGGCCGGACCCGGAGGAAGCCGTTGGCCGGCGAGGTCGGGTCGAAGTGGATGGTGAAGGCGACCCCGGGCCAGATGTCCAGGTGTGGGCCTGACTGGTGGTCGGTGTGCCACCCGATGCGGGAATAGCCGGTGCCCGGGTCCGGCCTGGCATCTTGATAGACGACACCGAATTGCCCGTCGTCGAGGAGCCACGCATGGGGGCCCAGGATCGTCGCGGCGGCGCCCACCAGCGCCGGGTGGTGGACCAGGGCGTCGGCGGTCGGGGCGACCCGGGTGGCAAAGCACACGTAGTGGGCGAACCGATGCCCGTCGATGGTGGCGTCGGGATCGTCGAGGACGGAGCTGGCATGGCGGGCGTCGAGGCTGCCGTCGGCCACCCCGGCCTGGGCCTGGGCCAGCTCACCCTCGGCCCGGCTGAGCTCGGTCTCGTCGAAGACCCCCCGGAGCGAGGCGTAGCCGTGGGCCTCGAAGAACGCCGCCAGCATGCCGATCTGTTCCGGGCCGAAGCTCCCGGATCGGCCGTCGCTCACCGGGTCCAGAGTGTGCACGGGGGGGTTGGATCCGGAGCGGATCGGCACGGTGCTGGGTCGAGTCGGAGCACACCGCAATCGTAGGCCCCTTCGAACTTCCACATCCTGGGCTGCAGCCCTGTCCCGGCGGCGGCCGCGGGGGTCGTACCATGCTCCCATGAGCGAAGACAAAGCCGCCGATCCCTCCGAGGAGCCGTTGGTCGGGATGAAGCCGCGCAGTCACGAGGTCACCGACGGGCCCACCCGGGCCCCGGCCCGGGCCATGTTGCGGGCGGTGGGGATGACCGACGACGACTGGGACAAGCCCCAGATCGGCGTGGCCTCGTCGTGGAACGAGGTCACCCCCTGCAACCTCCCACTCGATCGGCTGGCCAAACGGGCCAAGGACGGGGTGCGGGCCGCCGGCGGCTTTCCGCTCGAGTTCGTGACCATCGCGGTGTCCGACGGGATCTCGATGGGCCACGAGGGCATGCGGGCCTCGTTGGTCAGCCGCGAGGTCATCGCCGACTCGGTGGAGACGGTCATGCACGCCGAACGGTTCGACGGCCTGGTCACCCTGGCCGGGTGCGACAAGTCGCTGCCCGGAATGCTGATGGCCGCGGCCAGGGTGAACCTGCCCAGCGTCTTCCTCTACGGCGGGTCCATCCTGCCCGGCCGGGCGCGCGACCGCGCCCTGGACATCACCTCGGTGTTCGAGGCGGTGGGCGCCCATGCGGTCGACGCACTGAGCGACGAGGAGTTGAGCCTGATCGAGCACAATGCCTGCCCGACCGAGGGGTCGTGCGCCGGGATGTTCACCGCCAACACGATGGCCTCGGTGGCCGAGGCGCTGGGCATGTCACTGCCGGGAAGCGCATCGGCACCGGCCGTCGACCGTCGGCGGGACGACGCCGCATTCCGCTCGGGAGAGGCGGTGGTCGCACTGCTTCGCGCCGGCATCCGTCCGCGGCAGGTGATGACCAAGCAGGCGTTCGAGAACGCCATCGCCGTCACCATGGCGCTCGGCGGGTCCACCAACGCCGTGCTCCATCTGCTGGCCATCGCCAACGAGGCCCGCGTCGAGCTCGCGCTCGACGACTTCAACAAGGTGGCGGCCCGGGTTCCCCACCTGGCCGACACCAAGCCCCACGGCAGGTACCACATGGCCGACATCGACCGGATCGGGGGCGTCCCGGTGGTCCTGCGGGAGCTGCTCGACGCCGGACTCCTGCACGGCGACTGCCTGACCGTGACCGGGAGGACGATGGCCCAGAACCTGGCCGCCCTCGACCCGCCCGCCCCCGACGGGTCGGTCGTGCACGGGCTGGGGGATCCCATCCACGCCCAGGGGGGCATCGCCGTGTTGAGGGGGACCCTCGCCCCCGAGGGCGCCGTGGTCAAGGTGGCAGGGCTCGACCAGCTGACCTTCGACGGGGCGGCGAGGGTGTTCGACGGGGAGGACCGGGCCATGGAGGCGATCCTCGCCGGATCGATCCAGCCCAACTCGGTGGTGGTCATCCGCTACGAGGGACCGAAGGGTGGCCCGGGGATGCGCGAGATGCTGGCGGTCACCGGGGCGATGAAGGGGGTGGGTCGGGGCGCCGACTGCGCACTGATCACCGACGGCCGGTTCTCCGGCGGGACCCACGGGTTCTGCATCGGCCATGTCGCTCCCGAAGCCGTCGACGGGGGACCGATCGCGCTGGTGGCAGACGGCGACCGCATCGTGGTGGACGTGGTCAACCACACGGTGGACCTGGCGGTGGACGAGCAGGAGCTCGACCGCCGGCGGAGCGGTCTCAAGCATCCCGCCCCGCGGTACACGACCGGCGTGTTGGCCAAGTACGCCCGCCTGGTCACCGGAGCGGAACGGGGTGCGGTCACCGAGCCCTGAGCACGGCGGTATCCGAACCACCGGCACCGGAGTCGAGCACGGTTGCGCCCTGAGCGGGGTTCGGACGACCGGGTCGACCACCGGCGGAGCGGCGGATCCGGACGCGCTTGTCGGGACGGCCCCGGACGTGTCAGACTGTGAGGACTATGCGCACCGGCCCGCAGCACACCCCGATCACCCTGGTACTCGTTTCGTAGCGCACGCGACGACCTCTCGCCGCGTGCGCCTTCCGACCTCCCAGACGGGAGGTCGTTTTCGTTTCCCGCCACAGATGACCGGCACGATGGCCCCCGAATCCCGGACCGACCACCCGACCACCCGACCACCCGACCACCCGACCATCGCCGACAAGGAGCACCGATGGAACTCACAGGAGCACAGGCACTCATCAAGAGCTTGGAGATGCAGCGGGTGGAGGTGATGTTCGGCCTCCCCGGCGGTGCCATCCTGCCGGTCTACGACCCGATCATCGACTCGTCGATCCGCCACGTCCTGGTGCGCCACGAGCAGGGCGCCGGCCACATGGCCGAGGGCTATGCCCAGGTCACCGGCCGCCCGGGCGTGGCCATGGTCACCAGCGGGCCGGGAGCCACCAACATCGTCACCCCGCTGGCCGATGCCTACATGGACTCGATCCCGCTGGTCGTCGTGACCGGCCAGGTGGCGACCACGGCCATCGGCACCGATGCGTTCCAGGAGAGCGACATCACCGGCATCACCATGGGGATCACCAAGCACAATTGGTTGATCACCGACGGAGCCGACATCCCCCGGGTGGTGGCCGAGGCCTTCCATGTGGCCACCACCGGCCGTCCCGGGCCGGTGCTGATCGACATCCCGAAGGACGTGGCCAACAAGCCCATGGATTGGTACTGGCCGGAGCCTTCCGATCTGGACCTCCCCGGCTACCACCCGATCACCGAGGGGGACCCGGAGCTGGTGCGGGCCGCGGCCGAGTTGCTGCTCACCGCCGAGCGGCCGGTGATCTACGCGGGGGGCGGAATCCTCAAGGCCCGCGCCGCCGAGGTGTTGCGGGAGCTGGCGGAGCGCACGGGCATCCCGGTGGTCACCACCCTGATGGCCCGGGGCTGCTTCCCCGACTCACACCCCCTCTGCCTGGGGATGCCCGGTATGCACGGGAACTACACCGCGGTGACCGCCATGCAGCGGTCGGACCTGTTGATCGCCCTCGGCAGCCGGTTCGACGACCGGGTGACCGGACGGGTGGACGCCTTCGCCCCGGACGCCAAGGTCATCCACGTCGACATCGATCCCGCCGAGCACAACAAGGTGCGACGGGCCGATGTGGCCATCGTCGGCGACTGCCGCCTGGTCATCGGGGAGATGCTGACCGCGCTGTCCGATCTCGGGCTTCCCCACTCCGGGGCCACCCGGGGCGGCTCGGGAGGGGCGCCCTCTGACGCGGTGCCCGGTGCGCCGGCGACGACCGGATCGGCGGCGGCAGCGTTTCCCCGGGAGCGCCTCGGCCCCTGGCGGGCCCAGCTGGGCCAGTGGCAGCAGCGGTACCCACTGGTCTATGACCAGCCGCCCGGCTCGGGGGCGCTCAAGCCCCAGTTCGTGCTGGAGTCGCTGCGGGACGCCACCCCCGACGACACCATCGTCGCCTCCGGTGTGGGCCAGCACCAGATGTTCGCCTCCCAGTGGTGGCAGTTCGACTATCCCTACACCTGGGTCAACTCCGGCGGGCTCGGCACCATGGGGTTCGCGGTGCCCGCCGCCATCGGGGCCAAGGTCGGGCGGCCGGACAAGATGGTGTGGGCCGTCGACGGCGACGGGTGCTTCCAGATGACCGCCCAGGAGCTGGTGACCGCCAGCTCCGAGCGCATCCCGGTCAAGATCGCCATCCTCAACAATGCCTACCTGGGCATGGTCCGCCAATGGCAGGAGATGTTCTACGGGGAGCGCTACTCCGAGGTGTACCTTTCGCCCGACCTGCCCGACTACGTCGGCTGGGCCGAGGCGATGGGATGCGTCGGACTGCGGGTCGACTCGCCCGAGGAGGTGGGCTCGGCCATCGACAAGGCCAACGACGTCGATGACCGTCCGGTGGTCGTCGACTTCCGTACCGACGCATTCGAGAAGGTCTTCCCGATGGTGGCCGCCGGAGCGTCGAACGACGACATCATCGTCGATCCGTCCCTCACCGGAGGAGGCGTCGGATGAGCGTCTACGGCACCGACAAGCGACATCACACGCTGACCGTGCTTGTGGAGAACAAGTCGGGCGTCCTGGCCCGGGTGGCCGGGCTCTTCTCACGCCGCGGGTACAACATCTTCTCCCTGGCCGTCGCCCCGTCCGACGACGAACGCTTCAGCAGGATCACCATCGTGGTGGACGTCGAGTCCTCGCCACTGGAGCAGATCATCAAGCAGCTGGACAAGCTGATACCGGTGGTGTCGATCACCGAGCTGAATCCCGAGTACTCCCGGGAGCGCGAGCTCCTGCTGGCCACGGTGGAGGCCGGGCCCGACACCCGGGGACAGGTCATCCAACTCGTCGGGGTGTTCGAGGGAAGGATCGTGGACGTCGGGCACGACCGGCTGACGGTGATGCTGGCCGGGGCCCCGACCAAGCTGGACGACTTCGAGGACCTCATCCGCAGCTACGGGATCGTCGAGATGCAGCGGACGGGCCGGGTGGCCTTGCCTATGCTTGACCGGTCCGGAGAACGACCACCGCTCCGCGCCGCGGGACCCACGATCGCATCCACCACAGAGAAGGCAGGTTGACCACGATGGCCACGCTGTACTACGAGAAGGACGCCGATCCGACCCTCATCCAGAACCGAAAGGTGGCGGTCATCGGCTACGGCTCCCAGGGTCACGCCCACGCCCTCAACCTGTCCGAGAGCGGCGTCGACGTCCGGGTCGGGTTGCGCGCCTCGTCCTCGTCCAAGCACAAGGCGGAAGAGGCCGGGCTCCGTGTCCTCCCGGTGGACGCCGCCGCCGCCGAGGCCGACGTGATCATGGTGCTGTTGCCCGACACCGAGCAGGCCGCCGTCTACACCGCGGAGATCGCCCCCCATCTCAACGCCGGCGACGCCATCTTCTTCGCCCACGGCTTCAATATCCGGTTCGGCCTCATCACCCCGCCGGCCGACGTCGATGTGGCCATGGTGGCCCCCAAGGGTCCCGGCCACCTGGTCCGCCGCACCTACACCGAAGGAGGGGGCGTGCCCTCGCTGGTGGCGGTGGCCGCCGATCCCTCGGGCAAGGCCCACGACCTCGCCCTCTCCTACGCCCATGCCATAGGCGCCACCCGTGCCGGGGTCCTCGACACCACCTTCGCCGAGGAGACCGAGACCGACCTGTTCGGCGAGCAGGTGGTGCTGTGCGGGGGCCTGACGGCCCTGGTGCAGGCCGGGTACGAGACCCTGGTCGGAGCGGGCTACCAGCCCGAGTCGGCCTACTTCGAGTGCCTCCACGAGCTCAAGCTGATCGTCGACCTGATGTACGAGCAGGGGATCAGCGGCATGCGGTACTCGATCTCGGACACGGCCGAGTACGGCGACCTCACCCGGGGCCCCCGGGTCATCAACCAGGCGGTCCGGGACGAGATGGGCCGGATCCTGGCCGACATCCGAGACGGCACCTTCGCCCGGGAGTGGGTCGAGGAGAACGCCCGGGGCCGTCCCAACTACAAGGCCTTGCGGCAGGCCGGCCTCGACCACCCCATCGAGAAGGTGGGCGCCCAACTCCGCGACATGATGCCGTTCGTGAGCGCGGGGAAACAGAAGGTCCAGGACATCTCCGGGGGGTGATCCCGGGGCCCGCCGCCCGCCGGCGGGCCATGGTCCGGACCCGGGCCCGGAGGAGGGCGCGGTGAGCGATGACGCAGGCCCGAGGGACATGAAGGTGCCGGGCCTCGAGCCCGTCTTCCGGCATCTCGACGACCCCGACATGGCCTGGCAGCAGGTGAAGGCCGTCCGGAACGCCGACGGGACCACGTCGTCGGTGTGGGAGAAGTGGCTGGCCTTCTCGCCGGACCCCCAGTACCTCTCGCTCTACGCCCGCTGGGACCCCGGGATGGTCATCCGCCGCCACGGCCACAACAGCCCCCACGTGCTCTTCGTGGTGAGCGGGGACATGTGGTGCGGCGATCGCCACTGCCCGGCCGGAACCCACGTCGAGCTCCCCCTGGGCGCCGCCTTCGGGCCGTTCGTGGCCGGGCCCGACGGTACCGTGCTCCTCGAGGTGATGATGGGCGACCCCCGATCGTGGGGGGACGACCCCGAAGCGTTCGTCGAGACGTTGGCCCGAACCGGCGCCGAACCCCTGCCCGACCCGGCCATCGAGCTGCCCGGATGGCTGAGCGACCTCCGGTCGGCCTGGGTGGTCGACGGCGAGGAGCCGCCGGCCGGGTGACCGAGGGTCCGGTGGGTGTCGCCCGGGCTCAGCCGGCGATAGCCCCTACGACATGGTTGATGCAGGCGCACAGGCAGCCGATGTCGTCGGGATCGACCGCCGGGAACATGGCGATCCGCAACTGGTTCCGTCCGAGCTTCCGATAGGGCTCGGTGTCCACGATCCCGTTGGCCCGAAGGACAGCGGCCACGGTGGCGGCATCGATCGAGTCCACCAGGTCGATGGTCCCGACAACGCGGCTGCGATCCTGTTGGCGGGCGACGAACGGTGTGGCGAAGTCGGAGTTGTCCGCCCAGGTGTAGAGGATCTCGGCGGACTTGTCGCACCGGCCGGCCGAGAACTCCATGCCACCGCTCTGGTTGAACCAGCGCACCTGGTCGTCGAAGAGGAAGATCGTGGCCAGCGCCGGTGTGTTGTAGGTCTGGTCGAGCTTGGAGTTGTCGAGCGCGATGGCGAGGTCCAGTGAGGGCGGCACCCACCGCCTGGTGGCGGTGATGGCCCGGATGCGGTCCTGGGCGGCAGGGGAGAGCAGGGCCACCCACAGGCCGCCGTCCGAGCCGAAGCATTTCTGGGGCGCGAAGTAGTAGGCATCGAACTGCGCCGGATCCACGCGCAGCCCGCCGGCCCCGGAGGTGGCGTCGACCGCCACCAGTCCCCCGCCCTCGGCGGGGGACTGGGCGCCGACGGGGCGGGTGATCGGCATCATCACCCCGGTCGAGGTCTCGTTCTGGGTGAGGGCGTAGAGGTCGATGTCCTCCCGGGCGGCCGGGTCCGGATGGGTCCCCGGCTCCGAGGTGATGATCTCCGGTTCGCCGACGTGCGGCGCGGCAGCGGCGGCGGCCGCGAACTTCGAGGAGAATTCGCCGAAGCTCAGGTGCTGGCTCCTGCGGTCGATGAGCCCGAAGGTGGCGGCGTCCCAGAAGCAGGTGGTGCCGCCGTTGCCCAGGGCCACCTCGTACCCGTCCGGCAGGGAGAAGAGGTGGCGAAGTCCCTGCCGGAGGCCGGCCACCACCGACTTCACCGTCTTCTGCCGGTGGCTGGTCCCGAGGTAGCCGCCGGCCGCCGCGGCCAGTGCCGCCACTGCTTCGGGACGGACCTTCGAGGGACCCGAACCGAATCGCCCGTCGGAGGGAAGCAGATGGGAGGGGATGGCGATGTCGGGGATCTCGGTCACGTATGGAATCATGGCACCATGGCCCAGCCGACAGAAACCGGCAGCGCCCGGGTCCCGGGCCGGACCCCGGCGGCGTCGTGACCGGGCAGCGGATCTCGGCCCGCGTTGCCGCGGTCTCCCCCTCGGCGACCCTGGCGGTCGACGCCAGGGCGAAGGCCTTGAAGGCCCAGGGGGAGAGCGTGATCGGATTCGGTGCCGGCGAACCGGACTTCCCCACGCCCGAGCACATCGTGGCCGCTGCCGGAGGCGGCCTGCCGCGATCCCCGGTCCCACAAGTACACCCCGACCGCCGGCCTGCCCGAACTGCGCGAGGCGGTCGCCGCCAAGACCCGCCGCGACTCCGGGCTGCACGTCGCCGCCCAGCAGATCCTGATCACCAACGGGGCCAAGCAGGCGATCGCCAATTCGTTCGCCGTGCTGTGCGACCCGGGCGACGAGGTGCTGGTGCTCGCCCCCTACTGGACCACCTACCCCGAGGCCATCGCCCTGGCCGGCGGAGTCCCCGTGGTGATCCCGACGGACGCGTCCAGCGGTTTCCGGGTTTCTGTCGACCGGCTGGAGGCGGCTCTGACCGCCCGCACCAAGGTCCTGCTGTTCGTGTCACCCTCCAACCCGACCGGTGCGGTCTACCCCAAAGCGGAGATCGAGACGATCGGCCGGTGGGCCGGGGCGCACGGGCTGTGGGTCCTCACCGACGAGATCTACGAGCACCTGGTCTACGGGGACGCCGAGCACCACTCCATGCCGGTGCTGGTGCCCGAGCTGGCCGACCGCTGCATCGTGGTGAACGGTGTGGCCAAGACCTACGCCATGACCGGGTGGCGGGTCGGGTGGATGATCGGTCCGACCGACGTGGTGGTCGCGGCCACCAACCTGCAGTCGCACGAGACGTCCAACGTCGCCAATGTGTCCCAGTGGGCGGCCCTGGCCGCGGTCTCGGGCGACCTGTCGGCGGTGGCCGAGATGCGCCGGGCCTTCGACCGGCGTCGGCTCACCATCCACGCCATGCTCAACGAGATCGACGGCATCACCTGCGTCCTGCCGGAAGGGGCGTTCTACGCCTTCCCCTCGGTCGAGGGTCTGCTCGGACGGGAGATCCGCGGCCACCGCCCGGAGTCGAGCACCGAGCTGGCCGAGATCGGCCATCGACGAGGCGAAGGTGGCGGTGGTGGCTGGCGAGGCGTTCGGGTCGCCTGGCTACTTCCGGATGTCGTATGCCATGGGCGACGACGACCTGGTCGAAGGCGTCTCCCGCCTGGCCAAGCTGTTCGGCGACGCGTCGTGAGGGCGGGTGGGGCGGCCGGGGCGGCTCGACGGCCGGGCGGCCACCGCGCCGCCGGTCCGCTGCCGGCTGATCACCGGTTCTTGACCACAGACAGAAAGGAACCCCATGGGTAGGGTGCTCATCACCGAGAAGCTGGCCCAGCCGGGCCTGGACCTGATGGCCGGGGCCGGCCACCAGCGTCGACGTGCAACTCGGCCTCTCCCCCGAGGACCTGGTCACCGCGGTCGTCGGTGCGCAGGCCCTGGTCATCCGCTCCGCCACCACCGTGACCGCCGAAGTGCTCGCCGCCGGCACCGACCTGGTGGTGGTGGGCAGGGCCGGCATCGGGCTCGACAACGTCGATGTCGCCGCCGCCACCGAGCGCGGGGTGATGGTGGTCAACGCGCCGCAGTCCAACATCCTCTCGGCCGCCGAGCAGGCCATGGCCCTGTTGCTGGCCCAGGCCCGCAACATCCCCCAGGCCCACGCCGCCCTGGTGGCGGGCAAGTGGGAGCGGTCCAAGTGGGAGGGCGTCGAGCTGTACGGCAAGACGCTCGGCGTGGTGGGGCTGGGCCGGGTGGGCGCCCTGGTGGCGCAGCGGGCACTGGCGTTCGGCATGCGGCTGGTGGCCTATGACCCGTTCGTGTCGGCCGACCGGGCCAGGCACATGGGCGTCGAGCTGATGGACCTCGACTCACTCATGGCCGAGTCCGACTTCGTGACCGTGCACCTCCCGAAGAACGCGGAGACCCTGGGGCTGATCGGCACGGACCTCCTGGCCAAGGCCAAGCCGGGGCTGCGCATCATCAACACCGCCAGAGGCGGGATCGTCGACGAAGGAGCGCTGGCCGAGGCCATCCGGTCCGGGCAGGTGCAAGGAGCGGGCCTCGACGTGTTCGCCGAGGAGCCCACCACCGAGTCCCCGCTGTTCGAGCTGTCGTCGGTCGTCGTCTCCCCCCACCTGGGGGCCTCGACCGCGGAGGCCCAGGACAAGGCCGGGGTCACCATCGCCGAGCAGGTCATCCTGGCCCTCGACGGCGATTTCGTGCCTTTCGCCGTCAATGTGGCGGCCACCGACGTGTCCGAGACGGTCCGCCCGTTCATGGGGCTGGCCGAACAGCTGGGCAGGATCCTCTCGGGCCTCAACGACGGGCTGCCGGCCACCTTGGAGGTCGAGTACCAGGGGGGCTTGGCCGGGGCGGGCACCGGAATCCTCACCCTGTCCGTCCTGAAGGGGCTGTTCGCCGCCGGCACCGCCGAGCCGGTGTCCTACGTGAACGCCCCCCAGCTGGCCACCGAGCGCGGGCTCGAGGTGCGGGAGACCTCGACGGTGACCGCCCACGACTACGTCAACCTGATCACCCTGCGGAGCGGCGACCACTCCGTGGCCGGCACGCTCACCGGACCGCGCACCGAGCCCCGCCTGGTGATGATGGACGACCACACGGTGGAGGTCCCGCCCGCCCCCCACATGGTGGTGGTGCGGAACGACGACCGGCCGGGCATGATCGGCGCGGTGGGGACCATCCTGGGTGCGGCGGAGGTGTCCATCTCGTCGATGGCGGTGGGCCCGTCGGCCACCGGGCACACCGCTCTGATGGTTCTGTCCACCGAACGGAAGGTTCCCGAGGACGCACTGGTCGGAACTGCGCGCCGCCGCAGGAATCAGCGACGTGCACACCATCGAGTCATAGGGCCCGCCCCCGGTGACCGGTCCAGGGGAGACCTGCGGACCGGCCGCCCTTCGGCCGGTCAGTCCTTCGGCCCCGGGTTGGTGGGCACCGGGGCCCACGTGTCTCCCCCGATGGCGGTCGGGGGCCGGTCCTCCCCCTGACTTTCCGGCCCGCGGGCTCGAGTCGAGGAGGCGGCGGACGATGGCGGTCACCGCCGCCAGCACGGCCAGGCGCCGCGCCCATTTGAACGCGCTCCCCATCATCTCGCAACTGTACAGGCGTGCGGCTCCGCCCGGACCCTGCCGCGACGCTGATCCGCGATCCGGGGACCGGGGACCGGTCAGGACCCATGACCGTCCCCTTCGTCCGATGGGCCGACGACGGGCCGGCCACCGGGCCAACGGAGGACCGGCACCGACCCAGGTCAGGGGCGGGCACCCGAGGTGCCGGCATCACCCGCCGACCGCCCTCTCGGGGTCCAGCGGCATGGGGTTCGGGTGATCGGCCCCGTCGGATCGAACACTCGCAAAATCTGACGAGACCAGGGCCGGCATCCCAGGCTGCGGCGGGTGGCGTCGGATCCCCTCCGGCCTCGGGCCCCCGGGTTCCGGGCGGGATTCATTGACCGGGTGTTCCGGTCGGCCTACCATGTGCGCAGCAGTGCAGTAAGCCGCCAGCGATCACGGCGGTGCAGTGGTCGACCGGCGGATCATTTGGGGGATCCACACATGCACTCGCAGCGGGGAGCGAAACGATGCCAACGGGGTTCGGAACCACAAGGCCCTGTGGTGTGGTCGACCCGCCGGGATACGCGTCTACCGACTGCGGTTCGTGTACCTTCTGTCGCGGAGTCCCCGTATCTGACTGACATCCGAGCATCCCCCCAACGGGAGCAACAAGATCGAAGTTGCCGGAACAGCGTGGCTGTTGGCAACTCCACCTCTACCGGGTCCCCCGACGTCGGCTGCCCCCCTGCCCCTCGTGGTAGTCGGCGCCGGGGACCCGGTGGATTCTCCTGCGGCACCGCCATCCCGGTCCGCGCCTGAGCCGGCACCTGCGGGCCGGCGACGGCGGAGGGCGGCCGGTCGAGCCGAATCGAGTTCAGCGGGTCGTGGGGAGCCAGGCCGGCCGGGCGGATTCGTAGGCCTCGATGTCATCCTGGTACCGGAGGGTGAGCCCGATGTCGTCCCAGCCGTTCAAGAGGCGGGCCCGGGTGAACTCGTCGAGGGGGAATTCGGCTTCGATGCCGGCGGCGGGCGCGTCCAGCACGCCCCGTCCGATGTCGATGGTCATCTCGAGCGACGGATCCGCGGTCACCGCGTCGAGCAGCTCCCGGCCCACGGCCGGCGTCGACCTGGACGGGAACCAGGCCGGACTTGGTGCAGTTGTTCTGAAGATGTCGGCGAAACCCGGGAGACACGACGGCCTCGAACCCGTAGTCCTGCAGCGCCCACACTGCGTGCTCCCGCGAGGACCCCGTGCCGAAGTTGGGGCCGGCCACCAGGATGGTGGCGCCCATGAACTCCTCGCGGTTGAGGACGAAGTCGCGATCGTCCCGCCACTCGCTGAACAGACCGGCGCCGAACCCGGTGCGCTCGACCCGCTTCAGCCAGTCGGAAGGGATGATCTGGTCGGTGTCGACGTCCGACCGGTCGAGGGGGACCGCCCGTCCACTCACCACCCGGACGGCGCGCATTCAGCCGAGGTCCGCGGGCGAGGTGAAGTGGCCGGACACCGCGGTGGCCGCGGCGACCTCGGGGGAGACCAGGTGGGTGCGTCCGCCCCGCCCCTGGCGCCCCTCGAAGTTGCGGTTGGACGTCGACGCGGCCCGTTCCCCGGGGGCAAGCTTGTCGGGGTTCATGGCCAGGCACATGGAGCACCCCGGCTCGCGCCATTCGAACCCGGCGGCGGTGAAGACGCGGTCCAGCCCCTCGGCCTCGGCCTCGGCCTTCACCCGGTGGGACCCGGGAACGACCAGGGCGCGCATCCCGGACCGGACCCTCCGTCCCCGGAGGACGTCGGCGGCGGCCCGCAGGTCCTCGAGGCGGCCGTTGGTGCACGAGCCGATGAACACGGTGTCGACGGCGATGTCGCGCATCTCGGTCCCTCCGGCCAGTCCCATGTACTCGAGGGCGCGGGCAGCCGCCTCCCGTTCGCCGGCGTCGACGAAGGAGTCGGGCTCGGGGACCCGGGCATCGATGCGGGTGACCTGGGCGGGGTTGGTGCCCCAGGTCACGTAGGGGGCCAGCGAGGACGCATCGAGTGCGACCTCCCTGTCGAAGACGGCGCCGGGGTCGGTGGTCACGTTGCGCCACTCGGCCAGGGCGTCCTCCCAGGCCGCACCCTTCGGGGCGTGGTCCCTTCCCTCGAGGTATGCGAACGTCGTGTCGTCCGGGGCGATCATGCCGGCCCGGGCGCCCGCCTCGATCGACATGTTGCACACGGTCATCCGGCCCTCCATCGAGAGTCCCCGGATGGCCGACCCGCGGTACTCGATGATGTGCCCGCTGCCCCCGCCGGTGCCGATCCGGCCGATGACGGCCAGGACCAGGTCCTTGGCCGTCACCCCGGGTGGGAGTGCCCCGTCGACGGTCACCGCCATGCCGGCCGGCCGGCGCTGGGTGAGGGTCTGGGTGGCCAGTACGTGTTCCACCTCGCTGGTCCCGATCCCGAAGGCCAACGCGCCGAAGGCCCCGTGGGTGGAGGTGTGGCTGTCGCCGCAGACGATGGTCATCCCCGGTTGGGTGAGGCCCTGCTCGGGTCCGATGATGTGGACGATGCCCTGATTGGCATCGCCCATCGGGTAGCAGGTGATCCCGAACTCGGCGCAGTTGGTGGCCAGAGCGGCGAGCTGCTGGGCCGACACCGGATCGCCGACCGGCAGGTCGATGTCGGTGGTCGGCACGTTGTGGTCGGCGGTGGCGACGGTGAGGTCGGGTCGGTGGACCCCGCGGCCGGCCAGGCGCAGCCCGTCGAATGCCTGGGGTGAGGTCACCTCGTGGACGAGGTGGAGATCGATGAAGATGACGTCGGGCTCGTCGCCGGCGCCGGCATGGACGACGTGGCGGTCCCAGACCTTGGCGGACATCGTCGAGGGCGTTCCGCTCCTGTCCATCAGCTCCCGATCCTGACGATCTCGACCTTCAGGGTGCCACCGGGGGCGGCGTACTCGACCGCCTCCCCGGCCGAATGCCCGAGGAGGGCCCGGCCGAGCGGAGACCCCGGCGAGACGACGGTCAGATCCCCTTGCCGTTCCTCGATGGAACCGACGAAGAAGTCGGTGGTCTCGTCGTCGCTGTCGCCGTCGTAGCGCAGCGTGACCACGGACCCGGCGGCGACCGTGCCGTCCCCGGCCTGGTTGGCGTCGACCACGGTGGCCGTCTTCAACAGGCGCTGGAGCTGGCGGATCCGCGACTCCATCTTCCCCTGGGCGTCCTTGGCCGCGTGGTAGTCGCCGTTCTCCGAGAGGTCCCCGAGGGCGCGGGCCGACTCGATGGCCGCGGCGACCTCGACCCGGCCACGGGTGGTCAGGTCGGCGAGCTCGGCCTGGAGCCGGTCGTAGGTGTCGGGGGTCAGCTGGGCGGCCGCTGGGTCACTCACGGTTCACCAGGCTAATGGGTGGAAATGGTGTGCAGGACGGCGCGTCGGCCGGATTTCGGCGGCCACCGGGCCGACCGCCCTGGCGCCGCTGCCGCCGGGGTTGCCGGCCCTCGGCCGAGGTCCGCCGGCGCCGGTCCCGGCCCGGGGGATTAGCGTGGCCGACGATCGGGAGCGACAGACCGGCGGTGAAGAGAGGTGTCATGGCTGACGTCCAAGGGACCTGGGACCGGCGATTCGACAGGGTGGCGGCCACGCTGGCCGCCAGCCTCGAGGCCGGCACCGATGTGGGGGCCTCGGTGGCCGTCTTCCTCGAGGGCGAGCCGGTGGTCGACATCTGGGGCGGGTACGTCGACGAGGATCACTCGGCGCCCTGGAGCCGGGACACCCTCACCAACGTGTGGTCGACCACCAAGACGATGACCTTCCTCTGCGCACTCATGCTCGCCGATCGCGGCGAGCTCGACTTCTACGCGCCGGTGGCGAAGTACTGGCCGGAATTCTCCGCCGCCGGGAAGGAGGGTGTGGAGGTGCGCCACCTGATGAGCCACACGGCCGGCCTCGCCGGTTGGACGGAGCACCTCGATCCCGGGGATCTGGCCGACTGGGACCTGTGCACGTCGAGACTCGCCGCCCAGGAGCCGTGGTGGGAGCCCGGCACCGCCTCGGGCTACCACGCGGTGACCCAGGGCTACCTGATCGGTGAGGTGGTGCGCCGGATCACCGGCGTCACCATCGGGACCTGGTTTGCCAGCGAGGTGGCCGGTCCCCTCGGGGCCGACTTCTTCATCGGCCTGCCCGAATCCGAGGACGGGCGGGTCTCGATGGTCATCCCGCCGCCCCCGATCGACTTCGGGGCGTTCGACCCGACGAACTTGGCGGTGCGGGCGTTTTCCAACCCCCCACTGGATGCCACCATGCCCCGGCACGCCTGGTGGAGGCGGGCCGAGATCCCGGCGGCCAACGGGCACGGCAACGCCCGATCGGTGGGGGCGATCCAGTCGGTCGTGGCCGGAGGTGGCGAGGCCAGGGGCGTCCGACTGCTCTCGACCGCGGGCTGCGACGCCATCTTCGACGAACAGTCCGACGGGCCGGACCTGATCCTCCTCGGGATGCCCTACCGGTTCGGGATGGGCTACGGGCTGAGCACCGAGATGATGCCGATCGGTCCCCGGGCCTGCTATCTGGGGGGGGTACGGGGGATCGATCATCGTGATGGACCTGGATGCCCGGCTCACGGTGTCCTACGTGATGAACCGGATGGAGGCGGGCCTCGAGGGCGATGTCCGGGGGGCCGACATCATGCTGGCCGCGGCGGCGGCGCTGGCCGAGGGCTGAGCAGCCGGGGCGATGACCGTATCGGGCCGGATGTCGGGGGATCGTCGGGGTGAGTGACGCGGCCTTCCACGCCGGCGGCGACGGAGGACCCCGCTCGTTCGAGGCCAGGTTCGAAGAGGAGCAACGCCAGCCCATCCGCTGGAAGGCCCTGATCAAGCGGTCGATCGTCATCGCCGTCTCCGGTGTTGCCCTCTACCTGGTGGCTCCCAGCGTCATCGCCGTCCTCCACTCGTGGCCCCGCCTGGTCACCCTCAACCTGCTCTGGTTCATCCCCGCGCTCGTCGCCGAGGGGGCCCACTTCGCCTGCACCTTCTCGCTGCAGCGGATCGCCCTCAGGACCAAGGCCTGGTTCTCGGTGATCACCGCCCAGTTGGCCGGCAACGCCATCTCGCTGATCGTCCCGGGCGGGGCCGCGGCCGGGGCCGCGGTGCAGTTCCGGATGCTGGCGGTCAGCGGCATGGACGCGACCGACGCCGTGGGCGGGCTGACCGCCTTCTCCTTCCTGGGCATCGGCGGGCTGCTGGCCCTTCCGGTGTTCGTCCTCCCGGCCGTGCTGTTCGGTTCGCCGGTGAGCTCGGGGCTGGTGGACGCCGCCATCCTCGGCGCCGTTGGATTCGTCCTCTTCGTGGCGTTCGGCGTGCTGGTCATGACCGCCCAGAGGCCGCTGTACTGGGCCGGGGAGGCGGCCCAGTCGTTCCGCAACCGGCTGTTGCGGAAGCGTGAGCCGATCACCGGGCTGCCCGAACGCCTGGTGGAGCAGCGCAATCTCATCCGGAGCGTGCTGGGCCAACAGTGGTGGCAGGCGACCTTGCTGTCGGCCGGCCGGCTCGGCTTCGACTACCTCTGCCTGTTGTTCTGTGTCCGCGCCGTGGGCAGCCACCCGCGTCCGTCCCTCATCCTGCTGGCCTACGCCGTGGCCGGGGTGATCGGCCTGGTGCCGATCACCCCGGGAGGCCTCGGGATCGTGGAGGCCAGCCTCAGCGGCCTGCTGGTGCTGGCCGGGCTCAGCGGAGGGGAGGCGGTCCTGGCCACCCTGGCCTACCGGCTGGCCTCCTACTGGCTGCCGATGATGGCCGGGCCGGTGGCCTACGGCGCCTTCAAGATCCGCTACCGCGACCGGCAGGGCCCCCCGCCGCTGCCGATCCAGCCGTCACCCACCTGAGGGTGGTCCGGTTCAGCGGAGGTCCACCTCGCCGTCGGGCCGGAGCTTGCCCAGCAGGCCGCACCCCTCCTCGGTCACCAGCAGGGCGAGGTGGTCGGGGTCGGTGACGCGGGCCCAGGAACGGCGCCCCTCCGGGGTCCGGCAGGCCACCACGGCCCGCTCCGGCGAGCCGGCCCGGTCGTAGGAGACCGAATAGGTCTCGACGGTCACCTCCCCCTGGGCCCCGGCGTCCGGGGCGCACTGGGGGAGGGCCCCGACCGCGGCCTGCGGGCCCGCCCATGCGAATCCGGCGGCCCCGTCCACCGCGGTGCCCTCGGGGAGGGGCGGCCGGGTGCGTCCGGGGTGCGGACCCGGCTCGGTCCCGTAGACCCCCACGCTGTGCCTGGTCATGTACCAGCCCAGGCCGGTCACCAGGCCCCGCGTGCCCGGGTCGGACCGCAGGGCCGTGACCATCGAGGCCACCGCGTGCGTGCCGTAGTTGTTGCCCGGGCCCCCGCCGAAGGTGAGGCCGCCGGTGAGGGTGAGGGGCCGGCCCGGGTCGTCGTCGGGGAGTCCGAGCTCGGCCGCCGCGATCTCCACCGCCGCGGGGAAGCACGAATAGAGGTCGAGGTGGGAGATCTCGTCGATGGCGGCTCCGGTCAGGGAGAGGGCGGCGGCCCCGGCCAGCCGGATGGCGGGCGAGGAGTGGAAGTCGAGCCGGTGGGAGAGGAACCAGTGGTCGTCGGCGTCCGCCCCGGCCAGGGGGAAGACCCAGCGCTCCACCGGCACCCCGGCCGCCCGGGCCGCCCCGGCCGAGCACATGAGGAGGGCGGCGCCCTGGTCGACCTGCATGTTGGCGGTGAGCAGTTTGGTGTAGGGGTAGGCGATCATCCGGTTGGCCGCCGAGGGGGTGATGATCTCGTCCGGGCCACGGGCCCCGGGGAGCCAGGCGTAGGGATTGGTCGACGCCACCTCGGAGAACCGCGACCAGAGCGCTCCGATGTGGCGCCGGTGCCCGTCGAGGCCCCGACCGGTCTCCGCCCGGAGGGCGTTCTCGAACAGCGGGAAGACATGGATGGGCAGGTCGAGCCCCCGCTCCTCCTCGGCATCGGTGGTGCCCCGCCGCTCGCTGCCGAACAGGACCGGACGCCCGGTGTCGGCCGGCTGGACGGTCCACGGCAGCATGGGGCGGTCAGGGTGACGCCGCGCCGCGGTCCGGGTGTAGACGCAGTCGGCCCCCGCCACCACGGCCACCTCGAGGTCGCCGCGCCCGATGGCCAGGGCGGTGGCACTGACCAGGGCCTGGGGATTGTTGCCGCCCGTCGAGGTCACGACCAGCTCGGCCGGGTGCAGGCCCAGGGCCTCGGCCAGGAGCGCCGCCGGGCTCACGTACTGCCAGCTCAAGGGGTTGACCACCCGCAGGGACTGGGCGCGGCCGGCCAGCCGGTTCCCCGCCGGGGCGCGGCCACCGGGTACGGACCCGTCGCAGTCCTCGACGGCCGCCCGCACCGCCCGGGCCATCAGTTCGATCGGCTCGGGCCGGTCGGCCAAGGGGCGGTCCCCCTCGGTGCCCGGTCGGTTGGAGACCTGGCCGACGCCCACGATGACCGGGGTGGCGGGGTCGAGGCTCATGAACGCTCGGTTCTCATGACGGCACCAGAGCGTACCGTGGCGCCCTCGGGGCGATTCCCCATCGGTACACTCGGGGGATGCGCATCGCCGTCGGTTCGGATCATGCCGGGTTCGAGTTGAAGGCCACCCTGGCCAGGCACATGGCGGACGCCGGGCACCAGGTCGTGGACCTCGGGACCGGCTCGCCCGACGTCTCGGTCGACTATCCCGCGTTCGGGCTGGCCGTCGGCCGGGCGGTGGCCGAGGGTCGCGCCGACCGAGGCATCTGCGTGTGCGGCACCGGCATCGGCATCGGTATCGCCGCCAACAAGGTGAGCGGCGTGCGGGCCGCCGTGGTCCACGACGTGACCACCGCCAGCCTGGCCCGGCGCCACAACGACGCCAACGTCATCTGCCTCGGGGGCAGGACCACCGGAGCCGCCGAGGCGATCGACGCGGTGGGAGCCTTCTTCGCCGCCGAATTCGAGGGCGGCCGCCACCGGCTCCGGGTAGAGGAGATCGCCCGATTCGAATCGTCGGGTGCGGTGGGCGCCACCGAGCCCGCGGCTGCCGGCGACCGGGAGGGATCGGGGTGGAGGCCATGACCGGGTCCTTCGCCGCTTCCCCGTTCGACCGGTGGCTGGTGGACGATCCCGAGGTGGTCCGGCTGCTGGGCGAGGAGTCCCGGCGCCAGTCGACCACCCTGCAGCTGATCGCCTCGGAGAACTTCACCTCGCCGGCCGTCCTGGCCGCATCGGGGTCGGTCCTCACCAACAAGTACTCGGAGGGTTACCCGGGCCGGCGCTACTACGGCGGGAACCAGGTCATCGACGAGGTCGAGGACCTGGCCCGCGACCGGCTGAAGGCCCTGTTCGGGGCCGAGCACGCCAACGTCCAGCCCCATGCCGGGGCCAACGCCAACCTGGCGGTGTACCAGGCCCTGCTGGAGCCGGGCGACACCATCTTGGCCATGCGCCTCGACCACGGCGGCCACCTGACCCACGGGTCGCCGGCCAGCATCACCTCCAAGATCTGGCGGTTCGTCTCCTACGGCGTGTCCCAGGCCACGGACGACCCGGACAAGCCCGGCGAGATCATCGACTTCGACCAGGTGGCCGATGCGGCCCGGCGCGAGCGCCCCAAGCTCATCGTGGCCGGTTCGACCGCCTACTCCCGGATCATCGACCCACTGCCGTTCCGGGAGATCGCCGACTCGGTCGGTGCCTTGTTCATGTTCGACGCCGCCCATCCCGCCGGGCTGATCGCCGGCGGGGTCCATCCGTCGCCGGTGGGGGTGGCCGACGTCGTCACCTTCACCACCCACAAGACGCTGCGGGGTCCCCGGGGCGGGGCCATCGCGTCCAAGGCCGAGTTCGCCCAGGCGGTGGACAGCGCGGTGTTCCCCGGACTCCAGGGCGGGCCGCTCGAGCACGTGATCGCGGCCAAGGCGGTGGCGTTCGCCGAAGCGGCCCGGCCCGAGTTCCGCACCTATGCCGCCCAGGTGGTGGAAAACGCCGCCGCCCTCGGTGAGGCCCTGGTGGAGACCGGGATCCGCATGGTCTCCGGTGGTACCGAGAACCACCAGGTCCTGGTCGACCTGCGCACGTTCGACCCCGATCTGACCGGCAAGGTGGCCCAGGAGGTGCTCGACCGGGCCGGCATCACCTGCAACCGGAACACCATCCCCGACGACCCCCGCTCGCCGTTCGTCACCTCGGGCCTGCGCCTGGGCACGGCCGCCGAGACCACCGCGGGCATGGGACCCGCGGAGATGCGGCTGGTCGGCGCCCTCATCGGCCGCACCCTGCGGAACCGGGACGACGACGCCGCCCTCCGCAAGGTTCGCACCGAGGTGCACGAGCTCTGCTCCGGCTTCCCGCCGTACCCCACGCTGGCCGGGGCGTGATCCCGGGGGAGCCGGGGTTCCCGTGAGCTCCGTCGTCCCGCTGAACTGGTACGGCGTCATCCTGGTGGTGGCCGCGGCGTCGGCCTGGGTGCTCACCTTCCCGGCCCGGCGCATCGCCGTGCAGATCGGCTACGTGGCCCAGCCCGACGACCGGAAGGTCCACCAGCGGGTGACCCCCGAGGCCGGGGGGGTGGCCATGTTCGTGGCCGTGCTGGTCACCTGGGCGGTGGCGGCGTCGATCCCCGCCCTCGGGCCGTTGTTCCGCGGCTCGTCCGAGGCGCTGGGCCTGGTCCTGGGCGCGGCCGCCATCTTCGTGGTCGGGATCATCGACGACTTCCGGGACATGTCGGCGCCGGCCAAGGTGGCCGGCCAGGTCCTGGCGGCCACCGTCCTGTACTTCATGGGGGTCACCTGGTTCCAGTTCAAGGTGCCGCTGGCCGGCCTGGTGCAGCTCTCCCCCGAGTGGACGCCGCTCCTGACCGCCCTGTGGGTGATCGCCATCACCAACGCGGTGAACCTCATCGACGGCCTGGACGGCCTGGCCGCCGGGGTGGTGGCCATCGCCTCGGGGGCGCTCGCCGTCTACGGGCTGCACCTGCAGCACGTCGGGACCCTCCCCACCGACAACATCGGCCCGCTCATCGCGGTGGTCACCTGCGGGGTCTGCCTGGGCTTCCTGCCGCACAATTACCACCCGGCCAAGATCTTCATGGGCGATGCCGGCGCCCTCCTGCTCGGGCTGCTCATGGCCGCCTCGACCATGCTGATCGGGGGCCGGGCGGCGGACGTCGCCGTGCAGCCGGGGACGGGTGCGGCGGTGGCCGTCCGGAGCGGTCAGACCTACTTCTTCTTCGCCCCGTTGTTCATCCCCTTCTTCATCCTCGGGGTGCCGATCGTCGACATGGCCTTCGCCTTCGCCCGGCGCACCGCCAACCGCACCGGGTTCTCGACCCCGGACAAGAACCACCTGCACCACCGGCTGCTCCGCCTGGGCCACGGACACCGCCGCAGCGTCCTCATCCTGTGGGCCTGGACCGTCCTCCTGTCGGGGTTCATCCTGTTCCCGCTGTACGTCTCGAGCGTCAACGCCGTCATCCCCTTCGGCGCCCTGGCCCTCGGGGTGATCCTCTACACGCTGTTCCACCCGTCGCTGCGGAGGCGCACCGACCTCGGCCCCGAGGGCGAGCCGCCCATCGACGCTCCGGACACCGGGAGCCCGGCGATCGGGGTCGGGGGGCCCGCACCGGCGCCCGGTGCGGTGACCGTGGCTCCGACGGACGCGCCCGGAGCCGGTGTCCCCGCGGCCACGGTCTCCCCCCACGGGGAACTGTGAACGGCGTGTTTCCCGTTTTGCCGCCGCCGGTGCGGAAGTGCGATGATGCATGCCGTGATTTGCAGCCCCTTCGCCCGGTTGGAGGGCGTCACCCCGGGCGTCCGCCCGACCGGCAGCCGCCGGGCCACTGCGTGATCCCGGGATCAATTCGTGAAGCTCGAACCCTCCAGACGCCCTGACCAGGCACGGGCCGACCATGGACGAGACCGACCCCCTGCACCCTCCGGACGACGGGTCGCCGCTGGAGCCCTCCCCGCCGCTCGGCCCGGGGGCCGTGGCCTTCCTCACCCTGGGCGTGGCCGCAGCGTTCGCCCTGGTGGTCGGGGGGGCCGGCGGATACCTCATCGACCGGTCGGTGGGCACCAGCCCGCTGTTCACCCTGGTCGGCCTGGCCCTCGGTGTGGCCCTCGCCGTGCTCATGACCATCGCCCGGGTCCGCAAGTACCTCTGAGCCTCCGCCCGGCGCCCGGCGCCGCCGGGCGGCCGGCGGCGTAGCAGCTCACGATGTTCGCCCACTTCTCCCTGCCCAACGTGTCCGACGTGGCCCGCCGCACGGTGTCGACGGCCCTGCTCGCCGGCGTCGCCGCCCTGGTCGGTTGCGTCGCCTTCGGCCAGCTGCTCCTCGGTGTGGGTGCCTGCGTCGGGCTGGCCCTCGGGACCTTCAACTTCCGGATGATCGGCAACTCGGTGGCGAGGGTCAGCGCCCGCGCCGACGAGAACCGTCGCCGGCCCCTGGCCCTCAACACACTGGGCCGCATGGGGATCATCACCGCGGTGACCATCGGGTTGCTGTTCGTGTCGGCCAGCCTCGGGTTCGGGGTGCTGGCCGGCCTGGCCGTGTTCCAGCTGATCCTCCTGGTCAACGTGGCCCGCTCCATGGCCAAGGCGGGCCCGATGACCTCGGTGGACGATGTGATCAACGCCAACGTCGTCGAGGAGAACCTCCCCCGGGACGATGCCCGCCCGGCGATCGGGTCGCCCGACGACCCGCGGGGAGGTGGCTGACCCGATGGGCATCGGCACCGGCCTCCTCACCTCGCCGCTCCTGGCCTCCGACATCTCGGTGGGCGAGCACCCCGAGGTGAAGGTCCTCGGCCTGACCGTCAACGTGGACATCGTGTGGGCCACGGTCATCGCCGGCCTGGTGGTCGTGGCGATGGGGATGATCCTGCGGGCGCGGGCCACCAGCGGCGTGCCGGGCAAGTTCCAGCTGGTCTGGGAGCTGGCGGTGGGAGCGGTGCAGAAGCAGGTGTCGGACTCGATCGGCCCGAGGGGGGCCAAGGTGGTCCCGCTGGCCTTGACCCTGTTCGTCTTCATCTTCATCTGCAACCTGTTCGAGGTCCTCGGGATCGGGAGCCGGTTCGAGTTCCTGCCGGCGCCGACCAGTGACATCAACCTGCCCCTGGCCATGGCGCTCTACGTGTTCGTCCTGACCAACGTGGCCGCCGTCAGGAACCGGGGGGTGGGTGGCTACCTCTCGCACTATGTGAAGCAGCCCTTCTCGCCCAAATTGGCCCCGGTCAACCTGTTCATGAACGCCATCGAGGAGATCATCAAGCCGCTGACCCTCACGCTCCGCCTCTTCGGCAACCTGTTCGCCGGCGGGCTCATGCTCTCCCTGCTGGCCGCCCTGGTCATCTGGAAACTGGGACCGGTCCCCATCGGGGGAGTGCTGTCGATACCCTTCACCATCGTCTGGAAGCTGTTCGACATGGCCATCGGCGCCATCCAGGCCTTCATCTTCGCCCTCCTCACCATCTTGTACTTCGACACGGCCATGGCCGGCCCCGAGGCCGGCCACTAGGCCCGCACCTGCAACGAAAACGCCTGTTCACGATCTCATCAACAACATCACAAAGGAGAAGCACTCATGGCAGACGCCTCGATGGCGGACGCAGTAAGGATCGCCGGCGCCATGGTCGGCGGCGGGCTCGCACTCGGCGGGGGCGCCGTCGGCGCGGCCATCGGGGACGGCCTGGCCGGTAGCCAGACAATCGCCGGGGTGGCCCGTCAACCCGAGGCACAGGGCCGCCTGACCACGATCATGTTCCTCACCGTCGGACTGTGCGAGGCGGCCTACTTCATCAATCTGGCCTTCACCGCCCTGTTCATCTTCTCGCTCTACAAGAAGTAGGTCCGGGAGATGCCGCCGCCAGGACCTGGGCCGAGAGCCACCTCTCCGGCGCCGCGCCGCGGGCCGGTGCGCCGTGGGCGTGTGAGGACGACGAAAGGATGACAGCGATGCCCGTCGCAGCCAGCAACTTCCTCATCCCCAACGGGACCTTCATTGTCGTGCTCATCGCCTTCATCCTGGTCCTCGGGTTCATCGGCAGGAGCGTGGTGCCGCTCCTCAACGAGAAGCTGACCGAACGCCAGGAGCAGATCCGTGGCGAGCTCGAGGCCGCCGACCAGGCCAAAGCCGATGCCGAGGAGGCCGATGCCGCCCGCCGCGCCGCCTTGGAGGAGGCCCGCTCCCATGCCCGTGAGATCGTGGCCCAGGCGACGCTCACCGCCGAGCGGACCGTGGCCCAGGCCGAGGGCCGGGCCCAGGAGGCGGCCGATCGGATCATGCAGGCCGCTGACGCCGAGGTGGCCATCGCCCGACAGGCTGCGGTCGAGGAGGTCACCGGGCGGGTGGGCGCCATCGTGCTGGCCGCGGCCGAGCGGGTGGTGGGCCGCGAGATCCAGCTCGCCGACCACCAGGACCTGATCGACGAGGCCATCGCCGCGGTGCGGGCCGAGACCGGCACGGGCGCAACCGCCGGTGCGGCCGGGGGCGGTCGGTGAACCCTGCCCTCCAGGGCTATCTGGCCGCCGTCGAGGAGGGGCTGGCCGCATCGGGTGGGCTCCGCCAGGCCGCATCCGAGTTGCGTGCCGTGGCAGGCCTGGTCGACGCCAACAACGAGCTCACCCTGGCCCTCAACGACGGGTCGGTACCCACCGGCGCGCGTCGGGCGGTGCTCGACGACCTGCTCGAGGGCAAGGTCCTGGCCGAGGTGCGGAGTCTGGTGCACCAGGCGGTGACCGTCGTCCCGGCCTCCGAGGTCGAGGCCTCGTTCCACTGGCTGGCCACCCAGCTGGCGGTGGCGGCCGAGCGGGATCCGACCGATGCGTCCCGGCGGGACGACCTGGTGGTGCTCGGGAGGCTCGGATCGCGCAACCGGGTGGCCGGCTATGCCGCGTGCGGTGTTCGAGGGGGTGACCATCTCCGACCTCGAGGAGATCGAGGACCAGCTCTTCCGGTTCGCCCGCACGGTGGAGGGGAACCGGGCCCTGCGCAGCGCGCTCGGGGACCGGGACCTGCCCGTTTCCGTCCGCCAGCAGGTCATCGCCGACCTGTTGGGCGACCAGGTGCTGGAGGCGACGAAGCGGCTGGCCGCATTCGCCGTGCGGGGTGGGAGGGCCCGTGACATCGTCTCCACCCTCGACGCCCTGGTCGAGGATGCGGCCCGCGCCCGCGGGTGGCGGGTGGCGCGGGTCCGGTCGGCGGACCAGGTCGACGACACCCGGCGGCAGTCCCTGGGGGAGGCCCTGGGCCGGTTGACCGGGGGCCCGGTCGAGCTGCAGGTGACGGTCGACCCCGACCTGCTGGGCGGGGTGGTGGTGCAGGTCGGTGATCTGCTGGTCGACGGCAGCGCCCGTCACCGTTTGGACGAATTGAAGGAGCACCTCCTCGTTTCCGAGGCGGTCCAGCGAACCCCAGAGGAAAGGGACCCAGCCGATGGCTGAACTGACCATCAACGCCGACGAGATCACCGCCGCCCTGCGCCGGCACGTGGAGGAGTACACGCCCGAGGTCGGGACCGAGCAGGTCGGTCGCATCGTCGAGGTCGGCGACGGGATCGCCCGCATCACCGGGCTGCCCGGCGCGGCCGTCAACGAGATCCTCGAATTCGAAGACGGCACCGAGGGCTTGGCGCTCAACCTCGACGAGGAGACCATCGGCGCGGTCATCCTGGGCGAGGACACCGGACTCGAGGAGGAGCAGCTGGTCAAGGCCACCGGACGCATCCTCTCGGTCCGGGTGGGCGACGCCCTCCTCGGCCGGGTGGTGGACGCGATGGGCGAGCCGATCGACGGACGCGGTCCGATCGCCACCGATGAGACCCGCCGCCTCGAAGTGCAGGCCCCCGGCATCGTGCGCCGACAGCCGGTGAGCGAGCCGCTGCAGACCGGCATCAAGGCCATCGACGCCATGACCCCCATCGGGCGGGGCCAGCGCGAGCTGATCATCGGCGACCGCAAGACGGGCAAGACGACGGTGGCGGTCGACACCATCCTCAACCAGTTGGGCCTGGGGGTGAAGTGCATCTACGTGGCCATCGGCCAGAAGGCGTCGTCAGTGGCCCAGACGGTGGCCACCCTCGAGCGCCACGGCGCCCTCGAGTACACGGTGGTGGTGCTGGCCGCGGCGGGCGACCCGGCCCCGTTCAAGTACCTGGCCCCGTACGCCGGGTGCGCCATGGGCCAGCACTGGATGGACAACGGCGAACACGCCCTCATCGTCTACGACGACCTCTCCAAGCAGGCCGAGGCCTACCGGCAGATGTCGCTGCTCCTGCGACGGCCACCCGGCCGCGAGGCCTACCCCGGCGACGTGTTCTACCTGCACAGCCGCCTCCTCGAGCGCGCCGCCAAGCTGTCGGACGAGGCCGGGGGCGGCTCGCTCACCGCGCTGCCGATCATCGAGACCAAGGCCGGCGACATCTCCGCCTACATCCCGACCAACGTGATCTCGATCACCGACGGCCAGGTCTTTTTGGAGAGCGAGCTCTTCTACGCCGGGGTCCGACCGGCCATCAACGTGGGCGTCTCGGTCAGCCGGGTCGGGGCGCGGCCCAGATCAAGGCCATGAAGTCGGTGGCCGGCACGTTGAAGCTCGACCTGGCCCAGTTCCGCGAGCTCGAGGCCTTCGCCACCTTCGGCTCCGAGCTCGACAAGGTGTCCCAGGCCCAACTCGACCGCGGCTACCGCCTCACCGAGCTGCTGAAGCAGGGGCTCAACGCCCCGGTCCCGGTGGAGGAGCAGGTGCTGGTCATCTTCGCCGGCTCCGAGGGCTACGTGGACGGGGTGCCCGTGTCGGAGGTACAGCGCTACGAGTCCGAGGTACGGGCGTTCTTCCGGGCCAACCACTCGGACATCCTCGACGGCATCCGGACCTCGGGAAAGCTGCCCGAGGGCGACAAGCTCGAGACGGCGCTGCGCTCGTTCACCGACGCCTTCGACACCGGGAAGGTCGACTGAGCCGTGGCCGGCGGTCAGGAGCGCATCCTTCGTCGACGGATCAAGAGCATCGAGTCGACCAAGAAGATCACCAAGGCGATGGAGCTCATCGCCGCGTCCCAGATCGTGCGCGCCCAGGGTCGGATCGCCGCCGCCCGCCCCTACCAGCAGGGCATGGCCCGCATCGTCCTCGAGACGGCGATGGGAGACCCCGATGCCGCCGGTCGTCTGCTGGGCACCCCCGAGTCGGTGGCCAAGGCGGCCGTCCTGGCGGTGGCGGCCGACCGGGGCCTGTGCGGGGGCTACAACTCGTCGGTGCTCCGGGCCACCGAGCGGCTGCTGGCCGGCGGTGCCGCCGACGGCGTCGAGTACCGCCTGTTCTCGGTGGGCAAGAAGGCGCAACGGTACTTCCGCTACCGCGGGCAGTCCGTCGAGCAGTCCTTCGCGGGGATCAGCGAACGGCCGACCTTCGCCGATGCCCGCGACGTGGCCGCGGCCGTCCTCACCCCGTTCACCGACGGCGAGGTCGACCAGGTGATGATCGTCTCCACCCGGTTCGTGTCGGCGGGGATCCAGCGGGTCGAGGTGCGCCAGCTGCTCCCCCTGGTCGACCCCCGCCAGGCCGACGAGGTGCCCGAAGGCGACGGGGGTGGACCGGCCACCGGACCGGCGCCCGGTGCCGAGGCGGACCGGCCCGCCGGCTACACCGAGTTCGAGCCCGACGCGGCGATCCTGCTCGGGTCCCTCGCCCCCCGGGCCGCCGAGACCGAGATCTTCGGCGCACTGCTCGAGGCGTCGGCCTCAGAGGTCACCGCCCGCCAGCGGGCCATGGCCGCCGCCACCGACAACGCCGGCGAGCTCGTGAAGAAGTACTCGCGGATCATGAACCGGGCCCGCCAGGACACCATCACCACCGAGATCATGGAGATCGTCGGGGGCGCCGAGGCCCTCCGGCGCGGCGCCGACGAGGACGAGGGCGGCATGGTCATCGAGGCCAGGGTCTGACCGGTGGCCCGATGTCCGACAACCCGGCACCGCACCGTTCGACGCCACAGCCTTCGAAACCACGCAGGCCGAAACCCGACCGTTCCAAACCACGCAGTCTCCGACCAACCCAAGGGAGCCCGACGCCCATGACCACCACCGCCCCTCGACCGAGCACCGTCGACACCCTCCCATCCGGACGGGTGGTGGCCATCGCCGGGCCGGTCATCGACGTGGAGTTCCCTCCCCACGCCCTCCCCGAGATCAACGGGGCCGTCGAGGTGGACGTGGAGCTCGAAGGGCGCAAGGAGCTGATCGTCGCCGAGGTGGCCCAGCAGATCGGTGACGGCCGGGTGCGCTGCGTGTGTCTGAAGGCAACCGACGGGCTGACCCGCGGGGCCGAGGTGCGCAACCCGGGGCACGGCCTGCAGGTCCCGGTCGGAGATGCGGTGCTGGGCCATGTGTTCAACGTGCTCGGCCAACCGCTCGACACCGACTCGATCGGCGAGGCGGAGGACCTACTGGGAGATCCACCGGCCGGCACCGGACTTCGACTCCCTGGAGCCCAGGGCGGCGATGTTCGAGACGGGCATCAAGGTCATCGACCTGCTCGAGCCCTACGTCCAGGGCGGCAAGATCGGGCTGTTCGGCGGGGCCGGTGTGGGCAAGACCGTGCTCATCCAGGAGATGATCAACCGGGTGGCCACCAACCACGGCGGCGTCTCGGTGTTCGCCGGCGTCGGGGAGCGCACCCGTGAGGGGACCGACCTCTGGATCGAGATGCAGGAGTCGGGGGTCATCGAGAAGGCCGCCCTGGTCTACGGTCAGATGGACGAGCCGCCCGGGGTCCGGCTGCGGGTGGCGCTTGGCCGCCCTCACCATGGCCGAGTACTTCCGCGACGTGAAGAACCAGGACGTGCTCCTGTTCGTGGACAACATCTTCCGCTTCGTGCAGGCCGGCTCCGAGGTGTCCACCCTCCTCGGCCGGATGCCCTCGGCGGTGGGCTACCAGCCCACGCTGGCCGATGAGATGGGCCAGCTGCAGGAGCGGATCACCTCGACCCGTGGGCGGTCGATCACCTCGTTGCAGGCGGTCTACGTTCCCGCCGACGACTACACCGACCCGGCCCCGTTCACCACCTTCACCCACCTGGACGCCACCACCGAGCTGTCCCGCGACATCGCGTCGCTGGGCATCTACCCGGCCGTGGACCCGCTGTCATCGACCTCCAACATCCTGGCCCCCGAGGTGGTGGGTGAGCGCCACTACAACGTGGCCCGGCAGGTGCAGGGCGTGCTGCAGCGCTACAAGGAGCTCCAGGACATCATCGCCATCCTCGGCCTCGACGAGCTGTCCGAGGAGGACCGGGTGACCGTGACCCGGGCCCGGAAGATCCAACGATTCCTGTCCCAGCCGTTCAACGTGGGCGAGGTGTTCACCGGGCTGAAGGGGGTGACCGTCCCGGTGGAGGAGACGGTCGAGTCGTTCGAGGCGCTGGTCGACGGCGAGCTCGACGAGGTCCCCGAGCAGGCGTTCCTCAACGTCGGCGGGGCCGAGTCGGCGCTGGCCAAGGCCCACGCCCTCGAGAACGACTGAGCGGGGGGTCGGGGCCATGGCCGACGACAGCCTGTTCACCATCGAACTGGTCACCCCGGAGCGAATCCTGCTCACCGGGCTGGCCACCGAGGTGATCCTCCGGACCGGCGAGGGAGACGCGACCTTCCTGGCCGGCTACGCCCCGCTGGTCGGGTCCGTCGAACCCGGGGTGGTCAGGGTGGTGCGCCCGGACGGGGACGAGGAACGGGTGGCGACCCACGGCGGCTTCGTCCAGGTCGAACAGCATGTCCCCGCAGGCGGGGCCGACGGGTCGGAGGCGGCCGGGACCGGTGACGGCGGTACCCGGGTGACCATGCTGATGGGCGTGGCCGAGCTGGCCGCCGAGATCGACGCCGAGCGCGCCCGGGCGGCGCTGACCGCGGCCGAGGCGGAGGTCGCCGAGCTCACCGGATCGGGCGGTCGGGGCACCGCCACGGCGGAGGATGCGGAGCCGGACGCGGCGTTGGCCGATGCCGAAGCGGCGCTCCTCCGGGCCCGGGTGCGCCTGGAAGCGGTCGACGCCACGTCCGGGGCCACCGCCTGACGGGTCCGCTCGGGGCATCTCAACGGGCGGCGGGCGGGGACAGGTCCTTCAGCTGATCGACCCAGGCGGGCAGCGGCCCGCAGGCGATCGCACCCGCCCCGCCCCCGGTCACGCCGATCCGCACATACTGCGTCACCTGCCTGGGCCGGTATCCGGGCGGAACCGAAGCGTCGGGTGGCAGGCAGGCCACCGTCCGTCCCGCCGGGGCGTGGACGATGACGATGGACGGCCACACCAGCTCGGGGAGGGAGCAGTCCAGCTGCACGCAACCGCCGTACAGACCAGGGTCGGCCCGGGCCAGGGTCGGGACGGTGGTGAGCTTGAGGATCACCGAGGTGGTCTGACCGGGCGAGCCGGGAATCAGGGCGGTCCGGACGGCATAGGCCTCCTCGTCCCTGGTGAGCACGCCGAAGGGGAGACGGGCGGTCGACCCGCCGGGACAGCCGCCGAGTTCCGGGTCCCGGTCGGTGAGCGCGGCGAACCACGAGGTGCCGGCCCCCGTGGGCGTCGTCACCCGGGCCTGGCCGGAGGCGGCGTCGACCACCACCAGTTGCGTGGCCGGCCGCGGCCGGGCCCGGTCGATCGGCCGATCCGGGTCCGGGCGACCGGAGCGGGGAGAAGAGGACGGCCCAGGCGGGGGCCCACGGCGCACCGACCGAGGTGAACGCGGTCGCCGCCGGCCCTGTGCCTTCGTCGCCGGCGTGGAGCAGGGTGGTGACCTCGGTCCACGAGGACAGTTTGGACGCGACCCTCCCCCCGGCGATGGATGCGGCCCGCCTCGCCGCCGCGATGGCGGCCGACCGGGCGACGACCGGCCCGGAGCTGGGCGGCAGTGCCACCTCCCCCGGGGCAGTCATCCGCAGGTGCTGCGCCACCTGGACGACGATGGACGACGGGAGCCTGTAGCCGACGGTGCTCACGAGCACCCCGGCAGTCGGTTTCCAGTAGAGGCCGGTGAACAGGGCGGAGGGCGGCCCGCTCTCGAGCAGGCCGGGGTGGCCCTGGACCTCGACCGGGGTCGCCTCCGACCTCCCTCCGTCGACGGGACTCAGCGCTCCGGGGCTGTAGGAGAAGCGGAGTTGGACCCGGGGTGGATCGGTGCCCCGGCCCGTTGCGGCATAGGTGGCGCCGGGCGTCGCATCGGGTGGAGGGGGGCCACCCCCGGTGAGCTGGAAGCCGGCGGGCAGCCAGCCGGCGGTGAGCGATCCCGGGCTGGAGACGACTCCTCGAACGGTCGTCTCACAACCCGCTCGGCGGCCGGCGGTGGCGACCTGGCCGGCACCGGGCGGGTCGGTGCTCCCACCGGCGGCCGTGCACCCGGCCAGCCGAGGGTGCCGGCCACGAGGGCGCCGGCCACGAGGGTGGCCATGGCGCGCCGGCCCCGGCGCGCCCGTGGTCGCACCTTCCGCCGGTCCACTGCTCCGTTCGGGGTCCCGACCGGGAGAGGCCCGTTCGTCCACCATTGGTACGAATTCATCCACCATTGGTACGAACGGGGAGCACGCCTGGTTGACCGCCCCCCGACCGCCATCGGCGGCCAGCGCCTCTCAGGTGAACTCGATGGCGCTGTACTCGGCCAGCTTGTGCAGCGGGTGGCGGGCGTCGATGAGCCGGACGGTTCCCGACTTCGACCGGGTCACCAGGGACTGGGTGGTGGCCCCGAACTCGTCGTAGCGGACGCCGTGGAGCAGCTCGCCGTCGGTGATCCCGGTGGCGGCGAAGAAGCAGTTGTCCCCGCCGACCAGGTCGTCGGTGGTCAATACGGCGTCGACGTCGTAGCCGGCATCGACGGCCGCCCGCCGTTCGCCCTCGTCGCGGGGCCAGAGGCGGCCTTGGATCTCCCCGCCCATCGACTTGAGGGCGGCGGCGGCGATCACCCCCTCGGGGGTCCCCCCGATCCCCACCAGCATGTCCACGCCGGTGTCGGGCCAGGCGGTGGCGATGGCCCCGGCCACGTCGCCGTCGGTGATCAGCCGGATCCGGGCGCCGGTGCTGCGAACCGAGGCGATGAGCTCGGCATGGCGGGGCCGGTCGAGGATGGCCACGGCCAGGTCCCGCACCGAGGTCCCCTTGGACTTGGCCACCGCCTTCAGGTTGTCCTCGATGGACATGGTGAGGTCGATCGTCCCCACCGCCCGGGGCCCGACCGCCAACTTCTCCATGTACACGCACGGTCCCGGGTCGAACATCGTGCCCTTCTCGGACACGGCGATGACCGCCAGGGCCCCGCCACGGCCGAGGGCGGTGGGGGTGGTCCCGTCGATCGGGTCCACGGCGATGTCCGTCATGGGCGGGCTGCCGTCGCCGATGCGCTCGCCGTTGTAGAGCATGGGGGCGTTGTCCTTCTCCCCCTCGCCGATGACCACCACCCCGTCCATGGCGATGCTGGAGAGCACGATCCGCATGGCGTTGACCGCCGCACCGTCGGCCCCCTCCTTGTCGCCCCGCCCCATCCACCGGGAGGCGGCCAGGGCCGCCGCCTCGGTGACCCGGACGAGCTCCATGGCCAGATTGCGGTCGGGTGCTTGCGGTTCGCCGGTCACGGGTCCTGACGATAGTGGCTGGCGCGGGAGCGACACGGCGCCGCGGGACGGGAGTCCAGGTCCGATGGGCGCGTCCTGGGCGGTCCGCCGCCTCCGACTTCCCTATGCTGGCGCGCAATGCGCGGTGAAGACGACTCCGGGGCACCCGGGGACGGTGACCGGTGGAAGGCGGCGTTCGACGGCGCCACGCTCCGGGACGCCGATTTCGAGACCATGTCGGGCGTCCCCCTCGACCCCGTCTACGGCCCCGGGCCCGACGGTGAGTGGCCCGGGGTGTTCCCCTACACGCGGGGGCCCTACGCCTCGATGTACCGCTCCAAGCTGTGGACCATGCGGATGTTCGCCGGGTTCGGGACGGCCGAGGACACCAACGCCCGCTTCCACGACATCCTGCGGGCCGGCGGCGACGGGCTGTCGGTGGCCTACGACCTGCCCACCCTGATGGGACGGGACTCGGACGACCCGCTGTCCGAGGGCGAGGTCGGCCGGTGCGGGGTGGCCCTCGACACCCTGGCCGACACCCAGGACCTGTTCGCGGGGATCGACCTCGGGGCCACCAGCACGTCGATGACCATCAACTCGCCGGCGGCCATGTGCTTCGCCATGTACGTGCTGGCGGCGGAGGCGGCGGGGACCGAACGGGCCCGGCTCGAGCGGCACGCTCCAGAACGACATGCTGAAGGAGTACCAGGCGCAGAAGGAGTACGTCTTCCCCCCCCGGCCGTCCCTGCGGCTGGTCACCGACATCATCCGGTTCTGTGCCGCCGAGATGCCCCGCATCCACCCGGTGTCCGTGTCCGGCTACCACATCCGCGAGGCGGGGTCGACGGCGGCCCACGAGCTCGCCTTCACCCTGGCCAACGGATTCGCCTATGTGGAGGCCGCCCGGGCGGCGGGGCTCGGCGTCGACGAGTTCGCTCCCCGCCTGTCCTTCTTCTTCGACGCCCATGTCGACTTCTTCGAGGAGATCGCCAAGTTCCGGGCGGCGCGGCGCATCTGGGCCAGGTGGATGCGGGACCGCTACGGGGCCCGGGACCCCCGCTCGCTGACCTGCCGGTTCCACACCCAGACCGCCGGTGTGTCGCTGACCGCCCAGCAGCCCGAGCTGAACATCGTGCGGACGGCCATCGAGGCACTGGCCGGGGTGCTCGGGGGCACCCAGAGCCTGCACACCAACGCCATGGACGAGGTGCTCGCCCTCCCGACCGAGAAGGCGGCCCGGATCGCCCTGCGGACCCAGCAGGTCATCGCCTCGGAGACCGGGGTGGCAAACGTCGCCGACCCCCTGGGCGGCTCGTGGTTCGTCGAATCGCTGACCGACCAGATGGAGGCCCGGGCCGAGGAGGTGTTCGCCCACCTGGGGGACCTCGGCGGGGGTTCGATCCTCGAGGGGGTGGTCGCCGGGATCGAGACCAACTGGTTCCAAGAGGAGATCGCCGAGGCCGCCTACCGGTTCCAGCGCAAGGTCTCGAGCGCCCGGATGGTGATCGTCGGGGTGAACGGGTTCACCGGGGGGAACGAGGAGTCCGAGATGCCCACCCTGCAGATCGGAGCCGAGGTGGAGGAGGTCCAGCGAAAGCGGCTGGCCGAGGTGAGACGGCACCGGTCCGATGCCGGGGTGGCCTCGGCGCTCGGCCGGCTGGCCGCGGACGCCGCCGTCCCCGACATCAACCTCATGCCGGCCATCTTCGACGCCACGCGGGCCTATGCCACCGTGGGGGAGATGATGGACACCCTGGCCGGGGTGTTCGGGCGCTGGGAGGAGCAGGCGGTCATCTGACCGGGCCCCCGGGATCCGCCGGTCGCCGGACCCCGCGGCCGGGCGGGCCGGGCCGCCACCATCATCGGGCCACGACGGCGGCAGGGACCATACTGGTGGGGTGGATCGGTTCGTCGTGACACCCAACGGGCCCCTCTCGGGGACCGTCCGGGCCGGCGGGGCGAAGAACTCCGTGCTGAAGCTCATGGCCGCCTGCCTGCTGGCCGAGGGCCGCCACGTGCTGACCAACGTCCCCCGGATCACCGACGTGGACATCATGGGCGAGGTGCTCGGGGCCATGGGGGTGGACGTGCAGACGGGGGCGGACCCCGGACGAGCTGGTCGTGACCACGCCCGCCGATGTCAACCCCGAGGCGCCCCACGAGCTGGTGGAGAAGATGCGGGCGTCGGTGGTGGTGCTCGGGCCGCTGCTGGCCCGCTGCGGCCGGGCCAAGGTGTCGATGCCCGGTGGCGACGACTTCGGACCCCGGCCGATCGACATGCACCTGCGCGCCCTCGAGTCGATGGGCACCGCCTTCGTGTCGTCCCACGGCTATGTCGAGGGACGGGTCGAGTCGACCGTGGTCATCGGTGCCCCGGCTGGTCGGCAACCGGGTGGTCCTCGAGTACCCCAGCCACACCGGCACCGACAACGTGCTCATGGCCGCGTCGTTGGCCAAGGGGACCACCGTCATCGAGAACGCGGCGCGCGAGCCCGAGGTCAGGGACCTGGCCGAGTTCCTCAACTCGATGGGCGCCCGGATCACCGGAGCCGGCACCTCGCGCATCGAGGTCGAGGGCGTCGACCGGTTGCACCCGGCCACCCATGCGGTCATCCCCGACCGGCTGGTGGTGGCCACGTTCCTGGTGGCCGCCGGACTGGCCGGGGGCGAGGTGGTGGTCGAGGACGGCCGGCCCGACCACATGGACATGCTCATCCGCAAGCTGACCGCCGCCGGCACCGAGGTCACGCTGGAGCCCGATGGCCTGCGGGCGGCCAGGGACCGCTCGCACCGGCTGCAGGCCTTCGACGTGGCCACCCTGCCCTATCCCGGGTTCGCCACCGACTACAAGCCGCTGGCGGTCACCCTGCTGACGGTGGCCCAGGGGGTGGGGATCGTCACCGAGAACCTCTTCTTCGGCCGCTTCCGCTACGTCGAGGAGCTGCGCCGGATGGGCGCCGACATCCGGACCGAGGGCCACCATGCGGTGGTCCGGGGCGTGGGGCGGCTGTCGGGCGCACCGGTGAGGGCCTTCGACGTGCGGGCGGGCGCCGCCCTGGTGCTGGCCGGCCTGGTGGCGGACGGCGAGACGGTGATCACCGACGCCCACCACGTCGACCGGGGCTACGAGGACCTCGACGGGAAGCTGGTCTCGCTCGGCGCCCACGTCTCCCGGGCCTGACGGCCGGGCCCCTCCCGTCTACGCTCGTCACCCCATGCCCGCGGCCCGCACGTCCGACCCCTCGACGCTGTTCGAGGCAGCCCGGAGCGGCGACCGGGTGGCCCTGGCCCGGCTGCTGTCGCTGGTGGAGCGTGGCGGCGAGCCGTCCCGCACGGTTGCCGGACTGGCATACAAGACGCCGGGGGAGGCCTACACGGTGGGGATCACCGGGGCCCCGGGGGCGGGCAAGTCGACCCTGACCGACCGGCTCATCACCATCGGGAGGGAGCAGGGGATCGGCGGGGGGGACCAGCAGGGGGACAAGGTGGCCGTCCTGGCCATCGACCCCTCGTCCCCCTTCTCGGGCGGGGCCATCCTCGGCGACCGGGTGCGCATGCAGAGCCACGCGCTCGACGACGGCGTCTTCATCCGGTCCATGGCCACCCGCGGCCACCTGGGGGGGCTGTCGGTGGCCGTCCCGGACGCGGTCCGGGTGCTGTCGGCGGTGGGGATGCCGGTGGTCCTGGTCGAGACGGTGGGCGTCGGCCAGCAGGAGGTCGAGGTGGCCGCGGCCACCGACACCACCATCGTGGTGGTCAACCCCGGTTGGGGGGACGCCATCCAGGCCAACAAGGCGGGCCTCTTGGAGATCGCCGACCTGTTCGTCATCAACAAGGCCGATCGCCCCGGGGCCCGGGAGACCCGCCGCGACCTCGAGCTCATGCTGGACCTGACCGAGCTGGGCGACTGGCGGCCGCCGATCGTGGAGACGGTGGCGTCGAAGGGGGAGGGGATCGAGGCCCTGTGGTCGGCGGTCGGCGAGCACCGGGCCCATCAGATCGAGCACGGCACCCTGGCGCGGATGCGGCGGCAGCGCCTCGAGCGCGAGTTCCACCAGATCGTGGCGGCGCGGGTCGACGAACGGATCGCCGCCCTGGCCGCCGCCGACCAGTTTCGCCGACATCATGGCGGCGATGGTGGCCGGTGACCTCGACCCCTATCGAGGCGGCCGACCGGTTGCTGGCCCAGGTGCTGCGGGACCGAATCGACCCCTGAGCGGGGGCACGGGGGTGCCACCCATGCGCGAGGGTGCTCAGGTAGCGTGCGCACGTGGCTGTCGAATCCGAACCCGGGGCCCCCCGCGCCCCTCTGGCCTTCGCCCCTCTGGGAAGCCTGGCCGAGCTCGGGATCCGCCAGGCTCCGTTGGCCGCGCCCGAGGAGGACCCGCTCTGGTTCCAGCGGGCCGTGTTCTACGAGGTCCTCATCCGGGGCTTCTTCGACGGCAACAACGACGGCGTCGGTGACATCCCCGGTCTCATCGCCAAGCTCGACTACCTCCAGTGGCTCGGCGTCGACTGCCTGTGGCTGCTCCCGTTCTACCCGTCCCCGCTCCGCGACGGCGGCTACGACATCAGCGACTTCTACTCCGTCCATCCGGAGAGCGGTACGGTCGAGGACCTGAAGCGGCTGCTCGACGAGGCCCACGCCCGGGGGATCCGGGTCATCGCCGACCTGGTCATCAACCACACCAGCGACCAGCACCCCTGGTTCGTCGAGTCGCGGCAGAGCCGTGACAACCCGAAGGCCGACTGGTACGTCTGGAACGACGACGACCAGCGATGGCCCGAGGCACGGGTCGTGTTCATCGACATCGAGCGGTCCAACTGGGCCTTCGACCAGGACCGCAACCAGTACTACTGGCACCGGTTCTACGCCCACCAGCCCGACCTCAACTACGAGAACCCCGAAGTGGCCGACGCCATGCTCGACGTGGTGCGCTTCTGGCTCGACCTCGGTCTCGACGGGTTCCGGCTCGACGCCGTCCCCTTCCTCTACCAGCGGGACGGAACACCGGGGAGAACCTCCCCGAGACCCACGCCTTCATCCGCCGGGTGCGGGCGGAGCTGGACGCCAACTACCCGGGGCGGATCCTCCTGGCCGAGGCCAACGGCTGGCCCGCCGACGTGGCCGACTACTTCGGGGACGACGACGAGTGCCACCTGTGCTTCAACTTCCCCCTGATGCCCCGGCTGTTCATGGCCGTCCGCCGCGAGCAGAGCTACCCGATCACCGAGATCCTGGCCCAGACACCGGAGGCGCCGGGGAGCGCCCAGTGGGCCATCTTCCTGCGCAACCACGACGAGCTGACCCTCGAGATGGTGACCGAGGAGGAGCGCGACTACCTGTTCGCCGAGTACGCCAAGGACCCGCGGATGAAGCGGCACATGGGGATCGGCCGCCGCCTGGCCCCGCTGCTCGACCGCGACCGCCGGCTGGCCGAGCTCCTCTACTACCTGTTGTTCACCCTTCCGGGCAGCCCGGTCCTCTACTACGGCGACGAGATCCAGATGGGGGACAACCTCTATCTGGGCGACCGGGACTCGGTGCGCACCCCGATGCAGTGGACCCCGGACCGCAACGGCGGGTTCAGCCGGGCCGACTTCGCCCAGCTGTACCTGCCTCCCCTGATGGACCCGGTCTACGGGTTCTCGGCCGTGAACGTCGAGGCCCAGCAGCGCAACCCGAGCTCGTTCCTGCACTGGATGCAGACGGATCCTGGCCGTGCGGCGCGAATTCCCGGTCCTCGGGACCGGTGACCTCGAGGTGATCCCCTCGGCCAACCCGTCCGTGCTGGCCTTCGTGCGCTCGGCTCCGGACCTCGCCGGCCGGGGACCGGTCAACCCGGTGCTCTGCGTGCACAACGTCAGTCGCCTGGCCCAGCCGGCCGAGCTGCACGTCGAGCGGTGGATCGGACGCCAGCCCATCGAGCTGCTGGGGCGGGTGGCCTTCCCGCTGATCCGGCGGATCCGTATCCGGCCACACTGGCGTCCTACGGGTCACTGTGCTTCGAGTTGGCCTGAACGAGCGACCGCGCCCCGGTGACGGTCGCAAGGGGCGACCGCTCGATCAGACCGGACTGCGGTGCTCAGCCGGCCTGGGCCACCGGGGCCCGGACGGCCAGCTCCTCGGCCGCCTGCTCGGGGTTGACGATGTTGATGAGGACGCCGGTGCCCAGCTCGAAGCCGGCCACGGTGGTGAGCTTCGGCACCACGTGGACGTGCCAGTGGTAGGGCTCGGGGGCCCGGTAGGGGGCCGAGTGGAACACCAGGTTGTAGGCGACGTCCCCCACCACGTCGCGCAGGCCGCCCGAGGGCCACCTTGAGCGCCCGACCCACCGCCACCAGGTCGGTGTCCGGGCTGTGGTGGAGGTGGGGACCATGGGCCCGGGGGATCACCAGCATCTCGTAGGGCGCACCGCTCCAGAAGGGGCAGATCACCAGCACCCGCTCGTCGGCGTAGACGACCCGGTGGTTGACGTTCTCCTCGGCGTCCACCGTGGTGCACAGGAGGCACCGTCCGGCGAACCGGGCGAACCCGGCCTGCTCCTCGACCAGCTCACGGGGAACGAAGGACATGCCGAGCAGCTGGCCGTGGGGGTGTTCGATCGAGGCCCCGGCTTCGCGTCCGGCGTTGACGATGGCCTGGCTGTAGCGCAGGCCCGGGTATCGAGGAGTGCTCCTCGATCCGGTCGCGGATGGCGGTCATGACCGCGGCGGTCTGCTCGTCGCTGAGCATCGACCACGAGTTCTGGTGGTCCGGCGACAGCACGAGACCTCGTGGATGCCGCCCGCGGTGGCCTGGGTGAAGACCGGGCCCCGGTTGGTGACCACGAAGGGGGCGTTGCCCTCGAAGGCGGGATACAGGTTGGGGACCACCCGCACCAGCCACCCGCCGTCGGCGCCCGCGGGTCTCGAGGGTGGGGGGCACGGTCTCCTCGTTGCCGGGGCAGAACGGGCATGGTCGGGAGGTGTCGGCCTGGATGGAGGCCATCCGGGGGGCGAAGGCCTTGGGCCGGACGGCCCGGTCGGTGCTGACCACCACCCAGCGCCCGGTGAGGGGATCGAGTCGGAGCTGGTTCATCAGAGGTGCGCGTCGCTCCTCTGTGGTCGCCTGCTGTCACTACGCACGATGGTCGCCACCTCTATCCAGTCTTCGACGCCCGCCCCTGACACCGGTGCCCGGGCAAATGGCGCGCGCCCTGCCTCCAACGTAGCAATGTCAGGGCCCGGAGCGGTGCCAGGCCGGCGACAGCCCCGGGCGTGCGGGTGCCAGAATCGCTCCGATGCCCCCTGCCCATCCCGCGGCGCTGCTGGCCGTCCACGCCCGGGACGCGGCCTATGACCTCGTCCTGGTGGCCCATGTGCTGGCCGCACTGGTCGGCCTCGGGGCGGTGGCCGCGGCCGGCGTGTCGGCCCTCGCCCTCCGCCGGTGGGGCCGGGCCTCGGAGCCGGTGCGGCGCTACTACCGCCCCGGGGTGAACTGGGCCGGCCGCGTCCTGTTCGTGGTGCCGGTGCTCGGCCTGGCCCTGATGGCGATGAGCGGCGGCGACTGGACGTTCGACGACGGGTGGATCACCGCCGGCCTCGTCCTGTGGGCGGTGGCCGCTTCGACGGCGGAGATGGTCCTCTGGCCGGCGGAGCGGAGGCTGCAGGCCGCGGTGGCCGCCGACCAGGAGTGGGCCCCCGGTCTCCGGTCCCAGTGCCTCCGGGTGGCGGGGAGCGCCTCGGCGCTGGCCCTGGTGCTGGTGGCGGCCACGGTGGTGATGGTGGCCAAGCCGTGACCGGCGGTCGGGCGCACGCCGTCAGCCGGGGTATCGGCAGGGAGGGGACTCGATGCCGTCGATGGAGCTCGACCCCAGCCGTACGGGCTCGCCGGCGGCCTCGATGTCGGGCAGCCGCCTGAGCAACTCCCGGAGCATCACGCATCCCTCCGTGGGGCGCTCCCAGAAGGCGAGATCGGACAGGTCGACCCGGTCGAGACCCAGACCGGTCCTGCGATGCACCCGGTCACCTTACCGAGAGGGTTCGTCGCCTCGCCGATCCGGGTTCGGTGTCGGCGCCGGGCCGGAGTCCGGCTGTCCGGGTGGGGGCGGGAGACAGGCATCGAGCAGTGCCGCCCGGGCCTCGTCGATCCGTCCGTCCGCGACCAGTGGCGCCACCTTCCGGTCCAGGATCGCCTTCCAGTCCACCGCCGCGGTGGACCGCCCGGCGTCCACCATCGCCGTCCGGGCCTCGTCCACCAGGGCGGCCATCTCGGCCACGCCGGGCGGGAGCGAGTCGGCGATACGGTCCCTCAGCCATCGGGCCAGGGCCGGGCTGGCCCCGCCCGTCGACACGGCCACGGTCACCCGCCCGACGCGGTGCACGGCGGGAAGCTGGACCGTGCCCGGGCTGGCGCGGTCGACGCTGTTGACCATCACCCCGGCGCCGACGGCGTCGGCGACCACGGCCCGGTCGACCTCCGGGCGGCCGGTGGCCGCTACCACCAGTCCGTAGCCCGCCGCCTCGCCCGCTCCGTAGGGCCGGCGCTGCCACTCGAGCGACCCGGATCCCCCCGCCGGGACCGGACCGGTCGCGGAGGCCCTCCCCGCGGCCAGCGCGGTCAGGGTGCCGATGACCTCGGGCGCTACCACCGTCACCCGCCCCCCGGCCTCCACCAGCGCCTGCGCCTTGCGGGCGGCGACCGGCCCCCCACCCACCACCAGGCACCGGCACCCGGCCAGCCGCAGCACGACGGGGAGGTCGGAATGGATCTCGGGCCGGGGATCGGGGGGTCGGGTCATGGGATCGGGAGGGGACGGGCGGGTCCGTGGTGGGCCGCCCCATTGTCGCCGCCGGCCGCCCCCGGGCGAGTTTTCCGGCCTCCCGGACCGATTGTTCTAAAACTTGATCTGATTAGTCATGTATAGTCTGGAGTCGGACGATCTCGGCGGTCGGGAGGGTGGGGGCGATGGCCGGGAGGTGGGTCCCTCCGGACCCGGCCGTAGTCGAGGCAGGCACACAGGCAGACAGGCACACAGGCAGGCAGACAGGGCACAAGGCAGAGAGGTCGTGGAAGTGAGCATCGTGGCCGGCAAGACAGAATTGACCCAACTGCGCCAGGAGGTCGACGGGCAGTCGGCTGCCTTCGAGTCCGCCCCGGCCGGCCTCGTCGTGGCCTGGGCCGTCGAACGCTTCGGTTCCAAACTGGCCATGGCCGCCTCCTTCCAGGACGCCGTGCTCATCGACATCGCCGTCAAGGTCGATCCCACCATCGAGGTGGTGTTCCTCGACACCGGCTCCCACTTCCCCGAGACGCTCGACTATGTGGAGCGGATCCGGTCCCGTTACGACCTCAACCTCACGGTCACCGGGCCGGCGGCCGGAGCCGAGCAGTGGCCGTGCGGTAGCGCCCAGTGCTGCGAGTTCCGTAAGGTGCGTCCCCTCAAGCTCGCCCTCGAGGGCAAGGAGGCCTGGATCACCGGCCTGAAGCGGGTCGACGCGCCGACCCGGCGCCACGCACCCGTGGTGTCCTACGACGAGGGCTGGGGCATGGTGAAGATCAACCCGCTGGCCACCTGGACCGAGGCGGACGTCGCCGGCTATGGAGCCGACCACGGGATCCCCGAGCACCCCCTGCTGTCCGAGGGGTACCTGTCCATCGGCTGCGCGCCGACCACCCGGCCGGTGCAGATCGGCGAGGACCCCCGCCGGGCCGGTGGTCCGACTCGGACAAGGTCGAGTGCGGGCTGCACGTCTGAGATGGGCGCGCGCCCGAGATGACCAAGGACCGGGACGAGCTCTACGGGCTCAACATCCGTGGGCCCGACCGCCCCATGCCGTTCATCGATCCCTACCGGACCAAGGGTGAGCTCAACGAGATCGAGCAGTGGAAGCTCGAGCGGCATCCGCTGGAGATCGCGGACGCCATCATCGACACCTACTCCAAGACGGGCCCGGCCGGGATCGCCGAGGTGCCCGGCGAGCTGGAACGGCTGAAGTGGGCCGGGATCTACCCGCAGAAGCAGGGCGGCGACGCCTTCATGATGCGGGTCAAGATCCCCGGCGGGTTCCTGACCGCGCCGCAGCTCCGTGAGATCGGCGTGGTGGCCGACGCCTTCGGCGAGGGGCCGGACGGGACCGAGAGCCGGGTGTTCGGCTCGCGCTACGCCGACCTGACCACCCGTCAGACCGTACAGATCCACTGGTTGCGCATCGGGGACATCCCCCGGATCTGGCGGCGGCTCGCCGCCGTCGGCCTGACCACCCTCCAGGCGTGCGGCGACTCGTCGCGCAACGTGCTGAGCTGCCCGGTGTCGGGGGTGGACGCCCACGAAGCCTTCGACGGCCTCCCGGTGGCCCGGGCGATCTCGGACTACTTCACCGGGAACCGCGAATACGCCAACCTGCCCCGCAAGTTCAAGATGTCGGTCACCGGGTGCGTCGAGGACTGCGCCCAGGCCGAGATCAACGACATCGGCCTGTGGCCGGCGCGGGCGGAGGACGGCACGCTCGGATTCAACCTGTTGGCCGGTGGCGGGCTGTCGGACGGGGAGCGGATGGCCTCGGACATCGACGTCTTCGTCGCACCCGACCGGGCCGTCGAGGTCACCCGGGCCATCGCCCAGCTCTACGGGGAGCTCGGCAACCGTGAGAACCGGGGCCAGGCCCGCATGCGCTATCTGGTCCAGGAGCTGGGCCCCGAGGGATTCCGGGCCGAGCTGGCCTCCCGCGCCCGCTTCGAGCTGGTACCGGCGGGCGAGGACCTCACCCGCCGGTACCGGGGCGACCATGTCGGCGTGCACCCCCAGAAGGAGGAGGGGCTGTTCTACGTGGGCTGCTCGGTCCCGGTGGGCCGGATGAACGGTCTCGAGCTGGTCGAGGCGGCCCGCCTGGCGGAGACCTACGGCGACGCCACCGTGCGCATCGGGACCGACCAGAACATCACGTTGACCGGGGTGCCCGAGAACCGGATCGACGCGCTGGTGTCCGAGGACCTGATGCAGAAGTACTCGCCCTATCCGGGACCCTTCTCGCGGGGGGTGGTGGCCTGCACCGGCAGCGAGTTCTGCCGCTACGCCATCGTGGAGACCAAGGAGCGGGCGGTCAAGTGGGCCAGGTTCCTCGACGAGCAGCTGGCCCTCGAGCCGGTGGGGGCGCCACCGACCCTCGGCGGCCGTTCCGGCCCCCGAGAGGATGCCGGCGTCATCCGCATGCACTTCTCGGGCTGCTCCGCCAGTTGCGCCCAGCCCCAGATCGCCGACATCGGTTTCCGGGGCGAGGTGGCAAAGGTGGGTGATCACCTGGCCGAGGCGGTCGACATCGGCATGGGCGGGTCGCTGGGTGCCGCCGCCGGCTTCATCGACTGGATCGAGCACGCCCGGCCGGTCAACGACGTCCCCGAGGCGCTGTTGCGGGTGGTCCGCCGTTACCAGTCGGAGCGCCGTGAGGACGAGCCGTTCTACAACTGGGCCCGACGGGTGCCCAACGACGACCTGCGCCTCACCCTGTCCGCCGAGGGGACCGGGACGCCGGTGGCCCTCACCTCGAGACAGAGCGACCGGGCCCGATGAAGGCCTACCGGATACGCGAGGAGATGAACGGGGTCGCCGAGCCCCCGGGCAAGACCTGGTTCTGGGAGCTGCAGGCCGGGGTCATCGGCGCCGACCGGTGCATCCAGTGCGGGACCTGCGTGGCGGTGTGCCCGTCCAACTCCATCGGCATCGACGAGGACACCGAGCTGCCCGAGCTGGTCAAGATGTGCACCGGGTGCTCGCTGTGCTGGGACTTCTGCCCGCGGGGCGGGCTCCGCTACGAGGCCCTGTGGCCGCCGTCGACCGCCGGGGACCCCGAGGGCGGGGGCGCGGTCGAGCGGGCCGATGCCGCCGACAACTACTGGAAGATCACCGGTGGGCCGCCCGGCGACGGCCTGGGGGCGGTGCTCGACTCCTACGCCGTCCGGGCCGGGTCGCGTCCCGACGGCGCCCAGGACGGCGGTGTGGTCACGGCGCTGCTCATCGCCGCCCTGGCCGGCGGGGAGATCGACGGTGCCCTGGTGACCCGGCAGAGCGACGATCCCGACCAGCCGTGGAAGGGGGTGGCCCACCTGGCCACGACGGCCAAGGAGATCACCGAGGCGGCGGGCAGCTACTACAACCAGACCATGGCGCTGGCCGAGCTCGACCTGTCCCGTTACGACCTGCCGGCCAAACCCCGGATCGCCGTGGTCGGCACGCCGTGCGAGATCCAGGGCATCCGGGCCATGCAGTCGAGGCGCTGGCCGACCGGCGCCCACCGGGTCGACGCCGTGGTGCTGACCGTCGCCCTTCTGTGCACCAAGAGCTTCGACTACCGGGGGCTGATGCTCCAGCTCCTGCGGGAGGACCGGGAGATCGACATCGAGCGGGTCTCCAAGGTGGACGTCATCCGGGGCCGGATGATCGTGGAGTACCGGGACGGGGAGACGGCGGTCGACGAGCCCATCAAGAACTTCCACGGTGCCGCCCTCAAGGGATGCGACGAGTGCGCCGACTTCCTGGGCCGGGGGGCCGACCTCTCGGTGGGCAGCGTCGGCGCGATGGACGGATGGAGCAGCGTGCTGGTCCGCACCGAGCGCGGCCGCAGGGCGCTCGACAATGCCCGTGGCCGGCTGGACTTCCGCGAGCTCGACAACCCCGAGGCCCTGGTCAAGCTCGACGCCTTCGACAAGCGGATCGCCTTGGACAGCCTGTGTCGGGAGTTCGATCCCGACGCGCCCCTGTTCATCGACTACGAGGAGCACCTCTCGGCCTACGAGGGCAGCGACCGGGCCCCGGTGGAACTCGACCACGGGGGCCGGCGGTGACCGGGTCACCGGACCGGGTCACCGGCCCGGCCGCCGGGGGACGGCGTGACCGTCGGCCCTGGTCCGAGGGTCGGTCCGGCACGGCCCGGCCGCCCGGGCCAGATGTGGTTAGGGTGGCCCACATGACCGTGTTCGAGGTGGAGGGCGGGCCCCGGCTGGAGCTCCCCGACGAGCCTCAGGACCTGAAGGCGGGCCTGCGCGACGCGCTGCTCGACGGACAGGATTGGCGGGCCGGCTTCAGCGACGACATCTGCATCGGGTTGTGGCTGTGGGGCCGCTGGCGGCCCGCCCTCGAGCCCAATGGTCTGAGCCGCGAGGATTTCGTCGACGTGGTCATCGCCAACAAGCGCGAGCTGTGGCTGTGGCTGATCGGCGAGCGCCAGTGGATCCAGTACCTGAGCGGCCTGGCCGGAAGGGTCGTCCGGCGCCTGCCTGCCGCCAGCACCCGGTGACCGGGACGGGGTCCCGGGGTAGCATGCGCGTTCAGCAGGTGGCCCACCGACAGGAGTTGTCCGATGCCCCGCGTCACCGTTCCGGTCGAGAAGGACCCCCTGGTCTACGTGTGGACGGAGATGGCCCCGTCGCTGACCGCCGCGGCCGGGGGCTACTCCAGCGCGGTCTACCGGAACTCGTCACTGTCCTTGCGGGAGTTCGAGGCCGCCCGGGTCACCATGGCCCGTGTCAACCAGTGCGCCATCTGTCTGGGTTGGCGCACGGCGCGGGACGTGCCGGGTCGGTCGGACGATCCGGACGCGATCCCCGAGTCGTTCTACGACGAGGTCGGCGTGCGCGGCGACCTCGGCGGGCTCGACCGACGCGAGCGCCTTGCCGCCGAGTTCGCCGACCGGTACGCCCGGGACCATCTGGGGATGGATGACGCCTTCTGGGACCGTCTCCACGCCAACTTCAGCGACGGCGAGCTGGTCGACCTGGGGTTGTGCGTGGCCTCGTGGCTGGCATTGGGCCGCTTCAACCAGGTCTTCGGCATCGACGGAGGATGCCAGGTGCCCGGCCTCCACGCCGGCTGAACCGGGCCCGGCGACCGGTGGAGAAGGTCATCTACCTCCTGTGGGGCGACGGCGCCCCCGGGTCCGGAGACGCCCTGCGGGACGAGCTCCTCGGCCAGGACCGCGCCGCGGCTCCTGGCCTCGGGCGCCCGGGGCCTCGGGGTCAATGTCCACGACACGGCTGCGGCAGAGGCCCCGTCGCCCGCCCCGCCGCCCGCCGGGGAGGCGCCCCACGCCGCCGAGGTGTCGGTATGGCTGGACACCTACCAGCGGAGGCGGGAGGTGGACGCGGCCATCGCCGACCTCGGCCTGCGCTCGGCCGCCTACCTGGTGGTCGAGTCCCTCTACGACGACTACGGCACCACCCCCCACGCCCGGGCCCGCTACTGGGTGGACGGGGACCGGTCGCCGGGCGTGCTCACGGTGGCCCTGATCCATCGTCCCGACGGGCTCGACTACCGCGAGTGGATCCACCGTTGGCACGGCACGCAGTCGCCGGTGTCGGGTGAGCTCCAGCCCCGCACCCGGTACGTGCGCAACGAGGTGGTGCGACCGCTTACCGAGGGTGCGCCCGAGGTCGACGGCATCGTCGAGGAGGGGTGGCCCTCCGCCGTCCACGTCGCCGACCCACTGCTCTTCTTCAACGCCTCCTCCGACGAGGAGCTGAGCGTCAACTTGTCGCGGATGATGGCCAGCGTCGAGGCCTGTCTCGATCTGGGCCGGCTGCGCAGCGCGACCATGAGCGAGTACCTGGTCAAGTCGCCCGGCTGACCCAGGGCCGCCCCGTGGCGGCGATCACCTACCATCTCCCGATGGCCCGCCGCCGGGCGGTGCCGGGGCTGCGACGCTGGAGGAGGCACCCGTGGGACTGTCCATCGGCATCGTCGGCCTCCCCAATGTGGGGAAGTCGACGCTGTTCAACGCCCTGACCCGCAACGAGGTTCTGGCGGCCAACTACCCGTTCGCCACCATCGAGCCCAATGTGGGCGTGGTCGCCGTCCCCGATCCCCGCCTCGATCGTCTGGCCGAGCTGTTCGACAGCGCCGAGGTCGTACCGGCCACGGTGACCTTCGTGGACATCGCCGGCATCGTCGAGGGGGCCTCGGTCGGCGAGGGGCTCGGAAACAAATTCCTGGCCGCCATCCGGGAGAGCGACGCCATCTGCCAGGTGGTCCGGGTGTTCACCGATCCCGACGTGATCCACGTGGGCGGCCGCATCTCTCCGGGCGACGACATCGAGACCGTCAACACCGAGCTGGTCCTGGCCGACCTCCAGACGGTCGAGAACCGTCTCGTCAAGCTGGCCAAGGAGTCGCGCAAGCAATCCGAGCTGGTCCCCGCCCTCCGGGCCGCCGAGCGGGCCCGGGACATCCTCGACGAGGGCCGGACCATCACCTCTGCGGCGGCCGCCGGCGAGGTCGACCTCCGTCTCCTGGCCGACCTGCACCTGCTGAGCGCCAAGCCGTTCCTCTACGTCTTCAACGTCGACGAGGGCGCCCTGGGCGACGAGACGCTCCGGTCGGAGCTCGGCGGCCTGGTGGCCCCGGCCGAAGCGGTCGTGGTGTGCGCCCAGATCGAGGCCGAGGTGGCCGCCCTCTCCGCCGAGGACGCAGCGGAGCTGTTGGCCGGCTACGGCCAGGACGAGTCGGGGCTGGTGCAGCTGGTGCACGGGGGATTCCGGGCGCTCGGCCTCCAGACCTTCCTCACCGCCGGCCCCAAGGAGGCCCGGGCCTGGACCATCCCCATGGGTGCCACTGCCCCCCAGGCTGCAGGCACCATCCACACCGACTTCGAGCGCGGCTTCATCAAGGCGGAGATCGTGGGTTACGACGACCTGGTGGCGGCCGGCTCGCCGGCCGCGGTGCGGGCCGCCGGCAAGGCCCGGGTCGAGGGCAAGGAGTACGTGATGAGGGAGGGCGACGTGGTCGAGTTCCGCTTCAACGTGTAGGGGACGGTCATGAGTTCCAGGTCGAAACCGAAGGCCTACGCCTCACCCTCCGGCCGCCCGGAGTCCGCAAGAGTGTCACCGCCGCAATCACCTCCGGCCATTTCCAAACGGAGCCGATCGATCTCGTCCACGAGCTGGAGACGGTCCTCGCGAAGGAGCGTCAGGTAGGCAGCGATAGGGGTGAGCCCGTGGTTTCTACCTGCAAGCGCGATGACCGGCGGTGGTTCGTCCAATCGAGCCCGGATTGCGGCCAGTTGCTCGTCACTCATCCTGTCAAAGAGGCCATCTTCCACCGAGGGTGCTCCCTTCGTGCTCACCATGGCGGTCAACCGCTCCGGCCTTCCCGGACGGAGAAGGAGGGCGGCTCGGCCGCCCACTGGCCAGGCCGCTCCTCCCACTCCTGTCAGCGTTTCTCCGTCGGATCTGGTTCCAGATCGCTTTCCGGGAATCGACGCAAGCGGAACGCGGTGCGTCTACACACAGTTCCCGCCGTCACCGAGCGCACCTCCCCTCCACCGCGGGACGAACTAGGCAGACAGCTGTTGCCTGTCCGACTGCTCGGCGATCTCGATGCGCCGGGGCTCTCGCACGTTCGGCGACCGGAATCACCAACGTGAGTACTCCCGCCTCATACTCGGCCTGGATGTTCTCGGTGTCGAGGTTGCTTCCCAGGAACACCTGCCGGGTGAACGCACCAAAAGGCCGTTCGGCGATCACCGACTCCACATCCTCTGACCCGGGCGGGGCCGGCCGCTCGGCCCGGATGGTGAGGACATTGTCCTCGATGGTCAGGTCGACGGACTCGGCACTCACCCCGGGTAGATCCAGACGGATGAGGAACGAGTCGTCCTTACGGTAGGCGTCCATCGGCATCGCCATGGCACGACTACCGTTTCCGCTCTGGCCGCCCAAGAGCTGCTGGAACAGCCGGTCAACGTCCCGGAACGGATCACTGCGCACAAGAGCCATGATCATCACCTCCCATGAGCCTGCCTAATTGAGCTCTCGCGCCGCCTAGCGGCGGTGATATTGGAATTATTAGCACTCTTGACCCGCGAGTGCCAGCCCCATTTCTTTGAATTTCCCACGCTCCTCTGGAGCCTCAAGGCAGTGGTCTCGATGCAACCCAGACCTCTTGACCGCCTGCCGATCCCATCCCGGAAGAGCCCGATGAACTCGACGGGTTTCGGGCAGCGAGGCGGAGCGCCGCACTGGAGCTACCGGTGACGCGAAGCACTGGCCGGGTGCTTACGAAGCAGGCTTCGGGCCAGCATTCGTTCCCTGAGATCTGCGACGCAGAACGAAGTCCACGCCTGCGATTTCCGCTTCGGTCGGGGCGATGCCGGGCCGGAGGGTCCCTCACCGGCGCGGGCCGCACCCCGTAGTCTGATTGTCGATGTGGTCTTCTGCTGACCGTCCAGAAGGTTCCATTGGCCGGCGTCGCCGGTTCGCCCCGACAGCTTCGAGCGGGAGGCCACGTGCGACATGAGACGGTCGTCGGTGCCCCCTCGGGTCGTTCCCTCCCTCGAGGACGTGCTGGCCGGCGAGCTGAGGACATGCATCGGACCGGGTCGGCACCGGGGCTCCGTACTGCCCGCCTGTTCGGGCCGCGAGGAGGGCGAACGGGTTGGTCACCGCCGAGGCGGTGGGGGTCGCCCGGGGGACCCTGTGCTGCTGGCTCGAGGGAGCCGAGGCCTCAGACGGGAACCGGGGCGCCTCCCGGGTCTGGCGGGTGTCGCAGGGCGACGTGGGGCCGGTGGCGGCGCCCACGGCCCGGGCCGCGGGCCCTCGTCCGTCTCCGACCTCGAATGCCACTCACCCACTCGGGGCCGAGACCGCGCCACGCGAGCTGGCCGATGCCTTGCGCCGGGCAACGGTTGCGGAGACGGCCGTCGCCAGAAAGGACGCTCGGATCGCCGACCTCCTGGACCGCCTGGTCGACCGGAGCGCCACGATCCAGGCCAAGGACGACGCCCTCGATGCGCTGCGCGTCACCCTCCAGACCCTCCGCGAAGGGGTCGGACCACGTCCCCGGGTCATCGACGCCACCGCCTCACCGCCGCCGGCGGCGCCGAAGCCCTACCGCTCCTGGGGATCGGCTCCGCAGCGGCTGTGGATGTGGTTGATAGGTAGCCCTTGAGTGCCACTTGCGTTCGCGGGCCGTCGGTCGGGGATCCCACCTGACCGACGAGAGAGCCGGACGGGGGCCAACTGACTGTCGACCGGCGGGCGGGGCGTGCGCCCGCGATCCAACACTGTGCACCAGGGTGGGACGACCACCGACCCCCGGCTCTCGCACCGTACGGAACCGGGTGAAAACAGTCTGGTCAGGTGCGATCGCCGGGGGCCGCGGGGGTGCCGGCCGCCTGATTCGCGGCCATCGAGGGATGGGTTGGCGCCTGCCGCCACGACACCTCCATGTGGGCACCGCCGAGCGGCGAGGTCCCGACCGACCAGGTTCCCCCGCTGTTCCGGACGACCGCGTCGGCGATGGCCAGCCCGAGGCCCGTCCCGCCACGCTCGTCACCGGCCCGGTGAAATCGATCGAAGACCAGCTCCCGATGGTGCTCGGGTATCCCCGGGCCCGAGTCGTCGACGGTCAACCGCACCCGGCCTCCGCCGTGGCTCACCCGGAGATCCACCGATCCGCCGGCGCCGGCATACCTGCAGGCGTTGTCCAGCAGGACGGCAATCAGCCGGTCGATCGCCTCGGGGTCGGCCCGGACCAGGAGCGGTCCGTTGCGGTCGCCCCGGTTGGCCAACGTCACCGACATCGTGTCGGCCACCGCCCCGAACCGCTCCACGCAGCTCTGAGCCAGTGCCGTCACGTCGGCGACACTGTCGGAGAGCTCGGGATGGGGATCGGCGTCCGCTCGAGCCAACCACAGCAGGTCGTCGACAATCGACTGCAGCCGGCCGCTCTCTGAGGAAACCCGACGCAGCGTGGCCCGATAGGTCTTCACGTCACGCTCCCTGCTGAGGGCGAGGTCGACCTCCGCTTCGATCACGCTCAACGGAGTCCGAAGCTCGTGAGAGGCATCAGCGGTGAACTCGGCCTGACGACGGCGGATCTGCTCGATGGGGGCCGAAGCCCGGAGGCCGACCAGGAAGGAGCCGGCAAACGTCACCAGCAAGAGGAGCGCGCCGAACAGGCCTTCGGCGATCAACAAGTCGTCGTGCGCCTGGCTGATCTTGAGCACGCTCTCGCCGGCGACCAGCCAGCGTCCCCCGGAGGAGGTTGCGTCGAACCGGAATGTGCTCCCTGCCGCCGCCATGGTGGTGAACCCCTCGGTCCAACGGCGAACCGGGAGAACGGGCGCTCCGACCGTGAGCGCCGTCGCCTTGCCGCTCGGCGCCACCGTCCAGACGAAGGAGGGGGCATCGTCGAGGTCGCCTTCGTGGTAGGTCCCGGTGACAGTCCTCAGCGGATTGATCGAGCCCCGGGAGGCGCTCGCCAAGCGCTCGGAAAGGCGCGCGTCGACGCCACGGTCCAGTCGCTGGATGATGAGCAGGTTGACGGCAAGCGCACCGACGACGGCCACGACGGCGACGACGGCGGTGGCGCCCAGAGCCACCTTGGCCGCGTGCACCCATTGGCCACCGGGTCTCTTCATCCGACCATCCGATAACCGATTCCCCTCACCGTTTCGATGTGAGCGGCCGCACCCGCCAGTTTGGCCCGGAGGCGGCCGATATGGACTTCGATGGTGTTCGAACCGACTGCATCCGCTTCGTCGTCCCACACCTGGACGGCGATCGTCCGGCGGCTCACCACTGCCGGTGCCCTCCTCATCAGGAGCTCGATCAGTCCGGTCTCGATCGAAGTCAGGGCGACCGGATCGTCGTCGCGGGTCATGAGGCGGGTGGTGGGGTCGAAGACCAGGTCCCCGCAGGTCAGCATCGGATCGAGCGCCACGGCCGGGCGTCGCTGGAGAGCGGATATTCGGGCCACCAGCTCGGAAAAGGAGAACGGCTTCACCAGATAGTCATCGGCACCTTGGTTCAGACCGGCGACCCGGTCCTCGACCGCGTCGCGGGCAGTCAGCATCAGAACAGGCGTGTGGTCGCTATGGGAGCGCATGGCGTTGAGTACGTCCATTCCGTTCTGCTTGGGCATGCGCCAGTCGAGCACCACGACTTCGTACACGTACGACCGCAGGTAGGAGAGCGCGTCCGTGCCGTTGACGACCGCGTCGACGACGTAGCCGTGCTCCCGCAGTCCGCGAGCCAGCACCGAACGGAGTCCCGGGTCGTCTTCGGCAACCAGCACTCTCATGGCTCGTCAAACTTCACGCACAGCTCCTTTGCAGCCTCCCCGAACCCCACCTCCGGTCAACCAGGCTCGGAGGGTAGGCAGCATCACGATACCGAGGATGGTCCCCGGGACCGGGCTCACCCCCACCGCACACAGTCTGGCTCCACCGGGTGACGCCCCGGGCGGGACCGGGCAGCTCCGACGCGGCCGATCCGTTGGACCACCCCTGGTCGTCATGATCCGGCTGGGCAGGAATAGCCCTGCCGACCCGGCACCTTGCCGGGCACGCCCGGACCGGCATCGCCCATGGTGCCCGTCGGATGATCTATGGCAGTCTGACCGGGGACGGAGCAGCCGGGTTCCCAGGTCGGGCCGGTTGGGATCGACCCAGGTGGGACTTCCTCGCCGATCGGAGCGTTCGACGGGTGACCGGGGTGTTCGAAAGGACCGTGGACGGGATGGCCGAGGCGTACCACCGCTCGCCGTCGCCCAACTCGCCGCCGCTCGACGGAGCCTCGTCGGCACTCCGTGGCGACCGGCCTCGACCGGGCAGGACCCACCGATGACCGGCGAGGCATCGGTGGCGGCCCCGGCGGTGGATCTGGCACACGTCTCGGTCGTCCGCGACCGGACGGCGCTCCTCGACGACGTCTCGTGGGTCGTCGGCCGCCACGAGCGGTGGGCTCTGCTCGGACCCAACGGGTCGGGGAAGACCACCCTGTTGAAGGTCGCCGGCGCTTCCCTGTGGCCCACCCGCGGGGTGGTTGAGATACTCGGCGCCCGGCTCGGGCGGGTGGACATGCGCGAGCTCCGCCGTCGCATCGCCATGGTCAGCGCAGCGGTCAGCCGCACCCTGCGGGCCGGGCTCCCGGCCCTCGACGTGGTGCTCACCGGTCGCCACGCCGCCCTGGAGACCTGGTGGCACGAGTACTCCGAAGAGGATCGGGACCAAGCCCGCGCCCTGCTGGCCGCGGCCGGATTCGGCGGCGCCGGGTTTGCCGGACGCCCATTCGGCCTGTTGTCAGAGGGAGAGCGCCAGCAGGTCCTGTTGGCCCGGGCGCTGATGGGGAGGCCCGAGCTGCTGCTCATGGACGAGCCGGCGGCGGGACTGGATCTCGGTGCGAGGGAGCGCCTCCTCGGGCATCTGGCCTCACTGGCCGCCGACCCGTCGGTCCCTCCGTTGGTCTTCGTCACCCACCACCTGGAGGAGATCCCGCCCGGCGTGACCCATGCCGCACTGCTGCGGGGCGCCCGGCTCCTGGCGGCCGGGACGGTCGACTCGGTCCTGACCGGGGACGCGGTCTCCGAGGCGTTCGGCGTGGAGGTGGTCGTCGAACGACATGACGAGCGGTGGTCGGCCCGCGCCGCGCCGTGAGCGGCGGGCGTCTCGCAGGGAGACGGTGGGTGACAGCCACCTGCCTGCTCAGCGCAACAGCGACAACACCAGCAGGCCCTGGGCGAGGTGGTAGGTGACGTGCACGGCCAGCGTCCCCCGGCGGGTGGGGCGGACGAACCGATCGAGACCGAGCAGGGTGTCGGACAGCAGGAAGAGCGCCGCCCCGGCGGCCGCCGCGACGATGCCGACGTTGGCAGCGAGGACCGCCATCGTGCCGATGGCCGCCATGTAGAGGCATACCGGGCCCAACAGGGCCGACCGGCCGCCGCGGGCCAGCGAGCGGATCATGACGGCGGCCGGCCACGCAACGACGGAGACCACGACGGCCGCCGCCACCGCCAACCCGGTGGCGGAGAAGGAGAAGGGCGGATTCCCCGGTGGCGCCGGCGCCTGCAGCAGGCCGACGATGAACAGCCCGTGGCCGACCAAAAATGCGGTGAGCCCGGGGACGAACCGGTCGCGGGGGAGCATCAACAAGACGTCTCCGGCCAGACAGCAGACCAGCGCGGCCACGAACCACCAGCGCCGGTGGACCAGTTCGATCTGATCGGCGGGTATGGCGGCCGCGGCCACCACGAGCGCGGCCAGGGCGGCGGGCTTCGCCGCGTACTCGAGCCTGCGCCTGGACGAGGCGACCGCCACCCAGTCGGCCGCGGCGGCCACCGCCGCGCCGGCCATCAGAGCCCAGAAGGTGGCCACCCGCCAGACCCTACCGATCGGTCGCGGCCGCCACCTGGGCCGTTACGCTCGGTTTGAGCCCTTGGTGTCCCCGGTGTAGACACGGACGGAACGCAGCCGGGGAGGGCCGCGGACCATCCGTCGCTGTCGGCACAGTCGATCCCCGACCATCCACCAATGTCGAATTGCCCGTCATTAGGGTTTTTCCACAAGGAAGGTAGGTCGAGGAGTTGGTGCCCGTGGTCCTTGTGGTCGTCATTGCCCTGGCATGGATGGTCATCTTGGGTCCTGGTCTCATGAAACGTCGATCGCGGTCCGGGGACGGCATCAGCTCGATCTCCCACTTCCACCACCAGCTGCGGGTGCTCGAGCACTCGGGCGCCCAGCCGCTCGTGCGCCCCGCCTACCGGCTGCGCGGGCGCCCGGCCCCGGCCGGAACGGATGGCGGCCCCTGGACTCGGGATCCCGTCCCCCGCCCGGTGCTGACGGTGGTCGGCGCCGACCGGTTGCCCCGCCCGGCCCTGGCCTTCCTGGGCGCCGACCCGGTCGAGGACGCCACCGGGCGGCCGGCACGCCGTGGCCCTGATCCCGGTGTGCGGCTCCCCGACACCGGCCTCGGAGGCCCGGGACCGAGGGTGTCGGACATCGGCCCGGCGCCGGGTGATCCCACCGCTCGCCACCTCGCCCGACGGCGACGTCGCGCCACGTTGGGGATCCTGGCCATGTTCTTCGTCGCCAGTGGGTTCCTCGGGTTCGTGCCGGGGGCCGGGCGCGGCCTGGTCGGTCACAGCGATCTCGGGCGTCGCCCTGGTGGCCTACGTGGCCCTCCTGGTCCACCTGCGCCAGAAGGCCGAGGAGCGGGAGCGCAAGCTGCACTACCTCGAACCCCGCACCACGGGCGGCACGGGAGGGGGTCGCGGAGGGGGTCGGGCGGCCCCCTCGTACACGGCCGGGCGCTACGCCCACCCGTCGAACCAGGCGGCTGCCGCCCACTGAACCCGGGGGCCGACCAGAGATAGGATGCCGGCATGACCTCCAATGGCGTGGACCCCGATCTCGAGCCCGTTCCGATGGCCGCCGTAGGGCCGATGGCCGCGGCGGTGGCCGATGCGTTGGTGGGCAGGGAGCTGCTGTGCCACCCCTTCTACCGTCGGTGGGAGGCCGGCCGGCTCCAGCCAGGTGAGTTGGCGGAGTATGCCGTCCACTACCGGGCCTTCGAGGCCGCCCTCCCCGTGGTGTTGGCCGAGGTGGCCGACCGCCTCCGGGGGACGGGGAACCTCGAGGCGGCCGCGGTGGTCGAGCAGAACCTGGCCGACGAGCTGGGCCGGCCCGAGCCCCACCTGGCGCTGTTCGACCGGTTCGCGGCAGCGCTTGCGGGCGCACCCGCGGCGACGTCGCCCGGCCCGGCGGCCGAGGCACTGGTCGACACCTACCTCGAGCTGGCGGACGAGGGACCGGTGGCGGCCCTGGCCGGATTGGCGGCCTACGAGACCCAGGCCGCCGCCATCGCCGCCTCCAAGGCCGACGGCCTGCGGCGTTGGTACGGGCTGGACGCAGAGGCAACCGAGTTCTGGGACGTCCACGCCCAGATGGACGCCGAACACGGGGATTGGACCGTCGAGGCACTGGCCCTGGTCGGGGCCGGGCCGGACCAGGTCGTCGATGCGGCCCGTCGGGCCGCCGACGGGTGGTGGGCGCTGCTCGACGAGCGCGAGGCCGAGGCTCCGGCCTCAGCCCGGCTGTGTGCCCACCACTGAGACGAACGAGACCATCTCGCCCGGGTACCCCCCCAGGTTGTGGGTGAGCGCCAGGGTCCTGTCGGTGTAGATCTGCCGCTCGGGCGGGGCCTCGCCACGTAGCTGCAGCCACGCCTCGAAGAACATACGGAGCCCGGACGCGCCCACCGGATGGCCGAAGCTCTTGAGTCCGCCGTCGGGATTGACGGGCAGCTCGCCGGTGCGGTCGAAGGTACCGGCGAGGACCTCCTTCCAGGCCGTGCCCCGCTCGGCGAATCCGAGATCCTCCATCAGCACCAGCTCGGTCGGGGTGAAGCAGTCGTGTACCTCGGCCATGGCCAGCTCGTGGCGCGGATCGGTGATCCCCGCCTGGCGGTAGGCATCGTCGGCGGCCCGGGCACATTCGGGGAACCAGGTGTAGTCGTACTCGGGGTCGATCAGTCCCGACCCGCTGCCGGCGGAGAACGACAAGGCCTTGATGTAGAGGGGCTTGTCGGTGTAGCGGCGGGCGTCCTCGGCGCGGACCACGATCGCCGCCGCCGCCCCGTCGGCCACGCCTGCGCAGTCGAACACCCCGAGGCGGCCGGCCACGCGTGGCGAGGCGCAGATGGTCTCCTTGGAGACCTCCTTGCGGAACTGGGCCCGGGGGTTCCGGGCGCCGTTCTGGTGGTTCTTCCAGGAGATCCGGGCCAGTACCTCGGTCAACTGGTCCTCGCTCACGCCGTACTTCTTGCCGTAGGCCGGGGCCACCATGGAGAACATGGCCGCGGCGGTGAGGGTGCGCGACGTGCCGTCATTGGGGATGGGGAAGGCGTTGAGGCCCTGGTATCCCGAGTCCTTCACCTTCTCCGCGCCGACGGCCATGGCGATGTCGTAGGCGCCGGAGGCCACCGCATAGGCGGCGGCCCGCAGGGCCTCGGACCCGGTGGTGCAGTAGTTCTCGACCCGGGTGACCGGCTTGCCCTCCAGCTGCAGGGGTCGGGCCAGGGTGATGCCGCTCATGCCGGATTGCGCGGTCCCCAGCCAGTAGGCGTCGACCTCGTCCTTGTCCAGCCCGGCGGAGTCGAACGTGTCGCGGGCCGCGTCGACGATCAGGTCGTCGAGGCTCTTGTCCCAGTGCTCGGCGAACCGGGTGCAGCCCATCCCGACGATCGCCACCCGGTCCTTTATCCCATGTGATGCCATCCCGTCTCTCCTCCACTGGGTCACTGGTGCGTCGTTGCTGGGTCGTACCTGCCGGTCCGATCGGTCCGGCAGGCCCGGTCACTCTCCGGGGGGCGGGCCGGCCGCCGGGACCACCGCCGGCTTGGCCTTCCAGAAGTAGTCATGGATGCCGTCGGCGGTGTACAGCTTCCGGAAGGTCATGACCACCTTGTCGCCGATGTCCACCGACTCGGGGTCGACGTCGGTCAGCTCCACCGGAAACCGGCCGCCGCCGTCGAAGTCGAGGATGGCGAAGACGACGGGCGGGCTGGCCGAGTAGGACAGGTGGTCGATCGTGTAGGTGGCGATGGTGGCCTGGGTGTCGGCCCGTTCGATGGGGTCCATGTCGTCGACGGCGCCGCCCTTCATCGAGACCCGCGACGGCGGCAGGTGTACGGCCTCCGAGGTGCGGTCCTGCGATCCCACGAACCCGAACTTCCACGCCTCGTTGCGCCAGGCCGCGGTGGACGAGACCCGCGGCGGCTCGGGCCTGCGGGGTGGTTCCGGGGTGACCATGCCCCGCCACGAGAGGAATCTCCCGTAGTCCAGGTCGGCGGAGCCGGCGATCTGGTCGGCGACGGTCTCCGGGGCCGACCAGGCTGACCGGGCTTCCGTCGTGCGGAAGACGATGACGTCGGCCCCGTCCGCCAGCGCCACCACGGCGATCACCTGACCCGGCCGGGCCTGCTCGATCATCGATGCCAGCACCAACCCGGGGTGGGCCGCGCCGGTCTGGCCCACCGTGGAGGCCAGGTCGTCGATCACCGCCGGCTCGGCGACGCCGAGTTTGCGGGTAAGGGCCCTGGCGGCGCGGGTGTGCATGCCGGTGACGGCGACCTGGTCGACCTGTGCGGGGGTGATCCCGGCCACCTTGAGGGCCGACTCCCAGGCCTCCGCTCCGAGCGCCGCGTAGCGGGTCTCCCCGAAGCGCTCCTCCCACACCCGGGAACGTCGGTCGCCGGGGGCACGCCACCGGTCGAGGAACTCGTCGCTGACCGACGCCCCACCCAGGTACTCGGCGATTATCGGGGCGCCCGGGCTGTCGTCACCCACGACGACGGCGGCGGCACCGTCGCCCCCGGCCGACTCGTCGGCCGAAGTGGGCAGGCCGTCACGCATGTCGGCCAGCACGACGAGGGTGGTCCCGGACCCGTCGGCACCCAGGCCGGCGCGGAGCGCGCCCACGCCCGAGCGGAGGGCCCCGCCGAAGTCGAACGCACCGACATGGGAGGGCTGGCGCAGCGCAGCGTGGATGGTGGTGGCATTGGTCTTGTCGAGATAGGCGGGCGTGGCCGTGGCGAACCAGATGGTGTCCGGAGCCGCCCCGGGCGCGGACCGGAGGGCCAGCCGGGCCGCTTCCACCCCCATCGTGGTGGTGTCCTCGTCGTGGGACGCCACCGAGCGGGTCCCCCGACCGCCACCGGCGCCGAAGACCCCGGTCACCTCGGCCCGCTGCCAGGCGCCGATAGGGGACATATCCGGCGATGCCGGCGATGCCCCTCATGTGGTCGGTCTCCCCATGGCGATCGTGGTGTCCTTCACTCTGGCGTCCGTTCCGTCCCGGACCGGTCGGCGGGGTCCCCCGGCTCGGGCCACGGTGCCGGTCGAGGCGCAGGGGGATGCCGGCGGCATGGTCGGCGCTGGCCCCCGCTGCTTCCTCATCCTATGATGTCCACAGTATCTGACGGTCAGTCAGGAAACCAGCGCGGCGCCGGCCGCACCGGCACGATGGAGGCCCGACCAATGGATTTCGAGTTCACCCCCGAACAGCTCGAATTCGTCCGGGAGGTGGAGCAATTCCTCGACGAGAACGACGACCCGGAGGTATTCGACGTCACCCGTGAGAACATGGCCCAGATCGTGGACACCCCGCTGCGGCGGAAGTTCATGGCCAAGGTGGGCGAACGTGGGTGGCTGGGCATCACCTGGCCCGAGGAGTACGGCGGCTCCGACGGGGAGGGCATCTACGAGTACCTGCTGAACGAGGCGCTGGCCGCCCGCGGCGGACCGCAGATCGGCAAGGGCGTCGGCATCATCGGCAAGACCATCATCAGCCACGGCAGCGACAGGTTGAAGCAGGAGTTCCTGCCCAAGATCCTGCGAAACGAGGTCGAGTTCGCGGTGGGCTACTCCGAACCCAACGCCGGGTCCGATGCGGCCTCGATGCAGCTGAAGGCCACCCGGGACGGCGACGGATGGCGGCTCAACGGGCAGAAGACATGGACCACCTCGGCCCACTTCGCCGACTGGTACTGGGTCGGGGCCCGCACCGATCCCGAGGCCCCCAAGCACCACGGGATCACACTGTTCCTGGTTCCGATGGACCATCCGGGGATCACGGTCAAGCCAATATGGACGATGGGGGACGAGCGCACCAACGAGGTCTACCTCGACGACGTCTGGGTGTCCGACGACTACGTGGTCGGCGAGCTCAACCGGGGCTTCCAGTACATCTCCGAAGCTCTCGACCTCGAGCGATTCACCCTCTTCACCTACTCGCCGACCGCCCAGCGGCTCGACCTGCTGACCGAGTACGTGGCCAACGCCGAACGGGACGGCGAACGCCTGAAGGACGATGCCGTGGTCAGGTCGCGGATCGCACAGCTCCACACCGAGGCCGAGGTGGCCCGGGTGCTCGGCCTCAAGTTCGTGTTCGCCTCGTCGGAGGGTGGCTCGCCCCCGACCTCGGAGGCATCCGAGTACAAGCTGTTCACCACCGAGTACTCGCGTCGGTTGGCCAACGCCTCTATGGATATCGCCGGGCCCGGGGGGCAGCTCCGGGTGCGCGACGAGGACGCGCCGATGAAGGGCCGGTCCGAGTCCACCTACCGGTACACGGTGATCGACACCATCGGCGGCGGATCCTCCGAGATCCAGAAGAACATCATCGCCCGGCGCAAGCTCGGCCTTCCGAAGAACTTCTGATCAACCGGCGCCCGTGACCGACACGCCCGCACATGCTGACGTCGCGCCCCCGGCGGACCGCTCGGACGTCGCGCCCCCGTCGGGCCGGAGGCCCGTGGGACCTGGGGGCCCGCTGCGCGGCGTCACCGTGCTCGATCTGTCCACGGTGGGACCGGCGGCGCGGTGCACGCGTCTGCTGGCCGACTACGGCGCCACCGTGGTCAAGGTGGGGCCCGTCCCCGGCCGGGGGCCCGAGCCGATCCGACCCCCCTTCTACGCCTACAGCGGCTCGCGCTTCCTCCTCCGCACCGCCATCGACCTCGCCGACCCCGAGGGGAGGTCGGCGTTCCTGGCCCTGGCCGCGACGGCAGACGTGGTGGTCGAGAGCTTCCGCCCGGGTGTCGTGGACCGCCTGGGCATCGGCTTCGCCGATCTGGCCGGCGTCAACCCCCGGGTCATCCTCTGCTCGACCACGGGCTACGGCCAGGACGGGCCGCGGTCCCTCTGGGCCGGCCACGACATCAACTACCTCGCCGTCGGGGGCTATCTGGCCACGACCGGGCCGAGGGCCGACGGGGGCCCGCCGGTGCCCGGTTCCACCATCGCCGACGCGGCAGGCGGCGGACTGCAGGCGGCCATGGCCGTCATGGCCGCGCTGATCGGGCGGGGAGCGGACGGGCCGGGCGTCCACCTCGACGTGTCCATCGCCGACGGGGTGTTGTGGCTCACCTCGTTGGCCGTCGACGAGCACCTGGCCACCGGGGCCCCGGTCGGCCCGGGCCACGACATCGTCACCGGACGGTATGCCTGCTACGACACCTACCAGGCGGCCGACGGCGGTTGGTTGGCGGTCGGGGCGATCGAGCACAAGTTCTTCACCAACCTGTGCCGTCTGCTCGGGTGCGAGCAGTGGACGGACCACCAGCTCGACGACCAGGTCCAGGACAAGATCCGCGCCGATTTCCGCGCCGCTTTCGCCACCCGGGACCGAGACGTGTGGGTGGCCCGGCTGTCGGGTGCCGACACCTGCGTCACGCCGGTCCTGTCGGTGGCCGAGCTGGTCGAGGACGAGCAGTACGCGGCCCGCCGTACCATCGTCGAAGCGGTGGCCGATGCCGGGGAGCTGCCGGGTTCCCGGCCGCCGGCCCGCTTCCGGCAGGTGGGAACGGTGATGGCCGGCATGGTGGCGCTGGAGGAACCGGTCGTGGCCCCCGACCCGGTCCGGACCGACACCGACGAGCTCCTGGCCGGTGCCGGCCTCAGCGCCGGGGACATCGCGGCCCTGCGGGCCAAGGGGGTGGTGGCGTGAGTGCCATCGGCATCGCCGACATCGAGGGGCTCATCGACGTCGAGCAGTACGAGGAGGCGGGGGAGTTCCCCGTCGAGCAGGGCTACGTCTGGACCACCTGCGCCTCGGTGGAGAACGGCAACCCGCTGTTCTGGGACGAGCAGGTGGCCGAGCGGGTGACCGCGGGTCCCATCGCCCCGCCCACCATGGTCTCGGTGTGGTTCCGCCCCCACCACTGGGCCCCGGGCCGGACCACCCAGGGCCTGCCGCTCCAGATCCATTTCGACCTGAAGGAGGGCCTCGGCCTCCCCGAGGCGGTGATGAGCGACAACACCATCGTCTTCCACGAGCCGGTCCGGCCCGGTGACCGGCTGGTGACCCGCCAGATCCTGCGGTCGGTCAGCGACGAGAAGACCACCCGGCTGGGGACCGGCCGGTTCTGGGTCATCGACGTCGTGTACCGCAACCAGCGCGGCGACCTGGTGGCCGTCGAGAGCTACACCGGGTTCGGGTATCGCCGGTCGGGCGCTCCCGACGACCGGGGGTCGGGGTCGTGAGCGCCGCCGCCGAACGCCTGCTGGCCGGTGACGTGGCGGTGGGCGACCAACTGCCCGAGCTGTCGTATCCGGTGACCGCCACCACCGTGGTCCTCGGGGCCCTGGCCGCCCGTGACTGGCGACCCATGCACCACGACAAGGACTTCGCCGTCGAGCGCAACGGCACCCGCGACATCTTCCTCAACACGCCCAACCAGGCCGCCTGGTTCGAGCGGTTCGTGACCGATTGGACGGGGCCCTTCGGAAGACTGCAGCGGATGACCTTCCGCATGCTCGGGTCGATCTTCCCCGGCGACACCATGGTGTTCCGGGGCGAGGTCACCGACACCGGCGTGGACGACACGGGGTGTGCCTGGGCCGCCCTGGACATCGCCGTCTCGGTGGACGGCGACGCCAAGACGACCTGCAGCGCCCGGGTCGCGCTCCCCCTCAGCGCGGACGACAACCCCTGGGAACGCAAGGGAGACCGGTGGCAACCGTGAGCACCCGGCCCGGGCCCCCGAAATCCCACTCCCGAACCTTTCTCGCACCACCAGAACAGGAGACCTGAACATGTTGGACCTCAGATTCAGCGCCGAGCAGCAGATGCTGCGCGAGACGGTGCGAGGCGTGTGTGCCACGACGAGCCCCCTGAGCGTGGTGCGCGAGCTCGAGGACGATCCGTTCGGGTACTCGCCGGAGCTGTGGAAGCAGCTCGCCCATCTCGACCTCATCGGGCTCCAGCTGCCCGAGGCGTACGGCGGCTCGGGCATGAGCGCGCTGGAAGGAGCGGTGCTCTACGAGGAGTTCGGCCGCTCCCTGGCCCCGTCGCCGCACTTCGTCAGCTCGATCCTGTCGGGCGGTGTGCTGGCCTCGGCCGGGAGTGAGGCCCTGAAGCAGGAGTGGCTGCCCCGGATCGTGAGCGGCGAGGCCGTCTTCACCCCGGCCTGGCTCGAGCCCGAGAACGGCTTCGGGCCCAAGGGTGTGCAGGTCCGCGCCGAGCCCGATGGCGACGGCTTCTCCATCTCGGGGACCAAGCGCCACGTGGGGTTCGCCAGGGCGGCCACCAGGCTGGTGGTGCTGGCCCGCACCGGTGATGCGCCGGGCGACGTCGACTTGTTCGTGGTCGACCCGTCGGCCGAAGGCCTGACCCTCACCCAGCAGATGACCATCGCCTCGGACACCCAGTACCGGGTCGATCTCGACCGGGTCCGGGTCACACCGGACGACCGCATCGGGGGACCGGGGAGCGGCTGGTCCACCTGGGACCGGGTCATGCACGACGGGATCATCCTGGCCGCGGCCCAGGCCGTCGGGGGGGCGCAGTACGCCATGGAGATCACCGTGCAGTACGCCAAGGACCGCCAGCAATTCGACAAGCCGCTCGGTGCCTTTCAGGCGCTGGCCCACTACCTGGCCGACGCCTCGACGACCGTGGACGGCGCCGAGATGCTGGTCCACGAGGCGGCCTGGGCACGATCGGAGGAGCGCAGCGTGGCCAAGCTCGCCCCGATGGCCAAGCTCTTCGCCTGCCAGGCCTTCCGGGACGTGACCGCCACCGCCCAGCAGATCTTCGGGGGCATCGGGTTCACCGTCGAGTTCGACATCCAGCTCTATTTCCGGCGGGCCAAGCAGCTCCAGATCTCGTGGTGGGACAGCCGCTACCTCGAAGAGCTCGTAGCCGCTGCCGTCCTCGACGACTGACCGCCCAGACCGCCACCGGGGGTCGGGCCCGCGGTGGCCTCGATCACGGCATGCCCGGGCCTGGGTGCGCTACGGTCGACGAGGGGGCGTGGCCCGGGACGGGTCGAATCACCCGAGCAACAGGGGGAGTGGCATGGCAATCGACACTGCATCGGTGGTGACCCCGGGCGGGGAGAGCGGAACCCCTGCCCACGGCGCTCTGTTCCGATTCTTGTTCGTCCACGAGATCGACGAGTATCCGGCCAGCGGCAAGCGCACCGGATACCTGGCTCTGGCAGTGCTGGCCACCATCGTCTTGTACTACACCTACTTCACCCAGACCGGCGTCACGCCGCAGATCCTGCGGTACTTCCACATGTCGTTCGCGTACTACGTGGTCATCGTGATCGTCTCCAACCTGCTCGGTGCCTTTGCATCGTTGCCGGCGTCGAGGACCGACCAGCTCGGACGGTCGAACGTCATCATCTATGGCCTCTTGATCATCGGGATACTGGTGGCCGTTGGTGTCCCGCTGTGCAGGACCGAGCTCGAAATTCTTCATCGTGATAAGCCTGCTCGGCATCGTGGAGGGGGCGATCCTGGTGGCAACCCCGGCGCTGGTCCGGGACTTCTCACCCCAGCTCGGTCGGGCCTCGGCCATGGGGTTCTGGACGGTGGGTCCGGTGGCCGGATCCCTCATCACCTCCATCGTCGCCACCAATACCATCGATCATTTCCTTCGCACCTACGGGCTCCCCGGGTGGAAGTCGCAGTTCATCATCTCCGGCGGCATCTCCCTGATCGTCTTTGTCGTCTCCCTGTTCTTCATGAAGGACCTCTCCCAACGGCTGCGTGAGCAGCTCATGGTGTCGGAGCAGGACCGGGCGCTGGTCGAGGCCAAGGCCCGGGGCATCTCGGCCGACGAGTTGGTGGCCGCCACCCTCCACCCGTGGCGGCAGATCCTGAAGTGGGACCTGGTCGGCTCGGCCGTGGGGATCTCGGTCTTCCTGCTCCTCTACTACGCCGCCTCGGGGTTCTTCACCATCTTCTGGGCCACTGTCTACCGTGACCACACCGGCCTCAACCTGTCTACGTCACAGGCCAACTACCTGAACATCTGGTTCTGGAGCGCGGACGCCGTGGCCCTGATCGTCTTCGGCATCATCTCGGACAAGCTCCGGGTGAGGAAGCCGCTGATGCTGGTCGGGGCCGTCGGCTCGATCATCTTCCTGGCCCTCTTCGCCCTCCAGACCAATCGTCCGTTCACCGGATTTGGGACGCTCATCACCCTCGAGGTCCTCCTGGCCGCCTGCATCTCGCTCACCTACGCCCCGTGGATGGCCGGTTACACCGAGATGGTCGAGGCCCGGAACCCAGCGCTGGTGGGCACCGGCCTCGCCCTGTGGGGGTGGATCCTCCGGCTGACCGTCGGCCTGTCCTTCATCTTCCTGCCGCTGGTGGTGAACTCGGTCAACCCGGTGGTGGACAACCTGGCCTATGCGCAGACCTTCCCGGGCGGCAACCGCGCCCTTCAACGTGCAGCAGTTCCAGATCGAACATCCCGCGCTGGTTGCGTTCGCCACCGCCAACGCCAGCTGGCTGAAGCCGCTTTCTGCGCCGGAGAACGCCTCGATCGTTGCCGCCGCGCACAACTCGCCGGCGGCCAACCTGGCCGCCCTGGAGAAGGCGGTCGGGCCGGCGGTGGTGGCGAAGGTGCTCGCCAATCTGAAGGAAGTCAACGGTCCGGTGTGGACGTACCGGACCCAGCTGGCCTATCTGTCCGTCCACCAGGCCCAACTGACGGCGCTGCTCAACGGGGTGGGCAAGTCCCATTCGCAGTGGAAGAACTGGTTCTGGGTGTGCCTGGGAGGAATGGTCCTCTTCATCCCGACCATCTGGCTCAACCGGGGCCGGTGGAGCCCGCGCAGTGCCCGTCGGGACGAGCAGAAGCACAAGGACGACGTGGACGCGGAACTGCGGGAGCTGGTGGGGGCCAGCACCTGAACCGGCCCACCGGAGGGTGGGCGCTGACCGGCTCGGGTCCGGTGCCGGGGCACGATTCCGTCAGCGGTGTCGACCGAGAGCGTAGGACACGGTGTCGCACCCTCCGTCTAGCTTGGTCGGCGTGGAGAGCCCAGGGGAGGGCCGGACGGGACTCGGGCCGGGATTCCGGACGGGTTTCGCAGTGCTGGACGTGGAGACCACGGGGCTCTCGCCGGAGGAGGAGCGGATCATCGAGGTCGGCCGTGGTCATCCTCGATCCCCGACGGGGTCGAGCTCGGTGCCTTCGCCACGCTGGTCGACCCCGACCGTCACCCCGGTCCTACCCACGTCCACGGGATCACGGGGGAGATGCTCGAGGGGGCGCCGACGTTCACCGCGATCCAGCCGTTCCTGGCCCACCAGCTGTCCGGCCGGGTGGTGGTTGGACACAACGTCGACGGCTTCGACCTCGCCTTCCTCCGGGCCGAGTGCCGGCGGGCCGGCGGCGAGGCCCTCGTCCCGGGCGACGTCCCGACCGTGGACACCTGGCAGGTGGCCCAGCGGCACCTCGGATCTGTCCGGGCGGGGCCCGTCTGGTCGACTGCTGCGACCGCTACTTCGGACTGCGGTGGGACGACCACCACAGCGCCCTGGGCGATGCCCGTATCACCGCCGCCCTGCTGGCCTCCATGCGGGCCGAGGTCGGCGACGACATGCTCCAGCTGGCCGCCGTGCTCGACCGGGCCCGGGCATCGGAGTGGCCGGGTCGCTCCGGTGTGCGACCAAGGGTCCTGCTCCGGAGCGACCCGCCCGACATGGGGCGGCGACCCTACCGGTGGCGACGGCGCTTGGGTCGGCGGCTCAGTCGGCGGGGCCGCCGCTGACTGACGGAACCGCCTCGATCGAGGGGATGCCGGGCATCAGCCCGGATCCCACCCCGGCCCTGTCCCTTGCCCCGCCCAGCATCTCTTCGTCCTGCACCCTCCTCGGTGGTCCCGGCCACGAGGGGCGAGCGGGCCAGCACCACGACGCCGACGACCAGCACCGCCAGGGCCCCCACCGACAGGGAGATCCACAGGGGCCCGGTCCGGAGGCGCTCGGCGAAGAGCGTGATGCCGAGCAGGATGCTGACCAGCGGGTTGATGGTCACCAGGGTGGTCCGGGACGCGGTGATCGGCCCGGCATGGAGGGCGTTCTGGAGGAGGAACACGGTGCCCGAGCCCGGTGACGGCCAGCAGGTAGGGCTGGAAGTGGGTGAACACGTGCCCCCACCCCTCGGTGACGTAGGTGGTGGTGGATTTGGTCAGTGCGGCCCGTGAACGCCGCGGTGATGGCGGTGGCCGACCCGAACGCGGCGGCCCGCCACCAACGGGGGCCACGCAGGGCGGCCAGCGATGCAGCCGTCCGACGGAGACGAAGAGCACCCCGTAGGCGACCAGCCACGCGTGGCCGGTCGGGATCCCGTGGCCACCCGTGGGCGACGGGCGGCGAGGAAGAAGCCGCCCAGGCCCACCACGACGGTCAGGGAGCCGAGCCACTCCCGCCAGCCCAGGCGGTAGCGGAACCAGGCGGCCAGGATGAGCAGAAGGAAGAGGAGCTCGGTGGTCAGGATGGGCTGGACGATGCTGAGCTCGCCGAACCGCAGGGCGGTGGCATGCACCGCGAACTGCCCCAGGCTCAGCGCGAAGCCGATCAGCCAGACCCCCCGGCGGAAGGCATGGGACATGAGGCTCAGCCTGAGCGTGGTCGACTCCGGTGCCGACTCGACGCCCAGCCGCTGGAGGACCGAGGCGACCAGGGCGTTGATGAAGGCGGCGAGTGCCGCCAGGAGATAGGCCACGACCCAAGTTGTACTCGCGAATCAGGCGGTGCGCCCCATACGGGCCGCAGCCGGTGGCCGACGGCGGCCGAGTCGCGACATCCGCACCCGGTCAGTCGGCGGCGTCGTCGATGGCGTCGGCGGGGCCCGGCATGTGGAGTCCGAGGGCGTAGCCCTCCAGGAAGACCTCGGCCTCGCCCTGTCGGGGATATCGGTGCTCGAGCTCCCGGAAGCGCGGGGAGTGGTTGGGCTCGAAGAGGTGGGCCAGCTCGTGGGGATCACCGCGTCGAGCACCCATCCGGGCACCACCCGCAGCCGCTCGGAGATGCGGATCTCGCGGGTCTGGAGCGTGCACGAGCCCCATCGTTTGATCTGGGTGGCGGACCAGCGGATGGAGGCGGGGGCCACGCCGTCGAGGTAGCTCCGTCCGAGTGCGACCGCCCGGTGCTCGAGCTGGTCGTCGGAGGCGTGCAGATGGGGCCGGTGCCGGGCCAGGCGGCGGGACAGGACGTCGACCATCTCGTCGCGCTCGGCCCCCCGCAGATGGGCGGGGACCACCACCACGATGCGGTCGCCCTCCCAGTGGGCCCCGGCGGTCTTCTTCCGCCGGGTGCTGACCCGCACGTCGACGTGCGGGTGCGAACAGGGTGGCGGGTTGGCTGATGTGCCTCATGGCCTCCACGCTACGGGCCGGGTGTCACGACGACCACCGCCGGGCACCCACGCCGCCTCTACTCGGGCTGCGGCCGCCGGCCGTAGGGGGCGGGCGCCCCGGCCTCGGACACCTCCTCGGTCATCTCGTCGGATGCCGGCCGGAGGGCTCGCCACGCAGAGCCGCCGAGGATGCCGCCCACGATGGGGAAGACGATGAACACCCAGAGCTGGTTGAGCGCCCAACTCCCCTGGAAGACCGCGGTCGAGAGGCTCCGGGCCGGATTGACCGACGTGTTGTCGATGGGGATGGAGATGAGGTGGATGATGGTGAGGGTCAGGCCGACGGTGACCCCGGTGAGCCCGACCGGCATGGACAACCGGCTGGTCGAAGCGATGATGAAGACGAAGATCCGCGGTGAAGAACACCTCCGCCAGCATCACGGCGCCGAGCTTGAACCCTCCGGGCGAGTGGATCCCGTAGCCGTTGGAGGCGAAGCCGGACGACCTGGCGCTGAATTGGATCGAGCTGCTCTTGGCGATGATGTAGATGACCAGGGCGCCGACCAGGCCACCGACGACCTGTCCGACGATGTAGAAGGGCAGCTCCCTGGTCTTCGTCTTCCCGATGGTCCACAGCCCGAGGGTGACCGCCGGGTTGATGTGGCAGCCGGAGATGGACCCGATGGCATAGGCGGCGACGAGCAGGCTGAGCCCGAAGGCGAGCGCCACCCCGAGGACCCCGACCGATCCCCGGGGGAAGAAGCCCCCGGTGGCCAGGATGGCGGTGCCCGGCCCTCCGGCGATGAGGATCATCGTCCCGATGGCCTCGGCGATCCCGATTCTCACACGATTGTCCATGGCTGTCCTTCCTCGGCGGCGAATAGCGGGTCTGCGCCGGTGCCGAGGCCGCACGGCCGGGCGCCGGTCCGTTGGGCGGACGGGGAAATAGTAGGCCGGGCCCCGGCTGGCCGAAGGGGATGTGCAGGATCCCCGAATGGGAGGTGCGCAGGCCCGCAGGTACCATGGGAGGGTGCGCCGCTACCTCTCGCCCCGGCTGGTCGGGATGCACGTGACGCTCCTGGTCCTGTTGCCGGTCTTTGCCTGGATGACCTGGTGGCAGCTCGGCCGGGCCCTCGGTGGGAACACGCTGAGCTGGGCCTACACCTTCGAATGGCCCCTGTTCGCCGGCTACGCCGTCTATGTGTGGTGGCAGTTGGTCCACGACGGGGCCGCCCCCTCGTCCCGACGGCCGCTGCCGGCCGGGGGCGCAGAGGATGTCGGCCCGGAGACCCACGACCAACCCGGCTGGGCGCTGTCGGGCGGACGCCGGAAGAACGTGGCCATCGCCGCCGGACCGCGGTCGATCGACGCCGGCGGCCGCGGGGAGCGGTTCGAACCGCAGACCGAGGAGGAAGCGGCGCGGCTGGCGGCCTACAACCGGTATCTGGCGGGGCTGAACGCCGATGCGGGCTCCGGCAACCGGTGAGCGGCGCCGCCCGCCCGGGGCCTGACGGACCGTCGCCGGGGGCGAGCGCCCACAGAGGGACTCCGTGCACGGCGCGCTGATCCGCTACCGGGTGATGGCCTTCATCGTGGGCACCGCCCTGCTCCTCTTGACTGTCGTGGTCCTCTTCCAGGTGTTCGGGGCCCATCCGAAGACGGCGGAGCGGATCGTGGCCCCGGTCCACGGGTACCTCTACCTGGTCTACCTGGCCGCCGCCGCCGACCTGGCCCGCCGGGCCCACTGGCGGCTGGGACGCATCCTGGTGGTGGTGGCGGCGGGTTTCGTCCCCACCCTGGCCTTCATCGTCGAGCACCGGGTCTACCAGCAGATGCAGGCCGAGTTCGCGGCCGAGGCCGCAGCCGTCGGGGCGGTCGGATCACCGGGAACCGCCGACCATGGAGCACCGGAGCACGGTTCCCACCCCTGACCGCCGGGGTGGCGAGGTCAGCGGGCGCCGCGCAACAGGGCGCCGGGACGGGCGCCGGTCTCCCGGCCGTCGGCGAAGGTGGTGACTCCGGACTTGATGGTCTCCACGTAGCCGGTGGCATCCTGGAGGAGGCGCCTGCCGCCGGCCGGCAGGTCGTCCACCACCACCGGGTTGCCCAGCTGCAGTCCGTCGTAGTCGATGAGGTTGATGTCGGCCACGGCCCCGACCTCGACCGTGCCCCGGTCGGTGAGCCCGTAGAGCCGGGCGGTGTCGTGGGACTGCTTCTTCACCATCCACTCGAGCGGGAGCAGTCCACCCCGGGCCCGGTCGCGGGTCCAGTGGGTGAGCATGAAGGTGGGTTGGGACGCGTCGCAGATGACCCCGCAGTGGGCCCCGCCGTCGGCGAGCCCGGCCGCGGCGCGGGGATGGAGCAGCATCTCACGGGCCGGACCGAGATCGCCGTCCGAGTAGTTGAGGATGGGCACGTAGAGCAGGCCCGCGCCCGTCGTCGTCGAGCATGGCGTCATAGGCCACGGACAGCGGAGGGCGGCCGGTCGCCGCGGCGATCCCGGCCAGCGAGCGCTCGGGCCCGGGCTCGTAGTCCGGAGGGCTGCCGAGGGCGAAGGTGGTCCGGTAGGCCTGCTCCATCCGCTCGGCCGAGCCCGGGTCGGGCTCCCAGGACTCGATGGCGCACCGCACGTCGGGGGTCCGCAGGGCGGCCACGAACTCGTCGGGTGACAGGCCCTTTGCCTTCAGCTCCTGATAGGCGGGGATCAGGTCGAACAGGCAGTAGGTGGTGAAGTGGCCGGAGAGGAGGCCGGTGGCCCGCCCGGCCACCTGGGGCCAGAGGTCGGCCCCCTCGGAGACGGCCCGCAGCGACTCGTCCATCAGCTCGCGCCACAGACCGGGGCGCGCTGTCCACCTGGAGCAGGGCGAAGGTGACCGGGCGGTGGATGGCCGCCGACAGTCGGCGCATCCAGTCCACCTCCTTCCTCGGGCCGACGATGTCCTCGCCGGCGGACCCGGCCGGGGCCAGTTCGAACACGCCGGTGCCCAGCTCCCCGAGCGCGCTGCCGATGCCGAACAGCTCGTCCTCGGCGGCAAAGGTGCCGGGAACCGGCTCGCCGTCGATGGCCAGATGGGCGAGGGTCCGGGAGGTCGAGAAGCCGAGGGCGCCGGCGGCGACGGCCTCCTTCACCAGCTGCTTCATGGCCTCGATGTCCTCGGGGGTGGCGGCCTCGTTGCGGGCGCCGCGCTCGCCCATCACGTAGGAGCGGACCGCTCCGTGGGCGATCTGGGTGCCCACGTCCATGGTCCACTTCCGCCGGTCCAGGGTGTCGAGGTACTCGGGGAAGGTCTCCCACTCCCACTCGATCCCTTCCGCCAGGGCGGTGCCGGGGATGTCCTCGACCCCCTCCATCAGGCCGATCAGCCAGTCGTGCCGGTCGGGACGGGCCGGGGCGAACCCGACCCCGCAGTTGCCGGTGACGATGGTGGTGACCCCGTGCCAACTGCTGGGTGCCAGCACCTCGTCCCACGTGGCCTGGCCGTCGTAGTGGGTGTGGATGTCCACCCACCCCGGCGAGACCAGCAGGCCGTCCGCATCAACGGTCCGCCTCGCCCCCTCGCCGCCGAGGGAGCCGACGCCGCTGATCCGTCCCCCGTCGACGGCCACATCGGCGGTCCGGGCCGGTGCTCCGGTGCCGTCGACGACCGTTCCCCCTCGAATGACGAGGTCATGCATGGTCCGTCCCCCTTGGAAGGCTGAACCCCGATGCTGGCACGCACGCCGGTCCGCTGCAATGACGGCGGGGTCCGGCGGCCGCTAGCCCCCGCCGCGGTCAGGGGGGATCGAGTAGGTGACCTGGGCTTTGGCCACCAGTGCCTCGCTCCCGACCGAGAACAGGGCCACTTCGGCCACCGCCAGCCGGCGTCCCAGCTTGAGGAGGGTTCCCTCCGCCACCACGTCGACCAGTTCCGGTTTGCGGAGGAAGTCGATGTGCAGGCTGGTGGTCACCGCCAGCGCCACGGGTCCGATCTGGCCGATGATGACCAGGTAGGAAGCGCAGTCGGCCAGGGCCATGAGCGACGGGCCGGACACGGTGCCGCCAGGCCGGCTGTCGCGAGGCCCGATCGTCAGGCGGATCCGGATGCTGTTCCCGGTGATCTCCTCGACGACATAGGGGGGCGGCGCACTCGGGAAAGCGCCGTCGAGAAACGACTGGAGCTCCTCGACGGTCATCGGAAGGGCGGACATGGCTCGCAGCAGCGTACCCAGCGCCCGGTCGTCCGGCCCAAGCGCCGACCCGGGAGCCGTCGCCGCGCTCCGTGCTCACACCCCTGCGTCACCCGTCCCTCGACCCTGTTCCACCCCTGCGTCACCCTTCCGTCGCCCCTGTGCCATCGGCGCGTCTCCCCATCGTGCAGACTGTGGGTCCGAGATCGAGGCCGGGGACCGTGGTCCACCGGGCATGCAGGACATTCGAACCAGGTCCGGACGGGGGAGAGCGCGTGTTCAGAGAAGAGGACCGGGCGGCTGCCGAATGGGCCCGGATGGCCGGAGTGGGCCTGATGGAGCTCCGATCCCGCTCGGAACCGGGGAAGTCGCTCGGCCAGGAGGGTGACCGGCTCTCGCACCGGCTCCTCATGGAGAGGATCGCCGGGAGGTTCCCCGCCGATCGGATCCGATCCGAGGAGGCCGACCAGTCCGAGGCGCTCGGAGCGCAGTCAGGCCGGGTGTGGATCATCGATCCGCTGGACGGCACCCGCGAGTACTCGGAGGGTCGGGAGGACTGGGCCGTGCACGTCGCCCTGGCCGTGGACGGCGACCCGGTGGTGGGAGCCGTCGCCCTTCCCGCCCTCGATGTGGTGCTCGGGACGGGCGATCCTCCTCCGTTCCAGGCCCCGGCTCCGGTGCCGCGCATGGTGGTCAGCAGGAGCCGCCCACCCGACTTCTCGTCGTTCGTCGCCGAAGCGCTGGGGGCAACCACCGTTCCCATGGGGTCAGCGGGCGCCAAGATCGCCGCAGTCATCCGCGGCGAGGCCGAGGTCTACGTCCATGCCGGGGGCCAGTACGAATGGGACTCGGCCGCTCCGGTGGCGGTGGCCCTGGCCATCGGTTTGCATGCCAGCCGGGTGGACGGCTCGCCCCTCCGCTATGCGCAGCCGGACCCATGGCTACCGGACCTGGTGGTCTGCCACCCGACCCTGACCGATGCGGTGATGGGTGCGCTGGCCGCGTTCGGCGCTTCGGCGGTGTGAGCCGGTGATCCCGATGGTCGAAGCGCAGTGAGCGGAGTCGACGAGACCGTCGGCCGCGCCCGGAGCGTCTTCGGCGAGGCCCGGCTGGGTCCGATCGCCCTGAAGAACCGGATCATCAAGTCGGCGACGTTCGAGGGACGGACCCCCAAGGGCATGGTCACCGATGATCTGATCGACTTCCATCGAGCGTGTGGCCGAAGGTGGCGTGGCAATGACCACCGTCGCCTATCTGGCCGTCTCACCCGAAGGGCGGACCGACCGCCACTGCGTCCTGCTGGGAGAGGACTCGGTCCCGGGCCTGCGCCGGCTCACCGATGCCGTGCATGCCTCCGGGACGGCGGTATCCGCCCAGATCGGCCACGCCGGCCCGGTGGCCAATGGCCGGTCGAACCGGACCCCCTCCCTGGCACCGTCGCGGCGGCTCAGTCCCACCGGTGAGGTGACCCGGGCTGTTTCGGAGCGGGACATCGACCGGATCACCGACGACTATCGACGGGGGGCGGCGCTGGCGGTGGAGGCCGGATTCGACTGCCTGGAGATCCACCTCGGACACAACTACCTCCTCAGCGCCTTCCTCAGCCCGAAGCTGAATCGACGCGCTGACCGGTGGGGGGGCAGCCTCGGTAACCGGGCGCGCTTCCCTCTGGCGGTGGTCGACGCGGTCAGGGGAGCGGTCGGTGACAGAGTTGCGGTCACCGCCAAGCTGAACATGGCCGACGGGGTGGCCGGAGGGTTCTGGTTGGACGAGAGCATCGAGTTCGCCCGGATGCTCCAATCGGGTGGCGCTCTCGACGCGCTGGAACTGACCGGCGGGAGTTCGCTGTCCAACCCGATGTACCTGTTCCGGGGAGAGGCCCCACGACCCGAGTTCGGGGCCACACTGCCCGGTCCGCTGCGATTCGGATTCCGTGCGGTCGGATCGCGATTCCTCAAGGAGTACCCGTTCGAGGAGGCGTTCTTCCTCCCGTATGCCCGCCAGTTCCTGGATGCCCTGTCATTGCCGTTGATCCTGCTCGGTGGGGTGAACCGGCTGGAGACTGTCGAGCGCGCGTTGGCGGAAGGATTCGAATTCGTCGCCATGGCCCGGGCCCTGTTGCGTGAGCCCGACCTCGTCCAGCGGTGGGAGAAGGGCCTCAGGGACGAAGGCCTGTGCATCCACTGCAACAAGTGCATGCCGACCATCTACAGCGGCACCCGATGTGTCCTCGTGCCCGGGGCCGGCCCGGCCTGACCGGTTCGCCGGGTCGGTTCCCGGTCCTCATTCGCCAGCGGGGCGGGGAGACTTAAACTCTGTACGAAGGCTGGCCCACGTAGCTCAGGGGATAGAGCACTCGTTTCCTAAATGAGGTGTCGCAGGTTCGATTCCTGCCGTGGGCGCCACTGCCGTGGGCGCCGCGGAGGAAGGACAGGACCGCCCCGGGTGCCCATAGCCCGGACAGCCGGGTGGAGCGGGAGGCCATATTTGGACGGGGCGGGTGTGGGGAACTCGATTGGCTGATCCGGTGCTTAGGGTCAATGTCACTGAGCCGGCGAACCGGGGCACCCTCAAGCCGTCTGAGTCCTTCTGCGGTATGTTCGCTGCCGTGTGAGAACCGAGGTCCCAGTAATGCAGCAAGATGGCACTTCCGGCGAACGGGGGCAGGCAGTGGGAGCTTTGATGATTTCAGAAGTTGTCGAACCCGCACTTCTGCCTCCATGGCTCGGTTGGGTACCGATCGGCCGGCACTGATGCGGACGGGGCACTCCCTTACCGGAGCGTCAGTGCCCAGACCCAATCTGGGAGCCCGACCTTCGGCTTTGCCCTTTAGCGGGTGTCCATGAGATGAGGCCACGGCCATGTATGACGCACTAACGTCTGTTCGGGTTTTCAGATCAGCGGCTTTTCCACGCATGAGTACGAGGTGATGGTCCGAGCGCTTGGTCGCAAGTCTTCGGAACTCAACTTGGTCGCTACCGAAACCCGTTCAGCGCCGCCGAAAGTGACCACCGTGACGATGTCGCGGCTTGCCGGTGGAAAGCAAACGCTGTTCTCGGCCGCGGTTATGGGGGCGTACCTCTGCCTCGGCTTGATCGCCTATTGGACTTCACTTCCCGGCATTGGTCACCGAGTGTTCAGTGGCGTTGGTGTTGGTGACTACAGCCTGTCGATTTGGTTCCTCGGCTGGGCACCCCATGCGCTCATCCATGGCTTGAACCCCTTCTTCAGTAACGCCATGTTTGCGCCGGCGGGTGTGAATTTGGCTCAGAACACCGAGGGGCCTCTTCTTGGATGGGTACTCGCGCCAATTGGCCTGACCTGGGGCCCGATAGTTGCGGCCAATGTACTCATGGTGCTGGCCATGCCGATTTCGGCAGGCGCCGCCTTCGTGGTCTTTCGGAAATGGCGGATCTGGAGCCCCGCGGCGGCGCTGGGCGGCCTTCTCTACGGATTCTCGCCGTACATGGTCGGCCAAGCCCTTGCGCATCCAGTTCTGCTGTTCGTGCCCCTGCCGCCGTTGATCGTCTCGACCCTTGTCGAGATCCTGCTGCGCCGAGGCGCGGACCGAAAACTCGGGATGCAGCTCGGCCTTCTTCTGGCTGCGCAGTACTTCATTTCGCCAGAGGTGTTTGCGTCCCTCGCTCTCATTGTCGGCATCGGCCTGGCATTGGTGGTCGTGCGCAACCCAGGTAGGGCACTCCAAGTCGTACAGGTGGTCATTCGTCCGATCGGAATCGCCTTCGCGGTGTGCGTGGTCTTGTTGGCATACCCCGTCTGGATGCTGCTGGCCGGACCTCAGCACGTCTCCGGTGCGACCTATCCGCTCGTAAACGCCTATCACAACGATCTGCTCAGTTTCGTCATTCCTGGCCCCCTCCAAAGAGTCTCGCTGGGAACTCAGGCATTTCGGGCGGCTATTTGCCCGGCTATTTTGCATTCTGGGGGGGTCGGATCGGCATTCCAACGGAGGCAGGCGGATACGTCGGCATTCCGATTCTGATTGTCGCAGGTCTTCTCGCGTGGAGATCTCGCCGCAGCGCTCGGATGCAGCTGTCAATGGCCCTCTTCGCGAGCTGTGCCATCCTGTCGCTCGGGCCATTCCTCAACGTCAGGGGAAATACGACCCATGTCCCACTTCCTTTTTGGATCCTGGGTCATCTTCCGCTCGTCGACAATCTTCTCCCGATCAGAGTCTCCTTCGAGATGAGTGCTTGCCTCGCCGCAGTAATTGCTTTCGGACTGGACGACCTACGCAAGGCTCCGAGATTGAGAAACATAAGGAGGGCGCAGAGGAGAAGCCCTCGACCCGCGTGCAGTCGGAGCCGTCATCGTCACCGGTGTCGTGCTGGCTGCGCTGGTCGTCACGCAGCTACCGCGGTGGCCCTATGAATCCACCCAAGCCGTGACGCTTCCCACAAGCCTGAGCCGGACTATTCCCAGCGGAGATCCGATAACCCTCACCTACCCTTACGCGTCAGGGTCTCGAGTGACCCTTCCTCTGCTTTGGCAGGCAAGTGCTGGTTATAGGTTTCGTTCTCTGGGTGGCTACGCCTACCATCCCGATCAAAATGGCAATGGCTCGGACATCCCGGATCCGCTCAGCCCGGCCGCCTTGCAGGCGTTTCTTGCCGGAAATGCCGCGGGGTCGCCGCGACCGCCTGTCACACCCGATCTGGTCGCCGCCGCCCAGACAACCCTGTCCAGATATCACGTTCGAGTGATCATCATCGATCGTGACTATTCGGAAGCCGGGGGAGTGATGGACTTGTTCCGCCGCGCCCTCGGCGCGCCTACCATGTCCGCAGGTGCATTCGCTCTGTGGATTGTTCATCCCGGACGGTAGCCCCGGTCACCCGGAGACCGGACTTTCGCCGGCCTGGACGAAGCGCGTTGGCACGGCCGCAATCTCAAAAGTGCGGCCCGGCTCGCGGGTCGACCACATTTGGTCGGGCTGCAGAGGCGGAGCTGGAGCAAGGGCTTCGGCCGGTCCTGCCCATGTGCCGGTCGAGGTCAGTTGGCCGACCGCAAGCAGCCGCCGGTCGATGGTGGCGGCGCTCATCGAGGCGAGCAGCACGGCCTCGTCGTCGGTGAGGTCGAGCTCCCCGTCCCGGCGGAGCAACGGCACCAGCACGGGGAGCATGGGGGCGGGGCGCTTGCCCGCCGGCATCCGGGCGGCCCGCCAGCACAGCTCGAGGGCCGACACCACCCGGGACGAGTAGATCGGCACCCGAGGGGTGCCCACCCGCACCACCCGGACTTCACCGGCATTGAGCAGCCGGGAACGGGCGTGACCCCGGTTCCACCCCGTGAGCTGCACCAACTGGTCGAGGATGGCCCCCTTCTCGGATCGGGATCCCCGCTTGTACTGGTTGGCCAGCTTGTTCGTCACGGCACGTCGAGCACCCATCGAAAGCTCCATGGATCAGGCGTAGTCGACCGACACCAGGCGCGGATTCCTTCGTGAGGCAACGATGTCGGCTACGCGCGGGTTTCTGATGAGTCAATGCGGGTCGGGGACATGTTGCAAAGCTGAGGAGTAGGGTGCCTTCAGCGAGGTGACCATGATCGGCGCAATTTCCGGAAGCAATGGTTTGGCAGTGCTCATGGCGCTCGGCGCGGTTGCGACCGTTTGGGTGCTCCTCACCGTCAGAAGCTCTCGGCCGAAGAACCGCTGACTATCCCAACCATCCGGCGTTATACAGGTCATCCGTAGGTCCTGGGCTACCCCAAGCTGTTCTCGGCGATCCCACTTGACTCTCACCACCGGGAAGGGTCCATGCTTCATTCTGTGGACGACCTCATGCCCATCGGAGAGTTCTCGGACCGCTCTGGCCTCTCAGCTAAACGGCTGAGAACGTATGCGGCTGAGGGCCTCCTCGCACCTGCAGCGGTGGACCCGGGCTCGGGGTATCGCTACTACTCCCCGGGCCAGTTGGGTGACGCACGGGTGATAGATGCGCTCCGTCGGGCGGGCGTGCCGCTCGCCGCCATTCGCGCATTCAGGCGTCGGCCCTCCCGGGAACTGCTCGATGCTTGGGCAAGACAGCTTGAAACTGATGCCAACCACCGCCAGGGAGCACTCGCCCACGCCCGACATCTTCTCGCAGGGGGCGACCACCCAGTCTCACTGACTGCCGATCCAGAATCCTGGGAGGGACCCATGACCACATTGCGAACGGCGGGTCGAACTGACATCGGACAGCTTCGCGAAAACAACGAAGATGTCGTCGTCACCGGCGATCGGCTTGCACTTGTCGCGGACGGGATGGGCGGACACCCGGGAGGCGAAATCGCAGCGAAGGTCGCGGCGGGCGTGGTCCCCGCTGTCTTCACGGGCCAATCGGTTGACGAGCTGCAGGCGGCAGTACGTGCCGCGAACTGGGCAATCCGGGAACGTGCGGTCGCCCAACCTGGCCTGGAGGGCATGGGCACTACGGTGTGCGCGGCTGGACTCCTCACTACGGGACGGGTCGCGCTCGTCAACGTCGGGGACAGCCGGGCCTATCTATTTCGCGAGGGCTCGCTGACCCACCTCACCCGGGATCACAGCCTGACGGCCGAACTGATCGAGCGTGGAGAACTACGGGAGGACGAGGCAACTCAGCATCCCTATTACGGGATTCTCACCCGAGCACTCGGCGTTGGGTCCGATGTCGACATCGACCAGACGACGCTCGCCGTCGAAGAGGGGGATCGGATCGTTCTCTGTAGTGACGGGTTGTTCAACGAGCTATCCGACGAAGAGATCGGGAGTGCTTTGGCGAGAGACGAAGATGTGGCCACGATCGTCGAGAAGTTGATCGACAGCGCCATTGCCGCGGGAGGTCGCGACAACATATCTGTCGTGATCGCCGAAGTGGCTGCCTGAGGGATTCCGACTCACCCCTCTTGACGGCCCGCCACTGGCTCGCCGACGACGGTCATGGGCATATTCAAGACCGAGCTGCGCCGCAACCCTGCCACCCTGGCCGACAACGGCTGGCCTTGGAGGTGTCCTGACGACCTCGAGATCGCCACGGGTGCGTGGATATCGTGGTTCAACGAGGAGCGGCTGCGCTCCGACGACCGGACGCAGAACGAGGTCGAGAACGACTACCGTCACCACTCTCAGCTTCGATGTGGCATGAGAAACCCGGTTCGGAGTCCCTCGGGGCGAGAGGCGGGCAGCTCGGAGGCAACGTTTCATTCAGGAGTCGGTAACCTAAAGAGGTTCTACCTTGGGTGCCAGGCGGTGGAGAAGAGTACGGGTCGACATGACACTCGGCGATGTGAAGTGTGAGACTCGGTTAGGTACTGCATGGCTCTGCCAGGGCCCAGGGTGACGCGACCCTCGATGGCCGAAGTACCTCCTACTGCAGTTGGGCCGCAGGTGATCGAGCCACCCAATATCGCAATAGCCCACGCTGGGAGTCACCAGGAAGGGGCGCGCGTCGGCGTTTCGACGATTGGGCAATCCCTTTCGGCAAAACGCAACAGCCTCAATTTCCTGAGGCTGGTCCTTGCGCTAGCGGTCGTCTTTTCCCATTCGATCACGTTGGGACTGTTCGGGAGCGAATGGATACTTGGGAAGACCACTTTGGGAACGGTCGCAGTGTACGGATTCTTCGGAATCAGCGGGTACCTGATCGCAGGGAGCGCATCCCGCAACAATGCCGGACGCTATCTGTGGCAGCGCTTCCTCAGGATATTCCCCGCGTTCTGGATCTGCCTTCTCGTTACCGCATTCCTGTTCGGGACGATCGCATGGTTTCACGTCAATCCTGGACTATCCAGGACCTGCGGACTCCGCTGCTATCTCACTGAACCCAATGGACCGTTCGGGTACGTGACCCACAACTTCTGGTTACAGGTGAATCAGGGCAACATCGCCAGGACGCTGCCCAATGGCTGGGACAGCTTCGGATGGAACGCACAGCTCTGGACACTTGTGCTGGAATTCCTCTGTTATCTGCTGCTTGCGGCTTTCTCTGTACTCGGGTTGCTCAGACGACGTTCGCTGGTCGCCCTGATTGCCGCCACCGCATGGATCGCTGAAGTCTTGATCACCTCGATCCCGATGCTGGCCCGGAATTTCGCCTTCCCTCTATTTGACAAATGGGCCATCGTCAAGATTCTATTTTTCACTCTACAAACCACGGATGATTTTTGCTCTCGTGCCCATCTTTCTCTCGGGATCTCTCCTCTACCTCTATCGCGAGAAGATCCCGGACTCTGGGGCTCTTGCGCTCGGAGCGACCGTCCTAGTCCTGGCTGGACTTGTCATTCCGGTTGGGCAAGGACAATCTCTCAACAGCATGGCTCTCACCGCGGTCTTCCTCGCGTATCCGCTGATCTGGCTCGGAATCCACCTTCCCTTCCCGACAGTCGGCGCTGTCAATGACTACTCGTACGGGATCTACATCTATGCGTTCCCGATTCAGCAGCTGTTGGTGTTGTGGGGAATTAACAAGTGGGGGTATTGGCCATATACGCTTCTGTCGGTAGCTGCGGTGATTCCCTTTGCGGTTGGAAGTTGGTGGCTCATCGAGAAGCACGCGCTAAAGCTGAAGAGGCTGAAGGTACCCAGGCCCTTCCGATCGGACTCAACCTAGAAAATCGGCCACATTGCCTGACCTCACCCGCGGTCTCGGCCAACTCACGAGCACTGACCGTGATGCTTCACTCACCTGACGTTACGTGTCAGATCAGGCACTCCTTCGACAACATTCTCGGGGCCTTCTGCAATTCGACCGTGCCGGCGCGGTGTGACGGAGCGACCAGCGGCCAGGTGGCAACTGGGCAAGCAATTCCTCTCGCCCCCGGACCGGACGTCGTTCCGGTCGTCTCTCACCAGGGCAGCGGACAAGTCGGGGCGATCAACGGCGGACTGATGAACGGATTCTCCAATATCAAGGGCTGCGGGACTCCCACCTACTACTGCTACGAGACCTACCAGAAGGCCGTCGGAACCCAACGCGTGGGGCCTTGCCTCGAAGTTCGCCGTGTCGGATCGGACCTTCGAACTGAACCCGGTCCCGACCTGGGGCGCCCATGTGGAGCTGGTGACCAGCCTGCTCGACGGCTTCCAGGGAAACAACCCGACAGGGACCACCGGACCCGGATGGGGGTGCGACTCGGGCGGTGTGGTCAACTGGTCCTCCACCGGACTTCCCCCGTACCAGGTCGTGCCTTCGTGTGTGCCGACGTCCAAGGGCAAGGGTGCCTTCCGGCCCACCCCGGTCAAGTGGGTGCCGACCATAATGGACAGGCTCAAGGCGTCCGGCAAGACCTGGAAGATCTACGCGGCACCAAAGTCGCAGGGCGACTATGAACGGGCCATCTGTCCTTCGTTCGCCGACTGCCTCGACACTTCCGAGGTGAACAACATGGTCCCGTCGTCCCAGATCTTGACCGACGCCACGGCGGGCGTCCTGCCCAATTTCAGCATCCTTCTGCCCTCGGGCGGTCCGACCGGCTCCACGAGCGAGCACAACGGTCAGTCGATGGCGGTAGGCGACAACTGGATCGGCCAAGTGATCTCGTCCATCGATACCGGGCCGAATTGGGATTCCACCGCCATCTTCCTGACCTGGGATGACTGCGGGTGCTTCTACGACCATGTGCCGCCCCCGGCTGGCTCGGGTCTGGGCATCCGGGTACCCATGATCATCATCTCCCCGTATGCCCAAGCCGGGTACACCGACCACAACGTTGCGTCGTTCGCCTCGCTGCTCGCGTTCACCGAGTACGCGCTCGGGGTCAAGCCGCTTTCGTCGGTGGACGCTCATGCCTACAACTATCTGGGGGCGTTCAACTTCAACCAGTCGCCGATCCCAGGCGCGGCCATGGTGACCACTCAGGAGCCGGCAGCATCGAAGGTGCAGATCAGGTTGCATCCACCGAACTCGAGCGATCCTACCTAGACCTAGACAGGTCCGGACCGGATCGAACTGAACTGCGGCGAATCTGCCCGGCCCGGTGGAGAAGACCGCAGCCCCTGGCACCGGCGCTCCTGGCACCGGCGCTCCTGGGCGATCCGGAAGACCGGTGCAGCGCCGGCCGATCGGCCTGTAACGCTATCCTCCCGCCGCTCGTTGTAAATGGGCGGGGGCCGGTCCAGCCTGTGGCCGGTCCAGCTTTGAAAGGAGCACCATGTTCAAGCAGATCGTCAAGATCGGGCTAGCGGTCGCCCTCACCGGGGGTGGTGCAATCGCACTGTCAACGGTAACGGCTGGAGCCGCAAAGGTCGTAATCACCGCCGGTCCCGGCAGTAGCGCCTCGTGCAGCCTCACTGCAACGGCCAAGCTTGCCCCGGCCCTGAAGAACGACTGGGTGGCGTCGCCGGGCGACTCCGTGCCCGCGGTCGCGGCGCTGCCCAACACGCAGTTCGGCTCGCCCGGCCCAGTAGCCACTTCCGCCAAGGCAACCGGTTCGTGCACGGGGACGGCGACGGACGGAACCAATACGGCCACCATCACCGGGATCAAGAAGCTCACCATCGCGGTTGATCCCGCGCACCCGGGCAGTTCGGCCGAGGCCACGTGCTCCAGTCTGCTCGCGGGCAGCACCGCCCTGTTCAACACGACGATCGAGTGGAGCACCTCCGGTGACAAGGTCGCCAACACCACCGTCACCGACTCGGCGATCGGCATAAGCCTTTCGCCCATCGGATTCACGTTCTCGGGAGGGACTGTTTCGGGTTCGTTCGCCGGTGGGTCGATCTCGTCCCTCGGAACGGTCAGCCCTGCGGTGATTGCTGAGGTCACCCAGACCCAAGAGACCGGTGCGCAGGCACAGGCGAACAGCTATACGTCACTCGGCTGTGAGCCGACCTTGAAGCTCAAGACCAATGGCAAGGGTGTCACCACGGCCAGTCTCAAGAAGCCGAAGGGGTTCAAGGAGATCGTGGTCTCCAGCGGATCCACGCTGACCGCCACGGACTAGACGAAAGCGACATTTCGTTCCAAGCCCGCAGGTAGGTAGAGGGCGGGGCCTCGGCCCCGCCCTCTACCGCGCCTGCAGCCGGCTCGGACCGCCGGCAGTGCGCACGGTCGGGTCTGCCTGACGCCTCGGGCGGCACTGGGCGGAACTTCGCTCCGCAGGACCCGGCTCATCAGCCCTTCCGGGGACAGCGCTGCAGCGGATCGTCCCGAACCCGCTCCTCGGGTTGCCGGGAGAACAAGCAATGGAGCCGATCTTCGGTAGTCAGGTAGTCACCGAGGCGTGAAGGATGTCCTGCAGGTGGCTGTACCGTTGCCTACGTTCACCGTCACGCCGACCGGGGCGTGGATCTGTGCGTGCCCGACCGGAAAGGTCACACTGGCGTTTCCGAGCCCGTCCGTTGCCCCGCCGAACGACGCCGCATGGAACTTGAAGTTGACAGTGACGATGACGGGAGCGCTTCCGACGGTCGACCGGATGGTCGCCGTCTCATTGCTGCCGCGAGGCGGACTCGGATTGGACATCGTGGCCACACAGACACCAAGTGGCAGAGGAGAGACCGCCGACCCGAAGAATGCCGAGGTGCCGAAGGTGAACACACCGCCGTCCGAGGCCACGAGACGATATCCCGACCCCGTTCCGCTCCCCTCCATCCCGACGACAGGCTGGTTGAGGGGGAAGTTCCCGGTGGAACCGAAGAAGGCCGCGTCACCGTAGCTGAAAATGCCCCCGTCGGAGGCCACCAGCCAGTAGCCGGCGCCACCCGGTGTCGCGGCCATCCCGACGATCGGCTGGTTGAGGGGGATGTTCCCGGCAGAGCCCTGGAAGGCGGCGTCGCCGAAGGAGAAGACGCCACCGTCGGCGGCCACCAGCCAGTAACCCCCGCCGTCGGGAGTGGCGGCCATCCCGACGACCGGCTGGTTGAGGGGGATGTTCCCGGCAGAGCCGTGGAAGGCGGCGTCGCCGAAGGAGAAGACGCCACCGTCGGCGGCCACCAGCCAGTAACCCCCGCCGTCGGGAGTGGTGGCCATGCCGACGATGGGTTGATTGAGCGTGAGGCCACCGGTGGATCCCCGGAACCGTGCGTCGCCGAAGGAGAAGACGCCACCGTCGCCGGCCACCAGCCAGTAACCCCCGCCGTCGGGAGTGGTGGCGATCCCCACGACCGACTGGTTCGGAGCGATGCCCAGTGATCCGAACCCCCCGGCGTCTCCACAGCCCACGACCTGCCCTGTACTGTTCCCTATCCAGTACCCTCCGTCGTCCGGCGTCGCCACCATGCCGACAACTGTCCCCGGCGGAAGGAATCCGGAGCAACTGCCACCGGCAGCGTGGCTGACGCTGTCGCCTCCGTTGGAAATGGCTGCTGCGACCGGGGCGCCTGAGGCCATGTGAGCGCCGATCATCAACGCGCAGAACGCAGCTAGGGCCGTAGCCGATCGGCCACGCTGTCGTACCAATGAGGTCATCGTCCCACCTCGCCCCCGGATCTGCAGACAACGACGTTATACCCGCAATCTCCATTCTGCATCCGGAGCCGGTAGATGCCATCTGGCCTGCGGAGAACTCGGTTTCGATCGGGCCCATCGGCGTGTTGTGCCGCAAGCCGTTCGTACAAGCACTCGAGGTTGTACGGCACTGAGAGTGTCGACAACGCCGTCCCTCCGTCGAGGCGGAAGCCTGAAGTGGATCTGCTGGTGTGATCCTGACGCCGCCGCATCCTCGAGCGACCACCTGCGGATCCGACGGAGGCGGTCCGGTCCCGGGCATCGTCGCCCGAACGCTGGAAGACTCTCCTGGTGGACTGGAATGAGATCCCGACCGATGCCGACCCCAGGGCCGTGCTGGAGCCCGAAGCATGGTCCGCGTTCGTGGCGTTGCGCTCGGCCACCTGGGAAGCCGCGCCCGTCACCCTCCTGGAGTTGTGCCGGGTGCGGGTGGCGATGCTCCTCCGTGCACCGGAGGAGGTGGGATATCGACCGGACGGAGTACAGGCGCTGGAGGCCGACAAGGCTCGATTGCTGGCCGATTGGCCGTCCTCGCCGGCTTTCACCGATGCGCAGCGGGCGGCACTCTCGTTCACCGAGCAGTTCGTCATGGACGTCGCCGGGACCACCGACTCCGATCGGGAGCTGTTGGCGGGAAACCTGCCCGTAGACCAGATCGGCCCCTTCGTGATGGGCCTCTACGTCTGTGACTTCGGGCTCCGGATGGAGATGGCCGCCATCCGGCTGTTCCCCGGTACGCCCCGGCCTGGGATCGCCACGGCACGCCATGGGGCCGACCCGTCCTCGGCCTTCGACGGGTTCCTCCTGGCGACGGCCAGGATGCGGGCGCTCGACCCGGTCACCGCCGAGTTGGTGCGGCTGAGAGGTGCCCGCTACCACAACTGTCGGATCTGTCAGTCGATCCGATCGGTGAAGGCCCTCGGGGCCGGGGGCGACGAGGCGATGTACCAGAAACTCGACAGCTACGAGTCCAGCGATTTCTCAGACCGGCACAAGGCGGCTCTGCGCCTCGTCGATGCCCTGATCACCCAGCCCGCGGAGATGACCGCCGACCTGGTCGATCAGGTTCACCATGAGCTCACCCCGGCCGAGGCCGTCCAGATCATCCTCGGGGTGGCACGGAACAGCATCCAGAAGGTGGCGGTGGCCCTGGCCGGTGACGCCCCGAATGTCACCGAGGGCTTCGACTACTACGACATCACCGACCGCGGCGATGCGGTGTACGGCCAGGACGCTCCGGTCGCCACCTGACCTCGCCGTACCGCCGGCAGGGACCGCTCCCCCGGGTCGTTCCTCAGGCCAGCAGTTTGGCCTTCTGCGCCTCGAACTCGGCGTCGGTGATGGCGCCCTTTGACCTGAGATCGGCCAATTTGGCGATTTCGTCTGCGCTGCCCGACCCTGCGGTCTGCTTGATGTAGGTGTCGAATGCCTTCTGTTCCCGCGCCGCTTGGTCCGCGGCCCGATCGTGCATGCCTCCACCCCTGGCGATCAGGTAGATGAACACACCGAGGAACGGGAGGATGATCACGAACAGCACCCAGAGCGCCTTGGCAAAGCCACCCATATCGTGGCTCCGGAATATGTCGACGAAGACCATGATGGCAAGCCAGATCCAGAGAATGAACAGGAAGATCTCCACCATTGTCCAGAGGAAGTCGAGCAGTGGATAGGTGTAAGCGAGCATGGTCATTCCCTTTCATGAGAAGTACGGCCTTTGACCATACCCGTTGTCGGCGCGAGGTGCTCGGATCCGTCTGTTGTCGCCCGTGGTGGCACGATATTGGCACGGTATGCCGGTCTGAGGCGATGCGTTCGCGATCCGAGGCTGAACCTCGATCGCTGATCCGGCCCGCGGATCAGTCCCCGTGCCGATCCGGGGTCTCGTGGGGCGGCGGGGGCTCCTTCCCACGCCATCAGCCACAAGATGGGGCCCAGCGGGAGGCGGATGGGCTGAGGCCGAATCCGCCGGTCGGGCCGGCCGGTGGTGGCCGGTGGTGGGGTGGTGGGTTGGTGGATCGACGAGCGTGCCTCCGGGATGTCGATCTCGGGGTATGCCCGCCGTCGTGATAGGGAGGGCCCAGGGCGGGTCCCAGAAAGAGGAGGATGACATGGCTGAGTACCTGGTTCTCATCTACGAGGACGAGACCGCTTGGGATGGAGTCGAGCCCGAGAGGTTCGGGAAGATCATGGCGGAGCACCAGTCGTTCGGCGAGCGCCATGCGAAGGTGATCCGCGGGGGAAATGCGCTGCAGCCCACCGGTACGGCCACATCGCTGCGGAGGGAGTCCTCGGGGGGCTACACGGTCACCGATGGGGCGTTCGCCGAGACCAAGGAGGCGCTCGGCGGGTACTACCTCATCGAGGCCGCCGACCTCGACGAGGCGTTGGCGGTTGCCCGGGATGTGCCGGCCCCTTTCGGCGGTGTCGAGGTCCGGCCGATCAGGACCTTCGACTGAGGTACGGGTCCGGCCTGATGACCAGCTCGGTCGAGGCCGCGGTCGCCGACGCGCACCGTCACGAGTGGGCTTTCGTGCTCGCCGCGACGGTGCGCGTCACCGGCGACATCGACCTGGCCGAGGAGTGCGTGCAGGACGCCTACACCCGGGCACTTGCGTCCTGGCCCGACCGCGGCGTGCCGGCGAAACCCGGCGCCTGGCTGACGACCGTGGCCCGCCGGCGGGCGATCGACCTCATGCGTCGCCGTTCGACGCACGATCGGTCCCTGTCCCGGCTGGTCCGGTCCGCGGCCACGGATCCCGACGAGATCGAGACCGACGCCGATGCCGGTGGGGGAGAGGTCGCCGACGACCGGCTGCGCCTGATCTTCACGTGCTGCCATCCGGCGATTGCCCCCGAGGCGCAGGTGGCGCTCACCCTCCGCCTCATCTGTGGGCTGACCACCGTGGAGGTGGCCCGTGCGTTCCTCGTGAACGAGGCGGCCATGGCCGCGCGCATCACCCGGGCCAAGAAGAAGATCGCCGCCGCCCACGTCCCCTACCGGGTGCCGTCGGTCGAGGAGCTCCCGGCCCGGGTGGACGCGGTCCTGACCGTCGTCCACCTGTTGTTCACCACGGGGCACACCGCGCCGGCCGGCGCCGATCTGGTCCGGCGGGACATGGTGGAGCGCGCCTTGGACCTGGCCCGGATGCTGCACACGCTGTTGCCTGACGATCCGGATGTGACCGGCCTGCTGGCCTTGATCCTGCTCACCGACGCCAGGCGTCCGGCCAGGGTGGACGACAGCGGGCAGATGGTGCTCCTCGCCGACCAGGACCGCTCGGATTGGGACCGTGCGGTGATCGGTGAGGGTGTCGCGTTGGTGCGCGACGCGTTGCGCCGCCGCCCACCCGGGCGATTCGCGCTGATGGCTGCCATCGCCGCCGTGCACGCTGAGTCTCCGAGCTGGAATGCCACGGACTGGCGGGAGATCGTCGGGCTCTACAGCCTCCTGGTGGCCATCTGGCCCTCTCCGGTCGTCGCCTTGAACCGGGCGGTGGCCGTCGGTTTCGCCGACGGCCCCGAGGCCGGGCTCGAAGCCCTCGACGCGCTGGCCGACGAGCCGGTCCTCGCCGCCTACAGCTACCTGGCCTCCTCCCGGGCCGACTTCCTGCGTCGGCTGGGACGGGTGGCCGAGGCCCGGCTGGCCTACCAGGAGGCCCTCTTGCTGACCGAGAACGCCGTCGAGCGCGACTTCTTGGAGAATTGCCTGCGCCGGCTCGATGGCTGAGCACCAAGCGCGGGTGGTCGGGTCAGGCGTACGGCGCGGCGATCGCCTTCACCTCGTCCTTGGGGCCGGCCACGACCAGGTACTCCAGATTGCGGAGACGGGTGGGATCCCCCACCTTCTCCCCTCGCGGGTTGTAGATGCCGATCTGCGCGCCGACATACCGCTTGGAGTCGAATGCGAGCGCCTCCACATGTCCACGGGAGGAGCACCAGTCGACCAGCTCCTCCCGCGAGGCCCATGATTCGTCGTTGTAGGACAGGATGACGATCCTGGCTTGGATCCTCTCGATCACCTCGCGGAGGGCGACCCGCATGTCCCGTCGCCGATTGAACACGCTCTTCGTGCCAGGGTCCCGCGAGTCGATCCGCTTGCACGCAACCCCGTAGTGCTCGGGGGCGTCCCAGGCGACCAGTGTCTCCCAAATGTGGTAGTTGGTGAAGTACCGGTGCTGGTTGTAGGGGGGGTCGAGGTACGCCAGGTCGAACTGGCCGATGGTTGCGGCCACGCGGGCGGCGTCGGCACGGACGGCACGACCGGGGCCGACGAACAGCTCGGGGGATCGGAGCTCGATCGGGTTGAACGAGCGCGGCGCCCAGGCCTTGACGTAGGCCATCTGGAGACCGGTGGTGGAGTCGACCCGATCGGCGGCATCGATGAGGCTGGTCAGCAGGATCGGGTACAGGGTGCTGCCCTTGAAGTCCGTCTCCAGGCACTCGCGCATGGCGTCGATCCGTTCGCCGTTGAACGGCTGGAAGTAACGGGACTTCACGCAGAAGGTCTCGGTGAAGTACCCCCTCCTCCCGGGCAGCACGTTGAGATACCGGAGCGCGTCCGTGAGGTCGTCCTGGTCGACGGTGCTTGCATCCGTCTCGATGTGGCACTGCGAGAAGACCTCCGAGTACCGGGCCGTGTCCACCGCGGTGACATGGGCACCCCGCCGCTTGAATTCCTGGGCCACCCGGGTGGTGCCGGTGAACAGATCGAGGACAGTCCCGGCCCCGCTCGAGTCGAACATGGCCCCGAGCACGGGAACGAGCCTCCGCTTCGACCCGATGTACTTGATCACCGGGGCAGCCGACAGGGGTTACGGGGCATCGAATTCGGAAGCTACCAGTGGGGCGCGGACCGGTCGGGGATCGGGGCGCTCCGACCGGCACCGCCGGCGGGCCACCCGACTCCTCGACGACGAGGGGGTAGGTCGGCGCTCACAGCTCCTCGACGCGCCTCACGTCGAGAATTGCGGAACACCATCGTCCGCTCCACCGTGGCCCGGGACCCTCTGGTGCACGGTACCCGTCGTGTCGGGCCAGTTCCGTCGGTGTCGGCCACCCGGCATCCGACTGCCGTTGCCTGCTCCCTCGGAGCGGGAGGCACACCGTTTGGCCTGTGGCTAGGGTGGCCGGGAGGACTTGCGGACAGCACGGCTGACAGGACACGGGAGGTGGGACCGTGAGAGCACCGAGAGCATCGAGAGCATCGCAACGGTTGGACGGGGCGGCCCGGGGCGGACGGGCCTGGCGCAGGGTCGTCTTCTCGGTGGCGTTGGTGGCGCTGGTGGCGTCGGTGGCGTCGGCGTGGCCCTCGTCCACGGCCTCCGCCCGGTCGGCCGCCCTGACCCGGTATCCCTACGTGTCCGAGGTGGTCGGCAACTCGGCCACCCTCAACTGGGCCACCGACCCTCCCAGAGCACCGGATCCGCCACCTGGGGGGCGGTCTCGGGCGGGTCCTGCACCCCGACCAACTCGGTGACGGCCCACCCGATCGCCATCACCGTCGGCAGCACCGCCGAGTACCAGTGGTCGGTGCCGCTCTCGTTCCCCTCCCCGGGGACCTACTGCTACCGGGTGCAGCTGGCCGGGGTCGACCTGCTCGGCACCGACCCGTCCCCCCAGGTGAGCACGGCGGCGGCCCCCGGGGCCCCCTTCTCCTTCGCCGTCCTCGGCGACTACGGGGCCGGGACCACCGCGGAGGCGGCGGTGATGAGCCGGATCGGGGCCAGCCCGGCCAGCTTCGTGGTCACCGCCGGCGACAACGTCTACAACTCGGGCACCGAGACCGAGTACGGCGACCTCTCCCAGGGGAACCTGTTCCCGTCCCAGTACCTGCCCGCCCTCGGCGGCAAGCCCATCTTCGCCTCCGAGGGCAACCACGGGTTCAGCATCAACACGCCCTACGTCCAGGACTTCGCCGCCCCCCTGGCGGCGGCGGCCTCGGGCGGGAGCGACGTCTCGGAGTCCTACTGCTGCATCTCCACCCTGTCGGGGGCCCACACCTACCCGAGCGTCTGGTACGCCTACAACTGGGGCTCGGCCCGGTTCTACGTGCTGGACGGGGCCTGGGCCGACACCCAGGGCGCCTACCAGGGCGACTTCCTGGGCCACTGGAACGGACCGGTGTCGGGGTGCGGGCCCTGCGGGGCCGAGCTCACCTGGCTCAAGTCCGACCTGGCCGCCCACGCCTCGACCCCCATCAAGTTCGCCTTCTTCCACTACCCGCTGCACGCCGACTCGAGCGGCCAGGGCACCGACACCTACCTCGACGGCCCGACCGGCCTCGAGGGCCTGCTGGCCAACAACAACGTCCAGATCGCCTTCAACGGGCACGCCCACCAGTACGAGCGCAACTACCCCCAGATCCCGGGCAAGCCGCTGGTCACCTACGTGGACGGCAACGGCGGCGACGCCCTCGGCTCCGTCGGCGGCTGTTCGGCCTTCGACGCCTACGCCATCGGCTCGGGCTCGTCGTGCCATGCGCCCACCCCGGCCTCGGACGCCAACGTCTACGGCTTCGTGCTGGTCACCGTCAACGGGAGCCAGGTCACCGTCACCCCGACCGACTCGACCGGGCGCACCTTCGACGTCCAGACCTACAACTACTCGTCGGCCCCGACCACCAGCGTGCTGATCCCCTCCGCCGGGGCGACCCTGTCGGGGACGGCGGCCACCCTGGACGCAGCCGCCTCCAACGCCACCAGCGTCCAGTTCCTGCTGTCGGGCGGCGCCTACTCCAACCAGGTGATCTGCACCACCACGCCGACCATCTACGGGTGGGTCTGCCCGTGGGACTCGACCACGGTCCCCAACGGTACCTACACCCTGAACTCCAAGGCCTTCAACTCCACCGCCAACGCGGTGAGCACCGGCGTCGCCGTCACCGTCGCCAACTCACCCCCCCCGACCACCAGCGTGCTGATCCCCTCCGCCGGGGCGACCCTGTCGGGGACGGCGGCCACCCTGGACGCAGCCGCCTCCAACGCCACCAGCGTCCAGTTCCTGCTGTCGGGCGGCGCCTACTCCAACCAGGTGATCTGCACCACCACCCCGACCATCTACGGGTGGATCTGCCCGTGGGACTCGACCAGGGTCCCCAACGGCACCTACACCCTGAACTCCAAGGCCTTCAACTCCACCGCCAACGCGGTGAGCACCGGCGTCGCCGTCACCGTCGCCAACTCACCGCCCCCGACCACCAGCGTTGTAATCCCCTCCGCCGGGGCGACCCTGTCGGGGACGGCGGCCCTCCTGGACGCAGCCGCCTCCAACGCCACCAGCGTCCAGTTCCTGCTGTCGGGCGGTGGCTATTCCGGCCTGGTCGTCGGCACGGCCACGGCGACCATCTACGGATGGATCGTCGTCTGGAACACCACGGCGGTGCCCAACAACTCGTACGTCCTGTCCTCTGAGGCCTTCGGTCCGGGCGGCAACGCCTTCAGCGGCAGCGTCAGCATCACCGTCCACAACTGACCGGGGCTCGGGACCGCGCCCCGGTCGGCCCGTCGGGCACCCGGGTGACTCGGTAGGACCGGTCCGCCCCACGCCGGCGCGGGCTACCGGGCCCGACCGGGCGTCCGGCGGGACAGGCGGTGGATGCGCTCGGCTGCGTTCACCGCGGTGCCGACGCCGTCCCCCAGGGGCTTGACCTGGGAGTGGTAGCAGTCGATCACCCGCCGCTTGCCCATTGGGTCGGGATCCACTTCGATGCCGGCGGGTCGGAGTTCGAATCCGAGGGAGCGGAGGTCGGCGATGGCCGAGCCGACCGCACCCGGCTGGTGGACGGCGTAGGGGAGCTCCTCGTAGACCAGCCAGTCGACCTCGGGGAACTCGTCGACCAGGGCCAGGCAGGCCGAGGCGGCGATCACATGGTCCGGGTGGCTGAGCCCCAGGGGGATCATCCAGGTGTCCAGCGCCGCGCTCTCCACCAGCCTCCCGAGATCCGAGGCCAGAGCCCGGACCAGTCCGGCGCCGTCGGTCGGTCCCCGGTACCCGTAGGTGGCGTTGCGGTACTGGTGGTCCCAATGATCGAGGTGACGAACGTGGCACCCGAGCATGGCCGCGGCCCGGGCGTCCTCCGCCCGACGGGCCCCGACCACGTCTGCCCCCGGCTGGAATTCACCGGAGATGGCCTCCCATCCGGTGAGCGGATCCACGACCGCGGGCCCACCGGCCAGGGCGGTGACCATCGAGGAGCCCGGATGGGCAGCCAGGAAGTCGGCGCAACTCAGAGCCAGGTCGTCGAGGTGCGGTGAGACGGCGCCGACTGGCGGGGACACGGCGCCAAGCTGACGGAGGCGGTCCGCCACCACCGTCGGGCCGTCGCTCGCACGCGACTCCGATCCCGGATGCGGAACGACCCGGCCAACCCGAGCAGCAGGAGGATCCACACGCCGAGTCGGAGCTCGGCAGCCCCTTCGAGCGTGTGACGGGTGACCTCCTGTCCGTCCCCGTGCCAGGACACGAGGATGGACACCAGTCCGACGAGGGTGAGGATCACCACCGCCCACCAGGCCCGCTCACGCCACCGCCCGGTCCTGACGGCCAGGGCGGCGGCCGCGACGGCCATGACGGCCACCACCACCGGGGGAGGCCACATCACCGGTGTCAGCGGCGAGTCCAACCGGTTCACCGGGGCGGCATAGAAGGTGAGGTCACCGCGGGCGAAGTTGTACGACCGCTCCGGGCGCTGCAGGGGCTCGGTCACCACGAACCAGGGGTGGGTCACCAGCCACAGAAGGTAGGTCCGCTGGCCCGCGGCGCCCACCATCCACCGCTCGAGCGGCCGGAATGCCGGATCCTTCGGGGCGAACGCCACCACCCTGGCCTCCCCGGCCCGGTTGGGCGTGGCCGCGGCCAACTCGTCGATCTGACGTCGCTCGGGCATGCCGTGGTCGGCGAACCACGCGACCCGGTCCGGGAACGGGAAGACCCGGACGTAGAGGACGTCGGCCACATCCTGGTTCGTCCGGTGCGAGGACACGGTTCCCCATCCGGCGAGGATCCCGATGGTGAGGAGCCCGGCGGCCAGCGCCCCACCCCGGACGGCCATGGGCCGGTTCCGCCCCAGCTGGGCCAACGCCCAGATGCCGACGGCCGCGGCCAACAGGAGCACCGTCCCCACCTGGGCGTCGCGGTCGGCGGCGTAGCACAGGCAGGCGGCGGTGACGGCGGCGAGGCGGGGCCAGGTCGGCCGGCTGGCGGCCCAGATGAGGGCCGCGAACAGCAGGGCGAGGCCGCTCAGGGCCAGTGACTCGGAGAGCACCGAGCGGTTCCACAGGGTCACGGGAAAGGTGGTGGCAAAGGCCAGGACCACCCAGACGGCCAGGACCCGCCGCCACCCGGGAGCCACCATCCGTCCCACGGTCCACGCCAGGATGCCCCAGGCGACCGCGGCGACGGCCGCCTGGGCGACGAGCAACCCGGCGGAGGAACCGAACACCTTGATGGCCAACGGGGTGAGTGGGGGACGCCGGCCACCCCACAGCGCCGTGCTCCACAGCGGGTTGGCGGCCACCGCCGAGTAGGCGAGGGTGTCGTTCCAGACCAGGGCCGGCCCGGCGGTCGCCTGGACCATGAGGAAGGCGGCGGAGACGCACCACCCGGCCAGGGCCAGGGCCGGGGCGAGCAGGGTCCGCCCTCGCGGCGCAGCCCTCCGCTGCCTTGTGGCCGTCGTCACCCCCGCAGGGTATTGGAAGGCCGGAGGATCAGGTCGACAATCGGTCGGCCCGCATGGGGAGCGGCGACCGGTGGCCTACTCGTCGAGGTAGTAGCCGTTGTCGGGCCCGTGCTTGTCGGGCAGGGACTCCACCAGACGGCTGGCGGCCGCGTACTCGCCCGCACTCCACGCCTCCGCCATGGTCCGCCCACCCAACTCCCGGTGCTTGGTGAAATTCCACCACCGGGTGATGTCGCTGTCGCTGTACCCCTTGTTGGCCAGGAGGATGTTGAGGCGGGTGGCCTCCCAGGCCGCCTCCTCGGGGGTCATCTCACCCGGAGGTACGGCAACGGGCCCGACCGGCTCCGGATGCCGCTCCATCTCGTAGGCGATCTCCCGGTCGAGGTCCCGCGAGACATGGCCGCGGATCGTCTTCAACGAGCCGCCGGTGAGGGCGTGGCGGTCGGTGACCCGTCGCTCCCGTTCGCTCTCGAGGCTGCGGGACCAGAGGTGCTGCGCGGCGGCGTCGACGTCGCCGGCGGTGACCCGCAGTCGCAGCCGGCGCTCGATCCGCTCGGCCGTCCGCTGCGGGGTCGCAGCCGGACCGCCGGCGCGCCGGCCCTCCTGCTCGGCTTCACCGGGCTCGGCCAGGCGACGGTCACCCCGGCGCCTTTCGGGCACCTCCGTCGGGGCGGTCGGACGGGAGACCGACCGGTCGGTGTCAGCGGGCTCGACCGCCCCGACGGCGGGGGAGGCGTAGCTGTCCGGGGGGAAGATGTCACCAGCGGTGCCGGCGATGGCTGCGCCGAGGTAGGCGGCCGTCCACTCGCTCCCCCCGACGGCAATGTTGGGGGCACCGGTGGCGGTCAGTCTGGCCACTGGCACGTCGAGGCAGGCTGCCACCACGATGGCCTCGGTGAAGCCGAGGCGCCGGCTGGTGGTCTCCACCTGCGCCACCGTCTCACGGGTCCAGGCGATCCCCCGGAGCAACATCTCGTCGGCCAGGCCCTGTTGGGTCAGGTTGGCCTTGGACCTCAGGGCGGCGACGTTCCGCCGAACGATGTCCTCGATGCCCGTGGTGGGATCCCCGTTCATATGCCCATTCTACTCCACTGTAAGAAAATTGAACACTGCAGGGCCGCCCTCGGGCGCCACTTCCGAGCCGTCCGGTCCCTGTTCGGTCTCAATCCGCCGCCTCATCGCCTGGCGAAGAGGGGAATCCGTTCCGCTCGAATGATGAGAGTATGAACAATTGGGCCGGTTCCACCGGCTGGCCCTCCGTTCGACGGGACCGGGTCCGGCCACTGTGGCGGGCCTGGCGGTAGGCGGGCCGCCGGCAGCCGATCCGGTGTCCGCGCACCCGCCCGGCCCCCGGCCGGTCACCCGGTCGGCCGGTCCTCGGAACCACCGGCCCAGCGACCGGGTTGACGGGTCCACGGACATGACCGGACCATCCTGGCCGGTGACCGGGGTGAACGGGTGGATCGGGGCCGCCGACCGGCGGGCGCGGCGCGGCTCGTTCCGTCCCGGAGTCCGCAATTCCCGCTACAGCTTCGGCTCGCGGATTCCGATCAATTGCGGAGAGGGATCCGACACACAAGGGGCAGGAACGAATTTGACGATCGACCCGTTTCACGTGCGGCAGTTCAGCCAATGGTCAGACGCCGACTTCGATGTGGATGACCTGGTATTGCCGGAGGCGCCGCAGTGGCACCGGTGTGGCGCCGTCCACTGCATCGATCGGGGGCCGTGGCTCGGGACGCTGGTGTGCTGCATCAGGCGCAGCGGCCACGAGGACGGCCATTCGATGTCGTTGGGGGACGAAGGATCCCCCGACTACTGGCGCGAAACCTGGTTGTGACGGCCGCCGCGGGACCGGAGCGGCTCAGCGGGTGAGCACCACCGCCTGATCGGCGCCGACCACCCCGTCGAAGGTGCGGCCCTCACCGATTCCGTCGCTCGACACCAGCACCCGCAGCCCGGGTTCCACCGACGGGCGGGTGCCGTCCACGGCCCGGCCGGTGAAGTTGACGATCACCACCATGGCCTCGCTGCCGTGGCTTCGTCGGTAGCCGAGGAGGCCGTCGGGCAGATCGAGGAGATCGAACCCGCCCAGTGACAGGGCCGGCGAGTGGTGCCGCACGGCGATGAGCCGGCGGTAGAGGTTGAGGACCGAGGCGGGGTCGTTGCGCTGGTCCTCGTAGTTCCTCACCTCGGACTCCGGAGGGAACGGGAGCCAGGGGCCGGTCCCGTCGACGCTGGCCCAGCCGAAGTCGCCGGCCCCCGTCCACGGGATCGGTGCCCGGCAACCGTCACGTCCGCCCGGGTCGACCCTCCGCTCCGGGGGGACGACGGCGTCGACCAGCCCCAGCTCCTCGCCCTGGTAGAGGAAGGGGGTGCCCCGCAGGGTGAGCAGGAGCACGGCGGCGGCCCTGGCCCGGGCCTCGCTCCGCCGGGCGGTGACGGCGGCGTCCTCGCCCGAGGCGGCGGCCCCCCGGTCGTAGCGGGAGCGATGGCGCGGATTGTCGTGGTTGGACAGTACCCAGGTGGGCCAGGCACCCCGGGGGTCGAGGGCGGCGACGGTGGCCTCGATGCACTCCCTCCACGGCCCCGGCCGCCACGGGGCGTACAGCGGGGGGAAGTTGAATGCCAGGTGGAGCTCGTCCCCGTCCCCGTAGTACCCGGCCACCGCGGCTGTCGACAGCAGGTACACCTCGCCCACCACCACCCGTTCGCCGGGGTAGCCGTCGGCCACGGCCCGGATGTCCCTCAGGCGAGGGTGGGTGGACGGCACGTCGTTGAGGGCGCAGTGGGGGATCCCGGCGACCGCTTCGGGGTCATCCGGCAGTCCCGGGTCCTTGCCGATGCAGTGGATGACGTCGGCCCGGAACCCGTCGACGCCGCGGTCGAGCCAGAACCGGAGCACGTCGTGCATGGCGGTGACGACGGCAGGCTCATCCCAGTTCAGATCGGGCTGGGCCGATTCGAAGAGGTGGAGGTACCACTGCCCCGACGGCTCGTCGAGTGTCCACGCCGGCGAGGAGGGATCGAAGGCGGCCGCCCAGTTGTTGGGCGGGGCGCCATCGGGGCGGCGGTCGCGCCAGACGTACCAGTTCCGGTGGCCGCTGGCCGGGTCGGACACCGCGTCGACGAACCAGGGGTGTCGGTCCGAGGTGTGATTGGGGACCCAGTCGATGATCACCCTGAGCCCGAGGGAGTGGGCGGCGTCGACCAGCCGGTCGAAGTCCTCGAGCGACCCGAAGAGGGGATCGACATCGCAGTAGTCGCTCACGTCGTAGCCGAAGTCGACCATCGGCGAGGGATAGAAGGGTGAGATCCAAAGGGCGTCGACGCCGAGCCACGACAGCTCGGCCAGGTGCGACCGGACGCCCGGGAGGTCTCCGACTCCGTCGCCGTCCGAGTCGGCGAACGAACGCGGGTAGATCTGGTAGAAGACGGCCTGCTTCCACCAGGGAGCGGAAGGGGAGGGCACGGCTCAGGCCTCGGTGTGGGCCCTGATGCGCTCCGGGGCGCCGACCGTATCGGATCGGTCGGGCCCATCGGCATCACAGGGGTCACGGACCGGTGGCCCGCCCGCTCCGCCCGCCCAACGCATTTCGATGCATTCGGCGGTGGGTCCGCCGACCGCGACGGGACGAGGGGCGACCTCCCACATCGGGTCGGGAGAGGCCCTGACCTCCTCGGACACCTCGACCATGGGCACGGAACGACGTTAGCAACCCCCCCGGCCGAGGAGCGGTCCGTGACTTGCGACGCCTTATCGGTCTCGCTCGGTATTCCCTGTTTTCGGGCCGTTACAGTTTGTGCACTTTCATGCCGAAGACATCTCGAAAGGACCCGACACCGAAAAGGGATGCGACCCCGAAAGGCAGGGCGGCATGGTGGACAGACGACAGGTAGAGGAGGGCCGGCTCCTGGCCGATGGGCTGTCCGGCAGCACCCCCCCCGAGGTGTTCGCCACCGGCCGGGTGTGCAAGGAGACCACCTGTGCGGTCCAGCTCTCCCGCTACAACAGCACCGAGTGGTGTTCCCTCCACGAGAGTCCGGCCTCGACCCAGAGGCCGTTCGACACGTCGACCCGGCAGCGCCGGGGCCGTCGGCGCCGCAGCTCCGGTCAGAAGCGTTCGGAGACGGCCAAGACCTCCCGGCAGACGGCGGCGTAGCTCCCCCGGAGGGCCGTTCCCTCCGTGGCGGCCTCCGGTTCACGCCTTCTCCCCAACGTCCCGCTCCTCGGTCCAGTCGGCGGTGGTCCTGTTTCGCGCCACCTCGTACACTGCCATCGTCCGCATGGACGAGCAGGTGTCTGAGGATCGGAGGCGAGCCATGACGCGTCGGCTGGAGGGAACGGTGGCCCTGGTCACCGGGGCGTCGAGTGGCATCGGGGAGGCGACGGCCGTCGCCCTGGCCGCGGAGGGGGCAACCGTTGCGGTCGCCGCCCGACGCCGGGACCGGTTGGAGGAACTGGTCGAGCGGATCGGCCACGATGCCGACGTCCTGGTCATCGAGACCGACATCACCGACGAGGGTTCTGCCCACGCCATGGTGGAGAGCACCGTTCGGCGAGTTCGGCCGGCTGGACACGCTGGTCAACAACGCCGGCGTCATGCTGCTCGGTCCGATCGTGGACGCCCCGGTCGAGGAGTGGGGGAGGATGATCGAGCTGAACGTGCTCGGCCTCCTCTACTGCACCCATGCCGCCCTTCCCCACCTGCTCCGGGCGGCCGAGACCGACCCCCGCAGGGTGGCCGACGTGGTGAACGTGAGCTCGGTGGCGGGCCGGGTGGCCCGGTTGGGGAGCGGGGTGTACAACGCCTCCAAGTTCGGCGTCGTCGCCTTCTCCGAGTCGCTGCGCCAGGAGGTGACCCGCCGCCACGTCCGGGCGTCGGTCATCGAGCCCGGTGCGGTGATGACCGAGCTGGCCACCCACAACCGGCCCGAGATCATCGAGACGATGCGGGCCAACTTCGGGCAGATGGAGATGATGCGTGCGGAGGACATCGCCGAGTCGATCCTCTTCACCGTGACCCGGCCCCGGCATGTGGCCGTCAACGAGGTCCTCATCCGGCCCACCGAACAGGAACGCTGAGTGGGGACGGCCGGGTATCCGCCTGTCCGTCACCTCCTGTCACGACCTGGGCATGGAAGCCGAGTCCATCGCCGAGTCGGACACCGTGGCCCGCATCCGGGCCACGCCGCACGTCACCGGCGCCGGACGGCGGGGTCCGGGTCGGGGTGCTGGCCACGTTGGTGGACCTGGTGGGCGGGTCGGCGGCGATCCGGGCGGCCCGGCCGGATCGGATGGTCACCGCCGACCTGACCCTGCAGATGGTCCGGCCCGCGGTCGGGCCCTTCGTCGAGGCGCCGGGCAGGGTGGTGCGGAGGGGTCGGACCACACTGGTCGTCGAGGCCGGGGTGTTCGACGTGCCCGGCGACGGATCCGACGCCGTCGTCGATGCCGGGGACGCCCCACCGGCGGCGTGGGCCACCATGACCTTCGCCATCCTCGCCGGGCAGCAGTCGAGACGGTCGCGGCGACGAGGGCCCCGGGCTGCCCGCCCGGTGGTCGTTCACCGGCGCCGGGCTCGGGGGCCCGGTGGTCGACACGCTGTGCCTGTCGGAGGCGGGAGCCGGCGAGGTCTCCATGCCGGTCAGCGGGTACCTCCTCAACTCCTTCGGCGCCGTCCAGGGGGGGGTGATGGCGCTGTTGGCAGAGGTGGCCGCCATCCGGGCCCTCGGGGGTGGGGTGGGCCACGACGGCACGGTGGTCACCGACCTCCAGGTCGCCTATCTGGCCACGGGCCGGGTCGGGCCGATCGTGTCGCGCACCCGGGTGCTCGGGACCGGCGGGGAGGGGGTCGGCACCGGCGGCCACCGGTCGAACGCCGTCGTCGAACTGGTCGACGAGGGCGACGGCGGCCGGCTGACCACGGTGATCAACGTCGGCGCCGTGTCGCCCGACCCACCCGCCGGAGGCCCCGCCTGATGGGTCGGGAGGCACCCACCGACGGGGTCGACCCCCGCCGCGAACGTCGGCGAGTACTTCCGCCTGCAACGCTGGGAGATCCCCTCGGCCGACGGAGGGGTACCCCGAGCTCGGCGGGCGCGCCCCGGTCGACGACCACCAACGGGGCGCCGGTGGCGGGCTGCGCACCGGGGCGCTGCTCACCGGCGTCGACTCGATCGGGGGCATGCTCTGCCGGACTGTCGGTCCAGCCCGAGTGGATCGTGACCACCTCGATGATGGCCACCGTCACCCGGCTCTCCCATCGCGGGCCGCTCCGCCTGCACGGCCCGGGTCCTGCGGCGGGGGCGCAACGCGGTGGTGGCCGGGCTCGACGTGGTCGACGAGGGGACCGGGGACCTGCCCGTCGCCTCGGTCATCATGACCTCGCGCCGTGCTCGACCCCGGAGGGATGGAGCTGCCCTTCGAGCGGCCGATCCGCTCGGCCATGCCCCCGCCCGCCGCCGACCCGCAGGGGGTCGAGGAGTTCTTCGGCATCGAGCCCGGTGCCGGCCCGGTGACCCGGCTCGACCTCGCCGATCAGCTGCGGAACCCGTGGGGCATCCTCCACGGGGGCGCGGTGGCCACGCTGGCCGACGTCGCCGCCTGTCGCGCCGTGGCGGCGGGCCGCGCGGTGGCGGGGACGGCACCGATGGCACCGGGTCCGGGGACCCGGACGGACTGGCGGCCGGCGACATGGTCATCCACTACCTCCGCCCCACCCGGGTGGGGCCGGTGGAGGCCCGGTGCACGGTGATCGGCGGGCCGGGGCGGCCGCACGCTGGTCCGGGTGGCGGTGCACGACGTCGGAGCCGACCACCGCCTGGTCGACCTGGCCTCGGTGGCCGTGCTCGAGGTCCGATCCCCTCCCCCGGTGCCCGCCCGGGGCCGGGAGGCCGTGTCCGACGCCTGACAGTGAAGGGGTCAGCCTGACCCGGTCAGCCCACCCCGGGCCAGACCACGGCGGACCCCTCGGCCGTGATCTCGACTTCGGTCCCGTCGGCCACCGCCAGATCCCCGTCGGCCCGGACGGTGACGGGGCCCGCGGTCGGGGGGGCGTGGGGATCGACGGTGATCACCGTGTCGTGGCCGTGGAACTGGGTCCGGACCACGGTCGCCCTCAGCCCCGTCCCGCTCACCGTGGTCGAGAGGATCAGCTGCTCGGGCCGGACCAGCGCCACCGCGGGACCGGCACCCGCCCACCCGAGGGTGTCCCGGCGCAGGGCCAGGGGGCCGAACGGCGTGGACACCCGGCCGCCCTCGACGGTGGCCGCCACCAGGTTGGCATCCCCGAGGAACCGGGCCATGGCCGGGTCCACCGGATGGTCGTAGAGCTCCTGGGGGGTCCCGCACTGGCCGATCACCCCGTCCCGGATGACCGCCACCTGGTCGGCCACCGAGAGGGCCTCGTCCTGGTCGTGGGTGACCAGCACCGCCGTGGTCCCGCCGGCCCTCAGCACGTCCTGGACGTCGGACCTCACGCTCGACCGGAGCCCGGCGTCGAGCGACGAGAAGGGCTCGTCCAGCAGGACCAGCGCCGGACGGATGGCCAACGCCCGGGCCAGGGCCACCCGCTGTTGCTGCCCGCCCGACAGCTGGTGCGGGTACCGGCCGCCCAGTCCGGACAGGCCGACCATCTCCAGCAGCTCGCCGGTGTGTCCCCCGGGACGCCTCCGGTCGGCCCTCGGCGCTCCGAAGGAGACGTTGGCGGCGACGGTGAGATGGGGGAAGAGCGATCCGTCCTGGGGCACGTAGCCGATGCCCCGCTGTTCGGGGGGCACGACGTGCACGGCGTCCTCGACGGTGCGGCCGCCCAGGACGACCGTGCCCCGGTCGGCCCGCTCGAACCCCGCCACCACCCGCAAGAGTGTGGTCTTGCCGCTGCCCGACGGGCCGAGGATGGCGGTGAGCGAGCCGATCGGCACGTCGAGGTCCACCCCGGCCAGCACCGGGTGGGTCCCGAAGGACTTGTGGAGGTCGCTGACCCCCAGCCCGGTCACGGACGGACCGCCCGGGAGGGGAGCCGGTCGAACCATCGCCCGAGGACGTAGCTCGGAACCGCCGCGATCAGGATCATCAGCCCGGCATAGGGGGCGGCGGCCGCGTACGAGAGGTTGGACGTGTAGGCCCAGAACTGGGTGGCCAGGGTCTGGACGCCGGTGGGGACCAACACCAGGGTGAGGGTGAGCTCGGTGACGGTGGACAGGAAGACCAGGCTGAACGCGGCCGCCAGGCCGGGGGCGACCAGGGGGAGCACGATCCGCCACCACACCGAGGGCCGACGGCGCCCGAGGGAGCGGGCCACGTCCTCGAGGGCCAGGGGGGCCTGGGCCACCGAGGTGCGCACCGCCACCAGGGCCAGGGGGAAGAACATGATGGCGTACCCGGCGATCAGCAGCGGCGTGCTCTGGTAGAGCGGTCGGACGAGCCGGATGGAGAAGTACACGAGGGCCAGGGCGATGATCAGACCCGGCACCGCCTGGACGATGAAGGTCCCCCGTTCGAGGGCGGTGGCCGACGGGCGGGGATGCCGGACGGCCAGCAGCGCCACCGGCAGGGCGAGCAGCGTGGCCAGGGCCCCGGCCGCGGCCGCGTATCCCGCCGTGGTCAACGCGGCGCCGACCATCGAGGTGGAGGCGGGCAGCGTCGTCGTCCCGCCCCGGACCAGCCAGTACACGACCACGCCCACCGGGACCCCGAGGGACAGCCCGACCACCACGGTGAGCGAGGCCAGGGCGGGGACGGTGGCCCGCCCCAGTCGGTGCAGGCGCCCGGTCCGGATCGCCCCCGTGGTGCGGGTGAGGCGCCCCCGCCCCCGGCCCAACGCCTCGGCACCGAGCACGGCCAGGCTCACGACCACCAGGATCAGGGCCAGCGACGACGCCACCGGGATGTTGTAGCTGCGCTGGGACTCGAAGAAGATCTGGGTGGTGAGGGTCTGGTAGCGGAGGATCTCGAAGGCGCCGTACTCGGCGAGCAGGGCCAGCGACACGAGCACACACCCGCCCAGCAGCGCCGGACGGGCCTGGGCCAGGGTGACCCGCCGGAACGTCGCCAGCCGGGAGAGCCCGAGGGATCGGGCGACCTCCTCGTGGCCCGGGTCCGCGCCCCGGAGCGAGGCCGCCACCGGGAGATAGACCAGGGGGAAGAGGGCCAGGGTCATCACCAGCACCGCGCCGGTGAACCCGTGCACGCCCGGGGCCACCGAGACCCACCCGAACCCGATGACGAAGTCGGGGATGGCCACGGGCAGGACCACGGCCACCGCCCAGAACCGGCGGCCGGGCAGATCGGTCCGCTCGACCAGCCATGCGGCCGCCGTCCCGATCACCGCGCAGGCGGCGGTCACCACGGCGGACAGGCGCACCGTGTTCCAGACCAGGCCGAGGGTGAATTGCCGGAAGACCAGATTCACGACCTCCGACCAGCCGGTCTGGGCGGCCTGGACGACCACGTAGGCCACCGGCAGGGCCAACAGCCCCGCCACCGCCAGGGCGCAGACCCACAGCACCAACGGCCGGTCGCGGCGGGCCGAGGCCGGTGGCGGCGTCGGCTCGGCCAGGACCATCTCGGTGGTGGCCGAGCCGGTCAGGACCACGGCGGGCCTCCCCCGGGGCGCCGGCTCCCCGGACCGCCCGGACCTGACCCCGCGCCGGAGGGACCAGCTGCGGTCATGCCAGGCCGGCCTGCTGGAGCAGGGCGATGGCCGAGGAGCCGTCACCCAGCTCGGCGACGGTCAGCGGCGCCGGCTGCAGCGAATCGAACGGCGGGAGCGGCTGGGCGGTGGAGACCCCGGAGCCGATGGGGTACTCGTAGCTCTGGCTGTGGGCGATGATCTCCTGGCCTTCGGTGCCGACCAGAAAGGCCAGGAACTCCTGCGCGGCAGCCTTCTGCCCGCTCGATGCCAGCACCCCGGCCCCCGAGACGTTGATCAGGGAGCCCGGGTCGCCCGGTTGGAAGGGGGCCACCGCCGAGCGCATGGCCGCCGCCCCCACCTCGGCGCGCTGCCGGTACCAGTAGTAGCTGTTGATGACGCCGAGCTGCACGTGGCCCAGGTTGACCTCGTTGGTCAGCACCTCGTTGGACGGATAGAGGTTGTCCCCGGCGTTGGCCTTGACCCCCGCCAGCCAGGCGGCGGCGGCGGCCCGCCCGTGGGTCCGCTCGATGGAGATGACGATCGGGAGGAAGTCGGTCTCGCCCGCCGCCAGCCCGATCCGGCCCCTCCACTTCGGCTCCGCCAGTTGCATCACCGATCCGGGGAGCTGTGCCGGGGTGAGCTGGTCCGTGTTGTAGACCATCACCCCGGCCCGGGCGGACACCCCGACCCACCGGCCTCTCGGCGAGCTGTACCGGGACGGCACCGCGGCGAGCGTGCCCGGGTCGACGGGTGCCAGCAGGCCCTTTTTGGACAGCAGCTCGAGGGCCGGTGAGTTCTCGGTGTAGACGACGTCGGCGGGGGAGCCCGATCCCTCGGTGATGATCTGGTTCACCAGCACCGACTCGTCATCGCTGCGAACCTTGACGTCGATGCCGGTCTTCTTCTCGAACGCGGTGACCAGGGCATCGGTGGTCTGCTGGTGCTGGCCGTTGTAGAGGGTGATGGTGGCGGATCCTCCGGACGGTCCCGACGACGGGGAGGAGCCGCAGGCGGCGCCGAGCACCGACAGGGCCGCCACGGCGACCACGGCCACCACGGCCACCGGGGCCCTCCGCACCCGGGCCGGGTCCGTCCTCACGTCGACGCCGACCCGTTCATCGTCCTCTTCCTCTGGTCGGGCGCTGCGGTCGCGAGTTCGAGATGGCCCGGCTCATCGGGAACCCGTGGAGATAAGGGTCTTTGCACTAAAAATATTAGGTAAGCCGAACATTGGGTGTCAACCAGGGATTTCGAGTCGGCGACCTAGGCTCTTGACCGGGGTGGGCCGACAGGCGGTCCGCCCGGCCCACGACGGGAGACGACACCATGTGCGCAGAACGGTCGACCGGCGCCGCCCCCATGGAGGGGAGGACGGTCGTGGTCACCGGCGCCAATTCCGGCGTCGGCAAGGCCACCGCCACGGCCCTGGCCGCGGCCGGAGCGGACACGGTGATCACCGCCCGCAGCGAGTCCCGGGGCCGCCGGGCGCTCGACGACATCACCCGGGACAGCGGATCGGACCGGGTGGGCCTGGTGGTCTTCGACCTGGCCGATCTGGCCTCGGTCAGCGACGGCGCCGCCCAGCTCCTCGACCGTTGCCCCGAGATCCATGTACTGGTGAACAACGCCGGCCTGGTGCTGTCCCGGCGGACCGAGACCACCGACGGGTTCGAGACGACCTTCGCCACCAATCATCTGGGTCCCTTCCATCTCACCCGGCTGCTCACCGACCGGTTGGTCGCCTCCGCCCCCGCCCGGGTGGTCAACGTCGCCTCGACCGCCCACCGCTCGGCCCGCCACGGCGTCGGCTTCGACGACCTCCAGTCGGAGAAGCGCTATTCGGCGATGAATGCCTACAGCCGCTCCAAGCTGGCAAACATCCTGTTCACCAACGAGCTGGCCCGGCGGCTTGCCGGTACCGGGGTGACCGCCAACTCGGCGCATCCGGGCACGGTGGCCACCGGCTTCGCCCGGGACGACGACGCCACGGGCGTCCTGGCCTTCGGGATCAAGGTGATCAAGCCGTTCGTCCTCACGCCGGAGAAGGGGGCACGGACCTCGGTCTATCTGGCGTCCTCCCCGGAGGTGGCCGACGTCACCGGGCGGTACTTCGTCAAGTGCCGACCCCGTACGCCGTCGGCCGCCGCCCGCGACACCGAGGCGGCCGCCCGGCTGTGGGCGGTCAGCGAAGGGCTGGTGGAGGAGGCCACCCGGGGGAGAGGGGCGCGCTGAGACCCGGGCCCGGTCCGCAGGCGGCCCCTTCCCGGTCCCACCCCGGCGGGAGTCCCCGCCGTATGGTGGGCGGGGGGGTTGGTGGGGCTCGAGCCCTCGAGCGACGCGGAGGTGCCCATGTCTGGTCAAGGGGGAGTGGAGGTGACGCCTCCGGATGGTGACGTCCTGCGCCTGATCGGGAAGTCCTGGGGGTGGGTGCTCTTCTTCGGCATCGTCACCCTGGGCCTCGGGGTGGTCGTCACCCTTCACCCGAAGGACAGCGTCTACGCCTTCGCCATCGTCTTGGGCATCTGGCTCTTCGTGGCCGGACTGTTCCGCATGGTGGTGGCCATCGCCGACCACGACGACAGCGGCGGCGCCCGGTGGATGATGGCCGTGCTCGGGCTGGTGTCGGTGATCGTGGGCGTCCTCTTCCTCCGCCACACCGACCAGACGGTCAAGACACTCGCCTTCCTGATCGGACTGTTCTGGGTCGTGGGCGGGATCATCGAGTTCTTCACCGCCTACAGCGACTACGCCTCGCCGGCCCGGGTGTGGAGGATCGCCATGGGCGTGCTGGCGTTCGCCGCCGGTGTGGTGACCCTGGTCTGGCCCAACCTGACGGTCACGACCCTGGCGGTGATCATGGGGATCTGGCTGATCATCTACGGCGTGCTGGAGATCTCCCTCTCGTTCCTGCATGCGACGATTGGCCCACCCGCCTGCCGGTCCCTAGCCCGGGGTGCCCGAGGCGAGGGGCGCGCCGGTCCTAGAGGGGTTCGCCTTCGCCCAGCTCCGTGGTGACCTCGGCGATGGCGTCGGTCTGGGCCTCGGCGCTGAGCTCCCGGCCCCCGCCGTCGTCGCGCCAGAGCTCGGGCACCCGCCAGATGAGCACGCCCACCCCGACGACACAGGCCAGTCCGCCCGACCACACCGCGAATTGGGGGCCGCCGATGGCCGCTGCCGCCCCGGTCTCGGCGTCACCGAGGCGCGGGCCCCCGGCCACCACGGCGAAGAAGGTCCCCGACAGCCGCCCCTGCAGGTGCTCGGGGACGGTCCGCTGCTGCACCGCCTGACGGAAGACCGCCGAGACCACGTCGGCGGCGCCGGCCAGTGCCAGCAGGGACAGCCCGATCCACAGGACCGGGATGATCCCGAACAGGGCAATGGTCACTCCCCAGACCACCACACAGGCGGCGATGGCCCGGCCCTGGTGGCGCACCCGGCTGCACCATCCGGTGAACAGCGAACCGGCGAGCGCCCCGGCCCCCGGGGCGGCGTAGAGCAGCCCGACCGTTCCGGCCCCGCCGCCGAACAGGCCGACCCCCAGGGCCGGGAAGACGGCCCGGGGCATGCCGAAGATCATGGCGTTGAGGTCGATCCAGTAGGTCGCCGACAGCAGTCGCTGGCGCCGGAGGTGGGGGAACCCCTCGGTCATCGACCGCAGTCCCATGGGCGTCCCGCCCCCGCTCGGCACCAGCGCCGGCAGGAGGAGGGCGGCCACCAGGGCCACGCCGTACGTGGCCACATCGATTCCGTAGACCGCACCGAGTCCGATGGTGGCGATCAGTACGCCGGCCAGCGCCGGGCCCGCCACCAGGGCCAGCTGTTGGATGGTGGTCTGCAGGGCGATGGCGGCGGTGACGTCGCGGTCGTCGACCAGCATGGGCAGCGCGGCACGGCGGGCCGGCCAGTCGACCCCCTGGAACCCCGCCCCGGCCGCCGTGCACACGAACAGCGGCCACACCGCGGGGTGTGGCCGCCCTGCGTTGACGACCAGGCCGCCCACCGCCGCGGCCATGGCCACCTGGGTGAGGACCAGCACCCGCTTCCGGTCCATGGCATCGGCGAGGGTGCCGCCCCAGAGGGCCCCGGCGAGCAGGGGCAGCAGTTGGACGAGCCCGATCAATCCGACGACGAGCGTCGAGCGGGTCAGACTGTAGGCCTGGAAGGAGACCGCCACCAGGGTCAGCTGGGTTCCCATCCCCGACACGACCTGGCCGGCCCACAGCCGACGGAAGTGGCGGTACCGGCGCAGGGGGGAGACGTCGACGACGAATCGGGCCACCCGCCAACGGTAACGGCCGCAGGTGATGGCGCCGGGCTGTCCGGCGAGCGGGTCGCCAGCTCACGCCGGTGGCTGCCTCCCTGTCTGAGAAATGCATGAAAATGCGTCAGATGCCGCCCGCTCCGCCGTCTGCGCCGCTACAATGGATGCCGTGAGGAGCAGGGAGACGTTGTCGGACCGGGAGATCCAGTCGGGTCCGGAGGTTCAGGCCGACGGCGGGCAGGCGCCGTCCGATCAGCCCGCGGGCCAGGTCCCCTTGCCCATGGCCGTATCCATTGCCGGCGTGTCGCGGGCGTGCAGCAAGGACGCCCTCGTCTCCAGCGCCAAGGCGGTCCGGGAGGCACTCTCGACGGAATGAACAGACACTGACAAGGTCTGGAACCGTCGAGGAGTCGCTTCTGAGGAAGCGGCTCCTTTTTGTTTTGGACCCTCTTGTTCCGAACCTGCTTGTTCTGGACCTGTCCCCGTCGGCCGAAGGGGCCGGCACGCCATCCGAGGGGACTCGAACCGTCTGCCCGCTGCGGCGAGCCGGCCCGAGCCAGACCGACACCACGACCGAAAGGAGTAACGACATGGGTGACCACGACGATCTCAGAACCAAGCACCACCATCCACGCGCACCGACCGACCGGGTCCCGACCGATGGGGCCACCCCGGCCACCACAGGCGGGCCGACCGAAGGGCCGTCGGATCGGGCTCTCGACCCGGGAGACTCCCACGACAAGGGCGAGCCCTCGTTGTGCGTCGGCGAGGCGGCCTGACTGGAGGCCGTCCCTGTCCGTGGGGTCCCTCCGATCAGGCATAGCCTTCGGGGTATGTGCCGCAACATAACCACACTCCGTGGCCTCGAGCCCCGGGCCACCGGTGAGGAGATCGAGGCTGCCGCTCGCCAGTACGTGCGGAAGGTCAGTGGCGTCCAGGCGACGTCACCGGCGACCGAGGACGCATTCGAGGTCGCGGTTCGCAAAGTGACCGAGGCCACGACAGAGCTGATCGCCGGGCTGCCGCCCCGCCGCCAACCCCCTCCGACCCTCCCGCCACTGCGGAGGAGGGCATTGGCCGCCGGTTGAGCGGCATGGCCGCGGATCAGAGCGCCGGTCGGGTCCTCGAGGCCGCCCTGGCGGCGGCGGCGGCGTCACCGGGACCGGCGCGGGCCCGCAACCGTTCGACCACGGCGAGCCGGTGGTGCTCGTCGACATTGCCTCCGTACTTGAACTTGGCCCGGACAGAGTCCACCGCGATGACGATGGCCCGGATGCTCCGGAGTCTGCCCGGGTGGGCCAGCTCGGGATCGGCTACCGGGGTTTCGGGCTGGAGCGCGGCCAGTTGCCTTCGCAGCACGGCCGCGACCTCCGCCGGTTCGCTCTCCACCGTGGCCACGCCGGCCAGCTGCACTGCGGCGTAGTAGGTGGTCGGGATGCCGAGCATCGGGTCCTCGTTCCCGATGGCCTTCCACGCCGACGGGATGAAGGCCCAGTCCCCGGCGACGCTCAGCACGACCCGCGGCTGCTCGGCGAGCGCCTCGAAGATCGGGTTGGGCTCGGCCAGATGGAGCAGGACCTGTTCGCCCTCGAGGACGAACTGCGTCGGCACGACCACCGGCAGGTCCCGTCCGAGCCCGGCGGCGACGAGGTGCCCGAACCCCTGGCTCTCGACGAAGGTGCGCCACTCCGACTCGCCGGTGCTGCGATCGGGGGAGGGGATGTGCATCAGGATCTCCGTAGTGCCGAGCGCCGAACACTCTCGGAACGCCTTCGGAGCCTCGGCGAGCAAGGGTAGCCGAGCGGCGCAACCGGGCGAAGGACACGGACCGTTTGGCGGCGACTGCGGCAAGCTCGGTGCCTTCCCCCGACGGTGGCTGACCGCACCGCGGTCGGGCCCGGATCCATCAGCGACTGGGCAGGGGCGGTTGCTCCCCTGGTTGGGGATGGGGCAAGACTGGAGGCATGCGGAAGCAGTACCACTTCTGGCCGGGCGACGACGGGCTCGATGCCTGGAACGTCGAACGACTGATCCGTCTCAGTAGCCGGCTTCCGGTCGAAGCCGTCGCCCTGGACTCCGTCGGGGAGGTCGACAGTGCCTACTGGTTCGATGCCGGATCGGTCGTCCCGACCGTTCGCCGCATCATCGAGCACATGCGACTCGTCAACCAGGTGGACACATCACATCCGATCATCCTCGGCTCCGACGGTCGGGTGATGGATGGGATGCACCGGATCGCCCGGGCCATTCTCGACGGCCACTCGACCATTCGAGCGGTGCGGTTCGAGGTCCTCCCCGAGCCGGACTTCCGAGATTGCCGGCCCGAGGACCTTCCCTACTGAACTCAGCGGAGCGAAGCCTCGCCCGCACTCATCCGTACATCAGCGAGCCCGGTGTGGTGAGCAGCTCGCCCGACTCGAGCCAGGTCTTCAGACCGGACAGGATCATCGGCCAGCCGCCGTACAGCTCCGGGTTGGCCCCGTCGCGCAGCTCGTCGTGGGTCACGGTCAGATGACAGGAGTCGGCGACCGCCTCGATCTCCCAGGTCACCCGGGACGCACCTTCGCTCCTCACCTCGTCGCTCCACAGCGCGACCAAGGTGTGGACCAGGCGGTAGGGCGGTTCGACTTCGAGGACCTCCCCATCGCCGAGGAGCCCGTTCGCCGTCGGCGCACCCATCTCCAGCCGGGAGCCGACCTTCCAGTCCGAGTTGACCGCGGCCCCGAAGTTGTACTTGGCCCGTATCCCGGGGTCGGTGATCGCCTCCCAGAGGCGCTCAGGGGTGGTGCGGATGTAGATCTCGAATACCTTCTCCATTGGACTCTCCAGTCTGTTCTTGATTTCGCTCAGGGCGGCGGCCCACGGCTCGGTGTACTTGCTGACCCACCGGTCGTGGATCAGCCGGATCGGGACGGGGTTGAGGAAATGGAGCTTTTCGCGGCCTCGGCGTCTGGTGACCACCAGGCCGGCCTCCTCGAGTTGCTTCAGGTGCTTCATCACGCCGAAGCGGGTGATCGAGAAGCGCCTCTCGAGCGAGCCCAGCGACTGCCCGTCCTGGCGGAAGAGCTGGTCGAGCAGGCTCCTCCGGGTCGGATCGGCGAGGGCCCTGAACACTTCGTCCACCCCGGCATAATATGTGACTAGATAGTCACATGTCAAACTCCGGACCTGATCGGCCGCGTCCCGAGGGTCGCCGACCGTGCCGTCGGAGGGTGCTGGCCGGAGGCCGTTCGGCAATGGATGTTCGCTAGCCTGAATCGGTCCAGACCCGGTCCAACAGGAGGTTCAACCATGGGAGTCGCAGAGGATGCGGAACGGGTCGTGCGCGACTTCTGCGCCACCTTCGCCAAGCACGACGCCGAGGCCCTACGCCCGTTCTTCACCGATGACGTCGTCTACCACAACATGCCCTTGGACCCCGCGGTCGGCATCGACGCCGCCGTGGCCTTCATCGACGGATTCTTCGCCATGTGCGACGGCATGGTGATCGAGACCCTCAACCTGGCCGTGAGCGGCAACCTGGTGCTCACCGAGCGGGTCGACACCTTCACCGTCGGGCAGGCCGAAGCGGCGCTGCCGGTCATGGGCACCTTCGAGGTCCGAGACGGCAGGATCAGTGCCTGGCGCGACTACTTCGACCTGGCCCAGATCACCAAGATGCTCTCCGGGGAGGCCTAGCCACAGGCGGCTCTTCCCGTGTGCGACGGCCTCCACGAGGTTGGCGGCCTGTAGCCTCTCGGAATGGGAGGTCGGCTCCGCCTGGGGTCAGCGCTCGGCGCCTTGGTGATCGTGGCACTGATCGCCGGCCTTCATCTGGGGGGAGCCGATGCCCAGGCACCCGGAGCCGCCGTGCACTCGGCGAACTCGCCCGCCCCGTGGACGGGCAACGGGGAGTGCCCGTCGAGATCCACCCGCTGCGCCCCCGCCGGATCCCCGGACGGATCCAGTCCCTTGTTGTCGGAGGCGGCGGCCTTCATCATCGGTTTCGTCTTCCTGTGCAGCACACCCATTCGCCGCTTCAGCCGCCCGAGGGTCTCGGCTCGTCTGCCGATGGGAGTCCACCGAGCAATCCTCAGGCCCCCTCGCCGGTCATCCTTCGCACTCTGATCAACGAAGCGGCGGCTCACCCACCGGACACCGGTGCGACGCGGTCCTCGCGGGTGGGCATTGCCCACCGCCATCTCTCAATCGTCGCAGTGCTCACCGAACACCGGAACCGCACCATTCGCCGAATCCGACGGCCCGCCCGTCGCGTCCACTCCAACTCCCAAAAGGAGCTCGAATGACCGATCGCAAACAGACAGATGCAGGGAAGGACCCCAGGCGGCCCCCTTCGAAGACTGGGGAGGCCCGGCCCGCAAAGTGGAGGCCGGCCCGGGTGCTCGTGGTGGTGGCCGTCCTCGCCGTGGCGGGAGTGCTCATCGGCGTTCTCGCCAGCGGGTCCGGCGGATCCGGAGGTCCGAGCAGTGCCGGGTCGCCGAGCACGCGGGGAGCGGCCCAGTCCGTGTCCGGTCCGCCCGGGCCCGAAGGCGTGCCCCTCGAGGAGGGCATCCCGCTGGCGCCGTTCTCGACGGCGGCCACCGGCCAACCGGTCGGCGGCGTCCAGTGCAACTCGACCGAACAGCTGGCCTACCACGTGCACACCCACCTGAGCGTGTACGTGAACGGGCAACTCCGTCCCGTACCTGCGGGCATCGGCATCGTGCTCCCCATCGTGCAGGAGACGGCGACCGGTCAGTTCGATTCGGCGTCCCAGTGCTACTACTGGCTCCACGTCCATGCGCAGGACGGCGTCATCCACATCGAGGCGCCGGTGGGGACCACCTACACACTCGGCGATTTCTTCGACCTCTGGAGACAGCCGCTGGGCCCGGACCAGGCCGGTCCGGCCACCGGGCCGGTCACCGCCTTCGTCAACGGCCACATCGCCCCGGGCGATCCGCGGGACATCCCGCTCGGCTCCCGGGAGGACATACAGCTCGATGTCGGCACGCCGTTGGTCCCCCCCACCCGGGTGAACTGGTCGGCAACCTCCCTCTGATCGGCAGCCGGCGAATGGAAGCGGGGCGTCCTTCGGGTCCACCATGCCCCTGGCCGTCTCCGGTTCCGCGTAGCCTTGATCGATATGGGCGCGGTGAGCGGCTCCGGGGCACTCGGAGCGGGCCTCGTCGTGCTGTTCGCCCTCTACCTGGTGGTGATCGTCGGCTCCCTGGTCATGCTGGTCGTGGCCCTGGTGGACATCGTCAGGCGTCCGGATTGGCAGTGGAAGCTGGCCGGGCAGGAGAAAGTCCTCTGGGTCCTGCTGGTCATCCTGGTCAATGTCTTTGCCATTCCGGCACTGATCTACTGGTTCAGGATCCGCAAGAAGCTGATCGCCGTCGAGGGGGCGGCGGCCGCCGGCCGGTACGGGCCCGGCCACATGACCTACTCGGGATGGGAGCCCGGCCCTCCCGTCCCCAACCCCTATCCGGCCGCGGCCCCGCCCGGTTGGCATCCGGACCCGAGCGGCTCCCACCAGCTCCGCTGGTGGGACGGGACCCGTTGGACCGAGCACGCGTGGGACGGAGCGCCGCCTGCCCGGGCATGACCGGATCGAGGCGCCTACCGGGCCCGGAGCGTCCTGCGTCTGATTTCACCCTGTCGGACCCACCAGGCGGCGTAGACGGCGAAGGGGACCGACTTGGCGGAGGAATCGTACGACTCGACGGCGCCGTCCAATGCAGCCCCGGCCGCCTGCACCAGGTCGGGCCGGATCGGACCCTCGGGCTCGCACCACGGATCGACGACCTCGTGGCCGAGAGCTCCCCGGCGCCCTATCGTCGGGGTGACCTTCCCCTCGCCCTCACGCTGGTCGTCGCCTGGCCGGTTGCAGGCAGGAGGGACCCGGGGGACCCGACCGAGGGAGGATCATGGAGGCACGGCGAGTGGTGACCGGGCACGACGCCGGGGGCAGGGCGGTGTTCGTCCGTGACGAGCCGGTGCCGGCCGTCGAGGTGTCCCTGATGCCGGGCATGGAGTTCCACCGGATCTGGGGTGCCGACTCGGCCCCCACCTTCCCCGACGACGGGTCGAGACCCGACGCCGTGGCCTACTTCCCACCGCTCGGTGGCTTCCGGTTCGGGTTCTTCACCATCCCGCCCGACAGCCGCGGAGGCCCCCCGGCGGACATCGACATCCGGCGCGCCTTCGAGGAGCTGGAGCAGAAGCTGCCCGGCCTGGCCGCCCACGCCGAGCGCGACCACCCCGGCATGCACACCACCGCCACCATCGACTACGGAGTCGTGCTCTCGGGTCAGGCCACCCTCGAACTGGACGACGGGGCGAAGGTGACTCTGAGTGCCGGAGACACCTATGTCCAAAACGGCACCCGGCACCGTTGGTCGAACCCGGGCGAGGTGCCCGCCGTACTCGCACTGACGCTCATCGGCACCGTCCACCGCAAGGTGGGCTGACCGAGGGACCGGTCAGATGAGGTCGGAGGGCTGCTGGCGTTCGAACTGGATGTGGTAGAGCTCCGCGTACTGCCCGCCGGCGGCCAGCAGCTCCTCGTGGCGCCCACGTTCGACGATGCGCCCGTGATCGAGGACGAGGATCACGTCGGCCTCCCGCACCGTGGACAGCCGGTGGGCGATGACCAGGGAGGTGCGACCGCTCAGGGCGGTGGCCAGGGCCTTCTGGACGGCCGCTTCGGACTCCGAGTCGAGGTGGGCGGTGGCCTCGTCGAGGACGACGATCTCCGGTCCCTTCAGGAGGATCCGGGCAATGGCCAGCCGCTGCTTCTCCCCCCCGGAAAGCCGGTAGCCGCGGTCACCGACCACGGTGTCGAGCCCGTCGGGCAGGCCGTCGACCATGGTGGCGATCTGGGCGCCGGCCAGGGCCGCGTCCAGCTCGCCCTCGCTGGCATCGGGCTTGGCGTAGAGGAGGTTCTCGCGGATGGTCTCGTGGAAGAGGTGGGCGTCCTGGGTGACCACGCCGATGGTGGCGGTCAACGACTCCATGGTGGTGTCGCGCACATCCACCCCGTTGATGCGCACGGCTCCCGACCCGACGTCGTAGAGCCGCGGCAGCAGGTGGCTGATGGTGGTCTTGCCGGCACCGGAGGGCCCGACCAGGGCCACGAGCTGGCCCGGCTCCGCCGTGAAGTCGACGTCGAACAGCACCTGCTGGGAGACCGACTGGTCGAGCACCGCCACCGACTCGAGCGAGGCCAGGGACACTTCCTCGGCAGTCGGGTACCGGAAGCCGACGTGGTCGAAGTCGATGCGGGCGGGGCCGGGTGGAATGGGCCTGGCGTCCGGCAGCTCGTCGATCATCGGGGGGAGGTCGAGGATCTCGAACACCCGGTCGAAGGAGACCAGTGCGGTCATCACGTCGATCTGCACGTTGGACAGCGCGGTCAGGGGCGCATACAGCCGGGTGAGATAGGCGGCCAGGGCGACGACGGTACCCACCGAGAGGGCGCCGTCGACGGCCTGGATCCCGCCCCAGCCGTAGACCACGGCGGTGGCGAGGGCGGCGGTGAGGGTGAGGGCGGCGATGAAGAAGCGGGCGTACATGGCCTGGGTGACCCCGATGTCCCGGACCCGGCCGGCCTTCTGCTCGAAGGCGGCGCGCTCCTCGGAGGGACGGCCGAAGAGCTTGACCAGGAGCGCACCCGACACGTTGAAGCGCTCGGTCATGGTGTTGTTCATCTGGGCGTTGAGGCCGTAGGACTCGCGGGTGATCGACGACAGGCGCCGCCCCACCCGCTTGGCCGGCAGCACGAACACCGGCAGGATGACGAGGCTGACCAGGGTGATCTGCCAGGACAGCACGAACATGACGATGAGGACCAGCGTCACGCTGATCAGGTTGGAGACCACCGACGAAAGGGTGTCGGTGAACGCCTGCTGGGCCCCGATCACGTCGTTGTTGAGCCGGCTGATCAGGGACCCGGTCTGGGTCCGGGTGAAGAATGCGATGGGCATCTTCTGGATGTGGCCGAACACCTGGGACCTCATGTCGAAGATGAGTCCCTCACCCACCTTGGCCGAGACCCAGCGGATGCCGATGGAGAGGGCGGTGTCGACGACGGCCACCCCGGCCGCCACCAGCGACAGGACGATGATCAGGGTCTTGTCCTTGTGCCCGATCCCGTTGTTGATGATGGAGCGGAACAGCAGGGGGTTGACGATCCCGACGAAGGCCTCGATGGTCACCAGCACCAGGAACCCGGCCAGGATCCTCCGGTACGGCCGGGCGAACTGGTACATCCGCTTGGCCGTGCCCTTGGTGACCTGCTGCTGGGTGACCGAGTCGTCTCGCCGCATGGAGCGCATGACCGATCCGAACTGGCCGCCCGGATGCCCTCCCATGCCACCGTGGGCTGCCGTCAAAGTCTCCCACCACGACCACGAGTCATGTACCGCACCCTAGTGTTCGGGCCCTCGGGCCCATCCGACCGGTTGCCCGCCGGCACCCGGTGGACGGGCGGTCAGCTGACCAGCCCCCGGCCGGCGATGAGGGGCAGGTCGAGGGCGGTGAGCAGGCCGGGGGATCCATCCACCACCGAGGGGATGGCGTTGACCAGGCGCATGGCCGTGGCCTTGAGGCCGGCGGTGTTGTGGTCGCCGTCGCTTCCGAGCAGCTGCAGGTCGAGGGTGTAGTTGGGCTCGCCGCTGACCTGCACCCGGTAGCACCCGTGCCCGGCCGGCCGGGGCCACTCCGGGGCCAGATCGTCGTGCAGCCGGGTGACGTGCTCGAGGACGATCACCGCCCGCCCGCCCCGCATGCCGCGCACCTCGAAGTGGAGGGCTGCGGCGGTTCCCTTCCCGATTGTGCCGGCATCCACCTCGAAGGTCTCGGTGGCCGGCCGCCGCTCGTACCACTCCTCCACCGAGTCCAGCTCGACATCCAGCCCTGCGGCCAGCTGGCGCACCACGCTGCCCCAGGCCATGGTGAGCACGCCGGGCTGGAGGATCATCGGGACTTCGTCGAGAGGCCGCCCGAACCCCATGATGTCGAAGAGGACCATCGGCTGGTTGTAGGTGTTGTAGTTGAGGATCTCGGAGCAGCGCACCTCATCGATCCGCTCGCTCACTCCGGTCAGCACCAGGGGCAGGGCGTCATTGGCGAAGCCGGGGTCGACGCCGTTGACGAAGAGGGAGACGCCACCAGCGACCGCGGCCTCCTGCATCGGGGCGATCATCGGATTCGTCGACCACGCCGAAGGGATACTGGAGGAACACCGGCCCGCTGGAGACGACATTGACCCCGGACCGGAGGATCCGCTTGATGTCGTCGAGCGCCTCCATCAGCCGGTCGTCGGCCATGGCGGTGTGCACTACCGCATCGGGGACGAGGGCGAGCACGGCGTCCACGTCATCGGTGGCGGTCACACCGAGGTCCCGGTCGAGCCCGGCCAGCCGGCCGGCATCCTTGCCCACCTTGTCCGGGTTGGACACCCACAGCCCCACCAGCTCGAGGTCGGGGCGGGCGTCGATGCCGGCGATGGCGTGCACGCCCACGTTTCCGGTGCTCCAGGCGACGACTCGATAGGTCTTGGTCATGAGGAGCTCCTCGGTCGGGGTCGGATGGTCGGGGGTGTGGTGCTCACAGGTCGGGGAGGCCCATGTCGAGGTTGGGGCGCTCGATGCCACCGTCGACCTCGAGCACCTTGCCGGTGATGTAGGCCCCGGCATCAGAGGCGAGGTAGACGACGGCGGCGGCGATGTCCTCGGGCCTGCCGATGCGCTTGAGCGGCGTGCTCGCCTCGATCGCCTCCCGCAGCTCGTCGGTCTGCATGACGATGTCGAGCGCCGAGGTGGCCACCGACCCCACGGCGATGGCGTTCACCCTGATCTGCGGGGACAGGTCGGCAGCCGCCAGCCGCGTGTAGTGGGCCAGGGCCCCCTTGGCCGTCCCGTAGGCCAGATAGCCGCGGCCGGCCAGTCGGCCCATGGCCGAGGAGATGTTCACCACCGAGCCGCCCCCGCCCTCGAGCATCAGGGGTACCGCCGGGCGCAGCAGTGCGTGGGCGGTGGAGACGTTGAAGTGGAAGGCCTGTTCGAGACGCCCGGGCGACGTGTCCAGGAACGGCCGGGGCATCGCTCCGCCCACGTTGTTCACCACCAGGTCGAGCCGGCCGAAGGCGTCCCGGGCCCGGTCCACCAGCCCGGCCACCGCCTCGAGGTCGCTCAGGTCGGCGGTCACGGCCACCGCCTTGCGACCGGCGCCCTCGATCCGCCCGGCCACCTCTTCGAGCTGGTCGGCCGTGCGGGCGGCGATGACCACGTCGGCACCGGCCTCGGCCAGGGACACCGCGGTGGCGGCACCGATCCCCCGACCCGCGCCGGTGACGATGGCCACCTTGTCGGTCAATCCGAATCGATCGAGGATCATCGGGAGCCTCCCTTTCGTCGGCGACAGTGTTACCAGTCCGGGGCGGAACTCCGCCACGTGGGCCCCGGGGGAATGGGTTGGACCCGCCGGCTCAGCCGGCCAGGTCGGTCATGGCCACGATGTTGGTCGGCCGGACCCGCACCAGGAGCTCGCCGGGGACGCCGTTCCTCCGCCCGAACTCCTCCGCCCGCTCAGTGCCCAGGTAGCGCCCGCCGATGATGCCGGCCCAGTGGGCGACGTCATCGAGCTCCTCGCTGATGGTGGCGGTCCCGTCGATGATGACTGTGGCCAGCTTGCCGGTGTGTTTCGGCCCGACGGTGAGGAAGGCGAGCAGTTCGACATCGCTCATGGGAGGGGCCATCGAGCATCCTCGGATGGGTGCGAGCGGTGTGTTCAGGTGGGGCGGGTGGCGGGGAGCCCGAGCTTGCGGTGGTCCCACGACACGGTGCGCTCCACGGTCAACTTGGCCACGATCCGCTTGTTGAGCATGGTCTCGACGAAGGGGCGCAGCTCCTCGGAGTAGGCCCCGTAGTAGCGCTCGAAGAGATTGACCCCGAGCTCCCACATCCTGCCGGGATCGTCGATGATCTCCGCCGTCCCGACCAGCTCGACCCCGCGCAGCTCCTCGTAGTAGTCGCCGTCCTCGAACATGCAGGTGATGCGCGGGTCGCGTCGCAGGTTGACTGCCTTCTGGGCCTTGGCCTTGGTCTCGACGGCGATCGACCCGTCGACGAATCCGTACCACATGGCCACCGCGTGGATGGAGCCGTCGTGGTTGAGGGTGCACATGGTCATCGGCCGCCGCTCGTGGAGGAACGCCTCGACCTCCTCCGGCGACATCTTCACGATGTCGCGCTGCTTCACTCCGTGGCCCATCTGCAGTGGGTTCGGCTGCTCGCTCATCTCGGCCCCTCCGGGGTGGTTCGTGTGCTGACCGCAGAGGGCGGCTCACCGGGAAGCGTATCGGCGCCACGCCGCGCCGTGCAGAATGTGGCATGTACGCATCGATGGGCAGGGGCGGCGACCGCCGGCGGTCGGGACCGGGCCCGGCCCTCCGCCGCGTCTGCTTCGTCTGCACCGGCAACATCTGCCGGTCTCCGATGGCCGACGTCGTGCTCGGCCGACTGGCCCTCGACGCCAGGATGGACGACGGCACGGTCCTGGCCGACCATCTCGACATCTCCAGTGCGGGGACCGGTGGCTGGCATGCCGGTGAGCCGATGGACCGACGGGCCCGGGCAGCCCTCGAGCGCCGGGGCTACGCCGACCACGGGCATCGGGCCCGGCCGTTCGAGACGGCGTGGTTCGCAACGACCGATCTGATCGTGTGCATGGACCGGGGCCATCAACAGACGCTCCTCGGCCTCGCCCGGGCCAAGGTCGGCGACGACCGCTACGACGACCGTCTGGTCATGCTGCGCCGATTCGATCCCGATGCCGGGGGTGGCATCGACGTCCCCGACCCGTACTACGGGGACGAGGCCGACTTCGAGGCGTGCCTGTCCATGGTCGAGTCGGGCTGTCGGGGGCTGGTCGACCACCTCGCCGGACCCGGCCGGCCGGTCGCCTGACCTGCGGGCCGGCGGACCTCAGCCGAAGGTGACGAACGACTCGCGCTCGAAGCCCTGCAGCCGCTCGTAGACGTCGCGCAGCTCCGAGCGGCGGGACCGGTCGTTGGCCAGGTTGACCAGCTCGTCCGGGTCGGTGTCATGGTCATACCATTCGTGGTCGTTGTCGTCGAAGGCGCAGTCGGACCCGAAGAGCTTGTGGCCGGGAGGCTTGCCCCACAGGCCGGTCGACGGCTTGCCCCCGCCGACCCCGTAGTAGCGGGCGTACTTGGTTCGCCCGTCGAAGAAGCCGCGCAGGGCGTAGCGGACCTTGTTCAGCTCGGTGGTCTGGGCCGAGTCCTGGGCGAACAGGATCTGGTCGACCACCGAGGTCCCGGGGTCGGCGAGCACCGGCGAGAGATCGGTGCCCTGCACCGTCTCCGCCGTGGCGGCCGGGTCCACTCCGGCCAGGGAGCAGAGGGTGGCGGCCAGGTCGACGTGCGAGCCGAGGGACGAGGTGACCGAGCCGGGCCCGGTGACCCCGGGCACCTTCACGTAGAGGGGCACCCGCATGATCTCGTCGTACACGAACGGTCCCTTGGAGCGGAGCCCGTGGGAGCCGCACATGTCACCATGGTCGGAGGTGAAGACGATGATCGTGTCGTCCCAGGCTCCCGACGCCTCGAGGGCGGACAGGACCGTGCCGAGGTTGTGGTCGGCCATCCGCTGGAGATGGACGTAGTAGTCGAGATGGCGGAGCCAGGCCCGCTCGTCACCCGGGTCGATGTAGCCCCACAGGCCGTGCTGCTGATCCCAGCGCCACTGCCGGTGGGCCTCCGGCTTGGTGTGCAGGTCGTCTTCGAAGTTGGAGGGGAGCCGGTCGACGACCTCGGGGTACGGATCGGTGAACACGGGCAGTGGGTCGTCGTCCTTCCACGCCGCCGATTCGAGCACCGAGCGGATGGAGGCCACCTCGTCGGGGTGGCGCTCCCGGTAGCCCGGCTGGTCGACCGGAAACCACATGACGTCGTGGGGGTTGACCAGGGCCACGGTCAGGAACCAGGGCGGGCGGCGCTCGGTTGCTCCGGGATCATCGCCCCCGGGCCGTGCGTTCCGCCGGAGCCAGTGGGCGGCGTTGCCGGCGATGATCGGGTCGAAATGCACACCGGTGCCGGCCCATCCCATGAAGTGGCGGTCGTTGCCGTCCCAGTCGGCGAAGCCGTAGGCCTCCATGTCCGGGGTAGGGGAGTGGGACAGGTGCCACTTCCCGATGTAGGACGACCGGTAGCCGGCGGCGCCCAGGAGCGACCCCAGGGTGGGCGTCGATGCGGGCAGCTCGTGGTGCTCGGGCATGATCACGTTGTCGAGCACTCCGTGGCCCTCGAGGTAGCGGCCGGTGAACAGGCTCGCCCTACTGGGCGAGCACGGGGAGGAGTGGGTGAAGTAGCGGGTGAACTCGAGGCCCTCGGCCCGCAACCGGTCCCGCCACGGCAGGGCGACCTCCGGCGGGAGCCAGGACCGTTGGCGCTCCTGGTCGGAGACGACCAGCAGGATGTTGGGGCGCTTGGGGGCCGTCGGCATGATCCGACACGGTAGCGCCGCCGGCGGACGGCCGTCCGGGGGCTGTTGGCGCACAAAAGTGAAATGTGTTCTACTTTTTGAAGTCCAGGTTGGTCGAGAAGCAGGGGGAGGTCCGGGATGCCCGAGAGCGAAGCGCTGCACGCCAGTCACCGCCTCGAATACCCGTATTCGCGTTCGGTGGGGCCGGTCATCGGTGCGTTCCTCACCGGTCTCCGTGACGGCCGGCTGCTCGGGGTCCGCGGGGCGGGGGGCTCGGTCATCGTCCCCCCCACCGAGTACGACCCCACCACCGGCGACGACACCGGGGAGATGGTGGCGGTCGGCCCGGGCGGGGCGGTGGAGTCGTGGGCCTGGGTGTCCCGTCCGCTGCCGAAGCACCCGCTGCAGACGCCGTTCGCCTGGGCGCTCATCCGCCTCGACGGGGCGGACACCGCGTTGCTCCATGTCGTCGACGCCGGTGGGCCCGGACCGGCTCGCCACCGGCGATCGGGTCACCGTCAAGTTCCGCCCGGCCGCCGAGCGGAGCGGGACCATGGCCGACATCGAGTCGTTCGTGCCCGAAGGGGAGGCGTCCTGATGGTCGAGGACACGGGCAGCGGCCCGCTGGGTCCGGTGACCACCCTGGCCACACCGATCCGGCTCGACTTCGAGTTCACCCCGGGGGTGGCCCAGTCCCGCTTCCTCCGCGGCCTCGAGCGGGGCAAGTTCATGGGCCAGCGCTGCTCGGTCTGCGGCAAGGTCTACGTGCCCTCGCGGGGCTCCTGTCCGACCGACGGGGTTCCCACCACCGAGGACGTGGAGTTGGCCAACGTGGGCACGGTCACCACCTACTGCGTGGTCAACGTCCCCTTCGCCGGCCAGGCCATCGAGATCCCCTACATCTGTGCCCAGGTCCTGCTCGACGGCGCCAACCTCTCGTTCATGGGCCTGATCCAGGAGATCCCCACCGACCAGATCCGAATGGGGATGCGGGTCGAGGCGGTCTGGGTCGAACCGGACCAGCTGACGCCGTCACTGGCCTCGATCAGGTACTTCCGGCCCAGCGGGGAGCCCGACGCCGACTACGAGACCTTCAAGGAGTACCTGTGAGCGCCGCTCCCGCCGGAAAGTCGATCCGGCCGGTGGCCGTCGTCTCGTTCGCCCAGTCGCAGAACGTCCGCCGGGAGGACGAGCACAACGAGGTCGAGATGCTCATGCCGGTGGTGGCCGAGGTGTTCAACAACATCGGGATCACCAAGGACGACGTCGACTTCATCTGCTCGGGATCCACGGACTACCTGGTCGGGGGGCCGTTCAGCTTCGTGACCGCGCTGGACGCGGTCGGGGTGTGGCCGCCCCGGGCCGAGAGCCACGTCGAGATGGACGGGGCCTGGGCCCTCTACGAGGCCTGGGTGCTCCTCCAGGAGGGGGAGATCGACGCCGCGTTGGTCTACGCCTTCGGCCGGTCGTCGCCGGGGAACCTCAACGAGATCCTGTCCCTGCAGCTCGACCCGTACTACCTGGCCCCCCTGTGGCCCGACCCGGTCAGCCTGGCCGCCCTGCAGGCCCGGGCGCTGATCGACGCGGGCAAGGGCTCCGAGGCGGACTTCGCCGCCATCGCCGCCCGGAGCCGAAGGGACGCCCTGTCCAATCCCAAGGCCCAGGTGGCCAACGACAGACCCGCCGAGACCCTGCTGGAGGACGACTACGTGGTCTCCCCGCTCCGCCGGCACGCGCTGCCGCCGATCACCGACGGTGCCGCCGCCATCGTGCTGGCCGCCGGCGACAAGGCCCGTGCCTGGTCGCCGAGACCGGCGTGGATCACCGGATTCGACCATCGGATCGAGACCCATTCGCTGGGGGCCCGCGACCTGACCTCGTCGCCCTCGACGATCAGGGCGGCCGAGGAGGCCGGGGTGGCGGACGGCCCGGTCGACGTGGCCGAGATCCATGCGCCCTACGCCCACCAGGAGATCATCGTCAGAGAGGCCCTCGGCCTCGACGACACCGTCGTCATCAATCCTTCGGGGGGCCCGCTGGCCGCCAACCCGATCATGTCCGCCGGCCTCATCCGCATCGGCGAGGCCGCAGCCCGCGTCTCGTCGGGGCAGGCCAGGCGGGCGGTGGCCCACGCCACCTCCGGTCCCTGCCTGCAACAGAATCTCGTCTGCGTCCTGGAGGTTGAGTGATGGCCGAGCGGTGTGCGGTGATCGGCGTGGGACAGACCCACCACAAGGCCAAGCGCGAGGACGTGTCCATCGCCGGGCTGGTGCGCGAGGCGGCCAAGATGGCCCTCGCCGATGCCGACCTCAACTGGTCGGACATCGATGCGGTGGTCATCGGCAAGGCCCCGGACATGTTCGAGGGCAACATGATGCCCGAGCTGTACCTGGCCCCGGCGCTCGGAGCGGTGGGCAAGCCCATGTTCCGGGTCCACACCGCCGGCTCGGTCGGTGGGTCGACGACGCTGGTGGCCGCCCACCTGATCTCCTCGGGGATCCACAAGCGGGTGCTGACCGTGGCCTACGAGAAGCAGTCCGACTCCGATGCCATGTGGGCGCTGTCCGTACCCCAGCCGTTCGCGGCGCCGTTGCTGGCCGGCGCCGGCGGCTACTTCGCCCCCCACATCCGCGCCTACATGCGCCGGTCGGGCGCGCCGGAGCACATCGGGCGGATGGTGGCGGTGAAGGACCGCCTGAACGCCATGCGCAACCCGTACGCCCACCTCCATCTGCCCGACATCGACATGAAGATGGTCGAGGAGTCGATGATGCTGTGGGACCCGCTGCGCTACCTCGAGGCGTGCCCGTCCTCGGACGGCGCCGCCGCCATCGTGCTCTCCTCGGAGGACGCGGTGTCCGGCCACTACCCCCCGGCGTGGGTCCACGGCATGGCCATGCGCTCCGAGCCCACCATGTTCGCCGGGCGCGATCAGGTCAACCCCCGGGCGGGCCGGGACTGCTCCGCCGATGTCTATGCCCAGGCGGGTATCACCGATCCCCGCCGGCAGATCGACGTCGCCGAGGTCTACGTGCCCTTCAGCTGGTACGAGCCGATGTGGCTGGAGAACCTCGGCTTCTGCGATCTGGGAGACGGATGGAAGCTGACCGAGTCCGGCGCCACCGCATTCGACGGCGACATCCCCTGGAACACCTCGGGCGGCGTGCTCTCGTCCAATCCCATCGGGGCGTCGGGCATGCTCCGGTTCCTCGAGGTGGCCATGCAGGTCCGGGGCCAGGCCGCTGAGCACCAGGTCGACGGGGCCAGGGTGGCGTTGGGCCAGGCCTACGGCGGCGGGTCCCAGTTCTTCGCCATGTGGGTGGTCGGCAGCGACAAGCCCTGATCCGCAGACGCCCCCGCTACCATCCGGGCGTGCGCTGAGTACCGGTATCCCCGTGTCCGACCGTCCCCCTGGTCCCGGAGGTCCCGTTGCCCGCACCCCTGTCTCCCCCGTCCCCGGCCGTTCCGGCCTCATTCGTGGCGCGCTCGGTCACCCTCGACCGGGCCATCGAGCAGCTGGAGGCGGCCCTCGCCGGGTTCGGCGGAACGCTCCTGCTGGTCTCCCACGACCGCCGACTGCTCGATTCCGTCCAGGTCAACCGCTCGCTCGAGCCGATCTGAGACGATCAGTCACGCCACGACCATTGGGAGGCACGCCGATGATGTCCACGATGACCGATGCCTGGCACACGTTGGCTCCACCCGCCGGGGACGAGCACGGCCCACTGTCGCCGCTCCTGTTGACCCTGACCGTCGTCACCGGGCTGATGGATGCGTTCAGCTACCTGGTGCTCGGCCACGTATTCGTGGCCAATATGACCGGCAACGTGGTATTCCTGGCCTTTGCGCTGGTCGGGGCCAAGGGGTTCTCCATCGCCCCCCACCTGTTGGCCGCGGCCTCGTTCGTCCTGGGTGCACTCGCAAGCGGACGGCTGGTCGCTCGGCTGGGCGGGCGGCGGGGGCGGATACTGGCCGCCACGACGGCCTGTGAGGCCGCGCTGGTGGCCGCCTCGTCGGCCATCGGTCTGGGCGTCGGCAATCCCGACTCCGGTTCGGCGCGCTACATGCTCATCGTGCTGCTCGCCATCACCGGCGGCGCTGCAGACCGCCACCGCGCGCAGACTGGCGGTGCCCGACCTCATCACCACCGTGCTCACCCGGACCATCGCCGGTGCAGCCTTCGACAGCCGACTGGCCGGTGGCGCCAACTCGCAGGTCGGGCGACGCGGGCTGTCGGTCGCGGCCATGTTCGTCGGTGCTCTGGGCGGCGCTTACCTGGTGCTCCACGTCAGCAGGCCACTGGGTCTGCTGGTCGCCCTGATGCTCCTTGTCCCTGTCACGGTGGCCGCCGACAGACTCTCGAGGTCGCACCCGGCCTGGGATCGGGCGTCCTGAACGGGCAGTCGACCGTCGGCCCCGCGTCGTGGGCCGGGGATTCGAGGAGAATGGGAATTCCCCGCGGTCGTGGCGCCGGTTCGTCGGACTCCCCGAGGGCGGGCTCCGACGGGCACAATCGACCGGAGGGCCGAGGCTTGATCGTCAATTCGGACCGGGCTGTGGAGACCTCAGCCGACCTCCTAGCCGACGTTGGTGAACACGTCCTTGCCGAAGGTGGCGCTCGTCGTCTTGGCCTGGCCCAGCCTGGCCAACCCGAAGATGTCCTCGACGGTGGCGAGGGTCGAATAGTGGTTGTAGGGCACGCCCGTCGTCGTGCCACCCCTGATGAACGGGGAGATCAGGACGGCACCGGTGCGGCCTCCGCCCGGCCCGCGAGCCCGGGGCTGGCGGCTGTCGGCCCGGGTGTCTGATTGCAGCACGAGGTGGCGTCCCCCGAGTCGGACTCGTCGAAGGTCACCTCGAGCAGCCCGTCCCTCTTGAACGCCGGAGAGCCGGTGATCAGGGGCACCCAGGTCTGGAGGAACGAGTCGATGTTGCCGAGAGCCGAGGGGGAGCCGGGCTGGTTCTCGCAGGGTGCATCGTGGCCGTCGTTGCACACGTTCGGGGTGATGAAGCTGAAGTTGGGGGTGGTGGCGGCCGACTTGAGATCGGTGGCCAGGCCGCTGACTCCGGACGGGGTGCCGGGAGGGAGGGCGCCGGCGGTGGTCCCGAGTGGCACGACCGCTCTGTCGCACAGCGCCTTGTCGTCGATGATCGAGTGGAAGTAGACGAACGGGTCGTGCCGGGTCACGTAGCCGTCGCCGGGGACCGCCTTCTGGGTGAGGTCAGGTGCCCCGACAGCCGGGTGGCCGCAGACCGGGGACTCGCGTGCCGGCACATTGCCCATGTCCTCCATGTAGGCCTTCCAGGTGAGATGGGCCTGCGTCAGCTGGTTGGCGACCGTGTTCACCGGTGCCGGGAAGACGCAGCCCGATTCGGAGATCTGGCCGTCGGTGCCCACCGTGGCCGTGGCGGGGAAGTCTGAGAAGACCGGGCAGTCGGCCTGGTTCATGGGATTGGGGGCCTGGCCGGAGATCAGACCGATGTAGTTGTCATTGGAGAGGTGGCCGATGGCGTAGTACTGGGTGAGCAGCGCCCCCGACGCGGGCAGCGTCGTGGCCAGGTAGGGGTCGACAGCCGGACGGGCGAACGTGGCGTCATAGCCCTGGTTCTCCAACACGATGACGAATACGTGGTGGATGCCCGGCAGGCCGGAGGCCGAGCCGGTCGGGCTGGGAGAGGGACGCCCTGATGTCGACGGGGGGGTGGCGGTCCCCGACGAGCAGGCGGTGGCGAGGACGGCGACCGCTCCGAGTAGGGCGATCACCGGTCGGACCGACCGCAGGCGTCCACGTCGGACGGTACCGGTAACCGGAGGTGACAGCGTGGCCATGGGGTGTTTTCTACTCCATGTCGTCCCCGGGCCGTCCGCACCCCGCCCTCCCCGCCGGCGGACCGGCGTGGGTCCATGTCCCCCGCTGATGGCCCGGCACCGACTCGGAGGGCCGATACACTCGGGCTGGTTCGCCGAGCATCCGGAGGCATCACGTGAAGATCGTTGTCGATTACGACGAGTGCGCCAGCAACGCGGTTTGCATGGGGATCGCCCCCGAGGTGTTCGAGGTCCGTGACGACGGGTTCCTCTACGTGCTCGACGAGAACCCCGGCGAGGAGCTCCGAGAGAAGGTCCGTCAGGCGGCCAACGGCTGTCCGACCGGTGCGATCACCATCGTCGAGGACGAGTAACCAGGGAGTGCCCGGGGACGCCCCGAGGGTCCGCTTCGCCCCGTCACCGACCGGGTACCTGCATGTCGGCAGCGCCCGGGCGGCGCTGTTCAACTGGTTGGTGGCCCGCCAGTCCGGCGGCACCTTCGTGCTCCGCATCGAGGACACCGACGCCGAGCGCGGCCGGGAGGAGTGGGTCGACGGGATCATCTCCTCCATGCACTGGCTCCGGATGGACCCCGACGAGGGTCCGTACCGGCAGTCACTGCGGACCGGTCGCTACCACGAGGCCGTCGACGCCCTCTGGGAGGGGTCGTACCTCTACGCCTGCGACTGCACCGCGCGAGGACATCGACGCCCGCAACCTTGCCGCCGGAATCAAGACCCCCGGCTACGACGCCTTCTGCCGCGACCGGGGCCTGCCCCGGGGCGACGGCAGAGCGCTGCGGTTCCGGACCCCGGATGACGGGGTCACCACCGTCCACGACGTGATCCGGGGCACCGTCGAGTTCCCCCGCTCGGCCATGGACGACTTCGTGGCGGTCAAGGCCGACGGTCTGCCCCTGTTCGTACTGGCCAATGTGGTCGACGACATCGACATGGCCATCACCCACGTCATCCGGGGAGAGGACCTGTTGCCCACCACCCCCAGGGGGATCCTGGTCTGGGAGGCCCTGGCCTCGATCGGCTGGGCCTGCCGAGGGCCCCGCCGGCTCGGGGGGCGGGACCACTCCGCCGCTTCCGGTCTTCGCCCACCTGCCCCTGCTGGTCAACGAGCAGCGCAAGAAGCTGTCCAAGCGCCGGGACCCGGTGGCGGTCGAGTCCTACCGCGAACAGGGCTACCTGCCCGAGGCGTTCCTCAACTACCTCGGGCTGTTGGGTTGGAGCCCGCCGGGCGGTGAGGAGATCTTCGAGGTCGACCGGATGGTCGAGTGGTTCCGGCTGGAGGACGTCAACCACTCACCCGCCTTCTTCGACCTGGCCAAGCTCACCCACATCAACGGCGAGTACATCCGGGCCCTGTCACCCGCCGCCTTCCTCGAGGCGTGCCGACCGTGGTTGACGGGGGAGGGAGCGACCTGGCCGGCGGCCGACTTCGACGAGGCCGTGTTCTCGAGGCTGGCGCCCCTCGTGCAGGAGCGGGTGTCCGTCCTGAGCGAGGTACCCTCCATGGTCGACTTCATGTTCCTCGAGTCGCCGGCGGTCGATGAGGAGGCATGGGCCAAGGCCGTGGCCGGCGACGAGCTGGCCGGCGAGATCCTGGCTCGGGCGATCGAGTCCTACCGGCAGCTCTCCGGTGACTGGAATCACGACTCGCTGCACGCCGCCACCCGGGCGGTGGGCGACGCGGTGGGGCGCAAGCTGAACAAGGCGCAGGCGCCGATCCGGGTGGCCATCACCGGCCGCAGGGTGGGGCCGCCGCTCTTCGAGGTGCTGGAGGTGATGGGCCCGGACCGGTCCATAGCCCGCCTCCAGGACGCGTTGGCGCGCTCGAGGCCCCGGCCGGGCACTTGACCACCGGCCTCCCGGCACCGGGCGACGGGGCCTGAGCTCTGTGGGCCTGCTCGCCACCCTGACCGGGCTTCGGCTCCTCCGGTCCATCCTCCGGATGGTCGCTGCCGTGGTGGTCGCCGTCCTGGTCTACCTGGCGGTCACCGGGGTGCAGGTCTGGCTCACCGGCCACCGGTACGATCCGCGTCCGGCCGGCGCAATCGTCGTGATGGGGGCGGCCCAGTACAACGGGGTGCCGTCACCCGACCTGGCTTCCCGGCTCGACCAGGCCGCCATCCTCTGGCGCCAGCATTACGCCGCCACCATCATGGTGACCGGCTCGAAGGAGCCCGGTGACCGCTACACCGAAGCGGAAGCCTCGGACCACTACCTGCTGATGGCCGGCATACCCGGCCGGGACATCGTCGAGTCGGGTGGAAGCAATTCGTGGCAGAACCTGTCGCAGGCCGCGCCCACCCTGAGGTCGCGGGGGGATTCCACCGTGCTGATCGTCACCGACAGGTTCCACGAAGCCCGCAGTCTGGCGATCGCATCCTCGCTCGTGCTCACCCCGTATCCGACGCCGACCCAGACGTCGCCGATCCGTGGCTGGGCCACCGTCCCCTATTACGCCAAGGAGACGGTAGGGGTGGCCCTGGGCCGGATTGTCGGATTCGACCATCTGGGCCAGATCCACTCTTCCCTCGGATGACCACCGGGGGCCTCACACCGGCATCAGAGGCGACCCGTCGGACCGGGAGCTTCACGACGGTTCCGCCACCCCGATGGCCAGCTGATAGGGATTGACCACGTGCGGCCTGTGGAGATGCGACCCTGGACGAGCCGGGAGTCGATGGCCGCGCTCCGGCCCGGAAGGCGTGCGCTCGGAGAACATTCGGATCCATGGGAGTAAGGGAGGTGTCGAAGGGAAGCCCGTCGGCGCGCCCGAGATCTGTCGCCGGCTGTCCATCCGTCGGCCGAGGTGGGCTAAATTGACGGTTCGCCCATTCGGGGGTGGCGCAACTGGCAGCGCGCATGATTCTGGTTCATGAGGTTGGAGGTTCGAGCCCTCCCCCCCGAGCGCAGGTGGTGGTCCACTCCGGGCGCCGTTGCACTCTGTGCTTTGCGAAGAGCATGACAGAGGGTCATCCTGAAAGGGAGGATCCGACCAGGGTCCCATCGTCTAGAGGCCTAGGACACCACCCTCTCAAGGTGGAGACACGGGTTCGAACCCCGTTGGGACTGCTCAGCCGCCCGAGGTGCTTACGCCGATCAGGCGCTCTTGAGCGGTGTGATCTCGTCGAGCGTGTCAACCAGACGGTCCCGCTCGACCTCGAGGTCGTAGCGCCCTTGGAGATTCATCCAGAATCGCTCAGACGTGCCGAAGTAGCGCGCCATGCGCAGGGCAGTGTCTGCAGTAATCCTGCGCTTACCGTGGACAATCTCGTTAATGCGCCGCGGCGGGACTCCGATGGCGATGGCCAGGCGATGCTGCGTGATGCCCAGGGGCTTGAGGTAGTCCTCCATCAACACCTCGCCTGGATGGATCGGGGGCATGGTTGTGGCTGAGGTCACGGGTTCTCCTTTCAGTGGTAGTCGACGAGCTCGACATCTTCTGCGCCAGTGTCGGACCAGTTGAAGCAGATTCGCCACTGCTGGTTCACCCGGATGCTGTACGAGCCGGCACGGTCGCCCTTCAGCTTCTCGAGTCGATTGCCCTGGGGAACCCTCAGGTCGCCGAGAACCTCAGCAGCATCGAGGATCAGCAGCTTCCGGAGGACAATCCTTTGTGTGCCGTCGTCGAGTCGACGGACTCGTTGTCTCTTCCAGATCCGCTCGGTCTCCTTGTCTCGGAACGACCGGATCACATCCCGCAATAATAACGGGTAGCGTTATTAACGGCAAACGTTAAGATCTAGCAGAACCCAACATTCCACCCCAACGAATCCGTTCATGGTGTCGCAGCCCGGGTCAGCGCGTTCCGCTGTCCGAGCCGCGACCAAGTTACTGGTCGATGCGGTTCATGCTCACCCACGACACGGTCCACGCCCGGTCGTCGGATCAGCGGTCCTGCCGGCGTCTCATCGCAGCTTCCTCCGCCGGAGCCTCGAGCGGGAGCGGAGAACGGACGTCCGCGGCTCGAAGCCGGTCATGGGAGCTGCTGGGGCGTCGATCGGACACCAGCCCACGTCGGTGCACCCGAAACGGATGGAGAGTAGCCCATGAGGCGCGCTGCCTTATCGGATCTCGGATTGAGCGACCGTGGTGCAGGTGGAAGGTAGGATCACGGATGATCGGCACTTTTGCAAGATCCCGACAGGGGCAATGGTCGGTGCTCGGCCTGTGTTCGGCCCTCGTCCTTGCCGGATGTTCGGGCACTGGGGCTTCGCCGCCCAACACCGCGCCTGCCGCTGCCTTAGCCGGAAGCGCCACTCCCGCGCAACGTGCAGATGCGCTACTCGCGCGGCTGTCGCTCGACCAGAAGCTCGAGCTCATGTCGAACGGGAAGACCGGGATCCCACAGCTCGGTATCCCACCGATCAACGCCATCGACGGTCCCAACGGCATCGGCGAGGGGAGCACCGGAGTCACCGCCTTCCCGAACGCCGTCAACATCGGCGCGGCCTGGGATCCGTCGCTCGCACGTCAGTACGGCGCTGCTCTCGGTCAGGAGGCACATGCGAAAGGACACACCTTGCTCCTCGCTCCGACCCTCAATGTCGTGCGGAACCCGAAATGGGGACGGGCAGCCGAAACGTACTCCGAGGACCCCTACCTGACATCATCGCTGATCGCACCGGAGGTCGCCGGTATCCAGAGTGCACAGGTCATGGCCGAGCCGAAGCACTTCGTGGGCAACAACCAGGAGATCGGACGGGTCGGCTCGCCGGTAGCTTCGCCGGCGATCGACGACCAGGTGTCGCTCCGCGCGCTGCAGGAGATCTACCTACCTGGATTCAAGGCTGCGGTGCAGAGTGGTGGCGCCGCGTCGGTGATGTGTTCCTACAACCAGATCAACGGCACGCCGTCGTGCCAGAACGCAACGACACTCGGAATCCTCAAGTCGTTCGGACTGCAGGGCTTTGTCGAGCCCGATGCGATAGTGGCTGTGCGCGACCTGATTGCGGCCGCCAATGCGGGCGTCGACAACTTCCAGCTCGGAAGCCTGACCAGTGCAACCGGTGGGGTCGGAGCGCAACTCGCTGCGCTCAAGTCGGCCGTGGCTGCCGGAACGGTGTCCCGGTCTCGCGTCGACGACGCCGTCCGCCGCATCCTGATCGCGATGATCCGGGTCGGTCTGATCGACACGTCAGCACCGACGGTCCACGCCGTAGCGAGTTCGCCGCCCACCTGGCGCTGGCCGCGAACATCTCGGACCAGGGGACCGTGCTCCTGCAGAACCGCCCGGTGAGCGTCCCGAGCTCAGCTTCGTCGTCGAGTGCGCAAGTGCCCACCGTTGGACGGAACGCCGCGGTCCTGCCCCTGACCCCGAATGACCGCTCGATCGCCGTGATCGGCTACGACGCGGCAAGTGGCACACAGATCGAAGAGGGCGGCTCGCCCGCCGTTGTGCCCGGCAAGGTGATCACCCCGCTCGCCGGGATCCGTGCACACGCTCCACGCGGCACGAAGGTCACCTATGCAGAAGGGGACACGTGGCGTCGTGCCATTGCCCGTGGTTCCCACCGGCGTGCTGACGCCCTCGTCCGGCTCCGGCCGTGGCCTCAGCGGCACCTTCTTCGCCAGCGGTGCGCCGACCTGGTCCGGCCCGTCCGTCGCGACACGGATCGACCCGGTGCTCGACTTCCAGAGCGCCCCGTCTCCACTGACGCCGATACCGGGGACGACGGCCCAGTCGGGTGCCTGGACGGGCACAATCACGCCGCCGACCTCTGGCGAGTACCGCTTCTCCCTGACCTTCTCGGGAGCGGCGACGCTCACCATCGGCGGCAATCAGGTGATCGACGGCAATACGGAATGGGCCTCATTGGCGCAATCTCCTGGTGCGCCGGACGTTGCCTACCAAGCGGTCGTGAACCTCACGGGTGGGCAGGCGGTGCCCATCACGGTCCGGTACGCCACCGACTCCTCCAGTATGGGCGCAGATCTCCACCTCGGATGGCTGCCGCCGGAACCTTCCTTGCTCGCCAACGCGGTCGCCGCGGCGCGGGCCGCCGATGTGGCGGTCGTGTTCGCGAACGATGTGACGTCCGAGGGCATGGACCGGTCGTCTCTGTCGCTTCCCGGTGATCAGAACCAGCTGATAGAAGCCATCGCTCAGGCCAACCCGCGTACGGTCGTCGTACTCCACACGGCCAGCGCGGTGGTGATGCCTTGGCACAACGATGTCGCAGCCATCGTCGAAGCGTGGTATCCGGGCCAACAGAGTGGTACGGCTGTCGCCCGGACGCTCTTCGGAGATGTAGACCCCTCGGGTCACCTGCCCGTCACCTTCCCGGCCGACGAATCGCAAGGGCCGACCGCGGCTCAAGACCGCTACCCGGGTGTCAACGGTGTCGCTCAGTACAGCGAGGGTCTCGATGTCGGGTACCGCTTCTACGACCAGTACCAGCAGCAACCGCTGTTCCCGTTCGGTTACGGATTGTCGTACACCTCCTTCTTACTGAGCGATCTCCGAGTGGCCAACAGAGGCTCAGGTCGTTACGTCGCCACGGTGCGGATTCGCAACACCGGAGCCCGGGCGGGAGCACAGGTCGTCCAGCTCTACGTCGGCTTTCCGTCGACTACGGGTGAGCCCCCACGCCAGCTCAAGGCATTCGACAGGATCTTCTTGCGACCGGGTCAGTCCGGGACCGTGTCACTTGATCTCAACAGCTCCAGTTTCAAGACCTTCGATGAAGCCAATGACAGCTGGGTGACCACGGCCGGCGCTTACACCGTCTCTGTCGGGACATCGTCCCGGGACCTGCCACTGCAGAGCTCGGTCACCATCGGCTGAGACCGTGTGACGTCCACGACATTCACGCGGCGCCCGAGGAGCTCGGCGAGGAGCTGGTCCGGATGCGGGTTCGAGTCCGTCGACACACGCCCGACGCTGCTGGTGTTCCGTGGAGCCACACACTGTTCACCGGAGCAGATGCGGACGTCCCGGGGCACTCCACATTTTCGAACGTCGTAGGGCCACCTCAGCAGCGAGGTACCAGCCGTCCGACCCCGACCAAACAGTCATACGCATCACTGAACCGGGCCTGGACCCAGGGCCAGCCGACGCGATGAAGGGCTCGACCGACGCGCCGGACCGCGCCGCGGTTGCGGCACACTTGTCCCGTGCGCGTCTTCGTCGCGGTGGACCTCCCCGGCCCGACAATGCAGCTCCTGCAGTTGCTGTCCCGCCCGGCCCGCCGAGGGATCCAATGGACGACCCCGGCCCGGTGGCACATCACCCTGCGGTTCCTTGGTGAAGTCGACGATCCCGGTGCTGTTGCCGAGGCCCTCTCCTGCCTCAGTTCGGGTTGGCGCGGCGGTGCGGTCGAGGCCGCCCTGGGGACGACAACCGCGTGGTTCCCCTCCGGACGGGTGCTCCACGTCCCGGTCACCGGCCTCGACGCCCTGGCCGGGGCCGTGCGCGATGCCACCTCGAGGTGGAGACAGCCCGGGGAGCCGGCCTTCCTCGGCCACGTGACGCTGGCCCGATTCCGCGGTCGCGGCGCCGCACCTGAAGACCTCGCCGGGGCGTCGGTCGCCGCCCGTTTCGAAGTCCGCGAAGTCGTCCTGTACGAGTCGCCCCCCGGATCGAAGGGGGCTTCGTACCGAGCGATTTCGAGGGTGCCGCTCATTGATCGCCGGACGTGAGCCGGTGATCGCCGGACGTGAGCGGGGCCTCCGGCCCGCCCCCGGGGAATGCCATAACGGGACAGCCCTTCCCGTCACGACGGTGTCGGCCGTGTCAGGAGCGGGCACCAGCTCCCAACTGAACCCGGTGGGACCAGTTGGGAGCTGGCTCCGCCGCCCGGCTCCGGGGAGACCCTAACGTTCTGGCGGGACGAGCGTCAACACTTGTTGTCATTCTCGGTTCTCCGGTCGATGCCGAGCGGTAGCCGATTTGACCCCGGTCGGGAAGACCGTTGCCGCCTCCTCCTACGGGGCTGACCAGGTGGATTGGCGCTGCCGCCGGCGCATCGGTAGCTTGCCCGACCGGCGGTCCCGTTGAGCAGGGTTCCGCCACCCTGCTCCGGGGCCGCCTCAAATGACTCGCCCCGGACGCTCGGTGGCGACGGGCCGGGTGTTGCCAGGGCTTCTCGTTCGTACGCGTGCCGGGTACGCGTTCGACGTAGCGCACCATGCGCCCCATCATCGGCTTCATCGTGGTGCCATTGCCGTCCCGGGCGCCGCACCCCGGAGATGCGGTCGAGCTCGATCCTCCATTGCATCCAGCGTCCCTGTGCCTCTCGCCGAAGAGGAGCCCGAATTCGAGACCGGGCCTCGGCGTTGGGCGGAGGAACGGGACAGCTCCATCCGAAGGGGGCCTTGAGATCGCAGGGGTCCGGCAAGCGGGTAGACGAAGGGAGCGAGCAACTAAAGTGCCCGGATGTCCGACTACGTGATTCCCGAGCCCGAACCCAAGGAGATCGACGAGACGCTGTCGATCGAATTGCGGCACCTCGCCTCCAATGCGGTGTTGAAGGGCAAGCCCTCGGGCGACGAGAAGTGTGAGAACTGCCGGTACTATCTGGAGCCGTATGCGGACGTCTCGTACTGCTGGCATCCCAAGCTGCGGATCCTGGTCGGCTCCGAGTGGTGGTGCCAATGGTGGGACGCGATCCCCGAAGGGGATCAGTAGCCCGCTACACCGCTACCCGCTACCCGCTACCCGCTACCCGCTACCCGCTACCCACTACCCGAGCAGCGGTCCCGGTTCGAGCCTGGTCTCGATCACCGAACCGCCCTCCCGTTCCACCCGGTAGGCGGCGGGAGGCGCGGTCGACCCGACAACCTCGTCGCCCACCACTCTGACCGGCTCGGTGCCCTCGTACCAGACGCCTGCATGGTCATCGGTGGCGATGCAGGTGGGGAGCGTCCCATCCCCGACCAATTGGTGGAGCAGGGGACGGCGCTGCGCCTCGCTGTCGTAGTGGACCCCGTTTCCATACGGGAGGAAGGCGAGCCCGTTGGTGACGGGCTGCAGGACCTGACCGAAACTGTCGGTGGTCCCACCCACGTGCCAGCAGATGCTTCCCGCCGAGACGCCGCCCACGATCACGCCCGACTCCCACGCCGCCCGCATGGCCGTGCCCACCCCGTGCAGATCCCATAGGGCGAGAAGGTTGGCGACCGAGCCCCCACCCACCCACACCAGATCGCTCTCGGCCAGGCGAGGTTCGGGATCGCCGGAGGGTTGGGGAAAGAGCTTCAACTCGGTCACATCGCAACCGGCGGCGTTGAAGGCCTCGTAGAGGGTGGCGTAGTACCGGATGTCGTCACCGCTGGCGGTCAGCACCAGACAGACCCGGGGCCGGACGGCACCGGTGAGGGCCAGGGCATCCATGAGCATCCGCCCGACCCTTACGGACTGCTGCACGGGACCCGGGACGAAGCCACCGGAGGTGGCGAGGATTCGTGGTGTCGACATCTCCACTGTCTAGACCAGTACGCCAGAGGTCACCTCCGACCTGGAGGCGTTCGGCGGGCCGGAGGACCGGTCCGGCTGCCGGGTAGGGTGAGCACGAATTGCCGACCGGAGGCATTGAGGTGGAGGCTGCACAGCAGACGGACGTCGTCGTCGTCGGAGCAGGCATTGCCGGACTGACCGCGGCAGTCGCGCTCGACCGCGCCGGCATCGGCGTGCATATCGTGGAGCGGGCGAGCGCACTGACCCAGGCGGGGACCGCTCTCTCGCTGTGGCCCAACGCCCTGGCTGCATTGGACCGGATCGACCTGTGCGGGTCGGTCGTCGACATCGGCCGCGAGGAGTCAACGGGAACGGTGCGAAATTGGTCAGGGCGTGAGATCACCAGAATCGATCAACGTCGACTGACCCAGCGCGTCGGATCCTCGACAGTGATCGTCCACCGGGGCGACCTCCAACGGGTCCTGCTCGACGCCGCCTCGCACATCCCGATGTCGCTGCACTCACCTGTGGAGCGAATTCGCACCGAGGGAGGCTGGGGAATCGCGGAGCTCTCGACAGGGAAGCGGTTCCGGGCCTCGGTCGTCCTTGCCTGTGACGGTGTCCGTTCCGTTGCCCGATCCCTCACCGGAAACCCCCCGCCCCGCTACACCGGTCGAACGAGTTGGCGAGCCGTGGTCAGGGGCGCTTCACACCTCGTAACGGAGGCCTGCTTGAGTGCCGGTAGGGGAAAGCAGTTCATCGCCAGTCCGTTGCGCGGAGACCTGACCTACTGGGCTGCCGACATCGGTATGCCTGAAGGCGCAAACGAGTCCCTGCCCGACAAGAAGACGTTTCTCCTCGGCTCGTTCGCAGGCTGGCATCACCCGGTGGTCGAGCTGATCGAGCGGACCGATGGCACATGCCTCGTGACCGCGGACGTCTACGACGCCGTTCCCCGGGTATTGACGGCCGGACGGGTGGCGTTGCTCGGCGATGCCGCCCATCCGATGACTCCGGACCTTGGACAGGGGGCCTGTCAGGCCATCGAGGACGGCGTCGTCGTCGCGGCCTGTTTGACCACGGCATCCGATCCCGAGATCGCTCTGGCGAACTATCAGTCCGCCCGCATCCACCGGGTGCGGCGCATGGTGAAGGGTTCACGCCATCTCGGTGCGCTGGCGACGGCCGAGTCCCTGGTCGGATCGTCGATCCGCAATGCCGCGGGTGCCCTCATGTCCGGATGGGTCAACAGAGAGATCACCGCCCGGATCGCCAGTGAGGCGGCCTTCTTGAAGACCCTCCCCGGGCAGCAGGTCGCCTGACCCGAGGTTCCACGCCCTCGTGAACGGCCCGGTACCGGGTGTCGGCCCTACACTGGCCACCGATGGCCGACCTGAAGCCGCCTCGGATGGCGGGCGGTGAGCGGGAGACGCTACAGGCGCTCCTCCAGTACCGAGCGCGATTCATTGGTGCGCAAGGTCGCCGGAGTCGATGAGCGGGCGGCCCGGCGGTCCCCCGTCGGCAGCGGCACCACCCTGCTCTGGCTGGTGGAGCACATGGCCTCTGCAGAGTCGACCTGGATCCTCCAGCGCTTCGCCGGGCGGCAGGCCGACCCGGCGGAGGACGCGCCGCCCCCGGATCACACCCTCCGGGACGCCGCGGCCGCCTACCGCCGGACGTGGCTGCAGGTCGATGCCGTCGTGGCCTCCGCCACGGGCCTCGATGAGGGCTGCAGGCATCCGGTCACGGGCTCCGACCCGCCGGTGAACCTCCGATGGGTGATCATGCACCTGTTGGAGGAGACGGCCCGGCACGCGGGGCACGCCGACATCCTCCGTGAGCTCATCGACGGCCACACGGGGCGGTAGGCCAAACAGTCGAGATCCGGTGTTGGCCGGCGGTGGCCGTGGCCCTCCGGGCCGGGCGGGCCGGTTGGGCCGTCGGCGTGGCACGATGGAGGACGTGGCGAGCGAGCGAATCGAAGTCCAGCGGACGATCGGGGCGGAGCCCGCTGCGATCTACCGGGTCCTGTGCGACCCCGCGGGCCATGTGGCGATCGACAGTTCCGGAATGCTGATGGACGCCACCGGCGAACCGGTCACCGCCGTGGGCGACAAGTTCGTCGTCCATATGGACCGTGAGGCGCTGAACGACTACCCGATGGGCCTCTACGACGTGACCGTCACCATCACCACCTTGGTACCCGACCGTGAGATCGCCTGGACGATCCTCGGCCAGATCCGTCCGCAGATCGGTCACGTGTACGGCTACCGGCTCGAGCCGGTCGACGGGGGCACGCTCGTCACCTCCTACTATGACTGGTCGTCCATCGACCCGGTCTGGAAGGACGCCGGGCATATTTCCGGTGCTGTCGGAAGGGGCGCTGCGTGCCACGCTCGGGATCCTGGCCCGGACCGTGGCCGGGAGCGGCGCCGGCGCGTCGGCCTGAACCCGGCGAATCCCCGGGGGAGTCCGTGCCGGAACCGGACGGCCTGTCCCGGTGATGACCGGGGAGCACCGGTTGGCTGAACAGGTCGGGGGGCCGCAGCACCTCAGGCCTTCGGGAGGTCGGAAAAGGCGATCCCACGGTCGGCTCGGCTCTCGGCGGGGAGGCCGAGCACCCGCTCGCCTATGACGTTTCCCTGGATCTGGTCCGTGCCCCCGCCGATGCGTACGGCCCACTGGCCCAGGAATTGCTGCTGCCAGAAGCCACCGTCGAGGGCGGACTCGCCGAACAGGGTGCCCCCCGGTCCCTGGAGGTCCACGACCAGGTCGCCGGTCAGGGCGGCGTGCCGGGAGTAGGCCAGCTTGAGAACCGAGCTCTCCGGACCCGGTGGCCGGCCCCGGCTGGCGGCCGTCCGTGCCCGGAGCCCCAGATAGCGCAGGATCTCGGTCCGGACGAACAGGGCGGCGAGACGCTGGCGGGCGAGGGGGTCGCCGCCCCGCCCGGCCCGTCGGGCCAGGTCCACTACGTCGGGGAACCCGGCGGCGGCGGTGGTCCCACCGCCGATCAACCCGCGTTCGTTGGAGAGCGTGGTCCGAGCCACCCGCCAACCGTCCCCGACCTCGCCGACGACGTTGGTCGCCGGTATCCGGACGCCGGACAGGAACACCTCGTTGAAGTGGGCGGCGCCGTTGATCTGGCGGAGTGGCCGGACCTCGATGCCGGGCGTGGCCATGTCGACCACGAAGTAGGTGATGCCGGCGTGTTTGGGGACCGAGGTGTCGGTCCGGGCCAACAGGATGGCCATGGCGCTGTGCTGGGCGCCGCTGGTCCACACCTTCTGGCCGTCGACCACCCACCCGTCACCGTCGAGGACGGCTCTGGTCGACAGCCCGGCCAGGTCCGACCCCGCCCCCGGCTCGCTGAAGAGCTGGCACCAGATCTCGTCGCCGCGCAGGAGCGGCTGGAGGTAGCGGTCCTTCTGTTCCTCGCTGCCGTGGGCGATGAGCGTCGGTCCGACCATTCCGATCCCGACCGCGAACACTCCGGTCGAGACATCGAACAAGGCCTGCTCGGCGTCGAAGATGGCCTGCTCGACACCGGTGCCGCCCCGTCCGCCGTACGCTCGGGGCCAGGTGATGCCGGCCCAACCGTTGGCGTGCAGCGTGTGCTGCCAGGCCCGGCATCTGCGGACGTGCTCGGCTGCTCCCGCCGGGTCGGGGTCGTGGCGCAACAGGCGGGTCGAGGTATCTCCCGTCCGGGGTGGTGCATTCTGCGCCAGGAAGGTCCGGACCTCGGCCCGGAAGGCGGCCTCCTCCGCCGTGTCGTCGAAGTCCATATCCGTCCACCCCTCCCTCTGTCCCGCCGACCCCGGCGTCGGTCCTCGGACGACCGGTGCACATCATGGCCGCTCACACCCGGCAAGGTTGGTTGCGGACCGGGAGGGGAGGAACGTCGGCGGTCACCTGCCAATACCGGCAGCGAGCCCCCTGTCCGTGGCCGAGGACCGACCGACCGGCGCAAGGGCGAATTCGGTGCCGAATCAGCGGGGGGATCGCAATTTGTGGTATCCCGGTGCGGGACAAGGGGGATGCGATGACGGGAGATCTCTACAGCCGCAGGCAGGTGCTGGCCGGGGGCATCGCCGGTGTGACGGCACTCGGGATGGCTCGGGCCGGCCTCGTGCGTGCGAGCGGTGCCGACACCGTCCGTCGGGCCACCCAGATAAAGGCGGCCGGTTCCGACCTCGGCGCGGTCAAGCACGTCGTGTTCCTGATGCAGGAGAACCGCTCGTTCGACCATTACTTCGGAGCGATGAAGGGCGTACGGGGCTTCGACGACACGAACAACCGGGGTGCCTTCTCTCAGGCGTGGCCCGGTGGCCAGAACCCGAACCTGCTGCCCTTCCACATGAAGACGAAGAACGAGCAGGCCGAGTGCACCTACGACCTCTCCCACACCTGGCCGGCCGAGCACGCCTCGTGGAACGGCGGGGCCATGGACAGCTTCGTGTCGACCCACACCTCGAACCAGTACGAGGGCGCCTTGGGCACCAATACGATGGGGTACTACACGAAGGCCGACATCCCCTTCTACTACGACCTGGCTGACAAGTTCACGGTCTGCGACAACTACTTCTGCTCGGTGCTCGGACCGACCCATCCGAACCGCCTGATGCAGATGACCGGGACGATCGACCCCGCGGGCACGGCCGGCGGACCGGTCCTCACCACCGCCCTGAGCGAACCCTCGGTCAAGGGCACATGTTCCTGGACGACCATGCCCGAGGTCCTCCAGGCCGCCGGCATCACCTGGAAGGCCTACAACCCCCACGGGCCCGTCTACGAACCGACGTCATCGTTGTTCCTCAACAACAACGTGCTGGCCTACTTCTCCCAGTTCGTGGCGGACCCGACCTCTGCGCTGTACCAGAACGCATTCGGTTACTTCGGCCCCAATGTGACCGGGGGACTGACCGACGGGAACAGTCCCAATGACTTCGCCGCCGATGTCGCCAACGGGACACTTCCCCAGGTTTCATGGATCTTCGCCCCGGACGGCTTCGACGAGCACCCACCCGCCCCCGCCGCCCTCGGCGAGTGGTGGACCCAGCAGGTGCTTGACACGCTGCTCTCCAATCCTGCGGTGTGGGCGAACACCGTCCTGTTCGTCATGTACGACGAGAACGACGGCTTCTTCGACCACGTCCCCCCTCCCACCCCTCCGTCGGGCACGGCCGGTGAGTACCTCACCGTCAACCCGCTGCCGGCATCGGCGGGGGGCGTCGCCGGTCCGATCGGCCTGGGCGTCCGGGTTCCGATGATCGTCGTCTCCCCGTTCTCGGTCGGAGGGTTCGTCTGCCACGACCCGTTCGACCACACCTCGCAATTGAGGTTCCTCGAGGCGGTGTTCGGCGTGTCGGCCCCCAACATCTCGGCATGGCGGCGGGGGGCGACCGGCGATCTGACGGCCACGCTCCCGGTCCTCGCCGCTCCCGTCTACAAGGCGCCGAGGCTCCCGCTCACCTCCGACTCGGTCACGGCACCCCCGGTCGGAAACGAGTGCACGTCGGGAGAGGAGATCGAATTGAATCCCCCCGCGACGTCGGTGACGCCGTTCAGGATCCCCAAGCACCAGAAGATGCCGACCCAGGCGAAGGGGTCACTCATCCAAACGCCCGCCTGAGTCTGCGCTGCCGCCCGGTTACCGCCGCTGCCGGTCCCAAATGATGCCGGTCCCGATGCCGCCGGTCCCACGGTCTCCGCCGAGGGAATCCGGACTGCGGACTCACGATCCCGGGCTGCCGACGCCTTGGGGGGACACGCGTCGGGCCGGGATGATGACGTCGAAGAGTCCGGCAGGTAGTCGCCGGTAAGGGACGTGGTGCGCTCCCAGCCAGGCGGTGAGGCCGGTCTCGCCCGTCGGCAGCGCGTCGAGCTCGGTTGTCGATCCGAGCTGGGCGGCCACCGCGCCGAGCCGGTCGCCTCCTACGAAGATCCACCCGGCCGGCGGGGTCCCTCCGACGCCGGCCGCCTGTGGCGGGTTGCGATCCACGTCCAGCGACTTGGCCACCACCCGCCCACCGGAGAGGAACGTGAGGTCGTTGGCGACCCAGTAGCCGGCATAGGCGTGGGTGACGCCCGCGGACTCGAGCCGGTCGGCCAACGAGGTGATCGCCGGATTGGGATCGGCCGTCCAACGGGTGAGCAGGGTCGGGTGGGCGATCGCCCCGTACCCGACGTTGAAGGCGACGAGCGTGCTCGCCAACGCGGCGGCAAGGACCCCGCAGGCGGCCCAGCGCACCGCCGGGGGGCGGACCGCCTGCCACAAGGCGCCCATGACCAGAAGTGAGAGGACGGGGCTGACCGCCACCGCGTATCGCCCGTCGTTCCAGAACCAGGAGGTGGGGAAGGCGGCATAGAGGAAGGGGTACAGGGCCGCACACAGCACCAGCACCCGGCCGTCCCTGACCCGCAGGGCGACGACGAACACGGCCCAGACCACCACGGCCAGCACGAGCGTGTAGAGGGCCTGGGCGACGGCGGGAGGCCCCTCCCAGCCCCCGGCGCCCTCGACGCGCAGTCCGAGCGTCATGGGAAGCACGTGGCTGAAGAAGGTGCCCAGCCGCGAGAGGTAGGGAACCGGCGAGGCCGGGAGGCTGCCGGTTCCGCCCCCGGCGGCGACCACCACCCAGGGGAGCGCCCCGATGCCGGCGGCCACGACGGAGATCCCGACCCTGGTCACCGACTCGGCGACGGCCCGGCCGCGGAGGGCAAGGAGCACCACGATCCCGGCGGGTGCGGCGAAGTAGACGATCTCCGGGGAGGCCCAGAACCCCAGTCCGACCGCCCCCCCGAGCACCGCCCAGTCGAGGAGCCGGTCGCCCGCCGGGGATCGGAGACCCTGGACGACGCGCAATGCCCACAGCAGGGCGACCAGCCCCAGGGTGAGGCAGACCTGGTGGAGGCCCAGCTCTCTGGTCGAGTTCCACAGTGCCGACTCCGACCAGACCCAGGACAAGGCGGCGGCGCTCGCCGCCGCCACGGACGGGAACAGCCGGAGTCCGATGCGCCAGACGAGGAGCGCGCCGAGGATGCCCAGCAGGACCGGTGTGGCGGTGAGGGTGAGTGGGGACTGGCCGAACACCGCCATCAACGCGGCCACCGCATAGGGCTCCACCCCTCCATAACCCTGGCCCCAGTAGAACGCCGAGGCGTGACCGTGGAGGATCTGATGGGCCATGAGGCCGACGGTGGCCTCGTCGGAGTTGATGGGGGCGTTGCCGAGGAACCACAGCCGCAGGGCCACTCCGGCCAGCCCGACCACGACGATCGTGGCCACCAGCGGTCCCCGGCCGGAGGAGCCCGCCGGCAGCCGGCCCCCGGACCGGGCCGTGCGGGTGGGCCCGGGCACCGGCGACATCTGACGGGGATGGCCCGAGGCGACCGCTGACACGCTGCCCGACCCTAGCGGTCGGCCCGGGACGGGGGAGGAGGTCACGGCTCGACGGGACGCGTGAGGGGCGGGTCGGCCACCGGCCGCCGTATGGTGGTCTCCCATGAAGATGCGAACACTCGGCCGGACCGGCATCAAGGTCAGCCCCCTCTGCCTCGGGGCGATGATGTTCGGGTCGTGGGGAAACCCCGATCACGACGACTTCCGTCCGGGTCATCCACCGCGCCCTCGACGCCGGCATCAACTTCATCGACACCGCCGACGTGTACTCGGAGGGTGAGTCGGAGGTCATCGTGGGCGAGGCGCTCGCCTCGGTCGACCGGTCGCGGGTGGTGCTGGCCACCAAGGTCCATGCGCCCATGGGCGACGACCCCAATGCCCAGGGGAACTCGCGCCGTTGGATCACCGCCGAGTGCGACAACAGCCTGCGCCGGCTGGGCACCGACTACATCGATCTGTACCAGGTCCACCGACCCGACGAGACCGTCGACGTCGACGAGACCCTCGGCGCGCTCGAGCGACCTCGTCCACCGCGGCAAGATCCGGTCGTTCGGAAGCTCGACGTTCCCCGCCGAGCAGATCGTCGAGGCCCAGTGGGTGGCCGAGCGCCGGGGCCGGGAGCGTTTCATGACCGAGCAGCCGCCGTACTCGGTCCTGGTGCGGGGCATCGAGCGGGACGTCCTGCCGGTTGCCCAGTCCTACGGGATGGGCGTGATCCCCTGGAGCCCCCTGGCCGGCGGATGGCTGTCCGGGCGCTACGGGGAGGGGAAGGACAACACCAGCCGTCGCGCCACCCGGGTCCCCGGTCGCTATGACCTGAGCATCCCGGCCAACCAGCGGAAGCTCGAGTTGGTCATCGAGCTGGCCAAGGTGGCCGACGAGTCCGGAGTGAGCCTGATCGAACTGGCGCTGGCCTTCGTGCTGGAGCACCCGGCGGTCAGTGCCGCCATCATCGGTCCCCGCACCATGGAGCAGCTCGAGTCGCAGCTCTCGGCGCCCGGGATCCGTCTGGAGCCGGCGGTCCTGGACCGCATCGACCAGATCGTCCCCCCGGGCACCAACGTCAACCCCGAGGACGCCGGATGGACGCCCTCGGTCCTGGTCAACCCCCGGCTCCGCCGCCGGCCGAGGAGGTAACCACCCGCCGGCCCGCGGTCAGCGGAGGTCCCCCCCTCCGATTCCGTGGCCCACGGCCCCGGCTGCGAGCTCGGTGAGCGCATCGGAGATCTGCCTGCGGAAGGTCAGGTCGGAGAGCAGGCCGTCGTCGGTGATCAGTGCTTCGGTCAGCGGGATGTGGAGGCAGGCCGCCTCGACGATGTCGGCCTTCACGTAGCCGAGCACCCTCCGCAGCGACTCGTGGGCGTTGGGGGCACCACGGGGGGAGGCGTTGATCCAGGCCACCGGCTTCCGGTAGACGGACCCGGCCTGGTCATCGCCGACCGTCCAGTCCAGGAGGTTCTTGAAGGAGCCCGGGAGGCCACCGGCGTACTCGGGCGTCGAGAACAGGAGGGCGTCGGCTTCCCTGATCTGGCCGCGCAGGCCAGTGACCGCACCGGGCAGGGGTTCGGTGTCGGCGTCGGGGTTGAAGGGAGGGAGGGTGGCCAGACCCTCGAACAGGAAGGTGGCGCTGCCCTCCGGCGCCACCGCCCGGGCGGTGCGGAGCACCGCCATGTTGGTCGACCTCCTCCTCAGGCTCCCCGGGATGAGCAAGATCCGACAGGTCGTGTCCATTCCTCAGTCGCACCCCGTGCTCGTCGTCCCCACCCGCTCAGCGTAGCGACGCCCCCGCGATCCGAGAGGGACCGGCTCGGGCGGACCCGGCCCGACGGGTCACCGCCGGCACCGGTGCTCACCCGGCCACGAAGCTCAGGCGGACATGGCGGCGCGGGTTGTCGCCATTGGTGTCCACCAGCACCAGGCTCTGCCATCGGCCCAGCTGGGCGACGCCCCCAAGTACGGGGATGGAGACCGACGGGCTCACGAATGCCGGGAGGACGTGGTCGGCACCGTGGCCCTCGGACCCGTGCCGGTGACGGTAGCGGTCGTCCCGCGGCAACAGCCGGTGCAGGGCCTCCTCGACATCGTGCTCCGACCCCGAGCCGACCTCCATGAGGGCGAGCCCGGCCGTGGCATGGGGAGCGAAGGCATTGACCAGCCCGTCACCGAGGGGCGCGCAGAACCGTTCCAGCTCGCCGGTCAGATCGACGAAGGTCCGGCCGGCGGTGTCGACGGCCAGCAGTGACGACTCCATGCCCCATCCTCGCGCTCCGGCACCGGACGCGGTCCACGGTGCCGACCGGACCCGACACCGGTAGGGTGCACTCTCGAAGGAGGGCCCGGCCATTGACCACCTCTAACCGGTTGCGCCACCGCACGGCCCGGAGCACGCCCTGATGGCGGCCACGCCTGCCCGGAGGGGTGGGCGGCGATGCGGATGGGCCGAAGGCTCCGATGCCATGCGCCGGTACCACGACGAGGAGTGGGGCCGTCCGTCCCGCGACGACCGGCACCTGTTCGAGATGCTGATCCTCGAGGGAGCGCAGGCCGGGTTGTCGTGGTCCACGATCCTCAACAAGCGGGAGGGCTACCGCCGTGCCTTCGACGGCTTCGATCCCCGGCGGATCGTTGGGTACGACGAAGCCAGGCTGGCCCGACTGCTGGCCGACCCGGGCATCGTCCGCAACCGGCTCAAGGTGCGGGGGACCGTGACCAATGCGCGGGCCTTCCTCGAGACGTGTGACGAGTTCGGCTCGTTCGGCGCGTACCTCTGGGGCTGGGTCGACGGGACGCCGATCGTCAATCGGCCCCGTTCGATGGACGATGTTCCGGCCCGCACCGACCTGTCCGACCGCGTGGGAAAGGACCTGAAGCGGCCGGGGGTTCACCTTCGTCGGGTCCACGATCGTGTACGCCTACCTGGAGGCCGTGGGCGTCGTCAACGACCACCTGGCCGGCTGTCCGGCCGGCCCGGGCCGGTGAGACTGGCGGGCGATCGGTGCCAGCGGCTCCTGCACCGGGCCGACCACGGGGTGCTCACCACCCGGCACCCGCGACGCGGCGTCGACGCGGTGCCCGCCTGCTTCGTCGTGGTCGATGGAGGGCTGGCTGTTCCCATCGACCGGGTCAAGCCGAAGGATTCGGAGGACCTCCAGCGGACCCGGAACCTCGACCAGGATCCCCGTGCTGCGCTGCTGTGCGAGCACTGGGACGCCGGGGACTGGTCGAGGCTGTGGTGGGTCCGGGCATCGCTGGTCCGGGTGGCCACCGACCCGGTGCGCGGACCGGAGCTCGAGTCCCTGCTGAGACGCAAGTACCCGCAGTACGAGGGCCGGGACTTCGCCGGCCTGCTGTCCTTCCGGATCACCGCGATGGCCGGATGGTCCGCATCCGGCGGGTGACCGGCGCCGAGGAGGCCCGGGTGGCCCACCCGTCCGGCGGTGGGAGGATGGCGGCATGAGGATCCCGAGTGTGTGACTCGCTGGTGACCATCACCGACGACGGGGTCATGTTCGCCAAGAACAGCGACCGGGATCCCAACGAGGCCCAACTGCTGGAGTGGGTCGCCGCAGCCGATCACCCGCCCGATGACCGCGCGGCATGCACGTGGATCGAGATCCCCCAGGCTTCCCGTACCCACGCGGTGGTGATCTCCCGGCCCTGGTGGATGTGGGGAGCGGAGATGGGGGCCAACGAGCACGGCGTGGTGATCGGCAACGAGGCGGTGTTCACCAGGGGACCCGACGGGGGCAAGGCGTTGCTGGGGATGGATCTCCTCCGCCTCGGCCTCGAGCGGGCGGCGACGGCCGAAGGGGCCGTCTCGGTGATCGTCGAGCTCCTCGAGCGCCACGGGCAGGGTGGTCCGTGCAGTTTCGAGCGCCCCGACTTCACCTACGACAACAGCTTCCTGGTGGCCGACCACCATGGCGCGTTCGTCCTGGAGACCGCCGGCCGGCGGTGGGCCTCCGAGCCGGTGACAGGTCCGGGGCGGAGCATCTCCAACGCTCTCACCATTCCTGGGTTCGCCAAGGCGCACACCGATCGCATCCGCTCGTGGGTGGCCTCGGCCTCGGTGCGGCGTCGGGCCACCCAGTCCATGGCCTGTCGTGCCACGGGGCCCGCAGACCTCATGGACGCGCTCCGCAGCCACGGCGGCTCAGCCTCCCCGCGCTGGTCGCCGCTCCACGGCGGCCTGGGAGCTCCGTGCGTCCACGCCGGTGGGCTCACGGCCTCGAGCCAGACCACCTCGTCGTGGGTGTCGGACCTGCGCGGCGGGAGCCGGCACTGGGCCACCGGCACCTCGGCACCCTGCACCTCGCTGTTCAAACCCGTCGAGATCGGCGTCCCCGTCGACCTCGGGCCGCGACCGGGCAACGTCTTCGACGACCGGACCCTGTGGTGGAGGCACGAGCTCCTGCACCGGAGCACCTTGGTCGCCCTCTCCACGCTGCTGCCCCGCTACGGCTACGCCCGCGAACCGGACCGAGGCCCGCTGGATCGCCGATCCCCCTCCGTCCGAGTCGGCCTTCCGTGCCGCCGACCGGCTCGAGCACCGCTGGTTCGATGACGTGGGCGCCGCCCGGCCGGGCGACACCCGACCGGCATGGGTCCGCCGGGCCTGGCGGAGGATCGACCGCGCCGCCGGCATCGACAAGGAGCTGGTCAGATGACCGACACGCAGGTCCTGGTGATCGGCGGCGGCCTGTCCGGACTGGCCGCCGCCCGCACGCTGCACGCGGCCGGGGCCGAGGTGGAGGTGCTCGAGGCCCGGTCCGCGGGTGGGGGGGCGCACCGAAGGGGGCCACACCGCCGACGGGACCCCGGTGGAGCTCGGCGGCCAGTGGCTGGGCCCCACCCAGAGCCGCATGTACCGGCTGGTCGAGGGAGCTCGGGCTCGAGACCTTCCCGACCTTCAACACCGGCAAGCACGTCGTCCACCTGGGCGGCACCGAGAGCCGGATGTCCTCCCACCGGGGGGCGGTACCCAAGCTCAATCCGTTCGTGCTGGCCGACCTGTTCCAGGGCATGACCCGGTTCAAGCGCCTGGCCGACCGGGTGCCGCTCGACCGGCCGTGGACCGGGCCCGGGGCGGAGGCCCTCGACAACCAGACCTTCGAGACGTGGATCCTCCGGAACCTCCGCACACCGACGGCGCGGAACTACTTCAGGGTGGCGACCGAGGCGGTGTTCTCCGCCGAGAGCGGCAACCTGTCCGCGCTCCACGCCCTCTTCTATGCCCACTCCGGCACCGACCTCGAGGGTCTCCTGAGCACCGACGGCGGTGCCCAACAGGACCGGGTGGTCGGGGGCTCGATCCGGATCTCCGAGGCCATGGCCGAGGGCCTCGGCGACCGGGTCCACCTCGACAGCCCGGTGCGCCGCATCGAGCAGCGGCCCGACCGGGTGTTCGTGACCACCCGGGCCGGGACCACCTTCGAGGCCCAACGGGCGATCGTGACGCTCCCTCCCACCTTGGCCGGACGGCTCGAGTACGACCCGATCCTCCCCTCGTGGCGCGATCAGCTCACCCAGCGGTTGCCGGCGGGTTCGGTCATCAAGATCCATGCCGTCTACGACGAGCCGTTCTGGCGGGACGAAGGTCTGACCGGCCAGGCCGCATCCGACCGGGGACCGGTCAAGGTGACCTTCGACAACTCGCCGCCGGGCGGCAGGCCCGGGGTGCTGATGGGGTTCATGGAGGCCAACGACGGCCGGGCCGCCGCCCGCCTCACGCCGGAGGACCGCCGGGCGGTGGCGCTGTCGTGCTTCGTGCGCTACTTCGGACCCAAGGCGGCCGATCCCCGCGAGTACATCGAGCGCGACTGGATGGCCGAGGAGTTCAGCCGGGGCTGCTACGGCGCCCACTTCACGCCCGGGGTCTGGGGTGACTTCGGCGCCGCCCTGGCCGAGCCCGTCGGCCGGCTGCACTGGGCGGGGGCCGAGTGCTCCCCGGTGTGGAACGGCTACATGGAGGGTGCGGTCCGCTCGGGCGAGCAGAGCGCCGAGGACGTGCTGGCCCAGCTGGGATGACGGGAACCCGACTCCCCTGGGCGTCCTCCCGTCCATTGTCCGATGGTGCCATCGTGGCGGAGTGGAGGCCGGGCCCCTGTCGGACATGCCCGTTCAGCCGGTGCCCGTTCAGCCGGTGGCGCACCGCCTCACCACGCCCACCAGGCGGTCGAGCTCATCCTCGGTGTTGTAGTAGTGGGGCGAGGCGCGCACCACCGCCGTCGGGCGGGGAGCGGTCATGTCGAGGCGGGCCCACGGTGCCTCGCTCACCGACACGTTGATCCCCGCCGCTCCGCACGAAGCCGCCACCGCCGCCGGGACCGCCCCGGCCACGGTGAAGGCCACGATGCCTCCGCGTCGGACCCCGCCGTCGTGGACCTCGACGCCCCCGATCTCGGCCAGGTGCCGGCGGAGGCGCTCGGCCAGGACAGCGACCCGTTCGGCGATGGCATCGAGGCCCAGGTCCAAGGCGTGGTCGATGGCCACGCCGAGACCGAGGTGGGCGGCGACGGGGACCTCGAAGTCGAGGAAGCGGTCCGCTCCCTCCCGCAACCGGTAGTGCCCGGCGTCCTCCCACAGCGCCGAGCTCCATCCGATGCCCGGGGGTCGGAGCCGGTCGGCGAAGCCCGACCGCACGAACAGCAGGCCGGTGCCCCGGGGGCCCCGCAGCCACTTGCGGCCGGTGGCGGTGGCCACGTCGCAGCCGATGCGCGCCACGTCCACCGGGACCTGCCCCACGCTCTGGCAGGCATCGAGGAAGAACGGGACCCCGGCGCGCCGGCAGGCGGCACCCACCTCCTCGACCGGGTTGATCAGCCCGCGATGGGTGCCGATGTGGGTGATTGCCGCCAGCGCCACCTGTCCGGACCCGAGCGAGTCCTCCAGTGCGGCCACGTCGACGGTCCCGTCCTCCAGGCTCGGCACCACGTCGATGCCCGCCCCGTACACCTCGCACACCTGGAGCAGGGCGAGGTAGTGGCTGTCGTAGGCGATCCGGTCGACCAGCAGGCGTCGGCCCCGCCCGATGCCCCCTCCGAGGGCGAATCCCCAGACGGCCTTGGTCCACGACTGGGTGTCCGAACCGGTGACCACCACCTCGGTCACCGCGGCACCGAGCAGCCGGGCCGCCGAGGACCGCAGGGCCGCCAACCGGTCGGCCACCGCCGCGGCCGCCTCGTAGCCGCCGCGCTCGGACTCGAGCCGGAGGTGGTCGACCATGGCCCCGACGGTGGCGGCGGTGGGGAGGGCGGCGCCGGCGTTGTTGAGGTGGGCCACCGTGGCGCACCCCGGCGTGGAGGCCCGCTCGGCGGCGACGTCGATGGAGCCGTCCACGGGCGAAATCTAGCAACGGGTGCTCCCGGTAGGGTCAGGTCGATGACCGAACCCGTCGAGCCTCTGGCCGAGGCCACCGCCGACCCCGATCCCCTGGTCCAGTTCGGGCGCTGGTTCGACGACGCGGCGCGGGTGATGGTGAGCCCGGAGGCCATGGTGGTGGCCTCCGCCGATGCGGCGGGCCGGCCGTCGGCCCGGATGGTCCTGCTCAAGTCCTGGGGGGAGGCGGGCTTCGTCTTCCACACCAACTACGACAGCCGCAAGGGCCTGGAGCTGGCCGGCAATCCCCACGCCGCCCTGCTGTTCCACTGGGATCCGGCCGGCCGCCAGGTTCGGATCGAGGGACACGTCGAGCGCACCGGCGACCGGGAGTCCGACGAGTACTTCGCCACCCGGCCCCGCGGCGGCCAGATCGCCGCCCACGCCTCGCACCAGAGCCGGGCCATCGCGGGTCGGGAGTCGCTGGATGCCAGGGTGGCGGCTCTCGAGGCCGAGTATTCGGATCGGGAGGTTCCCCGGCCGGCGTGGTGGGGCGGGCTGTCGGTCACCCCCCGGGTGTTCGAGTTCTGGCAGAACCGCCCGGACCGCCTCCATGACCGGCTCCGGTACACGCCGAGAGGCGAGGGGTGGGAGATCACCCGGCTCCAGCCCTGACCGGCCCGGGACCCGGGCCCCGACGCTCCGCTCCATATTTTTCAGCGGCGAACTAAGTTCTGGCCCATGGCCGACGACGCGACCCTGGTCCACGATCGGACCAGCCAGCTGCTCGAAGAGGTCGACCCCCGTGCGGCCGGGGCGGTGGAGTTCCGCTCCCGTCAGTTCGACCTCGGGTTGGCCTGGGTTTCCTTCCCCGAGGGTTACGGAGGGCTCGGCCTCCCCCCGGGTCTCCAGCGGGAGGTCGACCGGCGCCTGTCCGAGGCCGGGGCCCGGCCGCCGGGGGCCCGCGAGTTCTTCGGGCTCACCATGGCCGGGCCGACGGTGGTCACCCACGGTTCGGAGGAGTTGCGCCACCGGCTGCTGCGGGCCACCTTCACCGGCGAGGAGTCGTGGTGCCAGCTGTTCAGCGAGCCCGGGTCGGGATCCGACCTGGCCGGCCTGGCCACCCGGGCCGTCCGCGACGGGGACGAGTGGGTGGTCTCCGGACAGAAGGTCTGGAACACCCTGGCCCACGTGGCCGACCGCGGGATGCTGGTGGCCCGGACCGACCCGGAGGCCCCCAAGCACAAGGGCCTGACCTACTTCGCGCTGGACATGCACGCGCCGGGGGTGGACGTCCGCCCGCTGCGCCAGATGACCGGTGAGGCGGAGTTCAACGAGGTCTACATGACCGAGGTGCGGGTTCCCGACGCCGACCGCATCGGTGATGTCGGCGAGGGATGGCGGGTGGCCATGACCACCCTGTCCAACGAGCGCACCACCATCGGCGGAGCCAGCGGGTCGCCGACCCGGGGATCGGGGTCGATCGCCGAGGCATTGCGGATCTGGGACGCCGAGGTGTGCCGTCACCATCCGGTCGACCGTGACCGCCTGGTCCGGTCGTGGATCGAAGCCGAGGTCCTGCGCCTGACCAACATCCGGGCCGGCCAGAACCGCAAGGCCGGCAACCCGGGTCCCGAGGGCTCGATCGCCAAGCTGATGTTCGCCGAGGTGAACAAGCGCATCTATGAGCTCTGCATCGATCTGCTCGGCCCCGCGGGCCTGGTCGGCTACGACTACACCATGCGGCGGTCGGAGGGCCTCGGACTGGTGGGCCCGCCCGGGTCCGCCCGCAAGATGTTCATCCGCTCGCGGGCCAACTCGATCGAGGGGGGCACGTCCGAGATCCAGCGCAACATCCTGGGCGAGCGGATCCTCGGGCTGCCCGGCGACGTCCGGGTGGACAAGGAGATGCCGTGGTCGGAGGTGCCCCGGAGTTGACCCGCTCGGACGGCGGGGCCACCCCGGGCACCCTCGACGCGGCGGCGCGGATCCCCTGCGGGTGACCGACGCCCGGGAGTTCCTCGGCATGGAGCCGGTCGGCGACCACCTGCACTGGCGGCTGACGGTGGTGCCCGAGCTGACCACGCCCGGAAACTTCCTGTTCGGCGGCTGCGGGCTGGGCGCCGCCCTGGTGGCCATCGAGTCGGCCTCGCAGCGTCCGACGGTGTGGTCGACGGCCCAGTACCTGTCCTACGCCCCGACCGGCTCGGTCCTCGACCTGACCGTCACCCTGGCCGCCGTGGGCCGGCGGGTCACCCAGGGCCGGGTGGTCGGCTACGTGGGCGACACGGAGATCCTCACCGTCAACGCCGCCGTCGGCGCCCCGGGTGGATTGCAGGCCGGGGGCGTGTGGGCCACCGCCCCCGAGGTCCCCCCACCCGACGAGTGCCCTCCCCGCCGGCTCCCCGCCTTCAACTCCACCTCGATCTTCGACCGGATCGACGTCCGCCTGGCCCGGGGACTGTCGTTCGAGGAGATCGGCGCCGGGACCGGGGCCCCGGGGGAGCCGACCAGCGCCCTGTGGGCCCGGGTTCCCGGCCACCTGGAGCCCTCGGCGGCGACGCTGGCGATCATCGGGGACTACGTCTCGGGCGGCGTCTCCCAGCCCCTGGCCCGGCGGGTCATGTCCCGGAGCCTCGACAACACGTTGCGGATGGTCCAGCTGCAGCCGACCGAGTGGGTGCTCTGCGACATCCGCATGCAGGCCCTGGTGGGCGGCTACGGCCAGGGGATCGCCTACCTGTGGTCGGAGCAGGGTGTCCTGCTGGCCACGGCCAGCCAGTCGATGAGCGTGCGATTGTGGGAGTAGGTCCCGACACAGAGGAGGACGAATGTTGGTGAGCACCATGCTCGGCTACGCGGGCGGGTTCCGCGCCGCCGCCGCCCAGGTGGTCGAACTGGAGAAGGCCGGGCTCGACCTGGTGTGGGTGGCCGAGGCCTACGGCCTGGACGGGCCCAGCCAGATGGGCTACCTGGCCGCCCTCACCGAGCGGGTGGAGATCGGCTCGGCCATACTGCCCATCTACACCCGCACCCCCACCCTCATCGCCATGACCGCGGCCGGCATCGACGCCCTGTCCGAGGGCCGGTTCCATCTGGGTCTCGGGTCGTCGGGTCCCCAGGTCATCGAAGGGTGGCACGGGGTCCCCTTCACCGCGCCGATCGGGCGCACCCGCGAGATCATCGACGTCTGCCGGCAGGTGTGGGCCCGGGAGGCGCCTCTCGTCCACGACGGGACGTACTACGACATGCCCCTCCCGGCCGGTGTGGGCACCGGCCTGGGCAAGGCGCTCAAGATCATCGTCCACCCGGTGCGCCCGTCCATTCCCGTCTGGGTGGCCGCACTGGGGGAGAAGAACGTGGCCATGACGGCCGAGCTGGCCGACGGGTGGATCCCCATGCTGTTCATCCCGGAGAAGGCCCGGGAGGTGTGGGGGGCCTCCCTCGATGCCGGACGGGCCAGAGCGCGACCCGGGCCTCGGCCCCTTGCAGATCACCGCCGGCGGGGTGTTGGCCGTCGGCGAGGGCGACGACGGTGATCGCCCTGCGGGAACTGGCCCGGCCCATGGTCGCCCTCTACGTGGGCGGCATGGGGGCCAAGGGGAAGAACTTCTACAACGACGTGGTCCGCCGCTACGGGTTCGAGGCGGAGGCCGAGGAGATCCAGGACCTCTATCTGAGCGGGAAGAAGGCCGAGGCGGAGGCCCGGGTCCCCGACGAGCTCCTCGAGGCTGACCTCGCTGTGCGGGCCCGAGGGCTACGTGGCCGAGCGGATCGCCGGCATTCCGCGCGGCCGGGGTCACCCACCTCCAGGTGACGCCGGTGCCGGTGGGGGACCAGCGCCCGGCCGACCTGATCGCCACGGTCAAGGAACTGGTCGGCTGAACCCGGGCCGGCCGGGCTCCCGTCCTGTTCTTCCTATTCCTCGGAGACCAGTTCGTCTTCCGAGGCCCGCCCGGTGTCGGGCAGGTCCAGCGTGTCGAGGGCGAGCAGGTAGTCGAGCTGGTCGGCCATGCTCTCGATCTCGTCCGCGTCGTAGTAGCTGCGATCCAACGTGAGGGTCAGCTGCTGTTGCACCAGGGCCAGGGCGTCCTCGGCCGCGGCCGCGGCGTCGTAGACGGAGAACAGCTTGGCCTGCATGGCGTGGGCCGACACGAAACGGGCGCCGCGCTGCTCGGCCTCGGTGGGGAGGGAGCGCAGGGCGTCACCGGGTGTCGGCCGGCGGTCCTCCTCGGTGGCCTCGCCGGCGCTCGGCGCTGCGCCACCGTCGCCCTCGGTCCGCTTGACTTCTTCCTGTCGGTCCACGTTCCGGACTCCTCCTCTTCCCACTGCCACCATTCAACACCGGATCGTGCCGAGATCTTCCGCGGGAGCGAAGGCTCCCGAGCCCGGCCCCGGGGCTTCCCGGACAGGCTCTTGGGCGCACCGCGGACCTGGTCGGGTCCTGATGGAGGCCGATCGTGCCCCGAGTCCCGGGACCGCCGACGGGGCGATGGCGCCGGCTGCCTCGGGTGGCCGCGCCCACCGGCAAGACTGGGGGATATGGGACCCGCTCAGCGCCGCCCGGCCGGCGGGTGAGCCCGCTCGACGCGGTGGTCGTGGGGTCGGGACCCAACGGGCTGGCCGCCGCGGTCACCCTGGCCGCCGCGGGGCTCTCGGTGACGGTGATCGAAGGGGCCGAGGTCGCCGGCGGCGGATGCCGCACCGACGCGTCGACCCTGCCGGGGTTCCGCCACGACGTGTGCGCCGCCGTCCATCCACTGGTGGCGGCCTCACCGTTCTTCCGCCGCCCGGCGTTCGACGGCCTGCGCCGGTCCCTGTGCCAGCCCGAGGTTCCCTTCGCCCACCCGCTCGACGGGGGGCGGGCCGCCGCCGCCCACCGGTCGGTGGACGAGACGGCCGACTCCCTCGGATCCGACGGTGCCGTCTACCGCCGCCTGATGGGACCGGTGGTCGACCGCGCCACGGTGATCGTCGACCAGGTGCTCGGCCCGTTGCGGGCGGTGCCGGCCCATCCCCTGGCGCTGGCCCGTTTCGGCCTGCCCGGTGTGCAGCCCGCCCACCGCCTGGCCCGCCGCTTCGAATGCGAGCCGGCCAGGGCACTGCTGGCCGGGGTGGCGGCCCATTCGACGGCGCGGTTGACCGCCCCGTTGACCGGGGCGTTCGGGCTGCTGCTGGGCCTGGCCGCGCATGCCGTCGGCTGGCCGGTCGTCGGAGGCGGGAGCTCGGGCATCGTGGCGGCGCTGTCGGCCGAGCTGGAGCGGCTCGGCGCCACCGTCGTCACCGGTCAGCCGGTCCGGTCGCTGTCCGAGCTGCCCGGATCCACCGCGGTGGTCCTGGACACGTCGCCGGGCGGGCTGGTCGCACTGGCCGGTCCGGACCTGCCGCCCGGGTACGGACGGGCCCTGGCCCGGTTCCGCCACGGGCCAGGGGTGTGCAAGGTGGACTGGGCCCTGTCCGGCGCCGTCCCCTGGAGCGCGCCGGTGTGCCGGCGGGCCGGGACGCTCCACCTCGGGGGCACCTTCGCCGAGGTGGCCCACAGCGAGCAGGAGGTGCACGCCGGGCGGCACCCCGAGCGCCCCTACTGCATCGTGGTGCAACCGGGCGTGGCCGACCCCACCCGGGCCCCGGAGGGCCACCAGACCCTGTGGGGCTACTGCCATGTCCCCGCCGGGTCGACCGTCGACATGACCGCGGCCATCGAGGCCCAGATCGAGCGGTTCGCGCCGGGGTTCTCGGAGCTGGTCCTGGCCCGGTCGACCCGCACCGCGGCCGACCAGGAGGCCCACAATCCCAACCTGGTGGGCGGTGACATCGGCGGTGGGGCGCCGACCCTGGGCCAGACCCTGTTCCGCCCCACCGTCAGCTGGAACCCCTACCGCACGCCGATCCGGGGTGTGTACCTGGGTTCCGCATCGACGCCCCCGGGGGGAGGGGTCCACGGGATGTGCGGGGTCTTCGCGGCGCGCACCGTGCTGCACGACCACTTCGGTGGGCCGCCGCCGTTCGGGCGTCGGTGACCGGGGACCGGGGCGAGCCCGGAGGCCGGCGCGGCCTCCGGGTCACGGCGGGCCTGCGTCCCGGGTCCGCTCCGGCTGGAGGAGCACCGCCCCGGCCAGGAAGCACAGGGCGCCGACGAACGTGCCGAGGTTGGACAGTTCGACGTTCCGGATCTGCCCGGTGGCCGGGATGACGTAGGCGGCGACCGCCGATGCCCCGAAGGCGACGGAACCGGTCAGATTGAGGGCGGTGATCCACCAGGCGATGTCGCCGGGGGCCCACGCGGCCCAGCCGTGGCACGCCTCGAACCACGCCAGGCCGCTGGCCACGAGGAAGCACACCGAGCCGACGGCGTCGGGTCTCCAGACGTGGTGCCGGGCGGCCTCGGCGCTCAGGTTGTCGCTCACCGCGACACCGGTGCTCACGTTGAAGTAGAGGGTGCCGACCAGCTGGACGGCACCCGCCCACCAGTCGATCTGCGACGGCCGGTAGGCGAGCACCGCTCTCCAGCCGTGGGCCGGGCCGTCGGAGCCGGCGTCGACCGACTCGCGGAATTGGAGGAAGGCGGCGGTGGTGAAGAAGAGCGACCCGACGAAGAACGTCATCGAGTCGGCCCGGGTCCCGACGGCACCGGCGTAGCCGGGCACCGCGCCCAGGGCGAACAGGGCCGAGCCCACGGCGAAGAGGGCTCCGATCCACCAGCCCCGGGCCCCGGGCGCCCACCAGGTGCCGGAACCGGGCCGCGGCCCGGCCCGTGCCCTTTCGCCGCCGACGCGATTCCCAGCGGGCCACCGCTCCATCGGGTCGCCGGTACTCGACGAAGGTGGTGAAGGGACCGAGACCGCCGCGGCGGCCGGTCGGCGTCCCCTCCTCACCGGGAATGGCGAGGTCGGGTCGGTGGGACCCGGAGGTCAGGCCACCGGTTGCCATCTGCCCAGTATCACCGCATCGGCGGTGCCGGGGGACGATCCCACTCTGCGATGATGAGCACCGAGCCGTCCGGCCCGGGCGGTGGGAGTCGAAGGGAACATCGGATGGGCATCACCGACCGCGATCGCTCGACCCTGCTGCGGGCGGCCATGGCCAACGTGGGGCGGGACGGGCTGAAAGAGGCCCTCGCCCGGCCCGCCCCGGAGCTGTCCCCGGTCCCGAAGGCGGCTGCCAACGCCCTCAACGCGCTGCGCCGGCACGGGGACCCGGCCGCGGTGGTGGACCGACCCCAGTACCGGGCGGCCCTGCCCTATCTGGCCGCGCTCGGTCTGCCGAGGCCTGCCTGGCCCGGGCCGTCGAGGTGCTCGGTGAGCACGCCGACGACCCCTCCCGGGAGCAGCTCCTCGACGCAGTCGAACAGCTCCGCGACTCGTTCCCGGACGTCACCATCGGGGTGATGCTGGCCTCGGTGGCCGCCGGTGAGATGGCGGCCTCCGACCTCTGCTTCGACCTCGCCACCACCGACGATCGCTTCGACCTGGCCGGCTGGGCTGCGACGCGGGCCGACCCGGTCCCGGCGCCGGTCGGCCCAGCGTCCCGTGGGCACCCCCACCCCCGAGCAGCGGGAGGCGCGCCGGTCGAAGAAGCTGCGGGACGCCGAGGAGCGCCGGAAGAAACAGGAGGCGGCCCGGCGGGCCGGTGAGCAGGTCCGCCGGGCGAGGAGACAGGAGCGCGCCAACCCGGCGTCGGGCCCCGCCGGCCGTCCGGCCGGGGCCGAGGCGCCGGCGAGGAGGGTGTCCCCGCGGCTGACCCGGCGCGCCACCCTCACGCCCGCCCAAGAGGCGGAGTTCGACCGGGAGGACCCCTGGGCGGCGGGGTGGTGTTCGCCTGGGTGGCCTTCGACCCGCCCGATCCGGCCCGACCGGGCGCCGACGGGAAGTCGCGGCGGTGCGTGGTGGTGGCCGGGTCCCGGTCCCACCTGCTGGTGCGGCCCGGGTACTCCGAGGGCGGGGTGAAGAGCCGCGACTGGAAGTCGGTGGCGCTCCGGCACTGGAAGCGGGCCGGCTTCGACCAGCCCACCTGGATCGCCGTCGAATCCCTGCAGGTCCCACGTGACGGCGCCGGCCCGGTGGGATGGCTCACGGAGGACGACTGGAACGCGCTCTGGTAGCCGACGTGCACGGGGAGGGCGGCTTGACCCTGGATTAGAATCGTTCTAGGGTCGGAAGGGTTCCGTTCCTTTCCCACCTACCTGTGGAGGCAGCCGTGTCCGAGCCGATCATGACCACCGAGTCCGGGGCACCCGTCGTCGACAACCAGCACAGCCAGACCGCCGGCCCGGCCGGTCCCGGTCCTCCTCCAGGACCAGCACCTGATCGAGAAGCTGGCCCGCTTCAACCGGGAGCGCATCCCCGAGCGGGTGGTGCACGCCAACGGTTCGGCCGCCTACGGGACGTTCGAGGTGACCGCGGACGTGACCAGGTGGACCCGGGCCCGGTTCCTCGGCGAGGTGGGCCGTCGGACCGAGACCTTCCTCCGGTTCTCGACCGTGGCCGGCGGGCGGGGCTCCGCCGACGCGGTTCGCGATCCGCGGGGCTTCGCCCTCAAGTTCTACACGGAGGACGGCAACTACGACCTGGTCGGAAACAACACCCCGATCTTCTTCATCCGGGACCCGCTCAAGTTCCCCGACTTCATCCACTCCCAGAAGCCCGACCCCTTCACCAACCACCAGGAGCCCGACAACGTCTGGGACTTCTTCTCCCGCTCGCCCGAGGCCACCCACATGTTCACCTGGCTGTTCGGCGACCGGGGCATCCCCGCCTCCTACCGACACATGGACGGCTTCGGCTCGCACACCTACCAGTGGGCCAACGACCGGGGCGAGGCGGTCTGGGTCAAGTACCACTTCGTCACCGACCAGGGCATCCGCTGCCTCGACGCGTCGCAGGCCGCCGAGCTGGCCGGCCTCAACCCGGACAGCCACCAGCTGGACCTGATCGAGGCCATCGAGACCGGCGACCTCCCGTCATGGACCCTGAAGGTGCAGGTGATGCCCATGGCCGACGCCGACACCTACCGGATCAATCCGTTCGATCTGACCAAGGTGTGGCCGCACGCCGACTATCCGCTGATCGAGGTGGGCCGCCTGACCCTCGACCGCAATGCCGACAACTACTTCGGCGACGTCGAGCAGGCCGGCTTCGACCCGGGCAACTTCGTGCCCGGCATCGGTCCGTCGCCCGACAAGATGCTCCAGGGTCGCCTCTTCGCCTACGGCGACGCCCACCGCTACCGCCTGGGCATCAACCACACCCAGCTCCCGGTCAACGCCCCTCACGCCGCCGAGGTCGACAACTATGGACGCGACGGACTGATGGCCGGACGGGGCAATGGCGGGCGGGCCAAGAACTACGAGCCCAACAGTTTCGGCGGGCCCGTCGAGGCGGGCCGGTCCTATGCGGCGCCCCTGGCTGCCGACGGGCCCTCGGGCACCTACCCGTGGGACACCCGGGGGACCGACGACTTCACCCAGGCCGGCGACCTGTACCGCCTGCAGCCGCCCGCCGCCCGACAGCGACTGGTCGACAACATCGCGGTGGGCCTGTCGGGTGTGTCGGCGGGCCCGATCGGCGACGGCATCGTCGAGCGCAGCATCGCCCACTTCGGTGCCGCCGACGGCGAGTTCGGGGACCGCATCGCTCTGGGCGTCAAGGAGCGGCGGGGCTGAAGTGGCCGTCGCCCTCCCCGACCGGCTGGCGGCCCGCGGGTGGCGGATCACCCCCCAGCGGCGGGCCGTCCTCTCCGCCCTCGAGGGGGAGCACGTCCACCTGAGCGCCGACCAGGTCCACGCCGCGGCACGCCGCGTGGTGCCCGAGGTGAGCCTGGCCACGGTGTACAACACCCTGAACGAGCTCATCTCCATGGGCGAGATCAGCGAGGTCCGCCTGTCCGACGGAACCACCCGCTACGACCCCAAGACGGGGCCGGACCACCACCATCTGGTGTGCGAGGGGTGCGGGCTGACCTTCGACGTTGCCCCCCGCGGCGTGGCGGGACTGTCCCTGCCCCGGGGCCAGCGCCACGGCATGGCCGTCGACATGGTCGAGGTGGTCTTCCGGGGCCGCTGCCGGAGCTGCGCGGGGCGAGGCTGATCTCGGGGCCCGACCCCGACCGGGGATTGGTCTTGGCGACCCGGGACCACCCGCCGCCGGGCCGACGCCCAGGTGGGCCGAAGGGTCAGGCGGGCGGAGCCACCGGCGCCGGTTGCGACTGCCTGATCACCGCCAGGATGTCCTCGCCGATCAGCTCCCGTCGCTCGAGGAGGGCGTCCCGGAGCGTCTCGATCACATTCCGGTGCTCCTCGAGCATCCGGGTCACCGACGCCTTGGATGCGGCCAGGAGACCCTCGACCTCGGTCCGGCCGTCATCATTGGAGAGGACCTTGGACACGATGCCGCCGGCGGGGTACTCCATGGCCGCGGCGGACACCAGCGTGGAGCCCATGCCCAGCAGCCCCACCATCTGGCAGGCGTTCACCGTCGCCGCCTGCAGGTCCCCGGCCACCCCGGTAGAGGCCTCACCGAAGAAGAGCTCCTCGGCCACCATGCCGCCGAAGGCGATGTCGATGAGCGCCCGGACCTCCGACTTCGTCTTGGTGAACCGCTCCTCCTCCTCGGAGTGGCTGAGCATGCCGAGCGCATCCCGGCGCTTGACGATGCTCAGCACCTCGAGCTTGCGCCCCTTGCCCACCAGCCAGGCCACGGTGGCGTGGCCGGCCTCGTGGGTGGCGATGGTGCGCTGCTCGGCCTCGGTGTACTCGACGGGCTGGGCCAGTCCGATCTCCTCGGTCATCTTGGCCTGCTGCAGGTCGTTCCACGACAGGCGGTCGGCCCCCCGCCGCAACGCCCACACCAGCGACTCGTCCATCAGGTGCTCGATCATCACCGGTGAGTACCCGGCGGTCAGCGCGGCCAGGGTCTCGCGCCGGTCCGGATCGTCCAACTCCGGTTCGTGGGCCTTCTTCCCCAGGTAGTAGTCGATGATGTCCCGCCGGCCGGCGCGACCGGGCAGACCGAAGTAGATGTTGCGGTCGAAGCGGCCGGGCCGGAGCAGGGCGGGGTCGAGGTCATCCGCCCGGTTGGTGGCCCCGATGACCAGGATGTTGGCCGGTACGTGCACCGGCTTGTCGAGACGCCGGTGCGGGGGGAGCCAGGTGTTGAGCGCGTCGGTGAACAGCCCCCGCAGTCGGAGCGAGAACGGGGTCTGCTCGAACGACTGGAGCTGGATCAGCAGCTCGTTGACGACACCGGGGATGCCCTCTCCCTGACGGGGCCCGTTGCCGCGGGTGCCGCCGATGGCATCGAGCTCCTCGATGAACCCGATGGCCCCGCCCTCCCGCCGGGCGTGGCGGCGGAGCACCTTGAAGTAGGCGCGGATCTTCCGGTTGGTCTGGCCGTAGAACATCGACTGGAACGCAGAGGAGGAGACGAACAGGAACGGCACGCCGGCTTCGGCGGCCATGGCCTTGGCCATGTAGGTCTTGCCGGTCCCGGGCGGCCCCTCGAACAGGATGGCCTTGCGGGGCGATCCGCCCATCTGCTCGGCGAACCGGCGATGGGCGAGGAAGAGGTTGAGGGTCTTGGTCACCTCCTCCACCAGTGTCTCCGACCCGCGCACGTCGTCGAAGCTCATCTTCAGCTGGTCGGAGCGGTAGAGGATGTGCGGCGACCGGCCCGCGGCCAGCAGCGGCACGACCATCACCAACACCAGCACGGTGATGAGGACCATGGCCGGCAGCATCGGTTGGAAGGACGAAGGGAGGTGGGGCGACGGGAACGCCGCCCCGGGGAAGAAGAGGTCCCGCAGGACGAGGAGGGCGGCGATCGGTGCCAGCACCATGGCCAGGCGCTGCAACCGGGTCGCCCGGGCCCGCTGCTGATGGGCGCCCACGTCGGTGTGGGCCACGGCCGCCACGCCGCCGTCCTGCAGCGTCATGAGCCCGTCCGGCGCTCCCCCGCCGTCGGCTGCGGCGCGCCGGCGCCGGCGCAGTGCGGCCCGGGACGGCCGGCCCCGGACGGGCGGGTCCGACTCCGGGGCCGACTCCCCCTCCGCGAACGGATCCGACGACCTCTCACCCCTCACGCCTGCCCTCCATTCGGTTCCCGAACTGCGGGACGCAACCGGATTCGGAATCGAACACCCGGTCAGCTCCGACCGGTTGCCAATGGGCGGCTGCGGCCGCACCGGCCCGGATCGCACCGGGTCGGTAATCGGAAGCTAAGGGTCGGAAAAGGCGCGCGTCAATCACTATCGCGGAGTGTGCTCAGGCGGTGTCGGGGAGTGGGGAAATCGGCCGTGGGCGGGTACGGTGGGCGGACCCGGGGCGGTTACTGCCCCGAGCCGGACGGCACCGGGAACTCCCGGACATCGAAGTCGGAGAGCACGGTCGGGCACAGCGCGGCGTCGCTGAGCGAACACGACTCCTCGGCGATGTCCACGCTGGACCCGTAGGTCACCTGGGGAACCGCCTGGGGGAAGATCACCGTGCCGGTCGTCGGGTTGGGACCTCCGGAGCCGGCCAGGAACCCGACGACACCGGCCGGATCGGTCACCGAGGCGACATCGGGTGTGGGCATCGAGGTCTGTTCGCCGACCGGCTTGGCGGAGCTGCACGACGGCGCCTGCTGCTGCTGCCACGACGGGATGGTGAAGAACGGGCACACCATGGCGATCCCCTGTGGGTCCCCGGTCTTGTCGAAGGTGGCGAAGACACCCTCTGCCCCTGCCGGCGGCGGCCAGGTGGTGGGCGGGTTGGGGTCGCCCGACGGGTAGACGACCAGACCGCTCCCGGTGGTGGGGGGCTGGACCTGCGAGCAGGACCAGCCGCTCGGACCCAACAGGGTGTGGACCCCGTCGGAGTAGAACTGCACCTTGCCGATCAGGGAGGTGGGAATGGGGGCGAGCAGGATGGACGGCTTCCAGCCCTGACTCCCGAGGGAGCCCCCCGAGGTGTCGGTGCAGGCCACCACGGGAAACGCCACCGCCACCTCTCCGCTGAGCGGCGCGGTGGTGGTCGACCCCGACGACGCCGAAACCGCCGTGGTCGGCGGAGAGGTCCCGATCAACGACGTCCCGCACCCGGTGAGCGCCAGGGAGACGAGGAACGGAATGCCGAGGGCGGCCCCTCTCGGCCTCATGTCCCGTCCTCCATGGGGCCAGACGTTAAACCACCCGTCCTGCAGAACCGGTGAATGCCGGGGCGCCGGGGCGGCGCCCGCTGGGACCGGCCGGTTCTCGCACGACCTTGACGCAAGCGTTAAGTTCGCGGCAGTGCCAGATGACCGCGGACCGGGGGAGCCATGGCCGTTCTCCAACCCGTGAAGCGGGTCGATGCCCGTCCGGCTGCGGCCGGGTCGGCGCCCGGGATCCCGGGGAATTACAAGTGGGTGGCCCTCTTCATCTCCACCCTGGGCATGTTGATGGCCACCATCGACGGTTCCATCGTGTTGATCGCCCTGCCCGACATCTTCCGCGGCATCGGCCTCGACCCGCTGCAGCCGGGCAACACCTTCTACCTCCTGTGGATGATCCTGAGCTTCCTGGTCGTCACCAGCGTGCTGGTGGTCAGCCTGGGCCGGCTGGGGGACATCTACGGCCGGGTGCGGATCTACAACCTCGGCTTCGCCGTGTTCACCGTGTTCTCACTGTGGCTGAGCGTCACCTGGATGACCGGTCATGCCGCCGGGATCTGGCTGATCACCGTGCCGGCTCTTCCAGGGCGTGGGGGCGGCCATGCTGATGGCCAACTCGGCCGCCATCCTCACCGATGTCTTCCCCGACAACCAACGCGGCATGGCGCTCGGCGTCAACCAGGCGGCCGCCTTCAGCGGCACCTTCATCGGCCTGGTCCTCGGGGGCGTCCTGGCCCCGATCGATTGGCGGCTCATCTTCTTGGTGTCCGTGCCCATCGGCCTGTTCGCCACCGTCTTCGGCTATCTCCGGCTCCGGGAGGTGGGCGAGCGCCGTCCGGCCCGCATCGACTGGCCCGGGAACGCCACCTTCGCCATCGGCCTCGTCCTGGTCATGGTGGCCATCACCTACGGGATCGAGCCCTACGGCCACCACACGATGGGATGGACCAGCCCGTTGGTGGTCGGCTGCCTGGCGCTGGGTGTGGCCCTGCTGGTCGCCTTCTGCATCATCGAGACCAAGGTCGCCGAGCCCATGTTCCGGCTCCAGCTGTTCAGGATCCGGGCCTTCACCAGCGGCGTGCTGGCCAGCTTCCTCGCCGCGCTGAGCCGGGGCGGGCTGATGTTCATGCTGATCATCTGGCTCCAGGGGATCTGGCTGCCGCAGCACGGGTACGCCTTCAGCGTGACCCCGCTGTGGGCGGGGATCGCCATGCTCCCGCTCACCGCCGGCTTCCTGATCGCCGGACCGGTCTCGGGGATCCTCTCGGACCGATACGGTGCCCGCCCGTTCGCCACCGGCGGCATGCTGGTGTCCGCGCTGTGCTTCGCCCTCCTCGAGCTGCTGCCGGTCGACTTCCCCTACTGGCTGTTCGGCTTGGTGCTGCTGTTGACCGGCCTGGGCATGGCTGCGTTCGGATCGCCCAACCGGGCCGGTGTGATGAACAGCCTCCCCGCCGCAGCACCGGGGCGCAGGATCGGGGATGAACACCACCTTCCAGAACTCGGCCCAGGTGCTCTCCATCGGGATCTTCTTCACCCTGATGATCGTCGGGCTGTCGTCGTCGCTGCCCGCGAACCTGCTTCGGGGGCTGACCGCCCACGGGGTGCCCCCCGACGTGGCCGACCGGGCCGCCCACCTGTCGCCGGTGTCGACCCTGTTCGCCGCCTTCCTCGGCTACGACCCCGTGCAGCATCTCATCGGCCCCCACGTGCTGGCCCAGCTCCCGCGGTCGCAACAGGCGGTGCTCACCGGGCGCGCCTTCTTCCCCCGCTTGATCAGCGCGCCGTTCCGGGCCGGGCTCCACGCCGCCTTCGACTTCGCCATCGTGACCAGCCTGGCGGCGGCCTGGGCCTCGTGGCTCCGGGGTGGGCGCTACGTCTACACCGAGCCGGGAGCGGAGCCGGCCCCCCGGGTGCGCGAACCCGAGCTGGCCCGGGCCGGAGCACCGGGGGACGGCCGGTCGACCGGGTCCGGCGGCGCACCACCCATCCACCCACAGGAGGCACACCGGCCATGAGCGACGCGATGAGAGCGGAGACCGTGCAGATCTCCGGGCACGACGGCGATGCGGTCGAGGCCTACCTGGCCCGACCCCTCGACGGGCCACCCGCCGGAGGGGTGGTCGTCATCCACCACATGCCCGGGTACGACGAGGCCACCAAGGAGATCACCCGGAAGTTCGCCTCCCGTGGCTATCTCGCCATCTGCCCCAACCTCTACTTCCGCGAGGCACCCGGTGCCAGCCCCGATGACGCCGCCGCCGCGGCCCGGGCGCAGGGCGGGGTGCCCGACGCCCGGCTGGTGGGGGACGTCGACGGCGCCGCCAACCACCTCCGGTCCCTCGCCTCGTCCAACGGGCGGATCGCCACCATCGGGTACTGCTCGGGTGGCCGCCAGTCGTTCCTGGCCGCGTGCAGCCTGGCCATCGACGCCGCGGTCGACTGCTACGGGGCGTTCGTCGTGGCCCCGCCTCCCGAAGGGCTGCCGCTCACGGTCGAGCCCATCGTCCGACTGGCCCCGGATCTGTCCTGCCCGCTCCTCGGGCTGTTCGGGGCGGAGGACCAGTACCCCTCACCGGACGAGGTCGACGTGCTCGAACAGGCCCTGGTCGACGCGGGCAAGGCATTCGAGTTCCACACGCTACGAGGGGGCGGGGCACGCCTTCTTCAACACCGACCGGACCAGCTACCGTCCCGAGGCCGCCGCCGACGGCTGGCAGCGGATCTGGGAGTTCTTCGACCGCTTCCTGACCACCGACTGAACGGAGACCGCCATGTGCACCTACCAGACCACGACGCTGGCCGTGCGGGGCAGCGGCAAGGGCGCCGGCGGGCTGGTTCCCGGTGTCCGACGCCACCGTCTACTTCGACCACCCGGTCCACGCCCCCGGCGACCACACCTTGAACATCGATCTGATCAACCCCTCCCGGGGTGCGGGGGCCAGGGTGGCCGTCGAACTCGACCCGGGGTCGGCCCGGGCCCTGGCCGTGGCCATCCTCGAGACACTGGACGGCGCTCCGGCGGGACTGCTGGCCGTGGCGCCGGGCTGAGCCCGGGTCAGGCGCGCCTCACCGGGTCGGCGGCACCTGGCCCGGCGGCACCTGGCCCGGCGGTGGAGGGGGCGGCATCTGGCCCGGCGGCGGAGGGGGTTGGTTCGGCTGGGGCGGATAGCCGGGCATGGGCGGGGGAGGCGCCTGTCCCGCCGGCGGGTAGCCGGGTTGGGCCGGAGGGTAGCCGGGCGGGGGTGGCGGAGTGCCGGGTTGCGGCGGCGGGTAGCCGCCCGGCGGGTACTGGCCCGGGTAGCCGCCCGCCCCGCCTCCGTAGCCGCCTCCGGCGAGCCCGGCGGGGCCGGCCGGTCCCCGGTACGTACTCGAGCCCAGCCAGAGGATGTACCAGAAGATGACCGAGAGGAGCACCAGCCCCACGGTGAACCCGCCCCCGTGTCCGAAGCTCTTCGAGATGTCGTTGGCGACGATGATGTAGACGACGAGGAATCCCAGCGAACCGACGTAGGGCACGATCACCAGCAGGAGGAACCACGCCCACGTCCTGGGCCGACCTGCGATCCTCAGCAGGATGATGAAGCTGTAGATGGGCACGAATGCCGACCAGGCCGGCTCGCCGTAGCTGCCGGCCTTCTTGTAGGTCCCGTAGGTTCCGAGCGCGGAGAGGATGTAGAAGGCGATGGCCAGGAGGACGAAGACCAGAACGCCCGATCCGCTGGTGTCTGTAGGTTGCCGCCGACAGGTGTCCCATGGTTCCCCCTAGGGGTCCTTCGTGCCCTGGAATGGCACGCGCTTGGTCCTTTGCTACCACCTGGGGGCGGACGAGAGGTCGATGCTCGGCGGCGCGGCCGCCCGGGGCGGGCCCCGAGTCCCCGGGTCCCCGAGTCACCCCCTGAGTAGGGTCCAGGGCGATGATGCATCTGTACTCGGCGGGCGACGCCCGCCCCTTGGCGGCGCGCCTGGCCGCCGTGCTCGCCGATCCGCCGGCCGATCCGATGACCCCGGAGTGGCTGGCCGTCCCCTCGGACGGGATGCGCCGGTGGCTGACCCTCGAACTGGCCTCCCGATTGGGTGCGTCGGGCCCGGGCGGACGGGGTGGCGGCCAACTTCACCCGTGCCTACCCGGGGACCCTTCGCGACCTCGTCCTGGCCGCCGACCGCGATCCGGGAGCGGCCGATCCGTGGAGCATCGACCGGCTGGTGTGGGAGGTGCTGGGTGTCGCCGACGAGCAGCGCGGGGACCCGGCCCTCGTGCCGTTCGTCGACCTGCCCACCGGAGCCTCCCGGTTCGCCTCGGCCCGGCGCATCGCCGACCTGTTCGACCGCTACCACCTGCACCGGCCGGACATGGTCCGCGCCTGGGCGGCGGGACCTGGACGTGGACGGCATCGGGCGTCCGATCGCCGCCCACGCGGCCTGGCAGCCCCACCTCTGGCGGCTGGTCCGCGAGCGGGTGGGCGAGCCCAGCCCGCCCGAGCGGTGGCCCGGCCTCCTCGACCGGCTGCGGCACGGCGACCTCGCCCTCGACCTGCCCGGCCGGCTGGTGCTGTTCGGGTTCGCACTGCTGCCCCGGCAGCGACTTCCTCGAACTGGCCGGAGCGGTGGCCGAGCGCCGCGACCTGTATCTGTTCATGCTGGAGCCCGCCCACCTCGACGCCCGCCCGGCTGCGGCGGTCGAGTCCCCGGGCCGTGCCGGGGGAGCCCAGGTTGCGGGCCGCCGACGCCGGCCGTCCGTCAGTCGAGCACCCGCTGCTGCGGTCGTGGGGCCGCCTCCACCGGGAGACGGCGCTGATGCTCGCCGATGCCCAGGCCGAGGGAGTGCCCTCCACTCGAGCCGGTGGGGACGTCCGCCGCCGACCCCTCCACCGTCCTCGGTCGGCTGCAGCACCACATCCGGGCCGACACCGTGCCCGACCCCCTCCCCGGCTTCGACCCCGCAGACCGCTCGCTCCAGTTCCACGCCTGCTACGGGGCCACCCGACAGGTCGAGGTGCTCCGGGACGCCATGCTGCACCTGCTGGCGTCGGATCCCGGCTCTCACCGAGGACGACATCCTGGTGCTCTGTCCGGCCCTCGAGCGCTTCGCCCCGCTGGTCGAGGCGGTCTTCGGGCCGTCCGCGGACCGGTCCAGACCCGCCCCGGAGGTCGGCGGGGCCCGGGCGACGACCAGGGTGCCCCGTCCCTGCGCTACCGGATCGCCGACCGGTCGATCCGGACGCTCCAATCCGGTGGTGGGAGCCACCACCGAGCTGCTCGAGCTGGTCGCCGGGCGCTTCGACGCGGCCGGTGTCCTCGACTTCTGCTCCCTCGGCCCGGTCCGGGAGCGGTTCGGCTTCGACGACGAGGACCTCGCCGCCATCGGCGAATGGGTGCGGGCCACCAATGTCCGGTGGGGTCTCGACGCGCGGCCAGCGGGTCGCCTTCGGCGTGCCCGAGGCGGTCGTGACCAACACCTGGCGGCCGCCCTCGACCGGCTGCTGCTCGGCTCCGCCGTCCACGACGCCGACTTCGATCTCGGCATCGGCGACGTCGCCCCGTTCGGGTGCGAGGGGAGCGACGTCGAGACCGTCGGCCGCCTGGCCGAGGTGCTGTGGCGCCTGGGCGAGCTGGCGTCGCAGTCCGGCGACGGGCCGACCGCCGGGAGCTGGGTCGGGCGGCTCGACCGGGCGGTGACGGCCCTGTTCGCCTGCCCCGCGGCTCGGGGTGGCAGACCGAGGCCGTCCACCGGATCCTGGCCGAGGTCGCCGACTCCGCCACCGGCCGTGGTGGGCCGTCGTCGGTCCTGCTCGCCTTCACCGACCTCCGGAGGATGCTCGACGGGCGGCTGGACTCGGCGGTGGGCCGGCCCGACTTCTTCCGGGGCGGCATCACCGTCACCTCGATGACGCCGATGCGTTGGGTGCCCTTCCGGGTGGTCTGCCTCCTCGGCATGGACCAGTGGGCCTTCGCCCCGGTGCCGGCCACCGGGGACGACCTGGCCGCGGCCGCCCCCGCATCGGGGACGGCGATCCCCGGGGGGAGGCCCGCCAGTCGCTGCTGGAGGCCGTCCTGGCGGCCGGCGACCACCTCCTGGTCGTGCACGACGGGCGCGATGTGCGGACCAACCAGGAGGTTCCGAGGGCCGTCCCCACCGCCGAGCTGTTCGACGCCGCCTCCGCCATGGTGGAGCCCGGACAGCGGAAGGACTTCGCCGCGCAGCTCGAGACCGACCATCCGCGCCATCCGTTCGACGACCGCTGCTTCGCGTCGGGGGCGCTGGTCCCGGACGCGCCGTGGGGTTTCGATCCCACCGACTTCCGGGGCGCCGAGGCACGGCGGAGCCGGGCCAGGACTGCGCCGCGGTTCCTGGGGGATCCGCTCGAACCGGTCGGCGGCGAGGTCATCGACCTGGCCCGGCTGCACTCGTTCCTCCGGAACCCGGCCAGGGCCTTCCTCACCGAGCGGCTGGAGGCCCGCCTTCCTGACCGTGACGAGGAGGTCTCGGCCTTCCTGCCGATGGACCTCGGCGGGCTCCACGGGTGGCGGGTCGGCGACCGGCTGCTCAAGGCGCTGATGGCCGGCGCCGGGGTCGAGGAGTGGCGGCAGTGGGAACAGGCGCTCGGCACGTTGCCGCCCGGGGCCATCGGGGACCGGGCCGTCGCCGCATTGGTCGAGGAGGTGTACGCGCTGGTCTCCGCCGCGGATGACCACGGCGTGAGCCGCGCCGGGGGCAGGAGCCGTCGACGTCGGGGTCAGTCTGGCCGACGGCACCCGGATCGTCGGATCGGTCCCGCTCCAACTCCGGGCGGAGACACCGGGGCCGGCGAGGGTGATGTACACGCGCGGCAAGGCCCACCACCGGGTTGCGGCCTGGCTGGACCTGATGGCCCTCGTGGGGACCGACCCCACCACGCCCTGGCGCTCGGTCGTCGTGGCGCGGGGCCAGGACTCCAAGCCGAAGTCGCTCCGCGTCGACGACCTGGTTCCCTCGTCAGAGGCGGAGGGGAGGCGTGCGGACGCGGTGGCGTCGCTGAGCGTGGCCGTCGACTGCTACCGGCGCGGCATGACCGAGCCGCTGCCGCTGTTCCCGACTTTCTCCCGTGACGTCTTCGACGGCAGGGCGAACCGGGCCAGGTGGAACGGCAGGGGATTCCATGACGGCGACGACGAGGCGGTCAGGCTGGTGTTCGGTGCACCCGACTACGAGGAGATCATGGGCCTCGAGGCGCGACCCGGTGATCCGTTCGGGACCCGGGGGCGGGTCGCCGGTTTCGCCCACTACCTGTGGGAGGCGGTCGAGCGCTCGATTCGGGAGTACGGGACACCCCCTGCGGACCAGCCGGCCGAGCCGCCCGCCGAACTGCAGGCGGAAGCGCCCACCGGACCGAAGGCGGAGCTGCACGGGGAACCGCGGGGTCGGCCCGCATGACGGCGTCGGCAGCCACCCCGTTCGATGTCACCGGAACCCTCCCCTCGGGAACCCTGTCCATCGAGGCCAGCGCCGGCACCGGAAAGACATCCGCCCTGGCCGCCCTGGCCACCCGCCTCATCGCCGAGGGCCGGGCCGTCGCATCAGAACTGCTGATCGTCACCTTCACCCGCGCCGCCACCGGCGAGCTCCGGTCGAGGGTGCGCCATCAGCTCATCGATGCGGCCGACTGCCTCGCCGGGGCCAGGGCGGTCCTACCGGACGAGCCTCTCTTCGAGTATCTGTGCTCGACCGATCAGCAGGGTCGGCTGGACCGGCTGCGCACGGCCATCACCGAATTCGACGCGGCCACCATCACCACCATCCACGGATTCGCCGCTCAGGTGCGGGGCGCCCTCGGGGCCTCGCCCGGCGTCGACGGCGACGCCCGACTCGTCGAGGACACCGGCGGGCTGATCGCCGAAGCCTGCGCCGATGCGCTGACCGCCGCCGCGGTGCGCGGGTTCGACGGCGTCGAGGGGTTGAAGCTGAAGGGTCTCAGGACCATGGCCGAGCAGGTGGTCCGCCGCCCCGACGTCCGGCTCGTCCCGGCGGAGCACGACCAGGGTGTGGCCCCGGAGGACCGGCTCTTCTCCGAGCTCGTGGTCCGGGCGATCGGGGAGGTTTCCGAACGCCGGCGGCGCAACGGCACGGTCAGCTTCGACGACCTGTTGACCCAGTTGCGAGGGGCCTTGGAGGGGCCAGGGTCGGCGGCGGTGGTGGAGGCGCTGCGCAACCGCTTCAAAGTGGCCCTGATCGACGAGTTCCAGGACACCGACTCCGTGCAGTGGGACATCTTCTCGAAACTGTTCGGCTCCGAAGGCACCGACACGACGTTGGTGCTGGTGGGGGATCCAAAGCAGTCGATCTACGCCTTCCGGGGCGCCGACATCCACACCTACCTGAAGGCGATCGTCGGGGACCGGGGAACAGAGCGCCGGTCCCTCAGCACCAACTGGAGGGCGGACGGCGCGGTGGTGAGGTCGCTTGGCCGCGCTGTTCGAGCGGGCGACCTTCGGCGACCGGGACATCCCCTTCGTGGCGGTCGAGGCAGCTCCCCGGCACCGGCAGCTCCGGATCCGGGACACCCGGGGGCGGCCCCTTCCTGCCCTGTCGCTCCGTCTGGCCGTCGGCGAGCGCATCGTCCGCACCACGAGGGCCCGACCAGGTGCAGACCGACTCCGGCCGCCCGGGCCATCCACGAGGACCTGGCCATGGCGGTGCGCCAACTGCTCGATGATGCCCTCATCCCGTCCCCCGACGAGCATGGCGAGCCGCGCCGAGTGCGCCCCTCCGACATCGCCGTGCTGGTGGGCACCGGGGCCCAGGCGGAGGCGGTCCAGGCCGCATTGCTCGACCACGGGGTCGCGGCGGTGCTGTCGGGAGGCGACTCCGTGCTCCGTTCCCCCGCCGCCGACCAGTTGCGCTACCTCCTCAATGCCATGGACCGGCCCTCCGACCTGCGGCGGGTGCGCACCTACGCCCTCTCGTGGTTCGTCGGGTGGCGGGCCGAGCAGGTGGCATCGGTGCCGGGCCCGGAGCTCGAGGGCCTGCAGGCGCAACTGCGCGGGTGGGCGGACCTGCTCGCCACCCATTCGGCCGCCGACGTGTTCGCCCGGGTCTGGGTGGACAGCGGCGTGGTGCCCCGGGTACTGGGGGCTCCCGACGGCGATCGCAACCTGACCGACCTCGACCACCTGGCCGAGCTCCTCCACGGGTCCGTCCCCGGTGGGCTGATCAGCGTCGGCGGGATGCTGGCGTTCCTCGACGCCGAGCCGGATGTCGACGTCGAGACCGAGGTCGACGGGGGCGTCACCGCCCGCCGCATCGAATCCGAGGACGACGCCGTGCAGGTCATGACCATCTGGTTGGCGAAGGGCCAGGAGTTCCCGGTCGTCTGCCTTCCCTCGTTGTGGCGCACGAGCGGAAGCGGTCATCCGGTCTCCTACGTGGACCCGGACCTCGGTGACCGGGTGGTGGACCTGACCGGCGGCCGGCCCTGGCCGGACGTGGCCAGCGGCAAGAACCGGAGCGCCCTTGCCGCGGAGGAGGCCATGGGGGAGCAGCTGCGGCTGCTCTATGTGGCGCTGACCCGGGCCCAGCACCAGACCGTGGTGTGGTGGGCCAATGCCTCGGGTAGCGAGCGGACCGCGCTCGCCCACATGCTCTTCTCCAGGGTCGACGGGGTGATCGAGCCCGACCTCTACCAGGCGAGGAAGGCCGTCGTCCCGCCGGAGGAGGACGTGCTCGCCGCCCTGGCACCCCTCGTGGCCCGGGCGGGCGACACGGTGGAGGTCCGGGCCGTCGACGCCCCACCCGAAGGGGCGGTCGAACCGTGGGTCGACCGGTCAGGTGACCACGACCTCGAGCCGCTGGTGTTCGTGCCCTTCGGGGCGACGCCCGACCGATCGAGGCACCGGTGGTCGTTCTCCACCATCGCCCGGCACTCCTCGGCCGAGACCCTCGACCCCCACGACGGCGCCCTGGCCGACGGAGGCGCCGACGACGAGCAGGGGCACGGGCCCGGCCGCGGCCGATGGGCGGGTACCGGTGGACGGGCTCGAGGAGCAGGAGCACCCGACCGGCACGACGGAGGCCGACCGCCCGGCCGGCCGGCAGGCCGCCGGCCGAGCCCGGGCCGCTGGCGTGGCTGCCCGCCGGGACCGCCTTCGGAACGCTGGTGCACGCAGTGCTGGAGGAGGTCGACTTCAACGCGCCCGACCTCGAGGCGTCGGTCGCCGCAGCCATCGACCGCCAGTTGGCGCGGCGGCCCGTGGACCTCACACCGCGCGCGAGGTCCCCCGGATTCGACCGCCGACGGGCGGACGGTGCTCCTCGAAGGCCTGCTGGCGGCGATCCGGACACCGCTCGGCCCGCTGTGCGGCGGCCGCCCGCTGGCGGACCTCGCCCCCGGCGACCGGCTCAACGAGATGTCGTTCGAGCTCCGCCTCGGAGAGGCCGGCCGGCCGACCGGCACCCGGGACATCGGTCGGCTGCTCCTGGACCACCTCCCCGCGGAGGATCCCCTGCGCCCCTGGGCCGGCGAGCTGGCCGACGGGGTCCTCGACGTGAACCTGTCCGGCCACCTGACCGGGTCGATCGACCTGATCATGAGGATTCGGGACGGGCGGGGGGAGGACCGGTTCGTGGTGGCCGACTACAAGACCAACCAACTGACCCCGTGGGGGCACCGCCCCGGGCCCGGGGACTACCACCCCCGGCACCTGGCCACGGCCATGGCCCGACACGACTACCCGTTGCAGGCCCTGCTCTACTCGGTCGCCCTCCACCGGTACCTGCGCTGGCGCCTCCCCGGCTATAGCCCGGCCAGCCACCTCGGCGGGGCCGCCTATCTGTTCCTACGGGGCATGACCGGACCCCGGGACGACGGCGACCCGGGGCCACGGGGCGTGTTCCACTGGCCGGTCCCGGCGGGACTGGTCGCCGAGCTGAGCGACCTGCTGGACGGCCGGCCCGCCGGCCGCGTGGACCGATGATGCCTCCGGCGACGCCCGGCGGGGACGCCGTGCCGGAGGAGGTCGCGGTCCTCGCCCCCTTCGTCGACGCCGGGGTCTTCGGTCCCTACGAGGCGCACCTGGCTGCTGCCGTCAAGCGGCTCGAGCCCGGCGTGACCGGACGAAGCGGTCGTGGCCCTGGCCGTAGCCGCCCGGGCCACCCGGTTCGGCCACGTCTGCGTGGAGCTGGCCGAGGTGGCCCGCCAGGTCCTCCCGACCGGGGAGTCCGGCGAGCCCGGAGAGGACGGGGTCGGCGTGGAGCCCGATGCCCTGCCGTGGCCGCCGGCGGACGCGTGGGCCCGGTGCCTGTCAGAGGCGGGCATCGTGTCGGCTCCCGGCGACGTGCCGGAGCGGCTGCGGCCGCTCGTCTTCGACGGTCGGTTCGTCTACCTGCAGCGCTACTGGCACTACGAACTGGCGGTGGCCGACGACCTGTCGGGTCGGGCCGACCGGGCCCGACCCGAGCCCGACCCGGTGTCGCCGACCCTGGCCGACGCTCTGTTCGCGCAGGTGCTCGACGCACTGTTCGAGCCCGACGGTCCGGACCGGGTGGACCTGCAGCGCCTGGCCGCGCGCCGCGCCCTCGGCAGTGGCGTCTCGATCATCGCCGGCGGCCCGGGCACGGGCAAGACGCACACCGTCGCCCGCGTCCTGGCCGCCGCCCACCTGATCGCCGCCGCCGACGGACGGGAGCTGAAGGCGGCGCTGGCCGCTCCGACCGGCAAGGCGGCCCTCCGGATGGAGGAAGCGGTCATTGCCGAGGTGGCCGCCCTGAGTCGACTCGGGGCTCATCGACCCCGGACTGGCCGCCAGGCTCACCGGGCCGGGGGCGGTGACCCTCCACCGACTGCTCGGCTGGCGGCCCGGAACCCACTTCCGGCACGACCGCGGACATCCGCTCCCCCACGACCTGGTGATCGTCGACGAGACGTCGATGGTGTCCCTGCCCCTGATGGCCAAGCTCCTCGACGCGGTGAGGCCGGACGCCCGGCTGGTGCTGGTGGGGGATCCGTTCCAGTTGGCCAGCATCGAGGCGGGGACGGTCATGGCCGATCTGGTGGGCCCGGGGGAGGACAGCGACCCGGTGGGGGAGGGCACCGGCCCGCGGCGGGAGGCCGGAACCGGCCACCGGGTCCCCCCTCGCCGGCCGGGTGACCCTGCTCCGGCGGATGCACCGGTTCGCCGAGGGATCGGGTATCGCCGGGCTGGCCGATGCGATCCGCGCCGGCGAGGCCGACGTTGCGCTCGACCTGCTCGCCGGCGGATCACCCGACGCGCATTGGGTGCGGGACGACGACGCCGGGGGGATGGACCGGGTGGGGCGGTCGGTGGCGGCTGCGGGCGCCGAGATGGCGTCGGCGGCGCTGGGCGGGGACGCGGCCGCCGCCCTGGAAGCCGCCCAGCGCATCAAGGTCCTGGCCGCCACCCGGCAGGGCCCGCTCGGCGTCTACGACTGGAGTGACCGGATCGCCGCCGCGGTGGCCGACGCCATGCCGGGGCTCAACCGGTCCCGGGCCTGGTACGCGGGCCGGCCGGTCATGGTCACCGCCAACGACCCGGTGAACGACGTCTTCAACGGCGACGTCGGGGTCGTGGTGACCACCGTCTCCGGCGAGCCGATGGTGGCCTTCGCCGGCCCGGACGGCCTCCGCTACCTGGCGCCGTCACGCCTCGGCGACGTGGAGACCTGGTGGGCGATGACCATCCACAAGAGCCAGGGCTCCGAGTTCCCCCACGCGGTGGTGTCGCTGCCCCGCGCCGCGTCACCCGTCCTCACCCGCGAGCTGCTGTACACCGCGGTCACCAGGGCCAGGGAACAGGTCACCCTGGTCGGCAGCGAGGCGTCGATCCGCGCCGCCATCGGCCGCCCGGTGGCACGGGCCTCGGGCCTGCGGGCCCGGCTGTGGCCGTCCCCTGTCGACGGTTCCGACCCGAGCTCGCCGGGCGGCGGGTGCGAGGCGTCGTCGCCGAGGCCGGAGGCCGACGAAGCGCCCGCGAAAGCGGATGGTACCGGTCAACGAGCTGGTTAGTCTCTGCCGGTGGACCAGTACGCATCTGCGCTCGAGGTGGCGGCGGCCATCGCCGCCAAGGAGGTGAGCCCTGTCGAGGTGCTCGAGGCCTGCCTGAGCCGGATCGACGGCCTCAATCCCCTCCTCAACGCCGTCATCTGGCGCAACGACGATGAGGCCCGGGCGGAGGCCCGGGCGCTCGGCGAGCGGATCGCCCGGGGTGCCCGGGACCTTCCCCCCTTCGCCGGGGTGCCGCTCCCGATCAAGGAACTACTCCCGGTGGCCGGACAGCCGGTGACCTACGGGTCCGAAGGGGCACCCGATGGCCCCAGCGAGACCGGTGAGCCCGTCGCCGAGGCCCTGCGGGCGGCCGGATTCATCCTCACCGGGCGGACCAACGCGCCCGAGTTCGGATCGATCACGGTGACCGAGAACCACCGGTTCGGCGTCACCCGAAACCCCTGGGACCCGGCGCACACCCCGGGAGGCTCGAGCGGGGCGCGGCGTCGGCGGTGGCCGCCGGCATGTTCCCGGTGGCCCACGCCAGCGACGGCGGGGGTTCCATCCGGATCCCGGCCTCGTGCTGCGGACTGGTCGGGCTGAAGCCGAGCCGGGGCCGGGTGGCCTCGTCCGTCCCCGGGTGGCAGGGCATGGCGACCGAGGGTGCCCTCAGCCGGACGGTCGCCGACACCGCCGCGGTGCTCGACGTCATCGGCGTCCCCGACCCCTACGCCTGGTGGAACGCCCCGGTTCCGGAGCGTCCCTTCCTCGAGGAGGTGGGGGCCGACCCCGGCCGGCTCCGGGTGGCGCTGTGCACGGTGTCGGCGCTGGGCCTGCCGGTCGCCGCCGGACCGGTGGCCGCCGTCGAGCACGCGGGCACGCTCCTCGAGACGGCCGGTCATCAGGTCTCGAGACTGGACGCCGACGTGTTCGATCCGGCCGGACTGGGCCCCTTCCTCAACGTGGTCAACGCCGGGTTGAGCGAGGCCGAGGGTATCGACTGGACGCGGGTCGAGCCGCACAACCGGGCGGGTCTCGCCGCGGGGGAGGCGGTCGACAGTCTCACGCTGGCCCGCTCCCTCGCCGAGCTGCAGCGGATGACCCGGACCATCACCCGGCGCTTCGACGAAGAGTTCGACCTGCTGGTCACGCCGACCATGACCATCGAGCCGCCGAAGGTCGGGCTGCTGGAGGCGGTCCATGCCGACCCCGGCGCACCGATCATGGAGATCGTGGCCATGGCCGCATTCACCGCCGTGTTCAACATCACCGGGCAGCCGGCCATCAGCCTGCCCCTGCACACCGGGGCATCGGGCCTGCCGGTCGGCGTCCAGATCGTCGCCGGTCCCTGGCGGGAGGCGCAGTTGCTGGCGGTCGCCTCCCAGCTCGAGCAGGCCGACCCGTGGGGCGACCGCCACCCCCGCCTCGAGTGACGTCGCCGGACCCCGGACTCAGTGCCCGGGTGCAACCGCCGCGGCCTCGGAGCCGTCGGACTGGCTCACCCAGGTGGTGTACATCGCCGCATAGAGCCCACCGGCTGCCACCAGCTCATCGTGCGGGCCCACCTCGACGACACGACCGCGGTCGACCACCACGATCCGGTCGGCCCGCATGGCCGTCGACAGCCGGTGGGCGATGAGGATGGCGGTCCGGTTCTCGAGCAGGGCGTCGAGCGCGGTCTCGATCTTGGTCTCGGACTGCAGGTCCAGGTTGGAGGTGGCCTCGTCCAGGACCAGCACCCGGGGATGGGCGAGGAAGGCCCGGGCCAGGGCGATCAGCTGGCGCTCGCCGGACGACAGGGTCTGCCCGCGCTCGTGGACGACGGTGTCGAGGCCGTTGGGCATGCGCTCGACGACCTCGGTCAGCCCGACCCGGTCCACCGCCTCGCGGATCTCCCCCTCGGAGGCGTCGGGGCGGGCGAAGGCGATGTTGTCGCCGATGGTCCCGGCGAAGAGGAAGGGCTCCTGGGGGACCACGCCGAGCTGGCTGCGCAGCGACAACATGGTGACGTCACGCAGGTCGTGGCCGTCGATGAGCACCCGGCCCTCGGTCGGGTCGTAGAAGCGGGTGACCAGCTTGGCCAGCGTCGACTTGCCGGCCCCGGTGGCTCCGACGAAGGCCACCGTCTCGCCCGGGGCCACGGTCAGGTCGACGTCCTCGATGACCAGCCGGCCGGGGTCGTATCCGAACGACAGGCGGTCGAAGACGATCTGGCCGTCGATCGGGGGCAGGACGACGGCGTCGGGCGCCTCGACGACCGTGGGCGTGGTGTCGATGAGGTCGCGCAGCTTGTTCACCGAGGCCTGGCCCTGCTGGTAGGTGTTGTACTGCTGGACCAGGAGCTGGATGGGCTGGAAGAACCGGTTGAGGTACAAGAAGAAGGCCACCAGGGCACCGATGGACAGGGTGTGGTCGAGCACCATCCTCCCGCCGACGGCCAGCAGCACGGCCTGGCTGAGCACGCCGAGCAGCTGGGTGCCCGGGCCGTAGACGGCGTTGACGTGGGCGGTGTAGTTGTTGGCGTCGCGGTAGTCGCCGACCACGTTCCGGTGGTGGATCACATTGTGGCGCTGGCGGTTGTGGGCGGTGACGATGCGGACGCCGTGGAGGCTCTCGGACAGGTCGGCCAGCACGTTGGCGATGCCGTCGCGCACCCGGTCGTAGCCGCGCTCGGAGGCACGCTTGAACCACAGGGAGGCCAGCACCAGGGCGGGGACGATGAGCAGGACGGTGATGGTGGCCAGGGCGACGTTGGTGGTGAAGAGGATCACGGTGATGACCACCATGGTCAGGGCCTGGATGGCCAGTTGCGACAGGCCGTCCTGCAGCAGCTGCTGGAGGTTCTCGATGTCGCTGGTCATCCGGCTCATGACCACGCCCGCCTTCTCCTCGGTGAAGAACCCGAGCGAGAGGCGCTGGAGGTGGGCGAACACCTTCACCCGCAGATCGTTCATCACCCACGCGGCCAGCCGGCCGGTGACCTGCACCTGGAACCGCTGGGCCAGGGAGGTGATCAAGATGAAGACGACATAGGCCGCGGCCATGGCGGCGACGACGGCGAAGTCCTTGTGCGGGTACATGCCGTCGTTGATGGCGATCTCGGTGAGCTTGGGGCCGGTCTGGGCGGCGATCGAGATCACCACCACCAGCAACCCGGCGAGCGCCAACATCCGCGGGTACTTGGTGAGGAGGCGCCACAGGGTCAGCCGGCGGAGCTCCGCCTCGGAGCCGTTCTGTTGGAACACGATGTCCGGCTCGGCGTGCTCGGGCTCGGACGCCAGCAGCCGGTCCACACCGTCCTGCAGCTCTGAGGGGATGCCGGCGAAGGGCAGACCGGGCGCGGCCGGGCGGCCGAAGCCCCCCGGGGCGCCGCCGAACCCTCCGGCCATCCCGCCGCCCCAACTCATCGGGCCCCGCCTCCCCGCACCGACCCGAGCAGGTCCCGCAATTGGTGGCCGTCCTCTGGGTGGCCGTCCTCTCCGGCGACCTCGGCCCCGTCATCGTCGGCCCGGCGCTCGAACTCGGCCGCCTGGGCCAGCACCTCGGCGTAGAGCGGGGTGGAGGCCAACAGCTCGGCGTGGGTCCCGTCGGCCACCACCTTCTGCCGGTCCAGGAGCACCACCCGGTCGGCCAGCGAGATGGTGGACAGGCGGTGGGCGATGATCAGGGTGGTACGGCCCTCCATCTGCAGCCGCAGGCTGGCGTGGATCTTCTGCTCGACCTGGACGTCGATTGCGCTGGTGGCGTCGTCGAGCACCATGACCGGGGGGTTGGCCAACAAGGTGCGGGCGATGGCGATGCGCTGGCGCTGGCCCCCCGACAGGGTGTAGCCCCGCTCGCCCACCACCGTGTCGTAGCCGTCGGCCAGATGGCTGATGAACTCGTGGGCACCGGCCGCCCGGGCCGCGGCCTCCACCTCGTCGAAGCCGGCGGACGGCCTGCCGTAGGCGATGTTGTCCCGCACCGACACCGAGAACAGGAACGGCTCGTCGAGCACCACACCGACATTGGCCCGGAGGCTGGCGAGAGTGATGTCCCGGACGTCGTGGCCGTCGATCTGCACCGAACCGTGCTTCACGTCGTAGAAGCGGGTGAGCAGCCGGCCGACCGTCGACTTGCCCGCTCCGGTGCGCCCGACCAGGGCCACGGTCTCACCCGGGGCGATGTGGAGGTCGAAGTCGGCCAGCACCAGGTGTTCGGCCTCGGTGTCGTAGGCGAAGTCGACGTGGTTGAAGCGGACGTCGCCCGAGGAGCCGACCAGGTCCACGGCATCGGGACTGTCGGTGACCGTCGGATGCTCGTCGAGGATCTCATAGATCCGGTCGGCCGAGGCGGCGGCGCGCTGGCCCATCATGATCAGCATCCCGAGCATCATGAACGGGGCCTGGAGCATCAGGAGGTAGGCATTGAAGGCCAGGATGGCACCGATCCCCAGCTGGCCGTGGATGACCATGTAACCGCCGAACAACAGGACCAGGGCCAGTCCGAGCTGCGGGAGGTTCTGGACCACCGGCGTGAACCGGGCCCGCAGGTCGGCGTCTTTGATGTACCCCCACTGGACCCGCTCGGCCGCACCGGACAGGGACCGCAACTGCTGCTGCTCGGCCGCGAACGACTTCACCACCCGGACCCCGTTCACGTTCTCGTCGACGATGGTGGCCACCTCGGCCAACCGGGCCTGGATGATCCACGACACCGGGAACATCGATTTCCGCATCTTGACGCCGGTCACGTACACGAAGGGCATGGTGGCCATGGCGACGAAGGCCAGTGGCACACTGATCGACAGCATGAAGATGAAGGCCACGACGGCCATCGAGCACTGGACCAGGATCAGCGGAGCGAAGGTCATGTACATCTGGACCGAGCGGATGTCCGAGTTGGCCCGCGATATCAGCTGCCCCGACTGCACCCGGTCGTAGAAGGAGAAGGACATCCGGGTCAGGTGCTCGTAGATGATGTTCCGGAGGTCGTATTCGATGTCGTAGGCCGTCTCCATGAGGAACAGGCGGGCGATGTAGCCCATCACGCCGCCCGCCAGCCCGAGGCCGACGATCCACCAGACGTAGTGGCTCAGGGGAACGGTGTGGTGGGTGATCGAATTGGAGATGGCCTGCTGCAACAGATTGGGGATCTGGACCATCAGGACCAGGCCGGCGAACGAGAGGGCCAGCGAGGTGAGGAAGATCCCCTTGTGTGCCTTCATCACCGGCAGCGCCCGGCGCAGCCAACTGAGCGACCGGTCGGGGTCGATGGTGGCCCGGGGTGCCTCGTTGCGGGCCACCTCGGCGATGGGGACGAACTCGGTCCCCTGCTCGGGGGCCTCCCGGTGCCGGGGCCGGAGGACGGGGGCCCTCACCGGGCGTCCCTCCGGGCCAGCCGGTAGGCGCCGAACGCCCTCCTCCAGGCCCGCAGGCCGTCGAAGGCCCGCTCGGCGTCGACCTGGTCGCCCAGGCACGAGGCGATCTCGCGCAGGCGCGCGGTGACCGCGGCGTCGGCGGTGTCGAGGGCGTGGCGGCCGGTGGTGGTGAGCACGTGGTCCACCTGCCGGCGATCGGCCACCACATCCCGGCGTTCCACCAGGCCGCGGGCGACCAGGCCGTCGACGATGGCGGTCACGCTCGGGGGCCGCACCGCCAGGCGCTCGGCCAGGTCGGAGGAGACGGCGGAGCTCTCGTCGAGGAGGCCCAGCACCCGGTACTGGGGGAGGGACAGGTCGGCCGCGGCCAGGCCGAGCTCCACCTGTTTGGCCAGCCACGCGGCCGTGCGACCCAGCGTCTTGCGGTCGTCGTCGGGCACCGGTCCGGCCGGGCTTGCTTTGAGCCTCACATAGTTAGACTATCGAACTACCTCGGCGGAGCGTTCACGGCCGGGCCGGGCGGTCTGCGGGCCCGGCGGGTGCGGGCGAAGAGTCCGAGCATAGGACGGTGTCGCTACGAGACGAGGCCGGCCGTGGAGATGTTCAGCCCGTCGGTGCCCTTGGACCGGTGGACCACCTGGATCTCGCTGAACTCGGCCAGGCCCCAGGGCCCGTTCTCCACGCCGACACCGCTCCACTTGAAGCCGCCGAAGGGCTGCTGCGGGGCGAGGGCCAGATGGGTGTTGACCCAGGCGGTGCCGCACTCGAGCCTGCCGGCGACCTCGGCGGCGCGGTCGCCGTCCGCCCCCCACACCGAGCCCGACAGCCCGAAGTGGGTGGCGTTGGCCCGCTCGACGACGTCGTCGACCTCCCGGTACGAGATCACCGGCAGGGCCGGCCCGAACTGCTCTTCGTCCACGATGCGGGTCCCGTCCGACAGGTCGGCCAGGATGGTCGGCTCGAAGAAGTACCCCGGCCGGTCGATGGCGTGCCCTCCGGCCACCGCCCGGGCGCCGTGGGACAGCGCGTCCCCGACCAGTTCCGTCACCCGCTCGAACTGGGGACGGTTGTTGATGGGGCCGAGCTTGGTTTCGGCCTCGGCCCCGTCGCCGACCTTGACCGAGGTGGCGTGGGCCACCAGGCCCTCGACCACCTGGTCGTAGAGGGACTCGGGCACGTAGACCCGCTTGACGGCGGAGCACACCTGGCCGTTGTTGTTGAAGGCGGCGGCGAAGATGCCCTTGCTGACGACGTCCGGGTCCGCATCGTCCAACACGATGGCCGGGTCGTTGCCCCCGAGTTCGAGGGTCACCCGCTTGAGGTCGGGGGCCGCCGACAGGGCCACCAGCTTCCCGGTCTCGACGGAGCCGGTGAAGCTGACCTTGCGGGGCACCGGGTGCTCGGTCATCCAGGCGCCGAGCCGGTCGCCGCCGCTGATCACGTTGAGCACGCCGGGGGGCATCGTGTCCCGGAGGATCTCGGCCACCTTGAGGGTGGTCAGGGGGGTGAACGGTGAGGGCTTGAGCACCATGGCGTTGCCGGCCAGCAGGGCCGGCGCGATCTTCCAGAAGGCCAGGGTGAGCGGGAAGTTCCACGGAGTGATGGCGGCCACCACGCCGACCGGGCGGCGAACCACCTCGACCAGGGCCTCGGCGTCGTCCTGGATGACCTGGGGCGGCGTCTCGAGGTTGGCGAAGTACTGGCACCAGATGGCCGCGGCGAAGACCTCGATGTTCGGCGTCGCCGAGCGGCTTGCCCTGCTCGGCGGTCAGGACCGGGGCCAGCTCGCCGGACGAGGCCATGAGCACGTCGGCCATCCGCAACAGGGTGGCCCGCCGGGCGGCCTCGTCGGACCTCCAGTCCCGCTGGGCCTTGGCGGCGGCGTCGAAGGCGGCGTCGAGCTGCTCTCGGCTGCACTCCGGGGCCTGGGCGAAGACCTCGCCCGTCGCCGGGTTCACCACGCCGAAGGATTCTGCGGCCGGAACCGTGTCGCCTCCGATGGTCATGACGAAGTCGGACATGGGTGATCCCCCTGTGCTCGGTGGTCGGGTCCTCTCTGAAGCTAAGACTCGGCCGGCCGGGGTTGTCAAGGAGGGGTCGGCCCCGGACGGGTCAGACCCGAACCCGGTCCGTCCGGGGCCGGCTCCTCGAGCCCGCCGGCCGCCGACGGCATCTCGGGATCGACGCCCAGATGGGGGAGGATCCGGTCGAGCCAGGCGGGGAACCACCAGTTGGCCCGGCCGAAGAGGAACATCACCGCGGGGACGATGGCCATGCGGATGAGCACGGCGTCGATGGCGATGCCTGCCGCCAGCCCGAGTCCGAACTCCTTGATCACCCGCTCGCCTCCCAGGATGAAGGATCCGAAGACGAGGATCATGATCAGGGCGGCGGCGGTGATGGTCTTGCCGGTGGCAGCGAGGCCCTTGCGCACCGCCGTCCGGTTGTCGTCGGCCGTCAGCCACTCCTCGTGGATCCGGCTGATCAGGAACACCTCGTAGTCCATGGACAGGCCGAAGAGGATGGCGAAGAGCATCACCGGCAGGAAGGCCTCGATGGGCCCGGCCCGGTTGACCCCGAAGATCGAGCCCAGGCGGCCCCACTGGAAGACGGCCACCAGCACCCCGAAGGCGGCGCCGATGGACAGCAGGTTCATGACCGCGGCGGTCAGCGGGATGAGGATGCTCCGGAACACCATCATCAACAAGAGGAACGAGAGCACGACCACCAGCCCGATGAACAGGGGCAGCTTGGACGACAGCACCCGGGCGAAGTCGGTGAAGATGGCGGTGTTGCCGCCCACGTACACCCGTGACCCCGGTGCCCGAGGCGACCTCGGGGATGGTCTGGCTGCCGGAGGTGGTCGATGAGGTCGGTGGTGGCCGCGTCCTGGGGCGACGACGGTCGGGTAGGCGGTGATCAGCGAGACCGTGCTTGCCGTCCTTCGGGGGGAGGGCCACGGGGGCGGCGACCTGGGCCACGCCTGGCTGTGCCTCGACGGCGGCGGCCAGCGTGGTCGAGGGCCTGCGCGTCGGCTTTTCCGTCGTTCTGCGGTCACCAGCAACAGGGGCCCGTTGAAGCCGGGGCCGAAGCCGGAGGCCAGCAGGTCGTAGGCCTGGCGGGTGGTCGTCCCCACCGGATCGTTGCCCTGGTCGGCGGAGCCGAGCCGGAGCGAGAAGAACGGCAGGGCGATGAGCACCACCACGATCAGCGCCACCACCGCCGGCAGCACCGGCCGCCGGTCGATGAATGCCGCCCACCTCGGCCAGAACCCCTTGGTGCCGGCTCCCACCACGCGGGGCCCGTTGGCGGCCAGGTCCCTCTTCTGGCGCCGGCTGAGCACCCGGGGGCCGATGAACCCGAGGAACGCCGGCAGCAGGGTCAGGGCGGCGATCATGGTGAGGGCCACGCCGATGGCCGCGGCGATGGCCAGGCCGTAGAGGAAGGAGACGCCGAGGGCGAACATCCCGAGCAGCGCGATGCAGACGATGATGCCGGCGAACAGGACGGCCCGACCCGAGGTGTTGACGGCGTTGACGATCGACGACTCGACGTCCCGTCCGGCGATCAGCCCCTGCCGGTGCCTGGTCACGATGAACAGGGCGTAGTCGACGCCCACCCCGAGCCCGATCAGCAGGACCAGCTCGGGGGAGAACTGGGGCATCTTCAGCACGTGGCTCAGCAGCCCGATCAAGCCCGATGGCCGTGCCCAGCGAGGCCAGGGCCGACAGCAGCGGGAAGGGCCATGGCGAACACCGAGCCGAAGACCAGCAGCAGCACGACGCCGGCCAGGATGACCCCCGAGCCGCGTGCCCCCGAAGGACTGGCGGTTGGCCGCCTCGGCGACCTGGCCGGCCACTGCCACCTGCAGGTCGGGCCCGTTGGCCTTCTGCGCGGTTGGACGAACTGCTTGGCCACCGCGGTGGAGATGTTCTGGCCCAGGCGGTCGAAGGTGACCGTGGCGAACGCGGTCCTGCTGTCGGCGCTGATCTGGGCGCGGCCGCCGGGTGCGTAGGGGGAGACGATGTTGGAGACATGGGGCACCTTGGCCACCTCGTCCAACATGGCGTTGACCGAAGCCTCGACCGCCGGGTCGGTGACCTTGGCCCCGTTGGTGGTGTGGAACACGATCTGCTCCCGGTCACCGGCCTGCTTCGGCGCCGCCGCCTGCAACAGGGAGAGCGCCTGGGTCGACTCGGTGTTGGGCAGCGAGAAGCTGTTGGAGTAGGCGCTGCCCGACCGACTGGGAGAGGAACCCGGTGCCGATGAGGGCGGCCAACCACAACACCAGCACGATCACGCGGTGTCTGACGCACCAGGAGGCAAGCGGCTTCATCTGAGGGGGACCTCGCAATCGGTAGACGGGGCGGAGCCGCCGGCCCCGGGGGTCCGGTCGCGGCATCGGTCGGGTCGAAGGACCATTGTCGCCCAAAAGACGGAGCCGGCCGAACCAGGGACGGATCGGGACGTCGGGGCCCGGCGAACCCGGGCGGCGCCGGCCGTGGTGGCGCCCTCGGCCATGATAGGGCTGATGCAAGGACGTGAACGCCTCGTGGCCCTCTGCCGGGGCCTTCAACTTCCGGGACCTCGGCGGCTACCCGGCCGGCGACGGGCGCGGACCCGGTGGGGGAGGCTGTTCCGCAGCGACACCCTCCACGAGCTCACCGGGGCCGATGTGGGGGTCCTCCGGTCGCTGGGCCTGGCCACGATGATCGACCTGCGCACCGCCCGCGAGCTCGGCCGGACCGGCCGGGGCCCACTGGCCGAGGAGCCGATCGCCTATCGCCATCTCTCCGTGATCCAGGAAGGGGAGGGGGAGGCCCTCGCCGCCCCGGCACCCCCCGGCGAGGAGCTGGGCGAGCGCTACCTCTGGTACCTGGACGGGGGCCGGTCCGCCCTGGTCGACGCCCTGGCGCTGGTGAGCGAGCCGGACTCGCTCCCCCTGGTCTTCCACTGCGCGGCGGGCAAGGACCGCACCGGCGTGCTGGCGGCCCTGATCCTGGACATCGTGGGCGTCGACCCCGAGGTGATCGTGGCCGACTACCTGATCACCGCCGGACGGATGGAGCTGATCCTCGGCCGCTACCGGGACGATCCCGCCTTCGCCCCGACGGATGGCCAAGGTGCCCGCCTCCCGGTTCGGTGTCGAGGCGCGGTCCATGGAGCGGTTCCTCGACGGCTCCACGACGGCTTCGGCGGTGCCCGGGCCTGGGCGGTCGACGCCGGCCTGGCCCCCGGCGCCCTCGATCGGATGGAGGACCTGCTGGTCGAGCCCGTCGACTGAGGGAGCGGGCCCGTGCCCTGGGTGGCCGTCTCGCCGTCGGGGCCGTCCGCCTGGGCACCCCCGGGGGACGACGGGGAGACACCCGGCGTACTATGGGAGGGTGATCGCTTCGATCTGGGTGCCGGTGATGGCCGCCGCGCTGGTGTTCCTCGCCATGCTCACGCGCCGCTGCATTCGCCGCCGGATTCCTGGTGTGGCGCTACGGACGCCGCAAGTGGCGGGCCTTCCACTCCCACGGCCTGGTCGTGGCCGCCACTGGCGCTCTGGGACGAGACGTCGTCCTTCCGGATGAGGCCGCCGCGGTCCCGTGCCGCCCGAGGACCTGCACCGGTGGACGGCGCGCCAGGTCCGAAGGGAGATGTGGCGGTCGGTCGACCAGGCCGACGCCGCGGTGCGGGCGGCCTCCGGGGTCGGGGCGCCCACCGCTTCGCTCCCGGCGCTCTGCCAGCCGACTGCGGGACGCGGCCGTCGGCCTCGATCAGGTGCTGCGGGTCGAGTCGGCCGGGACGGTGCCGGCCGACGTCGCCACCCAGGCCGTCGAGGTGATGCGGGCGGCCGCCGACGTCCAGGAGGCGGCGGTGGCCTCGGCCAGCGACGCCACCGGGCAGCGGGTGCGGGACCTGGTCCGCGACGCCGACCACGAGATCCAGTGCCTCGACGCCGGGCTGGCCTCGGTCAGGGCGGCGTTGCCCCACCCGCACCCCTGAGGGACGGTCAGCCGGACGGGGTCCGGGGCCGGGCAGAGCACGTCCTCGACCGCGCCGGCCAGCACCTCCAGACCGTCGGCCAGCAGCGCGTCGTCGATGACCAGGGGCGGGAGCAGGCGGATGACGTTGCCGTAGCTGCCGCAGGACAGGGTCACCACTCCGGCCCGGTGGCAGGCCTCGGGCGATGCGCCGGGTGGCGTCGGCGTCCGGGTCCCGGGTGCCCGGCCGCACGATCTCCATGGCCATCATCGCCCCGCGTCCCCGCACGTCGCCGACGGCCGGGTGGGACGCGGCCAGGGACGCCAGCCGGGCGGAGACGGTGTCGCCGATCCGGCGGGCCGCGACCGGCCAGGTCGAGGGCGTGCATGGTGTCGATGGCAGCCAGGGCGGCGGCACAGGCCACCGGGTTGCCGCCGTAGGTGCCGCCGAGGCCGCCGGCGTGGACCGCGTCCATCAGATCGGCCCGACCGGTCACCGCGGCCAACGGCATGCCTCCGGCCAAGGCCTTGGCCGTGGTCACCAGGTCGGGGACCACGCCCTCGTGGTCGCAGGCGAACCAGTCACCGGTGCGGCAGAAGCCCGGTCTGGATCTCGTCGGCGGCCAGCACCACGTCGTGATCCCGGCACCAGGCGGCCAGGGCGGGGAGGAATCCCGGTGCCGGCACGATGAAACCGCCCTCGCCCTGGATCGGCTCGATGACCACGCAGGCCACGTTGCCGGCGCCGACGTTGCGTTCGATCTGCTCGAGGGCCCGGGCCGCCGCCTCGGCGCCGGTCATCCCCTCGGGATCGCGGTACGGGTACGACATGGGCACCCGGTAGACCTCGGGGGCGAAGGGGCCGAACCGCTCCCGGTAGGGCATGTTCTTGGCGGTGAGGGCCATGGTCAGGTTGGTGCGTCCGTGGTAGGCGTGGTCGAAGACGACCACCGCCTGTCGGCCGGTGACGTGGCGGGCGATCTTGACCGCGTTCTCCACCGCCTCGGCGCCCGAGTTGAACAGCGCGGTCCGCTTGGTCCGGTCCCCCGGTGCCAGCTCGTTGAGGGCTTCGCACACGGCCACGTAGCCCTCGTAGGGGTGACCATGAAACAGGTGTGGGCGAAGCGGCCGACCTGGCCGGCGACCGCGTCGACGACGGCGGGGGCGGCGTGGCCCACGCTGACCACGGCGATGCCCGGACCCCAGATCGATGAGGGCGTTGCCGTCGACATCGACCAGGATGGCCCCTGACGCCTGCCGGACGTAGAGGGGGAGGACCGAGCTGACCCCGGGGGCCACGGCCGCCGCCCGGCGCCGGTCGAGCGCCCGGGAGTTCGGCCCCGGCAAGTTCGGTGACCAGCTTCCGCTGCTGTTCGATCGACGACGCCTCCACCAAGCGGAGGGTAGCGGGCCGACCGAGGGGCTGCTGCGAGGAGGGGAGCTTGATGACTGCGAACATCGCCCCACCGGATGGGCCAGGACGGCGAAGCGATCAGCGGGGATGTCGGTCGGCCCCCGGCCACGGGCTCGGCCCCCACCCGAGGACCGCGCCGTAGAACCGGGTGGCGCCCGGGACGTCGCGGGCGGTTCACCCCGTCGACCGGGCGCCGGGGTGAAGGCTCAGTTGCCGAAGTTCCAGCTCTCGCCGTTCTCGTAGCGGTGGATGATGTTCTTGGCCATCAGGATCTTGTGCACCTCGTCGGGTCCGTCGGCCAGCCGCAGCACCCTGGCCGTGAGGTACATCTGGCCCAGCGGCAGGTCGTTGCTCACGCCCGCACCGCCCCAGACCTGGATGGCCCGGTCGACCACCCGGTGGTAGGCGGCGGGGACGAACACCTTGATGGCGGAGATGGCCGTTCGCACGTCGGGGTCGCCGTTGGCCACCTTCTCGGCGGCGTTGATGGTCATCAGGCGGGCCGACTGCACGTCCATGTAGCTCTCGGCGATGAAGCCCTGGATGAACTGCTTGTCCTTGAGCAGGCCGCCGTGCACCTCGCGGACCAGGGTCCGCTCGACCATCAGATCGAAGGCCCGCCACATCTGGCCGACCGAGTTCATGCAGTGGTAGACCCGCCCGGCCCCGAGGCGGTCCTGGGCGGCCTGGTGGCCCTGGCCGACCAGGCCGAGGGTGTTCTCGACCGGGACCCGCACGTTCTCGTACCTGATCTCGCAGTGGTCGGAGGTGGAGTGCCCGAAGATGCCGATGCCCCGGACGATGTTCACGCCCGGGGTGTCGGTGGGCACGATGATCTGGGTCATCCGACCGGGTGCACCGAGCTCGCCGGTCGGGTCGTTGGCCCGGCACATGACGATGAAGAAGTCGGCCTCGATGCCGTTGGAGGTGAACCACTTGTGCCCGTTGATCACCCAGTCGTCGCCGTCGCGGACCGCCTCGGTCTCGGATCGAGCGGGGATCGGATCCGGCGTGGTCGGGCTCGGTCATGGAGAAGCCGGACTGCATGGTCCCCTCGATGAGCGGCAGCAGCCACTTGCGCTTCTGCTCCTCGGTCCCGTACTTGACCAGGATGGTGGCGTTGCCCGAGTTGGGCGCGGCGATCCCGAACAGGGTGGCGGCGCCGACCGCGTAGGCCAGGATCTCGTACATGTAGGCCAGCGCCAGAAAGTCGAGCCCCATGCCGCCGTACTCCTTGGGCAGGTGCGGGGCCCAGAGCCCGGCCTTGTTGACCTTCGCCTTGATCTCCTCGCGCAACTCGATGCTCCGCCGCCGGCCGGCGTCCCGCTCCTCGCCGGTCCGACTCGGCGTCACGGCGGGACCGCCACAGCACCTCCTCGTTGGGGAGTATCTCGTCGTTGATGAAGTCCGCGGTCTTGCGCCGGCGGATGTCATTGATGTCGGGGTCGAGGCCGGGTATCGGCGTCACGTTGATCGCCATGGAGGTCTCCTGTTCGGGCGTCGGGGTGGGCTGGTGCCCTTTCCATCATGGCCCACGGACCGGGCCGGCGGCTCAGCCGGTGGTGTACCGGGGCGGCCGGCCACCGTCGGCAACCCGCGGGTGGCCGAGGTGCCTCAACCGGTGTGCGCGTGAGGTCGTAGAGGGTCACCCCGTCGACCGTCTTGGCGGTGAAGTGGGTCGCCACCCACGACTGGCGATCTCCGATGCATGGGAGGCGGTCGACCCGCCAGGCCCCGCCTCCGAAGCCACCACCGCCGCCGACCACCACCACCGCCGATGTAGTAGTGGATCTTTCCCTCGGCGACGTACTGTCTCGAACTGGGCCAGGGTCGGCGTCGGGTCGGTCCCGTTGAATCCGCCGATGGCCATGACCGGGTCGCCGGTGGCCAGCTGGTAGCCGGAGGCCGAGTTCGAACCGGTGGTCGCCGCCACCCAGGAGTACCGGGAGCGTCCGCGCTGAGCAGCGCCGGTAAGCTGCTTTCCGGGCGTCGACGCCGTTGAGCAGGCCGCCGGCCGCCGCCGGCCACCGGCCCGGCCGGTCCCACCACCGCCGGCGATCCCGGCCCGCGGGAAGCCACCGGGCCCACCGGGCCGGCCTGGCCACCGAAGCCGCCGCCCGGTCCGTTGAAGCCGCCTCCGGGAAGGCCGCCTCCTCGTCCCCCGAAGGCGCCGGGCCGGTGGGATGGTGAGCCCGTTGGGCAGCTTGGTCGCCGTTGGGCAGGGTGAAGCCCTGGGGCAGGGTGAGGCCGTTGCCGCGCGAAGCCACCGGCGAACCCACCGGGACCGCCGAAGCCCGCCGCCACCCCGGATGGCCGGACCGGCCGAAGGGATGGCCCCGCTGTGCGGGGTGGCCGCCGTGTTGAGCGAGTAGGCGGCCGGTGCGGCGATGATCGAGGCGATCCCGAAGCCGGCGATGCCCGGCGGCCAGCACGCCCCGGGCCCGGGGCATCAGGGCGATGCCGAGGGCGGCGACCACACCCACCGCCAGGATGACCCACCGCAGGGCCGGATACCACGTGGGGCTCCAGCCGAGGATGACGAATGCCCAGGCGATGCTGGCCACGATGGCCGCGGCCAGGGCCAGCCGGCGAAGAGTCGTCGCGCCGTCGTGCCACAGGGTGGAGGCGCCCATGCCCACCAGCGCGCCGATGGCCGGGGCGAGGGCGACCGTGTAGTAGGGGTGGATGATGCCGTGGGCGAAGCTGAGGACGGCCCCGGTCACCAGCAGCCATCCCCCGAACAGGAGGAACGCCGGCCCGGACCCGGTCGGTCCGCGGGGCCCGCCGGGTCAGCCACAGCACGGCGACCAGCCCGATCGAGCGCGCCCGGGATCAGCCACGAGATCTGGCCGCCCATCTGGGAGAGGAACAGCCGGTTCCATCCGGTGGGGCCCCACATGTTGCCCGCCCGTCCACCGGCCCTCGCCCCGCCGACGCTGCCCGGTCTCGTTGCCGGTGAGGCGGCCGAACCCGTTGTAGCCGAAGATGAGGTTGAGCTCCGAGTTGTTGTCGGTGGAGCCGCCGACGTAGGGGCGGTCGGCGGCCGGGGTCAGCTGGACCGCCGCCACCCACCAGCCCGCCGGCGACCAGCAGGGCGACGCCGGTGTAGACCGAGCTGCACGATCCGGCGTCCGAGCTTCGGCGGACCGGCCAGCAGATAGACCAGGGCCAGCACGGGAAGGAGGATGAGGGCCTGGAGCATCTTGGTGATGAACCCGAACCCGATCAGGGCACCGGCCAGCACCATCCACCGGGTGCGACCGCCCTCGATGGCCCGGACGGTGGCGTAGGCCGCGCGCGGTCAGCAGCAGGGTGAGCAGGGCGTCGGGGTTGTTGAAGCGGAACATCAAGGTGGCCACCGGGGTGAGGGCCACGCACGGCGCCGGCCAGCAGGGCGGCCCCCGGGCGAGAACCACCGGCGGACGGTGGCGTAGAGGAGCTCCGACGGTGGCCACGCCCTCCGAGCGCCTGGGGCACCAGGATGCTCCACGAGTTGACACCGAACAGCCGGGCGGAGATCTCCATCACCCACAGGGCGGCGGGCGGCTTGTCGACGGTGATGAAGTTGGAGGCGTCGGAGGACCCGAAGAAGAAGGCCTTCCAGCTCTTGGTCCCGGCCTGGACGGCCGCGGAGTAGAAGCTGTTGGCCCACCCGGACTGTCCGAGGCCCCAGATGTAGAGGAATCCGGTGCCGACCAGCAGGGCGAGCAGGGCCGGGCGGACCCAGGCCGGATCCTGTCGGCGGCCCCGGACCAGACGGGCCAGCCGACTGGCGGGCGGGCCGTGGGTGCGGGCGGGCCGCCGGCCGACGGTGCGTCGGTGGACCCGTCGGGCCCGATGGCCTCGGGGGCCCAGCCCAGTGGGGTCCGGGCCCGGGGGAAGCGGATCGGTGACGATCGGAGCCGCGGCCGCCGGGTGGGTGGAACCGGGGGCGACCGTCGGCGACCACCGACCGGTGGACCGGACCGGAGTCGCCGGTGAGTCGGACGTCGGTCATGATGGCCCCCTGGTCTCGTCGAGCTGCAGGAAGCGGCCGTCGGGCACCGCCGGCACCCGCCGGCGGCTGCCAGATGGGTACCCGAACTGCGGGACGGAACACCCAGGTGCGGAGGATGCCGAACCGGATCACCGCGGCGCCGAGGTTGGCGACGGTCACCGCGCACAGCTCGGGGGCCAGCGAGGTCAGGCCCACGGCCCGGGTGGCGGCCAGGGCGCCGGTGGTGAAGGCCAGACTGACACCCAGCAGGGCGGCCGCGGTGCCAGCCGGCGTTGCCGGCGGTCGAGGCCGCGGCGGGCGGTCCCGGCCATGCCCCGGTGGGCGGCGGTGTTGCCCAGGCTGCACGGCGACGATGGCCACGACGTTGGCCAGGTAGCTGCCCAGGTCGGGCTCGAGGGCGGCGAACAGTGCCGACGTAGGCCACCGTGCTGACCGCGCCCACGCCGGCGAACCGGAGCAGGTCGTCGGCGAAGACCTCGGTGGTCGGCCCCGGTGCCGTCCGGCCCCGGAGTCGACCATCGGGTCGTGCCGGTGGCGGGGAATCGGGGACGGCCAGGCGACGTCGGACCGCGCCGGGCTGACGTCCGGCACGCGGCGACGCGCCCTCTCGCGCTGGCCGACCGAGCAGGCGCCAGACGCCGCGCAGGTCCTCGAGCGCGGTGTGGAGCACCTCGACCCGGGAGTCGGTGTCGTCGACCCAGTCGACCGGTACCTCGTGGATGCGCAGGCCGAGCCGCTGGGCGGTGACCAGGAGCTCGGTGTCGAAGAACCACTCGTCGTCCTCGACCAGCGGGAGCAGCTCGGCGGCGGCCTCGCGGCGCATCGCCTTGAATCCGCACTGGGCGTCGGTGCAGGCGGCTGCGCAGGACCGAACGCAGCAGCAGGTTGTAGCCGCGGGAGATGACCTCCCGCGGCGCGCCCCGCACCACGTGGGCGCCGGGTGCCGAGCCGGGTCCGATGGCCAGGTCGCTGTGGCCCGGACAGGAGCGGCGCGACCAGCGGGAGCAACGCATCCAGCCCGGTGGCCAGGTCGACGTCCATGTAGGCGACACGACCGGGGCCGTGCTTCCGGTCCAGGCGGCCCGCAGGGCCCGTCCCCGGCCCTTCTGTTCGAGGTGGATGGCCGGCACCCGGTCGAGGGTGGACGGCGAGTTCGGCGGCGATCCGCCAGGTGCCGTCGGTGCTGGCGTTGTCGGCGATGGTGACGGTGGTGGCGAAGGGGAACGAGGTGTCGAGGTAGGAGCGCAGGGCGGTGATGCTGGCGGCCAGCTGTCCGGCCTCGTTGTAGACGGGGATCACGATCTCCACGTCCGCGATGCGGTCGGAGTCGTCTCGTGGTCGATGCGCGGGAAGTGGGAGGACGCTCATGGCACTGACTGTGGCAGGTCGGAATCGGGCTCGATGAGGGCCGAACCTGTGAGTTGCGATGAGAATCGGGGCTCGCCAGGGGTCCCGCCCGCCGGAGGTGCGGTCGGCGCCGGCGTCGCCGGGGTCGACGCCTCGCCGGCCGGCTCCGATCTCGCTGCCCGTCGTCGGACCCGGGATCGGTCAGTGGGCGGGACGGCGGGCAGATGGACGGTGAAGGTGGTGCCCCGCCCCGCCTTCGGGCCGACACGGTTCCCCCGTGGGCGGCCACGATGGCGCTCACGATGGACAGGCCGAGCCCGGCCCCGCCGTGCCTCCGCGACCGGCTCGGGTCGGAGCGGTAGAACCGCTCGAAGATGTGGGCCGGCCTCGTCCGGCTCCATGCCCGGGCCGTCGTCGGCCACGGTGATGACCGCGCCGCCCTCCTCCTCGGCCACGCTGACCCGGGCCGGCGTCCCCGGCGGGGTGTGGGCCCGCACGTTGCCGAGCAGGTTGTCGACGACCTGACGCAGGCTGGTGGCGTCGCCCATGACCTCGATCGGCTCGGACGCCTCGAAGGTGAGGGGCCACGTCGGGGCCCACGGTCGAGGCGGTCTGCACCGCCTCGGCGCACAGGGCCACCAGGTCGACGGATCGCCGTTCCATCGGGCGGCCCTCGTCCAGCCGGGCCAGCAGCAACAGATCGGCGACCAGGTGCTCCATCCGGTCCGTCTCGGTCCGGATGCCCGCCCATCAGCCGATCGAGGTCCTCCTTCTGCTCGGAGGCGCCCCGGCCGAACAGCTCGGCATAGGCGGAGATGGCGGCGATCGGGGTGCGCAGCTCGTGCGACGCGTCGGCCACGAACCGTCGCAGCCGTTGCTCGGATGCGCGCAGCCGGCGCTCCGATGCCAGCCGGGCGCTGAAGGCGGACTCGATCCGGGACAGCATCACGTTGAGGGTGCGGGCCAGCCGGCCCACCTCGGTCGAGTCGTTCTCACCGGGGACCCGCTCGGTGAGGTTGCCGGCGGCGATGGACTCGGCCGACCGCTCCATGTCGCGCAGGGGGCGGAGCCCGATCCGGACCAGCCAGAGGCCGCCGATGAGGGCCAGGACCACCGCGGCGCCGGTGACCGCCAGCTCGACCAGGAGCAGCCGGTGGAGGGTGCTCGTCGGTGTCGCCCAGCGGTTGGGCCACGATGAGCACGTTCCCGTCGGTCGAGGACGGAGGCCCGCACCCGGAACGACGGGCCGTCCGGCCTGGTCGACGGGGCATCGAAGTAGCACCGCCGTGTCGTTGCCTCCCGAGGTCGGGCCGGGAGGCCGGCGATGGGGTCGGGGATCCTGCGGCGTGTAGGCGACTGTCGTCGACGTAGGCCGGGCAGCTCTGCCCGTTGACCGTCTCACCCGATCGGCGTGCGGACCTCGACAGCCAGGACCGGGAAGAGGTTGGGAGGGCGGATTGGCGTTCGGGCCGGCGACGGGCGAACCGGGAGCCCCGGATCCGCCGCCAGGCGCCGGCTGGGCCGACCGGTGGCAGAACTGGGTGATCGGCTCGCCGTCGTCGGCCAGCCGCTCGAAGAACGGGTGCTGCTGGTCGAGCTGCTGGTCGACCCGCTGGTAGAGGAACGACTCGCAGTGCCGAGTAGGTGACCACATCGGCGACGGCCAGCGCCACCAGGGCGATGACACCGATGGCGATCAGCAGGCGGGTCCGCAGCGACACCGGCTACGTCCGTCGCCGGCTCACGGAGGGCGTAGCCGACCAGCCGGACGGTGTGGATGACCGGAGGGCCGACCGCCTCGAGCTTCTTGCGCAGGTAGCTGACGTAGGTCTCGACCACGTTGCCGTCTCCGCCGAAGTCGTAGTGCCACACGTGGTCGAGGATCTGGGACTTGGACAGCACGTGGCGCGGGTTGAGGAGGAAGAAGCGGAGCAGGTTGAACTCGGTGGCGGTCAGGGAGATCGGCCTGTCCTGCCCGGGTCACCTCATGGGCGTTCTCGTCCATCTCGATGTCGGCGAATCGGAGGATTCCCTCGTCCTCGGGCTCGCTCCCGATGCGGCGGAGGATGGCGTGCACCCGGGCCACGATCTCGGCCAGGGCGAACGGCTTGGTCACGTAGTCGTCGCCCCCGACGGTCAGCCCGGCCACCTTGTCCTCGATGGCGTCGCGGGCGGTGAGGAACAGGATCGGGACCCGGATCCCGTCGGCCCGCAACCGCCGGGTCACCTCGAGGCCGTCGAGATCGGGGAGCATGACGTCGAGGACGATGAGGTCGGGCGGGCTCTTCTGGGCGGCGGCCAGGGCCAGGCGCCCGTTGACCGCCTCGTCCACGCCGAAGCCCTCGTAGCGGAGCGAGGTGGCGACGGCGTCGACGATCGAGGGCTCGTCGTCGACCACCAGAATGCGCTGGCTGCGGGTGGGCTCCACTCCACTCCTCCTTGCGTCCGAGCGCGGTCTCACGATGACCGGCGGTCCGGTGTGGATCGCCACCAGCATCGCACCCGCGAATTGGACCGGGGGTGGGACCCGCCTGTGAGCCGGCTGTGACGGCGGTCCGGAGCCGGATCGGTGATTCACAGGCGGTCCACAGTCGGGACTGACCCGACTCTCGGGACGCGGCGGTCCAATGGGTCGACACCGGGGCGCAGACCGACCTCGATCGCACCGACCCGACCGAATCCCCACCGAAAGGCCACGCCATGGAACGACAGCCCGGTCCGGACCACTCCACCACCCACCTTGCCGCCCGGGCACGCGACCGGGCCCTGGCCCGGGTCCGTCGCACCACCGCCGCGGTGGGCATCGCCGCCGCGGTCGGAGCCGCCGGCCTCGGCGTGGTCGTCGCCTCGGAGACCCCGGCCCATTCGACGACGGTCAACGGGCAGACGGCGGGCACGGCGACGTCTGGGTCCACCGGCGCCACGACCACGCCGACGACATCGGCCCAGAGCAACTCAGGGTCGTCGTCCGGCTCGACTGCCAGCTCGTCGTCGACCACTGGCCAGACCACCACGAATCCCGTCACCGTCTCGGGGCAGTCGTGAGCCTCGCCCTGCTCGATGGAGAGCCGCCGGTCGGTGACGACGAACCCGCGGTGGCGACCCGCTCGATGCGGGCCATCGGCACGACCGCGACGGTCGCGGTCACCGTCCCCGGGCGGATCGACGAAGCGCTGAACCTGCTGTGCCGATGACCTCCGGGCCATCGATGCGGCCTGCAGCCGGTTCCGCCCCGACTCGGAGATCAGCCGGGTCGAGCGGCGTAGCGGCGGGAGACCCGTCGCGGTCAGCCCGCTGCTGTTCGAGTCGCTCGAGGTGGCCTGCGCGGTGGCCGTGCAGACGGCCGGCATCGTCGACCCCACCATCGGGTCCGCGCTCATCGGGCTGGGCTACGACCGCGATTTCGAACAGATCCCGGCCGACGATCCCCGTCCGGTCGTCCGGCCCCGGTCGGCCCCGGGCTGGTGGCAGGTCGGGCTCGACCCGGGTGACCGCACGGTGTCCGTCCCCGGCGGGGTCCACCTCGACCTCGGGGCCACGGCCAAGGCGTTCGCCGCCGACCGGTCGGCCCGGCGCATCGCCGCCGCCCTCGGCTGCGGCGTGCTGGTCAACCTGGGCGGTGACGTGGCCGTGGCCGGGCCCGTGCCCGGCCGGGGGGTGGGCCATCGGGATCGCCTCGGAGTGCACCGCTCCCCCCGAGGCGGTCGACCAGGTGGTGGCCATCTCCGCCGGGGGTCTGGCCACCTCGGGGACCACGGCCCGGTCGTGGGTCCGCGACGGCCGCACCGTCCACCACATCGTCGACCCGTGGACCGGTGAGCCGGCGCCGGCGGTCTGGTCGTCGGTGTCGGTCATGGCGCCGAGCTGCGTGGAGGCCAATGCCTGGAGCACGGCGGCGGTCGTCTGGGGCGAGGATGCCATCGGGAACCTGTCGTCCATCGGGATTCCGGCCCGCCTGGTCGGTGCCCGACGGCGACGTCGTCCAGCTCGGCGGCTGGCCGCTGGGCGCCGGCGATGGTGATGCGGGTCCGGGACGTCCCCGGCGCATCGGAACCGGTGCAGTGATGCTCGCCACCTCCTCCTCCGCCCTGTGGTACACGACCCGGGCCACCGGCATCGTGGCCCTGGTGCTGCTGACCGGCACGATGGTCCTCGGGATCCTGACCGCGGGTCGGGCGAGGACCCGGTCGTGGCCGGCGTTCGCCCAGGCCGACCTGCACAAGCGGGTCTCGCTGCTGGCCATGGTGTTCCTCGCCCTCCACGTGCTCACCGCCGTCCTGGACACCTACGTGAGCGTGGGATGGGCTTCCATCGTCGTCCCCTTCGCCTCGCCCTACCGACCCCTGTGGACGGGGCTCGGAACCGTCGGCGTCGACCTCCTGGCGGCGGTGGCCATCTCCAGCGCCCTGCGCCAGCGGATCAGTGCGGGCACCTGGCGGGGCATCCACTGGCTGGCCTACGGGAGCTGGCCGGTGGCCATGGCCCACTCGCTCGGGATGGGCACCGACGCCTCCCGGGTGTGGATGGCCGGCCTGGCCGCGGCCTGCACGCTCGTCGTCCTCGGCTCGCTGGCCTGGAGGATGGTCGACCACCGGGAGAACCGGGCGCGGGCCCTGGCGGCGGGCGCCCGGACCCGGGCGGTGCCGGCGCGCCATGCGGCGCCCCGCCGGGCGCCAGCCCTCAGCCCGGAGCCGGCCCGACGGTGGCCATCCCCGCACCGTCCGGGTCCCCGGCCCGTCGCACCCCGCCCCGGCGGACGGAGACCGCCCTCGAGATCCTGGAGAGGGAGCACTCATGACCGATCTGGCCCTGGCCCCCGCCGAGCGCCTGTTGCCGTCGGGACCCGGTGGCAACGCCGGCCCCGGGCTCGACGCGCACCTCGAGCGGCACGGAGCCCTGCGCATCCCGACCCGGAAGGACCCGGCCTGGAGGGACGGGATCCTGTGGGCCGTCGCCGCTTCGGGCCTGGCCGGGCGCGGAGGCGCCGGCTTTCCGGCCGCGGCGAAGTGGGACTCGGTCGCCGGTCGATCCCGGCGGCCCGTGCTGGTGGTCAATGCCATGGAGGGCGAGCCGGCCAGCGCCAAGGACCGTGTGCTCCTCGCCTGCTCGCCGCACCTGGTCCTCGACGGCGCCTACGTGGCGGCGACGGCGGTCGGAGCCTCGGAGATCGTGGTCTGCGTCGCCGACCACAGCGAACCGGCAGCGGCATCCATCGAGGCGGCCATCGCCGAACGGAGACGGGCGGGGAAAGCCGTCGTCCGCGTCTCGGTGCAGCGGCCGCCGGGCCGGTACGTGACCGGCGAGGAGTCCGCCCTGGCGGGCTGGCTCGAGGGCCGTCGGGCGCTGCCCGCCCTGCGGATCGGACAAGTCGGTTCCCGTGAGCATCGGTCGTCGACCCGCGTTGGTGCACAACGCCGAGACGCTGGCCAGGTGGCGCTCATCGCCCGTCACGGACCGGAGTGGTTCCGAGCCATGGGCACGGCAGAGGCACCCGGCTCCACCCTGGTGACGGTGACCGGCGCGGTCCGCCAGCCGGGCGTGCTCGAGGTGGAGCTGGGCACCCCGCTCGTCGACATCCTGGCCCGAGCCGGTCTGGACACCGAATTGTCGGCCGTGCTGCTCGGCGGCTACGGCGGCGCCTGGCTCGACCCGTCCCGGCTGTCCACTCCCTACGCCCCGGGCCCGCTGGCCGCGGCCGGGGCCACCCTGGGGGTCGGCGTGGTGATCGCCCTGCCGGCCTCCTCGTGCGGTGTGGCGGAGACGGCCCGGATCGTCCGGTACATGGCCGGGGAGAGCGCCGGCCAGTGCGGACCGTGTGTCTTCGGGCTGCCGGCCGTCGCCGACGACCTCGAGGGGCTGTGGGCGGGTCGGGCCGGCCGCGGCGTGCTCGGGCGGATCGCCGCCCGGACCGCGGCGGTCGACGGCCGGGGGGCGTGCCGTCATCCCGACGGCGTCGCCCGGGTGGTGAGGACGGCGCTGGCCGTCTTCGCGGCCGACGCCGCCGCCCACGCCGGGGGCCGTCCCTGTGCGGGCCATGCCGCACCGACGGTGCTGACCCTCCCGGGGTCTCCCGCGGGCCGGTGGGCACGGTGAGCAACTCACGACGGATCGGTGTCCGGGTCCGGGTGGACCCGGTGGCCTGTGACGCCTACGGGTACTGTGCCGAGCTCCTCCCCGAGCGGGTCACGCTCGACGAGTGGGGCTACCCGATCGTCGACGGGACCCCGGTCGACCCCCAACTGGTGGAGGTGGCCACCCGGGCCGCCGCCGTCTGCCCACGCCGGGCGGTCCTGCTCGAGACGGTCCTGGTGGACCGCTCGAGCGAGCCGGCCCGCTCGCCGGGGGCATCGGCCCGACCGGGATGATCGCGGGGGAGGCGCCCGGGGGGAGCGGGGACGGACGCCGGCTCCGTCGAACCTCCCGGGCCTGTCGGAGCGGCACTCGCCCTCAGCCGCACACGGTGCCCGGGTGCGGACGGCCGCCGACGATCAGGTAGGTGGCGACCAGCCTGTTGCACGCAGGTGTCGCGAGGCGCCGCTGAGCAGCCAGGTGTGGCCCCAGCCCCTCCAGGTGACCATGCTCGCCGTTCGGGAAGACGGGGGCGAGGTGCCGGGCGTTGATCAGGGGCGTGTTGGGGTCGCCGGTGTTGCCGATGACCAGGATCGGGGGAGTCCCGACCGGGTGCAGGTCGCTCACCGGCTGACGGGGCGACGGCCACGAGACGCATCCGCCCATCGTGTAGGTCACCGAGTAGGCCCCGATCAGGGGATAGCGGGCGGCCAGCGAGCGGGCCAGGGCGCCGGCGGTCGCCGGGCCGGGGTGGCTGGGCGGCGTCGTTGCAGGTGATCGCCCACAGGGCGTCGACCAGCGGCGAACCGTCGATGTCGGTGTCGAAGAACAGGGCCAGGGACCGCAGCGGCGCCCCGTTGCCGTGGTGGGCGGCCACCAGGGCGGCATAGAACCATCGGTCGAGCCGGGCACGCTGAGGGTGAGGAGGGTGGCCGTGTCGAGGTCGCCCACCGTGACCGGATAGGTGGCTGCCGGCCGGTGCCGGGAGCGGGATGGTGGCCGAGGGACGAGGCCAAGCGAGCGGAAGTACGACTGCGGGTCGGGGCCGAGCGGACAGGTCGGGCTGAGAGGCGCAGGTGGCGAACAGGTGGTCGAGCGACCGTTCGGCGGCCGGCGCCTCCTCGGTCGGCCTGCTGGACCAGCGAGGCGTTCACGTCCACCGCACCGTCGAGGACCATCGTGCCACCCGCTGGGGGAAGAGGTCGGCGTAGACCGCCCCGAGCACGGTGCCGTAGGAGAGGCCGTAGAAGCTGATGGTGGTCAGGCCGAGCGCCTGTCGGATCCGGTCCATGTCGCGAGCGGTGTTGACGGTGTCGATGAACGGCGCCGTGGCTGCGGTCGGTCGCCGGCAGTCCCGGGCCATGGCGGTGAACACCGGCGTCCCGGGCAGGGGCTGGCCGGCTGCCGACGGGACCGGCAGCGCACTGGTGGCCGCCGCCGGATCGGTGCCGCACCGCAGGGGGTCGCTGGCACCGGTCCCCCGAGGGTCGAAGCTGACGATGTCGAAGTGCGCTGGCGGACGGTCGCCGGCAGGCATGCCGAGGACGACAGGGAGGATCTGGTTCCCGCTCTCGCCCGGTCCGCCCGGGTTGAACACCAGCGTCCCCTGCACGCTCGGGGCGTCCAGGGCGGGGGCCCGGGTCACGGCCAGCCGGATGGATCCGCCGAGCGGGTGCCGGTAGTCGATCGGTACCGACACCGTGCCGCACTGCAGCGTGGACCCGGCCGGGCAGGTCGACCAGACGATCGGGTCCGGCGGGGGAAGGGCCGGCAGGGCCGCCTGGGCGAGGCCGCAGGGGGGCGGGTGCGTTCCCGCCGGCGGTGGCGGAGCCGGTGGCGGAGCCGGCGCAGCCGGCCGCGCCCGCGCCGGCGGCCACCAGAGCGGCGACCACCACGGCCACCATCGGGGTGCGGCGTGCTCCCCGGGACGGCCGGCGGAGCACGGGTGTCGGCATGGGCCGAGAAGATAGCAGCGCGGCCTCGGCCGGCCCGATCGCCGGCACGGATGGCGCCGGGGATGAGATGTTCAGCCCCCGGAACGTCGGATATCCGTGACCGATCAGTCGAGGCGCACCCATAGCCCCTGGTGAAACGCCGGAGCTCGCCCGAGCGCACGCCGGGGACCTCCCGGGAATGATCGGCCCGAGGACCGCGTTGGAGCAAGCGTGCAGCTTCTGACCTTGCCTTCGGGTCTGAGGCCCTCGTCGGCGAGCGGGGACCGTTCGGCGCGGCCTGGCCGCGGCCAAGGCCCTGGCCGTCGCCGGGGTGCTGGCCTACAACTGGTGGGTGGTGGTGCCCTTCGTGCCCCGGCTGATGCCGTCGGTCAACGGGTTCTTCTCCGACCTCGAAGCCAACGGCATGCCGCATGCCGCGCTGATGTCGGATGCCGATCTGTTGGCGGGGATGCTGATGGGAGCGGCACTCGTGCTCCGCGGTTCGCGCGGCACACGGCGTGGTCCGCAAGGAGTGGAAGTGGTTGGTGGCCTTCGCCGTCGGCCGGCGCGGTGGGAGGCCGCTATCCCTATGCCTGCGCCGAGGGCCTGAACGCCACCTGCCGGCGACTCGGAGTGGAGCGGGCAGCTCCCCATCCACCACTACGTCCACATGCTCTCGGGAATCGCCGAGTTCGCCACCCTCACCGTGGCTGCGGTGATCGCCATACGGCGGACCCGCGGCGAGGGGACCAGGGAGGCCCGTATCCACTCTGCTCTGGTGAAGGTGCTGGCCGTCGGATATCCGCTCCTCGGGCTCGTGTACCTGACCGACCGGTTGGGGACACTGGTGGAGCCCGTCTTCTTCCTGACCTTCTCGGCCATGATCCTGACCGAGGTGGTCGAGCCGACGGGGCGGGACCGCGGCGCCCCCACCTGGGCCGAAGGGGTGACGGCCCGCGCCGGGGACGGTGGGGCTGCGGAAGGCGGATACGGGACTCCCCGCTCGCGGTCCGGCGGTCGCTCCTCGGGCTGAGAAGGGGTGCCGGCGGACAGGTGTTCCGGCCCGCCGGCATGGCCGACCGGTGGAGCCCCGGTCAGGTTGCCGGGGAGCAAATCGGACGTTTTGAGCGGCGCGACTCCGGTTGCGCCTAGGGTTGTGGGGTCATCGACCCAATCACGCGGGCCGGTGCATGTAGGGCTTCACAAATGGATCCCCGCGTTACCGTGCGTGAATTTCAAGGAGACACAGTTATGGGTGTAGGTGCAGTCAAGTGGTTCAACGCCGAGAAGGGCTTCGGTTTCATTACGCCTGACGGCGGCGGGGATGACCTCTTCGTTCACCAGTCCGAGATCCAGATGGAGGGCTTCCGCGACCTCGCGGAAGGCCAACGTGTGGAGTTCGAGACGAAGCAGGGCCAAAAGGGCCTGCAGGCGAGCCAGGTCCGCAAGATCTGATTCGGCCTCTGTCGGGTGTCGACCCGGCGCCCTTGTCGGGTATTCCGGCAGGGTCGCCGGGGCGGCATCCCACAGAGCACGGGGCCCCGGGGTCAGATCCTCGGGTGGGTGTGTGTTTCCGGGGGCGTATGCTTTGCCGCCCCCAGCGTGGCTTCGAATGCGGTTCCGCTTCCGTCCCACGACGGCGATCCGCCGCCGGGCCGGGATATGCGGCGCCCGGTGAGCCGGGCCGTCGACCCGACTCCCCTGTCCGGCCAGAGGAGCTCTCTCCGTGCGCCCACGGCCATTCTTCGGCACCGGCCCGCGACTGGATGTCGGACCGGCCGCCCTACCAGCCTCTGCAGCCGTATTGATCCGGCGGGCTGAACTGGATCCGTTGCGCCACCATGATCTGCTGGTCCTCGGTGGCCATGGCGCCGACCGGGGCGAACTCCGGGCCGCCGTAGGCGATCCAGTTGTCACGGCTGATACCGAGCCCGCCGCTGAAGCGGGAGCCGGCGTAGTTCCAGTTGCCACCCTCCTCGCACATGGCCACACGTTCCCAGGCCGCCCGCTGGGAGGGCGTGACGGTGTCGACGGGACCCGCTGGCGCCGCCGACGAGGCCGGCGCCGGAGATGGAGGGGGAGCGGGCGGAGTGGCCGGGGTGGCGACGGCGTCGGGCACACCCCGCGTCGCGCCGAAGGCCGGGTCGAGGGTGAACAACCGGCCCGTCGGCAGGGGCCCGTCGGTGGCCGGACGACGGTACGCGGCCAGCTGGTCGGCGGGCATGGCCACCGCCGTCGGCGGCCCCGTCGTACTGGACGAGGTCGCCGCGGCTCGGACCGACTGCGCAGTGGCAGTCGGCGTAAGGCTGCTGACGATGATGAGGGCGATCGGGATGATCGCCACGAGTGCAATGCGGGTCCGCACGGCACCTCCCTTCGTAGGGCGCGACTGCGCCTTGCTCTGTTCGGTGTTGGCGGGCAACGGCTGTTGCATTCACTTCCCCGGACGGCGAGCGGGAAGGCGTCGTTCGTCCTGGCGTCTTCGCCATAGGGTGTGCGGCCGGTTCGGTTACGCCCGGGATTGCGTCGTGGGACACCACTCGTTTCGTCGATGGTCGGGGATCATGGTCCGATGGGCCGGTGGCTCATCGCCACGATGCTGAGCCGTGCCGAGCGGATGCTCGGTGTCACCCGGGTCGCTGTCGGCCGCCGGCAGATCCCGACTCCCGACAGGTTGCCCCCGGCCAATCCAGTGATCGACCGGCCCTGTACGGCTTCTCCGCAACACTATATGGCGCGTACCGAACCGATGGAGCAGCCCCCTAGCGAAATGGTCTCTGAACAGGGAGAACAGTTCGATAAATCTTCGATCAGGCTGCCGGCCAGAATGACGATGAAACGGCCAGTTCCTTACCGACTATTTATTGGATTTCGGCCGAAATCTCCCTTGCCAAATGGGATGACGCCATATGGCGATGGGCCCCATCTCCATCCGCGATCGCCTCCGGCCCTCCGGCCCTCCGATGACCCTCCGACCGGCCACGGTGACGGGTCAGCCCTCAGGCCCCACTACTTGGCCACGTGCATCTTGAAGCTGACACTCGCAAAACTCGAGGAGCTGTCGGTAACGACGACCGTGACGACCGAGGATCCCTTCGTGAGAGGGGTACCCGAGACTTCGCCGGTCATCGGGTTGATGGAGACACCCGTAGGCAGTCCGCTGGCCGAGAACGCAACGGTGGCGCCCGGCAGTACGTCGTACGCCGAGATCGTGAAGCCAACCGGACTCCCCATCACCGCAGACACCTTCTTTCCGGGGTTGGTGATGATGATCGGTGAGCTGGTGTCGACACATCCGCCCTTGCCTTGGTTGTCCTGGTTGGACCACATGCCCTGCACGGGAAAGCTTCCGGTCGAGAGGGTGAGGCTGGTCTCGGCACCGGGGAGCCCGGGATTGAGGTAGTCGCACTTGTCGCCTATCTCGTAGCCCTTTGCGTCGGCCCATCCGCTCCTCTGGAACGGATCCGTCAGCGTCTCGTAGTACTCGTGGCCCGCCGCTTCTGTGGTGCCGTCCAGGTGGTTCGGATAGGGGATCAGACCCTCGGAGCAGCCGAAGTTGGTGCTCAGGGCGGCATCGGGGATGTACGGAAGATTGGTGTACGGGACGTTCGGTCCCACCACCGTGCCGAAGTAGGTGTCACCTGTGTAGCTGTGGTACGCGCAGTACCCGGTCTTCGGGACGGCCCATCCGTCAGGGTCGGTACCGGTCGGGGAAACCACGACGTACTGCGCATCGATGCTCGAATCGCCGAAGTGGACGGCGGCGTTGGCCGCTTCCTGTTGGATCTGCAGGCCGGTCGCACCAGGTGTCGAGGGGCTCGCCGGTGGACCGGTCGGCGGTGTGTAGGACGTGTCCTCCCAGATGCCGGCCAGGACTCCAGAGGTCGGGTACGCCACGTGCGCAGACGAAGTCGGACAAGAGGTCGAACCGACGGCGATGCCCTGGCAGTACTGTCCGGCGGTTGCGCTCCACGTCTCGCCGCCGGTGCCGAGCCCGCGGTAGAACGCTTCGAGGTACTGGGCCATGCCGTCAGGATCACCGGAAAAGACCTGATAGCCGCCGCTCGTGGTCTGGGTCCCCCATTGGGATCCCCAGAAGACGAGGTACACCTTCGGCTGTCCGGCCTGGACCGGTCCGCTGTTGTAGGTCATGTCGTGCTTGATGGGCGTGCCGAATCCGAGCCCGGGCGAACTGGTCGCCGCATTTGCGAAGGCGCTCCCTGCCCTGCCCCGAATGTGGATGGGCATCGCTCCGAAGCGGTACGGATGACCCGAGGCCGGTGACGAAACCCCGACGAAGGGAGGACTCGCGGACGCTGTCCCGGCTGTCGCGACCATCCCCGCCGCGCCGACGATGAGACACAGGCATGCCGCGCCGACGGCCGAGATCGCCGCGCTACGCATCCCGCTGATCGGACTTGCTGCAGATTTCATCGTTCCTCCCGCCTCGCCGTTCGTCAGGTTGTTCTAGCAGCCGGTGTCGGGCCCTGCATCCTCAAAAGTAGGGAATGTCCCGCCGTTTCGACAGGTTCGGGGTGGTCGCGAGCGCAGGTCGGCGGGAGGTGGCGGGAGCGGCGCCTTCGACGCTGCCCGCCGCCGGTGCGTTCAGCGTCCCGGGACCAGGGGCCCGAACGAGCGTGACCGGAGGCACCCCGCCCACACGCCCGCGCCGTAGGCCAGGTCGTCGGCGATCGAGGCCGCCGCCCAGCGCAGGGGGTCGAGCCCCGGGCGCCGACGCCACCACTCGACGGCCGGGGGGAGGAGGACCAACAGGGCGGCGACGGCCGCCCCCCGCCTGCTCCGGAGGGCGCCGGCCGCCAGGGCCGGCCCGGCCAGCATGGTGGCGGCGTGCCCGACGCCGACCAGGGTCCAGCGCGGAGCTCTGCGCGCTCCACCAGAGCGCCTGACGGGGAGGCACGCCGTGGCGACGGACGCTGCGGGCCAGCGCCGCGGCGTGGCCCAGCACCAGGGCCAGCGCGGCCAGTGGACGACCGGCCAGGCCGGCGGCCACCGCAGCCGTCGGCCCCGGACGCAGCTCGACCGGGGCCAGCCGACCCGGGTGGCGGGTGGCCAGCGGGCCGGCCGACGTCCCGTAGCGGAAGCGGCGGGCGAGCAATGCCGGCCAGGACGAGGGCTCGCGGTGCGGACGACGACCGACGGCTCGTAGCGGACCCGCCATCCCGCGTCGAGCAGGCGCCACACCAGGTCCACGTCCTCGCCCACCCGGAGTCCGGGCTCGAACCCGCCGGCCACCGCGGCGACGCCGCACCACCAGGGCGGCGGTAGGGACGTAGCGCACCGGGCGGTCGGGTCCCACCTCGCTCTCGGTCGGGTCCCATGTCGAGGGCGGACCGGGACCCGTTGAAGCGGGACAGCACGGCGCCGACGGCCGACGGGTCGCCCGGGGCGGGCCGTACCCGGGGCGCCACCGCCCCGAGGCCGGGGTCGTCGAACATGCCAGGCCAGCCCGTCCAGCCACCCGGCGGGGACGGTGCAGTCGCTGTCGACGAAGGCGACCAGGTCGGTCCCGACAACGGCCAGGCCGTCGTTGCGGGCCGCCCCCGGGCCCCCGTTGACGGTGCGGGCGATCAGACGGGCGCCGCGGCGGCGGCACACCTCGGCCACCGCGGTCGGTCGGTCCGAGGCGTCGTCGACCACCACCACCGGGACGCCAGGGCCCAGCGACGCCAGGCACCGGTCGAGCGCCCGGCCCGGTCGCGGACCGGCACGACCACGGTCACCGGGGGCGTCGGGCCACCCGGCCGGCGGGACGCACGTCCCGGGGATGGGCCATGCCGGCGTCGACCAGGCGCCGGCCGAGGTCGCGCCCGGCCGCGGACACCGGGCCCCCTCCGAGCAGGCCTCCCGAGCTCGCCCACGCCGTCGGGGCTCAGCGTGATGAGCCGGCCCGGATGCCCGCCGACCAGGACGGTCCCGTCCCGGAAGGAACGGACCGAGCGGTCGAGGACCAGCCCGAACCCGTCCGGCAGCCCGGTCACAGAGGGCGCACCGGTCACAGGGAGCGGTTCGGTCAGAGGGAGCGGTCCGGTCACAGGGAGAGGCCGCCGTCCACCGGGATGACCGCCCCGGTGAGCCCGCCGCTGCCCTCGCCGGCCAGCCACACCAGGGCGGCCGCCACCTCTTCGGGGGTCAGGAGGCGCCCGACCGGTTGCTGGTCGGCGAAGGCCCGGGTGTCCCCGAGGCCGTAGAGTCGGGCGCTCTCGTCGAGCATGGCGGTGGCCGTCGAGCCGGGGCTGACGGCGTTGGCGGTGATCCCGGTGCCGGCCAGGTCGACCGCCAGGCCGCGTACCAGTCCGGCCACCCCGGCCTTCGCCGCGCCGTAGGCGGCCAGGCCGGCCAGCCCCCGGGTGGCCGCGGCCGAGGCCACGGCCAGGAACCGTCCCTGGCGCGGCACCGGCCGCCGGAGCAGGGCGGGGATGCCGACCCGGGCCGCGGTGATCGGACCGCCGAGGTCGACGCCGAGGACGGCCGCCAGCTGGGCCGCGGGCATCTCCCACAGGGGGACGCCGCCGGCGATGACCCCGGCCACGGCCACCATGGCGTCGAGCCCGCCGAACTCCGCCTCGGCCCGCGCCACCGCCGCGGCCAGCCCCTCGGGGTCGGTGGCGTCGGCCACGTGGGCCACGACCCGGCTCGGACCCGAGCCCGGTGCGCCGTGCCCGGTTGTCGCGGCCAGGGCCGACGCCACCACCTCCTCGAGCTCGTCCGCGGTCCCCATGGGATAGGGGAGCCGGGGATCGTCGGCGGCCCGATCCACCGCCACCACCGCCCAGCCGGCGTCGGCCAGGCCCCGCACGGTGGCCGCACCGATGCCCCGTGCCGCCCCGGTCACCACTGCTACCCGGATCATCGGCCCACCTCCTCGTTCGGGGCAGGTCGGAGGCGAGCCACCGAGCCCACCAGGTCGTCCACCGCGACGGCCAGCAGACGACGCCCTTCGTCGGCACTGGCGCCGGCCGGGTCGCCGAGCACCCCGTTGGCGCTGACCGAGCGCACCCCGCCGTGGCGCAGGAGCGGGAGCAGGGTGGCCAGCCGGCCGCCGGTCGCCGGCCTCGGCCCGGTCCAGGCGGACCCGCCCGGGGGCGATGGCCAACATCAGCGAGGTCTCGGTCCGTCCGGCGTGGAGGTCGCCCGGCCACGGCGGCGACCAGGCCGTCACCGGCCGGCCCTCGTGTCGGCAGCCGGGCCACGGCCCGCGACAGCGGGGTCGCGTTGCCGCCGTGGGCCGAGACCACGACGACGTGGGCGAAGTCGGTGCCGGCCGACCGGCCCAGCTCGACCAGCACCAGCTCGGTGGCCTCCTGCCCGATGGAGAGGGTCCCGGCGAACCCCTCGTGCTCCCCGCTCGACCCGTAGGCCACGGGCGGGGCCACCACCAGGCGACGGTCACGGGCGGCGGCCCCGTCGGCCACGGCCATGGCGATGTCGGTGTCGGTGGTGACCGGCAGGTGGGGGCCGTGCTGCTCGGTCGCCCCCAGGGGGAGGACGAGGATGCCGCCGCCCGAGAGCCCCGCCACCTCGGGCCAGGTCGACGCGGCCAGCCGGGTCACCGGCACCCGCGTCTGCGACCGGCGGGGCGGAGGCCGGCTGCTCGAGGTAGCCGTGGCGGACCAGGAAGCCGATGAGCTCGTCGGCGGCCTCGGCGGCGCCCGACGGGCCCGACCACCACGGGAGGATCGTGGGCCACCAGCGCACCGGTGAGGGCCAGCAGCCGGGTCCGGGGGTCGTGGCTGTCCGGCGCGGGCAGCACCCGGGTCCGGGGGGCGAAGGGCCGGGTCGGCGCCGATCCGCGTCGACCCCGCCCCCTCATCCGGGCCGGGCCCGGCCCTCCGCGGCGGGCCGGTCCACGGGTACCGCCGCCGCCCCGGCGGCCAGGGCCCCGGCCAACGACGCCCGTCGCAGCCGGACCCCGGCCGCCTCCACCGAGCAGACGGCGGGCAGGGGGACCCGGAGCCGCTCCCGCCATCCGCCGTCGAGCCGGCGCTCGCCGATCAGCGACCGGTGGTGCCCTCCGGTAGCGGGGCGCCGGTCGGGCGTGCCCTCGACCTCGAGGGCCACCAGCCCGAGCGCCTGGGCCACCCCGAGCTCGTGGGCCAGGAAGGCGGGAAGGGCACCGGTGCCCCGGTCGACCGACCGGTCGCCGCACAGGACCAGGTCCGGCGGGCCGAACCGGGCCAGGGCGGTCGGCGATGTCCCGGGCCAGGACCTCCTCGTCCCCGGCCAGTTCGGCGGTGTAGCCGTGCTCGGTTCCCGCCCCCGTCGTCGGCGACCCGCATCACCGATGCGCCCAGCGCCATCACCTCTCGGAGGACCGGCTCGATGGTGGCCGGACCGGCGGAGACGGCCAGCACCCGGCCCGACCAGGCCTCGGCCATCCGCAGGGCGTGCTCGAGCGCGGCGGCGTCGGCGGCGGAGAGCCCGACGCCCCACGGGTCCCGGGAGACGGAGCCGGTCAGCGGATCGACCTCCGGGCGCAGGTCGGCGATCCGCAGGCAGGCCACCACCAGGGGCCGCGGCGGCCGGTGGGATCCCGGTGGCGATCGGGGTGGTGGTCATCCGTGGTGGAAGACGACGCCGTGGCCGCCGTCGGGGTAGGTCCAGGTGATGGCGCCCTCGTTGTCGCAGACCATGTAACAGGTCCCGCACTCGAAGCACTCCTCGTAGTTGAAGAGGATGCCGCCGTCCGCGGTCGGGGCGAACAGGTCGGCCGGGCAGGCGGTGACGCAGGCCTGGGTGGTGCACGAGCGGCACACCTCGGAGTCGACGGTGATGTGGGCGCGCTCACCGACCCGGAAGTCGACGGTGGCCATCCGCTCCTCGAAGGAGATGCCGCGCCAGGGCGTGGGCGCGGTGCCGAACGGCGAATCCGACCGGCTCATCCGAAGATCCTCAGGCCGCGGACGGTGTCGGCGGCCAGCTGGCGGAGGGTCACGCCGTGCCTGGCCGCCGCCGATCGGGTGACCCGCAGGCCCCCGGGCTTCGGGGCGGGATTGGTCACGGTGAACATCCCCTCGGCCAGGTCGCAGAGGAGCCCGGGGTAGCGCTGCTGGACCCGGTCGGAGAGCACCAGCGACGGGGCCTTGCGCAGTCGCTTGTGGTCGGCCAGGACGAACTGGCCCTCGAGGTCGGCCCGGTAGGAGGCGAGGCCCCGCGCCGAGCAGTCGCCGGCGGCGATGGCCCGGTCGACGGCCCGGCCGGCGGCGAACCCCGAGCCGATGGCGAAGTTGACCCCCTCCAGCCAGAGGCCGGCGGCCAGGGTCATGGCCGCCGCGTCCCCGGCCACCAGCATCCCGTCGGCGGCCAGGGGGGGCATGGTGTCGTACCCGCCTTCGGGGATGAGGTGGGCGGAGTACTCCCGCAGCGATGCTCCCCGCAAGTAGGGGGCGATGGCCGGGTGGTCCTTGAGGTCGGCGATCAGCTCCTCGGGCCGCACCTTGGACTCGGCCAGATGGGGGAGGGAGGCCACCACCCCGACGCTCACCGTGTCGGCGTTGGTGTAGAGGAACCCGCCGCCGGGGATGCCCCGGGTGCACCCGAGCATCTCGATGTCCACGCCCTCGTGGGGCCGCACGCCGAAGCGCTCGTCGATGACCTCCCGGGGGAGCTCGAGGACCTCCTTGACCCCCAGGGTGTGGTGGGAGGCCTCGGCCGGCGGGAGCAGCCCGGCCTCCTTGGCCAGGAACGAGTTCACCCCGTCGCAGGCGATGACCACCTTGGCCCGGAGCTCGGCGCCCTCCCGGTCGGTGCGGACGCCGACCACCCGTCCGACGCCGTCCCGCACCAGCCCGGTGGCCACGGTGGAGGTGAGCAGGCGGGCACCGGCGGCGGTGGCCTTGGCCGCCAGCCAGGAGTCGAACCGTGACCGCAGGGTGGTCATGCCGTTGAACGGCGGTGCCCCCCAGGCGTCCGACCGGTAGTCGATCGACAGCGACTGGGACCCGGTCATCATCATGGTCGACCGGCGGACGACCCACCGTTCGACCGGCACCTCCTCCCACCAGTCGGGGACGATGCCGTCGAGGACCCTCCCGTAGACCACCCCGCCGTAGACGTTCTTCGAGCCGGGGAACGGGCCCCGCTCGACCATGACCACCGACCGGCCGGCGCGGGCCAGGGCCAGGGCGGCGGCCGACCCGGCGGGCCCGGCCCCCACCACGACGGCGTCGAACGCGTCCGGCTCGTCGGGGCCCGGGCCCATCGGAGTCACCATGTCGGGCTCAGGCATCGACGACCCCGGTCCCGTCGGCGGGTGCGGGTCCGTCGGGCACGTCCACGCCGAGCCGGTGGGCCAGCTCGACGAGCAGGGCCCGGGCGTCGGTGACCAGCCCGAGGTCGGCCATGGCGGTCATCGGGCACGAGGCGTCGGTGTTGACGCTCACGATGTGGCGGGGACTCCCCAGCCCGCCGACGTGCTGGGCCGCCCCCGACACCCCGAAGGCGAGGTAGAGATCGGGGTCGATGGTGACCCCGGTGGTGCCGATCTGGCGCTCGTAGCCGGTCCAGCCGGCGTCGGTGGCCACCCGGGTGGCCCCGGCCGATCCGCCCAGGGCGGCGGCCACCTCTCCCAGCAGCGCGAACATCCCCGCCGCCCGGCGGTCGTCGAGACCGGCGACCAGGCCGGCGCCGCCGGACACCACCCGGGTGGCGTCGGCCAGGTCCATGGTGTGCAGGTCGGGCTCGAGGAGGGCGATGAACTCGGGTTCGGGAGCGGCGCCGGGACCCGCCGATCCGACCCGTCCCGGCTCCCCCAGGGGCCGGACGGCGGTGAGGGCCCGGGCCCGGGCCGGGGCTGGTTGACCGGGCGACAGGGTGACCACCGCAGGACCGTCGATCTCGACCGGCACCAGCACCCGGTCGTCGAGCCGGGCCACCAGGGCCCGCACCGAGGCGGTGAACGGCGGTCCCCCGCCCGGGTCCCCGTCACCGGACCGGCAGGTGGCGCACGCCGCCCCGGCCACCAGGGGCCGACCCAGCACGGCCGCCAGGCGCGGCGCCAGGTCCCGGCCGTCGGGCGACGCGGGCAGGACCACCAGCGGAATGTGCTCCACCCGGGGGGCCAGCCAGGCGGCCAGCGCGCCGGGTCGGAGGCCCGGCCCGGTGTCGGCCCACCACGCCTCCCCGGCCCCCACCAGTTCGCCGGCACCCGCCTCGGCGCCCGAGCCGACCACGATGGCCCGGCCGCCGGCTTCGGCCACCGCCTGGTCGGCCCCGACGGGCAGCCGCCCGTCCCGGGCCACCACGACCGCCACGGCGGGCCCGACCGGCCCGGGTCGGGGCGGGCTCACAGCGCCACCGCCACCCGGTGGCCCTCGATCACGGCGGCGTGGGCCCGGCGGGGTGCCAGGCAGTCGCCGACCCGGTGCACGGCGAAGTCCTCGTCCCGGAGCGCCCGCCACAGCTGGTCGTCGGGCCGTTGGTGCACGGCGCAGACCACCCAGTCACAGGCCCGCTCCTCGTCGGTGGCGGTCGGGTGGTGCTGGAGGGTGAGGACCAGACCGCCCCCACCGGCGGCACCTCCCCGCCCGGCCACCCCCTCGGGGCCGTCGGCCCGCACCCCCATCGGGACCAGGTCGACACTCTGTCGGATCGCCTTGGCGTGGGCCTTGACGTTCCAGGTCTCCATGTCCAGGGTGATGCCCAGGTCCTGGCCGACCACCATGGCGTTGGTCACGATCTCGACCGCACAGCCGCGGTCGGCCAGCAGCTCCGCCGTCGAGGTGGCCTGGTGGAACCCGAGCTCGTCGACCACCACCACCCGACCCTCGGGGCGGGCCCTCCCCTCGAGCACGTCACGGACGTCGACCACCCGGGGGTGGTCCCCGGCCCACCACGGGCGGGCGGGTCGGGCACCGGTGGCCACGATGACCGCGTCGGGGAGCTCCGCCCGCACCGCCTCGGGGGTGGCCTCGGTGCCGGTCCGCAGCTCGACCCCCAGGCGTCGGGCGGCCACGACCAGGTTGCGGGTGATGTCGAGGAACTCGGCCCGACTGGGGACGGTGGCGGCCACCTGCACCTGTCCCCCCAGCCGGTCGAGGCGTTCGAACAGCGTCACCCGGTGCCCGTTCTCGGCCGCGGTGACCGCGGCCTGCAGCCCGCCCGGGCCACCGCCGACCACCACCACCCTCCGGCGCCGGGAGGGGACGGGGAGGGCCACCGACTCCCGCCCGGTCCGGGGGTTCTCGATGCAACCGAGCCACCGGTTGAGGCCCATCCGACCGACGCACTCCTGGTTGCACGACAGGCAGGTGCGGATGTCGGCGGCGTGGCCCGACCGGGCCTTGGCGGCGAAGTCGGGATCGGCGATCTGCCCGCGCACCACCCCGACCAGGTCGCAGAGCCCATCCCGGAGGGCCCGATCGGCCTGGAGGGGGTCCTTGAACCTCCCCACTCCGACCACCGGGACACCGACCGCCTCGCGGATGGCGCTCGGGACGAACATGGCGTACCCGGGCGGGACCTGCATGCTCGCCTCGATCATGTAGAGGGTGGCGGTGGCGACGCCGATCGAGGTGTTGATGTAGTCGACCAGCCCGGTGGCCTCGACCAGCCGGGCCACCTCGACCGCATCCTCGATGTCGGTGCCACCCTCGATCAGCTCGTCGCCGCAGATCCGCACCCCGAGGGCGAGGTCGGGCCCGATCGTCCGGCGCACCGCCTCGACGATCTCGAGCAGCAGCCGGGCCCGGTTGGCCAGGGTGCCCCCGTAGTGGTCGTCACGCCTGTTGGTGGCGGGGGAGAGGAACCCCCGGACGATCGAGGAGTGGGAGCACTGCAGCTCGATGCCGTCGAACCCACCGTCGACGCAGTGGCCGGCCACGGTGGCGTACCCGTCCACGATCTCGCCGATCTCGTGGGGCTCGACGGCCTTCGGCACCTCGCGGAACAGGGGGTCGGGCACCGGGCTCGGCGCCCAGACCGGTAGACGCGAGTACATGCTGGAGGCCTGGCCGCCGTTGTGGTTGATCTGGGCGAAGACGGGCACGTCGTGGGCGTGCACGGCGTCGGTGATCCGCCGGTAGCCCGGGACCACCTCGGGGTTGAATCCGTGGATCAGCTTCTCGTAGGGCCAGTCGGTCGGGTGGGTCGAGTGCTCCTCGGTGATGATCAGTCCGGCCCCACCCGCCGCCCGGGCCGCGTAGTAGGCGGCGTGCTGCTCGGTCGGCATGCCGTGGGTGGCGTAGTTGGTCAGGTGAGCCGAGAAGACGATCCGGTTCTGCACGGTGACCGGCCCGAGCCGGAGCGGCGTGAACAGGTGGCGGTAGCGGGCGCCCGAGCTCATCGTCGCCCCCTCAGCGCGCCGACGAGCCGGCGTCGACGGTGAGGTGCAGGCCGGTCACATAGCGGGACTCGGCCGAGGCCAGGTAGACCACCGCGTCGCTCACGTCCTCGGAGGACACCACGTCCACCGGCAGGGAGTTGAGGAAGATGGACCCGGTGTCCGGGCTGGCCTCGATGCGCTCGGTCAACCCGCCCAGCCCCACGAGCATGGGGGTGTCGACGCCGGTGGGGTGGATGGAGTTGACCCGGATGCTGTGGGCGGCCAGTTCGTTGGCCAGCATCCGCATCACCCCCACCATCCCGTGCTTGGACGCCACGTAGGGCGCCAGGAAGGGTTGGCCCTTGAGGCCGGCCGTGGAGCTGATCAGGACGATCGAACCGGCACCGGCCTCGAGCAGGTGGGGGATGGAGGCGACGCAGGTGTTCCAGGCACCGGTCAGATTGGTGCCGATGACCGTGTCCCACACCGGCGGGGTGACCTCGTCCCACCGCTGGATGGTGCAGACACCGGCGTTGGCCACCACGATGTCGAGCCGGCCCAGCCGCTCCACGCCGTCGGCGACCACCGCATCGAGGGCCGACGGGTCCCGCACGTCCGCCCGCCCGGTCACCACCCGGGCGCCGGCCTCCTCCACCAACCGGGCCGTCTCGTCGAGGTCGGCCGGGGTGGCCAGCGGATAGGGGACACCCTCGATGTCGGCGCAGAGGTCGACGCCGATGATGTCCGCTCCCTCGCGGGCCAGGCGCACGGCATGGCTCCGACCCTGGCCCCGGGCGGCGCCGGTGATCAGGGCCACCTAGCCGGCCACCCGGCCGGGCCGTCCGGAGGCCGGTGGCGTCCTTCCGCTCACCGGGCCACTCCGGCGCCGGCGGGGACCCGCGGGCTCCCGCCCCCGGCCACGTCCATGGCCTGCCTCCGACCCTCGAGGACCGCCTCCAGCGCGCTGCGGGGTGCCACGCAGTCGCCGGCGCGTCGGGTGCCCGGCCGGGCCAGGTAGAGGTCCTCTTCGGGGAGACGGTGACTGCAGTCCACCACCGCCCCGCACTCCACGCTCCGCTGCTCGCCGGTCCAGACGTCCTCCAGCCGGACCCGGCCACCCTCGACGCCGCGCACCCGTGCCCGCAGCTCGCGCCGGATGCCGGCCCGCTGCAGGCGGGTGTTGGCGTCGGCCAGGTCCCCGGTGAGCGACAGCAGGGTCCCGGCGACCTGGTCCTGGGTGACCAGGGACACCGTACGGCCGGCGGCGGCCAGCCACTCGGCCACGCCGATGCCGACCGGACCCCCGACGGGGTCGTGGACGACGACCGGTCCGTCCCCGAGGACCCCGGGCCCCTCGGTCAGCAGGTCCAGGACGTCGACCACCGGACACGAGCCGTCGACCGGGAAGGCGGGCGGCGACCGGCGCGAGCCGGTGGCCAGCACCACCTCCACACCCGCGGCCCGGGCCGCGTCGAGGTCGGACGCGGTGGCCTCGACCCCGGTCTCGAGGGCCGCTCCCTCCGCCCGGCATTCAGCGGCCAGCCACTCGACGAGGAGGGCCATGCGCCCGCGCCCGGGGCCGACCGCCGCGGCCCGGAGCACCCCCCCCGGCCGGTCCGACCGTTCGACCACCCGCACCCGGTGGCCGCGTGCCGCCAGGACCCGGGCGCACTCGAGGCCGGCCACACCGGCCCCGACGACAAGGACCTCCCGACCCGTGTCATCGGTCCCGGCGGTGCTCGCCTCCACCGTCTCGTGGCCGCTGGCCGGCTGGCCCACGCAGCTCACGACGGGGTTGCGGTTGTCGCGGACCCGACAGGCCTGGTTGCAGAGGATGCACGGCCGGGCCCGGGACCCGTCGCCGCCACGGACCAGTCGGACCAGCCGGGGCTCGGCGATCTGGGCCCTGGTCATCTCCACCAGGTCACAGGCCCCGTCGTCGAGTGCACCCTGGGCCGTGACCGGGTCGACCACGCTGCCCTGCAGCACCACCATCGTCCGGCCGCCGGCGGCCCCGCGCATCCGGCGGCACAGGTCGAGGTTGAAGTCGGTCGGCGTGTGGGCATCGGGTCGGTAGGCCGATGCCGAGAAGGGCCCGCCGCGGACGACCACGACCAGATCCACGAGGTCGGCCCAGGCGGCGACCTGGTCGGCGGCCTGCTCCGGCGTCACACCGGCCCATGGGGCCAATTCGTCGCAGCAGAGCCGGAGGGCCACGATGCGCTCATGGCCCACGGCTGCCCGGACCGCTTCGAGGACCTCGGTGGTGAGACGGAGGCGGTCCGATCCGTACGCATCCGCCCGCTGGTTGGTGAGGCCGGAGTGGAACTGGCGGAGGAGGGAGAGGTACCCGGCGTCGATCTCCACCCCGTCGAGTCCGGAGCGCACGGCCAGGCCGGCCGCGCCGGCGAACGCGCCGATCAGGGCGGCGATGTCGGCCCCGTCCATCTCCAGCGGCATCTCCCGGTTGATGACGTCGGCCACCGGTGACGGCGCCCACAGCACCGACTGGGAGTTGGCGCTCGAACCCTGTCCCCCGGCGTGGCCGAGCCCGGCGATGGCCAGGGTGCCGTAGGGCCGGCAGGCATCGGCCGTGCGGGCCCAGCCGGGCCCGCACGCCTCGGCCAGCGGCGCCCGCTCGTAGGGCCAGTCCGACGGATGGACCGACGCGGTCTCGGTGACCACGATCCCGGCCCCTCCGGCCGCCCGGGCCCGGTAGTAGGCGACATGGCGCCCGCTCAGCCGGCGCTGCTCGGCCAGGTTGGTCTCGTGGGGGCCGAACACCACCCGCGAGGGGGCGGTTCGTCCGGCCACCACCACGGGGTCGGTCAGGCCGGCCACCGTTCAGCGCGGTCGCGGCCCGGGGGCCGACGCGGCCAGCGGGCTCTCGTCACAGGCCCGCCCGGGGCGGCGGGGGAGCATGGCCACGGCCACCCGGCGGGGCCTGCTCGAGTGGTCGGGCGACGGCCTCGGGAGGGCGGTCTCCCCCCGCGCCGCCGGCGAGTTGCGACCACGGCCGAGGACGCACTCGGGGTCGGGCCCGTCGAGGGGGAGCCCGGTGAAGAACTTCGCCGCCATGCAGCCACCCCGGCAGGCGTCGTAGTGTCCGCACGACGCGCAGGCCCCCGCGCTCTGTGGCCGGCGGAGTTCGGTGAACAGGTCCGAATGGCGCCACACCCGGGTGAATCCGCCGGGCGACCGCACGTTGCCGGCGAGGAACGATTCGTGGATGGCGAACGGGCAGGCGTAGACATCGCCGACCGGGTCCACCAGGCAGACCACCCGGCCCGCGCCGCAGAGGTTCAGTCCGGGCAGCGCCTCGCCGTACCCGGCCAGGTGGAAGAACGAGTCACCGGTGAGCACGTCCTCACCGTGCTCCACGAGCCAGTCGTAGAGGATCCGCTGCTGGTCGGAGGTGGGATGGAGCTCGCCCCAGACGTCGGCCCCGCGCCCGGATGGCCGGAGGCGGGTGAGGCGGAGCTGGGCACCGTGGTGGTCGGCGAGCACCTTGAGGGCGTCGAGCTGGGCGACGTTGTGGCGGGTGACCACCACCGAGAGCTTGAATCCGGAGAAGCCGGCGTCGGCCAGTCGGCCCATGGCGGCGACCGCGGTGGCGAAGGAGCCGGTTCCGCGCACCGCGTCGTTGACCTCGGCGGAGGCCCCGTCGAGGGAGATCTGCACGTCCACGTAGTCGCTGGCCGCCAACCGGGCGGCCGCCCCGGCCGTGATGCGCGACCCGTTCGTCGAGAACTTCACGCCGACGTGGTGGGCGGTGGCGTAGTCCACCAGTTCCCAGAAGTCGGAGCGGACGGTGGGTTCCCCCCCGCCGATGTTGACGTAGAAGATCTGCATCCGCTCGAATTCGTCGATCACCGCCTTGCACTCGTCGGTGGTCAGCTCGTTCGGATCGCGGCGCCCCGAGCTCGACAGGCAGTGGACGCAGGCCAGGTTGCAGGCGTAGGTCAGCTCCCAGGTGAGACAGATCGGGGCGTCGAGGCCGCGTTCGAACCGGTCGACCAGCCGCCCGATCCGAGCGGGTGCGCCCACCGGGCCCCCGGTGACGGCCGCGCCGAGGGCGGCCATCATGAAGCCGCCCGTCTGCAGATCATCCCCGACTCGGCCAGGGTGGCCAGGGCACGCTCGTAGGCCTCGAGCTCGTCGACGGTGACCCCGGCGGCCCGGCAGGCGTCGTGCCCGGTCGGCTGGTCGGCCAGCGACTCGACCACCGCCAGCAGCTTCCGGCTCTTCAGGAAGGAGAGGCGGCGGGTCCCGAAGTGGTAGGCGAGCGCCCCGAACGACTCGGGCCGGAGGGAAACCTGTGGATGGAGCGCCCAGGGACGGGTGCCGTCGAACGGGGTGCCGCCGGTCGGCGACGGGATGGGTGGCATCGGTTCGCGGTGCGGGGAGGGCGCCGGCGGGCGCCTAGTAGACGCCGCACATGCCGTCGATGGAGACGTCCTCCACCAACAGGTCCTCCACCAACAGGTCCTCCTCGACCAGGGGGGCGTCGCCCGCATCCCCCGGAACCCGGGGTCCGCCGCCGGCGCCCACCGTCTGGACGGAGCCCGGGCTCGTCCTCCCCGAGGTGTTCTTGGAGGTGCCCCGGCTGGCGTCCTGGGCGGTGGTTGCGGTCATGCGGACCTCCCGGTGATCGGCCGGCCTGGGCCGGACGGTGATGGTGGTTCCAATTTATAGCACTCGATGCCAAAATGGAAGCCGGATGACCATCTCGGAGAGCGAAGGGACCGGCCGGCCACCCGGGCCGGCCCGCGGGCGGCGGCCTGCCACCTCCCGCGAGGAGGTGGCGCGGGCGGCCCTCGAGCTCTTCGAACGCCAGGGGTATGACGAGACGACCGTCGACCAGATCGCCGCGGCCGTGGGGGTGAGCCGCCGCACCTTCTTCCGCTACTACGACTCCAAGCGCGACGTGGTGTGGGGGGAGTTCGACGCCGAGCTCGTCCGGCTGGAGCGCCAACTGGGATCGGCACCGTCCGACGAGCCGATGATGGACGTGCTCCGCCGGGCGGTGGTGGCCACCAACCGGTTCGGGGCCGGCGAGCTCGACGAGCTCCGCATCCGGATGGGCCTGATCAGCTCGGTCCCGACCCTGGTGGCCCACTCCGCCGTCCGCTATGCCGAGTGGTGCGACGTGGTGGCCCGCTTCGTGGCCGGCCGGATCGGCGCCGCCGCCGACGACCTGGCGCCCCAGACGGTGGCCCGTGCCACCCTCGGCGCGGCCATCGCCGCTTTCACCTGCTGGGCCCGCTACGACACCGACGACCTGACCGGGGAGGTGGACCGGGCCCTGCATCTGCTCGCCACCGGGTTCGACGAGGGAAGCCTGTGGGGATGACTCGAGGGGAGGACCTGTGGAGGTTGGGCCGGAGGGGCCCCGCTCGACGTGGGTCCGCCGATGGCGCGATGCTGGGACCAGAGCCGTGCGGCGCCCCGTGGCGCCGTCAAAAGGGGGAGGACCACCCACGATGAAGATCCGCGCCGCTGTCTGTTCGGGGCTCAACGAGCCGTGGAAGGTCGAGGAGGTCGACGTCGAGGCCCCCGGGCCCCACGAGGTGCTCGTCCAGATGGCCTATGCGGGCATGTGCCACTCCGACGAGCACCTCCGCACCGGTGACATGAGCGCCCCGGCCGAGGTGCTGCAGGTCTTCGGTGTCGACTCGATGTTCCCGATGATCGGTGGCCACGAGGGCGCAGGCATCGTCGCCGAGGTGGGCCCGGGCGTGGAGTCGCTGGCCGTGGGAGACCACGTGGCCGCCTCGTTCATCCCGGCGTGCGGCCGGTGCTTCTGGTGCGCCTCGGGCCGCCAGTACCTCTGCGACCTGGGGATGACCATCCTGGCCGGGCCGATGATGTCCGACGGGCAGTGGCGCTACAGCCTGGGCGGCCACCACGTGAACAGGATGACTCAGCTCGGGACCTTCTCCGAGTCGGTGCTGGCCAACGAGGCGTCCCTGGTCAAGATCGACCCGGGCGTGTCGCTCAAGGCGGCGGCGCTGATCAGCTGCGGCATCTCGACCGGTTTCGGGTCGGCCGTGGACCGGGCCAAGGTGAAGCCGGGCGAGACGGTGGTCGTCGTGGGATGCGGCGGCGTCGGGTCGGGTGCCGTGCAGGGGGCGAAGATCGCCGGGGCCCGTTACGTGATCGCCGTCGACCCGCTCCCGTTCAAGGTGGAGAAGGCCAAGCAGATCGGCGCCACCCACGGAGCGGCGTCGATCCTCGAGGCGAACCTGATGATCCCGGAGCTGACCGAGGGACGGATGGCCGATGTCGTCATCCTCACCCCCGGTGTCCTCACCGGGGACATGGTGGGCCCCGCCATGCAGCTGGCATCCAAGGACGGCCGGGTGGTGGCCACCGCCATCGCCCCGTTCAACCAGGACCAGGTGACCCTCAACCTGTTCAACCTGGCCATGTTCAACCAGGCGCTGCTCGGGACCGTCTTCGGCTCGTGCTCCCCCCGGGTGCAGATCCCCAACCTGCTCCGCCTGTACCAGGCCGGCCTCCTCGAGGTGGACGGCCTGATCACCCAGGAGTACACCCTCGACGAGGTCCAGAACGGCTATGACGACCTGGCTGCGGGGTCCAACGTCCGTGGCGTGGTGAAGTTCGACATCTGAACCGCTGTCGTAGGGCCGACGGGAAATCGACCACGATCTAACCCCCGGAGGGGACGGCCGAACAGGCGGTGGTACCGCACGGGTCGGTCACCACCCCGTGCAACAAGAAGGTGGCCCCCTGCAGCTGGGCGTCCGGCTGCGCCCGGGGGACACCGTGAGGATCGGCCCCGGCCCGGTTGGGCGTATTGGTCAGGGGCGGCGGCGGCGTGCCGCTGTCCCAGACGAACAGCGCGGAACCCTGGGAGATCGGGCCCGGGATCGGCTCGATCCCGTAGAAGGGCACGACGTCAGGTGACCGGCCCGGGGCCAGTGCAGGCTGGTGGATGGCGGCGCCGATGGTCCGGGCCTCGGTCTCGGTGGCGATGTTGGCCACTTGGTGGTCGCCGAACGCCTCCTCCAGCAGCACCTGGTGGGCCGGAGTGCCCGGGAGGGGGTCGTCGGTCATGAATTGGGCGTAGCCGTCGGCCTCGGAGCGGTCCCACAGCATCTGGATCAGGCCGAGGCCGATCTGTTGGACGAGCTTGTCCGGATAGCTCCCGTTGAGGATGGCCTCGAAGGGATCGAAGTCGACGCTCCGGTTGAGCAGTAGCGAGTAGTCCATGCCGGGCACGCCCAGGACGGAGCGGGTGAACTCCTGGGAGACGGCGGTGAGGGCGCCCCCTTGGATGCCACCTTGGCTGTTCCCGTAATAGGACAGGCCACCCGAGGTGTCGATGGTCGGGTGGGCCGAGCCCGCCTGAAAGGCGGGGCTGGAGGCGAAGCCGGCCGGGCTGGTCATCAACCGGCCCAGGAACAAGAAGTCCAGCATTCCCTGCTGGCCGCGGTCGGGCAGGATCGGGAAGTGGGACAGATCGGTGAGGATCCCGGCATCGGTGGCGACGTCCTGGCTGGCCAGTCCCAGCCAGTCGGTTCCGCACACGACGAAATTGCCCACCCCGGCCATGCTCTCGATTACCGAGTCGTTGATCTCGTCGGCGCTGCCGAGGAGGCCGTGACCGTAGAGCATGGCGTGCCCGGGGTAGACGGTCGCGGTGGGGGAGGACCCGTCGGACACCACCGATCGGGGAACATTGCATTCGAAGTTGGCGGTCTGGACGTTGCCCGGCATCTGGGCAGGCAGCCCGTCGGGGCCCAGGTTGAATTGCGACCCCGGGGGGCCGCCCGGCTGGTCGAGGTAGCTCGGGACGGAGAACGTCCCGGACACGTGCCGTGCGATGAGCGGGTTCTGGGCAGTGGTGAAGTTGGTCACGCTGGTCACCGAGAATGACGGGGCACCGCTGCCCAGCTGGCGGAAGGCGTCGTCGCGGATGTGGAGCATCGGCCCGGTGAGGCTCTGCCGGCTGGCCACCGTGAAGTCCCAGGCCAGATACAGGCTGTGGCGATCGATCCCGACCGCCTGCAGGGAGTCGAAGATCTGCTCCATCTGAGGGCGGCGACGCTGCTCTGCCTTGGTGGCGAGGGGGGAGCCGTCCCGGTAGGCCTGGAAGACGGCATTGGGCGGGATGGACCGGCCGCTGCCATCCACCAGGTTGCGGAGCGCCACGATGTACCGGTGGCCGTCCAGGTAGTCGGCGGCGGCATGGATGATGAGTGCCTGCTCGGCCGGGTTCGGATCGTTGGCGTCGAGCTCCGCCCAATAGGGGATCCGCTTGCCGGTTACGGCGTCGATGATCACGATCGGTGCCGCCGCACCGAGGGATGAGCCGATGTCGGTGATCGGTGCGACCTTGCTGCGGGTGAGATCGATCCCGTCGACGTGGAGCAGCAGGGGCGTGCCGGGGCTAAAGCCGTCGTTCCGGTTGAAAGCGGTCGGATCGATCGGGACCGCGCTGGCGTTCTCGGGCATGGCCGCCAGAGGGAAGTCGACCCGGCGACCCGTCGGTGTGGACCGGTCCGGAACCGTGAAGAAATTGTCGGGATAGGGGAGCAGGCACTGGGTCGGATCGAGCGGGTCGCAGCCGGTGGGCGGTGCCACGGAGGCACCGTCGGCGGCTGACGTGCCGGCCGGGGTGACGGCCGAGACCGGCTCCGCCGGACCGGCGGCCGATCCGGCGGACACCGGTGTGCGGACGGCGATGACGGCCAGCGCGACGAGAGCGACGAGCGCGAGGGCGATGACCCCGGTGTGGGAACGGGGCCGCCGTGCAGAGGTCCTCTTGGACCGCGTTCCGATGCGCATGCTTCCTACCTCCCCCGGTGCCTCCGTCACCGGCAGGCACGTCGTGGCGGCTCACCGTCAGGCGCCGAGGCCCCGCCGACGAGCAGACGGCCTGATCGTAGCAACGCCATCGCGGGGGTGGTCCCGGGTCCACCGACGCCGGCCGACCCGGCGCCCGGAAGGGGAGGGGCCGGTCCCGTACCTCCGCACTACGCTGGCCGGATCCGTGCTGAACCGACCGGAGAGTGACTGTGCCGCCCGACGTTGCCGACCTGACCACGATCTGATGCGTCTGGTGATCGGGTCGGACCATGCGGGGTACGTGTTGAAGGGCGCGGTGGCCCGGCACCTCGAGGAGGGGGGCCACCAGGTCGAGGACATCGGGACCTACTCCGCGGATCCGGTCGACTATCCGCCCATCTGTGCCGATGTGGCCCGGCGGGTGGTCCGGGGCGGGGGCGGTCTCGGTATCGTCATCGGTGGCAGCGGCCAGGGCGAGGCCATTGCGGCCAACAAGGTGCACGGGACCCGCGCGGCCCTCTGCCACGACGAGTACACGTCCCGGCTGGCCAGACGTCACAACGACGCCAACGTCCTCTCGCTCGGGGCCCGGGTGGTCGCCACCGAGCTGGCCTTCGACATCGTCGACGTGTTCCTCGCCACCCCGTTCGATGGCGGACGCCACGTGGCCCGCATCGAGGAGCTCGCCGCCATCGAAGCCGAGGAGTCCGGCCGTGCCGGGAGATGACCGGCGGCACCGGCCCGGTGCCTGACCGGATCGGCCCGGCCGGGATCGACCCGTCCGCGCCGCCTGGGACACCGGGGACAGTGCGCTATCTGGCCGATGCGGTCGTCCCGTGCGACGGAGGGACCCAGGTCCTCCGTCCCGGTGTCGTCGAGGTGTCGGGGTCGGCGATCACCCACGTCGGTCGGGCCGGCTCGGACCACGGAGGACGCCCGGTGCCGGAGGTGCCGGAGGTGCGGGAGGTGCGGATCAGTGGTGCGCTCCTGCCCGGCCTGGTCAACGTGCATTGCCATTCGCCGATGACCCTGTTCCGGGGCTCGGGCGACAACCTGCCCCTCGACCGCTGGCTCAACGAGGTGCTCTGGCCCCAGGAGGCCCACCTGACCGAGGAGGACGTCTACTGGGGGATGACGTTGGCCGCCGCCGAGCTGCTGTGCTTCGGCGTGACCACCACCTGTGAGGCCTACTTCCACGAGGATGCGTTGGCCGACGCGGTGGTGGAGGCCGGCTCGCGGGCGGTGGTGACGCCGGGGGTCCTGCAGCTGCCCGGCAAGGGATCGGGCGACCGGTGGTGGGCGGACCGCATCGCCGAGATCGTCGACTTCCACGGGCGACGCCACGGTGAGGCGGACCGGATCGAGGTCGGATTCGCACCTCACGCGGCCTACACCGTCCCCCTTCCGGTGCTGGCCGACATCGCGGAGGCCGCCCGCCGGATCGACGCGCTGTTCCACATCCACCTGGCCGAGACCGAGGCGGAGGGCGTCCGTTTCGCCTCCGAGCACGGGGACTCGGTGCCGGCCGTGCTGGAGAGGGCCGGGGTCCTCGACGGACGGGCGCTGGCCGCCCACGGCGTCTGGCTGTCCCCCGAGGACATGACCATCTTCTCGGACCACGACGTGGCCGTCGCCCACTGCCCGCAGAGCAACGCCAAGCTGGCCTCGGGCGTCGCCCCCCTGGTCGAGCTCCTGGCCCAGGGTCTCCGCGTCGGTCTGGGAACCGACGGCCCGGCCTCGAACAACGACCTCGACCTGTGGGAGGAGATCCGCCTGGCCGCCATGCTGGCCCGCGTCCGCCAGCGGGACGCGGCCGCCCTGCCGGCATCTGCCGCCCTGGATCTGGCCACCCGGGGAGCGGGCAGGGCCCTCGGCCGTCCCGACCTCGGGATCCTGGCCCCCGGCGCCCAAGCCGACATGATGGCGGTCGACCTCGACGGCCCGGCGTTCGTCCCGCTGCTCGACGACGAGCAGTTGATCGACCACCTGGTGTGGTCCGGGTCCAGCCGGTTGGTGACCGACGTGTGGGTGGCGGGAAGGCAGGTGGTGGAGGACCGCCGTTGCCTCACCGTCGACGTCGGGCGAGCCTGCGCGGAGGTGGGCACCAGAGCCCGACGACTGCGGGCGACCGTCGGCTGACACCAGGTCGGCCGACTTGCCCGGGGCGGTGTCTCCGGGGGCCGGGTCCTCGACGGGCCAGGGCCGGTGGGACCCGGGGTTGGCGGCGAATCCCGTGGTCGAAGGCGGGGACCCGGGCCGGTGTGGGTTAGCCTTGACCACCGAGCAGGACCGACCGGTCGACCTCGACCCAGGCAATGGTGAAGTTGCACTCCACCGGCCTGCGGTTGGGCTCCGGATGATTCGAGGTCGGCCGCTCCCGTGTGTTCCCTTCCGAATGATGGAGTACTGAAGTGACCGCATCCTCAGCCACGCTCGATCAGATGGCAGGCCCGAGTCGACCGAAGTCACGACCCGCGCATCAGAGCGCACTCGCCCGGCTCGCCGGATGGTGCCATGACCATCGGTGGTGGGTGCTGATCCTGTGGCTGGTCGCCCTGATCGCCAGCAACGTCCTGGCCCAGTCGGCCGGCAGCGCCTTCTCGAACAACCTGACCGGTGGCAAGCAGGAGGTCCAACAGATCCTGAGTGCCAATTTCCCGGACCAGGCCGGGAGCCCGGCCCAGGTGGTCGTGACCACCAGTGCGCCGTTCTCGGATGCCGCCAATCAGGGTCGGACGGCCAGGTTGGTCGACGCCCTCCGCCCCCTGTCACATGTGTCCGCCGTGGTCAGCCCGCTGTCACCCGGGGGTGCCACACAGGTCTCGCAGAACGGGCATATCGCATTTGTGCGGGTCCAGTTCGACGAGCTGGCGGGAAACCTCCCGACCGCCGCCATCAACAAGGTGGTCAGCACGGCCGAGTCGTTCAAGGCCGACGGCTACCAGGTTGCCATTGGAGGTGAGGCCATCGGCTTGGTCGCAGGCGCCAAACCGGGTTCGAGTGAAGGGATCGGCATCCTCGCCGCCATCATCATCATGTTGCTGGCCTTCGGTTCGGTCGTGGCCATGGGCCTTCCCATCATCACCGCGCTGTTCGGCATCGCCATCGGCTTCGCCGTACTCGACCTGTTGACCCATGTCGTCACCACGCCGGTGTTCGCACCCGAGATCATGGCGATGATCGGCCTCGGCGTCGGCATCGACTACGCGCTGTTCGTCGTTACCCGGTATCGGCAGGGACTGGCCGAAGCGAAGTTGCCCAGAGAGGCCATCGCCCTGTCCTTGGCCACTTCGGGACGAGCAGTGCTGTTCGCCGGCACGACGGTCATCTTCTCTCTCCTCGGCCTGTTCCTCCTGCAGCTGTCCTTCATGCGGGGGCTGGCCATCGGCGCCATCGCCGCGGTGGTGCTGGTGATGACGGCGGCCATCACACTGCTACCGGCCATGCTCGGGTTCTCCGGTCGGGCCATCGACAGACTCCACGTTCCGGGACTCCTGCGGAGTGCAGCCGAATCGTCCGGTCGGGGATTCTGGTACCGGTGGAGTCGCACCGTGCAGAGGCACCCGGTGGTCGCCGGCCTCGCCGCACTCCTCGTGCTGGTATGTCTCGCCCTGCCGTTGTTCTCGATGAGACTGGCCTTCACCGACGCCGGAAACGATCCTCCCAACATCACCACCCGACAGGCGTTCGACGCCCTTGCCACCGGATTCGGCCCCGGATTCAACGGACCCCTGGTCATTGTGACCGAGGGTCCGGCAGGCCAACACGGGACGGTGGACCGACTCGACACCGCGCTCAGGGGCACCCCCGGTGTGGCCTATGTGAGTCCTGCCCACTTCAGCCGATCGGGCACCGCCGCGGTGATCGTCGCCTACCCGACCACGTCCCCCCAGTCCGCCCAGACCGAGGCACTGGTCCAGACCCTCCGCAATCGGGTGATTCCCGCCACGACGACGGGCACCGGGGTGCGCGCCCTGGTCGGGGGAGAGACGGCCGGCTCGGTCGATGCGTCGTCGTATCTGTCCGCCCGCCTCCCCTGGGTGATCGGCCTCGTCCTTCTGCTTTCGTTCCTACTGCTCATGGCGGTGTTCCGGTCATTGGCCATCCCCGTCAAAGCGGTGATCGTCAACCTGCTGTCGGTGGGTGCCGCCTACGGGGTGATCGTGGCCGTCTTCCAGTGGGGATGGCTGGGTGGATTCATCGGGATCGGGGCCACCGGTCCGATCGATCCGTGGATCCCTCTCATGATGTTCACGATTCTGTTCGGGCTTTCCATGGACTACGAGGTGTTCCTTCTTTCGCGGATGCGAGAGGAGTGGCGGATCACCCATGACAATTCGTCCGCGGTGGCCGATGGACTGGCCAAGACGGCAAGGGTGATAACGGCGGCGGCGGCCATCATGATCTGCATATTCGGGTCCTTCGTCATCGGCGATCCTCTGCACGTACTCAAGGTCTTCGGCCTCGGTCTGGCCGCGGCCATCCTGATCGATGCCACCTTGGTGCGCATGGTGTTGGTTCCGTCGATCATGGAGCTCGTCGGAAATGCCAACTGGTGGATGCCTTCGTGGCTGGACCGGGTGGTGCCCAATCTGGGCATCGAAGTCGATGTCGACAGGTCCATCCAGCCAGCAAGCGACGGAACCGTCCACGATGCCGCCAAGGTCTGATCGGTACTTGGCCAGGTGCTGACCCCCGGCCGGTCTCCTCGCTGGCCCAGCCGGCTCAGCCCGTGGCGAAGCTGGTCAGCGAGAGGGTGTTGCCGTCAGGATCGGTGAACCACGCCACCCGGTCTCCCCCGGGCGTCGTCCAGATCCCCCGGTCGTCCTGGTCCATGCCCTCGTAGCGGGTGAAGGCGACGCCGAGCGCGGACAACCCATCGACCACCCTTCCGATGTCGCGCACCTGCCACCCGGCGATGGTGAACGGCTGGACGAGCAGGTCGCCCACCGGGGTCAGGCGGAGCATCGTGCCCATCGCGTCCACCACCACCGCATTCGTGGACTCCTCGACGACGTCGAGCCCCAGTGTCGTCTCGTAGAACCGTCGGGCCGCAGCAGGGTCGGTAACCGGAATGAACGCCATCAGTGGTGCGTCGCTCAGCATGGGTTGTCAGGATCCCCGGAGCGGGAGCCGGTCGGCGTAACCAGCCACGCCGTTGGCAAAGCGGCCGAGCACGGCCCGCAGGATCGCCACCATGACGATGGCCGGTTCCGGGGATCAACGTGTCGAACGTCGCCGACCATTTGATGGCGGTGCCCGATCCGTCGGCGATGCAACGGACGTCGGCCCGGTAGTGGCGGACCGGAAATCCCTTCAGCATCGTGTAGCCGAGGTGGTGGGGTGGATCCCATACCACCACCTGTTCCTGCGAACCGATGCCGAACCTGGTGAACCGGCGCACGGCCCCGACGCCGTCAGGTGCCGGGTCACCCGTCTCCACCAGGTCGCTGCGGTCGAGGAACGACCACTCCTTCCACCGGTGGGCCTCACCGATCAGCGGCCACACCACCTCGACCGGTGCCGAGGAGCGTGCCGTGGCCGTGATCGACCCATCTCCCCGCGTCACCCGGACCTGTCGGTGGGGCCGATCCACTCATCCTTCGACGTGGGTCTTCAGCGCCTCGAGCGACTGTTGGTAGATGGTCGCCATCAGATCGGCCATCTCGTCGGGTGTGGCCTCGACCTCCCAGGTCACGTGGCTGGTGTCACCCACCGGGGTGACAGTGATCACCGCGGTGTGGCTCTCGACCGGAGCGCCGTCGGCGATCGAGTAGGTCAACGCCCGCCCGGCGTCGTCCCTCGACACCAGACGTTCGGTGATGGTCATCCCCATGGTGTCGAGGATCCGGTTGTCTCCCTCCACCCGGCACGACTCGATGCCCGGCATCCACCCACCGATCCCGCCGAAGTCGCCGACCACGGCCCATACGTCGTCCGCCGAGCGCTAGATGTCGATCTCGGCCTGTCCTGTCGCCATGGTTCTCCCTGTCTTCTGCTCGTGGCCCGACAGCCACTCGGGCCACGGGCGATTGGTGTCGCCCCGATGGTAGGCGTGGAGGAAGGAGCCCGTGACATCCCGGGCGTGGAGCGGGCCCCCGGCCCGTACCGCCACCTCCCCGGGGTCCCGCGGGAGCGGTGGCGGCCCTCCGCTGAGGCCCCGTAGCGTCCACTACGATGACCCCGATCTCGACCGACACCGACCACCACCAAGGTGGAGCCGACGCCGCCGGTGGGGACGGCACCGCCGGCGGCGTCCCGATCGTCGATGGCTCCACCCCGAGCGTGGCCGAGCTGCTGGTGGCCCGGGCCGACGACGACCACCCCGGCCTCCGCTTCGAGGCACAGCAGTGGAGCTGGCGGCAGGTCGTCGCGGCCGGCGCCGACCGCGCCGCGTGGATCCGGTCGGTGGCAGGCCCGGGTCCCCTCCACATCGGCGTGCTGCTCGGCAACGTCCCCGAGTACGTCTTCTGGCTGGCGGCGGCCGGTCTCAGCGGCGCCGTGGTGGTCGGGATCAACGCCACCCGCCGGGGCGATGCGTTGGCCGGCGACATCCGACGCACCGATTGCCACGTCATCGTGACCGACACCGACGGCGCAGGCCTCCTCGAAGGCCTGGAGCTCGGACTGTCCCCGGACCGGGTCGTGCGTGTCGACAGCCGCGAGTATGCCCAGCGGTTGGTCGCCTACCACCGTACCGACCCGCAGTCGGTGGTGGCGGCGTCCGCCCCAACCGCCAACGACCTGTTTCTGCTGTTGTTCACCTCGGGAACCACCGGTGCACCCAAGGCCGTCCGATGCACCCAGGGCCGGCTGGCCTCCATCGCCGTGCGCTCCGCCGGTGCCTACGGATACCGGCGCGACGACGTGGCCTACTGCACCATGCCCCTGTTCCACGGCAACGCCCTGATGGTCCTGTGGGGCCCCACCCTGGTGGTCGGCGCCACCGTGGCCCTGGCCCGCCGGTTCAGCGCCTCGGGCTTCGTCGCCGATGTGCGCCACCACCGTGCCACCACCTTCACCTATGTGGGCAAGGCCCTGGCCTATGTGCTGGCCACGCCGGAGGCTGCCGACGATGCCGACACCACGCTGCGCCGGGGGTTCGGCACCGAGGCGTCGATCGCCGACCACGCCGCGTTCGAGGAGCGCTTCGGATGCGTGCTCACCGAGGGGTACGGATCCAGCGAGGGCGGGGTGGCCATCAGCCGCTCGGACGACACGCCGACCGGATCGCTCGGACGGCCGACCGACGGGGTGGCGGTTGTGGACCCCGTGACGCTCGAGGAGTGCCCGGCGGCGGTCTTCGACGCCGGCGGCGCGCTGGTCAACGGCGACTCGGCCGTGGGCGAGATCGTCAACCGTGCCGGCATCGGCTCATTCGAGGGGTACTACGGCGATCCGGAGGCCACCGCCGCCCGCACCCGCAACGGTTGGTACTGGACCGGCGACCTCGCCTATCGCGACCAGGGCGGCTTCCTCTACTTCGCCGGCCGCAGCGGGGACTGGATGCGGGTGGACTCGGAGAACCTGGCCGCCGGGCCCATCGAGCGGGTCCTCGTCCGCTTCGGCGGCACGGCGGCGGTGGCGGTCTACCCGGTGGCCGATCCCCGATCGGGGGACCAGGTCATGGCCGCGCTCGAGATGCTGCCCGGGCGGGCCTTCGATCCGGCCGGGTTCGGAGCCTTCCTGGCCGGCCAGCCCGACCTCGGGACGAAATGGGCCCCGTCGTTCGTGCGGATCGTGGCCGGCGGGCTGCCCCAGACGGCCAGCGGCAAGGTGACCAAGGGCCGGCTGCGGGCCGAGGGTTGGTGGCGGGGGAGCGACCCGGTCTTCCGGCGCAGTGACGCCGCCCTGGCCTACGTGCCGATGGATGGGGGCGACCGCCACCGGCTCATGGCGGAGTTCCGGCGGCACGGTCGTGAGGGCCTGGTCGGTGGCTGATGGCGCCCCCGGGGCGGTGGCGCCACTGGTCCGGGCCTGGGAGCGGGCGTCCAGAGAGGTCGAGCGGCTGATCGACGGAACCGACCGGTTCCAACAGCGCCACCGGGCCACCGCCGTGCCGAGCGCGGTCCTGCGCAAGTACTCGGACGACCAGGCGGGACGGCTGACGGGACAGATCTCCCACTCTGCCTTTCTGGCCGTGTTCCCGATGTTGCTGGTGCTGTTGACGGTGGTGGGCATCTTCTTGCACGGCCACGAGGGGCTTCAGGACGACATCGTCAACTCCGCCCTGCGCCAGTTCCCGGTCCTCGGCACCGACCTGCGGAACAACGTGCACCAGCTCTCCACCAACAACGCCCTGGCCCTGGCCGTGGGCCTGGTCTGGCTGCTCTACGGGAGCATGCGGTTGAGTCGCAGTGCCCAGGTGATGATGGCGGTGGTCTGGGGAATCGACCGCGACGAGCTGCCCGACTTCTGGCACTGGCTGCCCAGGGCGGCCGGATTCCTCGCGGTGCTGGGAGTGGGGTTCCTGGCCGGCGGGGCGCTGGCCGGGCTCGGTGCCTTCGGGCGGCTCGGCCACTTCTCCGCCCTGGTCGGCCTGGTCCCGGCCCTGGTGGTCAACATCCTGATGTTCTGGGGCGGGTTCGCCGTCGTCGTACGGATCCCGAGGGGGGAGCGCGCACTGTGGCCGGGCGCCGTGCTCGCCGGCACCGGCTGGACACTGCTCCTGTTCGCCGGCGCCCAACTGGTCAACCACCAGCTGCGCCACCTCTCCAACCTCTACGGCACCTTCGCCACCATCCTCGGCCTCATCTGGTGGATCGCCCTCGGGGCGATGGTGACCGTCTACGCCGCCGAAGTCAACGTCGTCCTCACCCGCCACCTGTGGCCCAGGTCGTTCCGGCGGGGCCACGATCCGGAGGTCGGCTGCGGCGAGGCCCCTACCGGATCCGACCAGCCCTCCACGCCGCCGCAGCAGGTGGCCGGCGGGCGGCCCGCCGTCCGACGGACGGTCGGCGAGGCGGACACTGACGGACGTTCAGGCTTCGACCGCGGCCCGCTGTCCGTCCGTGGCGGCAGAGGCCTCTGCCACCGTCGGGGTGGCCGCTGCCGGCCGGCTCGGGATGATGAAGGCGAGCGCCCCCCGAGCAGGGCGACCCCGGAGGCGATCAGGAACCCCCGGGCGTAGCCGGCGGTCATGGCCACCCGCTTGATCTCCTCGGTGACCACGCTCTGACCGGCCAGTTGCGAGGCGATGTGGGAGGCGGCCACCGTCGACAGCACGGCCAGTCCGAGGGACGCGCCGATCTGCCGACTGCTGTTGACCAGTCCGGAGGCCAGGCCGGCCTCCTCGCGTGCCACACCTCCGGTGGCCGACAGGGCGATGGGGGTGAAGGCCAGGCCCATGCCGAAGGTGGCGAGGATGCCGCCGCCGCAGGCGCCCGTCCAGTAGGTGTCGCCCGCCTGGATGAACGACAGCCAGTAGAGGCCGATGGCCGCGCAGGCCGCCCCGGCCACCAGCACGTTCCGGGGCCCGAGCCTGGGGGCCAGTCGGCCGGCGATGGTGGCCCCGACGGCGATGGCCGCGGTCTGGGGGAGGAAGGTGAGCCCGGTGATCACCGGGTCGTAGCCGAGCACCTCCTGGAGGTAGAGCGACAGGAAGAACCACATGGCGAACATGGCCACTCCGAAGCAGAACATCACCAGGTTGGCCCCGGTCACCGCCCGTGAGCGGAACAGGCGGAGGGGAACGAGCGGGTGGCCGGCCAGCCTGGCCTCGATCAGCACGAAGGCGGCCAACAGCACGACCGCGATCGCCCCGGTCAGGAGGGTCGAGCGTGAGGTCCACGACACCTGGTCGGTGTGGACGATGGTGTACACCAGGGCCAACAGACCGGCGGTCACGGTGATCGACCCGGCAACGTCGAGCCGGCGACGCGGGCCCTCGGCCCTGGACTCATGGAGGAAGAGCCGGGCGAACAGGAAGAGGGCCACCCCGATCGGCACGTTGACGAAGAGGATCCACCGCCACGAGAGGTACTGGGTCAGGAAGCCTCCGAACAGGGCGCCGGCGGCCCCTCCGCCGGCGGCCACCGCGCTCCACACCCCGAGGGCCTTGGCCCGGGCCCGCTGGTCGGTGAAGGTGACCGTCAGGATGGTGAGGGTGGCCGGCGAGAGCACGGCCGCGCCCACCCCCTGCAGGGAGCGGGCGGCGATCAGCGTTCCCTGATTGCCGGCGAACCCGCCGAGCAGGCTGGCCCCGGTGAAGAGGATCAGCCCGAGCAGAAAGATGCGCCGCCGGCCGAACAGGTCGGCGAGGCGCCCGCCGAGCAGCAGCAGGCCGCCGAAGGTCAGGGAGTAGGCGGTGACCACCCACTGGAGGTTGGCCGCACTGAAGCTCAGGTCCGTCTGGATGGAGGGAAGGGCCACGTTGACGATGGAGATGTCGAGCACCACCATGAACTGGGCCAGGCACACGATGGCCAGCACGAGGCGGTCGGCCCTGTCGAGGCGGTCCTTGGCGTCCGCGCTCGCCGTCCCATCGTCGGCGGTCGCCGCTCCGTCGCCGTCTGCGGCGAGCGCACCGGTGTCCGCGGCCGTCGGCCCAGGTCCGATGGAGCGTGGGCCGGTGACCGATGTGGGTCGGGGGGGACTCGGATCCATTCAGGGCATCGTATGGGCAGGCCGCGGATCCCGATCAGCGGAGGCGGTGCCCCCCATGAGGGGTCAGCGCAGGGTGCGTCCGGCCGGTCAGTGCGAGAGCCAGGCGTCCGGCTCGGTGGTCAGCCTCTGGACCGACCGGGGGAGCTGGCCCGACACGATGTCGGCGATGGTCACCTGCTCGAGGACCGACCGGAGGCTGGCCCGCACGGCCACCCAGACGACTGGAGGTGCTCGGCCGATCCCTCGTAGGTGGCCGCCTCGGGCCGCAGCCCCCGGACCTCGGCCAGGGGGCCGTCGAGTGGGCGGATGACGTCGGCCACGGTGATCGATGCGGCCGGGCGGGACAGCCGGTAGCCGCCCTCGGCCCCCCGCTGGCTGAGCAGGAGGCCGGCCCGGCGCATGTCGTTGAGGATGCTCTCGAGGAACTTGGCCGGCAGGCCCTGGGACTTGGCCAGCGACTCGGCGGTGACCGGGCTCCCGTCGGCATCGGCCAGCGGTGCACAGGGCCCGGACCGCGTAGTCGACCTTGGCGGAGATGTACACGAGGATCGATTCTGTCAGAGGCCGGACTGCTCAGCGGCCGAAGTCGGCCGGAGTCAGCCGGCAGCAGTGCTCCAGCAGGCCGTAGCGCCGCCGGACCGACCGGTCGACCCGGGTGAAGGCCACGTCCACCATGATCCCGATGAACACGATGACGATCATCAGGGCCACCACCACGCCGTAGTCGCCCTGGGTGAGGGCGTTGACCGTGCGACCGCCCAGGCTGAGCGGAGTGACCAGGATCAGGAACTCCCCGGCCATCAGGGCGTGCCAGGCGAAGGCCCAGCCCTGCTTCAGCCCGCCGAGCATCGCTCGGGAAGGCGGCCGGCAGGACCACGTGGCGCTCGAGGGCCAGCCCGCGGGCCCCGAGGATCCGCCCGACCCGCAGGAGGCCCGGGGGGACCTGGTCGATGCCGCTGATGAAGCCGTTGGCCACCGCCGGGGCCGCGCCGAGCACCATCATCAGGATGATCGCCTTCGCAGGTCACCCCGAAGACCATGATAGCCGAGGGGATACCAGAGCACCGAGGGCATGGTCTGCATGCCGGTGATCAGCGAGCCGATGCCGGCCCGAAGCACGGGGATGCGGGCCACCGCCGTGCCGACGATGCCGCCGATGACCACGACCAGGGCGTAGCCGATGACCGCCTGCTGGGCGGTGACCCAACAGGCCTGCCAGAAGCAGCGAGGTGCCGAGCAGGTCCCACAGCTGGCGGGCCGCGGTGGCCGGCGACTGCAGGATGTAGGGCTTCCAGTGGGCCCAGACCGCGATCTGCCAGACCAACAGGATGAGGCCGAAGGCGATCAGCTTGGGCCAGGTGGCCCGCCACAGGCGCTGGGGAAGCGTCCGCCGTGGTCGAGTGGCCGGCTCCGTCGAGGGCGTCGAGCCCGGCCAGGGCCTGGTCCAGCGACGGCGAGGGCCGCGTCGGGCCGGCGGCCGTACCCGGGTCGGGCCGATCCGGCGACGGCGTCCGTCGAGTCGGCGCGGTCGAGCGGGTGGTCAACGGCCATGGCGACCCACCTCCGCCCGCAGCTGGTCGGTCACCGTGGCGGCCAGGCCGGCGATCTCGGGCGAGTCGATCCGGCGGGGGCGGGCCAGATCGACCGGATAGGTGGCCGCCACCCGGCCCGGGCGGCTGGTGAGCAGCACGATCCGGTCGCCGAGGCGGGCGGCCTCCCGCACGTTGTGGGTGACGAAGAGCACGGTGAAGCCGCGGTCGAGCCACAGCGACTCGAGCTCGTCGTGGAGCAGGTCGCGGGTGATGGCGTCGAGGGCGCCGAACGGCTCGTCCATCAGCAGCAGACCGGCGTCCTGGGCCAGGGCCCGGGCCAGGGCGGCCCGTTGGCGCATCCCGCCGGAGAGCTCGTGGGGCCGCTTGGGCCCGAACCCGCCCAGGTGGACCCGCTCGAGCAGGTCGTCGGCCACCGCCCGCCGCTCGGCCTTGCCCACGCCGCGGAGCCGGAGCGGGAGCTCGACGTTGGCGGCCACGGTCAGCCAGGGGAAGAGGGCCGAGTCCTGGAAGAGCATGGCGGTCGCCGGTCCGCCTGGTCCGCCGGCGCCCGTCGGCTCGACCACTCCGCCGTCCGGCCGTCGCTCCGGCCGGGTGACGTCCACCGTGCCCACCGTGGGCCGGTCCAGGCCGGCCACCAGGTTGAGCAGCGTGGTCTTCCCGCATCCCGAGGCACCGACCAGGCAGACGAACTCGCCGGGGGCGACGTCGAGGGTGATGTCCTGGAGGGCGACCACCGCCGCGCCGCCCTGCGCCGTAGCGCTTGGACACCCCGGTCAGGGTGACCGCTGGGGCCCGGGCGTTGGCCCGGGCGGCCGGTGCCGCGGCCACGCTGGTCATGACGTCAGCGTCGGCTTTCCCGCTGCGCGGCCAGGAGCTGGTTGATCGGGCTCAGGTCGAAGATGCCCGTTGATGCTGGATGGTGGGGAACCCGGCCGCCTTGGCGTGGGCCACGTCGGTCGGGATGATCGAGGCGATCGGATCGTTGGTGAAGGTCATGTCCGACCACGCCGTGGCCAGCTCGTTGGCCTTGAGGGCCTTGCCGGTGAGCGCGGCCAGGGCGGTGTTGGCGTCGGCCTGGGCCTTGGCCGGCGAGGCCTTGAGGAAGGCGTTGGTGGCCAGCTGACCCTTGAGCAGGCCGTTGACCACGCTCGGGTGGGCGGCCAGGAAGTCGGTGCTCGACCACCAGCACGGTGGTGGAGAACAGTCCCCTGGGCCACTGGGTCTTCTCGTTGACCAGCACGTGGCCGTGGCCCTCGGCGACCATCGCGGGTGACCCAGGGCTCGGGGACCCAGGCGCCGGCGATGGTGCCGGCCTCGAACGAGGTGAGCGTGGTGGCGTTGTCCTGCGGGAAGGATGGTGACCTCACCGCTGCCCGCCGTTGGGGCCGGGAAAGGTGAGGCCCTGCTTCTTCAGCCAGGTGCGCAGGGCCACGTCCTGGGTGTTGCCGAGCTGGGGGGTGGCGATGGTCTTGCCCTTGAGCTGGCTGGGCGAGGTGATCGACGGGGAGACCACCAGCGCGGCCCCGCCCGAGGTGGCCCCGGAGATGATCCTGATGGCCTGCCCGTGCGACTGGGTGTAGGCGGTGATGGCCGAGTTGGGGCCCATGTAGGCGGCGTCGAGCGATCCGGCCAGCAGGGCGGTGACCTCGGCCGGCCCGGCGTTGTAGGTGGAGGTCTGCAGGGTCACGTTGCTCGGCAGGTTCTTCTTGAAGATGCCGTCCTGCACGCCGACCAGGGCCGAGGCGTGGGTCAGGTTGGTGAGGTAGCCGAGTCGGAGGGTGACCGGTGCACTCGATGCCGTGGAAACCCCGCCGGCCGCGGCGTGGTGGCCGGGCTGGACGAGCTCGAGCCGCAGGCCGCGGCGCTGAGCGCGGCGCCGGGGACGGCGGCGACCGCCACCATCCGGCGGCCGCTGATCCGATGGCCCGGGTCGAACGCGGGGACTGGGATGGCATGGTGCTCCTTGGGTCTCTCTGAACCTTTGTAGGTTTTATCTATATTAATAGTAGAGAGATAGGAATACAACCGGATCCCGGATACCCCCCCCAGGCTGGGTCCGGGTCTTGGGCTGAGTCCGTCGGCGGTCGGGCCGAGCTTCGCCATGATCGATCAGCTGTCCGCCGCTGATTCGACCCAGTCGGGGCACCGGCAGGATCCACTCCGGTTCGGTGGGCGCCGGCTCGGTGGCTAGTCCCGGCTCGCGTCAGGTCCGTGTGCCCGACGAGCCCGACGAGCAGCTCGGCCCTCGCATGTGCCACCGGTGCGACCGGGACACGGTGGCGATGGCGCCAAGGCCACTGAGCGCCACTCTCATCTTTCAGCAGGCATTTGACAGGTGGTGAAGGGCTCGGCCCACTCCGCGGGTCCGGTGCCCGACACCGTGAGTGCCAAAGGGCCATACCCGTTCGCACTGAAGGCCAGAAGCGAGGTCCGGACGCCAGGACCGGTTCCGAGGGACATCGATGTCGAGGCCAACATTTGCCGTTGGCCGCGGTCACCCTGGCCGAGAGCACCTGGCTGGCTGGTGACCCCGGGGACAATCCGGTCAGATGAACCGTGCACTCTCCGCGGATGCAGTCTTGATCGGGATCGACACCGTGGCCCCGGCTTCTATCGACGTGAAGCTGGCACGGTTGAGGAGAACAGCGGCGGCAAGTACGTCAGGCGCTGGCGGGGCGGTCTCGGACCAGGGGCGCAGAAACACCTTTTCGAAATCGAGCACCAACTGGAGCCTCGAAGGTATCGAACTGGTGCGGCGCTGTGCGATCGGGATGGCATCGTCGAGCGACGTGACCGACGAAGCATCCGGGTTGCGCTGGAAGAGCATTCCGGGTCGGGCACGGCTCCATTGTGTCCCGACCGCCCGGACCACCGGGGTGCTCGGTCCGGGGCCGGTCGGGACGGTCCGGGCGGTCGGTGGCCGCCTACTTGAGGAGCCGGGAGAGGCGTCGGTCGGCGAGGGGCTTGCCGCCGGTCTGGCAGGTCGGGCAGTACTGCAGCGATCTGGTGGCGAAGGACACCTGACGGATGGTGTCGCCGCACACCGGGCACGGCTCACCGGTCCGCCCGTGCACCTGCAGGGCCCGCTTCTTGTCCCCCTTGAGCTCGGCGATGCCCAGGGACGAGGACCGCTCCACCGCCTCGGTCAGCACCCCGACGACCGCCTCGTGCAGGCGGGCCACCTCCGGCCCTCCGAGGTTGCCCGCCGACTTGTAGGGGGACATCCCGGCCCGGTGCAGGGCCTCGTCGGAATAGGCGTTCCCCACCCCGGCGATCAACGACTGCGTGGTCAGGGCGGTCTTCAGGGTGGCCGACGTGCCCGAGAGGAGGGCACCCAGCCGGTCGACGGTGAACGCCGGCGTCAGCGGATCGACTCCCAGGGCGGCGAGCGGCCCGACCTCCTCGGGCGAGCCGACCACCCACATGGCCAGGCGCTTCTCGTGACCCATCTCGGTGATGTCGAATCCCGATCCGTCGTCCAGGCCGACCCGGAGGGCGATCGGACTCCTCCCCGGACGGAGCGGGCCCTTGGCCAGCGAGTCGTACCACTTGACCCAGCCCCCCAGGGCCAGATGGGCCACCAGCCACCGGCTGTCGAGGTCGATGCAGACGAACTTGCCCCGCCGGTCGACGCCCGCGACGGTCCGGCCGACCAGCTCCTCCAAGGGCGGGTCCACCGTCTTGAGGGCCGAGAACGATGTCAGCTGGCAACGGTCGACCCGCTTGCCGGCCATGCGGGCGGCGAGGCCGGCGGTGAGGGCTTGGACCTCGGGCAGTTCGGGCACAGGGCAATTGTGGACCCTGGGCGCCCGTAGTATCTGGTCCGCACCTGCACCAGGCCCGAAATCAGCGGGCGGCGTCGGGCCCGGCCGTCCCGGGGTCCCGCCGACCCGGGGCCGCCCACCCACCCGACCGCACCTGACCCGAGAGGAAGTCCCCGTTGTTCCCCCCGGTCCCCCCCGAAGCCGACTTCACCGACCTCGAAGCCCGTGAGCTGGCCCGCTGGGGCGAGCACCGGGTGTTCGAGCGCTCGGTCGAGCTCAGGGCCGGGGCCGAGCCCTGGGTCTTCTACGAGGGCCCGCCCACCGCCAACGGGCGACCCGGGCTGCACCACGTGTGGGCCCGGGTCTACAAGGACCTGTTCTGCCGCTACCGCACCATGCGGGGCTATGCCGTGCCCCGCAAGGCGGGCTGGGACACCCACGGACTGCCGGTGGAGGTCGAGGTGGAGAAGCAGCTCGGGATCACCGACAAGCGCCAGATCGAAGAGGAGGTCGGGGTGGCAGAGTTCACCCGGCTGTGCCGCGAATCGGTGCGCAACTATGTCGACGAGTGGAAGGACCTGACCGAGCGGATCGGGTACTGGATCGACATCGACGACGCCTACTGGACGTTCACGCCCGCCTACATCGAGTCGGTGTGGTGGAACCTCAAGAGCCTCTGGGATCAGGGGCTGCTCTACGAGGACATCAAGGTCGTCCCCTACTGCCCCCGTTGTGGCACCGCCCTCAGCAGCCACGAGCTGGGCCAGCCCGACGTGTACCGCGACGTCGTCGACGAGTCCGCCTACGTGTCGTTCCCCCTGACCGACGAGGGGGAGGAGGCCGAGCGCCTGCGGGCCACCCTCGGCCGGGACACCCTGTCCGGCCTGTCGCTGGTGGTGTGGACGACCACGCCGTGGACCCTGCTCTCCAACACCGGCGCCGCGGTCGGGCCCGATCTCCCCTACGCCGTCGTCGACGGGAGCATCGTGGCCGAGGCCCGGGTGGAGGACGTCTTCGGCGGCGGCGCGGTCATCGACCACCGGTTGACCGGCGGCCAGCTGGTCGGCCTCCGCTACCGGCGGCCCTTCGACGATGTCCAACCCGGCACCCCAGCCGAGGGCGACGCCGGCTGGCGGGTGGTGGCCGGCCCGTTCGTGGAGGCCGACGAGGGCACCGGCGTCGTCCACCTGGCTCCGGCATTCGGCGAGGTCGACCGCCAGGTCGGCCGCGAGAACGGCCTCCCCACCCTCAACCCGGTCGGGCCCGACGGACGCTTCACGGGGGCGGTGCCGTGGCTGGCCGGTCGGGGCGTGCGCGACGCAAACGGCGCGGTCAACGACCGACTCGAGGCCTCGGGTCGACTGCTCGAGCGGCGTCCGCACACCCACCCGTACCCGCACTGCTGGCGGTGCGACACCCCGCTCATCTACTGGGGCAAGCCCAGCTGGTACATCTCGACGTCGGAGCGGAAGGCGGAGCTGGTGGCGCAGAACCAGACCATCGGCTGGCATCCGGAGCACATCCGCGACGGCCGGATGGGGGAGTGGCTCTCCAACAACGTGGACTGGGCCCTCTCCCGCGACCGGTTCTGGGGCACGCCGCTCCCCGTCTGGCGCTGCGATGAGGGCCACGTGCGGTGCGTCGGGTCGTTGGCCGAGCTGTCGGAACTGGCCGGACGGGACGTGTCGGGAATCGACCCCCACCGACCGGACATCGACGCGGTGACGTTCCCCTGCCCCGACTGCGCCGAAACTCCGGGTACGTCTGAACCCTCGGCGGACACCGACCCCCCGGTCCCGGTCGACGGCTCGGCGATGCGCCGGGTCGAGCCGGTCATCGACGCCTGGTTCGACTCGGGCTCGATGCCCTCGGCCCAGTGGGGCTACCCGATCGCCCCGGGGTCGGCCGGGCAATTCGTCTACCCCGCCGACTTCATCTGCGAGGCCATCGACCAGACCCGGGGGTGGTTCTACTCGCTGCTGGCGGTCAACACCCTGGTACGGGGATCGACCCCCTACCGCAACGTCCTCTGCCTCGGCCACATCGTGGACGCCGACGGCCGCAAGATGTCCAAGAGCGTCGGGAACGTCATCGATCCCTGGGAGATCCTCGACACCCGGGGGGCCGACCCGCTGCGCTGGTGGATGTTCTCGCAGGGCTCGCCGTGGACGCCGACCCGGGTCAGCTTCGAGGTCATCGACGCGGCCATGCGGGACAGCCTGCTGACGCTGTGGAACACCTGGTCGTTCTTCACCACCTACGCCTCGCTCAACCGGTTCGACCCCGCCGACCCGTCCATCCCCGCACCCGGGGAGCGGTCCGTCCTCGACCGGTGGATGCGGTCGAGGCTCCATGCCACCGTGGCCGCCGCCACCACCGCCCTCGACGGGTACGAGCCGTTCCCCGCGGCCACCGCCATCGCCGAGCTGATCGACGACGCGTCGAACTGGTTCGTGCGGCGCAGCCGCCGCCGCTTCTGGCGCACCGACCCCGACGCCGACCCGGCCGACTCGCTCGGGGCCCAGGCCACCCTGCACGAGGTGCTGGTCACCGTGGCCGGGCTGCTGGCCCCGCTGTGCCCGTTCGTCTCCGACCGGATGTGGCGCGACCTGACCGGTGCCGCCGAGGACGACTCGGTCCACCTGGCCGACTGGCCCCGCCCCGATCCCTCTGCCCTCGACCCGGACCTCGACGAGGGGATGGCACTGGCCCGGCGGCTGGCGTCACTGGGCCGGGCGGCGCGGGCCGAGGCCGGGATCAAGGTCCGCCAGCCGCTGGCCCGTGCCCTGGTCTACCTGCCCCCGGGGAGCCCGTCCCCTCCCCCGGGGTGGTCGAGGACGAGCTCAACGTGGACGTGGTGGAGGCCACCGGCGAGCTCGGCGACGTGCTGGCCTACGAGCTGGTCCCCAACTTCAAGCTGCTCGGCCCCCGGCTCGGGGCCGCGGGTCCAGCAGCTCCGGGCGGCCATGGGCTCGGTGGACGGCGTGAGAGCGGCTGCCGACCTGGCCGAGGGCCGTCCGGTGGTGGTCGTCCTCGACGACGGCCCTGTCGAGTTGAGCGGCGACGAGGTCGAGCTGCGGGTCAGGGCCCAGGCCGGCTTCGCCGTCTCCCGAGACGGGGCCGAGGTGGTGGCCCTCGACCTGGCCCTCGACGACGACCTCCGCCGCCGGGGCCTGGCCCGGGAGGTCATCCGCCACGTCCAGGATCTCCGCAAGGCCACCGGCCTCGAGGTCTCCGACTGGATCCATCTGCACCTGGTCGGCCTCGACGACCTGGCCCCCCTGTTCGACCTGATCGGGCGCGAGGTGCTGGCCCGTTCGGTCACCACCGCGCCGCCCGAGGACGCCGGTTCCGGGACGACGTTCGAACTCGACGACGGCGGGTCGGCCCGCGGGGTCACACTCCGGGTGGTGAAGGCGTGAGTCCGACCGGCGACGCGGGTCCGACCGGGGCCGGGGGAGCGGCGGCGAGCAGTACGTCCTGGCCGTCGACCTGGGCACCGGCGGGCCCAAGGTGGCGGTGGTGGCGACCACCGGCCGGATCGTGGCCCACGCCGCCCGCCCGGTCGCCCTCCACCTGCTGGAGGGGGGCGGCGCCGAACAGGATCCCGACGAATGGTGGTCGGCCATCGGTGCCGCTTCCCGGCAGGCGGTCGACTCGGCGGCGGTGCCGGCCGAGGCGCTGATCGGGGTGGGGTGCACGGCCCAGTGGTCGGGAACGGTGGCGGTGGGCGCCGACGGTGCCGCGCTGATGCGGGCGATCATCTGGATGGACTCGAGGGGCAACAAGGCCATCCGCCAGGTGGCCGGCGGCCCGGTCAACGTCCTCGGGTACGACCCGCGCAAGATCCTCCGCTGGGTGCAGGTGACCGGCGGCGCCCCCGGGTTGTCCGGCAAGGACCCGGTCGCCCACATCCTGTTCCTCCGCGACCAGTTCCCCGACGTCTACCGGGAGACGGTCACCTTCCTCGAGCCGGTCGACTACCTCAACCTCAGGCTGACCGGCCGGAGCAGTGCCTCGTTCGATTCCATCGCCGCCCACTGGGTCACGGACAACCGGGACGTCAACCGGGTCGACTACGACGACCGGCTGCTCGAGCTCACCGGCCTCGACCGGTCCAAGCTCCCCGACCTGGTGCCGCCCGGGACCATCGTGGGGGCACTCACCGCCGATGCCGCCTCCGAGCTCGGGGTGCCGGCGGGCCTGCCGGTGTCGGCGGGCTCGGGCGACGTGCACTCGGCGGTGTTCGGATCCGGGGCGGTGGCCGACTATGCCGCCCACCTCTATATCGGCACCTCGTCGTGGATCTCCGGCCACGTCCCCTTCAAAAAGACGGCTCCCACCAGCAACGTCGCCTCCATCCCGGCCGCCCTGGCCGGCAAGTACGTCATCGTGGACGAGCACGAGACCGCCGGGGCGTGCCTCACCTTCCTACGCGACAACCTGGGCTTCGCCGATGACTTCGATGCGATGAACGCCATGGTCGACACCGTCCCGCCGGGAAGCGGCCGGGTGCTGTTCACCCCGTGGCTCAACGGGGAGCGGTCCCCGGTGGACGACCACACGGTGCGGGGCGGCTTCCACAACCTGTCGCTCTCCACGACCCGGGCCCAGATGGTCCGTTCGGTCTACGAGGGGGTGGCCTTCAACTCGAGATGGCTGCTCGAGGCGGTGGAGAAGTTCGCCGGCCGCCGTCTCGAATCGCTGGCCTTCATCGGCGGCGGGGCCAACTCGGACCAGTGGGCCCAGATCCACGCCGACGTGCTGGGCCGGGAGATCCGCCAGGTGGCCGACCCGGTCCTGGCCAACGTGCGGGGGGCGGCCCTCATCGCCCTGGTCGCCCTCGGACGGGTGCGGGTCGGACAGATACCGGACATGGTCGAGGTCCGGCGCACCTTCACCCCCGACCCATCCACGGCCACCGAGTACGACGCCCTGTTCGACGAGTTCGTGAACCTCTACAAGCAGACGAAGGGCATCTTCAAGCGGCTGAACCGGTTCTGATCCCGCCGGTCGGTTGCCCGGGGCGGGGTCACGCCCGGGAGAGGACCCCCTCCAGCACCTCCACCGACCGGTCGAGGGAGAGGTGCTCGGTGGCCCAGTCCCTCGATCGCCGCCCGAGCCCGGGGTCGGTGCGCCGCCAGGCCGCCACCCGCTCGATGGTCGCGGCCAGTTGCGCCGTGTCACCGGCCGGCACCAGCTGGTCGGGGAAGCCGCCCATCGAGTCGGCGACGCCTCCGACGTCGAAGGCGACGACCGGTGTGCCACAGGCCAGCGCCTCGCCGATCACCAGCCCCTGGGTCTCGGCCACGCTGCTCGGCACGACCACCAGGTCCGCCGCCCCCATCAGGGAGGGGACGTCCGTCCGGCGACCGAGGTAGGTGGCGTTGCGGTCCCGCATCAGCGCCTGCAGTCCGGTCAGGTAGACCTCGTCGCGGGCGTCGCCGCACACGACGAGGTGCACCGGGATCGTGGCCCGGTCCACGGCCTCGATGAGGACGTGAGCGCCCTTGTTGTGCTCCACCCGCCCGGCGTAGAGGATCATCCGCTCGTCGACGCCGACGCCGATGCCCTTCCGCACCTCGGCGCGCCTGGCGTCTCCCAGCGGAACGAAGCGGTCGGGATCGACCCCGGTGGGGACGACCAGCGTCCTGGTCGGGTCCAGCGCGGCCGCCTCGGTCCAGCGCCGGGCCGCATCCGGGGACGGCACGACCACCGCCGACACCCGCCGGATGGCCGCGTTGAGCCACTGCGGCTGGCGGACGGGTGGAGCGAGGTGGAGGTGGGCCACCACCGGAGCCCGCACCAGGGAGGCGATCGCCAACGCCACCGGGACATGACCTGCGCTGTGGACGTAGAGCACCGATGGGCGGATCCGGGCCCCCCTGATGACCGCGCCGAGGGCCCCGGCGGTGCCGGCCACCGGTGAGGCCCGGGTCGGCAGCGAAGCGCCGACCTTCGTGGTCGTGGCCGCCAGCGATGCCCACTCGGCCCAGTTGTCCCCCCTGCTCACGTACAGGAGGTGCACCTCCCAACCGCGCTCCGCCAGGCCCTGGAAGATGGCCAGTTGGGCGGACTCGGTGCCCCCGATCGATCCCAGGTGGTCGCCGATGGTGAGGACCCGCCCGGCCTCCACCTCGCCCCCGTCCGGGTGCCCTGGCGCGGCGGCACCCGGTCCGCCCTTCATGGGATCCCCGGTCAACTCACGATGGTTGGGTCACCGGCGAGCACCACCCGCTCAGGTCCCGGCCGAGGAGCTCGCCGAGCGTGGCCACCTCGGAGTGGAACTCGGCCTCGAGCGATCGGCGGAGGCCCGGGTCGATGGGCGGGCGGGACTGGCGCCCGGCGTTGAGGGACTGCAGGCGGCCACCGAGGGCCCGCCGGGCGCTCTGGTCATGCACCGCCATCCGGCCGAGACGCCGCACGAACGGTGGCGGCGACCGCAGCAGTCTCACCATCAGGCTGCTCCGGGCCACCTTGTTGGCGTTCACCACGGGGAGCTCGGGTCGGAAGGTCGGATCGACGCCTAGGAACTCGAGCACGGCCCGGTAACGGCCGGCGGTATCGGCCACGAGGTCGTCGAAGACCTCGACGTGGACCCTGCTCCTGCCCAAGGCGTCGAAGTACCGGATGAGCTGCTCCGAATAGTGAGCCACCGCCCGGTAGGAGAGTGCCCAGACAGCCTGGCACGCCTCGGGGATGTGCTCCCCCCGGCGACGGGCCGCCTCCAGGGCCAGGGCCTCCCCGAAGTCGGCGACGTCCTCGTCGCCCTGGAAGATCAACTCGCTGTGGAGGGAGTGCATCATGTCGATCGGATTGCGGACGATGGCCACGATACGGGCATCGGGGGAGTAGGAGGCGATCTCCGCGGCCGCCCGCTTCGAGACCAGATAGCCGATGGAGGCGTCGATCAGGTAGCGCTCGTCGGTCGCCCGGTCGAAATGGGAGAGGTAGCCGGGGGGTGTCGGGCCGTAGTTGGTTGCGGTAGGCCAGGTCGCTCCCGAAGAAGTGGTACTCCTTGCCGGCGGCAAAGATCTCCGGGTGCTTCCCCAGGTAGGACCACATCGCGGTGGTCCCGGATTTTGGGGCTCCGACGATGAACAGGTTCGGGATTCTCGGCATGCTCCGATGCATCCTACCCAGACCCGGTCCCGGCAACTTTCGGCAGATCTCTCGGCAGATCTCTCTGGTCAGACGGTGGCTTTCCGGCCTCTAGGCAGGCGGTGGTCTCCGGCGGGCCGGGGCCCGGTTGGCCGCGCTGACCATGGCATGCAGGGAGGCGTCCAGGATGCTGGAGTCCATGCCCACCCCCCACCAGGTCCTCCCGTCGGGCCCCTCGGCCTCGACGTAGGCCACGGCCGACGCCTCGCTCCCTGCGGTCAGGGCGTGCTGGTTGTAGTCCTTCACCTCGAAGTCGACTCCGAGATCGGCCCGGAGCGCCGCCAGCAGGGCGTCGATGGGACCGTTGCCCTCTCCCATGACCGTGCGGGGCTCCCCGTCGACCAGGAGCTGTGCGGTCACCGTGGTGCGATGGCCACCGGTGGTCACCTCGCTGCCGATGAGGCGCACCCCCGCGTCCTCGGGCAGGTAGGTGCGGGTGAAGGCGTCCCACATCTCGTCCGGCCGGGATCACCGTCCCGCTGTCCTCGGTTATGGCCTGGACCTCCTTGGAGAACTCCACCTGCAACCGCCGGGGGAGGTCGAGCCCGTGCTCGGCGTCCATCACGTAGGCGACGCCGCCCTTGCCCGACTGGCTGTTGACCTGGATGATCGCCTCGTAGGTCCTTCCGGTGTGGCTCGGGTCGATGGGCAGATAGGGGACCTCCCAGTGGTCGTAGTCGTCGCCGATGGCGGCGAAGCCCTTCTTGATGGCGTCCTGGTGGGAACCGGAGAAGGCGGTGTACACCAGGTCGCCGGCGTAGGGGTGCCGGGGATGGACCGGCATCCGGGTGGCGAACTCGGCCACCCTCCGGACCCGGTCGATGTCGCTGAAGTCGAGTGCCGGATCGATGCCCTGGGAGAACAGGTTCATCGCCAGTGTGACGATGTCCACATTGCCGGTCCGCTCCCCGTTGCCGAACAGGGTCCCCTCCACCCGGTCGGCGCCGGCCAGCACGGCCAGCTCGGCCGCGGCCACCGCCGTGCCCCGGTCGTTGTGTGGATGGAGGCTGAGGATGACCGAGTCCCGGCCGGTGATGGTGCGGCCGAACCACTCGATGACGTCGGCGTAGACGTTGGGACCGTACATCTCGACCGTGTTGGGCAGGTTGAGGATGATCGGCCGGTCGGGGGTGGGCTCGATGACCGCCATGACCGCCTCGCAGATCTCGACCGCGAAGTCCGGCTCGGTCCCGGTGAAGCTCTCGGGTGAGTACTCGTACCGGATCTCGGTCCCGGGCAGCGTCCTCTCCAACTTCCGGCAGAGGCGGGCGGCGCTCACCGCGATGTCGGTGATGCCGTCCCGGTCCAGACCGAACACCACCCGCCGCTGCAGGGCCGAGGTCGAGTTGTAGAAATGGACGATGGCCCGGGGCGCCCCCACCAGGGACTCGAACGTGCGCTCGATCAGCTCCTGGCGGCACTGGACCAGCACCTGGATGGTCACGTCGTCGGGGATCAGCCCGTCTTCGATGATCTGGCGCTGGAAGTCGAAGTCGGTCTGGGAGGCCGAGGGGAACCCCACCTCGATCTCCTTGAAGCCGATGTCCACCAGCGTCCGGAACAGCCTCAACTTGCGCTCGGGGTCCATGGGATCGACCAGTGCCTGGTTGCCGTCGCGAAGGTCGACACTGGCCCAGCGGGGGGCGCGACCGAACTGGCGGTCGGGCCAGGTTCGATCGGGCAGGGTCAGGGGCAGATGGGGGCGGTAGAGGTGGAACGGCATCGGGGAGACGTCACAGGGCATGGCCAGGCGCGGCCGGGCCGCACGGTCAGCGGGGGCTGCAGGGGCTGGTTCGTTCGCTTCGGTGCTCACTGGTGGCGCTCCCTTGATGCTTGGCGTGATGGTCAGGCGCTGGCCGGCGGTGGTCCTGTGGTCCCGTGGGGATCCCGGTGGTCCCGTGCCGGTGAAACAAAAAACCCCCTGGCCGGTCGGGCTCAGGAGGTTGCGGGCGAACGCGTTGGGGCGCTCGCCGTCAGGTAAGAAGCAGTTCCGAGGTCGGGGCTGTGTACATGGTGTGATCAATGGTGGCAGTCGTCCCGGTGTTTCGTCAAGGATCCGCCCGATCCGCAGGGTGGTCCCCGACCCGGGGCGATGGGGCGAACGCCAGCGCCGGCGGTCAGATCCGCTCGAAGTTGCGGGCCAGCTCCCAGTCGGTCACCACCCGGTTGGCGGCGGCCCACTCCTGTCGGGCGGTGTTCACCAGGTGCCGGTGGACCTCGGGTCCGAACGCCTCGGCGGCCACGGCGCTCGAGGCCAGACCGTCGATGGCCTCGGCCAGGGTGGACGGGAGGCGGGGCACGTCGGTCGCCCGGTAGGCGTTGCCGGTGAAGGCCGGCCCGAGCTCCAGTTCGTGCTCGATCCCCCACAAGCCGCCGGCAATGGCGGCGGCCAGGGCCAGGTACGGGTTGACGTCGGCACCCGGGATCCGGCTCTCGACCCTGCGGCCGGTGCCGGTCCCCACCGTCCTGAACCCGCAGGTCCGGTTGTCCTCGCCCCAGACCGCGGCGGTGGGCGCCCAGGAGTCGGGGACATATCGGCGGTAGGAGTTCACGTACGGGGCGAAGCACCAGGCCAGCTCCCGGGCGGCGGCGACCTGTCCGGCCACGAACCGTTCGCCGACGGCCGACAGTCCCGACGGCGAGGAGGCACCCTCGCCCGGCGCCATGAGCGGCGCGCCGGTCTCCGCATCCCAGAGGCTGGTGTGGATGTGGCACGAAGAGCCGGCGGCGTCCATCGACCACTTGGCCATGAAGGTGGCGGCCCGACCGCAGCCGGCGGCGATCTCCTTCACCCCGCCCTTGAACACCAGGTGGCGGTCGGCCACCTCGAGCGGGGGCCCGTAGGCGACGTTGATCTCGTGCTGCCCGGGACCGGCCTCACCCTTTGAGAACTCGATGGGGATGCCGGCCTCGACCATCTGGCTGCGGATGCGGCCGATGATGTACTCCTGGCGCGACGTCTGTTGGAGCTGGTAGTCCTGGACGGTGTCGGCGTGGGGGACCAGCTGCTGCCAGTGCTTGCCCGCCGCCTCGGAGAACGAGTCGTAGAAGAGGTAGAACTCGAGTTCGGTGGCGCACTTGACCTCGAAGCCGTGCGCCGCCGCCCGCTCGATCTGCCGGCGCAGGATGCGCCGGGGTGAGGCCTCGACGGGGTCGCCTTCCATGGTCAAGAGGTCGCACAGGACAATGGCGCTGCCCGGGGCCCACGGCAGCGGGCGCACGGTGTGGGGGTCGATCACCGCATTGAGGTCGCCGTAGCCGGTCTCCCAGCTGGTCGAACGCGTAGCCGGGCAACGGCACCATGTCCACGTCGCAGGCCAGGAGGTAGTCGCAGACCTCGATCCCGTGGTGGAGGACGTGGTCGAGGAAGTAGGTCCCGGTCACCCGCTTCCCGACGGCCCGGCCCTGGAGGTCGGGGAAGGCCACCACCACGGTGTCGATGTCGCCCGACTGGATCTGGTGGGGGAGGGTTTCGAGGGTCAGCATGCGAGCACTCTGGCCCAGCGGTGACGGCCCGTCCAGCTCTACTCCGGAGTGACGTAGGCGGCGGTGATGCCCCCGTCGACCACCAGGGCCGACCCGGTGACGAACGAGGCATCGTCCGAGGCCAGGAACAGGGCCGCCTTGGCGATCTCGTCGGGGCGGCCGAACCGCCCGATCGGGATGTGGACCAGTCGCCGCCGGCGACGGTCCGGGTCGGAGAGGAGCTCGGTCAGCAACGGGGTCTCGATGGGCCCGGGGCAGATCGAGTTGGCCCTGATCCCGGAGCGGGCGTACTCGACGGCCAGCTCGCGGGTCAGGGCCACCACCCCGCCCTTGGACGCGGTGTAGGCGATCTGCGCGGTGGCCGCCCCCATCAGGGCGACGAACGAGGCCACGTTGACGATGGACCCACCCCCCGAGCCCAGCATGGCCGGGACCGCGGCCCGACAGCCCAGCCAGACGCCCTTCAAGTTGACGTCCATCACCTTCTGCCAGGTGGCCGGCGGGGTGTCGAGGACGCCACCGTCGTCATCGGGGAAGATGCCGGCGTTGTTGAACAGGACGTGGAGGCCTCCGTAGGTGCCGACGGCCCGGGCCACCATCGCCGCGACCTCATCCTCGTCGGAGACGTCAACGGTGACCGCGGTGGCCGATCCACCGGCGGAGACGATGTCGGCGGCCGCGGACTCCGCCCGGTCGGACACCAGGTCGGCCACCACCACCTCGGCCCCTTCGGCGGCGAAGAGCGATGCGGCCACCCGGCCGATTCCGCTCCCGGCCCCGGTGATCACCGCAACCTTGCCGTCGAGTCGTTCCATCCGTGCCTCCCACGGGAGCGGAATAGGAGTGGACGGCGGCCCCGCTGTACTGCGGGGCTGCATGCCGTGCCCGGGCGCCCGACCCCATCGGGGCACGAAGGGGGCGGTGGAATACTGAATCGTGTGCCGCGCCACCCGACCCGTCCGCTCATCGGGTTGTCCACCTACCGCCAGGTCACCTCCTGGTGGTCCTGGGAGCGCGACGCCGCGCTGGTGCCCGGCCTCTACCTCGACGCCGTCGAAGCGGCCGGCGGTCAGCCCCTCCTCATCCCGCCGGCCCGCACCCCGGTCCCCACCACGGCCCGGACCCCCGGCGACCCCACCGACGGGGGAGGCCGGCGCCGAGCGCGCCGGACTGGCGAAAGTGGTGTCGGCCCTGGACGGCCTGGTGCTGATCGGCGGTGGAGACATCGGCGCCGTCCGCTACGGGCAGGACCCCGACCCCCGCAACGGCGGCACCAGCCACCAGCGGGACGATCTCGAGATCGCCGTGCTGGAGGATGCGCTCGGGCGCGACCTGCCGGTGCTGGCCATCTGCCGCGGCGCACAGGTGCTCAACGTCGGCCTCGGGGGGGACCTCATCCAGCAGTTGCCCGACCTCCTCGGCTCGACCCGCCACCAGCCCGGACCGGGTGCATTCGGCCGGGTGGTGGTCCAGACCGAGGAGGGGAGCATCGTGCGTCGGGTGCTGGGCGAGCGGGTCGAGGTCCTGTGCAGCCACCACCAGGGTCTCTCCAGGTTGGGCCGCGGCCTGGTGGTGGCGGCCATGAGCGACGACGGGGTGATCGAGGCCGTGGAGCTGCCCGGCCGCCGCTTCGTCATCGGCGTGCAGTGGCATCCCGAGGAGTCCGGCGACACCCGGCTCTTCGAGGCCCTGGTCGGTGCCGCGCTCGCCCCGGGCGCGCCGGCACCGGGGGCGACGGTCACCGGGGAACGCGTGCATGAACATCACGATCGTGAACCCGGCCACCGAGGCCCCCATCGCCGAGATCCCGCGCCACGGGGTCGACGAGGCCGACGCCGCCGTGGCCCGTTCGCTCGAGGCCGGCCCGGCCTGGCGGTCGGTGGCCCCGGCCGACCGGGCCCGCCTGCTGCGGAGGTTCGCGGTCCAGGTCGAGGAGCACGGCGAGGAGCTGGCCCAGTTGGAGACCCGCAACGTGGGCAAGCCGATCGCCGAGAGCCGCGACGAGGTGGGCATGGTCGCCGAGGTCTTGTACTTCTACGCCGGTGCGGTGGACAAGCACCGGGGGGCCACCGTGCCCGTGGCCGGGGGGGTGGACATGACCTTCCACGAGCCGTTGGGGGTGGTGGCCGCCATCGTCCCGTGGAATTTCCCCATCGCCATCACCTCATGGAAGGTGGGCCCCGCCCTGGCCACCGGCAACACCATCGTGGTCAAGCCGGCCGAGGCCACCCCGCTCACCGCTCTCCGGCTGGCCGAGCTGGCCCTCGACGCCGGGATCCCCGAGGGGGTGGTCCAGGTGGTGGTGGGGAGGGGGTCGACCGTCGGGACCCGCCTGGTCGAGCATCCCGGGGTGGCCAAGGTGGCCTTCACCGGCTCGACCGAGGTGGGCCGCGAGGTGATGGCCCGGGCCGCCGGCACCGTCAAACGGGTCACCCTCGAGCTCGGGGGCAAGTCGGCATCGATCGTCTTCGAGGACGCCGACATCGAGCGGGCCGCCGCGGCCACGCCGGGTGGGGTGTTCGCCAACGCCGGCCAGGACTGCTGTGCCCGCAGCCGGGTGCTGGTGCAGCGAACGGTCTTCGACCGGTACCTGTCGCTGTTGTCGGAGGCGGTGGGGGCGTGGACCGTGGGCGATCCCACCGACCCGGACACCAAGATGGGCCCGTTGGTGTCGGCCGACCACCGTCGCGTCGTGGAGGGCTTCCTCGGCCCGGGGCATGGGTGGGTCCGACGGAGGCCCGGTCCCCGTCCACACCGTGGGCGCAGTGCCCGAGGGCGCCGGTTTCTGGTTTCCGCCCACCGTGGTCGCCCCGGCCGGGGCCGAGTGGCGCATGGCCACGCGAGGAGATCTTCGGACCGGTGGTCGCGGTCATCCCCTTCGACGGCGAGGAGGACGCGGTCCGGTTGGCCAACGACACCCCCTACGGCCTGTCCGGCTCGATCTGGACCCGGGACGGGGCGCGCTCTTTGCGGATGGCCCGGGCCGTGCAGGCCGGGAACCTCTCGGTCAACTCCAACAGCTCGGTCCGGGTGCAGACCGGCTTCGGGGGCATGAAGCAGTCCGGGTTCGGGCGGGAGCTCGGGTTGGAGGCACTGGCCTCCTACACCGAGATCAAGAACGTGTTCGTCTCGACCGAGTGATGGCGCCGCCGGGCCGGAGGGAAGATGCCGGCCCCGGTGGCGGTCAGGGCCGGGTACCAGATGTCGGGCCCGGAGCCCGGCGCCCCCGGCTGCGGCAACTAGTGTGGCTGCGGTCTCGGCGGCCGTGTCCCGTCGGGGACCGCCGGGGCTACGAGGCGTGTCGGCCATTGGCGCATGGGGTCGGTCTTCGTCGAGCCGTCGAGGGGGTGAGGGTGTCTCGTCTGTCGGGTAGGTCCGGTTCCACTCTGACGACCCGGATCCCACTCGGGCGATGCCGGGTGCGGCCATGACCATCGCCCGGAAGGCGATGGTCCACGACCTCCCCGCCGCGGTCGACGAGGCGGGTACCGCGCCCGGTGACCGACGCTTCCGACCGGACGTCGAAGGACTGCGAGCCGTCGCCATCGCACTCGTGGTGCTCTTCCATGCCGGCCTGCCGGGGATCAGCGGGGGGTTCGTCGGCGTCGACGTCTTCTTCGTCATCTCCGGCTTCGTCATCACCGGAGTGCTCCTTCGGGACCAGGGCTCATCGGCCCGGGCATCGCTGCTCGCCTTCTACGGACGACGGGCCCGCCGCATCATCCCGGCTGCGACGGTGGCCATCATCGTCACCGTCACCGCCACCTACCTCGTGCTCGGCGTCATCTCCGGGAACCAGGCGGCGGTCGACGGGCGGTGGGCGGCGATCTTCCTCGCCAACTTCCACTTCGCCTCCGTCGGCACCAACTACCTGAGTTCGCAGCTGCCGCCCTCCCCTCTGCAGAACTTCTGGTCGCTGGGGGTCGAGGAGCAGTTCTACCTCGTCTACCCGACGATCTTCCTCCTGATCGCCGCCCTCCGCACCCGGTGGTCACTGCGGACACGGCTCGCCGTCGCCCTCACCGCCGTCATCGCCGCCTCGCTGGCGCTCTCGGTGGTCCAGACGGCGTCCAATCCCGCGGTGGCCTTCTTCTCACCCTTCACCCGGGCCTGGGAGCTGGCGCTCGGTGCGCTGGTTGCGGTCGGCACGGAATGGCTGCTCCGGGTGCCGAAATTGCTGGGTTCGGTGGCCACCTGGGCGGGACTGGCCGCCATCGGCCTCGCTGCCCTGGCGTTCGACAGCCGCACCCCCTACCCAGGCGCACTGGTGGCCATCCCGGTCATCGGGACCGCTCTCGTCATCGCCGGAGGGATGGCCGTCCCTCGGGCCGGGGCCGAATCGCTCTTGAAGCTTCCTCCCTTTCGATGGCTGGGCAGGGTCTCCTACTCCCTCTACCTCTGGCACTGGCCGATCCTGATACTCGCCGCAGAGGCAGCCGGGAAGACCAGCCTGCCCTTCAGGCAGAACGTGGTCTGGCTGGTCGTGGCCCTGGTGGCCTCGCTCGTCTCGTACCATCTGGTGGAGAATCCCATCCGCCACGCCAGGCTGCCGGGGGCGGGGCGCTGGGCCGCCGTCCTGCTCGGCGCGGCGCTGGTCGCCACCTCGATCGGGGTGGTCACCGGCGAGCTCGATGCGAACCGCGGCCCGGCTCCCGACGCACAGACCGCCGCGTCGGTGGCTGCCGGTGGTGCCGCCGGCGCGGACTCCCGGGCGGTGGAAGCGGTCTCGACCGCCGTGCAGGACGCGCCCCGGATCCGCGCCCTGCCGGCGAACCTCACCCCGTCCCTCAGCCAGGCGCCTGCCGACTGGGGAGGTCCGCCGTCGCCGTGCTGGCCCTCTACGGGTCAGACGAGTCTTCCCGATTGCGTGTTCGGCGACCCCGAGGGGACCCACACGATGGTGCTGTACGGCGACTCCCATGCGGGCATGTGGTTCGACGTCATGAACGACATCGCCACCAAGGCCCACTGGAGGCTGGCCTACCTCGGCAAGGGCTACTGCCCCGCCAACATGCTGCCCTATGGGAACCCGACCGGATGGGGACGCAAGGGCGGCGAATACGCCGCCTGTGACCAGTGGCACCGTTTCGCCGTCAACCGCATCAACCACCTCGCCCCGGACCTGGTGGTCATCACCCAGGAGTTTCGTCCCCGCGTCGACGGGTCGCCCTACACGAAGCAGGAGTGGCAGGACGGTCTGTCACGAACCCTGGACACGCTGACGGTGCCGAAGGGGCACATCCTCGTCCTCGGGAACATCCCGACCCTCCCGTACAACGGCCCGCTCTGCCTGGAGAGGCACAAGGCGGACGTGCAGGCCTGCTCCAGTCCGCTGACCCCCTATCTGGCCAAGTTCATCGGAGCAGAGCAGGCGGCGGCGGCGAGCCTGGGCGTTCGGTATGTCGACATCACGCCCTGGCTGTGCTCGGCGACGTGCACGGCAGTGATCGGAAGGTACGAGGTCTACTTGGACCAGTTCCACATCACCGCCACCTACTCGTTCTTCGTCGAACCGCTGCTCGTCAGGACCCTGCGCCTGCCCGCCCCGGCTTAGTTGGCAAGAGGGGATGGCTCGCGTAAATTATGTCTGTCTGCTTTGCAGGATCCTTCTGCGGCGCCGAATCCCGAGCTGGGGATTCAAAATCTACTGGCGCCCGTGAAGGCCCCATCGCTTTCTGCTCCCGTGACATCCGGCGGCTGGCCAGGTGACGGAACCGGAGCCTTTGCACGAAAGACCGGACTGGTGAGCCCCTTCAGGCGCTGAGCAACTGGGGGGGGGGGTTGCTTGCTGGACTGCGGGATGCAGTCGCTTCGCCGCCGCCTTTAGTTTGCTGATCGGAGTCAACCGACTTCTTCCCGAGTGGTTGGACATTGAGGAACTGGAAGATGGTCCGGGAACTGATTCGACCTCGATGAATCCCACATGCAGCAGCATGTCCCGAATGCAAGCTCGGTTTGGTATCCAGAACACGGTTGTGTCCTGCATCGGGTTGCCGGGCGGACCGGTCGTGATCCCAAATGGGTGGAACTGAGCGACCGACATCTCGCCAAGGCTGGCTCTCTCGAATCCGAGGGTCTGGAGGAGCAACGTGCCAGATGCGACGGAGGCGATCTTCTGGAGCGACAGGAGGGGATTGCGCAAGTGATAGAGGACACCGAAGTACATCACCAGATCGAAGGTTCCAAAGCTCTTCGGGTTCAGGTCGTACACACTGGCGAGGTGGGCATCTGCCTTCGACCCCAGTGCATTTCGGCAGATATTGAAGCGACGGATGCTTCCTGGGAAGGAGTCGATGGCGACTACCTCGGCAGCGCCTCGACGCTCGGCCTCGAATGAGAAGAACCCCTCGGCGCAGCCGATGTCCAGCACTCTCATGCCGGACATGTCCTCGGGTAGACCGAACAGAGGCAGTTTGTCGATCGCAGGATCAGACCAACCCGGGGTAACGATGCCATCCCCGAGATCCATCCTCAAGAACCAGTAGTCTTCCGCTTCAATCTGCCGCTTGATCCAATCGCTGACCGACAACTTCTCTCGCTCACTTTGCATTCACCGAGACTACTGTTTGTCGAACTGAGCGGCGGCATCAAGAGGACTCCGTCACCGTTCGTGCATTTGCAGCCAGCAGACTGTTTCACCGACCCGGCGGCAAGGGGAAGGTCGCAATGACCTCAAAGGGCGCACAATGTATCTGCGGCGAATTGATCACGGCTGGGTCAGCTACGTCAGCGTCGGTGACGGCCCTCACCTGACCGATGATCGGAAACTGAACACTCACGGATCGGGCGGCGTGCCTGACGACCGGCCGGCGACGTCCCTCACCAGTTGTTGGACGCGCTCCCTGGCTGCCGACCACTCGTAGGACCGGAGGTACAGGTCCTCGGCCGCATCCGCCAGCCGCTTGCGTAGATCGGTGTCCCCAAGGAGCCGTTGACAGGCAGCGGCGAAGTCCTCGGCGGTGTCGGCCAGCAGCAGGTGGACCCCGTCTCGGACATCGAGGCCATCGGCTCCGAGGGTGGTTGACACGACCGGCAGGCGGTGGGCGAACGACTCGAGGATCTTCAGGCGGGTGCCGCTGCCGATGCGGAGCGGGACGACGGCAATGTCGGCGCGGGCCAGCTCGGGTTCCATCTCCGGCACACTCCCGACCACGGTGACCGCCGGCGGACGGTGCCAACGCCGGACCCCGGGCACCGTGTTGCCGACCAGCCGTATCTCGGCCCCGGGGACCCTTGCCCACAGTGGGGGTGCGACCTGTTCGAGGAGCCACTCCACCGCATCCATGTTGGGTCCGTAGTTGAAGCTTCCCTGCAGGAGGATGGTAGGCGGGTCGCCCACCGCATCATGGTCCCCGCTCCGTTCCGGCCGTGGGTAGGCATTCGGAACGACCACCGCATTGGGAAGTCCCGATCGCCGGACGTCGGCGTCACTGCACAGAACCACCCGATCGACCTGACCGGCAACCGATCGCTGGAAGCTCCGCCAGTCGCGGGCGTTCTTGTTGGTCTGGGCGGCAGCGAGGGTATGTCGGATCGAGGAGGCGAGTCCGTCGGCCGGCCGCCCGCCGCGAAGGAGTGCCGCCCGCTGACGGGCCTTCTCGTCCTCCAGGTCGATCAGATCGACGATGGTCGGGCCCAGCCGTGGTCTTCCCACCCAGGCGAACGTGGCCGGCGTGCCGAACCACACGATGTCGTAGCGGTCGCCGACCCATGACTCGAAGGTGCGACGGGGCAATGGATCGCCCGCCCGCATGACCACCTCCATGGGCGTGCCGCGCTGTGCCATCCAGGCCGTCCTCCACCTCGGGGTCGGGGCGGTGACCGGATAGGGCACGGTGGCCATCCGCTCGACGGCGACGGTCGGGGGAAGGATGAGGCTGGCCCGGCGCGGGTCGTAGAGGGTGAAGAGGTCGGTCTCGCCCAGGGCCGAGACCGCCTCGATGATCTTGCCCAATCGGATCGTGCCCCCCATGGTCGAGGGCCAGGGGAAGTCCTCGGCGACCACAAGGACCCTCATGACAGTCCCTCCACTACTTCGATCTGCGCAGCAGGCTCTTCATCCACACCTTCAGTCGGACCGATGGGAGGGATTCGATGTACGCCGTCTTGTCCCTCAGAAACGCCAGCGTCTCCTCGAGCTCGGCCTCGAGCGAAGCCACATACTCGTCCTTCACCTCGATCTCGGCTCTCGCCGATCTCAGCTCCCTCTCGGCCTGTGCCGCCTGCTCCGAGGGTGTTCCCCGCTCCACGTCGATCCGGCGGATCCCGGTCGGACCGTCGTCGCTGCCCGCCGCCGGCTCCCTCTTTGCCGCGTCGGTCATCCACGGAGAATACCTGTGTTCAACGGGTGGGTGGACCGGACGCCGGCGCCTGATTCGCCGCCACGGCGATGGAGGAGAGGGCCGACCGGACGCCGGCATCCCCTTCCTCGGGCGACAACCTCACGATCGGAACCTCGGTCCCGTCGGTCCGGGTGATCGGGCGTCGCCGCCACCGGGCCGCGGCGGCGATGACGATCGCATCCCAATCGGTGCCGACGGTCGCCAGCACCTCGTCGAGGTCGGCCCGCACGTCGACTCCCGCGTCGGCCATACGGTCGGCCCGCGAAGACCGGTCGGGCCGGAATTCGGGCTCGTCGTCAGCCGCCGGCGAGGTGACGGTGATCGCCCACCCGACAGCGGCCAGCGTATCGGCGACGTCCCACAGGAACACCCGGGTGTCCTCCGCACCTCGCTCCATGGCCATCAGAAGGCGGGGGGGAGATCCCCGCGCCCGGTGGATGGACCGTTCGATGGCCAACGCATCGATGCGCTCCGGTCTGTCGCCCAGGGTTGCCAGATCCACCCTCCACTTGTCGACCAGTCGTTTGCGATTACGGGTCATCAGGAAGTTGTGGTAACGGCTCGTCGTACTCTGGCTCTCGAGGTGGTAGAGCCGGGCCCGCGGTTCGTACACGACGCGGAATCCGTGCTTGCGCAGGGCCATGCACAGATCGACGTCCTCGTAGTAGGCGGGGAAGTAGCGCTCGTCGAACCCGCCGACCGCGTTCCAGGCGGATCGGGTCACCATCAGCCCGTTGGCCGACACGTAGTCCACGTCGCGCACGTAGGAGTATCGGCGGGTGTCGGCTGGGAGACCGACTCCGACGTGCTCCGCCCATCCGTCGCTCCACATCGCCGACCCGGCTTCTTGCAGCGATCCGTCCGCCGACAGGATTCGGCACCCCACCGCTCCGATCGTCCGGGTCGCGGTCGGCGGTGGCCAGCAGCTGGGCCATGCAGTCAGGGGTCACCGTGCTGTCGTCATTGACGAAGAAGAGGTATCGACCTCTGGCGACCTCGCTGGCCAGGTTGTTGCCTCCGGCAAACCCGAGGTTGGTGCCGCTCCGCACCAGAACGATGTCATTTCGCTCTTCGAGCACCCGCCGGGCTGCCTCCGACATGCCGTTGGCGACGACGATCGTCTCCGTCTCACCCGAGCGGACGGCCTCGGCCAGTGAGCTGAGGCAACCAAGGACCAGGGTGGGGTCGGACAGCACCAGGATGCAGATCGACACGAGTGGAGATCCGGGGACATCGGAGCCCCTCCGCACCAGCGTTGCCGCACCCCCGTCCGTCACCGGGCTCCCATGGGCATCCTCGGCACGAGCGGTCGTACCGCCGTGGCGGCCGGTGGTGGCCCTGTCCTCGCGATCGGCACAACGGACTATATCCCCGGCCGACCGAACGCAGCGCCGCCCGCAAGGCCGTGCGTGGCACGTGGTGGGCGCGGTTCCCGCCCCGGAACCGGCCGGTGCCTGTCCTGGCTCGTCGGTCGGTCCGGTCCGATCGGCCCAACACCTGAGGCCAGGCACGGACGGTGGTCATGGTCTGCCCGGTTGCGTCCGTACCGCCGATCGCAGCAGGATGATGACCGGAGCGGGCGTGTCCGTCGGGCCGCGCCGTCCGCTACCGGAGACGACATGACCCCGCCCAGCCGCCGCTCCGACCTCGTGGCCGTCGTCACCGGGGCCAGCCGTGGCCTCGGTGCGGGCTTGGCGGCGACGTTCGCCGCCGAGGGCATCCGTCTCGGGCTCTGCGCCCGCACCCGGCCCGATCCACCGGTCGGAGCCGAGGCCTGGGCCGCGTCGGTCGATGTGGCCGATGCCGAATCCGTGGACCGGTTCGCCCGGGACGTGGTCGAACGGTTCGGGGGCGTCGATGTCTGGGTGAACAACGCCGGGGTGCTGGAGCCGATCGGTCCACTGGCCACCACCGATCCTGCCGCTTTGGCCCGAAACGTCGACGTCAACTTGCTCGGCGTGGCCCACGGATCGGCGTCGTTCTCGCGCCACGTTCGCAGTCGGCCCGGGGGTGGGGTGTTGGTCAACATCTCGTCGGGGGCGGCAACCACCCCGTACGAGGGGTGGGCGGCCTACTGCGCGTCGAAGGCCGCGGTCGAGATGCTCACCGAGGTGGTCGCCAGGGAGGAGCGCGTTCACGGGCTGAAGGCCTACGCGCTGGCCCCCGGGGTGGTGGACACCGACATGCAGGCCCTGGTCCGCTCCACGCCGGTCGAGGACTTCCCTGCCGGTGACCGCTTCCGCCGTCTCCACCGCGAGGAAGGGCTCAACTCGCCAGGGTGGGTGGGCCGGTTCATCCTCGATCGGCTTCTGGGCGGAACGGTGACGTCCGACGCCGGCAGGTCGCACGAAGGCATGTCGGACGCGGGTGACGGGGTTCGGCTCCGGGTACCCGATCAGAGCGCCGGGGCCTGAGCGGGCGGTGCCGTCCGGTCCGGCCCTGCGGTGCGGGCCTCCGGAGCGGGTTCGGGGACCCGCCCCGACCGCACGCCGGGCCGGGTAACGTCGGCTGCATGTCCGATCGTTCCCGCAAGATCGCCAAGCCGGCGGCCGGCCTGGGCGTGCTGGTCACGATGGCCAGCATCTGGTGGTTCGCCCTCAGGCCACGACGGAAGGCGAAGAGCGACCGGTCGCAGTAGTCCGGTCGCCGGACGTCGCCGGTAGCCTCCACGGGTGGCCCTGGCTTCGCTCCGCCCGTTGCGTTCGCGGAATTTCGCCCTCATCTGGTCGGCGGCGCTGGTCTCCAATGTGGGCTCGTGGATGCAGACCGTCGCCCTCGGGATCCTCGTCTACGCCCGCACCGGCCAGCCGGCATGGACCGGACTGGTGGCTGCAGCCGGGTTCATCCCGATCGGCCTGCTGGCGCCGGTGGGAGGCGCGTTGGCCGACCGGCTCGATCGCCGACGGTGGCTCATCGTCACCACCCTGGCGGAGATGACCTTTGCCGCGCTGCTGGCCGTGCTGGCCGCCACCGGCCATGACCCGCCCGGCGCCCTGGTGGTCCTGGCCTTCTGTGGTGGGGCCTCGGGCGCCGTCGGCTTCCCCGCCTACCAGGCCATGGTCCCCGACCTGGTGCCGCCCGAGGACCTCCTCGGGGCGGTGTCGCTGTCGTCGGCCCAATTCAATCTGGGTCGGGTCATCGGCCCGGCGCTGGCCGGCCTGGCCCTGTTGACCCACGACTACGGGCTGGTGTTCGGGATCAACGCGGCCTCCTTCGGCGCGGTGGTCGTGGCGCTGACCCTGGTCCGGCTGCCCCGGCCCGAAGCGCCGTCCGGGGACCGTCGGGACGGTGGCCCGCATCGTGGCCGGGGCCCGGGCGGCGCGGGCCGAGCCCGGGTGTCGTGCCGCCATCGGACTGATCGCCTTCGTCGCCATCTCGGCGTCGCCGTTCATCGCCCTGGTACCGGCCATGTTCGCCGCCCTTCACCACGGTGGGGTCACGCTCCAGGTGGGCACCGCCGTCCTGATCACCGCCCAGGGAGTCGGCGCGGTCGCCGGTGCCCTGGCGCTCCCCTCCCTGGCCGAACGGTTCGGGCGACGAAGGATGCTCGAGACCGCGCTGTTCGTACTACCGGTGCTCCTGGTCGTCTACGGGCTCGCGCCCACCCTGTGGTCCTCGGCGCTGGCCTTCGTGGCGGTGGGAGCGGGCTACATCGCCGTGCTGGCCGGACTGAACACCGTCGTCCAGCTGCGGGCCCCGGCCGAGGCCCGCGGCCGGATACTGAGCATCTACATGATGGCCCTGGGCATCGTCTATCCGATCGGCGCGGTCATCCAGGGGTGGGTCGCCAACTCCACCGGCGTGCGATCGGTCACCGTCGCCGGGGCCCTCGTCCTGCTGGCCGGGATGGCGGCCGTCGCCGTCTTCCGCCCGGCCATCTTCACCGCACTGGACGACCTGGCGCCGGCCAGGACCGGACCGGTCCTGGTCCCCACCGAGGAACGGCCGTGAGCCGCACCGTGGCCGTCGAGGTGCTGACGTCCGACGACGCCGAGGACCGCCAGCGCCGGGCGGCCGGTGCCATGGTGGCCGCCGGCCTCGGGCCCGGCGACCGGGTGGCGTTCTCCCTCCCGTCGTCGGCGGCCCTGCTGTGCGCCGTCCTCGGGGCCCTTCGCATCGGTGTGGTCCCGGTGCTGCTCAATGCCACCCTGCTGGATGCGGAGCGGGACGAGCTGATCGCCGATGCCCGACCCAAGCTGACGGTCACCGACCCCGATGGGCTGTCGGCGTTCCGAACCGGACCACCGGTCGAGCTCTCCCCCCTCCCGCTGGCCCGGCCAATGCACTACACGTCGGGTACCACCGGACGCTCGAAGGGAGTGTGGTCGGGCCTGTGGGATGCCGTCACCGCCGAGGCGGCCTTCACCGACGAAGCGGACCTGTGGGCCTTCGGGCCAGGCGACGTCCACCTGGTCTGTTCACCCATGTACCACTCGGTGTCCATCCGGTTCGCCGCCGGCACACTGCTGCGCGGCGGTACCTGCATCATCCTCGGCCGGTTCGACGCCGATGCGGCCCGCCACGCCCTCCTCGGGGGGCACGGCCCGGTGCCGACCACCACCTTCATGGCACCCTCGGCCCTGGCCCGACTGCTGGACGACGGGCCTCCCCCGTTCGGGCGGTTCGACTCGCTGCGCCTGTTGGTCCATGCCGGCTCCCCGTGTCCCGCACCCCTGAAGCGCCAGGCGATGGGGAGGGTGGGCCCCGGGGTCCTGTGGGAGTTCTACGGCTCCACCGAGGGCCAGTTCACGGCGTGCCCCCCCGAGGAGTGGGTCGCCCGCCCGGGCACGGTCGGCAGGGCCCGGGCGGGCCGGTCGTTGTCGGTGGACGACGACGGCACGATCTGGTGCCGGCCACCGGAGTTCGCACGGTTCGCCTACTGGGGCGACGAGGACAAGACCGCGTCGGCCTGGAGGGACGGCTGGTTCACCGTCGGTGACCTCGGGCGACTCGACGCCGACGGGTACCTCTACCTCGAGGGTCGGCGTGACGATCTGATCATCAGCGGCGGCGTCAACGTCTATCCGGTCGAGGTGGAGGAGGTCCTGGCGGAGGTGGACGGCGTGGTGGAGGTGGCGGTGTTCGGGATGCCGGACGACCGCTGGGGCGAGCGGGTGTGCGCCGCGGTCGTGCCGGCCACCCGGCTGCCCCGGGCCTCCGCCCGCGCCCTGATCGACGAGATCGGCGGACACGCCTCGGCCCGCCTGGCCGGGTACAAGCGGCCGAAGCAGTACGTGGTGCTGGCCGCCCTGCCCCGGACCGCCACCGGCAAGGTGCAGCGCTCCTTGATCCCGGACCTGCTCGACCCGGGTTGACCCCCATCGGAGGCCGCGGTCGCCCTCCGCCCCACGGCCCCGCTGAGCGATACTGGCCCGATGAGCCCCGTCGATGCCGGCCCCCCCATCGCCACCGTCAACCCCGTGACCGGAGAGCTGCTCCAGTCGTTCGAGCCCTACGACGCCGCCGGGGTGGAGGCCCGCCTGGCGGTGGCGGCGTCGGCTGCCACCAGGTGGGCCAAGAGCACCTTCGACGAGCGCGCCCGGCTGCTGGTCGGTGTGGCCGAGCTGCTGGAGGGCGAGCTCCCCGACATCGCCCATGTGGTGACCACCGAGATGGGGAAGCCCTTCGCCCAGGCCAAGGCCGAGGTGTCCAAGTGCGCCAGCGGGTTCCGGTGGTTCGCCGCCCATGCCGAGGCCATGGTCACCGACGAGGAGGTGCCGGTCGATGCCTCGCTCGGCCTGGTCACCTACCAGCCGCTCGGCGCGGTGCTGGCCATCATGCCGTGGAACTATCCGCTCTGGCAGGTGGTCCGGTTCATCGCCCCGGCGGTCATGGCCGGCAACGTCGGGCTGCTCAAGCACGCCCCGAGCGTGCCCCGCACCGCCCTGTGTCTGGAGGACCTCTTCCGCCGGGCCGGCGCCCCCGACGGGGTCCTCCAGACCCTGCTGATCGGCACCGACCAGGTGCCGGCGATCATCGCCGACCCCCGGGTGGCGGCGGTGACCCTCACCGGGAGCGTGGGCGCCGGCCGCGCCGTGGCCGCCCAGGCCGGGGCGGTGGGGAAGAAGATCGTGCTCGAGCTGGGCGGCAGCGACCCCTTCATCGTGCTGCCTTCGGCCGATCTGAGTCGGGCCGTCCCGGTGGGGGTGCAGGCCCGGGTGCAGAACGCGGGCCAGTCGTGCATCGCGGCCAAGCGGTTCATCGTGCATGCGGGGGTGGCCGAGGCCTTCACCGAGGGGTTCGTGGCCGGTATGGAGGCGCTGTCGGTCGGTGATCCGTTCGACCCGGCCACCGAGGTCGGCCCCCTGGTGACCGCCGCCGCACGCGACACCATCGCCGCCCAGGTGGAGGACGCCCGGGACCACGGGGCCACCATCCTCTGTGGTGGCGAGCGGGTCATCGGCCCCGAGGGACCGGACCGTCCCGGCTTCTTCTATCGGCCCACGGTGATCACCGGCATCACACCGGCCATGCGGGTGGCCACCGAGGAGGTGTTCGGACCGGTGGCCCTCCTCTACACGGTCGCCGACGCCGACGAGGCGCTGGCCGCGGCCAACGGGACCGAGTACGGGTTGGGGGCGAGCGTGTGGACGCAGGACGCCGATGAGCAGCAGCGGTTCGTCAAGGACCTGCAGGCCGGCCAGGTCTTCGTCAACGGCATGGTGGCGTCCATGCCGCCGCTGCCATTCGGGGGGATCAAGAGCTCGGGGATCGGACGGGAGCTCTCCGCCCACGGCCTGCGCGAGTTCTGCAACGTGAAGTCGGTGTGGATCGCCTGACCGGCCTCCGGTTCCACGGGCTCCGTGCCCGGCGGTGCGCGCACCCCGTCGATCGGCCCGCGGGACTCCATCATTGGGTGGTGGCGACCACCCCGGTGCCCACCGGCCCCGGGGACCAGCTGGTCGGCGTCGAGTCCCAGGTCCACTGAGTGCCGGCGTAGGAGACCGAGGTGAGGTGGTAGTTGTAGGCGTGGGCCACCGCCCACGCCGCGAACTGCCACCCCTGCTTGGCGCTGGTGGGACGGTCGAGGGCATGGGGGCCGAGCTGGGTGGCAGCCGCCGCGGCCAGGGCGCCGGCCGGGGGTGGGGCGCCTCCGAAGCCACTCAGTTGGCAGGTCAGCGCGGCCGGGCGCTCACCGGTGGTGGCGATGGCCAGGGACCGGGCCTCGGGCTCCCAGCGGGCATAGGCATCGGGGGTGGCGCTGTCCTGGACCGACTGGGCGGCCTCGGTCACCGGGAGCGACCCCCAACCGGGAACCCGGGCCAGGTGCTCGTAGAAGGACCCGGCTGCGTGGACGGGGTCGAGGATCTGGGTCGCCGTACCCCAACCCTGGGACGGCCGCTGTTGGAACAGACCCAGTGAGTCGCGGTCACCGTAGGGAAGGTTCAACAGGTGGGATTCCTGCAGGGCGGTGGCCAGGGCGACGGTCACCGCATGGTCGGGCATTCCCAGGCGGACACCGACGGCGGTGATGATGACGGCGTTCTGGGCCTGCTCGGGGGAGAGGGTGACGGACGGGATGCCGGTGTCGGCCGGGACGGTGCAGGTGGAGCGCGTCGGCCGGGGCTGAGCCCCGAGGAGCCCGACCGAGACGCCCACCGCCACCACCGCCATGACGAGGGCCGTCACCGCCGCGCCCCGCCTCCTCCAGGCTCTGCTCATCGGCTCCATCGTTCACGGCGCGGTCGGATGACGCCTCCATCATCGCCGGTCCCGGCCCGGAGGTGGCGTCGCCCGCCGGCGAGCGGGCCGGCCCGGGTGGGACAGACTGGTACCCGTGCGCGCCTACCTCGACCACGCGGCCACCACGCCCATGGCCTCCGAGGCGGTGGAGGCCATGATTCCGTTCCTCACCGGCCGGTTCGGCAATCCGGCCGGCGGGCACCGGGAGTCCCGGCTGGCCCGCCGGGCGGTGGACGACGCCCGCGAGCAGATGGCTGCGCTGCTCGGCGCCGACTTCTCCGAGGTGGTCTTCACCTCCGGGGGGACCGAGGCCGACAACCTCGCCGTCGTGGGCGGATGGGAGTCGGCCGCCTGCACCCGTGACCCACCGCCGGCCCTGGTGTGCGCGGCCATGGAACACCACGCCGTCCTGCACACCTGCCGGGCGCTGGCCCGACGGACCGGAGCCGAATTGCGAGAGGTCCCGACGGGGAAGGACGGGATCGTCGATCTCGATGCGCTGGCCGAGGCGTGCACCCCGGAGGTGGGCCTGGTCTCGGTGATGACCGTGAACAACGAGATCGGCACCAGGCAGCCGGTGGAGGCGGTGGCACGGTTGGTCCGCGATCGGTCCCCGTCCGCGCTGTTCCACACCGACGCGGTGCAGGCGGTGGCGTGGACCGACGTGGGCGCACAGACCGCGCCGGCCGACCTGGTTGCGGTCAGTGCCCACAAATTCGGCGGCCCCCAGGGGACCGGTGCGCTGGTGGTCCGCCACGGCGTCCCCATCGGCCCGCTGATCCACGGAGGCGGACAAGAGCGCGACCGCAGGAGCGGCACGCCCAACGTCGCCGGCATCGTGGCCATGGCCGCGGCGTTGACGGTCACCCACACCAGCCGTCCCGAGACGGTGACACGGGTGACCGGCCTGCGCGACCGCCTGGCGGACGGGCTGCTGGCGTCGGTGACCGGCGTCACCGAGACCGGCGGCGCGGAGCACACGGTCGCCGGCCATCTCCATCTGCGATTCGCCGGCCTCGACCAGGAGGCGCTGGTGATCCTGCTGGACCAGGCGGGGGTTTCGGTGTCGGCCGGCGCCGCCTGTGCCAGTGGAGCGGTGGAGCCGAGCCACGTACTGGTGTCCATGGGCCTGAGACCCGAGGAGGCGGCCGGTGGGATCCGCTTCTCGCTCGGCCCGACCACCACCTGTGCGGAGATCGACCACGCGCTGGCCGTCGTCCCTGCCGCGGTCGCGCAACTGCGAGACTGAAGCCATGCGTGTGCTGGTGGCCATGTCGGGGGGCGTCGACTCCTCGGTCGCCGCCGCGGTGGCGGCCGAGGAGTTCGGTCGGGACCGGGTGGTGGGGGCGACCCTCAAGCTGTGGGGCGGAGCCTCGGACTCCGGATGCTGCTCGGTGGCCGACGTGGAGGACGCCAGGCGGGTGGCCGACCAACTCGGGCTGGTCCACCACGTCTTCAACTTCGCCGATGAGTTCGAGGAGCGGGTGGTCGGGCCATACGTGCGCGGGCACGCCGATGGCCGGACGCCCAACCCGTGCATCGAGTGCAACCGCCACCTCAAATTCGACCGGTTGCTCGGCCGGGCCCGGACTCTCGGATTCGATGCGGTGGCCACTGGGCACCATGCCCGTCGCCTGACCACCGCGGAAGGGCGCTTCCTCCTGTGCCGGGGCGTCGACCCGGCCAAGGACCAGTCCTACGTGCTGGCCATGCTGGGACAGGACCAGTTGGCCCGGACCTTGTTCCCGATCGGCGAGATGACCAAGGCCCAGGTGCGCGAGGAGGCACGGCGGCTCGGTCTGCGGACCGCGGCCAAGCCCGACAGCCAGGACGTGTGCTTCATCCGTTCGGACCAGGGCCGGGCGGGCTTCCTCGGGTCGCGACTGGCGCTGCACGCGGGTCGGCTGGTCGACCACGCGAGTGGGGAGGACCTCGGTCCGGTCGGGGACGTGGAGCTGGTGACGGTGGGTCAGCGTCGGGGGATGGGGCACGGTCGTGACGGGCGCCGTCGGTTCGTGACCCAGGTCGACGTGCCGGCCCGGCGGGTCTGGCTCGGTTCTGCCGAGGACGCCCTGGCCGCGGAGGTGCGCCTGCACACGGTGGCCTGGGTCGACGGCACCCCGGCCGGCGGCGGGGACCGGTGCGCGGACCCGGCCGGCAACGGTTGGCGGGCGGTCGCCCAGTGCAGCGCCCATGGGCGCCCGGTACCGAGCACGGTGCACCCCGAGGGCGTCGGGCTGCTGGTGAGGTTCGCAGCGCCCCAGCGCCGCATCGCCCCGGGCCAGACCGTCGCCCTCTACGATCCCCGGCGTCCGGACGTGGTGATCGGATCGGGCATCGCCGAATGAGCCGGTCGAGCAAGGGGAAGGTGTCGGCGTCGGCGTCGGCGCCGGGCCCCTCCGACCCCGGCGGACGCGACCCGGCGGGGCGGGCCGAGGAGTTGCGCGCCCTCATCACCCACCACAACGATCGTTACCACCGCCTCGACGATCCCGAGATCACCGACGGTGAGTACGACGCCCTGGTCCGGGAGCTGCGGGCCATCGAGTCCGACCACCCCGACCTGATCGTTCCGGGATCGCCCACGTCGGGTGTGGGAGCAGCTCCCTCCGCCCTCTTCGCTCCGGTGGTGCACCGGCAGCCCATGATGAGCCTCGACAACGCCTTCAGCCGGGAGGAGCTGCAGGCCTGGGCCGATCGGCTGGGCAGACAGGTCCCCGCCGAGACCCGTTTCGTCTGCGAGCTGAAGATCGACGGACTGGCCATCTCCCTCACCTACCGCCGTGGGCGCTTCGTGCAGGCCGCCACCCGCGGGGACGGACGCACCGGCGAGGACGTGACCCCCAACGTGGCCACCATCGCCGCCATCCCCGACCGGCTGGGTCCGGACGTGGGCACGCCACCCGGGCTGATCGAGGTGCGGGGTGAGGTGTACATGCCGCTGGCGGCGTTCGACGAGCTCAATCGCCGACAGGCCGAGGCCGGAGAGCGCCACTTCGTCAACCCCCGCAACACGGCGGCCGGATCCCTGCGTCAGAAGGATGCCTCGATCACCGCCTCGCGCTCCCTGTCGTTCTGGTCCTACCAGGTCGGCGCACTGGAGCCGGCCGGGGACGGTGCACCGGCCGGGGGAAACGGTGCCCTCCCCGGAGATCTGGCCGCCACCCATTGGAGCACCCTCGAGTGGTTGGAGAAGGCCGGGTTCCCGGTCAATCCCGAGCGGCAGCTGGTCCGGGGGCTCGACGACGTCCTCGACTTCTGCCGACGGGCGGAGGAGGGCCGTCACGGCCTCGACTACGAGATCGACGGGGTGGTGGTCAAGGTCGACGAGCTGGCACTGCAGCGTCGACTGGGTGCCACATCGCATGCGCCGAGGTGGGCGATCGCCTACAAGTTCCCGCCCGAGGAGCGGACGACCGAGCTGAGGTCCATTGCCGTCTCCATCGGTCGGACCGGGAAGGCGACACCGTTCGCGGTGCTCGAACCGGTGTTCGTCGGTGGATCGACCGTGTCGCTCGCCACTCTCCACAACGAGGACCAGGTACGGTCCAAGGACGTGCGTCCCGGCGATACGGTGGTGGTGCGCAAGGCCGGAGACGTGATCCCCGAAGTGGTCGGGCCCGTGCTCGCGGTAGGGGCGGACGGCCGCAGGCGCCGGCGGCGGCCGGCGTGGAGATTCCCCACCGTCTGTCCCAGTTGTGGCGCACCGCTGGTGCGACTGCCCGACGAGAGCGACACCTTCTGCACCAACCTCGACTGCCCGGGACAACGCGTCCAGCGCATCGCCCACTTCGCCTCCCGGTCGGCGATGGACATCGAGGGCCTGGGGGAACAGCGTGTCCAGCTCCTCGCCGACCGGGCACTGCTCAGCGACGTGGCCGATCTCTATGCCTTCACGCCCGCCACCTTCGAGGGACTGGAAGGTTTCGGTGTTCTCTCCATCGCCAATCTGCTCGGTGCCATCGACGACTCCCGGACCCGACCCCTGCACCGGCTGCTGATCGGCCTCGGCATCCGCCACCTCGGCCAGGTCGGGTCGATAGCCCTGGCCCGGGCGGTCGGGGACATCGATGCCATCGGGACCGCCGACGAGGCCAGCCTGGCGGCCGTCGACGGCGTCGGCCCGGTCATCGCCACCAGCGTGGTCCGGTGGTTCGCCTCGGGGGTGAACCGATCGGTGATCGGGCGGCTCCGATCGGCCGGGGTGAACCTCACCGAACCAGGTCCGGACCGGTCCGGGGGGACTTCGGCGACGCCGCCCAAGACGCTGGTGGGCAGATCGGTGGTGGTCAGCGGGACCCTCGAGGGCTGGACCCGGGAGGAGGCCGAAGGGGCCATCCTGGCCCGGGGTGGCAAGTCACCGGGCACCGTGTCGAAGAAGACCTATGCGCTGGTGGTGGGGGAGTCACCGGGTGCGTCCAAGGTGACCAGGGCGGAGGAGCTGGGCGTGCCCCTGGTCGGGGGCGACGACTTCGCCCGACTGCTCGAGTCCGGCGAGTTGCCGCCGGCCCGCTGAACCGCCAGACCTGGCACCTCCCATCCGAAATTGAGCTTTCGCCGGCGACTCCGCACGGAAGACGAAGCCACTTGAACCGACCCCTCCTCCCCGTTATGTTGGAAACGCCGGGTCGGTGACGCCCGTGGGGGAAAGCAGAGGCGCTTTCGGGTGCGGATGGCACAGGCTCGGGCTTGCATGCCGGCGCCGTGAGCGTTCGCACATCGGGGACCCGAGTGGCTCCTGGTGGTGCTTCGCCTCGGTTCGGGGAATGACACGTCGGGGGACAGACGTCGTCTGACTCAGAGCCCCATGGAGACATGGGAGGAAAAGGAGCACCGCATGATACGCAAATTGCTTTTGATTGCTTCGGCAGTCGCCATGCCGGTCGGCCTCATCGCCGCCACCGCCGGCACCGCGTCGGCCGCCAAGGTCATCGATCCCACGCTGGCCCCGGCCACCGCGTCGTGCACCAGCGGCGGCGGGACCCTGACCTTCAAGGTTCCGATCGGAATCGTGACGCCAGGGGGGTACGTGGCCCCGGCGAAGAACAAGGGGAACCAGATCAAGATCGCCGGCGTCACCCTGACGTGCACCTCCCCGGCGGTGGTCGGTTCGTTCACCGGCACGGCATCCGGCAAGATCAAGACGACCCACGTCGGTGAGGACCCGGCGACGTTCTACAGCTGCATAGCTCTCGTCGGTGTGGACCCGGGGCCCGGGGCGACCCTCAGCGGCAGCCTGAAGATCAAGTGGTCGCCTCCTGCCGGGCAGAAGTTCGCTTCGTCGAAGTCGGTGATCAGCATCAGTTCGGTGTTGGGAGGCGTGAACGGCGGTGGTAACGGGACCTTCACCATCCCCGGCAATCCTGGCACCGGCTTCATCAGCGGTTCGTTCCCCGGTGGGGACTCGGGGGCGTCGTCCAGCTCGACGACGGCGACGGCGCTGACCGAAGCCCAGATCGGGACTCAGTGCACGCAGGCGGGCGGTGTCAGCACGATCGCACTCGGCTCCGGCACCTCCACCCTGCAGTAGTCCTGCAGTAGTAAGGCCCCCAGCAGTCAGGAACGGTCACCAGTCGGAGTGATCGGACGGTCGCCACCGCCCGAGGCGGGGCCCGGATTTCGGGGTCCCGCCTCGGGAGCGCCCGAGGGCAGGCGTCGGCCATCCGCGCCCGTCGGAGGCGACGACCCTGTCGGGAGTCCACGGCTGAGGGCCGGAATCGGCGAGGACGTCGAACCGCTTGGCCAGCCAAAATTGAGGATATTGCCGGCGCAACGAGATGATGCCGAACGCTCTCCCTTGAAATGACCCCGGCACTTCGTTAGGGTGCAACTACCGAATTGGGGCCACGTCGACGGAGGCATTCCTAGGCCTGCGGAGGGGTCGACCCCGGTCCGGGTTGATGCTGGCGCTGTGGCGTCAGCAGACGGGGGGAACCTCATGTGGGCCACTCCTGTGTGCTGCGTCCTGGGTCGGAGAATGACCTGTTGGGGGACAAACGTCGTCTGACCTCTGAGCCCATGGAGACGTGGGCGGAAATGGAGCACCGCATGATCCGCAAGTTGCTTTTGATTGCTTCGGCAGTCGCCATGCCGGTCGGCCTCATCGCCGCCACCGCCGGCACCGCGTCGGCAGGCAAGGTCGTCGACAACACGCTGGCCCCGGCCACCGCGAGTTGCACCCTCGGTGGCGGGACGCTGACCTTCAAGACTCCGATCGGGATCTCGACCCCGGGTGGTTATGTGGCCCCGACGAAGAACAAGGGGAACCAGATCAAGATCGCCGGCATCGCCCTGTCGTGCACGTCGTCGGCGGTGGCCGGCCCGTTCACCGGTGTGGCGTCCGGCAAGATCAAGACGACCAACTCGACCCAGACCCCGGCGGCGTTCTACAGCTGCCTGAGCCTCCTCGGTGTGAATCCACAGGCCGGGGGGACCCTGAGCCGGTAGCCTCAAGGTCAAGTGGACAGCGCCTGCCGGGCAGAAGTTCGCTTCGTCGAAGTCGGTCATCGGCGTCAGCTCGGTCTTGGGTGGCGCCGACGGGAGCTTCACCATCCCGGGCAACCCGGCACCGGCTTCATCAGCGGTTCGTTCCCCGGCGCGGACGCCGGGGCCTCGTCGCAGGCCGTGACCGTCGCGTCGGGGGGCCTGCTCGCCCTCACCGCGCAGTGCCAGTCCGCCGCCGGCCTCGCATCGGCCTCGCTCGGCAGCGGTACGGCCACCCTGCAGTAGTAGTGCAGTAATCGTCGGCCACCGGTACGAGTGATCGGACCGGTCGTCACCGCCGAGGGCGGGGCCCAGTTCCAGGGTCCCGCCCTCGGCGCGCCGGTGACTCCACGACGAGGGAGGGCTCGGGCCGGAAGCTTCCTCTTCCGGGACTCGAGGCTCGTCGGGCCGGCCACCTAAAATTTGAGGATCTCGCTGGCGGAACAGAGGAGGGGCCACAAGCCTTCCTTTGACGGGGTCGAGCTTTCCCTTGAAACGGCCCCCGCACCTGGTTAGGGTTCCAGTACCGAACTGGGGTCGGTCCCCAACGCAGGCGGTCCTAGGTCTGCGTCGGAGCGGTCTCGGTACGGGTTTGGATGCCGACGCTGTGGCGTTTGCAGACGGGGGGAACCGTTACTCGGGGCACCTCTGTGCGATCGTCCTGGGGCCGGAGTGGACATGTTGGGGGACAAACGTCGTCCGACTTCAGAACCCATGGAGACACGGGAGAAAAAGGAGCACGAATGAGAATCAGAAAGCTTGCGACTCTCGCAGTCGCAGTGGCGGTGCCGGTCGGCATGGTCGTCACACTGGCTGGTGCCGGAGTTGCGTCTGCCGGGAAGCCCCCACCGCCGACCGGCACGATCAGTTGCCCGGCCGTGGCCACGACAGCGACCCTGAGCGTTCCCTTCGTTCCCGGTGGGACCCTGGCGAAGAAGTCCCAGACTTCGCTTCCGGGGGTCTCCTTCGGCGGCTGCACCGGCACGGGTACCACCGAGGTGTCCGGCGTGTCGAGCGCCACGGCGATCAAGACCAAGTACAAGCCGGCTCAGGTCGTCAACAACTGCTCGACGTTCATAACGAGCCCGCCGACCATCGGCGCCTTCAAGCTGAAGATCAAGTGGGCCGACCGGAACTCGTCATCGATCGTCATGACCGGGGGCAGTTCGACGACCTCCCCTCCGGGCTTCGTGGTGACCGGCTCGGTGGTCAAGGGAGCGTTCCTCGGTGGGACGGTCTCCATCCAGGCTGTCCTTGACACGCCGACGCTCACGGCGATCGGGGCCTGCATCGGTGGGAGTCCCACTCCCATCTCGAGCCTGGGCCTCACCACCTCCCTCTCGATCAGCTGAGTTGATCGGGCGTGCACCGCGCACGCTGAGTGGATGGACGAAGGCGGGGCCAACCGGCCCCGCCTTCGTCGCGGCCCACCTAGGGGCAGGTCCCCGGCCTCATCGCCGGGCGTTGGGCGGGTCGCCCGGTCACCGTGCTCCTCGGGACCCGCATGCCGAAAACCAGTGGAGGACCCGGTCGTAGCGGGTGACCCGTGGAGCAGGCGACGATGGGCCGGTCCGACCCTCCACCCCCTCCGACGGACCAGTCGGTAGCCTGGCGGGGAAACCATGCCGAGTATCACCGACTCCATCGGGCGTGTCCTCGGCGACCGCTACCGACTGATCACCGCCCTGGGCACCGGTGCGTCCGCGGACGTCTACCTGGCCGACGACGTCTCGCTCCACCGGCGGGTGGCCATCAAGGTCCTCCATCCCGCCCTGGCCGGGGATGCCGCCTTCCTCAAGCGGTTCCGGGCCGAGGCCCGCGCCGTGGCCGCCCTCAGCCATCCCAACATCCTCCAGGTCCACGACTGGGGGGAGGAGAACGGCGAGCCCTACCTGGTCCTCGAATACCTGGCGGGGGGCAGCCTCCGCCAGGTATTCGACACCGGCGCCCTGCTCACGCCCGAACAGGCGGTCCAGGTGGGGCTCGAGGCGGCGGCCGGGCTCGACTACGCCCACCGCCGCGGGCTGGTCCACCGGGACATCAAACCCGCCAACCTGCTGTTCGACGCCGACCGGCGCCTGCGTATCGCCGATTTCGGGCTGGCCCGGGCCCTGGCCGAGGCGGCGTGGACCGAACCGGACGGCGCCATCCTCGGCACCGCCCGCTACGCCGCCCCCGAGCAGGTCGAGGGGTGGGTGCTCGACGGCAAGGCCGACGTCTACGCACTGGCCCTGGTGCTCTACGAGGGGGTGACCGGCGAGGCCCCGTTCGTCGGGGACACCACCATCTCCACGCTGATGGCCCGGGTGGGCGCCCTGCTCCCCGAGCACGAGGCGCTCGGCCCCCTGCAGGAGGTCCTGGAGTGGGCGGCGGCCCCCGACCCGGTCGAGCGCCTCGACGCCGCCCAGCTGGCCGTCCGGCTCCACGACCTGGGCCGGGAGCTCCCGGCGGCCGCTCCGCTGCCCATCGTCGACGCCATCCCGGTCGACGAGGCCGACGACTTAGAGGCGGTCCTGGCCCGCCCGGCCCGGGGTCGCCCGGTCGGGATCGAGACCTCCGAGCTCACCGAGCTCGGCGTCCCGGTACTGGTCGGATCGGCCAGGGAGGCCAAGAAGTCGGCCGCCTCCAGGGAGAAGGTGGCCGCCGACCCGACCGACGACCCCGACCGGCCCCGGGCCGGGCGGCGCCGGTGGCCCTGGGTCGCCGCAACGGTGGTGGTCGTGGGCGGGCTGGTGGCCGCCGGGGCGGTGCTGGCCACCAAGAACAAGATCTTCACCCCCAGCCACCCCGTACCGGTCCTGGTGGGGAAGTCGCTCGCCCAGGCCGGCCAGGTGGTCCGGGCGGACCACTTCCGCGTCCACCAGACCGGCCAGGCCTTCAGCATCGCCCTCGGCCCCGGCCTCATCGTGAGCCAGCGGCCGCCGCCTCGGGCCGGCGGCAAGCCGGTGAGCGCCAAGGAGGGCTCGACCATCAACGTGGTGGTGTCCGCCGGCCCGCCGCCGGTGGCCATCCCGAACGTCGGTACCTTCGCCACCTGCAACGACGCCGTCCAGGCCCTGCAGGCGGTGCACCTGATCGGGGTGTGCCCGCCGTCGGCCGAGCAGTACAGCCCGACCGTGGTGGCCGGAGCCGTCCTCGGCACGTCGCCCACCGGCACCGCCCCCTACGGGTCGAGCGTCACCATCATCACCTCCAAGGGTCATGCGCCGGTGGTCGTCCCCGCGGTCAACGGAGCCGGCTCCACCTACGCCACCGCCGCGGCCGCCCTCAGCGCCCAGGGCTTCGTCCCGTCGCAGGCCCAGGCCTACAGCCCCACCGTCCAGTCCGGACAGGTGATCGGCACCACCCCCGACGCCAGTTCCGGCCCCCAGCCCTTCGGGTCCAAGGTGACGGTGAACATCTCGCTCGGCCCCCAGCCGGTGACCATCCCCCCCGTGGCGGGTGAATCGGTGGCCGCGGCCACCGCCGCCCTGCAGGGGATGGGGCTGAAGGTCGCCGGCCCCTACGGTCCCCCGGGCTCGAGCAAGGTGCTCTCGACCGACCCCGCCATCGGCACCTCGGTCCCCCCGGGGACGACCGTCAACCTCTACACCCTGTGAGCGGCACCGGGGCCGGCCCCGGCCCGGGCGCCGGGTGCGAGCTGTGCGAGGCGGCCCGGATCACCGAGTGGTTCCACGAGGACGACATCTGCTGGGTGGCCGCCTGCGAGGTGTGCGACGTCCCCATGGTGGTCTGGAAGTCGCACGGGGCCGAGCCGCCCGAGGCCGAGGTGGAGCACATGCTGGGCCATCTGGGCCGGGTCGCCGACGCACGGCTCGGGACCGGCGGGTGGTCCTTCGACCGGGTGATGCGCCAGATCCCCGACCACTTCCACGCCCACGCCCGCGACCCGAATTGGTGGTTCCGCCGCTTCGGCCGGCGGTGACATCCGGTCGCCCGTCCGGCATCGGCCGGTTTGACCGGGCCGCGGGCGCCCTGCCAACGTGGGTGGAAACCCGCAGCGCGCCGCCTCGGCGTGGGGCCGCGACCGCAGGGCAGAAAACGATGGGGGACTGAGGACATGGGAGCACTCGACGGCCGGATCGCCGTCATCACCGGCGCCGGTCGTGGCATCGGACGCGAGCACGCCCTGTTGTTCGCGGCGGAAGGCGCCCGTGTGGTGGTCAACGATCTCGGTGGCGCGGTCGACGGCTCCGGTGACGACCGGTCGCCCGCCCAGCAGGTGGTCGACGAGATCGCCGCCGCCGGCGGGGAGGCGGTGGCCAACGCCGACGACGTCACCGACTGGGAGGGTGGGAAGCGCCTGATCGACACGGCCATCGAGGCCTTCGGGGACCTCCACGTGCTGGTCAACAACGCCGGCATCCTCCGCGACCGGGTGCTGGTCAACATGACCGAGGCCGACTGGGACTCGGTGCTCCACGTCCACCTGAAGGGCCACTTCGTCCCCACCCGGCACGCCGCCGCCTACTGGCGCGAGCGGACCAAGGCGGGACAGGCGGTCAAGGCCGCGGTGGTCAACACCTCGTCGACGTCGGGACTGCTCGGCAACCCCGGGCAGGCCAACTACGGCGCAGCCAAGGCCGGCATCGCCGCCTTCACGACCATCGCCGCCGAGGAGCTGGTCCGCTACGGGGTCCGGGTCAACGCCATCGCCCCTGCGGCCCGGACCCGGATGACCGAGCAGACACCGGGCCTCTCCGACATCGTGCGGGCCCCGGCCGACGCCTCGGTGTTCGACAGCTGGGACCCGGCCAACGTCTCGCCGCTGGTCGCCTATCTGGCCACCGAGGGCTGCCCGGCCACGGGCAAGGTCTACTTCATCCAGGGGGGCCGGATCCGCATGTTCCAACCCTGGACGATGACCGACACCCTCGAAAAGGACGATCGGTGGACGGTGGCGGAGCTGCAGGCGGAGATGCACCCGCTCGTAGGCTGATCGGTGGCCCCGCCCCGGGGACCCCGCGGCTCCGGGGGCGACCAGAGCTTCGACAGCGGCGAGGTGATCGAGGCCGAGGCGATGCTCAGCGGCACCGGCGCCGGTGCCGAGGGCGGGATCGTCGTCCCCTGGCCCGTCCTGTTCCGCCATCGGATGCACCGCCGGGTGGCCGGCTCGGACCGGTACCAGTGGTGGGTGCTGTGGACGGTGCTCGCCGGCCTGCTCTCGGTCAACATCACCTTCACGGTGTTCGTGGTGGCCCTGCCCCAGGTGGCCAGGGAGCTGCACACCTCGGTCACCACCCTCACCTGGACCTCCACCGGGCCCCTGCTGGCCTTCGGTGTGGCCGCCCCGGTACTGGGCAAGCTCGGCGACCTCCACGGCTACCGCCGTCTGTACCTGTGGGGGCTGTCCGGAGCGGCGCTCAGCGTGGTCCTGACCGCCTCGGCGCCCACCGCGGGCGTGCTCATCGGGGCACGCCTGTTCGACGGGGTGCAGGGGGCGGCGACCGGTGCCGCGTCGATGGCGCTGGTCCTCCAGGCCTTCTCCCACCAGGACCGGGTCAAGGCCATGGGCTGGTGGGCGCTGGTCGGGGCCGGCGGCCCGGTCCTCGGGGTGACCATCGGGGCCCCGATCATCCAGTACTTCGGTTGGAGGGCGCTGTTCTGGGGCGAGCTGCCGCTGATGGCCGTGGCCGCAGTGCTCGCCGTCATCGTGCTGCCGGCACACGACCGGCCCGCGGAGTCGGCCCCCGACCCCAACCTGCCGTCCGGTCCTGTCGACCCTGGCCGGACTCCCAGCCCGTGGAGCGAGCTCGACTGGAGGGGGTCGTGGATGCTGGCCGTGTCGGTCACCGCCGGTCTGTTGGCCCTCAACGAGGCGCCGTCGTGGGGGTTCACCGCACCGGCGACCCTCTGCATCTTCGCGCTGAGCCTGGCCGTGGGCGCCCTCTTCGTGGTGCACGAACGACGGATCCCGAACCCGCTCATCCCGCTCCGGTACTTCAGGATGCGCAACTTCGTCTTCCCCCTGGGATCGCGGGCCTTCACCAACTTCTCCTACATGGGCGGCTTCTTCTTGTTCCCCATCCTGATGGAACGCGTCTACGGGTACAGCGAGACCCGGGCGGGGCTGGTCTCCACCGCCCGGCCGCTCATGTTCTCACTGGTGGCGCCCGTCGCCGGGTATGCCGCCGTGAAGGTGGGTGAGCGGGTGTCGGCCGTAACCGGAGCGCTGGTCGTGACCGTGTCGATGGTGGTGTTCACCCAGCTGGGGGCGCAGCCGTCCCTGGTGGTGATCGTGACCGCCCTCGCCCTGTCCGGCATCGGCATCGGCATCTCCACCCCGTCGACCGCCGCGTCGGCTTCCAACGAGGTGGCTCCGGAGGAGCTGGGGGTGATGAGCGCCGCCCAGCAGCTGATCACCCAGATCGGCGTCGTGGCCGGGATCCAGGTCATGGTGACTGTGCAGGCGTCGGGGAACGGCGGCGTGGGATCGCTCAGCTCGTTCCACCGGGCCTACGCCGTCGGGGCGGTGGTCGCCGTGCTCGCCGCGGGGTGCGGGTTCCTGATGCGTGACACCCCCCGACCGGCGGAGCCGCCGGACGGGGGTCCCTGAGGGGAGGGCACGACGATCCCGAGGTTCGCCGGGCCATCGGAGAAAGACCTGGTCAGGCGGGATTCACCCGGGCCCGGGCGGTGAACGGCGGGTTGCCCGGTGGTTGCGACCCTTACACCGGGCCGCGTGCCCTACCATCCACGCGGCCCGGTGTCGACGCCACGGACGTCACGCAGGAAGGAAGAACAGCGTGCCCAGCATCGAGGAGAACATCGACAAATGGAACGAGGGCTATGACTGGGGCCTGCGCGGCGACGCCTGGTCGAGGCCGTGGGGGGGAGCCGAGTCCCAGTGGTACGGGAGCATCTTCCCCCGCATCCGGCACTTCCTGCCGGCCACGTCCGTGCTGGAGATCGCTCCGGGCTTCGGCCGCTGGACCGAGTTCCTCCTCCCGCACTGCGAGACACTGACGGCCGTCGACGTCGCACCGAAGTGCATCGAGGGCTGCCGGGAGCGTTTCGCCGACCATCCCCAGGCCAGGTTCGAGACCAACGACGGACACTCGCTCCCGATGGTGGACGACGAGTCGGTCGACTTCGCCTTCAGCTTCGACTCGCTGGTCCATGTGGAGTCGGAGGATCTGGCCGGTTATCTTGCCGAACTGGCACGCACGTTGAAACCGGACGGCGTGGCCTTCCTGCACCATTCCAACTACGGGAGCTACCGACGGTCGGCCGGAGCCCTGGCCCCGCTCCAGTCCACCTTCGACCGCCTGCCCACGGCGGCCCGTGCCGGTCTGTTGCGCCTGGGCGCCTACCGCGGCGCCCACTGGCGGGCCCCGAGTGTCTCCGCCCCGGTGTTCGCCGCCCTGTGCGAGGCGGCCGGATTGCGTTGCGTCGGACAGGAGCTGGTGAACTGGGAGGGCGGCGTGCTGCTCCTCGACTCGATGTCGCTGGTGACCCGACCTGGGTCACGCTTCGACCATCCCAACCACGTGGTCAAGAACCGACTGTTCCGACTCGAGGCCCGATCGGTCCGCAAGTCCGGCTCGGTCTACTCGCCCCCCTCGCGGTAGCCGCCGCCGATCAGTAGAGGGCGGTCCGCTCGATCGGTAGAGGATCGCCTGGGCAGGAACAGCTGGTGGTAGAAGGCAACGCTCCCACCCTTGAAGATCCCGAGGTCGACGATGTGCTCCGCCCGGGGGGGCATGGGCGAGAAAACTGTCGACCATTTGGCTTGTTCTTCATCAGCACGAAGCGGTCCGCGGTCGTGCGGGTTCCCTTGGCCCCGTCGAGGGCGATCAGGAAACTGGCCTGACCGACACGGAGGTGCTCGGGATCCTCCCAGTGGAGCCTTTGCTTCAGATCTGATGTGGGCACGGCCATCTCCTCGAGTGTCGACCGGCGCCGGGTGCTACTCGGTCATGGCCAGGATGCGGGCGGCGATCTCGGCGGCCACCGGGTCGGGGGTCATCGACTGCATCGCCATCAGCTTGGCGATGTCCCCTTCGACCTTGATCTTGCCGGACATGAACGCCTGCATGCCCGCCTGTGGGTTGCCCTCGACCAGGATGGCCTTGGCCACGTCATAGTCCAGGGAGACCTTGAGATCGACCGGGTCGATGTGCCCGGTGTCGAGCACCAGCTCACCGCTGCTGGTGTCGACGTGGGCGTCGACCGCTCCCTCCCCGAAGGGCACCGCGGCGATGACCAGGTTCATCCTGATCGAGTGGGAGATGCCCTCGCCCCTTCCGTCGAACTCCGCCCGGATGGACCGGGCCTCGTCCAGCCATTCGTCGCTCAGGAAAAGATAGGTGGCCATGGCTGCGAAGCTCCTTTGCCGGTCGGTCGGGTGTCTGGCCGACCACACTAACCCGACCCCCGAAGCGCCCAAGGAGGGCAAGGTGGGCCTCCCGGGTGGTGATCCACCCCCGACCCGACCCATTAGCATCACCTGTCGTGACTGCTCCGATCATCCCCGGTGCCGAGCCGTGGTCGTACGTCGGCGGATCCCACGGCGTACTGGTCCTTCACGGGTTCACCGGCAACCCCCAGTCGATGCGGCCCCTGGCCGAGGCCGCTGTCGCCGCCGGCTTCTCGGTGGAGATGCCGTTGCTCCCGGGACACGGCACCTCGGTCGAGGACATGCTCGCCCACCCGCTGGGAGGACTGGTCCGGGGCCGCCGAGGCCGCCTACCGGGCGCTGGCCGCCCGTTGCGACAAGGTGGCGGTGACCGGGCTGTCCATGGGAGGGACCCTGGCCTGCTGGCTGGCCCAGCACCATCCCGAGATCAAGGGGATCGCCGTCGTCAACCCGCTGGTGCACCCGACTGCCGAGGAGTGCCGGGACCTGATCCAAGGGATGCTGGCCGACGGGACCGAGGTGATCGACGGCATCGGCTCCGACATCGCCATGGAGGGGCGGCTGAGGCCGCCTACGCCGGCACCCCGCTGGCCGCCGCCCTCTCCCTGTTCGAAGGGGTCGACGCCGTCGCCTCCGGGCTCGGTGACATCCGGTGCCCGGCCCTGCTGCTGAGCAGCCGGGTGGACCACGTGGTGCCGGTCGAGTCCGGCGACGTCTTCGAGGCCTCGGTGGCCGGCCCGGTCGAGCGGGTCTATCTCGAGCGCAGCTTCCACGTGGCCACCCTCGACTGGGACGCCCCCCTGGTCGAGCAGCGGGTGGTGGCCTTCGCCGGCGAGGTCCTGGGTGGCCCCGGCGCCGTGGCCGCCTGATGGCGGGGCCCGGGCGGCTCACCCGCGACGAGGTGGCCCACGTGGCCGACCTGGCCCGGCTCGAGCTCACCGACGAGGAGCTCGACCTGTTCACCGGCCAGTTGGCCGAGGTGCTCGACCATGCCGCCGACGTGGCCTCGCTCGACCTGGCCGGCGTGGTGCCGACGGCCCACGCCATGGCGGTGACCAACGTGCTCCGCTCCGATGAGGTGCGCCCGGGCGTCGATCGGGACGAGGTGCTCGGACAGGCGCCGTCGGTGGAGGACCATCGCTTCCGGGTGCCCCGCATCCTCGGGGAAACCCCGTGACCTCGGCCCGCCCCTCGACGTTCCTGGCCAATGCGGTCCGGTCGGGGGCCCGCTCGGCCCTGGACGTGCTCGACGAGCACCTGGCGGTCATCGAGGCCGGCGACGACCGGGTCAACGCCTTCAACCTGGTCACCACCGAGGAGGCCCGCCACCAGGCGATCGCCGTGGACCGCATGGTCACCGCGGGGGAGGACCCCGGACCGCTGGCCGGGGTCCCGGTGGCGCTGAAGGACAACCTGTGCACCCGGGGGGTCCCCACCACCTGCTCCTCGCGCATCCTCGAGGGATGGCGCCCCCCCTACGACGCCACCGTGGTGTCCCGCCTGCGCCGGGCCGGGGCGGTCATGGTGGGAAAGACCAACATGGACGAGTTCGCCATGGGCTCCTCGACGGAGACCTCGGCGTTCGGCCCCACCCGCAACCCCCACGACACCGGCCGGGTCCCGGGCGGATCATCGGGCGGCTCGGCCGCCGCCGTGGCCGCCGGGTTCGCCCCCCTGGCCCTCGGTTCGGACACCGGCGGGTCGATCCGCCAGCCGGCGGCCCTGTGCGGGGTGGTGGGGATGAAGCCCACCTACGGCACCGTCTCCCGCTACGGCCTGGTGGCCTTCGCCAGCTCCCTGGACCAGGTGGGGCCCCTGGCCACCACCGTGGCGGACGCCGCCCTCCTGTTCGACGTCATCGGCGGCCACGACCCCTGCGACTCCACCTCGCTCAACCGCCCCACCCCCAGGGTGGTCTCCGTCCTCGACGACGGTGTGGCCGGCCTGACCGTCGGCGTGCTCACCGAGTTCCTCGAGGGGGCCGACCCCGACGTGGTGGCCCGCACCCGCCAGGCCGCCGAGGCCTGTGCCGCCGCCGGGGCCAGGGTCGAAGAGGTCTCGGTTCCCGAGGTGGTCCTCGGACTGTCCGCCTACTACCTCATCGCCCCGGGGGAGGCCTCCTCCAACCTGGCCCGCTACGACGGGGTCCGCTACGGCCTGCGGGTCGACGCCGAGGACACGGTGGCCATGAACACCGCCACCCGGTCGGCCGGGTTCGGGGCCGAGGTCAAGCGCCGGATCATGCTGGGCACCTACGTGCTCTCCGCCGGGTACATGGACGCGTACTACAACCAGGCGTTGCGGGTCAGGACCAGGATCATCGAGGGCTTCGCCGCCGCCTACCAACGCTGTGAGGTCCTGCTCGGGCCCACCGCCCCGACCACCGCCTTCCCCCTGGGCGCCAAGACCGGCGACCCGCTGACCATGTACCTCTCCGACGTGTGCACGATCCCGAGCAACCTGGCCGGCCACCCGGCGATCAGCGTCCCCTTCGGCACCGGCGAGGACGGCCTGCCGGTGGGGGTGCAGGTGCTCGGCCCGGCCCTGTCCGAGGGCACCATCTTGAAGGTGGCCGCCGTGGTCGAAGCCGCCGCTCCTCCTATGGCCGCTCCGGTCCTGACCGGCGGGGACCGGTCATGAAGGCGGGGTGGGGGATGGTCATCGGCCTCGAGGTGCACTGCGAGCTGAAGACGGCCACCAAGCTGTTCTGCGGGTGCCCGAACCTGTTCGGCGACCAGCCCAACACCAACGTGTGCCCGGTGTGCCTGGGGCTGCCGGGCTCGCTCCCGGTGGTCAACCAGAAGGCCGTCGAACTGGCCATGGCCATCGGGACCGCCCTCAGCTGTGAGATCCGGCCGTCCACCTTCCACCGGAAGAACTACTTCTATCCCGACCAGGCCAAGGACTACCAGATCAGCCAGTACGACGAGCCGATCAACGTCAACGGCCACCTCGACCTCCCCGACGGGACCCGGGTGGGCATCGAGCGGGCCCACATGGAGGAGGACACCGGCAAGACGACCCATGCCGGAGCGTCGGGCCGCATCCACGGCGCCGACTACTCGCTGGTCGACTACAACCGCTCCGGCGTGCCGCTGGTGGAGATCGTGAGCGCGCCGGACATGCGGTCGTGCGGCCCAGGCGCGCGCCTACGTCACCGAGCTCCGTGCCGTGCTGATCGCCGCCGGGGCCTCGGACGGGAAGATGGAGGAGGGGTCACTGCGGGTCGACGCCAACGTGTCGGTGCGGTCATCGCCGGACGGGCCCCTCGGCACCAGGTGCGAGATCAAGAACCTCAACTCGGTCCGCTCGCTCGGGAGGGCCGTCGAGTACGAGGCCGACCGCCAGGTCGCCCTGCTCGAGTCCGGGGAGCGGGTGGTCCAGCAGACCCGGCACTGGGACGAGGACGCCGGGCGCACCGTCACCCTGCGCTCGAAGGAGGACGCCTACGACTACCGGTACTTCCTCGAGCCCGATCTGGTGCCGCTGGTCCCCGACGCCGAGTGGATCCGTGCCGTGTCCGACACCATGGGCCCCATGCCCTCGGTCCGGCGGGCCAGGCTCGTCGAGCTGCTGGGCGATGCCGGCGGGGTCACCGAGTCGCAGATCGGCCAGGTGGCGACCGTCGTCGACCTCGGGCTCGACGATCTGGTGACGGCGGCGGTGGCCGCCGGGGTCGGTTCGGGGCTGGCGCTGGCCCGCACGGCAAACGAGGCCGCCACCGATGCCGGGGCGGCCCGCCGGCTCGACCCCGAGCCCTACGTGGCCCTTCTGACCATGGAGGCCGACGGCACCTTGACCACCACCCAGGCCAAGGCGGTCCTGGCCGAGCTGCTGGCCTCCGGCGGCGGAGATCCGGCGGCCATCGCCGCCGCCAAGGGGTTCGAGGCGCTCTCCGGCGACTCGCTGGTGGCCACGGTGGCCGGGGTCGTGGCCGCGCATCCCGACGAGTGGGGCCGCTACTGCGAAGGTGACGACAGGGACCGCAAGAAGCTGTCTGGGTTCTTCATCGGCAAGGTCATGCACGCCAGCGAGGGCAAGGCCGACGGCAAGGCGGTCGCCGCCGAGCTCCGCCGCCTCCGCGGCTGACCCGACCGCATCGCCGGCCTTGGGGATGACCGGTGGACATCTCGGCCGGATCTGGTGACAGGGTGGGAAATCCGGCGGAAAAGGTAGGGAAATCGCGCCCTCCCCTTGACCGTCGGAGGGACACCCATCACAGTGTCAATTGTTCGGGAAACCGAAGCTCCACCGGAGTCCTGGAGGGATCGGAGGAGGGGTCGAAAGGCTCCGAGGACGATCGACTCAGAGGGCGGAGGTGGGGCCGTAGGTGACCGGCGTGGGAGTTCGGTGACGGTCGGTTCGCTCAGGCGAGCGTGATGGACCGGTGCCTGCCGCAGAGTCGTCCGACACGGCTCGGCGCGGGTGAGGCCGGGCTCACCGTGAACGTGGCCCCGAGGAGCTGGGGCGGTTTCGGCCGCTCGGTTACTCGGGGCCGCGTCGCGTCCGGGGACCCGTTGCCCCACGGTCCCGCGGGCGGGGCGTCAGTGACGACGGACGGAACCGGCAGCCCGGGTCACCGTCTCCATCCGGCACGGGTCCTCGTCGTCGTTGCAGCGCTCGCATTCGAGCTCGAGGGTGCTGTGGGAGATCGAGAACTCGCTGGCGACGGCCGCCTTGACCCGCTCCCCGACGACCTGGGCCTCCTCGAGGGAGGGGTGGCCGGTCAGCACCATGTGGGCCGAGAGCAGCCGCATCTCGGTCGAGAGGCTCCACACGTGGAGATCGTGCACCTCGCCGACCCCGGGCGTGCCCTCCATGGTGGCGGTGAGGTCGGCCAGGTCCACGTCGGACGGGGTGGACTCGAGGAGCACGGCGATGCTGGCCCGGAGCACCCGGGAGGCCTGGAACACGATGATCGCCGCCACGACCAGGGCCGACACCGGATCGAGCCAGTCGGCCGAGGGGAAGAAGAGCAGGGCCGCGGCGGCCAGCACGACGGCCAGGGAGGCCAGGGCGTCACCGATCATGTGCAGCACGGCCGAGCGCATGTTCAGGTCGGAGGAACCGTCGTGGAGGACCAGGGCGGCCACACCGTTGACCACCAGGCCCAACGACGCCACCACGACCACCAGTCCGGCCCGCACGTGCTCGGGGTGGCCGAGCCGGTGAACGCTCCCGACCACGATCAGGGCGGTGACGACGGCGATCAGGGAGGCGTTGGCCAGGGCCGCCAGGATGGTGGCCCGGTGATTGCCGAACGAGCGCTCGGCATTGGGCGGGCGCAGGGCCAGCCGGACCGCCACCATGGAGAGGACCAGGGCACCCACATCGGTGAGGTTGTGCCCGGCGTCGGCCAGGAGTCCCGTGGAACGCGCCACCAGGCCGAGGGCGACCTGGGCGACCACCAGTCCGGCATTCAGGGCCAGGCTGATGGCGAGTCGTCGTGTCCGGGTCATCCGTTCGTCCTCGACGACGAGCCTACCTGGGCCGACTGCCTGCCGATAGCCCGCCGATCCCTGCCACTAGCCTGCCCCCGTGCCCCCACGCAGGTCCAGGCTGCGACGGATCGTGCGGGTCACGCTCGTGTCGGCGGTCATCCTCGTGGTGGTGCTCTTCCCGGTGGCGACGGCCCGTCTGTTCATCTGGCCGCCGACCGACCGACCCACCAGGGCCGACGCCGTGGTGGCGCTCGGCGGCGACGCAGGCCAGCTCCGGGCCCAGCAGGCCATCAGACTGGCCAAGGAGGGGTATGCCCCGGTGGCGGCGGTCTCCCTGGGCGGGGTCCGGGCGGTCTCCTGCCCGAAACCCGTCCCCGGCGTGAAGATCGTCTGCTTCCGGGCGGATCCCCTCTCCACCAGGGGTGAGGCCGAGTACGCGTCCCGGCTGGCCGCCCAGCACCACTGGCGTCGGATCATCGTGGTCTCCGAGCGGAGCCAGGCGACCCGCGCCCGACTGTTGTTCAAGAGGTGCACGGCCGTCCAGCTGGAGATGGTCCCGGTCACCGATCCGCGGTCCAGCCTGCTCCGCGACGTCATCTACGAGTGGGGCGCCCTGGCCAAGGCGCTGGTGCTCCGGACCTGCTGACCACGGGGACCTGCCCCCGGCTCGGGTCTATTCGTGGGCTATCCCAAATTCCACCGGTCGCCGGTGGACAGCAGGTCTCGGAACTGGGCAAGGCCGAGGGGCCCATTCCCCTCCATGTCGAAGAGGCGTAGGCCGACGTCTCGACAGAGGAGTCTGTGCATGTCCTCGTCCGACGCACCGAACGGCTCGCCCCCGCCCCACCCGTGCTCGAAGGCGATCACCGGCTTCGCCTTCCTTGAGGGTCGAGAGTGCGCCTTCGATGACCAGGGCCTCGGCCCCCTCCACGTCGATCTTGACGAAGTCGGGCAGCCAGTGGTCGGGCACGTGGTCATCGAGGCGTTCGGTGGCGACGGTGATCCGCTCGGTGGCCATCTCGCCGGGGTAGGGGTGCTCCTTCAGCCCGCTGTAGGCCGGCGCGTCCCGGACGTGCACGAAGCTGCTCACGCCCTCCTCGTTCGAGAGTGCCCGCTGTCGGACGTCCATCTCGGGGAACTCGAGCACCAGGCGGGTGCACAGGTCGGGCAACGGCTCATAGGCGATGTGGTGGCCGGCCGGCGCCAGACGCCGGAACTCGGTCATGAACAGGCCCCGGTGCGCCCAGACATCCAGACAGTTCGAATCGGGCCGGAGGAGGAGGCTCAAGAGGATCTTGAGATGCCGGTCGTCGAGCTGGTTGCGGCGGTGGACGGAGTCGGCCCCGCCTCCGGTCAGCAGCCCGACCAGCCGGTCCCGTCCCCGGGCCAGCCCCGCCGGATTCCCAATGACTGGGCGATCTTCCCCAGCTCGTCTCGCATGTGGTCAGCATCCCATCGATCGGGAGGAGTCGCCTCGCCACGCAGGCCACTCGGCGCCGGCGTCGGGTGGGCACGGTCGGTTCAGGCACGGGGAATTCGACCGATCCCCTGGTCATGGCGGCCCGACCGGCCCATTGCTATGGTGAGCGCCGTGAAGAACTGGACCAAGATGATCGTCGCCGCTTCGACCGTGGCACTGCTCGCCGGAGGGTGCAGCTCAAGCAGGCGGAGTCCAAGCCCGCGGTGAGCGCTTCTGACGCCACCGCCTGCCATGATTTCGGCAATCAGCTGATCATCCATAGTTCGACGTCCTCGAAGGACCAGCTCACCGCCGTCGCGCAACGAGATGGGGCTCGCATCCAATCCGGGACTCCGCCGGGAGGGGGCCGCCCTGATGGCGGCGGTGACGTCAGGAAAGGCCTCCTCCGTGGAGTCTGCGACGCAGAGGCTCGCCAAGACCTGCTACAGCCTCGGTCTGGTCAGCCGCACCGGACAGCCGACCTAGTCGTCACCTATCAGCCCACCCCCGGAACCTCCAGTTCCCGTTGGAGGTCCGGAGCCCCGCTCCCGGTCGGTGGGCGTCCGAAGTCCTGGCCGTTGGCGATGGCCACCGCCGCCAGCTGGGATCGGACACCCAGCTTTCGCAGGATCGAGCGGATGTGGGACCGCACGGTGGTGACCGACACCACCAGGTCGTCGGCGATGTCCTGGGCTGATCTCCCGGTCGTCAGATAGAACAGCACCCGACGCTCGCTGGTGGTGAGGAGCATCAGCGGCTCCATCGGCGGCGGAACCCGGGTCCCGGTGCCCTGGGCCGACCACGAATCGTCCAGCCCCGGGGCCGTGCCCAGGTGGCTCAGCTCAGCCTGGAGCTCGTCGAGATCCAAGAGGACGGTCGCTCCCTGGGCTGAGCATCCCGCCAGGGCCCCGGGCCCCGCCCCTGCCCCCACGGCCAGGACGCCGATGCCCTTGGAGAGATACCTGGCGGCCAGCTGCGCGGGCACGTGCCAGGTACTCGATGCCCAGGTCACCAGGTCACTCGTCGGGTCCCGCTCTCCCTCGACCACCAGGACGACCAGGTCGAGAGGGGCACCGTGGATGTCGAGGATGAGCTCGTCGTCGACGGAGAGGGCGACGGCGTCCGCTTCGAATCCGAGACGCTCGGCCACCGTCGAGGCGGCCACCGCCGACAGCCCGGGGGCTCCGCCGGAGGCGCGACCGGGGCTGACCACCAGGATGGTGCCCCTGTCGCCCGGGGCCGACGGGTCGTCGTGCCTGGTTCCATACCGGGCGAATCCCCCGGTGGAGCAGCGGACGACCGTCCGGTGCCTCAGTCGAGCGGCCAGGCCATCGGCGAGCCGGTCGACGGTGACCGTCGTCGACCAGGGCGGTGTGGCGGCGGCGGGGAGCACGGCGCCGTTGTCGCCGCTCGTCGGAGGCCGCCCCACCCCTGCCCGGACCATGCGGGTCTGCGGAGCGGCCGCCCCGCCCTTCGGCCAGCGGACGCTGGCGGACGGCCCGTGCCAACCGCTCGCCCAGCATCTTCGGAGTGACCGAGTCGGCATCCGGGCCGAAGGCGATGGCGACTCGGGAGACCCCGAACGGGCACACCCGGTCGTCGGCCCTCACCACCTGTCCGATCCGCCGGAGGGCCAGTTCCAGAGCCGTGCCGGCGTCATGGGCGCCATCGGGGTGGACGCCGATGACCGGTCGGAGGTCGACCAGTGCGACGGTCCGGCTCACCGAGTCGAGCCGCTCAGCGGCCGGTCCGGCGCGGCCGGCCGGCTCCTTGTTCGCCATTTGCTCCTGCCCCCTCCTGCACCGCTCACTGCCCTTCTCCCAGGAAGATGCTCACGGTGTCGTTCCCTCCGGCCCAATCGTAGCCACCGTGAACTCGAACCGAAAGCCCACGTCATCACTTTTGACGAATCGGCCCACCGCGCCTGTTCTCCGCCCGGCCGGTGGGCGTCTGCCCACCGCCGGTGACCGAAGGGCCGGACCGACGATCGGGACGGTCGGGGATGGACGGGGATGGACGGGGTCGGGGATGGACGGGGTCGGGGATGGACGGTCGGGAGCGAGGGGTCGTACCGGGAGCGAGAGGTGGGGTCAGGCCTTCCCCTCGAACCATTCGACCGTGGCCCGCAGGCCGGCTTCGAGCCCGACCGGTTCGACGTCGGGGAACAGGCGCCTGACCCGGGTCTGGTCGGCCTGGGAGTCGCGGACGTCCCCCGGCCTGGACACGGAGTGGTGGCGGGCAAGGGGCGTTCCCACCAGCTTCTCGAGGAGCTCGATGAGCTCGAGGAGCGAGACCCTGGTCCCGAAGGCCAGATTGACCGGCTCGAGGGCGGTCACCCGGCGATGGAGGGCGTCGTGCAGCACGGCGACCACGCTCCCGACATAGGTGAAGTCCCGGGTCTGGCGCACCGTCGCCGTGGACCGGGAGGGGTTCGCCCCGGAGGGCGGCGTCGATGAACGCCGGCACCACGGCGGCGTAGGCGTGGCCGGCGCTCTGGAGCGGGCCGAAGACGTTGAAGAACCGGAAGGCCAGGACGGGGAGGCCGAACGAACGGCCGTAGGCCAGCGTGGCCGCCTCGGCGGCCAGCTTGCCGGCCGCATAGGGGCTGGCCGGCATGGTGGCCATGTCCTCGCGCTTGGGCAGCGTCGGATTGGCGCCGTAGACCGAGGACGACGACGCCACCACGATATGGGGACGGCTGCCGCGCCGCGCCGCTTCCAGCACCTCCATGGTGCCGGTGGCATTGGTCAGGTGACTGGCCATCGGGTCGGTCATCGACCGGGGAACCGACGGCCGGGCGGCCAGGTGCACGACGGCGTCGGCCCCCTGGAGGACCCGGTCGAGGAGGGCACGGTCGAGGATCGAGCCCTCGACCAGATCCACCCCCTCGACCGGCCCCAGGTTGTGGCGGTGCCCGGTGGACAGGTCGTCGAGGGCCACCACCTCGGCGATCGCCGGGTCGGCGGTGAGCGCCCGGCACAGGTTGGCGCCGATGAATCCGGCCCCCCCGGTCACGACGACCCTCATCGTCCACCAGCGGTGGTCGACGGGGACGGCTCCGTCATCGGACCCCGGCCTCCGGGAGGCGTCTGCCCGCGGTGCACCGCCGCAGGCTACAGCCGCTCGACCGTCGGTCCCGACAGCCGGTTCCGGGCATCGAAGACGTAGGAGGCGTGGGTCTGGACCAGCCCGTAGTCGAACGCATCGTGATCGGTCACGATCACCGTGGCGTCGGAGCCCTCGATCTCCTCCGCGGTCAGCTCGACCAGTGGATACGGAAGCGGAGTCGGCTGCGATGTGGGGATCCACCACCCTGACCTCGGCGCCGAGGGCACGCAGCGACTGGGCGATGATGGCTCCGGGCGCCTCGCGGGCGTCGCCCGTGTTCCGTTTGTAGGCCAGGCCGAGGAGCAGGATCCTGGAGCCGTTGACGGACCGGCCCATCCGGTTGAAGGCCAGCACCAGTCGGCGCACGAGGTAGTCGGGCATGTGCTCGTTGACGTCGTTGGCCAGCTCCACGAAGCGGAAGGGCTGGCCGAGGCTCCGCCGCACCTTCCACGACAGGTAGCTCGGGTCGATGGGCAGGCAGTGCCCGCCCACGCCCGGGCCCGGGGTGAACCGGAGGTAGCCGAAGGGTTTGGTCGTGGCGGCGTCGATGGCCTCCCACACGTCGATGTCCAGTTCCGCGGCGAACATGGCCAGCTCGTTGACCAGGGCGATGTTCACGTGTCGGAACGTGTTCTCGAGCAGCTTGGTGAGCTCGGCCTCACGGGTGCCGGACACCGGTACCGTCTGCTCGACGAGCCGGCCGTAGAAGGCCTGGACGGCCTCCAGCGAGGCCTCGTCGACGCCGGAGACCACCTTCGGGGTGTTGTCGAGACGCCAGGTGTGATTGCCCGGGTCGATGCGCTCGGGACTGTAGGCCAGGCGGAAGTCGCTGCCGGCGACCAGGCCCGATCCCTTCTCCAGGATGGGGCCGACCAGTTCCTCGGTGGTGCCCGGGTAGCTCGTCGACTCGAGGACCACCAGGGCACCGGAGCGGAGGAAGCGGGACACCGTCGAGGCGGCGTCCTCGACGTGGGAGAGATTGGGCATCCCGTCGCGCAGGGGAGTGGGCACGTCGAGGACGGCCACATCGAAGCCGGCCATCCGCTCGGGGTCGTGGGCGGGTTCGAATCGCCCCGAGTCGAGGGCGACCGCCAGGCGGTCATCGGGGACGTCCTCGACGTAGGAGTCGCCGGCCGCCAGCCGCTTGATCCGTTCGGCATCGATGTCGAAGCCCACGACGTCGAACCCTGCCTCCACGGCGCGCAGGGCGAGGGGGAGCCCGACATAGCCCTGGCCGACCACCACGAGCCTGGTTGGCTCGTTGCCCCTGCTCACCCGCCGGCGCCTGGCCGCGTGATCATGCCAGGACTTGCTGGGTGCTCTCTGCTGGCGATCCCTCCGGAAGGGACTGCCCGTTGCCACCGTCAACGTCGAGCTTGCCGTTGGCCGGGGTGTCCGCCGGTCGGGTGCCCGGGGACCCCGGCGCCCCGATCGTGAACAGGAGCTGTCTGACCGATGCCCCGTCGCGCTCGGCGGTGGCCTGACGCAGGTGCTCGAGTCCGGCCGCGAAATGCTCGGCCGAGGCGGTGATCGGGATCAGCTGGTTGATGTAGGGATGGTAGGTGTTGAGCACCTCTTCCTCGGGTGTCCGGAGCTCCTCGTCGAGCTTCTCCCCGGGGCGCACCCCGACGATCTCGATGTCGATGTCCTCGCCGTCCTTGAAGCCGGACAGCCGGATCATCCTCTTGGCCAGGTCCAGGATGCTGACCGGGTCACCCATCTCGAGCATGAAGACCTCGCCGCCCCCGTCGGAGAGGACCGACGACTCGAGCACCAGCTGGACGGCCTCCTCGACGCTCATGAAGAACCGGGTCATCCGGGCGTCGGTCACCGTCACCGGCCCTCCGTTGGCGATCTGGCGGGTGAAGGTCGGGATGACGCTGCCCCGGCTCCCGAGCACGTTGCCGAAGCGGACGGTGCAGTACGAGGCGCCCGCAGGGGCCCGTGAGAGCACGATCTGCTCGGCCATCCGCTTGGTCGCACCCATCACGCTCGACGGCCGGACCGCCTTGTCGGTCGAGATCTGGACGAACCGCTGGGTACCGACGCCGGTTGCCGCCTCGACGACGTTGAGGGTCCCGAACACGTTGGTGGACGCCGCTTCGACGGGGTGCTGCTCGAGCACCGGGACGTGCTTGTGGGCGGCGGCATGGAAGACGACCTCGGGGCGGAATTGGTCGAAGGCGTCGACCACCGCCGACCGGTCGGCGATGTCGACCAGCGCCTGTTCGGTCGGCCCCGGAATCGTGGCCGCCGTGTCGTGGAGGTGGGTCTCGTCGTGGTCCAGGAGGACCAGCAGGGAGGGGTCGAGCTCCGCCACCTGCCGGCAGATCTCCGAACCGATCGACCCGCCGGCGCCGGTGACCAGCACCCGGCGGCCCTCCAGCGAGCGCCTGACCGTGGCCAGATCGATCGGTATCGGTTTGCGGCCCAGGAGGTCCTCGATCCGGGGCTCACGCGCCCGGCTCAGCGGAACCGACGGTGCCGATGCCGTCGACCAGATGGCTGACCCCGGGCAGGACCTTCATGGTCAGGCCCGCCCTCTCGCAGGCCAGCAGGACCTTCTCGACCAGCTCGGGCGAGGGGTTGGGAATGGTCAGAAGCACCTGCTGGAGCGTGTACCGGCTGGCCGCGCCGGGGATGTCGTCGATGGAACCGACCACCGGGACCCCGACCATCGAGAGCCCATGGGCCCGCTGGTCGTCGTCGAAGACGGCCACCGGCACCAGCCCCGCCCCCGGGCTGCGCAACATCTCCCGGATGGCCGCGGCGCCGGCGTCCCTGCTCCCCACGACCGCCACCCGGAGCCCGACCCGGCGGCTCCCCCGTTGCCAGGCGAAGAGCCTCGAATGGAACCGCAGGATCCCCATGCCCAGGGTGGCGAACATGCAGCCGACGAAGATCACCGTCATCGGCACCCGCTCGAACCCGACGCGCTTGCCCGAGCGGGTAGATGACGATCAGCACGATGACGGTCACCGCGGCAGAGAGGATCAACTGGCGGGCCTCCTCGACGCCGGCGTGGCGCCACATTCGCCCGTACAGGCCGAACACGTGGTTGGCCACGAGCGTGACGACGAGGGCGGCGACGAGGAACCCGGCCAGGTGCTGCCAGTAGAGCCCCGGCGCCTTGTCACGGAAGTAGGTGATCTGGGCGAGGCTGTAGCCGACGGCGACACAGATGGCGTCGATCAGGGTGAACACCAGTCGTGAGCGGACCCGGCTGGCCCGGACCGCGACGGTGGCCCGGTGCTGGTCGGCCGACGACGGGGCCTCGGCTGGCAGGGCCTGCGATTGTGACGCTTCCTCGGCCTCGGTGTCACCCATGCACATCGCCCCCTTGGCCAAAAGTTCCGACCGCTTCCGCCCAAGCGAACTTCTCCCCACACGCCACGACGAGGCACGTTTTGCGCCCGGCGCTACCACCGGCACATCACGTCCTTCCACCGACGGTTGCCACCCGACGACGGCCTTATTCTCATCCAAAGTTCACACCGTGGCGAACACAATACTGCCATCCCCCCGAAGGTCTGCGTCAAGCCCCGGCTACCGACAGGCGAAGAACCTGCTCAGTCGCAGGATCGTCACCGTGACAATACCTACGGATCGTGGGGGGGCCATCCCCAAAATTGGGTAATGGTCCGGGCGACGACCCGGTGGCCGGAGGCCGGGTCCGACGGCTCCGCCGGGATCCGACCGGTCGAGCGGACCCGCCGGGACCCGGCCCGACGGATCCGGTGCGGCGGGGCCCGACCCGGTTCGCACAGTCCCGCCGAAAACCGCTTCGGCCGGGGGCCACCCGACCGGTGTCGGTGATGTTCAATCCCACAGGGGTCGGTGTAGGATTGCTGGTCTACCTCGGGCAGGAGTTGGAGAAGAAATGGAGCCAATCGACTATGGGGGGGCGCTCCGGCGTAGCTGGCGGCTGTTGGTGGGCCTGGCCATCATCGGGGCGGTCATCGCCGCCTTCCTCCCCGTGGCCCACGCCAAGGCCGTCAAGTCGCGCTGCCCTATGCAGGCCGTCGCCCTCGTCGGTACCCCGCCCCAAGGCGGGGGCAGTCCGCTCAACGGCTCGGTGACCGACGCCCAGATCCTCTTCGAGGCCAACGCCACGACCACCCTGCAGCAGGTGGTGTCCGACGCCGGCGCGGTCATCCCCGACTACGACCTGCCCGCCTACATGGTTGCCAGTCGCCGTCGCCGCCAGGGGGACGGGTCTGGCCGGACCGATCAAGCGGAACACCCCGACCAACGTCCAGCTGACCGCATACGGGGCCACCGCCGCCGACGCGGTCGCGTTGGCCAACCAGTACGCCCAGACGCTCATGACGTGATGACCCAGAAGGCGACCGAGAAGCAGGCCCAGAATCCAAAGTCCGGTGGAGGCACGGTGGCGACCGGGTACACGATCCTCCATCCGGCGCTGGGGGCCACCAAGGTGCACGCCGGGGTCAAGGCCAGCCTGGGGGCGAGCCGGAAGGTGCGGGTCGGCGCCGGCCTGGTCATCGGCCTGGTCATCGGGGCGGGCATCGTGCTGCTCCGCGAGCTCCTCGACAAGCGCCTCCGGAACGCGGCCCGGGCGGAGGCCAATTTCGGGTTCCCGGTGGTGGTGGAGATCCCCACGGCGGTACTGGGGGCGACCCCGGTGGGGCTGGCCCCGATGGTCGACGTGATCCGAGAGCCCGATTCACCGGGAGCCGAGGCCTACCGCATGCTGCGGATGTCGGTGATGTTCGAGGGCCTGGCCCCGACGTCGGGCCCGACCGACCCCTACGCCATCGGGCATGGACGCCGCCCTCGGGGACCTGCTGCCCTCGAAGCCCCGGGTCGACGATGGCCCGGTCCGTGAGCTTGCGTGACCGCCAGGTCGTGCTGGTGGTGTCGCCCGGAACCGAGCCCACCCGACCCCAGGTGGCCGCCAATCTGGCCGCCATCTACGCAGAGGCCGGCCAGCGGGTCGTGGTCATCAGCACCGGCGAGGTCGAAGCGAAGCGCAACGGCGGCAGCCGGACGAGCGTCAACGGCGACATCACCGCCGAGGACGTCGAGGCCCACCTCGAGCCGTCGAGGCTCGAGAACGTGTTCCGCCTCCCCCTCAGCCCGTTCATCGCCAGGAGCGGGCAGCTGGTGAACCGCGGCGCCGGCGGTCCTCGACGCCGCCCGCGGCCCTGTCCGATGTGATCATCGTGGAGGTGCCGCCGCTGCTGGCGGTGCACCACGCCGAGGCCCTGGTCCATTCGGTCGACGTGGTGCTGGTGGTGGCCGAGTGCCGGGTCACCACGTTCGACCAGGCCCGGCGGGCCGGCGACCTGCTACGGCGGATGGGCGCACCCGTGCTGGGCGTGGTGCTGACCAACGTCCGCATCGAGCGGGCGGACATCCGCCACTCCGCCCTCGCCCCGCCCTCGGTCACCGAGCAGGAAGCCGATGGCGAGGAGGAGGCGGTCCTCGCCCTCAGCGCCGGCGGATCGACCTCAGGTACGGCACGGACCCAGGCCTGACCCCACGGCCGGTAGCCGCCCCATGCTCGTTGCGGCCCAAGTCTCATCCCAGCCGGTCGTCGCCCTGGTGGTGGCCGTGGTCCTGTTCGGGCTGGGCCGGGTCGTCATCCAACGGGTGGCCTACGCGGAGGGCAATCCGTGGCTGGTCCGGATACTGACGATCAGCCTGGTCCTCCACCTCCTGGCCGCGCCCGGCCAGATCTTCGTCGTCGACCACTTCTACCACGGCATCGCCGACTGGACCCGCTACGTCACCCAGGGTGCACAGCTGGCTCCCGATTTCCGCCACTTCAATTTCACCACGGCCAATGCGAACGTGCGTCAGATCGTCAACGACGGCTCGGTCAGCATCGCCGGGGGGATCGCCATGGCCATCGTCGGCGTCAACAAACTGGCCACCTTCCTCGTTTTCAGCTGGCTGTCGTTCATCGGTGCCGTCTTCTTCTACCGGGCGTTCACCCTGACCTTCGCCCGGGCCGACCACCGTCGCTACGCCAAGATGCTGTTCTTCATGCCGTCGCTGATCTTCTGGACGGCGGACCTCAGCAAGGAATCGCTGATGATGCTCGCCCTCGGGATGACCTCCTTCGGTGCGGCCAAGTTCCTCGCCCGAAAACGGGGCGGTTTCATGCTGGTCGCACCGGGAGTGTTCATCGGCGCCTACGTCCGCCCCAACGAGCTGCTGCTGATCATGGCCGGGTTCGTGGTCGCCATGATGGTCCCCACCGCCGGGGCCCGGAAGACGTTCGGGGGGGTCAAGCGCCTGCTCAGCCTGCTCTTCGGCGCCGCACTGCTGTTCCTGGCCATCTCGTTGACCATCCACTACCTACACGGGGGGGCCCACGGCCAGCTCTCCCTCCAGAACACCAACGCCAACAACGCCGCCCAGGGGGCCAGCGGCAACGTCCCCTATTCGTCCAGCCCGGCCACCTTCCCACGGGACATCTACGAGGTGCTGTTCAATCCGCTGCCCATCAACGCCCACGGGTTCGGGGAGCGGGTGGCCGCCCTCGAGAACACGGTCATATTGGTGCTGGTCCTCTTCTCGCTCCGCAATCTGCGGATCGTCCCCCGGGCCGCCTTCGCCCGGCCCTACGTGATGCTGTGCCTGGTCTACACCGGCACGTTCATCTACACCTTCGCCGCCCTCGGAAACCTGGGGCTCATCGAACGGGAGCGGACCATGATGATCCCGTTCCTCTTCGTCCTCTTCTGCATCCCACGGGCGCCCCGCGGCGCCCGTCCCCGCTACGAGTGGGAGCTGCGACGCCGGTCCCGGCTGGCGCTGCGCCACGCCGTCGAGCGGGCCAATGCCCGGCGGACGATCCAGGGGGCCCACCGATCGACGTAGCGACCGCGGGCGCCCCTCGATGTCAGTCGTCGAAGGTGTAGGAGCCGAGCACGTCGTAGGTCTCGATCAGCCGTTCGACCCCCGCACGCTCGGGGCCCGACCAGACGACCGCATCCCGGGTCCGATTCGGGCTCGACCAGACGATGCCCGCACAGGACTCGAGGTAGGAGCCTTCGGGCTGCACCCCGAGGAACCGGCACAAGGCGGCCAGCGACGGCCCCGGGTCGCCGGCGAAGTCCTCGTAGCGCAGGTCCACCAGCTCCGAGGAGTCGAGCAGCGGTCGGACCACTCGGACCGCCTTGCAGATCCGCTCGTACCAGGCGGTCGCCTCGGACAGGGACATCTTGTGCCGGCGGGCCTCGGTGGCGATGTTGTCGAACGGGTTGCGGGTCACATGGACGACCCTGATCGGCACCTTGACCACCCGGCGTACGCGGTCCAACAGCTCGGGCTGCTGGGCGATCTGCAGCACCGATGCCCTGGCCCGCTTGTCGCCGATGATCCGGAGGCGCTCGAACCTCCCCTGGAACTGGTCGGGTACCTCGTAGGTGTAGCCGGACCAGGTGCGGCCGTTCTCGCCGAACTGCTGGTCCCGCTGGAGGAGGAGCGAGAAGAGCTGGGCGCGGCCGAACCTGTGTCGCACGAAGCGGGCGGCGTCGAGCTCGTGGGCGATGACCATCTCGGGATGGGCGTTGAGCAGGGTGGCGACCAGGGTGTGGCCGCTGCGGGCGTAGCCGATGAAGAAGCAGAAGCCCTCCAGCTCCGAGAAGTCGGGGTTCTTCCGGGCCGCCAGCAGCGACCACGCATACAGGCTCGCCCATTGGCGCTTGCCGCGGGGGTCCTGGGGGCCGTCCAAGGCGGGGGCGCGCCCCGCTTGGGTGCGGGAGGTACTGTCACCCGTCGCTCCGCGTCGTCGTCAATGGATCGAACCTCTCTCGCCCGGCAGTGGCCGGGCCACATTCTCGCCCACCGGACACCCCGGATGGTTCACCGGGGCCGCCGCCGGCCGGCACCATCGTCCAGGAGGGGCTCGAGCAGGGCCATCCATCGCGCGCCCACGGCGTCCAGGCCGAACCGGTCGCGCGCAGTGCTTCCGGGCGGCGCGGCCCATGGCGGTCCGGAGAGCGGGGTCGGTGAGCAGCCGGGCGGCGGCCGAGGCCATGGCCGCCACGTCGTCGACGGCCACGACGAGCCCGGTCTCGCCGTCCCTGACGATCGAGCCCACGCCGGGCACCGCGGTGGCCACCACCGGGAGACCCGACATCCCCGCCTCGATGAGCACTCCGGGCATGCCCTCGCCGGCCGGGCGGCTCGGGAACACCAGGACGTCGGCCCCACGCATCTGGTCGGCGACATCGGACCGGGGACCGAGCACCGCGATGCCCGCCTCCTCACACGGCGCGAGCAGCGACGGCGTCAACGGGCCGTCCCCTATCAGCTTGGCCTCGAAGGAGATCCCGAGGGCCCGCAGCCTCGACACGACCTCGACGAAGTGGTCGGGGCACTTCCCCCCGGTGAGAGCCCCGACGAAGATGACCACCGGAGTCGACCCGGCCCCTGTCTCCGAGGGGTGGAAGAACTCCGGATCACGACCGTTCAGGGCCAGGGCCACCCGCCGGGGCGGCACGCCCAGCCGCTCGATGCATTCGTCGCGCACCTCCTCGCCGACGGCGGCGACCACATCGGCCCGGGCCAAGAGGTGCTGCCACAGGCGGAGCTGCCAGGGGCGGTCCGACCCGGAGTAGGTGCCGATGGCGTAGTAGACCAACGGACGCCGCCGGCCGAGCATGGCCGGGACCACGTACTTCAAGGGCTCGCTCCCGTGGGCCACCACCACCTCGGGGTCCATGGCGGCCAGGGTGGCCCGCAGCCGGAGGACCAGGCTCGGATCGAATCCGACCCCGGCGGAGCCCCGTCCCCGATGACCGAGCGAGGCATCCACCACCACCTCGGCCGTCCCGTCGAACAGGCTGAGCACCCGATGCGCCCGGCGCCCGGGCGCATCCAGCCGGTCGGCGACAGCCCGCGCCTCACGCTGGGCGCCCCGGGCCCGGGGCGTGGGGATCACGTGCAGCACCAGGGGCACGCCGGTCGATCCCAGTGCATCGGTTGTGCGTTCGGTCATGGGCGGCCCCCACCGCTACCGGCCACCCGGGCCAGGAAACCCTACCAGGGCCCGTTCTGCCCACTCCGCTACCATCGTCGGATCCCGGCCGGGACCGGCAGGCCGTGCCGACCATGCACCCCGAGGGGTCAGTGTCCATCGTGAGGACGTCAATGAGAACCTTGGTCGTTGCGGGCGACTACCCCTGGCCCGAGGACCGGGGCCCCCGGATGCGGCTGGCCATGGTGCTCCGGGCCCTCCGGCGGTGCGGCGACGTCGAGCTGTGCTCGGTGATCTCCCGGTTCCGCACCGACTTCGGCCCTCCCGACGACGCGCTGGGACTGGCCAAGGTGACCAGGGTCGGGTTCGACAACCGGCCGGCATCGGGCGCCCGCCTGCTGTCGACCCTCCGGCGGCCCTCGATGCCGCTCGAGCTTCCCTGGCAGGACCGGTCGACCGTGCAGCGGGCGCTGGCCCGGGCCATGACCGGCCGGTACGACCTGGTGTGGTTCTTCGGGGCGCGCCCGTGGGTACTGGCCGGCGAGCCGGTGTTCGCCCCCACCATCCTCGATCTGGACGACCTGGAGGACCAGAAGGTCGCCGCCCGGCTGTCGGTGCCGCGCCCGGCGCCGACCGGCTGGGCCGAGCGGGCCCGCCGGAGGGCCAGCACCGTGGTGGCCCAGGAGGAGATCCGCCGGTGGGGGCGCCTCTACCGGCGCGCCGCCGGGCGGGTGTCCGCCATCGCCGTGTGCAGCGACCTCGATGCCGAGCGCGCCGCCGGTGTCGGCCTGGCCGACGTGGCCGTGGTCCCCAACGGGTACCGGTCGGTGCGGAACCCGGTCGGGAGGATCGTGGTCGGTTCGCCCCCCACCGTCCTCTTCCAGGGGCTGCTCACCTACCCACCCAACATCGAGGCCGCCCGGTGGCTGGCCGAACGGGTCGGACCGGCGCTACGGGACCTGGTCCCCGAGGCGGAGATCCGGTTGGTGGGGGACCACCACCCCGAGTTGATGGAGGTGCACGACCCTCCCAGGGTGTCCGTGGTGGGCCGGGTCCCCGACATCACCGAAGAGCTGGCGCGGGCGGACCTCGTGGTCGTCCCCCTCCGCTACGGCAGCGGGACGAGGGTCAAGATCCTCGAGGCGTTCGCCCACCGCATCCCGGTGGCGTCGACCACCCTGGGCGCCGAGGGCCTCGGCGCGGTGGACGGGGTCCACCTCCTCCTCGGCGACACCACGACGGCGTTGGCCGGGGCCTGCGCGCGGTTGCTCCGCGAGGCCGGGCTGCGCCGATCCGTGGTGTCCGATGCCGCTGCGCTGTTCTCCGATCGGTTCGCAACCGATGGCCTCGAGGTGGGCATCGCCGATCTGGCACGGAAGGTGGCTGCATCGCCGTGAGCCCGGACCCGGCGGTGGACCCGGTATCGTCCCCGGGGTGACGGTCAGTCGGGTCGGACCATGATCTACGTGGCCACCGTGCACTGGCGCTCCCCGCAGTGGATCGCGCCACAGCTCGAATACCTCGACCGGCACATCGCCGCACCGTTCAAGGTGTTCGCCGTGCTCAACGGCATCGAGGACCGGGCTCTGTGGAGCCGGTTCGACCACGCCGAGGACATGAAGGCACCGCACGGCGAGAAGTTGAACGCACTGGCCCGGCTGGTGGCCGAGCAGGCCCACCCGGACGACGTCATCATCTTCCTCGACAGCGACGCCTTCCCCATCCGTCCACTGGACCGGTGGCTGGCAGGGACGCTCGAGGAGCGGTCGTTCACGGCCATCCAGCGCCGGGAGAATTTCGGGGACCTCCGTCCGCACCCCAGTTTCTGTGCCACCACCGTCGGACTGTGGGAGCAGATCGGCGGCGACTGGGGCCGCGAGCCGTGGACGACCCCGACCGGTGCCGTCCTCGACGACGCCGGGACCCGGGTGCTCCGCTCCCTCGAGCAGTCCCGGGTCGACTGGCAACCCCTCACCCGGTCGAACACCCGTGATGCCCACCCGCTGTGGTTCGGGGTGTACGGGCAGCACATCTACCACCATGGAGCCGGCTCGAGGAGCAAGTGGAGCGGCCTCGACGACCACAAGGTGTTCTCGGAGGCCAGCCGGCGCCACCCCAGCCTCGGGTCCCTGAGCCAGGGGGTCCGGAAGGACCCTCGAGCGCTGCTCCACGTGCGACCGGGCAACCTCGCCGTGCTTCCGGCCGCCTCGGCGCGGTCGGTGCGCCAGGTCAGGAAGCGACTGCTCCTCTGGTCCACGGACCGCCGATCGGACCGGGTCTTCCGACACTTGACCACCGACCCTGCGTTCTACCGCGCCTTCGACGATTCGATCCCGGATCCACCGCCGGCCGCCCCCGGCCGCCCCTGAGTCGGGAGTGGGTGGGCCACGGCCCGCGGAAGGCGGGGGCGATTGAAACTAAGCTCGCCGGAGTGGGTACGGGGCCATTGCCAGGGGCCGGCGGTGCTCGACCATCGGGTGGAGCGAGGCGGACCCGGGCCGACCGATGGCTCCGACAGAGGACCCGGGACGTCCGGGCGGCCTGGGAGATCAGGACGGACCCGACCTATCGCCGGTTGGCGAACTCTTACGCGCTACCCGATGGCTGTCGCCGGATCTACTGCTACCACGTCCGCAAGACGGCGGGCACCAGCCTCCACCTGAGCTTCATGGCGTTGGGTGGTGAAGATCCGATGGACGTCTACGAGCGGATCGTACGCTCCCCGTTGCACCGGACGATCAGCGGCGACTACAGCTTCGTGTCGTTCAACCGGCGGCTGCTGGCCGAGGGGGCCTACTTCTACGGGCGGTCCCACCGGTCGGCCGCGGCCCAGCCCCTGTCGCCGAAGACCTTCACCATCACCGTCCTCCGGGATCCCGTCGAACGGGTCCACTCCTACTTCGACTATCTGGTCTCCGGCGACGACCCGGCGATGCCGGGCCCGGTGCCCGCCGCCGAGCGGGGCCTGGCTTCGCAGGGATTCGACGTCTTCTTGGAGCGGGTGCCCCGCGAGCTCCTCCAGGCCCAACTGGCCATGTTCTCCGACCGCTTCGACGTCGCCGAGGCGGTGGAGCGGATCGGGGCCTGTTCGAGCGTGTTCTTCACCGAGGACTTCGCCGCCGGGCTGGCCGCCCTGGGCCGGCGACTCGGGCTGCCCCTGGTCGCCCGCCGGGCCCGGGTGACCGGGGGGCGCTCCTCGCTGACGGAGTCGCAGCGGCGACGGCTCGAGGCGAGACTGGAGCCCGAGTACGAGCTCCTCCGTCGTCTCGACGAAGGAAGGATCGCCCGCATCGGTTCCGGCAACCCCGATTGAGACCCTGCCGCGGGTCCGTCGGTAGCATGACCGCCTGATGGAAGTCGTGGCGCTGTATCTGCCCCAGTTCCACCCGATCCCCGAGAACGACCGGTGGTGGGGCAAGGGCTTCACCGAATGGACCAACGTGGCCCGGGCCCGTCCCCTGTTCCGCGGCCATGTCCAGCCCCACCTCCCCGCCGATCTCGGCTTCTACGACCTGAGGGTCGCAGAGGTCCGCGAGTCCCAGGCCGAGCTGGCCCGGGCCCACGGGGTGACCGGCTTTTGCTACTGGCACTACTGGTTCGCCGGCCACCGCCTCCTCGAGCGACCGTTCGAAGAGGTGCTCAGCTCCGGCTCCCCCGACTTCCCCTTCTGCGTGGGCTGGGCCAACCAGAGCTGGTCGGGCATCTGGCACGGTGCCCCCAACAAGGTCCTGATCGAGCAGACCTATCCCGGTCCCGATGACGACCTCGACCACTTCGCCTCGCTCAGGCGGGCCTTCGAGGACCCCCGTTACATGACGGTCCGTGGCCGGCCGCTCCTGTTCGTCTACCAGCCCGGTGGGCTGCCCGAGCCGGCCCGCTTCGTCGAGCGGTGGCAGAAGATGGCCGTCGACGCCGGACTGGCCGGGCTCTACCTGGTGGCCTCGCTGGGCGAGTCCGACTACCGGTCCCACGTGGCCGACGGATTCGACGCCGCCGTGCACTTCCAGTTCCCCTTCCAACGCAGCGTCCCCGCCAGGGCCCGCGAGCACCTCCTCGGGTGGGGGGTCACCCGAGGGCCCCGGCACTACCCCTATCCCGACGTGGCCATCGACCCTCCGTCGGACCTGGGCGGCCGGATCTTCCCCAGCGTGTATCCGAACTGGGACAACACGCCGCGGTTGGGGCGACGCGGGGTGGTGGCGACGGGCGCCACCCCGGGGCGCTTCGCCGCCCACGTCCGGCGGGCGGTGGAGCTGGCCCGCACCAACCCGGCGGACGAGCAGGTGGTGGTGATCAAGTCGTGGAACGAATGGGCCGAGGGGAACTACCTCGAGCCCGACGAGGAGTTCGGCACGGGGAGGCTCGAGGCCCTGGCCCGTGAGCTCCCCTCGTCATGACGCCCGACCTCGTGTCCGAGGGCCGGAGCGCTCAGCGTCGAGCAGCCTGCGGTAGATGGCCTCGACCTCTCCGCAGGCCCGGGACACGTCGAAGGCGGCGCTGTCGGCCAGGGCCCGGTCGCCCAGTCGGTGGCGGAGGGCGGCATCGGTGCCGACACCTGCTGATGGCGGCGGCCAGCAGCTCGGGGTCGCCGGGCGGCACGACCAGGCCGTTGACGCCGTCGGTGATCACAAGGGGGACGCCGCCCACCGACGTGGCCACGATGGCGGTGCCCACGCTGGTCGCCTCCATGAGCACGACGGGGAGGCCCTCCTGGTGGGAGGGGAGCACGACGATGTCAGCGGCGGCGAGCAACCCCAGCGCGTCCCGGCGGTGGCCGAGGAACCGGAACCGCTCACCGAGGCCGAGCGCCCGATGGCGCTCGGTGAGCTCCTCGGCCAAAGACCCCTGGCCGGCCGCCGCGAATCGGATGGGCAGCCCTCGGTCGGCCACCAGGCGGGCGGCGTCGAGGAGGACGTCGTACCCCTTCTCCGAGCGCAGGTTGGCCACGGTCACCGCCAGGAGCTCCCCGGACGGGACGCCGAGCTCGGCACGCACCTCGGCCCGGATCTCCTGGCGGCGGAGGACCATGTCGCGGGAGGGGGAGAGGTCGACGCCGTGCACCACCACCCGGGCCCGCGGCCGGAGGGCGCGGGGGAGCGCGTCGTAGGCCGCCTGCGACACGGCGATCAGTGCCCGGTCACGGCCGATGGTCGCCCGGTTGAGGGCTTTGACGAGCACCGCCACCTTGTGCCACAGGCTGTGCTCGGTGTAGAGGGTCACCGGCTGCCGGCGCCGGGGTAGCGAGGCGACGACCAGCCGCCCGAGTGCCGCCGTGTAGGGCAGGTGGAAATGCACGATGTCGAAATCGTTGGCCGCGAGCAGTCGGCGGAAGGCCAGCATCCACCGGAGGTCGAGATTGCGGCGGGCACCGAGTCCGTGCACCCGGGTGCCGTTCGCCACCAGGGTGGGAACGAAGGCGTTCTCGCTGTCGAGCACGAATGCGACCTCGTAGTCGAAGGCCCGGTGGTCGCCGTTGGCCACCATGTCGACCAGCAGGCGCTCGGCCCCGCCGTGGCCGAGGCTCTTGATGGCCAGGAGCACCCGGGCCCGGGGCCGTGGACTGGTCGTCGTGGGCTCCCCCCGTGCCGGCACGGGCCGATGATACCGGTGGCCGACCGGAGCGATGTGTGGCCGGGGGCGGTTCGGCCGCGATAGCCTGTGGCGCGGACAACCAAGCGGAGCGGGCCCGGAAATGCGGGTCAGGGGGGTAAAGTTGCCCGATGGCAGTGACCGAAGTCAGCAACCGAAACGACGTTCGGCCAGACGCTCGTGGAGACCGACGCCTCCTCGATCCCGGCTGAGCCACCGCCCGAGCTGATCTACCGCCACAAGGTCCGCCACCTCGAGTCGGCCCGGGCCCTGTGGAGCCACCGGGACATCATCTACACCCTGGCCGAACGGGACTTCCGCGCCCAGTACAAGCAGGCGAGCCTCGGAATCCTGTGGGCGGTGATCGGCCCGGTGGCCACCCTGGTCGTCATGATCCTCGTGTTCGCCAAGGTCAAGTCGTTCGGGACCGAGGGGCTGCCCTATGCACTCTTCGCCTTCGTGGGCATCCTGTGCTGGGGCTTCTTCTCCTCGGCCCTGGGCAGCGGGGGCCAGTCCCTGCTCAACAACAAGGGGCTGATGGCGAAGGTCCAGTTCCCCCGGGAGTGCTTCCCCCTCGAGACCATGCTGGTCAACGTGTTGAACACCGTGTTGTCCTGGATCCCCTTGGCCATCCTCTTCGTCATCTTCGGTCGTGCGCCCCGACTGACCACCGTGTGGGTTCCGCTGTTCATGGTCATCGAGGTCGTCTTCGCCGCCGGGATCGCCATGGCCATCGGCAGCATCATCATCCAGATGCGCGACCTGATGCAGGTCCTTCCCCTCATCACCTCGCTGGGCATGTTCGCCACCCCGGTGATCTGGCCGTTCTCGAAGATCCCGAGCCACTTCCACGTCGGCGGAGGCACCTATGTGAAGCACCACATGGTCCTCGGAAAGTTGATCCCGGGCCACTGGGTGGGGGGGATATTCGTCAATCTCCAGGTGGTCTACGGGTTCTTCAATCCGCTCGGTCCGGTGATCGACGGGGCCAGGAGGACGATGCTGTTGGGCCTGACCCCTCAGTGGGACCTGGTCGGCATCGCCGCCCTCGGTGCGACGCTCTACCTGGTGGTCGGCTACCGGATCTTCAAGCGACTGGAGGTGAACTTTGCCGACATTGCCTGACGGTGCCATCCAGGTCGAGGACGTCTGGAAGAAGTTCCGCGCCGACAAGACGGTGCCGAAATTCTACGACCAGGTGCGGCGGTTCGGGAAGTCGCTCGGGTCGGGCTCCCGCCACGACTACCGGTGGGTGCTGAAGGACATCAACCTCGAAGTCGAGCCGGGCGGCACCCTGGCCCTGATCGGCATCAACGGATCGGGCAAGACCACCCTGCTCAAGATCATCAGTCAGATCACCTACCAGTCGGCCGGCCGCTGCGATGTCCGGGGCCGGATCGGAGCCCTGCTGGGTGTGACCGCCGGCATCCACCCCGAGCTGACCGGAGAGGAGAACATCTACCTGTACGGCGCGGTCATGGGTATGGCACGCCAGGTCATCCGCAACCGGTACGACGAGATGGTGGAGTTCGCCGGGCTCGCCGACGCCGTCGACCGCCAGGTCAAGTTCTACTCGCTGGGCATGCAGATGCGACTCGGGTTCACCATCGCCGCCTTCCTCGAGCCCGACGTGCTCCTGGTCGACGAGGTCCTGGCGGTGGGGGACGCCAACTTCCAGCAGAAGTGCCTGAAGCGGATCGGGGAGATCGTCAAGGCGGGGACCACCCTGCTCTACGTGTCCCACGACCTGGCCTCGGTCGAGGCGGTGTGCGATACCGCGGTGTGGTTGGCGGACGCGGTGGCGGTGGCCTCGGGCCCCACCCGGGAGGTGGTGGGCATGTACCGCAAGGCGGTCGAGCAGAACGCCGCCCTGACCACCTCGACCGAGGGCGTGGTCCAGGTCCTGAAGGTGGAGATCGAGAATGCCGACGGCGGCCAGGTCTGCTCCGAGTGCGACCTGGTGGTGCGGTTGAGGCTCAATTCGCCCGAGCCCCTCCGGGCCAACTTCTTCCTCGGGGTGTCCCAGGGCAGCGCCTTCCCGATGTTCATCGTCCGCTACGACGGCTCCTATCCGGCCGGCGACTTCGAAGTGACCTGCACGATGCGCCATGTTCCCCTGTCCAAGGGCCGCTACTCGATCTGGCCGGCGATGTCCGGCCACGCCGGGGGAATGGGGAAGCCGCTTGCTGCCCTGGCGCCCGGCGTTGTCGTTCGATGTGATGGGCCCGGACTTCGTCAGGCTGCCCGAGGGGGTCATGGTGATGTCCAACGTCTATGTGGGCAGCGACTGGGAGGTCAACTGATCTGAGGGTCGGCTCCTGTCGTGGCGGAACGCTCCGGTGCTCAGGGGAAGAACACGCGCTCCCGCAGCGAGCCGACCAGCCGGCCGGTGCGTACGCCGGCGGCCCGGGCCCATGCCGTGCGCGGCCCGGCCCGGCCGGCCAGGCGCGGTGCCTGCACCAGCAGCCACGACCACGACCTGGCCGCCCCGGCCAGGTCCCGCCGGGCCCCGGCCGGGCGATAGCGGCGGTAGAGCACCGGACCGCACCGGCCGTAGGCGGACGCCCGCCGGAACACCTGCCTGAACGTCGCGGGCTCACGCTTGGCCACCACGGCTCCGGATCCGATCACGAAGCGGTACCCCTCGAGCTGCAGGCGCCAGCACAGGTCGATGTCCTCGCCGACCAGCAGGTCCTCGGCGAACCCGCCCACCGCCTCGAAGGCGCTGCGGCGCACGGCCAGGTTGGCGCTCAGGCCGGCGGGCAGAAAGCCGAACTGCCGCATGGCGGCGGGGATGGGGGATCCCCCCGGCCGGCCGTTGAGCGACGAGAAGTCGAAGATTCCGGCGACCACGTCGGCGTCGCCCAGGGCCTCGACCAGCCCGGTCAGCCAGCCGGTGCCCACCACGTCGTCGGCGTCGCAGAAGGCGAGCAGGTCCCCCTCGGCCGCCCGCACCCCGGCGTTGCGGGCGGCGGGCGCCCCGCGCCGCGCCGAGGCGTCGATCCACCGGATCCGCTCGTGCCGGTCGGCCCACCGCCGGGCCACCGCCGGGCTCCGATCGGTCGAGCCGTTGTCGGCGACGACCACCTCCCAGGGTTCGGCGCACTGCTGGCCGGCGAGGGCCCCCAGCTGCTGCTCCAGATGGGGCATGCCGTCGCGCACCGGCACGATCACGCTGATCATCGACCGGGCCGTCGCCCGCGCCGCGCCTCGCAACCCGGTGCTCGCCATCCGGTCGGTTAGCCTAGCGGCGTGACGGCACGATGACCGCCGGCGAGGGGCCCGACGTCGCCATGGCGCAGGACGACGGCACGGCGCAGGACGACGGCACGGCGCAGGACGACGGCACTGTGCAGGACGACGGCACGGTGCAGGACGACGGCATCCGGGGACCGGGGGGGCCGGGCGACGGTGCGCTGCCCGACGACGTGACCGCAGTGGTCCTCACCCACATGCGGCCCGGACTGGCCGGTGACGTGACCCGGTCCCTGCTCGAGATCGAGGGACTCCCCCCCGAACGGGTCGTGGTGGTGGTCAACGGCGTGGGCGGGCTCGACGACCCGGAGCTCGAGGCGCGGGTCCGGATGGTCCGGCTCCATCGCAACACCGGCCCGGCCGGCGGCTTCCGGGCCGGTCTGATCGAGGCCTTCTCGGATCCGGGCACCCGGTGGGCCTACCTCTGCGAGGACGACGTCGGCCTGTTCTCCCTCCCCGCCCCGCGCCTGGCCGACGTGATGGAACGCATCGACGCCGGCGGGCGTTCCGGTCAGCCGCTCGGTGCGGTGGCGGCCTATGGACGGAGCTTCGTCGGCCGCGGCGCCCACACCGTCAACGTGGTCCCCCGGCCCGGGCGCCCCCCCGACCTGACGCCGGTGGACGTCGCCTGCTGGGGTGCAACCGTCGTGTCCCGGGCGGTGGTCGACGCCGGGGTGCTGCCCGACCCGGAGTGGTTCTTCGGGCTCGAGGACGTGGACTTCTTCTGCCGCGTCCGAAAGGCCGGGTTCGCCGTCCTGGTCGACGACATCGCCGCCCGCCAGGTCGCCTCCCAGCAGACGTCCGTGGGTCGGGAGGCCGCCCATCGTGAACGGCGTCCCACCGACGCCGCGGAGGCATGGCGCTCCTACTACCACGCCCGGAACTCGTTCGCCCTGGCCCGCCGGCACGGTCGGCCCAGTTGGCTGGCCTGGAACCTCGCCTACTCGGCCCGCCATCTGCAGAAGGCCCGGAGCCGGGACGAGCGGCTGGCCATCGTCCGCGGCTTCTGGGACGGGGTCCGGGGCCGGATGGGCGAGGACCCCCGCTACGGCCGACGGGTCGGGGAGTTCGAACCCGGGCCCGGCGCCGTCCCCCCCGCGGCCAGGTAGGCGAAGTTCGGCCACCGGGCCAGGTCGAGGTCGCCCAGCCGGGCGGCCAGGGCGGCGACGTCGGCGGCGTACAGCTCGATCAGCCGCTCCCGTACCTGGTCGCTCAGTCCCGGCCCGGTCTGGGCCCGGTCCGGCGCCGGTCGTCCCACCGTTGGCGGTCCGGCGGCGTCGAGCCCGAGGTGGCGGAAGGTCGCCTCCAGCTGGCCCGAGGGATCGGCGACGCAGCGTTCGTACTGGAGCACCAGGAGCTGTTCGGCGTCGAACTCCTCCAACCAGCCGGCCAGGGCCCTGTCGTAGAAGCCGCGCTGGACGGCATCGGCGACGGCCTCGCCGTCGAGGGGCAGGCCGGCGCGTCGCTGGTGGGCCAGACCCGAGCGGAAGCGCTCGACCGGGTCGCGGAGCAGGAGGAGGAGCCGGGTGTCGGGCGCCGCCCGCTTGAGCAGCCGCGGCACCCAGGGGTAGGTGAAGTAGTCGGGGGTCCACTCGCCGGCCAGCTCCGGGGGCCGCCTCGGAAACCATCCGTGGTACTGCTCGATGTCGGAGTCGTGCATGGGCTGGGCCCCGAAGCGGTCGAGGAAGTGGCGCTCCTTGTGGACCCCGGGGCGCGAGGAGATGCCGGGGTGGGCGACCATGAGCTCGTACCACCAGGTGGTCCCCGCCTTCTGCACGCCGATGCCGACGAAGTCCGGCGGCCCCGCCCGCTCGCCCGGCCCGAGCCGCGGCGGCGTGAAGTCGAACTCCACCTCCCAGGGGGCGTAGCGACCCAGCCGGTGCAGGATCCGGCGGCGGGTGGCGATCGGCAGACGGGCGAACCCGGCCCGGGCCCGGTCCCGTATGGTCATGGCGTCGCCGGCGTGGGCACGCCGCAGGTTGTCACACCCCGACCGGCTCCACAACCGTCGTCCCGCCGCTCCGGGGCCGGCGCACCGCCGGCCGGGCCGCTCCCTTGACACCGGCGACGGCACCGCCGATGATCTCGCCATGGTCGAGCCAGGGGGCGGCGGGGGAGCGCGCCTCGAGCGTCCGCCGTCCGACCGGTCGGGGGTCTGACCGGTGTGCGGGATCGCCGGTCTGTTCGACCCGGGGCGGACGACCGGGCCCGAGGCGCTCGACCGGCAGGTGGTCGCCATGACCGCCACCCTGGCCCACCGCGGACCTGACTCGGTCGGGTCGTGGTCCGACCCCGATCACGGTGTGGCCCTCGGCTACCGCCGACTGGCGGTGGTCGGACTGGGCCCGGAGGGCGCGCAACCCATGGGCTCGCCCGACGGCCGGTGGGTGGTGACCTACAACGGCGAGGTCTACAACCATCGCGTCCTGCGTCGCCGGCTCCAGGGTGAGGGCATGGCCTTCCGCGGCGGGTCGGACACCGAGGTGCTGGTCGGCGCGGTGGCGCAGTGGGGCCTGGAGGCGGCCCTGGAGGCATGCGAGGGGATGTTCGCCCTGGCCCTGTGGGACCGCCACCGGCGCCAGCTCCATCTGGTCCGGGACCGGTTCGGCGAGAAGCCCCTGTACTACGGGTGGGTGGGCGAGCGTCTGGCGTTCGCCTCCGAATTGAAGGCGCTGTGCGGCCTCCCGGGGTTCGACGCCGACATCGACCGCGACGCGGTGGCGCTGTACCTCCGGCACAACTGCGTGCCCGCTCCGCACTCGATCTACCGGAAGGTGGCCAAGCTGCCGGCGGGACACCTGGTCACCCTGGGAACCGACGCCCGACCCGGCCGGCTCCCCGCCACCCGGGCGTTCTGGTCGGCGCGACAGGCCGTCGACTCGGCCCGCCGGCGGCCGCTGGAGGGTCCACCCGAGGTCCTGGCCGATCACCTGGAGGCGGCGCTGTCCGACTCGGTGGCGGAACGGATGGTGGCCGACGTGCCGGTCGGCGCCTTCCTCTCCGGCGGGGTCGACTCGAGTGCGGTGGTGGCCCTCATGCAGCAGCACAGCCCCCAACCGGTGCGCACGTTCACGGTCGGGTTCGCCGACCGCGCCTTCGACGAGTCGGCCGAGGCCGCCGCCGTCGCCGCCCACCTCGGGACCGACCACACGCCCCTGCTGGTCAGCGACCAGGACGGCGCCGACGTCATCCCCCTGCTCCCCGACATCTGGGACGAGCCCTTCGGCGACATCTCGGCGGTGCCCATGCACCTGGTCAGCCGGCTGGCCCGGACCCAGGTGACCGTGGCCCTGTCGGGGGACGGCGGCGACGAGCTCTTCGCCGGGTACAACCGGCACGCCTGGCTGGACCGGCTGTGGCGGCGGTCGTCCCCCCTTCCCGACCCGGTCCGCCGGATGGCGGGGTCGTTGCTCGGGCACCTGCCCCCGGGCCTGGTGGACGGGGCGGCGAGGGCCACCGCCCTCCTGCCGGCCCGGATGCGGGTCAGGAACCCGGCGTCCAAGGTGGCCAAGGTGGGAAAGGTGCTGGCGTCGTCCGGCCCCGAGGACGCCTATCTCTCCCTGGTGTCCTATTGGGGCGACGCCGAGTCGATGGTGCTCGGGGCCGGGCCGAACGTCTCGATGGCGTCCCGGCCGTCGGAGTGGCCGGCGCTCGACGGCATCACCGAGCAGATGCTCTGGCTGGACGTGGTCGGCTACCTCCCCGACGACATCCTCACCAAGCTCGACCGGGCGGCCATGGCCACATCGCTGGAGACCAGGGTGCCGTTCCTCGACCGTGCCGTGTTCGACCTGGCGTGGAGGCTGCCCATGTCGGTCAAGCTGCACGACGGCGTCACCAAGTGGATCCTCCGTCAGGTGCTGTACCGCCACGTGCCGGCCGAGCTGGTGGAGCGGCCGAAGATGGGCTTCGGCTTCCCGATCGGCCCGATGCTCCGCGGACAGCTGCGGCCGTGGGCGGAAGAGCTGCTCGACGAGGGGCGCCTGTGCCGTCAGGGGCTGCTCGACCCGGCGCCGATCAGACGGGCGTGGGGCCAACACCTCCACGGTCGCCGCGACCTCGGCTACGAGCTGTGGGCGGTGCTGGCGCTGCAGGCGTGGCTCGACCGCTGGGCGCCGGGCCTCGGGCGGTGACCGAGGATTCGCCTCGACCCGCCGGCCGGCCCGGCCTGCCCGATGCCGGCTACACGACCTCCACCACCTGGTCGCGGAATATACATCGAGCGATGTATAGTGATGTTATGCAGAGGACCCAGATCTACCTGGACGACCAGGAGGTGTCCGCGCTCGAGGCGGCCGCCATCCGTACCGGGGCGAGCCGCTCCGAGCTCATACGACGAGCGATCCGGGTCCAATATGGCGAGCAGCCGGCAACGGTTCGGCTCGAGGCGCTCCGGTCCTCCATGGGCGCGTGGGCCGACCGCGACTACACCGGTTCGCAGTTCGTCGACGTCATCCGGGGCGACGTCAACGAGCGGCTCGCCCGGTTCCGGGCCCCGTGAAGCTCCTGGACACCACCATCGCCATCGATCACCTGCGGGGCTACGAACGGGCAACGCACCTCCTCGAGCAGCTGGTCCACGAGAGCGAGCCGCTACTGGCCAGCGAGCTCAGCCGATTCGAGCTCCTGGCCGGTATGCGACCGAAGGAGCTCGAGGCCACCGAGTTGTTCATGGGAGCCCTCACCTGGGTACCGGTCGACGAAGGCATCGCCAGGCTGGCCGGCTCGTTGGCCGCCGAGCACCGCAATGCACACAGCGGGATCGGCTCCATCGACTATCTGATCGCGGCGACCGCCAGGATCATCGGCGCCGACCTTCTCACTACGAATGTCCGGCACTTCCCGATGATCGCCGGGCTCCGACCGGCCTACCGGCCCTGACAGCGCGGCGAGACGTTGCCGAGGGAGCCGGTGCAGAACGAGCCATGACGATGCGGCGCTGTGGTTGCGGGGTGGCTCACCGTGGTCCAACTGAACAGCCTGACCCGATCACCTCTCGGTGCGGGCCCCATCAGGTCGTCGACCCGACTCATTCCGGGGGATACCGGCCGGTCCCCGTCCGGGTCGAGCCGGTGGCGGCGATGCCGCCGTCGGCGAGCCGGCGGAGCAGTTCGTACTCGGGCTCCACCCTCGACCGGATGCGCTCCCTCTGCGCCTCGGTCAACGACGAGCGGGTCCCGGTCACCCGGGCCCGGCGGGTGACCAGTGGCAGCTCGAGCCGGCGGCCCAGGGCGGCCAGCCCGTCGGCGAAGTCCTCGGTGAACAGGACGCACGAACACCGGGCGATGCGGTCGGTCGCCTCGGCCACGTCGAAGGTCGCGGAGAACGTGGACAGCTGGTTGAGGAGGTAGGCGGTGGGAACCCGGTCCAAGAAGGCGTCGAGACCGCCCTCGGCCTTGCGGCGCTCCTGTTCGGGGACCCGGACCGGCAGGTGCGGCTCGTCCCCGGCCACCAAGAAGTCGTAGTAGGAGTGCACCCGCGCCACGGGGTCCCTCAGGATGGTGACCGTGAACGTCCTGGGCGGCAGGGGCTGGTGGGCCGCCTGATGGTGGGATCGCCCGTAGAAGTACGCCCCCTCGGCCAGGAGCCGACGGTGGTTGACCACGAAGGCGTAGTCACCGCTGATCGCCCGGGGCAACCGTGACGCCGCCGTCCGCCTCCAGACCTCCATCGGGTCCTCGCCGCCCAGGGCCATGAAGCTCTGGGCCAGGCTGGTTCCGGCCGTCTTGCGGATGTGGTGGCAGTAGACCCGCCGGCTGCCGTCGGGGAGCTCGTAGGACCGGGCCAGCCGGCGGTAGGTCGGATCGCTCCGGATCTCCCACACGTCACGGAGCACGCTGGCGCCGCGCCTGAGCGTCCACTTGGGCTTCCATACCGGAACCAGCGGCTGGGCGCCGACGCCGTCCTCCGCCCGGTGCCCCGATCCCATGTGCGGCACAGTACTCCCCATACGCTTCCTCCAGAGGATGGAACGACCCGGGTTATAGTCTGGCCTCCTTGAGGAGCGCCCCAGGTGAGGGTCGCCCACCATGGGTCCGGCGCCGACGTTTGCGCCCGGAATGGCAGCGGGGGAGTGATGGCTTCGACATCCAGGGGCACGGACCAGGGGCCACCCCGCCCCAGGCGCGGCTGTCGGGTGGTCACCACCTCCCTGACGGCGCGGCTGCTGCTCGCCAATCAACTCCGCTCCCTCAGCGACATCGACTGGACGGTCGTCAGCGGCGACGCCTACGACGACCCACCCGAAGGCGCGGCGGTGGAGGTGATCCCGATCCGTCGGGAGTTCGCCCTCGCCGACTTCCGGTCGTTCGTGCGGCTGGCCCGTTATCTGCGCCACGAGCGGTTCGACTTCGTCCAGACCCACACGCCGAAGGCGTCGTTTTTGGGACTGCCGGCGGCGCGGATGGCCGGCAGCCACGCCATCTACACCATCCACGGCGCCCTCTACTTCGCCGGCAACGACAGGTTGGCCAACCTGCTGGGCTGGTGCTTCGAGCGGTGGTGCTGCGCATGGGCGGACCGGGTCCTCGTCCAGAGCCGCGAGGACGAGCGAGCCCTGCCCGCCGCCCGGATCTGCTCCCGGGCCAAGCTGGGCTACCTCGGCAACGGAATCGTGATGGACCGGTTCGTGGGCCCGATCCCCCCGCCGGCGATGCACTCGTCCCTCCCCATCGTGATGATGGTCAGCCGCCTGGTGGCCGAGAAGGGGTGCGCCGACTTCCTCCGACTGGCGCGGTCATTGGCCGGACAGGCCCGCTTCGTGCACGTCGGCCCGGCCGAGCACGACCAGCGCGATGCCCTCGGCGAGGAGGAGGTGGCCGAGGCGCGCCACTCCGGAACGGTGGACTTCGTCGGCCCGGTGGAGGACGTCCGCCCCTATCTGGCCTCGGCGACCCTGGTCGTGCTGCCCTCGTACCGGGAGGGGATCCCGCGGGTGGCCATGGAGGCCGCGGCCATGGGTCGGCCGGTGGTGGCCTACGACATCCGGGGTGTGCGCGAGGTGATCGACCCGGAGTCCGGCCTCCTGGCGCCGCGGGGGGACCGTCGGGCGCTCACCAACCTGGTCGAGGCCCTGTTGAAGGATCCCGAACGGTGCGCCGCCCTCGGGGACCGCTGCCGCCGGTGGGTGGTGCCCCGCTTCTCCGAGGACGGGGTCATCGACCGCCTTCGGGCCGCCTACGCCGTCGTCGGGCAGGCGGCGTGACGACCGGGGTCTGCCTGACGGTCGACGTCGAGGACTGGTACGACGGCATGTCGGTCCTGGGACAGGCCACCACCCGCCCTCCGGGCGCGCTGAGCGGGCTGTCGGGGCTGGCCGCCCGCCTCCGGTCGGCCGGGGGTGGGGTCTCGGTGACCCTGTTCGTGGTGGGCAACTACGCCACTTCGGTCCGCGCCGAGCTGGCCGACCTGGTCGCCGCCGGGCACGAGATCGCCAGTCACGGGCCGGATCACGGCCGGCTGCCGGAGGACCCGGCGGCCCTGGTCGACTGGTTGCGACGGGGCCGGGCGATGACCGAGGACCTGCTGCAGGTGCCGGTGCGAGGCTTCCGGTCCCCCCGGTTCGACGTTCCCGCCGCACTGGGACTGGCCGGCTACCGCGAACTGCTGGCCGAGGCCGGGTTCGACTACGTCTCGGACACCGATCGGCTGGGTGGGCGGTCACCGGTCGGGGAGCTGCCGGTGCTGACCCGGTACCGGGTCCCGATCGGCGGGGGCAGCTACCAGCGTCTGCTCCCGGGGGCCGTGGTCTCCGCCGCCGTGGGCTCCGCCGAGGGACCGGCCGTGCTCTACTACCATTCCTACGATTTCGGGGCGACGCTCCCGGGCACCGGGTCCATCCGCTCGCTGGCGATGGCCAAGCAGTTGGTGGGACGGGGAAGGGTCGCCGGGATGTTCTCCCGAGTGCTCAGCCGGTACGGCAGTCAGGCGTGTGGCCATGTCGAGTGGTGACTTCCAGACCTACTTCAACCGGCGCGCCGGCCGATTCGCGGCCTTCTACTCGAGTGAGCGGGTGGCCCGGGTGCTCGGCCGTGGACCGCTCTTCGACCGGTTGCGACTGGCCGTCGACATCGCGGTGGACGCCGGGGCCGAGCGGGTGCTCGACGTGGGCTGCGGCAGCGGCCCGCTGTTCGCGCCCCTGGCCGAGCGGGGGATCCACGTCACCGGCATCGATCCGGCCGAGGCGATGGTGGCCAAGGCCCGCGAGCAGGCCGCCGCGTTCCCGGGGCTGGTCGAGGTCGAGCGGCGGGGATGGGAGACGGTCACCGAGGCGGATGCCGCCGACGTGGCCATCGCCCTCGGTGTGTTCGACTACCTGGACGAGCCCGCCGCCGCCCTGACCCGCATGGGGCGGGCCGCCGCCCATGTCGTCGCATCGTTCCCCTCCCCGGGCGTGAGGTTGGAACTCCGGAGGATCCGCTACGGGGCCCGCGGCGTCGGTGTGCACGGCTACCCGACCGAACGGTTCGCCCCGTTGGCCGCCGAGGCCGGCCTGGAGGTGGCCGCTCTACTCCCGCTCGATCGGGCGGGTCACGTCGTCCACTTCCGGCGCCGCACCCCCTCCCCGTGAAGCTCGGCGACACCGCCCGATCGGCGTTCTCGGTGCTCCCGGTGTCGATCCAGGGCCAGGTGCTCCGCCGGCTGGGCCGCTACCCGGCCTGGGCCGACGGCACCGCCCCCGAGGCTCCGGCCCTCCCCGAGGGGATGGCCGTCGGGCCCCCGGACTTCGTCGGGGTCGGCGTGTCCAAGGCCGGCACGTCCTGGTGGTTCAGCCTCATCCTGGCCCACCCCGGCGTCCACCCCCCGGCCCGGAAGGAGCTCTTGTACTTCAACCGGCAGTTCTTCGAGCGCAACCGGGAACAGGGACACACCGAGGCGGACCTCGTGGCCTACCACCGGTGGTTCCCCCGCCCGGCCGGGGCCGTCACCGGCGAATGGACCCCGTCCTACGTGTTCCGCTACCAGCTCCCGCCGATCCTCCGCCAGGCGGCACCGGCGGCCAAGGTCCTGGTCATGGTGCGTGATCCGGTGGAGCGGTACCAATCCGACATCTCCCGTCGGATGCCTGCCCGGCAGCGGAAGAACGTCCGCTACCGCTCGCTGGTGAACGGGCTGTACGCGGCGAAGCTCGAGCCGTGGGTGGCGGAGTACGGACCGGGAGAGATGCTCGTCCTGCAGTACGAGGACTGCGTCCGGCGGCCGGGCGACCAGATCGCGGCCACCTACCGGTTTCTGGGGCTCGACGACACGTTCCGACCCACGGGTCTGCACGCCGCGGTCAACCGGACCCGGAGCAAGCGGGCGATGGACGAGGGGTTCAGGCGCCTGCTGGTGGAGCTGTACGAGCCCGACGTGGTGGCCATGGCCGCCCGCCACCCTCAGATCGACCTCCGCCTGTGGCCCAATTTCTCCCATCTGGCCGGTGGTGGGTGACACGCCTGCCGGCACCGTCCTGCGTGCACGTTCGTTACACGTAACGTGTATTCTTGGTGTATGAGTCGGGTTCGAACCAACATCGAGATCGAGGACGCCTACCTCCAGGCCATCATGGACCGCTACGGCGTACGAACCAAGACCGAGGCAGTCGATCTCGCACTGCGACATCTGGCCGGACAACCTATGAGCCGGGAGGACGCCCTCGCCATGCGCGGGGCGCACGCCATCGAAAAGGCCCCCGCCGACACCAATCCTCCGGTCTCGTGATCCTGGCGGATACCTCCGCCTGGGTGGAATTCGACCGTGCCACGGCCAGCCGAGTCGATCAACGGCTGACCGACCTGATCAGGGGAGACGGTCCACTGGCAGTGACAGAGCCGGTCATCATGGAGGTCGTGGCGGGCGCTCGCACCGACGATCGTGAGGCCGATCTGCGCCGGCTACTGCTTCGATTCACTCTGCTCGATTTCGATGCCGCCGCTGACTTCGACGCCGCCGCGAGCATCTATCGTCGTTGTCGCCGAGCCGGCGTCACACCCCGTGGCATGGTCGACTGCATGATCTCCTCGGTGGCCCTCCGACACCAGGCGACACTGCTGGCTGCCGATGTCGACCTCAGCCGGGTCGCCACCATCGTCGGCATCGACCTCGATGACGCGTCCACCTTGGCTTGACCACGACGCTGCGCCGTCGAGGACTCCGGGACCCCCATCCCCTGCCGGTCCCGAGGGAGGGACCACCCGGTCGCCGCACCCCGTGGCCCCGGTCGGTCGACGTGATGATCCGGCTGCTGGCACTGACTAGTGTTCTGCGGGCACAGGTGATCGGGGAGGGGGTGACGGTGTGTCCAGGGGGCGAACGGGAGTGATCCCGGAACAGATCGTCGAACGCCTGCGATGTCCCGAGTGTGGCGAGCCGGTCAAGGACGCAGGCGGCGAGCCCGGTGTCGAATGCGGAGCCGGCCACCGCTTCGCGGTGCGCAACGGCTATCTCGACTGCTCGACGGGCTCGGTTCCGCCGGGGTCGACCGACCGGACCTTTGCCAGCTTCGGCTTCGAATGGAACAGCTTCGACGACGTGCGGGACGAGGACGAGGGCTTCGCCGAGGTCTACTTCCGGGACGTCGATCTCGCCGGCCTGAAAGGCCTCTGCGGTCTGGATGCGGGGTGTGGGAAGGGGCGCTACACCCGGTTCCTCGCCGACCACCTCGGCACCTTGGCCGCCCTGGACGGATCGTCCGCCGTCGAGGCCGCGGCGCGGAACCTGGCCGAATTCCCCTCCGTGGTGGTCGTGAAATCGGACCTCCGGTCCGCGCCGTTCGCCCCGGGGAGCTTCGACTTCATCGCCAGTCTCGGCGTGCTCCACCACCTCGACGACCCCCAGGCGGGGTTCGACCGCCTGGTGACCTACCTCGCCCCGGGCGGCCGGATGCTCCTCTACCTCTACAGCCGCCCCCCGACCCTCGGGGTCAGGGCGGTGGGCCTGGCGCTGGCCTCGGCCCTGCGAGCGCTGACCGTGCGCATCCCGCACCGCCTGCTGAAGGCGGCGAGCACACCCATCGCCGCCCTCCTCTGGTGTGGAGTGGTGGAGCCGGGCGCCTACGGCGAACGCAACGGCATCGGTGCGCTGTCCGGACTGCCGATGGACGCCTACCGGGGGATGCCGTTCCGCAGCCTGGTCCTCGACACCTTCGACCGCCTCAGTGCCCCGGTCGAGCACCGCTACGTCTGGGAGGACCTCGCCCCGTGGTTCGAGGAGGCGGGCCTGGTGGTGGACGCGGCCCGGGACGAGACCGGCTGGTTCGTGCTGGCCCACCGACCGTGAGCGCTGAGTTGGTCGGCGCCGGGCAGGGGTCCGACCGGCGGATCATGGCGGTGGTGCTGACCCACAACGCGCCCGAGTCCCTGGACCGCTGCCTCCGGGCCATCGCCGACCAGACCGTGCCGCCCGAGGCGGTGCTGGTGATCGACAACGCCAGCCGTCCCCCGGCGGCCGTCGGGTCGTCGGTCGCGTCCCCGGTACCGACCAGGGTGGTCCGTTCGGAGACCAACACCGGGCCCGCCGGGGGCTACGCCCAGGCGCTGGCGGAGTTCGTCGGGTCCGGCTTCGGGCACGCCTGGGTCCTCGACGACGACATGTACCCCGAGCCCGAGTGCCTCGACCGGCTGTGGGCGGTGGCCGAAAAGGACCCGGAGTCGGCGTTCGTGTTCCCGATTTCGAGGCAGCCCGACGGATCCCTCGGGTTGTTCCCCTCCTGGTGCGGCTTCATCGTGGCCCGCCAGGTGGTCGAGGCGGTGGGCCTGCCCATGCCGGAGCTCTTCTGGTGGGCGGAGGACACCGAGTACCTGCAGTGCCGGATACCCGACCGGGGCTATGTGCGACAGGTCGTGAACGATGCCATCGTCAACCACGATGCCATCCGGCAAGGCGACGGGGTGCCCCTGTGGAAGTACTACTACGAGGCCCGCAACACCCTCTATGTGCACCTCTACGTGAAGCGGCGGGTGGGACGCTACCCGCGGAGCGTGTCCAAGCTGTTCGGCCGGGCACTCCTGCGGGAGAAGGGCGGGCGCCTCCGCCGGTTGGCCGTGATGGCCAGGGGGCTGGCGGACGGGGCCCGGGGCCGGCTCGGGATCCGCTATCCCGTCGAGCCGATGCGCGAGCGGGCCCGGTGACCGGCGGTCAGCGCAGGCGCCGGTACATCCGCTTGAAGGACTCGGCCGAACGCGGCGATCGATAGGCGACCATCAGCGCCCAGCGCTTCCAGGGCGGCAACAGCTCCGACTGGGTGAACTCGGGGAAATTCCTGACCCCGCGACGGGAGCGCTCGCTGGCGACGAGGCCGACCGATTTCAGGTAGTTGCGCACGGCCCGCTCGCCCTTGGCCGACGAGCCCCTCGGACGGCGCGGATCGCTCGTCCCCACGGCCTGGAGGTAGGTGTCGGGAGGGGCCTTCACCGGAAACGGCTTGAGGGCCCAGACGAACTGTTGCACGGTGCTGTCCGGGTTGTAGGCGGCCGACAGGACGCGGAGGGCGCCGACCATCTCGGCCGGCAGGCCGTCGTTGAGGTCCTTGTCGTACTGGTCGGTGCGCACCGTCTCGAAGTTGTTGCGGGAGACGACCCGCCACCCGCACCGTTCGAACAGGCGCTCGAGCGTCTCCTCGGTGAAGAAGCGGAGGTGCGTGCTGTCGAGCAGGCCGATCTCGGTCGGGTTCCACTGTCCGGACAGGAGCCGGAGCCCGAGGTCGAAGTGGGCCACATTGGGCACCGAGACGACCAGGGCCGGCTCTCCGTGCTTCAACGACCAGGCCGACAGCGCGGCTGAGCAGCTGCTGGGGCTGGGTCAGGTGCTCGAGGACGTCGAGGATGATGAGGGCGCCGACGTCGCCGAGCTCGTCGAGCTGGGTCTGGGTGCCCTCGATGTCGGTGAGGTCGCAGCGGGTGGCCTCGATGCCGGCCGCGTGCATGAGCGCCACGGCACCGGGGTGGATCTCGAGCCCGTGATAGGCGATCCCCGCCTGGCGCAGGGGGTGGCTGACCACGGCGGTCCCGGCTCCGAGGTCGACGACCTTCGCACCCGGATCGATGCCGAGGGCGCGCACCAGCGCGGCGGCGTTGGCCACCGGGCTCTCGTGGTCGAAGGGATAGATGTAGTCGAACTCCGACCCCGACGATTCGCCCGTGCCGGGTGCCGGCGGTCGCAGCTCGCCGGGGCGGGCCCCGGCCTCGTGGCGCGGGCCGGACATGACCGCCCGGGTGGCTTCGAGGAAGGCCCGTCCGTAGCGCTGGTCGGGCTCGAGATGATTCCCCTCCGCCCATTCGTTCCAGGCCACGATGAAGAGGTAGTTCTCCTCGGCCCGCACCTCGGACACCGATTCGACCACCTGTCGGAGCCACCGCTCGTAGTGCTCCGGGGTGGCCCCGTCGAAGATGGTGGCGCCGTGGGGCCGGCGGGCCGTGTTGTCCCATCCCACCATCACCGAGGGGAACCGCTTCCACGCCGGGGCGTGGCTCCGCAGCTCGGCCCGGTAGGCCGACCGGTAGTCGAGGATCCGATGTCCTCGGGCTCCCTCCAGCGGGAGGAAGATCTGCTCGCCCGAGACCGGCATGAATCCCGACGGTGGCGTCGAGGCCGAACGCCTGGGGCCCGCCGGGCGGCGGTCCCCAGCTCTCCACCCAGCAGAGGTAGAGGTCGGGGAAGCCGAGCCGCTGTGCCTCCCGGCGCCAGATGTCGGCGGTGCGCACGGGATCGGGCAGCTTCGGGACCCGGTAGATCAGCATCAGGGGGCGGCCGTCGATCTTGATGTAGCGGTCGTCGGCGAAGGCGGTGGCCAGCCATCGGATATGGGCCAGGTCGTCGGCGTCGCTGAACTCCTGAGGCATCAGGACCCGCCCGCTCTTGGCGTCCCAGTTGCGGGTCCACTCCTCGTTGGCCCAGCACAGGGCGAAGGGGAAGTCGGGGGAGCCGGAGGCCAGCACCTCGTCGAAGGGACGTTCCAGCAGGCGCCTCCCGTGGAACCAGTAGTGGTAGTAGACGAACCCCGAGATCCCGTGGGAGGCGGCCAGGTCGGCCTGCGCCTGGCGGGCCTCGGGGAGGCGCAGGTCGTAGTAGCCGAGCTCGCCGGGCACATGGGGCTGGTAGTGGCCGGGGAACAGCGGCTGCGCCCTGGCTCACGTTGGTCCACTCGGTGAACCCGGGCCCCCACCACTCGTCGTTCTCCGGAATGGGATGGAACTGGGGGAGGTAGAAGGCCAGGGCCTTCGGGATGTTGCCGGTCACCCTGGTGCCCGCCCCCTGCGCTGTCATGGGCCGATGATACGGCAGGAGACCGACGACGGTGTCGCCGGGGTACCGCTACCCCCCCGCCGCCGGGCCGGGGGGGCGGTGGATCGAGCCCGGCACGGACCGGACGACCTCGACGACCCGGCCGAGGTCGGTCTCGGACAGGGCCGAGCCGCTGGGCAGGCACAGCCCCTGCTCGAAGATGGCGGCGCAGACCTCCCCGCCGACGGTGGGGGCGTCCGCGAACACCGGCTGGAGGTGGAGCGGCTTCCAGGTCGGCCGCGACTCGATGTCCACCGCCTCGAGGGCCAGCCGGATCTGCTCGCGGTCGGCGCCGAACTGCTGCGGGGTCGACCGGTGATGCAGGTGAGCCACCAGTTGGGCTCCCCGTAGTCGGCGACGGGCATGAACTGGATGCCCGGGAGGTCGCCGAGCGCCGACTCGGTAGGCCCGGTTGATCGTCCTCCGCCGCTCGATGCGGCCGTCGAGGCCCCGGAGCTGGGCCCGGCCCAGGGCGGCCAGCAGATTGCTCAGCCGGTAGTTGTAGCCGATCACCGAGTGCTCGTAGTGGGGGAACGGGTCGCGGGCCTGGGTGGCCAGGTAGCCGGGCCCGGTCGACCAGCTCGGCCGAGTGCGGAGACCAGCATGCCGCCCCCGCTGGTGGTGATGATCTTGTTGCCGTTGAACGAGAACACGCGCGGCCGGCCGAAGGAGCCGGCCGGCCGGCCCCGGTAGGTGGCCCCCAGCGCCTCGGCGGCGTCCTGCGACCAGGGGGATCCCGTACTCGTCGCACAGGGCGATCAGGGCGTCGTAGTCGGCACACTGGCCGTAGAGGTCGACGGTGACCACGGCGGCGGGGAGCCGTCCGCGGCGGGCCCGCCCGGCCAGCTCCTCGGCCACCAGGTCGGGGTCGATGGTCCAGGTGGAAGCGGGGAGCAGTCGACGAAGACCGGGGTGGCGCCGAGGTAGACCACGGCCGCCGCCGTGGCCACGAAGGTGAACGAGGGGACGAGCACCTCGTCGCCCGGCTCCGACCCCGACCAGCAGCAGGCCGAGATGGAGGGCGGCGGTGCCGCTGGACAGGGCCACGGCGTGGCCGACACCGACCCGGGCGGCCAGCTCCCGCTCGAAGGCGTCGAGTCGGGCCCGGCCGGGGCGATCCAGTTGGAGTCGAAGGCGTCGAGCAGCATCCGCCGCTCCTCGGGGCCCACCTCGGGTGGGGAGAGGTAGATCCGGGTCACGTCACGGCCTCCTCGGTCGGGGGTGAGGGCGCCGGTGGCCGCCGGCCAGGCGCCACCAGCAAGAGCGCCGCGGCGGCGACGTCGACGACCACCGCCGCCGTCAGCGACTGCCGGTGGACGGCCACGCACTGCGCCCGCGGCCAGCACGGCCTCGACGCCGACGTAGGCGCAGGCTGGCCGCCGGCCGGGGCCAGCCCCGGGCCACCAGCCGGTCGTAGGGATGGCCGCGGTCCCCGGCCATCAGCGACCGGCGGCCCCGGGCCCGCCGGACCACGGCGAAGGCCACCTCGGCCACGGGCAGCGCCACCAGGGCCAGGGCGGCCACGCCCACCGGTACGGGCACCCCCGGCCCCCACGACTCGGCCAGCAGCACGGTCAGCGCCGTGCCCAGCAGGTAGGAGCCGCCGTCGCCCAGGTAGACCCGGGCCGGCGGCCGGTTGTAGACGAGGAAGCCGACCAGGGACGCGGCCAGGGCCACGGCCAGCTGGCGGCCGGAACCGTGGAGGGCGACGGCGAAGCCGACGGCGGCCACCGCCGCCACCCCGGCGGCCAGCATGTCGAGCCCGTCGATCAGGTTCACGCCGTTGATGAGCAGCACGGTGACCGCGACGACGAGGCGACGGCGAGCGGCGCCGGGCAGGTGCACCGGGCAGGTGACCGCCACGGCGGCGCCGACGGCCAGCTGGCCGAGCAGGCGGAGCACCGGCGACAGGTCGAACCGGTCGTCGGCCACGCCGAGGCCCAGGGCGGCGGCCAGGGGCACCAGCACCGTCGGGCCGGCCGACGGCGGCCCCGACGACAATCCGGCGAACACGCGCCAGCCCGCCCAGGTAGGGGACCGGCGCCGATCTGCGGCTTCAGGGCGCCGGGACGGTCCACGATGCCGGTCCGCCGGGCGGCCACGATGACCAGCGGGCGTCAGCGGCCAAGGTGACGACCAGGGCGACGGCGGCGACCGACCAGGTCCGGTCACCCGGGGACCGCGCCGGTGGGCGCGGGTGGGGTGGCGCCGTCCCACTGCATGAGCAGGGACTCGGTCCCGGGGTGGAGCTCGAAGCGCTCGGCGGCGACGAAGCCGGCCCGCTGGTAGAGGGCCACGGCCCGACGTTGTCCGCTCCCACCACCACGTGGCGCGACGGCACAGCCACGGGCGGCCGACCTCCTCGAGGAAGGACGCCACCAGCCATCGGCCGGCACCCTGCCCCTGCCGGGCCGGGTCGACGGCCACCGCCAGGAGTTCGGCCGCCCGGCCGGCGGCCCCGGCCCCGTCCGGAGGTCCCGTGGCGGAGGGTCTCCAGCACCCGGCGCCACCCCCGGACCAGGCGGACCGGCGGCGCCGGAGCAGCGGCGCGGACCCCGTCCCGCAACAGGAAGCTCCGGTACAGGCCGGCCACGTCGGTGGAGCCGGCGATGAACCCCACGGCGTGCGCCCTGGCACGTCGGCGACGAGCAGGAAGGAGGCGGGGTGGCGGAGATCCGCCGGTAGAGGCGCTCCAGGAAGCGGGGACCCGAGGAAGGAGAGGAATCCCTCGGAGATCTGCCCGGCGTGGAGGCGGCGCACGGCCGGGGCGTCGGCTCGGTGACCGGCGCGTATCCGGGGCACACGACGCGGTGCGGCGGGGTCGGCCGCGGACGTCGGCCCGGTCGGCGGGTCGCTGGGCTGCACGGTCGGCCGCCGGCCGGGTCGCCTCCGGGCTGCGGCTCCGTCTCCGTTCGGCCCCATCGTCGTCTCCCCGACCTCGCTGCGGCAGGCCCAGGACCGTGCGTGGCCGGTCGCCACATCCTGGTGCCGAAGTCTAGGACCATGTTCCTAAACCACGGGCCATGCAGGTAGATTGTGACGGTCATGGATCGGGGCGGGGTGCCGTGGTCGGGTCAGTACCAGCTGTCCCATCTTCAGAACATCGAGGCGCAGTCGATCCACATCATCCGCGAGGTGGCGGCCGAGTTCGAGCGGCCGGTGCTGCTCTTCTCGGGCGGCAAGGACTCGGTGGTCATGCTGCAGACTGGCCCAGAAGGCCTTCTGGCCTGGGCGGATACCGTTCCCGGTCATGCACATCGACACCGGTCACAACTTCCCCGAGGTGCTCGAGTTCCGTGACCGGTGTCGTCGAGGCCATCGGGGCCACGCTGGTGGTGGCCTCCGTGCAGGAGTCGATCGACGCCGGGCGGGTGGCCGAGGAGGCCGGCCCCAACCCGTCGCGCAACCGGCTCCAGACCCGGACCCTCCTCGACGCCATCACCGAGCACAGTTCGACGCCGTCTTCGGCGGGCGCCCGCCGGGACGAGGAGAAGGCCCGGGCCAAGGAGCGGGTGTTCTCCTTCCGGGACGAGTTCGGGCAGTGGGACCCGAAGAACCAGCGGCCCGAGCTGTGGTCCCTGTTCAACGGGCGGCACCGGGCCGGCGAGCACATCCGGGTCTTCCCGCTGTCCGACTGGACCGAGCTCGACATCTGGCAGTACGTCGCCGACGAGCAGATCGATCTGCCCTCGATCTACTACTCGCACCGCCGCCAGGTGTTCCGCCGCGACGGCATGCTGCTCGCCGTCGGCCCCCACGTAAGCTCCCCGTGCGAGGACGAGGAGGTGTTCGAGGCCACCGTGCGCTACCGGACGGTGGGCGACATGACCTGCACCGGGGCGGTGGAGTCGGTCGCGGCCACCGCCGAGGACATCGTCATCGAGGTGGCGGCCTCGCGCCTGACCGAGCGGGGCGCCACCCGGGCGGACGACCGGGTGAGCGAGGCGGCCATGGAGGACCGCAAGCGCGAGGGCTACTTCTGATGGAGCTCCTCCGCCTGGCCACCGCCGGCTCGGTCGACGACGGCAAGAGCACCCTGATCGGCCGGCTGCTCTACGACTCCAAGGCCATCTTCGAGGACCAGCTCGAGTCGGTCGAGCGGGTGAGCCGTCAGCGGGGGGACGAGTACACCGACCTGGCCCTGCTCACCGACGGCCTGCGGGCCGAGCGCGAGCAGGGGATCACCATCGACGTCGCCTACCGCTACTTCGCCACTCCGGCCCGTAAGTTCATCATCGCCGACACGCCCGGTCACATCCAGTACACCCGCAACATGGTGACCGGGAACTCGACGGCCGACCTGACCATCGTGCTGGTCGACGCCCGCAAGGGCATCGTCGAGCAGACCCGCCGGCACGCCTTCCTGGCCTCGCTGCTGCGGGTGCCCCACCTCCTGCTGTGCGTCAACAAGATGGACCTGGTCGGACTACGACCGCGAGGTCTTCGAGTCGATCCGCGAGGAGTTCGCCGCCTTCGCCAGCCGGCTCGACGTCGTCCGACCTCAGCTTCATCCCCATCTCGGCCCTGCAGGGCGACAACGTCGTGCAGCGATCGGCCAACATGCCCTGGTACGAGGGCGCGTCACTGCTCCACCACCTCGAGCAGGTCTACATCTCCTCGGACCGCAACCTGATCGACCCCCGGCTGCCGGTCCAGTGGGTGGTGCGGCCCCAGGCCACCAGCCAGCCCGACTACCGGGGCTATGCCGGCCGGGTGGCCGGCGGGGTGTTCAAGCCGGGCGACGAGGTGATGGTCCTCCCGTCCGGCCTGACCACCACGGTGGCGGGCATCGACACCTTCGACGGGCCGGTGGACGAGGCGTTCCCGCCGATGTCGGTGACCATCCGGCTGACCGACGACATCGACATCTCGCGGGGCGACCTGATCTGCCGGCCGCTCAACCAGCCCACCGTCGGCCAGGATCTCGACGCCATGGTGGCCTGGATGACCGAGCGGCCGCTGGTGCCCGGGGACTTCCTGGCCCTCAAGCACACCACCCGATGGGTGCGGGCCGTGGTCCGCGACATCCACTACCGGCTCGACGTCAACACACTGCACCGCGACGAGTCGGCGCCGTCACTCGGCCTCAACGACGTCGGGCGGGTGAGCCTGCGGGTCACCCAGCCCCTCTTCTACGACAGCTACCGGCGCAACCGGCAGACCGGGTCGTTCATCCTGGCCGCCGAGGACACCAACGTGACCGTCGGTGCCGGCATGCTGCTCGGCCCCGACTGAGGTCGAGGTGAGCGGCATGACGTCATCGAACGTCACCTGGCACCCCGGGCAGGTCGCCCGCGACGAGCGGGCCGTGCGCTTCGGGGCACGGGGAGCGACGCTGTGGCTCACCGGCCTGTCCGGATCGGGGAAGTCGACGCTGGCCGTCGCCGTCGAGCAGCGCCTGGTCGCCGAGGGCCGGAACGCCTACCGGCTCGACGGGGACAACCTCCGGACCGGGCTCAACGGCGACCTCGGCTTCAGCCGGGACGACCGCGAGGAGAACGTCCGGCGGGCGGCCGAGGTGGCCTGCCTGTTCGCCGACGCCGGCCTGGTGGCCATCGTGGCCTTGATCAGCCCCTACGCCGAGTCCCGACTGCGGGCCCGCCAGCTCCACGAACAGGCCGGGCTGCCGTTCGTCGAGGTCTACATGGCCGCCCCGGCCGATCTCTGCTGCCCTCCGTGACCCGAAAGGGCTCTACGCCAAGGCGTCGGCGGGAGCGATCGAGTTCGTTCACCGGGGTCGACGACCCCTACGAGGTCCCCGAGTCGCCCGATCTGGTCATCGAAGGCGCCACCGGCCTGGACGATGCGATCGAGGCCGTCGTGGCGCAGCTGCACCGGGCCGAGGCGGCCCCGTAGTGCGCATGCGACCCACGCCGCGAATGTTCGGCCGACAGGCTCAAACGAGCGTTTACCACGGAGCGTTGCCGGGCCGCTCCGGCGCGATGCCGAGGATCCTTCGGGAAAAATGGTCATCGACCTGGTGAAATCTACCTAAATTTTGGTCATGCGGCGGTCGGCAGTCATCGGAAAGACTGGAGTCGGGTGGTGGACCCGGCCACAATAGATCGCAGCCGCAAAAGAGGTGGGCGCCGACTAGGGGAGAGAGATGCAGGAGGGACCGAGGAGCACCAGCCGGCGGCTGGCCGTGGGGGCCGTCTGTCTGGTTGCCCTTGGCTTCGTCCTGGTCGGCTCGGTCCTGGTCGGCTCCGCTCCGGCCTCGGCTTCGGCCCGGGGAACGTTCGCGGTCATCAAATTCTGGCCCACCTACAACGAGGTCACCCTCCAGATTCCCGCGCCCCCGTGTCGGAACCGGCCCGCCGACTGTGTGTGGAAGCTGATCGAGAACGAGCCGGACGTACCGGCTCAGACCCTGGTGGGGTCGGCGACCGGGACGTCCGGGATCCTGACACTCTCGTATCCCGCCAATTTCTGTGGGGTGATCCAGGCGGACGCTTTGGTCGAGCCGACTCCGGACGCGGCGGGTCCATGGTCGCTCCAGATCGGCCGTCGGTCGACGATCCAGACCGCCTCGTCCTGCGTCCCCGTCGCTCCGACCGGTGGCGAACCGACCACGACACCGACCAAAGCGCCGGCGACACCGGCGGCCCAGCTCCCGTACACCGGCTCGCCGCCCACCGCCAACACCGATCCGGTGTTGGCGGCCACGACCGCACCGACCCAGCTGCCGTTCACCGGCGTCGATGTCAAGCCGCTGGCCATCGTCGGGGGGTCCCTGGTCCTGTTGGCGCTCAGCCTCCTCACCACCCTCGAACAACGGCGCCGGGGACTGCGGCGGGCCGGGGATGCGGTGCGGACCGGCGCGGTGGGCCTCTACGACTCCCGGGCGTCCCACTGGTTCCTGGGGGAGTGATCCGCGTCGAACCCAGGACTGCCGGCTGAGGTAGGAGCGCCGGTCACGGGTCAGGGACTGGCGTCGGCGCGGACCGTCGGCCCGTGCTCTCGGCCTCGGATCTACTCGGGCTCCACTTCGGCGGTCGACTATGGCGGCGCAGTCGGGCGGGTCGTCCGGTCCGCCTCGAGCGCGTGGCGCCGGGTCCGGGGTGGGTGGGATTCAGGTCCGGGATCGGGTCATGCCCGCATCGGCCCGCCGGTCCACCTCAGCTGTCGACCGTCCCCCCGGACTCGGACGGAGGACTCGAAATGAGCTGGTCCACTGATGAGCTGTCCTTGGTCGCCGGACCGGCCGCTGCCGGCTTTTGTCCCTGGAGGTTGCGGTAGGTGAGATAGCCGGCGATCACGAAGGCCACGAAGGCGATGACCGCCGCAGCCGCGCCCCGCTTGCGGTAGTGACCGCCCCCGTAGTGACCATGCGCAGGCTTGTAGCCAGGGATGTAGCTCGGCAGTGCATGGATCGAAACAGTGAAGTACTCGATGGCAACGAACGCCGCCAGCGCGCCGATGATGACCAGGAGAATTACCCATATCCATTTCATGAGGGGGAACCTTAGCGAACTCTCGGCCACCAGGCCGCGTGACCGCCCACCAACCCCTGAAACGATGGTGGTGGCCGGTCGCTGGGATGTCCTCCCACTGAATGCCCTGTTCAGCGCCTCGTCAATCGGCTCCGACCCCGATGCTGCTCAAGGTGGCTCAAGCACGACCCAGCGACCGGAGCAGTTCCATGGGGGAGCCCGTACCTTGATGGCGTCCACCCATGACGGGCCCCAATTTTGATGACCGGTGGGCGCCGAGACCGGCGCGAGCGTTCCGATCCACATCGGCCCTCATCCGCGCCAGGGCGCCGGCTTCCTGCTCGCCAGGCTCCGCCGCAGGCGTGACCCGAAGCCGGCGCCGAGGCCTGACCGAGCGGGCGGCGCCAAGAGCGACCGGTCGATGGTCGCTGAATTGGTGTTGATGGGCAAGAGGTGGGGCCACTTGTGTGCCAACGCCCGGGCACTGTCCCAATAGGTCGCCGGGGGACGGGCGATCGAGAATTGTGATGGCACAAGGCGTCGAGGACAAGGGTCCTCAGACCTGCCCGCTGCGCCTGTAGACACAGGTCGGTCCCGTAGAGGTGCCAACCCAGGTTCGGGTCGACCCGAAGGGAGGTGGTGCGAGGCACGAGCAGGAGCAACTCGTCCAGACCGTCGACCTGTCGGGGATCACGGTTTCCCGTATCGACGAGGCTGTCGCGGTCCACGACCCGGCCCAAATGGTCCTTGTGGAGGCGACGGTCTCCCACCCCGAAGACCCCTGCCACCCCGATGGGGTCGCCCAGGCTCTCGGCGGTCTGCCACTGGGAGATCACGCGGGCGTCCCACCCCTTCGGCAGGTAGACGTCCTGGTGGACCAGCACGACCAGGTCGTTGTGGGCCTCGGCGATGCCTGCATTGAGCCCTTCCGCCGCGCTGGTGCGACCGCGGAAGAGCAGGACCTCGTGGTTGCCGTCGCGAATGACCGGGGACCGGAGGAGGTTGTTCTCCAATTGGGACTCGTCGTTCACATTGGCTACGAAGGTGAGGGTGGGATCTCCGGCCCTGAGGAGGCCCGGATCGGAGGGATAGGCCGGGCGGCCCAGCACGATCATCTGCTGGGTGTTCATGTACCGGCGCGTTCGACCGGGGTCGGCACGGACCAAATCGAGCAGCGGGACAGCGGCTTCGACGATGGGATCGGCGCCCGGAATCTCGATCCCGTCGACGATGTCAGGCGCATAACCGGCGTCGAGCAGCAGTTTCAGGGCCGTGGCAAATGTGAAGAAACGGAGATGGGTCTCGTCCAGGAGGCCCCGGTCCTGGTATTGGAAGTCCCCCCGGAGCAGCTGGGTGATCACCGAATGGTGTTGGAGATTGGGGATGGAGCAGACCACCACGCCATCCGGGCGCAGCAACCCACGGTGACGTTCGAGGACCGCGCCCGGGTCGCGGAGGTGCTCCAGCACGTCCCCGTAGAGGATGCAATCGAGTGACGCGGGGGGGAGGGGCGGGTCCTCGCGCTCGACGTCGATACAGAAGACCCCGTCGAGGCTCCGACCGGCCTCAGCCGCAGGTCCTGATTCACGTTCGATCCCGAAGACGACCCGGCCCGGACGCAGCTCCTTCAGGGCGGACCCGAGACGACCCGCCCCGCAGCCCACCTCGAGAATTCGCTCGCTCCCCGCCGGGACGGCCCGGAGGAGCCACTGGTTGCATCCTTCGTAGTAGTCACCCTCGGTGGGCATCAACCGTGCTCTGGTCGCGCCCGTGGGGCTGCCTGTGCGACCCCGGGAGCTGCGTTCGCGGTTGTTCCCCCGTCGGCGCTTGGCTGTGGCAGCAGACTGCGACACAACCCGACATCTTGTCCCGAGGCCTGGACCGAGATCGTGTAGGGATATCCACCCCGAGCCGGCTGCACGGCACGTACGGAGCCGACTGGTCCATTGACCCACTCAGCGCTCAGGAGATTGTGCCCGAACGTGCTCATCGTGAGCAACCGCAGATATGGGTCGACAATGAGCTCGACAGGATATGAGAAACCGGGCGGGAGGAGCTTCTCGGCACCCACCGTCGGCACACGCGGATCGTCCAACCCGAACGCGACCTGTTGAGGGTCAGCCGCTTCGACCCAGAGCGTGTCGTGCCCGAGGGTGAGGATCGGTACCCTGCCGCGCATGCGGTCGATCGGGGCGCGAAACGTCAGGGTGACGTCGTAGATGATGCCTGGGCCCAGTTGGACCGGCATCCAGGTCGCATGCTCGAATTGCTGCTTGGGCGCATTCGAGTAACTCATCCCGTTTGATATGTACAGAGCTCGGCAACTGCCGACGGCGAAGAGCTTGTCTGCGGGCTCGTATTGGGGAAGTCGAGGACCGCTCATGACATTGCCTGCCAGCGGATGGCCGGTCACATCGCTGATCGCTTTCTGCACCTTCACGTAGCCGAGCGTCTGCGTACTGCTCCATTCATCGTTCGGAGTGCTGGCCAGGGCAAAATTCGCGAAGATTCCGAAGGCACCCAGGATGACAACAGAACCGAGGAGTATCCGCCGAGGATTGCGCCGTTGACCGAACCGCAGGTCGACCCGGCGCCAGAGGTCGATGAGCCCCACCGCGCTCGCGATGATCAGGAAAGGCAGGAAATCAGCCAGGTACCGGGGAGCGATGTACCCCCACACCACCACCCCGGCACACCCGATGAGTCCGGCAAACATGGGAATTCGCACCAGTCCGATGGCCCCGGCTCTCCTGCGCAGCGCCGCGATCATCCCCGCGATGCTCAAGAGGAACAACAGAGGCATCGACGCGGTCACGCTCTCTGTCCGGTACTGCCACTCGAGGACGACACCGCCCACCGCTGTGGCGGGCATCGCGGGGAGGGTCACGAACGGGAAGACGCCGGTGAACCGCAAGCCGGCCGGTCCGAAGTAGGCGAGGAGGTTGCTCGGAATGAACCGGAGGTTGTAGCCCTTGCCGCCGGTGGTGGACAGATAGAAGCGACGGTGGGCGTTCAGCTGGGTGTACACCTGATCGGTGAGGGAGAAACCGAGGGGCGAGCCGAATTTGGCCAGGTTGACCAGGACGGAGACTCCGAATGCCACGGCGGCGACCGCCAACATGGGAGCTGCCCAGCGCCGGTTCTTCACACCTCCTCGGCCGAGCGCAAACCAGGCTGCTATCAGCACGGCTCCGATTGCACATGCCCAGCCGGTCGGGGCGCGATCGAGATTCGCCGCCAATACGAAGACTCCGGCGAGCACCACCCTGCCGCGGGAGGGACGCTCCAGAACCCCGAGAAGCGCGAACAGGGCTCCGACGGTCAGCGCGACGCTCCAGGCGAAATCCTCGTCGTACACGAACGGTGTCGAAGCGAGGAAGACCAGTACCGACCCGCCGGTGATGGCCGCCGTCAGGACGCCGTAGGAGGCGGCCTCCGCCCTTCCGAGCAGCGCAGAGCCCCGCACCACCGTTCTCACTCTCCAGATGAGCAGCGCGCTGAAGAGGCCGGTGCACAGCCACGAGAGCAGGATCGACGGCGCGGTGAGCTTGCCGTCGAGTCCGGAAGTGAATATGAGCACCGGCATGCGCAACAGGGACGAGAACAACCCGAAGTAGGTGTACTGCTGGCCGTTGTGGAGAAAGGCCTCGATCCCGATCGAGTTGGTCGGCAGGAAGAGGTGGCCGTGCATCATCGCCCGGGCTTGGAGATCGTAGAAGTTGTTGGCGAGCGGTGCCCTCCGCAATGGGTCGATGGTTCCGTTCCAGAGGTCCCACAGGACCCACAGGTAGGGCACCGCCACGACCCCCATGCCCGTAACGACGGCGATGATGAACCGCCGACGGGACGGGTCAACGGGCCGGCCGCGCGGTCGCCCCTCCTGCCGGCGCGGTTCTGGCTCGTCTTCGGCGGTTGCACTCGCAAGCGCTGGGTCTACAGATGGAACGGCTGTATTGGTCGCCAAAGCTCTCGTTGGTCCGTTTGCTCGGATGATCCCCTGGCGAATGAGATCGACGATCCAGGCCTTCGGCGGTCGATCGGCCATCCCCCAATTCACGGTTCATCGTACTCCAGGGGTCGCCCACGGAAGATCGCGACATGTGGCAGATCCGGACCTGGTGGAGGCACTTCCTCGGTGCTACCTCGGTGGACGATGGGATCGACCACTGAGAGTGGCCGGAGGGGTCCCATCAGAAGCGGTCACAGCGGTCCCTCGGCGACGGATGCCAGATTTGGCCGACCGGTGGCTGGCCACGCCCACCGGCTGAGGTCGGTCCTCACCGGTCCCGGTCGCGCCCACTCCAGCCGGAACACGGACACCGGGGACACGACGGAGGGCCTGACCGTCCCCGAACCGACGGCGGCACGGGTGTCCGGCCGACGTCGTGCCACGTCAACCCGCACTGGAACGAGGGGGCGTTGCGGCCCGGTGGCCATCGGTCGGACCGAAAGCACCTGATCAGGCGCACCCGGCCCTGTCGATCTCAGGAATCGTCGGCGCGGGACCGTGTGTTTGGGCGATACTCGTCGCTCCGGGGAGGAGGGAGGTAGCCTCTTCTCAGATTCGAGGGGTGAGGGCAACTGTCGGCTCAACGACCCGGCGGGGTTGATCGCACTCCGACATCGAAGCTGGCCGAAGTACTGAGATCCAACCGAATGCACGGGTGAAGCACAGTGCACAAGAGCGAACTACGAGCGACTGCAGTCGACGGATCGCTGGCGAACGGGTTGCCCGACCCCGCGGCCGTGGAGATCGCGTCGGGGAGACCTCGTCATTTCCCCTGCTTCGACGGGCTTCGCGCCATGTCGGCTCTGGCCATCCTCCTGTGTCATACCGCGTGGACCTCGGGATTCACCTCACGCTCGTTCCTCGGTGCCTACACCAGCCGGCTCGATACGAGCGTTTCGGTCTTCTTCATGATCTCCGGGTTCCTGATGTACCGCCCGTTTGCGGTTTCACACCTCTCCGAGCGGGAGTCCCCCAACCTTCGGACGTACTTCCAGCGGCGGCTCCTCCGGATCATCCCCGCGTACTGGCTGGCCCTCACCGTCCTCACCTACGGGCTGCATCTGATCAGCCTCGGACCGGGTTGGCAGGGAGTGGCGATCCACTACCTCTTCCTCCAGATCTATTTCCCGACCGCCGTGTTCTACGGCATCACCCAGGCGTGGACGCTGTGCACGGAGATGGCCTTCTACTTCCTTCTTCCGGTCTTCGCATTCCTGGTGGCCCGTCGCAAGCGGAACCCCGGGGCCCAGCTCGTATGGGAGCTGGGCGGCATCGCCGTGCTCTATGCGATCAGCATCGCATTTCGATCGTGGGCGATCCTCCTCCCCTATGGCCATATCGTGAACGGAAAGCTGGTGGGCTACTGCAGCCCCCACTGCCTGACGGATCCGTCGTACTCCTCGCTGCTGGTGAACTGGCTCCCCGCCTACCTCGATGTGTTCGGCCTCGGCATGCTCCTGGCGGTGCTGAGCGCCTGGACAGTCGAACGCAGGTCGGAGTCCCCCTTCTTCGGGCGCCGCCTGTTCCCCTGGGCCAGTTGGGCCGTAGCAGCAGCAGCGTTCCTGCTCGTCGCAGACGTGATGAGCAATCACAACATCCTCTACGTGGTGAGCCTTCGGACGAACCTGCTGCGTCAGGCGCTCGAGGGATTGATTGCCCTCCTGTTGCTGCTCCCCGCCGTCTTCGGACCTCAGGACACCAGTCTCATCCATCGACTTCTCCGCTCGTGGCCGTTGGCCAGCATCGGAGTGATCTCCTACGGTGTCTATCTCTGGCACGGCGACCTCATCACCCAGGTTTTCCGGTGGACCGGATGGCAGTATGACCAGGTCCCGTTCTGGCTCCTCTCGGTCACCTTGCTCGCAGTGGTCATCCCGATCGCCAGCATCAGTTACTTCGGTCTCGAGCGCCCGCTCCTACAGCTGAAGAATCGAATGAGCGTATGGGGTGGACGGAAAGATCGGAGACTCGCCACCATCGGAGCCGGGCCTCCGCCGGAACCCGCCATGGCGATGGACAGGAGCCCATCGGGTGGCCGGCCATTGTCGATGGACAAGGCCAATGTCGCAGAGGAACACGAACTGGCACCCGATCGGGCTTCACGAGGAACGGGCATCCTCGAGAATCCCGGCGGATAGTGTCACATGGCTCGACTCCGTGAGATTGCACCACTGGTGATTCCGGTCCCGCGCCCACGATCCGGCGGACCGCTACCAACTGTCTCGAGGAGTCGGACATGATTGCCGATGCCTTTGATCTGTCGGGTCAAGTGGCGGTGATCACCGGCGGAGGCACGGGGATCGGTCAGGCAACGGCACTGCTGCTCGCCGAGCACGGCGCGGACATCGTCGTGGCCAGCCGCAGACTGGAGAATATCGAGCGGACGGCCGAGAGGCGCGCGCTCTCGGGCGGCGTGCTCTGGCCCGCAAGACCGACGTCCGCAACCAAGGCGAATGCCTCGATCTGATCGCGGCCGCCATCGAGGAATTCGGCCACATCGATATCCTCGTCAACGCCGCCGGCGGCAGCAAGAGCTTTCTGCTCGGCCAGTGGAGCGCTCAGGAGTTCGACAACTCCATCGCCCTCAACCTCCGCAGTGTCTTCGTGCTCTCCCAAGAAGCTGCTCGTCATATGGTGTCGCAGGGTCGCGGCAGCATTGTGAACATATCGTCAGTGGCCAGCGAAGTGGCCATGCCTGGACTGGCACCCTACGGAATGGCAAAAGCGGGAGTGAACAATCTCACCCGGACCATGGCGGCCGAATACGGGAAGAGTGGAGTACGCGTCAACTGCGTGTGCGTCGGGTTCGTCAAATCAGATGGTTTCGTGCGGGCCATGACCGCCATCGGCCGGGACGCCGACGAAGTCGCGGCGAGCTCCAACGCAATCGGGCGGGCGGGAACACCGGAGGAGATCGCCAACCCCATACTCTTTCTGGTGTCGTCAGCAGCCAGCTTCATATCCGGCGAGACGCTTCACCTCAACGGCGGCCCGACGGTCACCGGGCCCTGGTGACTTGAAGCGCAGAGCTCCTGGTGTCACCCACGGGCTCCGGTCCCCATGGTCGGAGGATCAGTTGGGCGCTGCTAGGGGGAGGCGAGGACGTGGACGCTGGCCAGGGCAGCGTCGCCCGCAATGATCCCCCCCGTGTTCACCGCGGCGGCGATCCGGGCCCCTTCCACCTGTCGGGAATCTGAACGCCCTCGCAACTGCTGGACGATCTCGAAGATCTGGCACAATCCGGTGGCCCCGAGGGGGTGACCCCGCGCCACCAGGCCACCGCTCGGATTGACGCACACCGAGCCGCCTCCCGGGCTCGTTGCCCCGGACACCGTCGCCGGACCGGCGGCCCCCGGCTCGAAGAAGCCCAGTGACTCGATGGCGTAGAGCTCTTCGGCGCTGGTTGCATCGTGGACCTCGATCACGTCGACGTCTTCGGGCCCCACCCCGGCAACCTTCCACGCCTCGTCTGCAACCTTTCGGAGGCGGTCGTGATAGCCCAGCTCCCCGGAGCCGGAGCGGACCGTACTTGCGAGCACTCGTGGGGCATGAGGTTCGGCCCCCGACACCAGCACCGCCGCCGCCGCCCCGTCGGTGAACGAGGAGCACATCAGGCGGGTGAGCGGCCCCGACACCGGGGCGGACTCCAGCACCTCGTCGAGCGTGACCTCCGATCGGAGTTGGGCGAGCGGGTTCAGTGCACCCATGCGACGGCTCTTGACGACCGTTGCCGCTATCTCCTCACGCGTGGTGCCACGGTCGCTGAGCTGATGCCGCGTCCACTCTGCGTTCTGCTCCATGAAGATGCTCCGGCCCCCAAGCTCCGCCTCGAATGTCCGCCGCTCGTCCGCGGGAAGCGCATCGGCGATGCCCGCCAGCGTCGCGGCACGGTCACCGACCCACATCTTCTCGACGCCCAATACCAGGATCGGCGACTCACCCGCGAATGCCGCCATGATCCCGACATGGAGTGCGGATGACCCCCCTGCACACGAATTGTCGACATTGATCACGCCGGCCTCGTGGAGATCGAGTCCCCGAAGCCACGTCTGACCCCGGATGCACCCTTGGCCGCTCAGGCGCCCTCCCATCGCATTGCCGACGACCACGAGACCGATCTCAGAGGAGGCGATTCCGGCGTCCGCCAGCGCTTCACCGGCAGCCTGCACCGCCATTTCCGCCGGTTCGAGATCCCGTCGGTGCAGGGGCGTCATCCCCACTCCGACAATGCTCGCCTGTCCCTTCACGAGTACACCCCCTTCTGGTGCCGCCCAACACTGGACCAGAGAGCCTTCCCTCTGGAGCGGCACGCCCCACCTGTGGCCTGCAGCGATCTCTCGCCGGGTGATTCGGCCTGTGGCGAGAATACTACCGGTCGGCGGACCGTCAGGATCGCCGGCCGGGACCCGTCGAATCACCGATTCAACCCGTCATCGGTCCTCCGTCAGCAACCGGTGCGGTACCGGACGAAGATGGAGCTTCCTGGACCTTGGCGGCGCGTTCCTTCCGCCGGAACACGGTGCCGAGTGACAGTCTCTCAACGGGACTGTGCCCCTCGAGTCGGTCCTTCCACTCCATCGCGGGCTTTTCGATGAGCAGCCAGGAGAGGGCCGTCATGGTCAGCGTCAAGGACACGGCAACCGTGACCCGGATCCACGGTTCCCATCCGTGACCGTAGTACCTGATACCGAAGAAGATCGGCAGGTGCCACAGGTAGAAGGCATAGGAGACGGTTCCGAGGATGACGAAGGCGCGGAGATTGAAGAAAGAGGAGCCCTTCCATCTTCCGTCCAGCAGGGCCAGGATCAAGAACGCGCAGGCAATGTCGATGGCATTGATGCCCCCATCGAACAGGAACGGCGCCGCGGTGTTGACCAGCGGGAGACAGATGACGAGGAATATCGCCGCCAACCACCCGCAGAGGACGACGCCTCGCTTCGGTTCGCGCCCGCGTATCCACAGATGCGCCACGAGGCAGCCGAGAAGGATCCCGTCGGATCGTGTATCGGTCCGAATGAAGTCTGCATACCAGGAATTGACTCCGTGGTACATCAGGGCCCGGTGCACCGATATGGCGACGATGAGGGTTACCAGCACGATGACTACCGTGCGCAGACGGGCTCGAATACTCAGAAAGTAGATGGTCACCCATGGCCAGATCAGATAGAACTGCTCTTCGAGCGCCAGGGACCAGAGGTGCTGAAGGCCGGGAGCGATATTGCCGCCCAACACGTTGGAATTGAATGCGAGCTTCCAGTTCGAGTAGTAGAACCCGACAGAGAGCAGCGAGGTCCACTCCTCGTGATAGGAGACTCCCGACAGATAGGCGAAGACGGCCTGGGCGGCGAGGACGGCCAACAGCGGCGGCAGGAGGCGTATGGCACGTCGGCGATAGAACCCAACGGTGTTCAGGGATTTGGTGCGCGCCTGCTCCCGAAGCATCAGGGCGGTGATGAGGAACCCGCTGAGCACGAAGAACGAGTCGAGGGAGACGGTCCCCCCGGGCACGACTGCGAGCCTCGGGATCGGCAGGATCACCTCGAGATGGGACACGAAGACAATGATCACGGTGGCGCCGCGCAGACCGTCCAGGGCGGGTACACGCCCGACGCTCCGAGCCTGGATCTCAGTGCCTGCATCGGTTGATGCCGTAACCGGGGCGGGAGCCCGGTTTGACGCAAGCTCCACCACGCTCCTCCCCTCTCCGGATACTTGCACGTCAACTCGGGACTTGACCCATGACCGGAACCCCTCCGGCAGGGTGACAGTGTAGCTTCACGCACTTCGATCGTATCCGCCGTGCGCAGTGGTCAAGAGGCGTTTCCCGAGCCGGGATCGGGGAAGTCCGACGCCCCGCCGGGATGGCCTGCTACCCGGTAGCCGTGTTCGCCCGGGCCGCTGCTCCCGGGCCTCCGTGCTGGACGGACCACCTCGGGAGTCGGATCCGCTCCGTCCGTGTCCGGGCGTCCATTGTGTGCTTGGATGCAACCATGGCAGGGAGCAACAGTTCTGGGGATAAATTGTGATTTCCGTAGTGGTCATGCGGTTCCGAGGCGACAAAGGACCAGGGGCACTGCAGGTCACGACCATCCTGGCCACTGCGGCACCTCTCGGCTACTACGCGCTCTTAAGCCGATTCGACCCCACCTGGGCTCTATCAGGCCGGATCAAACTCAATTGTCGTTCCGGCTCTGTCCATAATCTTGGCGATCGTTCCACTCGGGCTCCCGGCGTTGGTTGCCTACCGCCAGCAACCCGACATCTTCCAAGCGGTGGCCTAGCGGACCTGGCCCGTCGTGGCGCTTGGACTCTACTGGTCCATTACCCTCGCTCACTTTGGTACCTATCCGTTACGTGTTTCCCGGGGTGCGAGTATTCCGTTCGCCGGTCTCGCTGTACTGGGAACGAGCGGCATGCGCTTGCTCTCCGAAACTTTGTCCTCCTCCTGAGGTCTGCCATCGTCGTACGCCTGCTTACCGTCCGGTGTGAAGAATCTCAACGAATCCCGCTTCATGGGAGGTCCGACCGGCTTTGGGCAAGTGCTGTTCTTCATCACTGCCATAGAGCGAGGTGCCATTGAATCATCTGAAGTGCAACGGGCAAAAGGGTTCAGCGCTTGCTCCCCTCTACCTGGGTCAGATGGTGCCTGCCAAGACCGGTCGGCAAACCTGGGTTGGCATCGAATGCTGGACGCCAAACTAATGCGTAGCAATCGGCTCTCGCCGGCCAGCTTTTCTCGGGGACACGGAGTTCAGCCCGGTCAGCGGAGCTGGTCCGATCCAGCAAGGCACGGTTCTTGTTGTAGGACTGTCAGCGGCACGCCGATCTATCAAAGCTACTGCTGCATTCCATCTTGGGGCCTGTCCAGCCACTTCGGTTGTGCGACCGTTTGGCGGTGTCAAGTCGTGACTGACCGAATGCGGTCTTCACTCGGCGCAGCAGACAAGGGGAGGTATCCCGTTCGTCGCGTTCAAGCCGGAGAGCGCCTTCAGGCAGTGACCCCTTTGAGCCGGGGTCGCGAAATGCCCGCTCAAAGCGCCGGGCGCCGATAGACCGGCGTCCGGTGTACGTACAGGAGCGAGCGGTCGTGGACGAACCGCCCCTCGACGAGCCCCCGCCCGGAACTCTGAAGGCGGGAACCGTCCGACGATTCCAGCTCGTCTCGATCATTGCCATCCTCGGCGCAGCGGTTCCCTATACATGGGTTTCGTGGGCACTGTGGAGGAATACGGTCAATCCCCTCCGGTCCGACGGATCGGCGCCGATCTACGACATTCAGGCTCGAGCGCTCCTTCATGGGCACCTGTCGCTGCCGGGCAGCGTGATCAGTGTTGAGGCCTTCGTCCACGATGGAAGGGCCTACACCTACTTCGGCTTGTTTCCATCGCTTCTCCGGATACCTGTCCTACTGGTGACCCATTCGCTGGACGGTCACCTGACCGTCATTTCAACATGGGCGTCCGGGCTGGTCACTGTATTGTTCTCCGCGTTGCTCCTGTGGCGGGTCCGGGTCATTGTCCGTGCGGATGCTCCGCTCGGTTGGGCCGAAGCTGTCTCCTATGGCTTCCTCCTGGCCTCGGTCTTGGTCGGTTCCGTCGTGGTCTCGTTGGCATCTCAGCCTGTGGTGTACTCAGAGGACCTGGCGTGGAGCATCGCCCTCACCTGCGCCAGCCTGTTCGCCCTCTTGGGGGTTGTCGAACGGCCCTCATGGGGTCGAGTGGTCACCAGCGGCATCCTCGTCCTTTTGACCAATCTGAACCGCAGCACCACCGGATACGCGTGCATCCTGGGGACGCTCCTGCTTGCAGTGTGGTTCGCGCTCGGCCGTGCGGGGTCCGACCGTCGGCGGTGGGCGGTCCCGTTGCTGCTGGCAGGGGCCGGAGCTCTGGTTGTCGGATGCGCAATCGACTTTGCCAAGTTCCAGCTATTCTTCGGGTTCCCTGCTTCCGAGCAGGGACTCTTCAAGTTATTCGGATACAGCAAGATCAATGGCGGCCACTATTTCAGCATAAGATTCCTGCCCGAGCGCGCTCCAGGCCTATGTCTCACCCGACAACTTGCGCCTGAGTCGGCTGTTCCCATTTGTCACGCTGCCGGACAATCCGGCCCGTCCCATCGCCCATACTCACTTGTTCGATCGGTCGCCTACGGCGAGCGTGGTTGCATCGATGCCCCTGTTCGTCGCCGTGGGTCTCTGGGGGGTGGTCGCCTCCATCCAGCCCCACCGCTCGGCGGCGATCCGATCGTTCCGGATCCTGCTCGTGGCCGCGGCATCGGCCGCGGGCGCCGTGATGATCTTCGGGTGGATCCTTGAGCGCTATGTGGCCGACTTCATGCCCCTACTAGTGATGGCGAGCGTGGTCGGCATGGTCGACATATGGGGTCGACTGGATGGCAGGCTACGCTCGGTACGCATGACGGCTTCTGCTGTCATTAGCATCTTGGCGCTCTTCGGCTTCGTGGCCAATATGGGATTCGCGATCAGTCCTGGTGGTGATTGGACCCAGACGCAGCTGGATCATTTTGTCCAAGCTGAGCTACTGGTGAGCAATTTCACCGGTCATCCTCTGGCGCATGCCATCGACCGGGGTTCATCCTTTCCGACCGAGGCCCCGAAGGCCCAAATGTTCGTCATGGGCCACTGTGATGCCTTGTATTTCGCCCTCTCTGGCGGATCGACACCTGTCATTCCGCAGTTCAAGTGGCTCCTCGTTGAACGTTCGCCCAACACTCCGATTTGCCATTCGCTGATCGCTTCGGCCGGCGGATTCAGTGGACGCAGTCATCTCACTGACGTTCCCGCAACTCGGCCCTGATCATCTGTCGTGAGGACCATGAGTGCGGAACTGTGGCTTGTAGCTGGTGTTACTGTTCCCGTGTGCAAAGACAGGTCCTGGAGGCAGGGCAAGGGGCTTCCCCGACACCATCCGAGGAAGCAGGTCCCGCTCTCGCCGCAGAGCGGCCAAGGGTGAGTCGCTCCGATCAGTTCTTCAAACGTAGCGACCTCCTCGGGATGGCGTGGGTGATCGGCTCGGCCATCGCCCTGCTTGTCCCCGAACTCATCCACACGAGAATCCTCGGACCGTTTGACATCCTTTCGCGCCTCGGGTTGACCAAGCAACCGGGAGTCCCGATCCAGAGTCTGCAGAACAGCGATCTGATCAACTCGCTCATTCCGTGGACGACGATTGCCTGGCACCAGGTTCATCAAGGCCATCTGCCGATCTGGAACCCCTATAACGGACTTGGGATGCCACTGGCGTTCAACTGGCAGACCGCCCCCTTCGGCCTTCCAGCCCTTGTCGGATATGCGGTGCCCGTCAGATACGCGTTCACCACCGGGGTCATTGTCAATCTCCTGGTCGCCGGCTCCGGCGCCTACGTACTCGGTCGAGTCCTCAAGATGGGAGTGGTGGCGAGCGCCACGGTTGGGACCGTCTTCGAACTCAGTGGGTCCATCGTCGCGTGGCTGGGTTTTCCCTTCCCCTCGGTGATCAGCTGGGCCGGGTCGATCTTTGCCATCGGCTTGCTCATACTACGGGGACGCCACCGGGCTGGTTGCATCGTGGCCCTCGCCGTATGCATCGCCCTCGCCCTGAACGGAGGGGCACCCGAGGGATTCACCGTGATGATGCTGGCGGCCGGGCTGTTCTTCGCGCTGATGCTGCTCTACGTGCCCGATGGGCAAATGGCTCCGGCCCGATCCTCAAACCCGGCAGCTGACCTGGCTGTGGCCGCTGTTTCCGGGGTTGCCCTGGCCGCGCCGTTTGCTTTACCAGGATTCCAACTGTCGAAGGAATCGGTACGGAGCCTGTCCTCCAACGGAGGGAGCCTGACGTGGCGCACACTGGTGTACCTGCCATTTCAAGACTTCGATGGATTGCCAATCGTTCGGAACGGTCACGCGGTGTTGTTCGGGTACTCCCTGTACTACACCGAGACAGCGACGTACGTCGGTGTGAGCGCACTCGTCCTCGCCGGGTTGGCCATCTTTATTGTCCGGTCACCATCACGAGGTCCAGGGATTCGCTCTCGTCGCGGCACTCTGTGCTCACCGTCGCCTTTGCCGGACCGATCACTGCCCCTGACTCCCAAGGTTCCCCTCTTCGGCCAGGTCAACCTGATCCGGGCACTTATGCCGATGGCGCTCCTTGTCGCGGTGCTCGCCGGATTCGGGATCGATGTGGTCGTTCGGTTCGGCCAACGTCAAGAAATCCGCTCGCCGGCTGGGCATCGGATTTGGCTTTTCGGCGCGGTAGGGCTTTTGATGCTTTGGGTCTTTGGCCGCGGTCATCTGCCACCGGCAGCAACGTCGATCCGAGAGCACAGCTTCATCTGGCCGGCGGTGGAGGCGGCGTCGGGTCTGGCTGCGGCTGGGTTTCTCTTGTGGGTGAGCCGGCAGCGGGAACGTGCGGATCGGAGGCTGATCGGCCACGGTGCCTCGCAACCCTTTGTTCTCCGATGGTCTGGAGCGATCGCTGGGGTTGGTTTGCTCGCCGTACAGACGGCCTTTCTCGTCAGCGCAGGCGCCTCAATGATTCAATCCAGCGCGCAGACGTTTCCCCAGACACCGGCGACCAACGCACTCGTGGCGAAGGTTGGAACCGCCACTGTCGGATTCGGATCCCAGTCTTGCGTACTCGGCATCGTACCGAATGCCAACGGCGTCTACGGCGTGCACGAACTGGCTGTGTACGACCCGATTGTCCCGAAGAAGTACTTCTCCACGTGGATCGAGGTGACCGGAAGCCCCGGCGGAGTCACACTCTACAACTCTTTCTGTCCTGCGGTATCCACGACTGCTGTGGCAAAGGAGTTCGGGGTGGGCTTCATCTTGGAGCGTTCTGGCCAGGCCGGCCCGACGGGAAGTGTGTACGTCGGTCGACTGGGCGATGAGGAGCTCTACCGGATCCCTGGTGCCGGAGAGGCGACTGTTTCGCCACTGCGGGCGGGTGTACTCCCGCCGGACGAGGTCGTTGGAACGCCGGTGGTCGTTCATCATCCAAGCCCGTCGCGATGGCAGCTGACGACTTCGTCGACGGAGCCGGTTCGCGCTCCGCCTCCATCTCACCGACGCGCCCGGCTGGCACGCCACGATCGACGGAAGGCCGCTTCCGCTCGAAACCTATGCGGGCATCATGCTGCAGGCCCGGATCCCGGCTGGAACGCATACGATCGCCCTTCGCTACTGGCCGCAGGCGTTCACCGCGGGAATCTTATTGGCCCTGATTCAGCGCGGCTTCTTTGACAGGGATCCTCGTGGCAGCCACCGTTCGCAGGCGGCGCCGATCCGGGTCCGAAAGTCCTGGCCTGGATCCAAATCCTGTGGTCGCGGAGTGAGCGGAAGGAGCGTTCATTTGCCCGATCCTTCCCATGACCTCCGCCCAGTTGTCGTCGTGCCGTGCTTCAACGAGGAGCAACGCATCGACGAGCAGGCGTTTCTGGATCTCGCCCGATCGGGAGCGGTGCGGTTACTCTTTGTGAATGATGGGTCGACCGATGCCACCGGTAGCCTCCTTGAACGATTGAGCCGAGGGTCGGAGGCGATCGAGGTGCTGGGCCTCCCTTCTAATGCGGGCAAGGCCGAAGCAGTGCGCCTGGGACTGCAGCGGGCCATCTCTCAGGATGCACTCATCGTGGGCTACTTCGATGCCGACCTGGCCACCCCAGGTGCCGGCTTGCTCCAGATGCTGGAGATCCTCGACTGCCGGAGCGATCTGGTCGCCGTCTTCGGATCAAGGGTGGCCCGCCTCGGAAGCAACATCGAACGGAGTCTGTTCCGTCACTATTCCGGGCGGGTTTTCGCCACCTTCGCCTCGTGGGCGCTCGGCGTCGCTGTGTACGACACGCAGTCGCGGCGCGGAGGTGTTCCGAGTGAATGAGAGTCTCGTCGCCGCGGTCGACAAGCCGTTCCGGTCGTCGTGGTCGTTTGACGTACTGCTGTGCCAACGTCTCTTCGATGGGTCACAACCCCGGACAGTCCGGGCTGCCGATCACCTCATTTCTCGAACTACCTCTCGACGTCTGGAGCGATGTGGCCGGGTCCAAGGTCCGATTGTCTCAGCCAGCCTGATTGCACTGTGGGATGTGTTCGTAATGGGAGTGGCTCGGCGTGCAGCGGGGCTGCGGAAGAAAATACCCGTCAGCTTCATCAGCATTGGGCGACGGTTCATCAGCATTGGGCGACGGGGCCCGGTGAGAACCCAATGGCAACCGTCGTGTATGGCTTCGCTACAGTCTCAGACTGGGGTGGCGCCGGATGGATGCAGCGGGCAGGTGTGTCACCGTCGTATCCGCCCCCGAGCAAACTGATCTGAGAAAGGTGCGGATGACAAACTTGGTAAAAACAGGCGCCTTGGACGGGGAGCCGACTTGGGGCGACCAGATGCCCGCACCGACTCGCCAACGCCTGGTGGACCGACTGGACCCGAGACTGGTCAACGTGCTGACCGTGCTCGGGTTCGCACTTCCTGTCTTCGCCTACTTCTGGATGGTTCACCGTTACGCCTGAACGTCATCGTGAGCGACCAGTTGTCGGACATGACGGTGATCGGGAACTCCTACACCCATTCTTCGACTGGGGGTCGCTCTGGGCCCAGCACAACGAGAACCGGATCTTCTTCCCCAATCTGATCGTTGTCGTCCTGGCCCACACCACCAGCTTCAACGTCCAGGTCGAGGAATATCTGAGCGGGGCCATGCTGGTGACCTCCACGGCGTTGATCATCTGGTCGCACAAGCGGCGCTCGCCCTCGACACCGTGGCTCTACTACTGCCCGGTGGCGCTGTTGGCGCTTTCGACGGTCCAATTCGGAAACGCCCTCTGGGGCTTCCAGATGGCCTGGTTCCTGATAGTGCTCGCCCTGGCCACCACCGTCGTGTTCATCGACCGCTTCACCCTGACCTGGCTGAGCATGACGGGCGCCCTCGTCGCCGCGGTCATCGGAAGCTTCTCGTCGGTCCAGGGGCTGCTCATCTGGCCCGCCGGACTGGTGCTCCTCTACCTTCGCCGGCGACGCCGTCCGTTCGTGTTCGTCTGGATCGGGGCGGCCGTGGCGTCGGTGATCGTCTACTTCCGGAATTTCGACATCCACCAGGGGATGCCCCACCATGCCTACCTGTGGCAGTACCCGCTGGAGGCCGTCAAGTTCTACCTGTTCGCGTGGGCGACGTCATCGGGGTTCCCCAGCGTACAACGGGCCCGGGAACAATGCGGTGCTGCTGGTGGGCGTGGTCCTCCTGGTCCTGGCCGTCTTCACGCTGGCCGTCTACGGCGTCGACCGCGACGGGAGGGGGGAAGTCCGATCGGAGTGGCGCTGATCTGCGTCGGATTGCTCTTTGTCGGAATCGTCGCCTGGGGGAGGATCATCTTCGGATATTCGGCCGCCAGTCAGTCGCGCTACACCACCTACGACCTGTTGATTCCGATCGGGATCGTCCTGGCCTTTCTCGGGAGGCCATCCCCGGGTGCCGACAGCGGAGGTCCGCAAGCGGGATCGGAGGAGGTGCCGCCCGACGAGGCACCCCGCCGGACCGCCTCCGCCGCGCTCTCCCGGTTCGGCCGGGCTGCGCTTCCCTTCGCCCGCTGGGTGGTCGCCGTGGTCGTCGTCGTGCAGATCGGGGTGGGATTCCACTACAGCATCGAGGGGGCCCGGAAGAACTACGCCTATCAGGTGCGCGCGGTTCCGGTGCTCAGGAACATCGACCACGAATCGGATGCGACCATCCTCGTCTCGGTGGACTACTTCGCCCAAGCATCGTTCATCCGGCGCCAGGTCCGAATAGCGAAACTGCACCACCTCAGCGTGTTCTCCAATGCCGGCCCATGAGCCGAAGCTGGGTCAGCTCGCGGTCGATGACGACTGGGGACCGGTCGGAGGACAGCCGGCCGGGTCGAGCGGGCCCCGCAGTCGGAAGACTGAGTATCCGATATAGAAGTTCTGATCGCGGACTTTGCTGACGGCGCGCCGCACCAGGGTTGATGCGGGGTCGGTGACCGTCCAGGCCGCATACGAGGTCGGCCGGGAGATCAGGTCCCTTCGATTTGCGACCAGTCCTGTCGTCGTCACCACGTAGTCGAACCGGCCCCGGTTGAGTGCCTGACGCCAACCGGCACAGGTAGTGATGGGGGCGTACCCACCATGGGGCTCCGACTTTCCGACGAACTGGACGTAGTTGGACAGCGTGGCGCCGTAGAACTGGTATTGCAGTTGGGCGAAGTCGCCGGCAACCGCGATGCGGGCGTTGCTGATGTTGCGGGCGATGGTCAGGGAGTCGGGTCGGGTGAAGCGGTTACGAAGGTAGAACTGCTGGAGGGCGAAGCCCGACGCCAGCAGTACGACGCAGAGGCCGACCAGCGCCACAGTGGGCGGCCTCCAAGCCGGTCTGTTGGACCGCAGGCCGACCACCACCAGCCCGATCCCGACGACGAACACGCCGAACAGCAGTCCGACCAGCGAGTCCACTCCTCCGATCGGATAGCCGAACCGCTGAGCCAGCACAGTGGTCGGCCAGATGGTCCCGTCGAGTTGTGTGACCCCCAGAATCACCAGATAGCCGGCGAGGATCGACCATGACCGCCAGGAGCCCCTCACCAGAGGCACCACAGGCAGGAGGACGAGTCCGAACACGAGCGCCAGATCGCCGTAGCGAACGTTGTCGACGAAATAGACCGGAGCACCCAGGATGGTCAGGTATTGCGGGGTGACGAGGAATGCCGCCGACGAAGCGATCCCCACCCAGGCCAGCATCCGCGGCATTCGGCCCGGGCCCCAAGGCGGCCCCGAGGACGAGGCCGACGCCGGCCAGGGCGAAGAGCGCCCACCAGACCGGGCCGAATGAGAGGCGGAGGCCGGGGAGGAAGGTACTGGTGCCATGCATGCCCGTCGAACAGAAAATGGGCCACGGTGGACGTGGGGGTGGGGACGAAGGGAGTGGGCAGGGCCAGCGGACCCAGATGGATGTGCAGCGACGGAAGGGGATTGCCCACGGCGATCAGGTTGCGCAGATACCAGAACCCTCCGGTGGCGAGGACGAGGAGCAGCCAGAGACCCGCCTCCCGGATGCGCCGGCCCCGCCGCGCCAGCACCCAGACCCCGATGGTCAGTGCGCCGACCGGAGCGATGAAATTGAACTTCGTGCCCAGGGCGAGACCGGCGGCCAATGCGGCCACCGACTGGCCCGTGAGCCGGGCCGGTCCCCCTGCGGAGACACTGGTGACGAGCAGTGCCGCACAGGCCAGGAGGAGGGCCAACCCGACGATGTCGTCATAGGCGCCACCGGGCTGGGTCGCCACCAGCCCGGGCGTGGCCATCAGTGCGGCGACCCCTGTCAAGGTGATGGGAGCGACCCCGTAGGGACGACCGATGCACCAACCGGCGAGCAGGGCGACCGCTCCCCATGCCAGGTTGACCAGCGGCGACAGGACATCGGACCCGAGGAACATGATCCCGAGGGCGTGGACGAGCTCCGAAGATCCCGGAAAGAAGACGGTGACGGCCTCGGAGTCGACATAGTGGAGGTGATCGATCGTCCCCTGTTGCACGAATCGTGCGGCGAACGGCATGTGGTACCAGAGGGTGTCGGTGTTGGTCATGCCGTGGTGCAGCGCGTCGACCGTCCGGGTTCCCCAGTCGGCGGCCACGACGCCGACTGGCGACGACGGCAGCCAGCGTCCAACCCGGAGGGGCCGACGGGCGTCCCGTCTCGGCGATCTCCCCGGTCTCCCCGAGTGTCGACGACCCGCGTCGAATGCCGTCCGGCCGCTGTACCATCCGACTGCTCCGACCATCGCCAGCACCGGCACCATCGCCCACAACCGGAAGAGGTCGACAGCTCCGAGCACCTCCGATACGAAGATCACGACGGCCACGCCGGTGACGATCTCGGCCAGCCACGCCGCCGGGCCGGCCCACTCGGGCAACAGGCGTAGCCTCCAGGCATGTACGGCCGCTCCGATCGGCACGAAGGCGAGCCCGATGAGCACCACCCCCTCCAGGTAGCGCCCGAATGTCACCACGCCCTACCCCTCCCCACCCTTGGCATAGGCAGACAGGGTAGTGGTCCGAGGCGGAGGGGAGAGGTCCCCGCCGTGGCCGAGCCGTCGATGCGGGCCGAGCGGTGGTCCGCTCCCATCGGAGCGGACGCCCACATGCCCGGCGTGGCAAACTGAGGGCGTTGCCGAGAGCCATTGTCGATGTCATCCAACGGTTCTTCCGACCAGCGGACGAGAGACTAGGGGCCTGACCATTGGAGCACGAGACGGATCTTGCCCAGGGGGACCTCGGGGTGACCACCGACCTCCGGATCACCTCCGAGCCCGTGGCACGGAGCGTGGAAGGAGCACAGGACGGGGGGGCCGCCGACCCGGTCGTGGCCAAGCCGCGCCACTTCGCGTGCTTCGACGGACTGCGCGCCGATCGCCGCGGTCTCCGTCCTTCTGCTGCACACCGCCTGGGTCTCGGGTTTCACGACCCGGTCGTCGCTCGGGGCGTATACCAGCCGCCTCGAGATCGGGGTGTCCGTCTTCTTCCTGATCTCGGGCTTTCTCCTCTACCGGCCGTTCGCGGTCTCCCATCTCTCGGGGCGCACCTCGCCCAATGTCCGGAAGTTCTGGGAGCGCAGGATCCTCCGTATCGTCCCGGCGTACTGGCTGGCGCTCACCGTGCTCACCTACATCATCGGTTCCGTCTCCCTGGGCCCCGGTTGGCAGGGGATCGCCAGCCACTACCTGTTCCTCCAGATCTACTTCCCCTCGCAGGTCTTCAACGGGATCACCCAGGCATGGTCACTCTGCACCGAGGTGAGCTTCTACTTCTTCCTCCCCTTCTATGCCGCGGTGGTGGGGTACCGGCGTACCTCGCACACCCGCCAGTTGGCCCGAGAGCTGATCGGTGTCGTGGCTCTCTACGCGATCAGCTTCGGGTTCCGCTACTGGGTGCTCCACCTGCCGATCCTCACGGTCAAGCACGGAAAGCTCGTGGCCATCTGCAGCCCCAACTGCAACAGCCACCCGCTCGAGTCCAGCTTGATGCTGGACTGGCTGCCGTCGTATCTCGATCTCTTCGCCCTCGGAATGGTCCTGGCCGTGGCCAGCGCCTGGATCGTCGAGCGCGGAACGGAGCCGTCCTGGCTCCGCCATCGGCTCATGCCCTGGATCAGCTGGGCGGGAGCCGCGGTGGCCTTCGTGGTCGTCTCCCATGTGGTGGCCGACCACTCGATCCTGTACTTCGTCACGCCGAGGTCCAACCTCGAGCGGCAGGCCCTGTACGGCCTCTTCGCCTTCCTCCTCCTGTTGCCGGCGGTCTTCGGGCCTCAGGACCGCACCCTGGTCCGCCGGCTGCTGCGCTCATGGCCGATGGTCAGCCTCGGGGTGATCTCGTACGGGATCTACCTCTGGCATCTGGATCTCATCGATCAGGTGGTGAATTGGATCGGCTGGGAGAAGGGGGCGATCCCGTATTGGTCCCTGGCCGCGGCTGTGTTCGGCGTGTCCGTCGCCTTCGCGTCGGCGAGCTACTTCGGGCTCGAGCGCCCGATCCTCCGGATGAAGACCCGGATCAGCTGGTGGGACCGGCAGCCCCGCACGCCTCCCGGGCGCCCGGGCCCGGAGCAGCCACGCCCGGTGGGCACCGGGCCGGAGGAAGCGCTGCATCCGCTGGCGGGGTCAGGACCGCATCCGCCGGACTAGACGTCCCACGGTCGCCACCTGTCATCGGCTGTGCAACAGGCTGTGGCACAGGCTCATCGGATCCGCCGAGGTGGCCCCGGTGGGAACGGTGGCCACGGTGACCACCGGATCCGGCGAGCCGGGGGGCGTGGGTGGAGTCGTCGTCACCACCGCCGGTCCGCGACCGGCCACGAAGTGGTTGATCATCGTCGCACCGTACAACTTGACCGTCATTAGATTGAGATTCGGGTCGGTGGTCACCACGATCTTGTACTGGGTGTCCAGGTACTGGATGGGGATCTTCCACCCGGCAGCCAGCGGCCAGTTGATCGTGGTGCCCGAATTCTCGAGGACCACTCGGAGCCAGCCGGGACCGTCCGGCTGGAGCACCAGGGTGCTGGCGCCGTACCTCATGAGTGGGACCTCCCCGGTGAGGTCGACCTCAGGCCGGTTGAAGGTGAAGCCGATCGTACGGGTGAAGGCCGGATCCTGCTCCACCGGGGCCCAGGTGTAGTGCTCGATCTGTTGCCCGGGCACGTCCCTCATGTCGTTTCCGCTGGAGAGATAGAGGCCCGAGCAATTCCCGGCGGCGAAGAGCTGACCCGCCGGCCCCCAGTAGGGCAGGGTGGAGCCCCGCCACACGCTGTCGGCCAGGCTGGAGATGCTGAGTGACTGCTGGGTGGAGACGAATCCGGCGTCCTGGGTCTGTGTCCACTGGGCCACTGGAAAGGCGGCGATGGCCACATTGGCCGCCACGCAGTAGGCAGCCACGACGGCGAGTATCCCGAAGGTGTATTGGCGTCGGCGGCGGGTCCGCCCGGCCATGCGGCGCCAGATGTCGATGAGGCCGATCCCCGCGGCCAGGACCAGAAATGGCACGAAGTCGGCCATGTACCGCTCGGAGATGTACCCCCACAGCAACACACCGGCGGTGCCGGCCGCGGCCCCGAGCAAGATGATCCGCGCCAGATGCACCTGTCCCGGTCCCCTTGGTCGGAAGGTGGTCACCACACCCCAGCAACTGAGGACGAAGAGCAGGGGCATGGTGGCCGGGATGCTGGCCGTCGGATAGCTCTGGTCGAGCACCGCGCCTCCGAACCACGCGGCGGGTGCGGCCGGTGGCGTGATGAAGGGGAAAAGGCCGCTGAGCCGGACGCCGAAGGGTTGCAGGTAGGCCCAGGCCGTGCTGGGCAGGAAGGCGAAGCTGAAGGCCTTGCCGCCGTTGGCCGCCAGGAACTGCCGGCGGTGGGCATTCACCGTGGCCCAGATCTGATCGGCCATCGGCAGGCCGACCGGGATCCCGAACTTGGCGTAGGTGACCGCGCAGTTCACCGCGAACGGCACCAGGCCGACGGCAGCGAGGGGAAGGGCCCAGCGGCGGTTGGCGGAACCACCCCTGCCCAGGGCGAACCACCCGGCGATCAGGAGGGCTGCGATCACACAGGCGTAGCCGGTCGGCGTCCGGTTGAGGTTGGTGGCCAGGACGAGGACACCGCTGGCGATGACCCGACCCCACGAGGGCCGCTCCATGACCCCGAGCAGGGCGAAGAGACTGCCGATGGTGAGCGGGACGCTCCAGGCGAAGTCCTCGTTGTAGATGAAGGGAGTGGCCGACAGGTAGAGGATGACAGAGCCGCCCATGATGGTGGCCATCAGCACTCCGAAGGACGCGGCCTCGGCCCGTCCGAGCACGGCCCGTCCCCGCATGAGGATCCGGAGGCGCCAGAGCGCCAGCGAACTGAAGAGGGCGGTGGTCAGCCAGGCCAGGAGGAGGGAGGGGGCGGTGAGCTTCCCGTCGAGGCTGCTGGTCACGAGCAGGATCGGCATGCGCATCAGCGAGGCGAAGATGCCGAAGTAGGTGTAGGGACGGCCGTTGCGTACGAAGGCCTCGATGCCCATCCTCCCGTCGGGCAGGTACAGGTGGCCGTGGAACATGGCGCGAGCCTGCAGGTCGTAGAAGTTGTCGTAGGGCACGGCCCGAAGCGGGTTCACCGATCCCGACCAGAGATCCCACAGTACCCAGAGGAGCACGGGGAGGACCACGGCGCTGCCCACCACGACGGCGACGGTGAACCGTCGCCGGGAAGCGTCGGCGGTCGACCGAAGCGGGTCCTGCTCCCGATCCGGGGACTGGTCCCCGTCGCCTTGGAGCGGCTCTGGCTCCCTGGTGACGGTGGCCGCGCCCGCCACTAGTCCTGGTGGCCCTTCCGCCGGAGTCGGTCCCGGAATCCGAGCACCTTGCTCGCCGTCTGATCGGAGAGCCCCAGATGCCGCTTGGCCCAGTCGTAGGCCCGGAGCATCTGTGTGTCGGCGTAGATCCCGATCGAATGGGCGCCGTCGCCCGGACGGGCCCGGTACTCGGTCGACCGCACCCGGGGGTCGTCCTCCACGCTGAAGTAGTAGAGCGCCATCGATCGCCGGGCCACTCCCTCGGGACAGCGCATCGGCTCCGGGTGGCCGTGGAAGGAGTTCACGTCCGTCGTGAAGATCAGCACCCGGTTGGCCAGGGGGCTGACCTTCTCGACGCAGTGCTTCATGTCCGCACTCCACAGCTCGAGGTCGCCACCGTATTCAGGCTTCCACTCGTCATTCAGGTAGAGCAGGATGTTGGCCCGCCGTTGCCACTTCCGGTTGTGGGGATGGACGGTGAAGTCGGCGTGGATGTTCAGGAACCCACCGGTCGTCGATTGGTGAAGGCCGCCACCCTCGAGCGACGGGTCTGCGATCAGGTCGTCGACACCGATCAGCCGGCTGACGAACTCGACGAAACGGGGCGAATTCAGCTCCTCCAGGATCTCCCGGAGGGTGGGGCCCCAGGTGTCCGGATCGGTGTTGCTGAACTTCCGCTCGTTGGTGTGCAGGTAGTTGTTCCACTGGCTGGGGTCGAGAGGAGGGAATTCCTCGATCGCCGCCTCGGCAGGCACCGGACTCGAGGAAGTCGTCGAGCACGATGTGCGGATAGGGCTCGGCGGACTGGTAGACCCTGCCCAGCCTGTCGACTTCCCGCTCGAGGCGGTCCATGTCGAGGATCGGAGGGCGGGTCTCGCTCGGTTCCTGGGTGGTCATTCTGGCTCGCTCCGCGCTCTCACTGCCGACCATCCGGATTGCAGCCGGGCGGCCGAGGGTGGATCTTCTGGGGGATCAGCGTAACTGACGCCGTCCCCTCGTCGGCCAGGGGATGCCTTCTGGTCGTTTCGGCACGGGCGGCTCCGGCTCCCCATCCCCGGGCACAGCGTTCCCGCGTCCTCCTGGCTCCCCACATCGCGGCCACGACGCCCCCTTTGCCAGCAGTGATGACATGCAGGGAAACCATCCCCCTACCCCCGAAAAGTCTACTCCGTCCCTCCTGAACGCACACACCGTCAATTTCGACGGTGTGACGCACGGCAGGCCGCACAGTCTACGGCGTGAGATCGTCCGCCGACGGCCGTGGTTCGGACGGCGGCAGGGGACTGGGCGTCGGGTCCGGTGCCTCCGGTCCGACCTCCGCGTCGGCGATCTGGGCGAAGAGACGGTTGAGGATGATGAACTTGACCAGCCACAGGATTCCGAAGGCGGCGATGTTGGCCCCGACCACCAGGACCGTCCGGGTCAGATGCCGGAGGTCGTGGGCATCGGCGAAGTTGTGCGCCACGGACGCGGCGAACAGGGCGAAACCGATGCCGGTGAGGGACATGACCCAGAAGGGCAGGACTTCCCTCCAGAGGTGGGAACGACCGCCCTTCTTCCAGACCCATCGTCGGTTGAGGAAGTACGACGGAAACCCGGCCATCACGTTGGCGAACAGCGTGCTGACCACCTCGCTCCACAACCTGAGGACCCCGTAGACGATGGTCAGGATGACCAACGAGGTGAGGGCGGAGATGGCGGACACCGCGGTGTAGCGGATGAGCTTGAGGCCCTCCGGGGTGCGACAGAAACTCCACAACCGTGCCAGGCGGTCCCTCATCGGGGACAAAGTTACTCCGATCCTGGGAATGCCGGCACTTCGGGCGGTGGTGTCCGGGGCGGTGTGCGCCCGACGCACGAGGCGGCCCCGGAGTACGACCACCATGCGGCGAGGAAGCAGGTGATGGCGACACTCTCGGGCCGGATCCCCTCGCTACACTCGCTCGGAATGGGGGGAGGAACCGATAGTCCGAGGGGAACCGCCGTGGTCGATGGAGGCACAGCTGTACTGACGGGTGCCGGCGGAGACGATGCCACGGTGGTGCCTCCGGCCGGGGCCGGCCCACCGAGTGGTACGGATGCTGGGCAGGCGCCGGTTCACCGTCACCATGCTCGTTGCGAACGCAATCGCCGCGGTTCCGTTCCTGTGGATCCTGTGGGCTCCTTGGGAGGCCCCGCGACCCACTCCGTCAGGCCCTCTCCCAGACCAACTTCTACGACCTGCAGGCCCGCGCCATGTTCCACGGTCACCTCTGGCGTGGCCAACGGTCGCCTCGGCGTCGAGGCATTCGTCCACGACGGCCGCCAATACACGTACTTCGGCCTGTTCCCTTCGCTCATCCGGATGCCCATCCTGCTGGTCACGAGCAGCCTGGACGGAAGGCTGACCGCCCCGTCGATGCTTCTGGCCTGGCTGCTCACCGGCCTCTTCGTCGTCCCTGCTTCTGTGGCGGGTCCGGGTGCTCATCCGGGGCGATGCCGCGCATGGGCCGAGCCGAGGCCACCTCGTTCGGCCTCCTGGCCACCACCATCATGGGTGGATCGGTCTTCTTGATCCTGGCGGCGACACCCTACGTCTTCAACGAGGACCTGGCGTGGAGCATCTGCCTCACGGTAGGGGGCCTCTTCGCACTGCTGGGCGTGCTCGAGCGGCCGTCGTGGGGCCAGGGTGTTCGGCCAGCGGGCTGCTGGTACTTGCCGCCAACCTCGACCGGGTCACCACGGGGTGGGCCTGTGTGGTGGGTGCCGTGATGATCGCCGTGTGGTTCGGGCTCGGACGGGGCGGCCGGGACAACCGGCGGTGGTGTCGTGCCCGATGCTGGCCGCCGGCCTGGTCCCCCTCGCTCGTCGGCTGCGCCGTCAACTACTGCGAAGTTCGGCGTTCTCTTCGGCGTCTCCAGGTGACAGACCAGGTCTGGACTCGCACGTCAACGCCTACCGTCGCAGGTTCCTGGCCGCCAACCACAACTCCGAGGAGGGCATCGCCTTCGTCCCGACCGACGCCCTGGCCTACTTCAGACTGGACGGACTGCGCTTCACCTCCGTGTTCCCGTTCATCACCCTGCCCGCCGTCCCAGCCCCGCGCTGGCCGGTGTGCTCTTCGACCGGCGGTACCGGACCGCCAGCCTCCCGTCGTCGATGCCCCTGCTCTTCCTTCTGGGCTGTTGGGGGCTGGTCACGGCCTTCCGGCCCAAGCCCTTCGGGAAGGTCGCTCTCACCCGACTCCTCCTCCTGGCGTCCGGTGCCGCCGGCGCCGCGCTACTGCTGTGGGGCTACATCGCCCCCCGGTACCTGGCCGATTTCGTCCCCTTCCTGGTCCTGGCCAGTGGCAGTGGCCATGGTCGACATCTGGCGCCGTCTGGAGGGTCGGGGGCGTCCGGCGCGGGTCGGGGCGTTCGCCGTCATCGCCCTGGTCGCCGTGTTCACCATCGTGGCCAACATCGGCATGGCCATCACACCGAACGAGCAATGGAACTCGACCCAGGTCCTTCACTATGTCGAGGCCCAGAAGGCCGTCAGCGACCTCACCGGAGACACGCCGAGGGCAAACGTGGTGCGTGGAAGTTCGCTGCCTCTGTACGGTCCGGCCGATCAGCTGTACGTCATCGGGGACTGCGACGGCCTGTACATCTCCAACGGCGAGAACTATTCGACGGTTCCCAACGCGTCAGTTCCTGCGCAGCACCTGGATGGCGGTCGAACGCGGACATGGCTTCCAGCACACCTTCCTGGTCACCTTCAACCGGTCCTTGTCGGGTGAGCCGGCGTCGCTGCCCCTTGTCAGCGCAGGACCCGACTCGGTCTCCGTCAGCGCCGCACCCACCGCCGGCGACCGCCTGCTCCGTGCCTCCTTCAGCTTCTCGAGCCCCGGTCGCACCGTGTCCGACATCTTCGGCGTCATGCCGTTGGTGAAGTCCGGGTCGACCCACCAGGTGGTGGTCATCACCGACCCGGCGAAGCACCTGGTCCAGGTGTCCATGGACGGGACCGCGTACCTGGTGGGCGGCCTCGACACCACCCAACCCATCCACGTCGAGGCCCGGCGGGCCGACTCCGGCGGCTCCCCACCGGCCCTGTCGGTGACCGACATCACGGCATCGACCCCGCAGCCGACCCTCTGCCGGAGCCTGATCAGCTGACCACCTGCCGGCGCCGCCGGGCTGGGGTGAAGGGCATCCCAGGCGGGCTCAGCGGGCCTGGGCCCACGCCTTCCACGGTTGGCTGGGTCGTATGCCCCAGGCCACCTGGCGGGCCAGCTCGGCGCTGACCAGCGGGAGATCGGCGGCGTGGGTCACACCCACCAGCTCGGCGTCGGTGGTGACGACCCGCACCGGCATGCCCGCGCCGGAAACGACCATGGCGGCCACCGCCTCGGGGAGGAGCACCTCTGCCTTCGGGACCGCGGCACCAGAGACCGCAGCTGCGAGCAAGGCCTCCTCGTCGAGTCCCGAGGCTTCCATGGAGGCCTCCAGCACACCCCAGATGGCCGGTCTGGAATCCCCAGAGATTGACCGAGGTGGGCAGTCCGCCGTCGAGCTCCGCAGGCTCGCTCCCGTCTTCGGAGCGGAAGCTCTCGCCGTTGTGGCGGCGGAAGACCTGGCGTCGCTCGGCCAGCGCCACCAGGTACCCCCGTTCGTCCACTTCGCAGATCCCACGGGTGACCGGGTCGTCGGTGGCCACGGTGGCGCGCAGGTGGTACCCGATCAGTGCATGCTCAGAACGCCCCGAGCCGAGTTGACGGGCGAGAAGGCCCATGGCCTCCTCGCCGTAGATGTCGTCGGCGTTGGCAACGGCGAACGAGGTGTCCGGGTCGAGGAGTGGCTCGGCCGCCAGCACCGCGTGCACGGTGCCGAGGGGCAGCCGCTGCTCGGCGAATGCGACCTCCACCGATTCCGGCCAGCACCGCTCGACGTGGTAGCGGACAGCCGGACCGGTCTCCGGATGGAGCACCAGTACGATCTGCCCGAAGCCGGCGGACACCGCGTCGCTCACCAGGAGGTCGATGACCGCCTCGCCGTTGGGGCCGATCGGGGCCAACGGCTTGCATCCGCCGTACCTGCGGGCCATGCCCGCGGCCAGCACTACCAGGGGCGGTTGCCCGTCCACCGGTCATCCGCCCCAGCGCAGGACGGCGCTGGCCCAGGTCATTCCGCCACCGAATCCGGTCAACAGGACGTGGTGGCCCTTCTCGAGCCGTCCGGTCTCCAGAGCGTCGACGAGGGCCAGGGGGATCGAAGCCGACGAGGTGTTGCCGTAGCGGTCGATGACCACCACCGCCTTCTCCTCCGGGATCCCCAGCCGCTGGCAGGCGGCGGTGATGATCCGAAGATTGGCCTGGTGGGGGACCATCAGGTCGATCTGGTCGGTGGTCAGTCCGGCTTCGGCGATGGCCTGCTCCGCCGATTCGACCACCACCCGCACCGCCTTGCGGAAGATCTCCTTGCCGTCCATGAAGAGGTGGCCGCCGTGGTCACATCCGAGGAGGTGCTTCAGCGAGCCGTCTGCGCCGAGGTTCCACGACAGGAGCTGACCCGGACCATCGACCGCCTCGAGTACCACCGCTCCGGCACCGTCCCCCACCAGCACCGCCACCGACCGGTCGTCCCAGTCGGTCACCCGGCTGAGGGTCTCCGACCCGACGACCAGGAGCCGCTCGGCCCCGATGGCCAGCAGGCCGTGAGCCACTGCGAGCGCGTAGACGAACCCGGAGCAGGCTGCGTTGACGTCGAACGCGCCTCCCGGGACGCCGATGCCGTTCTGCACGGTGGCCGACGTGCCCGGAATGACCTGGTCGGGGGTGGTGGTCGCCAGAATCACGGCGTCGATCTCGTCTGGACGCCTCCCGGCCTTCTCCAGGGCGGCCAGGCCGGCTTCGATGCCGAGCTCGGAGGTGGTCCCTCCGATACGCCGCTCGCGGATGCCGGTCCGCTCGCGGATCCACTCGTCGCTGGTGTCCATGGTCACCGACAGGTCGTCGTTGGTCACCACCTTGTCAGGCACCGCGATCCCCCAACCCGTGACGATCCCGCCCCGACCGACGATCATCGTGGTGTCGACTGAGTGCTCATGGTTCAGCCGGCCTCGAGGACGTGGATGCCGATGAACGCTGCGTCGGTGCCGATGATGCCCCCGGTATTGGCCGCCACCGCCAATCGTGCGCCCTCGGCCTGGCGGTGACCGGCCGTGCCTTGGAGCTGGGTCGTCAGTTCCACGACCTGGGCGATACCCGGTGGCACCGAGTGGGTGCCCCCTGGCCACCAGGCCTCCGCTGGTGTTGACGGTGACCCCGTTGCCACCGATCGAGGTGTCACCGGCCATCGTGGCCGGTCCGGCATCCCCCGGCTTGAAGAAGCCCAGCGATTCGAGCGCGTAGAGCTCCTCGGCACTGGTGGCGTCGTGCAACTCCACGACGTCCACATCCGATGGATCGATGCCTGCACTCTCCCATGCGGCCACCGCGGTCTCGGCCAGCCGCTCGTGGTAGTCGATGTCGCCGTTGCCGGACCGGATGGTGCTGGCCCGGATCCTCGGTGCCCCGGGCCGGGGCGAGGCCGAGAGCACCACGGCGGCGGCCCCGTCGGTGAACGACGAGCACATCAGCCGGGTCAGTGGCCACACGATGGTATGCGGATCCGAGGACTTCGTCGATGGTCACCTCGGACTGGAATTGGGCATTGGGATTGAGCGCTCCGTTGTGACGGGCCTTGACGGCGGCCGCGGCGAACTGCTCGATGGTGGCGCCGCGTTCCTCCATCTGCTTGACGGTCCACGACGCGTTGAGGGCCATGAGCACCGAGCCGGAAGGGTTCTCCAGTGTCTCGTGCATCCGGATGCGCTCGACCAGGGGCACGCCGTCCTCGATGCCGGCCAGGGTGGCGGTCCGGTCGCCGGTCCACATCTTCTCCACCCCGACGGCCAACACGGTGCGGACACCTCCGAGGGTGGCCAGTGTCGCCATGTGCAGTGCCGACGATCCCCCGGCGCACGAGTTGTCGACGTTGACGATGCCGGCATTGCGCAGACCGGATCGACGGAGGAACGACTGACCCCGGACGCAGCCCTGGTCGATCAGCCGGCCGGCGGTGGCGTTGCCGAACACCACCAGATTGACGTCGGACGGGTCGACATCGGCATTCGACAAGGCGTCGGCGACGACCTGGTGGGCCATGTCCTCGGCCGTCCGGTCGCGACGGTTCATGGCGGTGATGGCGGTGCCCACGATGTGCGCCGAGCTCTCCATGGTGTCCTCGCTATCCTCGTCAGGAGGCGCCGGTCGCCGGCAGGGCGGAGACCAGGCGCTCGAACTGTTCCAGTGGTTGGTCGTCGGTCACATAGACCCCCACGTGCTCGGCCCCCGCCCGCCGGTAGGCGCTGATGACGTCAGCCACCTCGCCGGCGGTGCCGAACACCAGGTGCCGATCGAATGCCTTGGACGGAATGCCGTAGAAGGCGGACATCCAACGGGTGCCCCGGTGGCGCCCGGCCTCCGGGTCGTCATCGATGGAGACGAACAGCACGATGGATGCGGTCACCGCTCCGGCGTCGCGTCCGGCCCGTTCCACCTCCTTGGCCAGGCGGTCGAGCGCGTCGCCGTACTCGGGAGGTTTGAGGTAGAGCGGCATCCAACCGTCGGCCATCCTGGCCGCCCTTCGCAGGGCGGCTTCCGAGGATCCCCCCACCCACACCGGGACCGGGGGCGGCTCCGGAAGCTGTCGGTAGCGCTGCTCCGCCACCGACCCGGTGTCACCGGTGGTCGGGTCCTGACCGGTGGCCCAGGAGCGCCGGAGCTCGGCGATGCCCGCGTCGAGCTGGCGGCCGCGGGAGGCGTAGTCGATGCCGGCCTGCTCGTACTCGCCCTGGTGACTGCCCACACCGACCCCCAGGATGACCCTTCCCTGGGTCAGGATCTGCAGGGTGGCGGCCTGTTTGGCCACCGCAGGTGCCTGGCGCAGCGGCAGCTGAAGTACGGATGTCCCGAGCACGGACCGCTCGGTGGCGGTGGCGGCGATGGCGAGGGCAACCATGCACTCGAGGGACGGCCCGTGCCAGAAGAGGTGGTCACAGGCCCACAGGGCGTCGGCCCCGAGCTGCTCGGCGCCACGGCAGACGGCGGTCAGGTGGGCGACGGGGTCAGCCGGGGAGGGCGGATGTCCGGGAGATGACCCGACCGGGTCAGCGAAGCCCGCGGCCGGCGGACGACCGAAGTCAGGGGCCCAGAGTGGGGTCGGATCCTGGACGAAGGTCGGCAGAAACAGTCCGATCGGCCCCAGGGGATCGGGGGTTCGCTCCATGGGCACGACTCATCGTAGCCCCCGCTGCCCGGTCCTGCGGTCACCGTGACGCGTTCCGGCGGGCGATTATCGGGGTCCGGCGCCCATATCGGGGCGCGATGTCCGACATTCCGCCCCGACGCGGCAGACTGGTGGTGCGGGCATGCCCCCGGTGGGTGTGCCCCTGAAGTGTCGAGGAGGACGAGCAGTGGATCCCGAGCCAGCCGATCGTGACCGAGAGGAGAGTTCCTCCGTGGCCCCGGACGGGCTCCCAGGAGAGGCCGTCCCGGGAGCGGCGGCCGAGGCGGGGCTCGGGGACGAGGAGCGTGGCGAGCGGCTCAGCCAGCTCAACGGGCTCATCGAGCTCATGCGACCGGCGGTGCAGGCCGATGGCGGCGACCTGGCCCTCCTCTCCGCCGACGTGGAAACCGGAGTGGTCGAAGTCCAGCTCCAGGGGGCCTGCAGCTCGTGTGCGGTGAGCGCATCGACCCTCCAGGGCGGGGTGGAGCGTATCCTGCACGACCGCCTACCGTGGGTGACCGAGGTACGGGGTGGAGTCGACGAGTCGGTGGACCCGTTCGAGAGCGAGTCGATGGGCCGCGGGGGCTACGTGCCCAGCTTCTGAACCCCCACCGGGGTTCGTGGCGCGTTGCGATCCGAGCGCCGACGGGTAATGCTGTGGCAGCGATGGCGGTAGCTGATCAGACGTAGATGGGTGTACGAGCTCGTCTATGCCGGCCTCGTCGTGGGGGCGGCGGCGCTCGTCCTTTTCCCGGTTCTTCGCCGCTCCGGGTGGCCACTCACCGAAGGCTCCACCGCACCTCTCATCCTGGTGCAGATGTATGCGGCCCATTTCCGCCACCTCGACTTCCTTCCGGTGTGGTCGAGCACCGACGGGATCGGTATGGGTTCCCCGATCCTTCTCTACTATCACCGCGCCTTCTTCTGGATCGCCGGGTTCATCTACGTGCTGGTCGGGAGCGATCTCAAGTTCGCCGTGGTGGCGACTGTCGCCATCTTCCTCGTCGTCGGCGCCTACGGGATGCGACTGGCGCTCTCTGTCGTCACCGACAGCAGGCTCCTGTGCACCGTCGGCTCGCTCGGGTTTCCTGTTCACGAACTACGTGTTCAACAACTGGTTGGATCCGCGTGGAGATCTCGCCGAGTTCTCTGCCGTCATGATCGTCCCCTGGTTGCTCTATTGGTGTCTGAACCTGGTCAAGCACCGACGCGTTCTCGTTCCTTCTGATTCCGATCATGGTGCTTCTGGTCAACGCCCACAGCGGCATAGCGCTGATCTCCGTTGTTCGCCCTGGCCACCACCCTGGTGATGTTCGTCGCGTTCGCCGGGAGTCAGGGGCCTCCGGGCTGTTGCTGGTAGCGCTGGCTGTCTCCATCGGCGGCGCGGTCCTGATATTGCGCCCATGCCTCGTCGCTGAACTCAGGTTCAGCCAGTACTACGATCCTCAGAACAAGAACACCGACGGGGGCGCCTCGATGTCTTCAGACAGTTCGTGAGTGTTTGGTCGTATTTCTACGAACACACTCGCGTTGGCTGGCACCGGGCCAGCGTCTTCGTGCAGATCGATTTTGCCATCTGGGTGCCCATCGTCGGCCGCCTTGGCTGGCGGTGCAGTCGCGTACCGGGTACTGACCGGACGGAGACTCCCCCCGGCGGTCTCCTGCAAGGAGTCTTCGCCTCGTCGTCCTAGCCTTCCTTGTCGCAAGCCTGGCCGTCTACTGTTCTGGCGCTGAGATTCTCTCTGTGGGTGTACCGCATCCTGGCGCCGCTCCAAGTCATCGACTTCCCCTGGCGGATGCTCGCCTTCATCACTCCGATCGGTATCCTTCTGGTGGCTGAATCGCCGATCGGCGATGCGAAGATACCCGATCAAGGCTCTATGGAGGGCGCTGGCGGCGTCTGGCTGGCCACCTTGATCGGGTTCTCGCCAGTCCCTTTCGGCTCAGGGACCGAGCTACGGATATCTTGCCGTGCCAGGTCAGTTTCCCCCGATTGGACCTGTTCGCGGCGCCGAGCCAGGTGGACTATCAGGGCTTCAACGGGTTCTTTCTCGGTACAGGCACCGGAGCCCTCTACGGTGTGTTCCTGCCCAAGGTCTACAAGCCCGATGGCACTGAACTTCCAGATGACAGCCTCCTCTATGCGACGCCTGCACGAGCTGACGAGGGCGCTGCGTCCCTGAGCAAGGTCCCATGCACCGTCGCCGGACCGGCCCATGCCCCGTTCGAGACGCTGGAACTGACCTTCTCGGTGTCGTGTGCAGGTGCTACCCGCCTGGCGCTCCCCGTCAGCATCAATGGCTTCTCGAAGGTGTTCGTGCGGAATGCGGCCGGGCAGCTGCACCAGATTCCCTACGCTCACATCCGGACCGATCCCAGAATGATCATCGACGTGCCCGGCCCGGGATCCGAGACGGTGGTCGTGCACCTGCCGACCCTCTGGGGAACCCTGTTCTGACTCCCGCCCTGATGCCACCGGCGGCCCACGGCGTCGGCTGTACCATCCCCGGTAGCGACGAGCTCCGGCTGCCTCCGATTGCGGCCGCCGTCTGGAGGGCAGATGCAGACAATGGAGCGTGAGCTCTCCGAGCAGAGTGTCGAGCGGTCGGAACGGAGTCGAGGCCCCGAGGTCGGTCATTTCGGCCGGTGGCTGGCACTGGTGGCCGCCTTCGGGTTCGGGCTGCGGGTGCTCATCATCAGCCTGTCGCGCGGCGAGCGGGTGACTGGCGACGGGTACGAATGGAGCAAGCAGGGCAACCTGAACGCGGCGGGGCACTGGTTCGTCAGTGCATTCAGCCTCCGACCTGACGCGCTGCGTCCACCGGGGTGGGCCCTGGTGCTCACCTTCTGGGCGTGGTCGGGCCAGCACTCCTGGTTCCGCCAGCAGCTGCTCTCGTGCGCCATCGGAACGGCCACCGTGGTGGTGATCGGCCTGGTGGCCCGGCGACTCGCCGGGGACCGTGCCGGCCTGGTGGCCGCGGGCCTCGCCGCCGTCTATGCCGGTCTGTGGGTCTACGAGCGCCCACTCCTGTCCGAGGTCCTCCTCCTCCTCGGTGTCGCCGTCATGCTTCTGCTGGCCTACCGGTTCCGCGACCGACCCTCCCTCGCAGGCGCGGCGGTACTCGGCGGCATGTGCGGGGTGTTGGCGATGATCCGCTCCGAGCAGATCCTGGTCCTGCCCCTGTTGGTCCTCCCGCTCATCGTCGCCGCCAAGGGCGCAGGGCGCCGCCGGCGGGTGGCCTGGCTGGCGGCGGCGGTCGTGGGCACGGTGGTGATGGTGGCTCCGTGGACGATCTTCAACGCCGGCCGCTACCAGCGGCCCGTCCTGTTGTCCAACGGCTTCGGGGCTGCCGCGGCCACCGGCAACTGCGACTTCGCCTACTACGGGCCGGAGACCGGATACGGCGACCTGCGCTGCCTGCCGGCCTTCGCCAAGGGCGACCAGTCCGTCCAGGACACCGAGGACGCCCACACCGCCCTCACCTATGCCGAAGGCCACCTCAGCCGTCTTCCCGTCGTCCTCTTGGCCCGGGAGGGGCGCACGTTCGGATTCTGGAACCCGTTCCAGCAGGCGAACATCGACGCCCGGTGGATGGGTACGTGGGTCGGGGTGACCCGGATGGGCCTGATCAGCTACTGGCTCCTTTTGGTGCCGGCAGTGGCCGGGGGCGTCGCCCTGCGCCGACGACGGGTCGCCCTCTACCCGCTGCTCGTCTTCGTCGCCATCGCCGCCATCGCCGTCCTCCCGACCATCGGGGACGTCCGCTATCGGGCGACGGCGGAGATCCCTCTGGTCCTACTGGCCGCGGTCGCCGTCGACGCGGTGCTGCGGCGTCGGTCCTCCCGGTCTTCCCGGTCGTCTCGGGACGACAGGGCGGTGGGGCACGGAGATGGCCTGTTGCCGTCACCCGCCGTGGTCGCGGATGGGTGAGCTCGATCGCCACCCCCGGGACGCAGGGACGGAGCGCCGGGCCACCAGGATCGACGGGTGCGAGAGGGCCCGCCCTCCAGGGCAGGAATCAATGGTGGGTGGGGTACTATGAGCCCAACATCGCACGGCGTCAGCCGAGCCGCACGGCGTCATCGGGCCGTACGGCGTCACCGAGCCGACAGTGGGGGATTGGTCAGGGGTGCCAGGTGTCTAAGATCGATCCAGTCCCCGACCAGAACGACCGGAGGCGGCCTGAGGTCGCCCGGGACCCCGGTCTGGAGCTCCTCCTCCCCGTCGATGACGTCGACGACCCCGAACTGTCGATCGTCGTGCCCGCCGTCAACGAGGAGCTGACCATCTCCGAGTTCGTGGCGTGGTGCCAGGAGGGACTCCGTCTGGCCCGGGTCCGCGGCGAGGTGCTGATCGTGGACAGTTCGACCGACCGGACCGCCGAGCTGGCCCTGGCCGGTGGGGCCAGGGTGCTGCGGACACCCAAGCGTGGCCTCGGACGGGCCTACATCGATGCGGCAACGTACATCCGCGGGCGCTACGTGCTGATGGGTGATGCCGATTGCACCTACGACTTCCGGCAGTTGGGCCCGTTCGTCGAGAAGCTCCGCGCGGGATACGAGTTCGCCATGGGCTCCCGCTGGCTGGGGACCATCGAGGACGGGGCGATGCCCGCCCTGCACCGCTACGTCGGCACGCCGGTGACCACCTGGATGCTCAACCGTCTCTACGGCAGCCGCTTCACCGACATCCACTGCGGGATGCGCTGCATCAGCGCCGACGCGCTCGAACGCATGGGACTGGCGTCGCAGTCGTGGGAGTACGCCTCGGAGATGGTCCTCAAGTCGGTGCTGATGGAATTGCGGACGGCCGAAGTGCCGGTCACCTTCTATCGGGACCGGAACGGCCGGATGTCACACCACAAGCGGTCGGGCTGGTTCTCCCCGTTCCTGGCCGCCTGGATCAATCTCCGGATCATGTTCGTGTTCCGGGCCCAGTTCTTCCTCCTCAAGCCCGGGCTGGTCCTGTTCGTCCTCGGCCTGGTGCTCACCCTGCCGCTGAGCTTCGGGTCCATCACCGTCGGCTCCTACACCTTCAGCCTGTACTGGCAGCTGCTCGGGGTGACCTTGGCGGTGCTCGGGCTGCAGAGCCTGTTCTCCGGGGTCCTGGCCCAGGTGTTGTCCGACTACTCGGGAGAGGCCGCAGGGCGCTGGAAGGCCCGGTTCCGCTACACGAGGACCGTCCTCGGAAGCTTCGGCGTCTTCCTGGTCGGCTGCGGTCTGGTCGGTGCCCTGGCCGTCGAGTACCTGGTGCTCGGGCACAGACTGCCGGGGCCGTCCTCGGCCGTCGACCACCTTGCCGTGACCGGATTCCTCTTCGTGATCATGGGGTTCGCCTCCTTCTGCTTCACCCTTCTGCTCCACGCCACCGGCGTCCGCTACGGCCGGCGGTCGGGGCACAGGGACGACGGGGCCTGAGCCGGTGGGGTGTCCATGCCGGAACCGTCGCTTCGCATGACCTTCACCGCCGGGTTCATCGGGGAGTCGATGGCCGTGCTCGGTGCCGTCGACGAGTCCGCCGTGGAGGCCTGTGCCGCCGGTCTCGCGGAGGTGCGGCAGCGGGGTGGCCGGTTGTTCGTCCTGGGGGTCGGGGGCTCCGCCGGCCACGCCTCGCATGCGGTCAACGATTTCCGCAAGCTCTGCGGCTTCGAGGCCTACGCCCCCACCGACAACGTCTCGGAGCTCACCGCCCGGATCAACGACGAGGGATGGGAGACCGCCTTCGCCGAATGGCTGCGTGTTTCGCGCCTCGACCGGCGCGACGGCCTGCTGGTGTTCTCGGTCGGCGGGGGAGACCGGGCCCGGGGGGTGTCGGCCAACCTGGTGGCGGCCATGGAGCTGGCCGGCCAGCGGGGTGCCTCGGTCTTCGCCGTCGTCGGACGCGACGGCGGGTTCGCCGCTGAGGTCGCGGATGCCTGCGTCGTGATCCCACCGCTCTACCCGGACCACGTCACCCCCCACACCGAAGGGCTGTGCGCGGTCATCTGGCACCTTCTGGTGAGCCACCCCTCGCTGGCCCGGAGCCCGACCAAGTGGGAGACGATCCCGTGACCGGCACGGAGGATCCCCGCCCGTCCCGTGTGTTCATCGTCGGGGGGGCCGGGTTCATCGGGAGCCACTTCGTCGATCGGCTCCTGTCCGAGGGCGCCACCGAGTCGGTCACCGTCTTCGACAACTTCTCCTCGGGACGCGAAGAGCACCTCGCCCCCAACGCCGCGGACCGCAGGCTGCGGATCGTCCGCGGGGACGCCGCCGACCTCGAACACCTCGTGGACTCGATGGGCGGGAGCGGGACGGTGATCCACCTGGCATCCAACCCGGACATCGCCCGCGCCGTCACCGAGCCCTCCATCGACTTCGACGCCGGGACCCTTCTCACCCATCACGTGGTGGAGGCCATGCGACGTTCGGGCGCCCGGCACATCCTCTACGCGTCGGGCAGCGGGGTCTACGGGGACCTCGGTGAGGTCGAGGCCGACGAGGACCACGGGCCGTTGTGCCCGGTCTCGACCTACGGCGCCAGCAAGCTGGCAGGCGAGGCGCTGATCTCCGCCTACTGTCACATGTTCGGCCTGACCGGCTGTGTGTTCCGGTTCGGCAACGTGGTCGGTCCCCGCCAGACCCACGGGGTTGGCTACGACTTCGTCCGCCGGCTCACCGAGGAGCCCGACCGGCTCAACATCCTCGGCGACGGCAAGCAGAGCAAGTCCTACGTGCACGTCTCGGACGTGGTCGAGGCCGTGCTGCTGGCCTCGGAGGCCGCCCCTCGGCCGCTGGCCACCTACAACGTGGCCACCGGCGACTACATCACCGTCGCCGAGATCGCCGATCTGGCGGTCAGGGCGGTCGGCCTCGACCCGGGTCGCACCGACTTCGAATTCGCCGGTGGCGACCGGGGTTGGAGCGGCGACGTGCCTGTCGTCAGGTTGAACACCGATCGCATCCGCAGGCTCGGATGGGCCAATGCCATGTCGACCGCCCAGGCCATGGACGCCTCCCTCGCGGCCATGGTGGAGGAGCTCCGCTCGGGCCGGCTCCGATGACCGCGCCGGCGGGCGGGCGGCCGGCGGTGTTCCTCGATCGTGACGGGGTCCTCAACCGTCCCACCGTGCGCGACGGGCGGCCCCACCCGCCCCTCTCGGTCGAGCAGTTCGCCCTGTACCCCGAGGTGCCGGACGCCTGCCGGCGGTTGCACGGCCTCGGATATTCCCTGGTGGTCGTGACCAACCAACCCGACGTTGCCCGAGGTGAACTCGACACCGCTGCCCTCGGCGCCATCCACGACGAGTTGCGGCGTCAGGTCGTGCTCGACGGGGTCTACGTGTGCCCCCATGATGACGCCGACGGTTGTGGATGCCGTAAGCCCGCACCCGGCCTGCTCGTCGAGGCCGCCGCCGACCTCGGGCTCGACCTCGGACGCAGCGTCATGGTGGGGGACCGGTGGCGTGACGTGGAAGCGGGGCGGAGTGCCGGCTGTCGGACCGTGCACATCGACCGCGGATACTGCGAGCGGCGTCCCGACGCTCCCGATTTCGTGGCTGCCGACCTTGCGGAGGCTGTACGGTGGATCGAGGAGGTCGTGGTGGGCAAAGGGGTGGCCGGTGGCTGAACGAGAGGGACCGGGCGTCAAGATCTTCGCGGACGGCGCCGACCTGAACAGCATGCTCGAGCTGGCTGCCGACCCGCGGATCGCCGGATTCACCACCAATCCGACGCTGATGCGCAGGGCCGGCGTGGACGACTACGAGGGATTCGCCCGGAAGGTCCTCGACCACGTCACCGATCGTCCCGTCTGCTTCGAGGTCTTCTCCGACGACTTCGACGCCATGCGGCGCCAGGCGCACCTGATCGCCTCGTGGGGTGACAACGTCTGCGTCAAGATCCCGGTGACCAACACCGTCGGCATCAGTTCCACCCCGCTGGTGGCCGAGCTGACGGCCGAGGGCCTCCACCTCAACGTCACCGCCATCCTCTCGCTGGCCCAGGTGGGCGCGGTGGCCGAATCGCTCGCCGGCGGCGCCGGGGCCATCGTGTCGGTCTTCGCCGGTCGGATCGCCGACACCGGCCGGGATCCGGTTCCCCTGATGGCCGAGGCGGTCGGGATCCTGGCCGCGCATCCATCACTCGAGCTGCTCTGGGCCAGTCCCCGCGAGGTACTGAACGTGAGCCAGGCCAGATCCATCGGGTGCCACATCATCACCCTGACCCCAGACCTGCTGGCGAAGCTCGACGGGCTCGAACGGGACCTCGAGGAGGTGTCGCTCGACACCGTGCGCATGTTCCACCGGGACGCCGCCGCTTCGGGCTATCTGCTGTGACCGTCCGCCGGCCGTGCCCGTGACCGCCTCCGGCGAGGGGTGCGTCAACGACGACTGGAACCGGCACTGGAGCACCTTCGGCGACGCGGTTGCCGGCAACCCGGCCACCGCCTACCGCAGCCGGCTGATCCTCGGCATGCTCGGCCCGGTGGCCGAGGGGGAGGTGATCCTCGAGATCGGATGTGGCCAGGGCGAGTTCGCACTGCACCTGGCCCAGTTGTATCCGCAGGCCGATGTGCGGGGCATCGACGTGAGCGCCGAAGGGGTGCACCGCGCCACCCAGGCGGCCGCGGCACTCGGTGTGCCGGCGCGCTTCGCCCAACGCGACCTGACCGTGCCGGCCCAGTTGCCCGACGACGAACGGGGTCGTGCGACGGTGGCCGTCTGCTCCGAGGTCCTCGAACACGTCGACGACCCAGCCCTCCTGCTGCGCCACGCGGCCGAGTACCTCGCCCCGGGGTGCCGGCTGGTGGTCACCGTCCCTGGGGGGCCGCGCTCGGCCTTCGACCGCCACATCGGCCACCGCCGGCACTTCAGCGCGGCGCGGCTGCGCACGCTCCTCGAAGGCAATGGGTTCGAACGGGTCAGGGTCCGGGCGGCGGGCTTCCCGTTCTTCGACCTGTACCGGCTCGTGGTCATCGCACGCGGCCGGCGCCTGATCGCCGATGTGGAGCAGACATCGGGGACTCCGCTCGAGGCGGGCGCCTCGGGTGCCGCCCTCCGCATCTTCGACCGGGCCTTCCGGTACAACCTCGACTCGTCCCCCTTCGGTTGGCAGATGCTCGCCGAGGCCCATCACCCGCAGACCCCGGAAAAGTGATCATCACCCGGACCCCGCTGCGGATCACCCTCGGGGGAGGTGGCACCGACCTCCCCTCCTACTACGAGCGGTTCGGCGGACTGGTGCTGTCTGCTGCCATCGACCGCTACATCTACGTGGCCATCAACCGGACGTTCACCGACGACTATTTCCTCAAGTACTCGGCGGTCGAGCGGGTCCAGAGGATCGAGGACATCGAGCACCCGATCATCCGGGAGGCATTGCGGCTGCATCCGATCGGGCCCTCGATCGAATTGGTCAGCGTGGCGGACATCCCGGCCGGCACCGGGCTCGGCTCGTCGGGTACCTTCACCGTGGGCCTGCTGAGGGGCATCTACGCCTACATGCGCCAGAACGTGACCGCCGAGCAGATCGCGGCCGAGGCGTGTCACATCGAGATGGACATCCTCGGTCGTCCGGTCGGCAAACAGGACCAGTACGCGGCCGCCTACGGCGGTCTCGAGTGCCTGGGCATCGAGCCGGACGGCAGGGTATCGGTGGCGTCGCTGGGGATTTCGACCGAGACGCTCCACGACCTCCAAGAGCACCTGTGCATGTTCTTCACCGGCTACTCGCGCAGCGCCGATGAGATCCTCGAGGAGCAGCGCACCCAGTCGACCGGCGGCGACACGGCGATGATCGAGAGCCTCCACCGGGTCAAGGCCATCGGTGAGGCCAGTCTCACCGCACTGCAAAAGGGTGATACCGCCGGATTCGGCGCTCTGATGAATGACCACTGGGAGCACAAGAAGCGCCGATCGGCGACGATGTCGAACCCCGCCATCGATGCCTGGTACCGGATGGGAATGGAGAACGGGGCGCTGGGTGGCAAGCTCGTCGGAGCGGGCTCCGGGGGATTCCTCCTGTTCTACGCCAAGGACACCGACCAGCTTCGGCGTTCGTTCTCCTCAGAGGGTCTGACCGAGGTCCGATTCCAGTTCGATCACGACGGTGCCGTCGTGCTGGTCCGGGACTGAGGTGCAGTGCGTCATCCTGGCCGGCGGTCGGGGTCAGCGGATGCGACCCGCCACCGACAGTGTGCCCAAGTGCCTCCTGCCCGTAGCCGGCAGACCCTTCGTCGACTGGCAACTGGACTGGTTGGCCGCCGAAGGGATCGACCGGGTGGTGTACAGCATCGGCTACCTGGGCCATCTGGTCCGCCGACACGTCGGGACCGGCCACCGCTCCGGACTGGAAGTCGAGTACGTGGATGAGGGTGATCACCCCCTGGGAACCGCCGGTGCGCTCCGGCTGGCCATCGACCAGGGCCGGCTCGATGACACGTTCTCGGTCCTCTACGGCGACTCGTATCTGACCATTCAATTGCTGGCGGTCGAAGCGGAGTTCGCCCGACGGGGGGCGCCGGTGCTGATGACCGTCTACCGCGATGAGGAGCACCTCGAACGGCCCAATGTCGTATTCGAGGACGGCATGGTCACCCGTTACGAGAAGGGGCTCGCCGATCCCCCTCCAGAGATGCGCTACGTCGACTACGGGCTCTCGGTGTGGCATCGCCGGGTGGTCGAGGAGATGGTCCCACCGGGCGAGGCGGCGGACCTGGCCACGCTGTTCAACGTCCTCAGTCGAACGGGCCGATTGGCCGGCTTCGAGGCCACCGAGCGGTTCTACGAGATCGGGTCACCCGACGGGCTGGCGGACCTCGAGACCCATTTGAAAGTCGGCGGGGGTCTCCGGAGACCTCACGGCGCCGCGGAGTAGCTAGAGTCCGGGCATGTCGTGGCCGAAGGAGCGCACCACTCTCACCGAGGAGCAGTCGGCGATCATGGCCGATTGGATCAACGAGTTCCTCACCACGGTCAAGCCGTCCCGTTTCGGATGGCTCACCGGGTTCGACCACACCTTCACCCGGCGCTCCTACGCCGCCGGCCTGCGGACCCTCGAGATCGGTGCCGGGACCGGAACCCATCTGCCCTTCGAGCCGACCGGCGAGTACGTGGCGCTCGAGGCCTCCGGGGAGCTGGCGGCGAAGATCCCCCGGCGGGACGGGCTCTCGGTGGTGGTCGGTGACTGCGAGGAGCGCCTCCCGTGGGATGACGCATCATTCGATCGTGTGCTGGCCATCCACCTCCTCGAGCACCTGTACAACCTGCCCGCTGCGCTGGACGAGGTCTCCCGGGTGCTCCGGCCGGACGGCGTGTTCTCGGTGGTCATACCCTGCGAAGGAGGATCGCTCTACTCGCTCGGTCGGCACTTCACCACCAAGCGGATCTTCGAAAAGCGCTACCAGATGCCGTATGAGTGGATGATCCACCAGGACCATTGCAACACCGCACGGGAAGTGCTGGCGGAACTCGCCGAGCGGTTCCACATCCGGCGACACACCTACTATCCGCTGGCGCTGCCCTCACCCGACATCAATTTGATGATCGGCCTCGAGCTTTCGCTCTAAACGCGGATACGTCTGTGAAACTGGAGATTTCCTGGGGCTGGTGCTGTTGGCCCCAATGGCCAAATGAGGTGAAGCACCGTCGCAGACACGCCATGATGGGGAACTGGATCGGAGCCGGGGGGTCGTAGTGACAGCCAGAAGCGGACCGTTCGAAGACGATCGCCGATCCCCAAGGAGCTCGATGTCCGTTGCCCAGCTTCTGCCTTCGGCGCCTAAATTCCCACCGACTGACAAAGCAGCACCGCATGGCTTGTCACGGGATGGGGATCCCGATCCACCAGTAGCCTCACTGAGCGACCGAATCGCGCTTTGGGTGTTCATAGCGATATTGGCTTGCTGCCTTTCCCTATTCGTGTGGCTGGCTCAATCCTTCTGGTTTGTCGCTGACGACTGGGACTTCCTTGCGGGGCGCACGGTTGGCAATTTCCACGATCTATTCACTCCACATAACGAGCATTGGTCAACACTTCCGATCCTGGCATATCGGCTCCTGTGGCAGATCGTCGGATTGCGGAGCTACCTTCCTTATCTCGCGCTCGTCGTCACGCTCTACCTGTCGGTGGCGGCACTGCTGCGGTGGGTGATGCGACGAGCCGGAGTCTCCCCCTGGGTGGCCACTGTGGCCGCGCTGGTCTTCGCTCTATTCGGATCGGGCTTTCAGAACATCGTGTATGCATTCCAGATTGGGTTCGACGGATCGATCGCGTTTGGACTCATCTATCTCTTACTCGCGGATCACGACGGCCGGTTCGAACGCCGGGATGTCTATGGCATGGTGGCGGGCTTGGCGAGTCTGATGTGCTCGGGCATCGGTGTGACAATGGTGGTAGTCGTGGTAGTCGCCGTGCTCATCCGCCGCGGCGTCCGCTTCGCGTTGTTCCACGCGATTCCATTAGCCTCCATTTATCTGGCTTGGTTCTTCCTGATTGGCCACACTGCCTACTTCCGGATGGCTACGGGCGCAGAGATAGCCCGCTTCGTTGGCGACAACATGACGGCGACCTTCTCTGCGATGGGGCACGTTCCTGGTGTGGGGATAGCACTTGCGATCCTCCTCGTAGTCGGTGTAGGGATTGCCTGGAAACGTTCCACGCCTAGCGAACGTCGAAGACGATTGGCAGCACCTCTGGCCCTTCTTATCGGCAGCGTGGTGTTCTTGATTGTTACCGGGATAGGTCGAGGTGCTCCTGTTATTGGTTCCACGGCCGGACCAGTCGGGCGCTACCTCGACATCGTCGCGGCGTTGTTGCTGCCCGCTCTCGCCGTAGCCGCCGATGCCTTGATCCGTCATTGGAGGTGGCTGACTCCACTGGTCCTCGCCGCCCTTGTCGTGGGGATACCGGGCAATGTGCGCATTGCGGTCGACCAGACCCGCGCAGACACGCCCGGCTTCCAGGCCTATAAGGTGTTGATATTGTCTCTACCCCGACTGCCGGTCGCCAGGGACGTGCCTACCTCGATGCATCCTGACTACGCTGCCTACGACGATTGGGTCACTATGGGATGGCTCCGTGCAGGAGTGTCGTCCGGGAGGATTCCGCCGCCTGGTCCGATCTCGCCGAACGACGCCGCCAAGTGGACGTTCGAGTTGGCTTTTCAGCCGACCACCCACCCAGCCAAGGGGGCGTGTGTTCCAGTCAGCCTGCCAGCGACATTGCATCTCGACAATGGCGACACGGTCACCGTCAGCCATGCGATCACCCTCGTCTACCGGCCTCCAGACGGCGCCAAAACTGCTCTGGCCGCGCTCGATGGACCTCAAACGAGCTCCTACATCGCCTACGGGCACCTGGTGGTCTATGCCGAGCCGTCGGGCCATAACCAGACGGCAGTGGTCTGCCATCCGAAGCCCCCTCTCGCAGGCGCGGCATGAAATTCTTAGGCGATGGCAAGACGGACACTCAGTCTTGAAGGTCAGGACAACTATCCGAGGGTTCAGCACACTTCGAGAGTCTCACGCCTTTCTGACATAGAGGACCGGGGCGACATGGTGGTCCCATTGCTTCGGTAAAGACACTTAAGCGACCGTTGCAGCTCACCGGCGAAGGCTGAACCTGGATGTGCCGGCGGCCGGCAACTGGAAAAATGTGACGCGCCATATTGGTCAGGGTGGGTCGGCGTGGTTTGATCGCCCCGCCCTTCCCTCGGTGGGATCGGCTACTCAACCTTTGCTGAGTCGACCACGCAACACTCACCGCGCCCGATCGGCCTGGCTGAACCCAGGCGACAAATCGCCGCAATCAGCGCCTGGATGCCGAACCGGGATAGTCTTGCTCGCCGTGGCCTCCCCTGACAGCAAATACGTTCTCTCAGTCCTCATTCCTGCCTTCAATGAAGAGCGGACAGTTGCGAGCGTCATAAAGGCTGTTACGGCCATCGATCTTCGGCTAGAAATTATACTCGTGGACGATGGATCCTCCGATGAGACATGGGACATCATGGAGAGTTGTGCGAATGGCGACTCAATCCGTGCATTTCGGCATTCCGCCAATCGGGGAAAGGGAGCTGCCGTCCGAACGGCACTTCAACATGCTCGCGGCGAGCTGATCCTTATTCAGGACGCTGACTTGGAGCAGGACCCAAACGAATATCCCCGCTTGGTAGCGCCAATCCTCGATGGCAGTGCAACAATTGTGTATGGGACGAGATCCTTTGCGAAGAGGAAGGGCTACCACTCCTTGTGGTATACATCCGGCAATCGTGCCGTGACCTTGATCACGAATCTACTCTACGGGTGCAAGATCACAGATATGGAGACCGGCTTCAAGGTAATGCCGCGAGCAGTTGCCATGTCCCTAAACCTAGAGGCCCGCGGGCTTTGATTTGGAGCCGGAGATTACGGCTAAGGTCCTGCGGCTTGGCTATCGGATTCGCGAAATTCCAGTAAGCTACAATGCTCGAACCCGGGCAGAGGGCAAGAAGATTACGACAAAGGATGGAATCGTAGCGGCGCTGATATTGATCAAATTCCGCCATTGGCAACCGACTGACGGGACGAAAACTGACTCTGGACGATCAACGGACTAACGTCCACAGCAGGGCAACACATGCGAGCCTCGAGAGAGTGGTTTGGGAACGGGTCGCAGCTCATGGAGATTGTCCATCGTATGGACAGCAGCCGGCCTGGGCCATGAGGAAGCTGCGGGGAACCTCATTGAAGCGTTGCTCTGACCGTTTGGCCAGTCAGGGCATCGGGGTGAATCCCTACGTCCGAAGTACAGCGAAAATGTCCCTGAAACTCCAGCTCAAATCATAGCCTTCAGAATTCAGTCGTCTATTAGTTTCGAGTACGGCCTGATCATCTGCGATTATGTGTTCGTATTGAATGACACCTGGACGGGCTCCAGATCGCATAAGTTGGCTCACTACCTCAACGTCTTGGCCTTCCGTATCGGTGAACAACGCGCTTATCTGTCGCGGGTCAATGTTTGCCTGCTCTAGCACATTGCTTAGCGGCATAGCCGGTACCACTTCGCTCTCCAGTTCATATCCTCTTAGGCGCCTGCGTGGACGTCGCCACATTGCATAAGGAAGCTTCTCTGGGTTTTCCCTTGCTATGACCTTCCCAAAATGATCTTCACCCAGATTGACGCTCCACAGAGTGATTTCGCCGATCTCTTTAGCTATGGCAGTTCGAACGCAGGTAATGTTTGGATTCCCTTCGTACAGGGCGGTCAGTTCCGCATAGGGACCTGCCTGCGGTTCTACAAGTATTCCGCGGACGTGCGGGTAATCTTTGAAGAATGAAAAGAGTGGATCGTCGAATACACCATCATTCGCTCCAATCTGAAGAATCACGGTGTCGGGTCGTTGGGCGACTGCCTCAAGAAATCGCCGTCGCAGGCGACCAAGCCTTCCTTCACTTCCAAGGAGACGAAGAGCAGTAAGGCCCAACGTTCTCGAATATCGTCGTTGTAGAACTCGGTCGGATTGGACCTTGCTAGATGACATGGTGATCAGGGTTTGTGAGCTCGAGTGTGTCGCCACCATTTGTACGTAAATTTAAGCCCTACCTTGAGATCAACTTCCGGTCTCCAACCGAGCAGTGATTCCGCCAATCTGCTTGAGGGGACCCTCCTCATCGTATCTTCAAACCCGGGACCATAATAATCCTCATAATCTTGTAGGACGATTTGTGAAGAACTGCCGACAAGTTGCGCGATCTGCGCGGCAAGGCTGCCGATTGAAATCTCCGTGTTAGGATTCCCTATATTGATAACCCGCTGTTCGGCAGTTATGGTGTCCATGGCTCGCAAGGTGCCGTCGACCGTATCATCTATATAAGTAAAGCACCGTGTTTGCTGTCCGTTGCCATGCACGGTCAAGGGGGCCCCATCCTCTGCCTGACGAAAAAAGTTTGCAATGACGCTGCCGTATCCGCGGGGGTCGAGTCGAGGACCATAAGCGTTGAAATACCGGACAATGACTACTGGAAGGCCTCGAGACCCGTAGGCAAGAGCAAGATGCTCGTCAATGGCTTTTGCGGTGCTATATGACCAGCGCTGTACGGTGGTCGGCCCCAAAACTCGGCCATCTCCTTCTTCCATCGGGATTTTGGCTGTCTTCCCATAGACCTCGCTTGTACTGGCCAGGAGGACCTTCTTCCAGTAGCGGAAGCAGGCAGCGAGGACAATATCAGTACCACGCGTGTTCGTGAGGAGGGAGTGAAGAGGCTGATCAACTATGTGGCGCACCCCCACGGCCGCAGCAAGGTGGAAAACGCGGTCGGTCTCCCTGATCAGGTCATCGACGGTGTCTTCGACGAGAATTATGAATTCACGAACCGGAAGTTGGGTGAACCGAAACCAGATAGGTTTTGGGGGCTGCCAGTCTCTAGGTTGTCCAAGACAGTCACCTCGTCCCCGAGTTCTATCAGTCGATCTACCAGGTGGCTCCCGATAAAGCCGGCGCCTCCTGTCACGAGAGTTCGCATCATCGAGCTCCAGACATTCGATTCGACACAGTCATCGCTCGACCCACCCCCAAATAACACCTGGGCGTTCTCCGCTTCGGTCTCCACGGAATTGGTTGGGATCTGCCATGATCGTCAGATCCAAGCCACGCTTGTGTTTGCCCATGTGCAAGAATGGATTACCACGATGACATCGGGTAGCGAGCCAGACTTCATAGGGCGCCAGCATATCGATCGAGGAAGGGCTGAGAGCGACCCAGAGGTCGGGGGGCAATGCGAGTGGTGACTGCGACTCGATGATGATGCCACGAGCACGGACCGCGACACATCCGCTGTGCGTTGAGCGACTTCGTGAGAAGTTCGCAACGCTTCCGGTCGTCTTCGCCTTCCTAGCGTTCGTCATCGGTTCGTTTCTCGTCTTTGCTCAGCCTCCCGGACAGGGTCTCGACGAGGCGCTTCACTTCTATCGCGTCTGGGGCCTGGTGCACGGAGTCGTTATTGCTCCGATTCACCATGCGGTTCCTGGTAGTTACGTGCCCAACTGTGTGGTTCACTACATCACAACGTTTGCTACTGAATCTTCGAAGAAGGGCTCTTTTCATTTGAGCCAATATTGGCACAGCCCGACCGGATGTTTGCCCGGGTCAACTTTCAGTAACATCGGATCTGCCGCCTCCTATGGGCCCATTGCCTATCTTCCGTCGGTTGCTGCTGTTGGCTTTCTCCAGAGCGTCGGCGCTCCTCTTCCCCTCGTGTTTTTCGGCGGTCGAATGGCATCACTGTTGGCATTTATTGTACTTTTCTGCTGGGCGATCCGAGTCACGCCGATTGGCAAGCAAGTGCTGTTTGTTCTGGGCGCACTGCCGACCACGCTTTTGTTGGCGTCCAGCTATTCCGCTGACCCCATGACGATCTCGCTCGCGGTACTCAGCGTTGCACTGGTACTGCGTTGCTGCATCTCCGACGATGCGAACTGGCACACAGTGCTGGCGCTGTTCCTGGTGCTTCTAGGACTCGGTTTGACGAAGCCAACGTTGGTCATATTTGCACCCTTGCTGTTTCTAGTTCCGGTCTCCGTGATGGGCCCGCTGCCTTCTCCGCGTCTCATACGTGCCGGCGGCGTGGCGGTCATCCTAGGAGCCACGGGCCTATGGTATTTGGTGGTCCGAAATGTCCTGGGCGCTCCTTTGCCCTTGTACGGAATCGATCCGCACAAACAGCTTCGACTCATGATGCACAATCCGATTGGGTTCATCGAAGTGTTGGTTCGTACATTTTTCGAAGGTACTGGTCAACAACACTGGCTTCCCGGGTTCTACTACTCCATCGGATTCAATCGTCCACTCGTCGGAGACAACGTGTACGCATCGACTGGTGTGATCATCCTCGGTTCTGTGACGCTGTGGTATGCCTTTCAACTCCAACTCGGAGCTAAACGTACCATTGACCACAGGGTCTCTCTAATGGCTTGGATGCCGATCGGCATCATGATTGCCGGCATCGTAATTGTCGAGGCGGCACTCTATGTCTATGGGACCCCTGTGGGGTTTCCCGTTACGCTGGCGCAAGGTCGATATCTATATCCACTTATTGTTCTGCCCCTAATCACTATCGGTCTCCTGCGATCTCCTCGAGCGTGGCCGCGGTCAACCCGTTGGATCGTTCTGGGAAGTGTTGCCATGCCGACGTGGCTTGTTTTCAAAGTGATGATCCACGATTTACGCGCTATAGCAGTTTGGTCGGCAACTGGTAAAACAGTCCAATAGGGTACTCGAGCTTGGAGTCGGATCTGCGGCAGGATGCCGCACCTTGAGCGCCTGCCTTCGTCGAACTATCGTCTGGGGGTGCTGTTGAACGGCAGCCAGGGAGAGATCCGGAGGCGGGTGCCCGTGCATCCCGAAACTGAGGGATCGCCGGGCCCGCTGTCCGCCAGTTCTCGCTCCGCAGGCTGAATGAACCGCCGTGGCCGGGAGCGGTTTCCGTGCATAGACGGCCTCCGCGCTCTGGCCGCCATCAGCGTCGTCTTCTGCCACACGGCCGGTGTTTCGACGATCCTCTCGACGAGCGCAGGTGCATACCTCGTCGAGCTGAGAAGCGGTGTCCAGATCTTCTTCGTCATCTCCGGATTCGTGCTCTATCTTCCCTTTGCCCGCGCCCACCTCCATCACCGCGCACCTCCGCAAGTGCGCGCCTACCTGAGACGGCGGTTCTTTCGCATCTACCCTGCCTATTGGCTGGTCCTCACGATCGGAGTCTATGTACTCCATGTGATGTTCTTGTTCGGTCGGAAGGCAGTAGTCACCAATTACGCACTCGTTCAATCGTACTTCCACCAGTTCTTTCTCGCCGGCCTCGGCCCAGCCTGGACGCTGGTGGTGGAGATGAGCTTCTATGTCTCGCTCCCGCTCATCGCCTGTGCTCATCCGGCGGATGACACCCCGCCATCCCCTGGCCGCCGAGGTTGCCGGTCTGGCGGTTCTCTTCTGGGTCGGGATCCTTAGCACCGCCTGGTCGGCGTTTGGGAACCCTCCCCTGTTCGTCCAAGTCCTTCCGATGAACCTGTCGCCGTTCGCCCTGGGCATGTTGCTCGCCGTCCTAAGTATCGTGTTTCAGCAACGAGAACTTCCGCGTTGGTTGAGCCTCTCGGCGTCGCGACCGTGGGTACCGTGGCTGGTCGCCCTGACCGCGTGTACCTCGATCGTTTGGGCCGTTCACTATCCGACGGCCCTGTCGCTCGTAGCGCGGGTACCAGGCTGGAAGGTGCTGTCCTACACCCTTCTGCTCGATGTCATCGGCCTCTCGATGGTGCTCCCGGCCGTATTCGGAGATCAGGGGCAAGGAGTCATCCGCCGCGTACTGCAAATGCGATTCGTCGTATTGGTGGGCGTCGTCAGCTATGGCGTCTATCTGTGGCACGATCCCATCATCAGCGAGTTGAGCAAGTATGTGGACCGAGCCAGATTCCTCTCTGCTGAACCGTATCTAAATTGGCTCGCCATCACGACCACCGTGCTGGTGGCCAGTGTCCTGGTTGCCATGGTGAGTTGGTTCGCCGTGGAGAGGCCGCTGATCGCAGTGTCCCGCCGTCCGTTCACAGTACGCCGTGGCGGTGATTCGGACGATCAGATGTCTGCAGGTGTCAGGGAGACTCCGTTCGAGCGCGTGATGTCGGATATCCCGCCAGCTGCAGAGGCGGCAGTTGATCCCGGCTGGATCGCCCCGGACGCGGTAAAGGCGGGGATCGTAAGGAAGGGTCATTGAGGTGAAGCCATGGCCAGATGGCTGGCGTCCCTCGTGCTGATATCAGAACAGACTTCCCCAGAGCGTGGGCAGGTGCACCACCACGGTCTCGTGACCGGATGTCGTGATGTTGATGATGACCCTCGGGTCGCTGCGGACGTGAAAATACGCAATCGGATCTAGGTGTGGTCCCGATCCCTTTACGAAGACCGTCGAGTAAGGGTTATAGCTGATCGGCAGCGCCAGCTTGGTGGCGGCAGCGCAGGTCACAGAGAAGGTGAGCTGCAGGGTTTCAAATGCGGCATGTGACGGTCCGACGACCGTGCACGGCACGTGGCTCAATGACTGCGCGCCGCTCTGGTGCTGGTGTAGCTGGGCATAGAGTGCACTTACGTCGTCCACCTCGCGACCGCCCTGTGTAACGACCTTGGGGAGAAACACGTTGTAGAGCGGCCCACCGTAGGGTGGGTCGGTCAGGAATCCGGTGAAAGTCCGGTAGTCGATCACCTTCGGCGCCGTGAACAGCGCGATCGGCGGAAAACTGTCAGGCGCAGCTATCAGCCGATACGTCAGTGCGTAGCCTCTTCCGAATCGGATTTCATACAGGGGTGGTACGGTCGCAAATATCGGCGAGAGCAGGACCAAAGACGCGAGCCAGGCCGCAGCCAGCGTCCGCCAGAGGATCTCATCGGGTATCGGCGCATCAGATCATCCGCGATGACGATGACCACGATGACTCCGAGCGGAGTGATGAAGGCGAGCATCCGCCAGGGGAAGTTGATGACCTGGAGCGGGGAGACGAGGCGGTAGATTCCGCTCGTGATCCGCAGCTGCAGAATGGAGTACACGGCAAGGCTCGCCAGCAGGAAGACCAAGACCGGAGTGCCAGCACGGACGGGCGGAATACTGCTGGGACCCCGTCTCCGTCTGACCAACCAGAGCACGGCTGTCGCCGTGGCGGCTGCGGCAATGGGCACCCAGATGGCGAAATCGACTTGCACAAAGTTGAAGAGCGGCGGGACCTGGTTGTGGGCGAACCACCCGTGCATCCCGTCGTAGAGGTACTTCGTCCAACGCACGAACTGCTGGGAAGCCTTGAAATTCAGGTCGTTCTTCGTTTGAGGGTCGTAGGCCCGGCTGAATCGGACCTGCGCCCACAGGGTCGGGGCCACGAGCAGCGTGGTGCCGGCCACCGAGATCATCACTCGCCGGCCGACCGCTCTGAGCGACCGGAGTCCGGTGAATCCGAGGAACGTGACGAAGGCGACGCCCAGGGCGAACAGGGAGGTGAGCGCGACCGCGCTGTGGGTGATGACGAGCAGGGCCATGATGGGAATGATCGAAAAGGAGAAGTGTCTGCGCCTTACCAAAGTGAGACACCAAGCGAGCAGCCAGGGGATCAGCATGAGGGCCGAGAATTCGGCCAGGTCTCCCCGTGGATCCAACCAATCGGTGAACAGGTAGTTGGTGAACAGGAATCCCACTGATCCGACCGAGCACAAGAGTCTGCTCTTCGTGACCAATCCAAGGGCGCGACGCATTCCGCATGCGCCCACCGCGAGGAAAATTGCGAGCGTGGCGATGACCGAGGCCTTGAGGCCGCCGAAGAGGGCGTAGATCAAACCGGCGACCGAGAAGAAGGTCCGGTGGTAGTACAGCAGTACGGGGGAGCCCATCCCGATCCCGTCGCTGCTCGACCAGACGGGGAGGAAATCGAGGTGGCGGAAGTGGGCTGCGTATATCTGGACCAACAGCAGCGGGGCAGTAGTGCCCTGATTGAGCGGCCACCCGGACCTCCGCAGGACCGGGGAAAGTACGAGCGCGACCGCCATGGCTACGAAGACCGCGTACCCGACCTCATATGCCCACCGCCGATCCAAGGATGATGAGCCATGGGCCAGCGGTCGACCCGCCTGATCAGTTTGCACGGTCGGGCTAGCCCTCTCCGGTATTGCGAGTTGGGCCGAGCCTCGTCGCGGGTGGGCGTGGGAGTTGAGACCGAATAGTACGACGTGGGTCGCCCCGGAAGCCAGACGATGCCCCGAAGCTCGTTGAACCGGTCGTTTCCTTCCTTCGAGTTCTGCCGGCGAAT
>CAWDXJ010000005.1:0-501914 GCA_963806285.1 uncultured Acidimicrobiales bacterium
TCGGCACAACTCCGGACACTCCCGGATATTGGTACCCGAGGGACGGAGACTCGAGAACGAAACATCCCATGAGGATCTGATGGCCCAGACTGACAAGGCGATCCCTTCACGAGACCGGTGGCGCCTTGTTCCCATGGTCGGATGGATCCGCACCTACGATCGTCGCTGGCTCAGAGGAGATCTGATCGCCGGCATCACCGTGGCCGCCCTCATCGTTCCGAAGAATCTCGGTTACGCCGCCATCGCAGGGATCCCAGTACAGAACGGCCTCTATGCCGCGGCAGCCGGAGCGATCCTCTACGCCGTATTCGGAACCAGCCGGCAGATCTCGACCGGCCCGAGCTCCGGACTGGCTGCCGTAGCCGCGAGCGCCGTCGTGGCGGCAAAGATCACCGGCATCCAAGACGTGGCGTCATTTGTTGCCACCATCACCCTTGCCTCTGGAGCGTTGTTCCTGCTTCTTGCTGTGTTCCGGATGGGGTGGATTGCGCAGTTCCTGTCCCGAGCTGTCGTCACCGGCTTCCTTTTCGGGGCCGCACTCGACGTAGTAATCGGTGAGCTCCCGAAGTTGACCGGGACCGATGTCACCGGCGCGAACCCACTTCAGGAGCTGCGTTCGTGGTTCGGGTCCCTGGGCGATTCCAACCTTGTCACTGTGCTGGTCGGCGGCGTCTCACTCGCCGTCGTCTTCGGGTTGCGGGCGTTGGCGCCACGCATCCCTGGAGCGCTCGTTCTGGTCGTCGGGGGCCTCCTGGCATCCCACATCTTCGACCTCGGCGCCCACGGAGTAGCGCTTGTGGGCACGGTGCCGAGGGGACTGCCGACCGTGGCTCTCCCTAAGTGGCAGCAAGTAGGAGATCACGCCGGCACGATCGCCCTCGCTGCGGTGGCACTGGTGCTCATCGGGTTCTCACAGACTGCGGGTGACTCGAGAACCTTCGCCGCCAAGCACCGCTACCACATCGACATCAACCAGGAGTCTGTCGCCCAGGGCATGTCCAACGTCGGTGCCGGCCTGTTCCAGGGGATGCCCGTCTCCACCAGCCTTTCGGCGAGCTCCCTCAACGACCACTCGGGCGCCCGCACCGGCCTGGCCTCGCTCACCTCCGGTGTGGTCGTCCTACTGACGCTTCTGGTGTTGGCCCCCCTGTTCTCGAAGTTGCCCAAGCCGGTGCTGGCCGCATTGATCATCGAGGCCGTGGTCATGGGAATGATGGACGTGCCCGAGTTGCGCCGCCTTGCCAGAGTGCAGCGCTTCGACTTCTGGATTGCCATGGCGGCCATCGCCGGGACGCTCGTATTCGGAGTTCTCACCGGAGTCTTGATCGGAATCGGACTCTCACTCTTGTGGTTGATTTCGGTCGCCACCCGTCCTCCGATGCCGCTGCTGGGACGGGAGCCCGGCACCCAGGTGTTCAGAGAGCTCGACGAGCATCCGGCTGATGAGCAGATTCCGGGGGTTGTGGTCCTCCGGCTGGACGGCGGCCTGTTCTTCGCCACATCCGATGCGCTCGAGGACAGAGTCCGCGAGGTGGCACTGTCCACTCCTGACATCAACGCGATCGTGCTCGACTGCGAGGGGATTGATTTCGTCGACTCGCAGGGGTCGGCGAAAATGGGGAGATCCTCGAACTGACCGAGCAGGCCGGCGTTGGCCTGCGGCTCGCCCGCCTGAAGCCGGAGGTCGAAGAGTTGCTCGGCGCGATGGATTTCTCGACCGCATCGGAGCGGACAGGATCCATGGGAATGTGTACAGAGCCGTTGAGGCCCAGATCCTCGATGCTGGAGGGTCAGTATCGCAGCCAGGAGAGCGTGTGGCCGATGAAGGGACGAAGCACTCATGACGGCCGCTTCTGACCCCCCCACAGAGGTAGCAGACGGGGGAAGCCCCCGATTGGCTCTCCTGTTGGCGATGGCCATGTTCGTGCTGGTGATCGACACGTCACTGATGAATGTGTCGATTTCCGCAGTGATCAAGGACCTCCATACGACAGCCAGCGGCGTCCAATCGGCAATCGCGCTCGAGGCGCTCGTCTCTGTGGCATTCATCCTGACCAATTCCAAGATTGGCGACCTCATCGGACGTAGGCATGCGTACGTGATCGGTCTTCTGGCCTACGCAGTCGGTGCCGTGGCCATGACGCTCGCCCACAACCTGAACACCATCATCATCTTCTGGGCGATTATCGGCGGGCTTGGCGCCTCCCTGTTGCTGCCCGCAATGCAATCCCTCATCCACGGCAACTTAACCGGGGACGCCCAGAAGCGGGCCTACGCGCTGGTCGGCGCATCTGCGGCGATCGCGGCCGCCGTCGGTCCGCTCCTGGGCGGGTTCCTTACGACCTACCTGTCATGGCGGGTCGGCTTCGGGCTCGAGGCCGTCATCATCCTCGTGGTGTTGACCCAGATCCACCTGGTCAAGGATGTCCCTTACACGGGGCCGCCGGAAGATCGACATTGTCGGGCGCGGTTCTCTCCGTCGTCGGCATGGGTGGTGTCGTCCTCGGGATCCTCGTGTGGCAAGAGGGCGGCCAGTTCGTCGGCCTGCTCATCGGCATCGGTGCGCCGACGCTCGTTGCGCTCACCTACTTGGATTCGCCCACCGCAAGCGGCTCGGGAAACCGACTCTGTTGGACCCCGACTTGTTCAAGCACTTGAACTTTCGCATCGGCATCTCGCAACAGATGCTGCAACAGATCACCTTGGGCGGCGCGATGATCGCCCTGCCGCTCTTCTTGCAGATGACCCTCGAGTACAACGCGATGCAGGCCGGGCTCTCCCTCGCTCCCTTGTCGCTCTCCATGTTCGGCATGGCCATGCTCGCCAGCCGGAAGGCAGGCAAGTGGCGGGCGGCGCAGATCGTCATGGCCGGCTTCGCCCTGAGCACCATCGGAATGGCAGCCATCATCCCTTTGGTGCCGAGAGTGGACTCCGGGTGGTACCTGGTGATCCCACTGGTGATCGCCGGCTCGGGCCTGGGCATGCTTGTCTCCCAACTCAACAACTTCACTCTCGCTCCCATCGCGGAGGACCGTGTCAGCGAAGCGGCTGGCGTGAACTCTGCCGCAGGTTCATTCGGGCTGTCATTCGGGCTCGCTATGGCCGGCGGAATCATGCTCTGGGCCCTGGCCCTGAGCTTCACCCACATGACCGAGGCCAGCGTCGTGATTCCGCCGGCTCAACAACAGCAGATTTCCACCGAACTCGAGCACGATGCAGAGGTCATGAGCAATACCCAGCTTCAGCATGCAGATCACCGGCGAGCCAAAGACGGTTCAGGATGAGCTACTCGCCATCAATACCCGGGCCCGGAACCTCTCCCTGCAAGTCGCCCTGCTCATACCCGCCATCGCATCACTTCTGGGTCTGGCCAACTCATTTCGCATGCTTTGCGGATTTCCTTGGTCAGTCCGGATTAAGTCCGGGAGCACCCATGGCGATCACCCCATTCGGGGTGCATTCGAATCGTCCGTCGGGCCGACCGACCAGTCCATTCCTTCGGCCTGTCGGAGTTCCAGAGTCAGAGTCGCTCCGACCTCCATCGGCCCAGCCAAGCTGAGGACTCCGTAGATGTTCGGGCTCCCCCGGGTCCTTCGGCTGATCGTCGTACCCGGACACCACGGCCAGAGCCGAAAGGCGGCCCGGTTCGCCGAGTGGTGCGATGGCCACCGAAGGCACATGAGTGTGGCCGGACAGCAGCACGGCCACACCCATCTCAGCGCAGGTGTTGACCAGGAGCCGGCGACCGACCAGCCCCGAGAGCTTCTCTGGTAGGACCGGGTGATGCGTCACCAAGATCCGCCAGGTATCGGCCGGAGCAGTCTCAAAGGCGTCTCTGACGATGCCAGCTTGCCGGGGAGAGACGTGCCCGGCCTTCCAGCGCCACGCCGGCATGGTGTCGAGCCCAACAGCGATCGAGGCCGGGGATGACGACAACGGGATCGAGATCGGGGGTGATGTAGTGCTCGTACCGCCGGGTCTGGGAAAGGAACCGTCTCGGAAGGTTGAACAATGGGAGGTCGTGATTCCCCACGACCGTGAGCACCGGCCCAGGCAAGCGGTCCAGAAACGCTCGCGCCTGCTCGAACTGTGCGGGGCGCGCCCGCTGTGTGAGATCTCCGGAGACGACCACGAGATCGGGCTCCTGGGCCGCCACATCGGCGAGCAGCGATTGGGCCAGCTCCTCCTGATGGGCACCAAAATGGATGTCCGACATGTGGACAACGACCGGCATCCCTTCACTATCGCAGGTCGGGCATCCCGACCGAGGAGGATCTGCGGACTCAGTGTTCGGGGCCGACCCCTCGGGTGAGGTCCGCCAGGACATCTGGGTGACCAGACCGCTCAGGACCAGCTCCCCGGGGAGAAGGGAAAGCGGGAAGGGGGACGCGGTACGCAAACAGAAGACCGATGCCGACCAGCCATGCGGCAGCCACGAGAAATCCGGCGACGACATCGGTCATCCAGTGGACGCCGAGCTCCACCCGAGAGAACCCTACGGTCAGCACTCCAAGCGCAGACACCACAACGCCAGAATCCGGGCGGCCCGCGAGACGGTGAGGATGCACCAGACACAGCCCAAGGTGGCGAAGACCAACACCGCGTTCGCTGCATGCCCAGACGGAAACGATCCCCCGTGCGCGAGACCAACCAGAGCACCTGCGGTGGTCGTTGACGATCCACCAGGGACTTGACGAGATTGACTGCAGTGACCTCACCCAGCCCAGCCTGCGGCGGCCAGGATCACAACAGCCAACGGCAGCTTGCGAACGGCCACCAAGACCAGGAGGATCCCACCAGTGACGGCTACCGCCACCCAAGAGCCACACCAGGTGATCACCTTCATGGTCGTATCCAGCAGCATGGGAGCGATGGGCCACGACCCAGGAGGTGATGTGACGATCGAACTGTTCGATTACTGACCAGTGTGTGACGAGCTCACCCGCACCGAGCAGCACGCCGGTGAGTCCGATCCAGGTAACGACAAGGATCAGGATACGGCTGGCGACGGCCCGGTGCGCCGGAGGATCCGATGCCACGCCGGCACCCTATCGGAACCGCGAGATCGACCAAAATGAGACATCAATAGCCGAGTTCCGATCCGGCACGGTGCCGATCAGGCTCCCGCTGGAGGGTCATCGGACCCTACCGCTCGAGCCGTCGGTGTCCTACGTTAACGAGCAGGAGATTTGGTATGGACGGGTCAGCGAACATGGATACTGGTCGCTCGCGCCGGGTCAGTTGGCGCGAGCGTGGGCTGGCGCTCGGTTCGCTCGGTTGCGGTCTGCTCCTGACCGTGGCGGTGGTCGTCTTCGGAGTTCGCAATCTCGGGCTCCTCGTCCTTGCGCTTGCCGGCCTCGCCGTCACGGTGAGCGGTCTGTGGTGGGTGGTGACCGAGCGGATGCCCCGTCGGGGCTTCGGAATCGCCGGGGGTGTCGTCGGTGTGGTCCTGATGGTCCTGGCGATCATCTGGGTGACACCCCACAGCTGATCGACCATTGCTCCGGCTTGTGCTGCTGGCTGTGCTCCTGGTCGGGGCCGTCGGCTTCGGGAGGGCTGCGCTCATGCGCGATCTCCATGAGCACGACGCTCGTCGACCGGTGTCGGTCAAACGCCCTCAGCACCCCGTCCTGATCTGCAATCCATGGTCGGGCGGGGGCAAGGTGGCCAAGTTCGGTCTTGTCGACCTGGCCAAGGAACTCGGAGTGGAGGTGGTCATGCTCGATCACGGCCTCGACCTCGAGCAACTGGCACGGGACGCCATCGCCGGCGGGGCCGATTGTCTGGGCATGGCCGGAGGGGACGGGTCCCAGGCCCTGGTGGCCTCCATCGCCATCGAGCACGATCTCCCGTTCGTGTGTGTTTCGGCCGGAACACGAAACCACTTCGCTCTGGACCTCGGGATCGACCGGGAGGATCCTCGTCTCAGTCTCAATGCCTTTCGCGACGGCATTGAGCGCCGCATCGACTACGCCACCGTCGGGGACCGACTCTTCGTCAACAATGTGTCCCTCGGCATCTATGCCACGATCGTGCAACAGGAGGGATACCGAGAAGCCAAGTCGGAGACCACCAAGGCGATGTTGCCCGAGATGCTGGGCCGCACACAGGAGCCCTTCGACCTCCAGTTCACCGAGCCCAGTGGCATCGAGGTGGACGGTGCCTTCTTGATCCAGGTGTCCAACAATCCCTACGTCCTGGGCGCGACCCTCGATGCGTCGCAGCGCCGGCGGCTGGACACGGGAACGCTCGGGATCGTGGCCATCTCCGCAAGATCGGGAAGTGAAGCTGCCCAGCTGTTCGCCCTCTCGGCACTGGGTCAACGCCGTCGGAGCCGGTACTGGCACGAGTTCACTGCTGCCCACTTCGAGGTCCGGTCCCGGTCCGGCAAGGCGTACGCCGGCATCGACGGCGAAGCGTTCGAGCTCTCGACCCCGTTGGAGTTCCAGATCCACCCGCGGGGACTGCGCCTGCTGGTCCCCGAGGGGAACCTCACTGCTGCCGAGCGACGTCGGGCCCGGGACATCCCGGTCGCCGACCTGGTCGCCATCGCCCGCGGCATCGACCCGCTGACCACCTCAGAGGCATTGAGGCTTCCTCGGTATCGTTCCTGAACTGACGGAAGAGGAGCGGTGGCTCAGACCCGAACGCTCCGCTCAGTATGGAGTTGGGATGTGGTGCAGCGGGGCGTTCGACTCCCGATAGTCGCCGGGCTCTTGACGATCTGGCAGTTCGACGTCACGGTGCTCGAGATGCTCGTACGGAATCCTGTCGAGAAGGTGGGAGATGACATTTAGCCGGGCCCTCTTCTTGTCATCGGAGCTCACGACCCACCAAGGCGCCCAGGCGGTGTCGGTGGCGGTGAACATTTCGTCGCGGGCTCGTGAGAAGTCGGTCCACCGTCGATAGGAGAGAAGGTCCATCTCCGAAAGCTTCCAGATCTTGCGGGGGTCGTCGATCCGGCTCTGGAGCCGACGAGTCTGCTCGTCGGGGCCGACCTCCAGCCAGTACTTGATGAGGAGGATGCCTGAATCGACCATGGCCTTCTCGACTCCGGGAACCAACTCCAAGAATCGATTGGTCTCTTCGGGGGTGCAAAAGCCCATAACCCTTCGACCCCGGCCCGGTTATACCAACTGCGGTCGAAGATCATGACCTCACCCGCCGCGGGGAAGTGCGGCAGGTACCGTTGGATGTACATCTGAGACTTCTCACGGTCAGTCGGTGCGGGTAGGGCGACAACTCGAAACACTCGCGGACTCACCCGTTCCGTGATGGCCTTGATGGTCCCTCCCTTGCCGGCTGTGTCGCGGCCCTCGAAGACGATGCATATCTTCGCCCCAGAGTCCTTCACCCACTTCTGTACTGCGACCAGCTCTCCGTGCAGTCGTCGAAGCTCGTGCTCGTACTCTTTCCGCTTCATCTTGCGCTTGCCGTCGGAAAGAGGTTCGTCCGCTGCTTCTGAGCCGACAGAGTGATCTGAGTGGCCCGTGGCCTTCGCCTTCCTGCTCTTCTTCCTTGCCAAGGTGACGCCCTCCATTTGGATTGGCGGGTTCAGGCGGTGGCTGCAACGAAGCTCAGTCCACGCGCCAGGCAGTTCTGGGTTCTCGTGCACAAGTCTGCCAGGGCGGGTCTGCGGAAACCCGCCGGGCGGCAGACGTGCGCAGTACCAGAGGACTCCGTTCCTGAGCCGGACCGTTCGTCGTTCGACCGGTCGGTGTCAGTCGGATACAACCCGACCCGTGGTCGACCTGCTTCCCCTCTGATTCATCGTCAGCTTGACGTCGTGCGCCGGATCGCTGATGGCAGTCCCCTGGGTGATGGACGGTCACTCCCACAAGGTCGTGGCCGTGGCGCTGAAGGACGGGCGACTCGTGGGGACCTCGAGGCGCGGTGGCGTCCGGTCGGCCTCTCTCACCCCCGCCGTTCGGTACTACGTGGACAACGGAGCCTTCACCCACGCGTCAATGAAGAATCCGGCCGCTCCGGCCCTCAAAGCCAGGTGTTGTCGATCGGACCCCCGCAGTGTGTCCGAGGGCCCCACGTCGGGACGGCGGGATTTGAACCCGCGACCTCCTGCTCCCAAAGCAGGCGCGCTGCCAAGCTGCGCTACGTCCCGTCTAGAAGACGTCCTATCTCTGGCCGGCCCAAGACCGTCGCCACCCTACTCGGAAGCGGCGAATCACCATCTCCCTCTCCTCCAGTGGTCTGGAGTACCGAGGGGTCTGCCAAGTGTTACCAGGGGCCCCAACGGGGCAGAAGGAAACCGACGGCGCGGCTCCACCGGCCGGGTCGAGGACGACGGGAACGGAAACGGTCCTGCCTGGAGACGTGGATCTGGTCGGGTCGGGTCAGCCGAGGTTCCAGCAGAGCGACCCCCGGGGGAGAGGACCGGGACCACCGATCACCGAGACGGTGAGCGGTGCTGCTCCCGCCCCGGCGGGCTGCTGGTGCACCACGGCTGGTCCTCCGCCCAGCAGGAGTCCCTTGAACCCCCCGCTCCGCCCCCACACGACCGAGAACACGTGTAGGTAGGTGTCCAAGACGACCGTGACCGGGTAGGTCCCGCCTGCGTCCGCCCGCATCGGATTGCTTACCGTCGTTCCGGACGGTCCCCTCATGGTGAATCGGATGGCGGCGGGGCCCGCCGGTACGATCGAGAGGGTGCTGACCGGTTCGCTGCCGACGGTGGCCAGGCGGATTGGCGGCCCCTGTGCCGAAAGCGGCGCTCGAACGTGGATCACCACTGTGCGGCTGATCGACGGACCGAGCTCGACCGGCACCCAGCCAAGGCCCACAGTCCGCCTCATCGAGCGCCGACTGCTCGTTGCTCGCCGTTGTTCCGTCCAAGAGACCGGTGGCCATATACAGGCCTTCGCAGTCACCGGCGACGAACAGCTGACCGGCCGGTGCATTGAGGGGAATGGTTCCACCACGTATCACGTCTCCTGCCAACGGATGGCCGGTGACCTTGCTTATGGCGCTCTGTGCCCCCACCAAGTCCCGGACCTGTTGGGTGGACCAATTGTTCTGGAACGAGACGGCGACACCAAGGTTGGCCGCGACGCCGAAGATCCCGAGCCGCGGTGATTGCCGAGAGGACGGCCAGTCTGCGGCGTCGACCGGTCTGCGCCAGTCGCCTCCAGATGTCGACCGTGCCGACGGCACTGGCCGCCACCAGGACCGGAACCAGGTCGCCCACGAAACGATTGGCGACCCATCCGTAGACGAGCACGGTGGCTCCGGCAGCGGCAGCAACGGCGAGGACGATCCGGAGCCGGACCGATGAGCTGCTCCGACTGGGCCGGAAGGCGGTGACCGTCCCCCATATCGAGAGGAGGAAGAGGAGGGGCATCGCGGCGGGAACACTGGCGATCCAGTCGCGGCCGTACAGACTGGCGCCGCCGACCGATCGTGCCTGTGCCGACGGCAGGGTGATGAACGGGAAGACGGCCCGGAGGCGGAGCCCGGTCGGCTGGAAGTAGGCCACCAGGGTGCTGGGCAGGAAGTGAATCCCGAAGTAGCTGCCTTTGATCCCGAAGTTCTTGTACAGGAGCTGATCGGACTCGGCCAGTCCGAACAGGATGCCGAACTTGGCGAGGTCGATGGCACAGCTGATGCCGAGCGGGATGAGGCCGGCCAACGATACGGGGAGCCACCACTGCCGGCAGGTGGTGGCCCGCTGGCCGACAGCGAACCAGAGGGCCACCCCGAACGCTCCCAACGCACAGGCATACCCCGTCGATCCCCGGGTCAACACCGCAGCCAGGATCAAGGCACCGGAGACCACGACTCCGCCCCACGAAGGTCTCTGCATCACGCCCAGCAGTGACCAGAGTGTTCCGATCGTCAGCGCCACGCTCCACGCAATGTCCTCGGTGAACACCCAGGGATTGGCAGACAGCGCCATCAGTACCGAGCCGCCCATCACAGTTGCCACCAGCACCCCGTAGGTTGCGGCTTCGGCCCGACCGAGGGGTGCGGAGCCCCGGGCGGTCGTCCGTATGCGCCAGAGCAGTGATGACGTGAACAGGGCGGTCGTGATCCACGCCAGCAGAAGGGAAAGAGCCGTGAGCTTCCCGTCGAGACTGCTGGTCACCGCGAACACCGGTAGGCGCAGGAGGGACGGGAAGATCCCGAAGTAGGTGTATTCGTGCCCGCCATGGACGAAGGCCTCAGGCCCCAAGGCGCCCGGGGAGACGTAGAGGTGACCGTGCATCATCGCCCGGGTCTGCAGGTCGTAGAAGTTGCTGGCGTAGCCGTTGGTCCACGCCGTCCGGAACAGGCTGGGCGAACGGGTCCACAGGTCACTGAGCACCCAGAGATACGGAATCGCGACGACCGCGACACCGATGGAGACGGCGACGACGAATCGCTGCTTCGATGCCCGATTTCCGGGACCCCTGGAGGGGAGCACGGTGTCGGTCGGAGCGACCCTGGGCGGTGGGCCACCCTGTGGGCCCCGGTCCAGCCGAGGGAAGAGGTCGGACTGCCACCCAGTCCCGCCCGGCTCCAGTGCGCTGCGCTCCATCCCCCTCCTCGTCCATTTCCGTCTCCCGACGGCTGTCGACACCAGTGCTCCGCCGAATGGCCCGACCAGGAGTCCGGCCGTGCCGCACCCGTTGGACCTGCGGACCCGATATCGTAGACTCGCCGCGCTGACCAACGATGCTTCGCCCGTGGCGCCAGATCCAGGGTCAGCCGCGTGGAGGACCCGCCCAGATCCGCCCGAATCCGCACTCGGAGACCGCAGTCGGAGCACAGCAACCTGCACCTCCGGTTTTACCCGGACCCGGCGGCAGCCGATAGCGTCACGCCCATGCCGTCCGTCCGCGTTGCCGTCTTCGACCTGGGCAGCAGCTCGTTCCACCTGATGGTCGTGGACGCGACACGCGAGGGGGTGCTCATCCCGGTGTTGCGTCGGCGGTCCTTCCTCCACCTCGGCACCGAGGTGGCCCGCACCGGCGGCGTGCCCGCCGACCGGGCTGCATCGGCGGTCCGCACCGTCCGCCGGCTCCACGCGGCCGCCACCGATGCCGGCGTCGATGTGGTGGTGGCCCTGGCCACCGCCGCCCTCCGCGAGGCGGCCAACGGCTTCCGGTTGATCGGCCGGCTCGAACGGGTGCTGGGCAGCCCCATCACCCTGCTCAGCGGCGAGGAGGAGGCACGACTGTGCTTCCTCGGCCAGCGGGCCGGCGTCTGGGTGGGACGGGACCAGGTGCTCGGTCTCGACCTCGGTGGGGGCAGCCTCGAATCCGGCATCGGAACTGCTGACGAAGTGACCGAGGTGGCCAGTGTCGCCCTCGGAACGGCCCGGCTCCGCGGCGAGCTGGGGACCGGCGAGCTACTGAGCCGGGCCGATCGCGCCGCGGTCACCGAGGTTACGCTGGCCCGGGTGGAGCCGATCCGGGCCATGCTGGAACGGAGCCCTCGTGCCGCCAGCAGGGTGATCGCCAGCGGCGGAACGGTCCGGGCCCTGGCCCGGCTGGCCATGGGGCTGCACCGTCCGTTGAGCAGCTCCGGTCCGGTGACCTCGCTGCAGGTCAATCAGGTGGAGTTGCCTGCCGGCCAGCTGCACGAATTGGCCGACCACCTGGCCACGCTCGACCTGGACGCCCGGCTGGCTCTACCCGGCGTCCAGGCGAGGAGGGCGCCGCTCCTTCCCATCGGGGCGGTGGTGCTGTCCACCCTGGTGGAGACCCTGGGCCTGCAGCGCCTGGTGGTCAGCGAGTGGGGACTGCGAGAGGGTGCCGTGATCGGCGCCCTCTCGCTGCCGGCGGACCGGCGCCCCGTGCCTGCCTAGTCGCACCGACCCGAGCCATGCGGTCCGGCGGTGAGGCTCAGGCCTTTTTGCCGAGGATCCTGTTCATGCCGGTCCCGCAGGTCGGGCACTTGCCCTTGGCGGATCGACGGCCGTTGGCCATCTCGACCTCTTCCCCTTCGAACTGCCGCTTCTCACGGCACTTCACGCAATATCCCTCATACGACGCCATGGTTCCTCCTCATGATTCGGACGGCCAGCATCCGGCGGTCGGCGAGCATCCGGTGATCGGATGGACCGAACGTACCGGTCCAGGCTCCCGCAAGGGGGGATAGCCCGGCCTGTAGCTAGCAACCGCTTGCAATAGTAAGCACCTGGTGACCGCCGTCGGCCCCGCAGGCCCAGGTTCAGTCGTCCCCGGGCCCTACCGCCTCGCCGGCCACCGAGATGCTCGCCATCATCCTCTCGATGTCATCGGCCGGCAGCGGCGGGCTGAAGAAGTACCCCTGGGCAGTGGTGCAGCCGCGCTGGAGCAGCACCCGGCTCTGCAGCGACGTCTCGACCCCCTCGGCCACGCACTCCAGACCGAGCCGGTCGGCCATGGAGATGATGGCGGCGACCAGCGAGTTGCTGTCACCGTCAGGGCCGAGCACCTGCACGAACGACTCGTCGATCTTGAGCGTGCTGACCGGGAAGGAACCGATACGGCTCAGGGAGGAGTTGCCCGTCCCGAAATCGTCGATGGTGAATCGCACGCCGAGTCTCCTCAGCCGCTCGATGTTGGACTTGGCGGGCCCGGTCTCGTCCAACACCACACGCTCGGTGATCTCGAGTTCGAGCAGGGAGGGGTCGAGGCCGGTCTCGTCGAGGACCCGGTCGATGTGGGCGAACAGATCGGGGTTCGAGAGGTCTCTCGACGCCAGGTTCACCGAGAGCCGTAGACGGGGCAGTCCCCGGTCGAGCCAGATCCGTGCCTGACGACAGGTCTCCTCGAGCACCCAGGCATCGAGGGCGACGATGATTTCGCTCCGTTCGGCCATCGAGATGAACGAGCCGGGCTCGAGTATGCCGAGCGTGGGGTGCCGCCAGCGGACCAGCGCCTCGACCCCCACCACCTGCCCGGTCCGGAGGTCGATGTATGGCTGGTAGAGGGTGAAGAACTCGTCGTGCTTGATGGCGTGGATCAGATCGGCGTACAGGGAGCGCTCGTCGATGGCCTGACGGCCCAGGCCGGGGTCAGGGGTGTCCGAGTACATCTGGAAGGCGTTGCGGCCCCGGGCCTTGGCCCGGTACATCGCCTCGTCCGCCCGACTCAACAGCTCGTCGTAGGAGTCGCCGTGCTCAGGGGCCATGGCGATGCCGATCGAGGCCGAGGCCCCGATCTCCTCGCCGAAGACGAGGAAGGGGGTGCTCACGGCCTCGAGCGACCGCTGGGCCAGCTGGTCGATGGCCAGCTGGTCGGAGAGCCCGGGCAGCAGAATGGCGAACTCGTCGCCTCCCACCCGGGCCACGGTGTCCTGGCGCCGGACGGTGTCCACCAGGCGCTCGGCGACCTGTCGGATGAGGTCGTCCCCGGCACCGTGTCCGAAGGTGTCGTTCACGATCTTGAAATGGTCGAGATCGACGAAGAACATGCAGACCGGCTCACCGACCCGGCGGGATCTGACCAGTTCCTGCTCGACCCGGTCCTCGAACAGGCGGCGGTTGGGGAGCCCGGTCAGTGCGTCGTGCCACGCCATGTGGGAGACCTTTTCGAGGAGTGTGAGGTTCTGCAGCGCGGTGGCCGATTGGTCCGCCAGGCCGGCCAGGCGTTCGTGGAGGTCGGCATCCCGAACCGAGGCCGTTGGCGTGTCGGGTCCGAAATTGGCAGCGATCGCCCCGAGGAACTCGCCCGCGGCGAACAACGGGGCCACGACCGATGCCGTTGTACCGGATCGATCCATGAGGAGTCGCACAGAGGGTTCATCGGTCGTCCGGTCGATGACGACGACCTCCCGGTGCTTGATCAAGCGGTCGATCAGGGAGAGGTCGACGTCAACCACGAGCGGGTCCGGCACTCCGGGCGGGGCCGGGTCGCCGGTGCCATCGGCTCGTTCCGGGCCGCCAGGTGGGGAGGCCTCATCGGGGTACGGCGGACCCGGCCGTCGCCGCGGTCGACCACCCCGGGGCACCGGGACGATCGGCCCGCCGAAGGCATCCGGGGGCGATTCCGTGCCGGTCGTCCGCGCCCGGGGCGTCATCTGGCCCAGATCCGCCTCCCACAGGTACACCGTCGACTGGTCGCAGTCGGTGACCTCGGGGACGGAGTCCGCCAGGAGCTGGACGAGGTCGGCCAGGTTGGTCACCCGGGACAGGGCCTCGGAGAAGGAGAGCAGCGCCCGGGCGGTGGCATCGCTGCGCTTGGCCTCGGAGATCGCGGCGAAGACGTCGAGCGCAGTGGCGGCGTACTGGGTGAACAGGCCCAGCACCCGTGACTCGGAAGGGGGATGGACGGTGCCCGGCGGGAGGAGCTCGGCGAGCCGTCCGTAGTGGTGCCGCTGCGAGGTGATGTCGACGACCAGACGGGAACCGTCGTCTCCGGCGCCCTCCCCGCGCCAGAGCTCGGCGGCCAGGGCTTGGGCCTCGTCCGGTTCGAGCCCCCGGTAATGGAGTTGCACCGGGGTGTCGGTGCGGACCCTGACCATCAGGATGTACCGGTGGGCGCTCACCACGGAGTCCGCCCGGTCGGCGATCTGGGTCAGCAGTGACTCGACGTCGTCGTCCAGGAGCTCGAGCGCAGTTGCCGACGCCCCCTCGACCAGGACGGTCATCCTGTCGAGCTCGGCCCTGAGCTCGGCGACGGACTGGTCCGATCCGCCGTTGGGGACGATCTCGTCGCAGACCCCGGCGCCGCCCAGGCGGAATGGGCACGACCGGCGGGGGGGCCGTTCATCGTCCCGGTCCGGGGGGGAGTGAGCGGGCCCTCGCCCACCGCCCACCATGCGCCGGGCTCGGCCGCCGGGTCGACGTCCCAACTCATGGCGTAGAGGCACCGCCGGCCACCCCGGGCGCTGCACTCCACTTCGGTGATGAGTGCCGGGGCGCACCCGAAGAGGACGGGGATCCGGGACAGGATCCCACGGGTCATCTCGCAGAGGTGGGCGTGTCGCGACGACTGGCGGGGTGTCACACCGACCAGGGCGTGGTCGACGGCCACCTCGAGCGCCTCTGCCTCCGAGGTGGTCTCGACGTGCTCCAGCCATCGAGCGGCATCCTCCACCGCCGCGCCCGGGGAGCCGAGGCCCCGGAGCCGATCGGTGAAATCGTCGCCCGGGGAAGGAGCGAGCAGCAGGGTGCCCACATGGAGGGCGACGGCCGGGTCCCCGGTGACGAGGGTGGCCGCATCGCACAGCGCCACCACCTCGTCGAGGGAGCTCCATCCATCCAGGTCCGCCAGCTCGGAAAAGGATCTGCCCTCGTCCGCCAGGGCGAGCATCTGGGCGACCCCGACGTCACCGCAGCGGGCATGCACGAGCCTGACCACCACGCCGACGACCGCCCCCGAGACGTCGCGGCCTTTCCGGGTCCGGTGGCCCGCTTCCTCAACCTCGACGGTCATCGCTCGCCATTCAACCCCTCGGTACAACGGCAGCCCTCGGAGCTGCGCACGCCTTGTCGGTATCTTCGACCAAACGACGGGCTTCCTTTACCCGCCCAGGCGTGAGTCTGCCCGGAAAACCAGGGCGGCGAGCGTCGATCCGTACTGCGACCGTGCCCGTGCTCCGGCCTGCGCCGGCCGTCGGCCCGGCCGTGCACCTGCGGCCGGCGGGCACCGTGCCGCCAGGGCCCGCTCGGAAGGGCCGCGGGGCACCGGCACCACCTACACTGGCCCGATGAGCATCTACGATCCAGACCTCCACTCCCTGACCGGTGATCCGGCCTCGGTCGGCGACTACCGGGGGAAGGCACTGCTGTTGGTCAACGTGGCCTCCCGATGTGGCCTCACCCCCCAGTACGAGGGATTGGAGCGCCTGCAGAAGACCTACGGGGGCAAGGGGTTCACGGTGCTCGGATTCCCGTGCAACCAATTCGGTGCCCAGGAGCCGGGCACGGCCGAGGAGATCGCCACCTTCTGCTCGGCCACCTACGGGGTCAGCTTCCCGATGTTCGAGAAGGTCGAGGTGAACGGCGAGGGCCGGCACCCGGTCTACACGGAATTGGTGACATTCCCCGATGCGGACGGCGAAGCCGGGGACATCCAGTGGAATTTCGAGAAGTTCCTGATATCGCCCACCGGCGAGACGGTGCAGCGGTTCCGGCCGATGGTCGACCCCGAGGCCCCCGAGGTCATCGATGCCATCGAGGCCAACCTCCCGGGTTGACCGGGGGGCCGCCGGGAGGACTGGATCGATGCGGTCGCGGACGGCCGACGGCGACCCGGTGACGGCACCCGCGGCGCCCGGTGAGCCGGTCGTCGACCAGCTGGCGGAGGTGTGGTCCTCCCTGATCGGCGCCTGCGGGCAGCTCGACGGCGGCGAGTGGGACCTTCCGACGGATTGCCCGGGCTGGAGCGTCAAGGACAACCTGTCCCATCTCGTCGGGATCGAGCGGATGCTGCTGGGCGACCCGGCTCCTCCCCGGCCGGCCGAGGTCCCGCCCCATGTGGCCAACGAATTCGGGGAGATGAACGAGGCCTGGGTCGACTCCCGCCGGCCGGTGCCCGGGCCCGCGGTGCTGGCCGAGTTCGCAGAGACCACCGGGCGGCGGCTCGGGGCGTTGTCGGCCATGTCGGCGGACGACTGGGACGAGGTGGGGTGGAGCCCGGTGGGCGAGGTGCCGTACCGACAGTTCATGGAGACCCGGGTCCTCGACACCTGGGCACACGAGCAGGACATCCGCCGGGCCGTCGGCCGACCGGGCGGCCGCGACGGGCCGGGCGAGGCGACGGCGCTCGACCGGTGCGAGCGGACCATGCCCTATGTGGTCGGCAAGCGGGTCGCACCTCCCGACGGCTCCTCGGTTCTGTTCAACGTGACCGGGGCCCTGGGTCGCCAGATCGTGGTGACGATGGACGGGGGCCGCGCCCTCCCCGGCCCCGCACCGCCTCCCGACCCTCCGATCGTGGAGCTGGCCATGGATCAGGAGACGTTCTGGAGACTGGGATTCGGCCGGGTGGCGGCGGCGGACGTGCTGGCCTCGGGCCGGGTGTCGGTCCGGGGCGACACCGGGATCGGCCGGCGGGTGGTCGAGTCGATGTCCTTCATGATCTGAGGGCCGTCCGGTCACCGGCCGCCGACGACGGCGGGTTCCGCACCGGGACACCCTTCCGCCGGGGGGCCGGCGGAGGGTCGGTCATCCCGGCTGCCAGTACACTCACCAATTCGTATGCGAGCCACCGCCGCGCCCGAGGAGGGCAACAGGGTCCGACTGTCCGTGGAGATCGACGAGACGGAGATGAGCGAGGCCCTCGACTCGGTCGTCAACCGGCTGGCCCGGGAGGTCCGGGTGCCGGGATTCCGTCCCGGCAAGGCTCCCCGGCGGGTCATCGAGGCGCGCATGGGTGGGGCGGCGGCGATGCGGGGCGAGGCGCTCCGCGAGGCGCTCCCCGACTTCTACGCCCGCGCCGTCACCGACACCGAGGTCGACCCGATCGACCAGCCTGAGATCGACATCACCTCGGGGGAGGAGTCCGGTGCTGTGTCCTTCGACGCGGTGGTCCTGGTCCGGCCGACCGTCTCCATCCCCGGCTACCGGGGCCTGGTCGTCACGCTGCCGAGCCTCGAAGTCACCGACGAAGAGATCAGCTCGCAGATCGACCGCCTCCGGGCAACCTCCGGCGAGCTGGTCGAGGCGTCGCGTCCTGCACAAGATGGTGACCAGGTCACCATCGACCTCCACGGCAAGGGTGGCGGCGGTGTGGGCGAGGACGATGACCTCGATGCCGAAGACTTCCTCTACGAGGTCGGGAGCGGACTGGTCGCCCCGGAGCTCGACGACCACCTCCGCGGGGCGAAGCCGGGCGACATCTTCGCCTTCGAGGCCGGCGCCGAGGCGCCCGTCTCGTTCCGGGTGCTGGTGAAGGACGTGAAGCACCTCGTCCTTCCCGAGGTAACCGACGAGTGGGCATCGGAGGCGTCCGAATTCGACACGGTCGAGGAGCTGACCGCTGACATCTCGGCGGGGTTGCGCCGGCGCCACATCGTCCGGGCGCAGATGGCGCTCCAACAGAAGACGGCGGAAGCGCTGGTCGAGCTGGTCACCGAGGAGATTCCCGAGCAGCTGGTGCTGGAGGAGCTGCGCGAGCGGATCCACGACCTGAACCACCGCCTGGAAAGCCAGGGGATGAACCTCGGCCAGTTCCTCGGCGCCACCGGCCGCAGCGAGCAGGAATTCCTCGACGAGCTCCGGGCCGGTGCGCTCCAGAGCGTGAAGGTCGACCTCGCACTGCGGGCCCTCGTCGAGGAGGAGGGCGTCGAGGTGACCGACGAGGAGCTCGACGAGGAGCTGGCCGCCATGGGTGACCAGCTGGAAATGGATGTCGACCAGGTTCGCGAGCGATTGGACCGGGCCGGGCGCCTCCCGGCGGTACGCTCGGACCGACGCAAGTCCAAGGCGATGCGTTGGCTGATCGACAACGTCGAGTTGCTGGACGAGGACGGGAACCCCGTGTCACGGGACGAGCTGACGGTGAACCAGACCGAGGAGGACCCGGAGTGAGCGCTATGGAGGAAACCAGGGAGATGGACGCACAGGCCTACAGCGTGCCGTGGGTGGTCGAGTCCACCAGCCGCGGCGAGCGAAACTACGACCTGTACTCGCGGCTGCTGAGGGAGCGGATCATCTTCCTCGGCACGCCGATCAACGACACGGTGGCCAACCTGGTCTGCGCCCAGCTGCTCTTTCTCGAATCGGAGGAGGCGGACAAGGACATCCACCTCTACATCAATTCGCCCGGAGGAGACATCACCGCGCTGTTCGCCATCTACGACACCATGAAGTACATCAAACCGGACATGTCCACGTTCTGCTTCGGCCAGGCGGCGTCGGCCGCGGCCGTGCTCCTCGGAGCCGGTACCCGCGGAAAGCGCTTCGCCCTTCCGCATGCACGGATCCTGCTGCATCAGCCGTTCGGCGGTGTGGAGGGTCAGGCCAGCGACATCGAGCTGCAGGCCAAGGAGATTCTCCGCATGCGTGACCTCCTGAACGGGATGTTGGCCGCAGACACCGGGCAGACCATCGAACGGGTGTCGAAGGACACCGATCGTGACTTCATCATGACCGCCGAGGAGGCGGTGACCTACGGGCTGATCGACGAGGTCATCACGGCCAGGGATTCGATCGGCATCGAAGCGGTCGGGGCGGCGTAGTCCCATGACGGGTACCGGCCGTTGCCGGGCCAGCAGCTAGAGTTGTGAGGGACATGGCCGAGGTTCGGCCGGGGCAGATCGGGCATGACGCACAGCTGGACGACTGGGATCGCTGACAGAAGGACAAGGGGAAACCGACGTGGCGAAGTTCGGAGACGGTGGCGATCTGGTGAAGTGCAGTTTCTGTGGGAAGTCGCAGAAACAGGTGAAGAAACTGATCGCCGGCCCAGGTGTCTACATCTGCGACGAGTGCATCGAGCTCTGCAATGACATCATCGCCGAGGAGCTGGCCGACACCACCGAGCTCTCCTTCGAGGAGCTCCCGAAGCCGAAGGAGATCTTCGAGTTCCTGAACGACTACGTGATCGGTCAGGAGTACGCCAAGAAGATCCTGTCGGTGGCCGTCTACAACCACTACAAGCGGGTGCAGGCGGACAGCAACGGGACCCACGACAACGAAGTCGAGCTTTCCAAGTCGAACATCTTGTTGCTGGGTCCGACCGGCTGTGGGAAGACCCTCCTGGCCCAGACATTGGCCCGGATGCTCAACGTGCCCTTCGCCATTGCCGATGCGACGGCCCTGACGGAGGCGGGCTATGTGGGGGAGGACGTGGAGAACATCCTCCTCAAGCTCATCCAGGCCGCGGACTACGACGTCAAGCGGGCCGAGACGGGGATCATCTACATCGACGAGATCGACAAGATCGCCCGGAAGTCGGAGAACCCGTCGATCACCAGGGACGTGTCCGGTGAAGGCGTCCAGCAGGCGCTCCTGAAGATCCTCGAGGGCACGACCGCCTCCGTTCCGCCCCAGGGCGGCCGCAAGCACCCCCACCAAGAGTTCATCCAGATCGACACCACCAACATCCTGTTCATCTGCGGCGGTGCCTTTGCCGGCATCGACACGATCATCGAGAACCGCATCGGACGCAAGGGGATGGGGTTCCGGGCCGAGGTGCGCAAGGCATCCGAACGGGACGACTCCGAGCTTCTCCGTGACGTGCTCCCCGAGGACCTGATGAAATTCGGGCTCATACCCGAGTTCATCGGGCGCCTCCCGGTGGTGAGCGCGGTGTCCCACCTGTACAAGGACGCCCTCATCCGGATCCTGGTGGAGCCGAAGAACGCCCTCACCCGCCAGTACAAGCGGGTGTTCGAACTCGACCACGTCGAGCTCGAACTGACCGAGGACGCCCTCGAGGCGGTGGCCGAGCAGGCGCTCCTGCGGGGCACCGGTGCCAGGGGCTTGCGGGCCATCCTCGAAGAGGTCCTCCTCGAGGTGATGTACGACCTCCCCGGCCGCACCGACATCTCCAAGTGCGTCGTCGACCGGGCGGTGGTGCTCGACAAGGTGCACCCCACCCTGGTGCCGTTGAGCACGACTCCGGCCAAGGCGACCCGGAGCCGCCGGGCTGCGTCGTAAGGACGGGCCCGAGTCCGGCACGACGGCGGTGCCGGGCACGCAGAGGACGGTCCGGGGTCACGTGAGCTTCGACGACCTCCCCGACGCCCTGGTCTGGCTCGACGGGCATATCGACTTCGAGTCGAACATGCCGACGAAGCGCTCCCTCCCCACCCTGGAGCGGATACGGGTGCTGGTGGGCCTGCTGGGCGACCCTCAAGAGGCCTATCCCTCGATCCACATCACCGGGACCAACGGCAAGGGGTCCACGGCGGCGATGGCCACTGCCCTGCTCGGCGCACGCGGTCTGAAGGTCGGCACGTACACGAGCCCCAACCTGAGCCGGGTGAACGAGCGCATCTCCCGGAGCGGCGAGCCCATCGATGACGATGCGCTTGTCGAGGTATTGGGATCGTTGTCCCGGCTCGAACCGCTGATGGACGAGCGCCCGACCCGGTTCGAGCTCCTGACCGCGGCCGCACTGGCGTGGTTCGCCGACGAGGCCGTGGACGCGGCGGTGGTCGAGGTGGGGTTGGGTGGCCTGTGGGACTGCACCAACGTCGTCGACGGCGACGTGGCCGTGGTCACCAACATCAGCTTCGACCACACCGAGGTGCTCGGGCCGACCCTCGAGGACATCGCCACCGACAAGTCCGGCATCTTCAAGCCCGGAAGCCAGGTGGTGATCGGGGAGACCGACCCCACGCTGGCGGCGCTGCTCGACCGGGCGGCACGCCGGGTCGGTGCCTCCGGGGTGTGGGCACGCGACCGGGACTTCGCCTGCACCGCCAACCGGTTGGCCGTGGGGGGGCGGCTGATCGACGTCCGGACCCCGGGGAGCGCCTACGGCGAGTTGCTGGTCCCGTTGCACGGCGCCCACCAGGGGGACAACGCGTCATGCGCCATGGCTGCGGCCGAGGCGTTCTTCGACACCCCGCTTCCCGAGGACTTGGTCGAACAGGCCCTTTCGGGCGTGCGGATCCCGGGTCGGCTGGAGGTGATCGGCCGGCGCCCGCTGGTGGTGGTCGACGGCGCCCACAACGTGGCCGGGATGATCGTCCTGGCCCGGTCGATGGTCGAGGAGTTCACCGTGGAGGGCGCGTCGCAGGCGGTGGTGGGCATGCTGACCGGCCGGGACCCCACAGCCATGCTCGAGGCGCTGCTCACCGCCGGCATCCGTTCGGTCGTGGCCTGCTCCCCCCGTTCGCCCCGGGCGCTCGACGCCGGGGTCGTGGCCGCCGCCGCCGCCGGTCTGGGCATGGACGCCCTGGCGGCCGGTTCGCCCGAGGAGGCGGTGAGCCTGGCGGTCGGGCGGGCCGGTCCCGACGACCGGGTCGTGGTGTGCGGCTCGCTGTACGTGGTCGCCGATGCCCGGCGCCTATTGGGTCCCGATACGGCCTGAACGGGTGCCCCGGGGTCTCGGCTAGCCTGCCTCGCTCGTGGGACGAACTCTTGTCATCTGCAAGCCCGATGCCGTCGAACGCGGCCTGGTGGGCGAGATCATCGGCCGGATCGAGCGCAAGGGGCTGACCCTGGTGGCCGGCGAATTGAGGACGATCACCACGACGGTGGCCCGGGCCCACTACGGCGAGCACGAGGGGAAGCCGTTCTTCGAGGACGTGGTGGCGTTCATCACCCGCTCCCCGTCGATGGTGCTCGTGGTGGAGGGACCCGGCCAGGCCTACAGGGTGGTCCGCACCCTGATGGGGTCCACCGACCCGGCCGAGGCCGCGCCGGGAACCATCCGGGGCGACCTGGCCACCGAGGTGGCCGAGAACCTGATCCACGGATCCGACTCAGAGGAGGCGGCGGCCCGGGAGATCGGGATCTTCTTCCCGGCCCTGGACTGAATCGCCTGGCCGCCGAGGGCCCCCGACCAGGGGCTGCCTTCCCGGGGGGCCGCGAAACCCCTGGAGGCGCCCTTGTGCCGGCCGGGCGATTCCCGTACCCTGAGAGGCACAAGCCGCGGCGCCGGACACGAGTGCAGCGGAGTCCAGGTGTGGGCGACGTGCGCTCGCGCCGTCCCGATCCGATACCCGCAGTCCCGATCCAATATTGACGGAGGAGTGCATCGTTGATGCGCGACAACAGTTTCTCGCTTCTCGGCCGGGATATGGCGGTCGACCTCGGAACCGCCAACACCCTGGTTTACGTGCGCGGCCGGGGCATCGTCCTCAACGAGCCCTCGGTGGTGGCGGTCAACGTGAAGGACGGTCGGCCGCTGGCCGTCGGGGCCGAGGCCAAGCGGATGATCGGCCGGACCCCGAGCCACATCCAGGCGATCCGGCCGCTGAAGGACGGGGTCATCGCCGACTTCGAGATCTGCGAGAAGATGCTGCGCTACTTCATCCACCGGGTGCACCAGCGCCGGTTCGCCAAGCCGCGCATGGTGATCTGCGTGCCGTCGGGGATCACCGGCGTCGAGCAGCGGGCGGTGATGGAGGCTGCGGAGTACGCCGGGGCCCGCAAGGCCTACATCATCGAGGAGCCGATGGCCGCGGCCATCGGGGCGGGGCTGCCGGTCCACGAGCCGACCGGCAACATGGTTGTCGACATCGGCGGGGGGACCACCGAGGTGGCGGTCATCTCGCTCGGCGGCATCGTGACCAGCCAGTCCATCCGGATCGGCGGCGACGAGTTGGACGAGGCGATCGTGTCCTTCGTCAAGAAGGAGTACAGCCTGGCGCTGGGCGAGCGCACCGCGGAGGAGATCAAGATCGCTCTCGGCTCGGCCTATGAGCTCGAAGAGGAGCTGCACGCCGAGATCCGCGGCCGCGACCTGGTCACCGGACTGCCCAAGACGGTGGTCATCTCCACCCAGGAGATCCGCAAGGCCATCGACGAGCCGGTGTCGGCCATCGTGGACGCGGTCAAGGTCACCCTCGACCGCACGCCCCCCGAGCTGGCTGCCGACATCATGGAGCAGGGCATCGTCCTGACCGGCGGCGGCGCGCTGCTGCACGGGCTCGACAGCCGGCTGACCCAGGAGACGGGCATGCCGATCGTGGTGGCCCGGGACCCGCTGAACTGCGTGGCCATTGGGAGTGGGCAGTGCCTCGAGGAGTTCGAGGCCTTGAAGCAGGTCCTCATCACCTCGTCCGCTCGCTGAACGACCGGAGAGCTCGTCTCCCGTGGCGAAGTCGCGGCGGTCACGCCGGCCCCGCACCACCCTGCTCCTGTTGGTCCTGGCCTCGGTGACCATCATCACCCTCGACGCACGGGGTGGGTTCCACCGGGTCATCTCCGGGATGAAGTCGGCATCGGCCGACGCGTTCGCGCCGGTTCGCTCCGCGGTGAACGACGTCACCCAGCCGGTGGGGAGCTTCCTCGCCGGCTCGATCCACTACGGTGCCGTCCGCCAGCAGAACCAGAAGCTCCAGGCAGAGATCGACCGCCTGAAGATGCAGGAGCGGTCGGCGGCCGACACCGAGCAGGCCATGGAGCAGCTCAGCGCCGTGCTCAACCTGCCGTTCGTCGGGAACCTGCAGTCCGTGCCGGCCGAGGTGACCAACTACGGGACCAGCGACTTCGCCGCCACCATCGACATCGGGGTCGGGCGCGACCAGGGTGTGCAGCTCGGCATGCCGGTGGTCGGCGCCGGCGGGCTGGTCGGGCAGGTCGTCCAGGCCAACCACGACACGGCCACCGTGCGGCTGGTCACCGACGGCCAGTCGGTGGTCGGTGCCCGCTACGGCCCGCCCCCGGTTCGCTGGCCGTGCTGAACGGCCAGGGCTCGGGCAAGCCCCTCGACGCCGACCTGGTCCCCACCAACACCCCGTTGGCCGTCGGGGAGCCCTTTGTCACCAGCGGGCTCCAGGGCGCCCTCTTCCCCGCCGGGATCCCGGTGGCCAAGGTGGTCTCGTCGAAGACCGGCGCCACCGCCTCCCAGGAGTCGGTGGTGCTGCAGCCGGCGGCCGACCTCGCCCATCTCCGCTACGTGTCGGTGCTTCTCTCCTACGGGCCTTCGCCGTGAGACCAGCCGTGGTGACCCGGTCCGTCCGGTCCGGGGCCGTCGGGACGGTGCCCCGGTGACGGCGCGGGACGTGGCCCGGATCGGCCTGGTGATGGCCCTCTTCGTCACGGTGCAGCAGACCCTGGTCCTCGACCTCCGGGTCGGGGGGCTGCACCCGGACATCATGATCCTGCTACCCATCGTGGCGGGCATCGTCGGTGGACCGAGCCGTGGCGCGTCGATGGGGTTCTGGGCCGGCCTGGTGGCCGACCTCTTCCTGCCCACCCCGTTCGGGCTGTCGGCGCTGGTGGGTTGCCTGGTCGGGTTCGGGGTGGGCGCAGCCACCCTGGCTCTGGACCGCACCGCCCTGTGGCTCCCTCCCTTCGCGGCCCTGGTCGGCAGTGCCCTCTACGAAGTGATCTATGCGGTGCTCGGGTCGGTGCTGGGCCAGCCCCAGATGCTCCACGCCGGCGTGGCTCAGATCGTGTTGCTGGTGTCGTTGGTCAATGCCGTCCTGGCCCTGCCCGCCCTACGGCTGGTGGCCTGGGCGCTGCCCGAGGTCTCGACGGAAGGTGTGCCCACCTCGGCCGCCGCAACCGGCGTCCTGCGATGAGCCACGGGCGGACGCGCGCGTACCCCTCCGCCCCCGGGCTTGGGATACTGGACGCCCGTGAGCCGATCCCTGCGACACCCGTTCAACGGTGGCCGGCACTATCTGCGCCCGGAAAGGACCGCAGCCCCCAGCGGAAGAAGCCCCGCCAGCCCAAGCTCCACCAGAGCCGCTTCTCGGTCGGGGCGGTGCTCGACGCCCCGGACACCAGTGCGTCCCGCCCCGGGCTCCGCCTGCGGATCACCGGGCTCGTCGTCGCCGGGCTCTTCGCCCTGTTGGGGCTCCGGCTGTGGACGCTGCAGGTGCTGCAGGCGCCGGCCGCGGCCCACGCCGTCTCGGCCAACCAGATCCGCGCCGTGGCCGTCGACCCGGTGCGCGGCCTCATCCTCGACCGATACGGCAATCCGCTGGCCAACAATCTGGTCGTCCGGCAGATCACCCTGTCCCGGGTGGCCGCCCAGCAGCATCCCGAGGTGGTCGGGCGGCTCGCCACCCTGATCGGGGAGACCCCCGCCCAGATCAACGCCTCCGTCGCCGACCTCCGCAACAGCATCTACAAGCCGGTGCCGATCCTGTCCGACGCACCGCCCGCGGACATCCTCTACATCAAGGAGCACCAGGACGACTTCCCGGGTGTGTCCTGGGTGGCGACGACCCAGCGCAACTACCCCCAGGTGGAGCTCCCCGGGCCTGCCCAGCCCGGTTACCCGGCGGCCCAGACCCTCGGGTATGTCGGGGCCATCAACACCACCGACCTCAAGGCCCATTCGGCCCAGGGATACCAGGCCGGTGACCCGTTCGGTGAGTCGGGCCTGGAGCGGCAGTACGAGTCCGATCTGCGGGGCACCCCGGGCAGCCAGCAGCTGGAGGTCGACCCCAAGGGCCAGGTGGTCGGCACCCTCAGGACCACCCAGGCCACCGCCGGCGACAACGTGGTCACCAACCTGGACACCAACCTCCAGCAGGTGGCCGACAACGCCCTGGCCACCCAGATCACCAGTCTGCGCCGCACCTTCGATCCCCAGTGCAACACCAATGCCGGATGCTATCCGGGGGCCACCGGCGGGGCGGTGGTGGTGATGAGCCCGCAGACCGGTGCCGTGTACGCCCTTTCCTCGTTCCCGACCTACAACCCCTCGGTCTGGGTGGGCGGGATCTCCAATTCCGCCTACGCCGCCCTCCAGGACCCGAGGAGCAACGATCCCCAGCTCAACCGCACCATCCAGGGGCTCTACACCCCCGGGTCCACCTTCAAGCTCAACACCGCCACCGCTGCCCTCGGGCTCGGCCTGATCACCCCGGGCTACTCCTTCTACGACAGCGGTACCTACAAGATCCCCGGGTGCCAGTACGGCAGCACGACGTGCATCTTCCACAACAGCGAAGGCGATCCGAACGGCACCTTCAACATCTCGAGTGCGATCACCGTGTCCAGTGACGACTTCTTCTACAACCTGGGCGCCATGTTCTACGACAGCCGGGCCAACCCGGCCTACGGGCAGACCCCGATCCAGGACCAGGCCCACCAGTACGGGCTCGGCGAGCTGACCGGCATCGACCTGCCCGGCGAGGTCCAAGGCCGGGTGGACAGCGAGGCCGAGCGCCAGAAGCTGCACGCCATGAGCCCGAAGGGCTTCCCCAACACCACCTGGTACGCGGGCGACAACGTCGAGATGGCGTTCGGGCAGGGCACCACCGTCATCACCCCCATCGAGCAGGCAGTGGCCTATGCGACCTTCGCCAACGGCGGCACCCGGTACGCCCCCCAGGTGGCGGCGGCCATCGTCTCCCCGTCCGGTACGGTGCTGAAGAAGTTCTCCCCGCAGGTCACCGGCCACGTGAACCTGTCGCCAGGCCTGCGCCAGGCCCTGCTCACCGGCTTCGAGGGGGTGGTCAACACCCCCGGCGGCACCGCCTACGGCGTCTCCGGGGGCCTCAAGACCTTCCCCGGAGGCACGGCCGGCAAGACCGGTACCGCCGACACCGAGATCGGCAAGGAACCCACCGCCTGGTTCGTCGGTTGGGGCCCGACGGCCACCGCGCCGCAGTACGTGGTGGTCTGCGTGATCGACCAGGCCGGCTACGGGGCGGCGGCGTCGGCCCCGGTGGTGAGCCAGATCTTCGACTACCTGGCCGCCCATCCGGTCACCTCCCCGGCGATTCCCCCCGGCCAGACGGTGATCCAGAACCCGAACCCTGTGGACCTCCCCACCTCCACGACGACGACTGCGCCCCAGGCGGGCCCGACCACGACCACCTCCTCGCCGACGGGAGCGGGCTCCGGGTGAGCGGCCCGGGGTCCGGATGAGCGGCTCGGGGCGGACGGGCCCGGGCACTCCCCGGGGGCCCTAGGATGGGGGAGGAGATGGAGAGCCTCTGGCCACGGGTAGAAGCGTTGTTGTCCCAGGTCACGAAGCCGGCCCGCTACATCGGCGGCGAGCTCGGGGCCCAGATGCCCGAGCACGGTCCCGGGTCGGTGTCGTGGCTGCTCATCTACCCCGACACCTACGAGATCGGTCTGCCCAACCAGGGGCTCCAGATCCTCTATGAGATCCTCAACGAGCGCAGCGACGCCGTGGCCGAGCGGGCCTACGCCCCGTGGGTGGACATGGAGGCGGCGATGCGCGCCGCCGGGCTGCCCCTCTTCTCCCTCGAGAACCATCTGCCGGCCGGTGCCTTCGACGTCCTGGCCTTCAACCTCTCCGCCGAGCTGGTCTACACCAACGTCCTCAACCTGATCGACCTGTCCGGGGTACCGCTCCACGGCGCCGACCGCTCCGCCGAGGACCCGATCGTGGTGGCCGGCGGCCACTGCGCCTTCAACCCGGAGCCCCTGGCCGACTTCGTGGACTGCTTCGTGCTGGGGGACGGGGAGGAGGCGATCGGCGAGATCAACGAGGTGCTGGCCGCGTCCAGGACGGCGCCGGCGGCGGGCCCGGCCGAAGGGGCCGACCAGGCCGGTCCGGGCACGAGGGAGGCGCTGTTGCGGGCCCTGGCCCGACTGCCCGGGGTCTACGTGCCGGGGTGCTACCGAGCCGACTACAGGCCCGGAGCCGTCGCTGTCGGGGCCACCCCGGGCCCTGCGCCAGAGCGCCTGGTCGCCACCACGCCCCGCCACCCCGGGACACCGGCGCGGGTCGAGAAGCGGACCATCGCCGACCTCGGCCGCTGGCCCTACCCCAAACAGCAGCTGGTGCCGCTCATCGAGGTGGTCCACGACCGCCTCAACGTCGAGCTGTTCCGGGGGTGCACCCGGGGGTGCCGGTTCTGCCAGGCCGGGATGGTCACCCGGCCGGTCCGCGAGCGGCCGGAAGACCAGGTCCGGACCATGGTCGGCGACGGCCTGGCCCGCACCGGGTACGACGAGGTGGCCCTGACCTCACTGTCCAGCGCCGACTACTCGGGCATCGAGGAGACGGTCACCTCGATCATCGACGACCCGTCCTGTTCGGGCCGGGTGTCGGTGAGCCTTCCCAGCCTCAGGGTCGACGCCTTCACCGTGGGCACCGCCGCCCAGATCCAAAAGGTGCGGAGGACCGGACTCACCTTCGCCCCCGAGGCGGGCACCTGGCGCATGCGCCAGGTGATCAACAAGCTGATCCTCGAGGAGGACCTCTACGCCGCGGTCGACGCCGCCTTCAGCCAGGGTTGGAAGCGGGTCAAGCTCTACTTCCTCATCGGCCTCCCCACCGAGACCGACGAGGACACCCTGGGCATCGTGGAGCTGGCCAAACAGTGCGTGGCCATCGGCCGCCGGTACCACAAAGGGGTGACCGTGACCGCCTCGGTCGGGGGGTTCGTCCCCAAGGTGCAGACCCCGTTCCAGTGGTTCGGCCAGAACACCATCGAGGAGCTCACCCGCAAGCTCCACCTGCTGCGCGACGCCGCCCGGCCGGTTCGGGGCCTGACCGTCCGGTGGCACGATCCCAGGGCCACGGCGGCCGAGGGCATCGTCAGCCGCGGCGACCGGCGGATGGGCGGGGTGATCGAGCAGGTGTGGCGGCGAGGGGGCACCTTCCAGGAGTGGAGCGAGCATTTCGACCTGCAGCTGTGGACCGATGCCCTGGCCGATCACGGGATGTCCCTCGAGGACACCGTCTACCGCCACCGGTCCGGGGACGAGGCGCTGCCCTGGGACCACCTCTCGGCGGGGCTGCACCGGGACTTCCTGTGGCAGGAGTGGACGGACGCCCTGGCCGAGCACGGGCTGGAGGACTGCCGCTGGACGCCCTGCTACGACTGCGGGGCCTGCACCGGCTTCGGCATCGAACATGTGGTCGCCTCGGCGGTGCCACCGGCCGGCGGCAGCCAGGGCACCGGGCAGGATCTCTCATCCGGGGGCCGGGTGCCGGTACGATTCCTCACGACGGCGCCGTCCGGCGCCGTGCCGGCCCACGGGCCGGGCCGGCGTGACGAGGTACGGGTCGGAGGGGGGACAGGCTGAGATGCGAATACGCCTCCGTTTCACCAAGCTCGGCCGGATCCGCTTCACCAGCCAACGCGACGTGGCCCGGATGTGGGAGCGGGCGTTGAGGCGTGGCCGGGCTCCCGCTCGCCTACACCGAGGGGTTCTCCCCCCGGCCCCAGCTCAGTTTCGGGCTGGCCCTCCCGACCGGCTGTGAGTCGTTGGCCGAGTACCTCGACGTGGTCCTCGACGAACATCGTCCCGAGACGGCCGGCATCGAGGTGGAGGCGTTGCCGGGGCGGCTCTCCGACCTCCTGCCCGCCGGCATCGAGGTGGAGGCGGCGGCCCCGATCGAGCGCCGGGCCGGCTCGCTGCAGCAGGAGGTCACCTCCTGCTCGTGGTCCATGGGCATTGCCGGGATCTCCAAGGGCGCGCTCGAAGCGCAGGTCAGGGCCCTCCTGGCCGCGTCGGCGGTGATCGATCGTGAGGGAGCGGAAGGGCAGGGAGGAGCACGACGACCTCCGGCCGTCGGTGCTGGCCCTGGCCGTCGAAGGTCATCGGGCACCGACAGGGACGAATACCATGACCGGGGGGGAGGGGCCGGTCGGGGTGGTGGCGGAGCTGGCCACCCGACCCCGGGGGGTCCGGCCGATCGAGCTGCTCCGGGGCCTGGTGGCCGTGTCAGGGGGTTCGGCTGCGGACGGGTCGCTGGGCACGGCCCCCGGTCGAGGTACCGCCGCAGGAACCCCGGTCATCGACCGGGCATGCAGAACTCAACAATGGATCGAGCGCGAGGGCATCCGGGAGGAGCCCCTCCGACGGAGGGGTGAGCCGACCGGCACCCGCCGCGCCGCGCACGCGCTGGTGCGTGCGTCGTGAGCAGGACGAGAAGGGAATTCGATGTCAGATGCACCAATCGGGCAGCCGGTGGAGGTCCCTGCGGACCCGCCGGGACCCCCGACGGCAGCCGCAGAGACCGATTCGGCGAAGACCGCCCCGGAGGCTGTCGACGGGGCCGCCCCACCGCCGGTGGCGAACGGCGTCGCCGCTGACGGTCCGAGCGACCCGGCGGACGGCGCCGCCGGTGGGGGGGACCAGGGGGTCGGGGACGGCCCGAACCGGAGGCGCCGCGGCTCGCGGGGCGGTCGGGGGAGGGGGCGGACCGGCGGAACCGCGCCCGCTCCTACCGAGGGCCGGACCGAGCCCGCTCCCGCCGCATCGACGGTGGCTCGCGCCGACCCGGCCGGGGCACCGCCGGATCCCGGCGCTTCGGGCCCGACCATGCTTCGGGCCCGACCAGGTCGCCGGCCCGAGCCCGGCCGTAGCCCCGGAGCGGCCCAAGATCGGCGACAGCCGCCCCGCCCGGCCCACCGGCAACCGGAACGGCGGAGCCAACCGGAACGGCGGAGGCGACCCCGGCGGGCGGGGCTCCCAGGCGGCCGGAGGACCCCCGGGACGATCCGCCGGACAGGGGCGCTCCCGCTCGCGCCCGGGTGGCGGAAGCGGTCCCACCCCGGGCGGCGGCCCGCAGGCGGCGGCGACCAAGGGCGCTTCGGCGACCGCCTCGACGCCACGCGGCGGCCCCGCCACCCGGACCGAAGGCCGTCGGGGCGGGCGCGAACGCCGCGGCAAGGCGGTGGGTCGCTACATGATCTGCGTCCACGTCCGTCCCGAGATGACCCAGATCGCCCTGCTCGAGGGGCGCACCCTGGTCGAGCACTACATCTCCCGGGCGGCTGACGACGCAACCCAGATCGACGGCAACATCTACCGGGGAAGGGTGCAGAACGTGCTGCCGGGCATGGAGGCGGCGTTCGTCGACATCGGAACACCCAAGAACGCGGTCCTCTACCACGGAGACGTCCGCTTCGACACCGAGGACGTGGAGTCCGGGGACTCCCCCGGCCAACCCCGGATCGAACAGCTGCTCCGACCGGGACAGACCATCTTGTGCCAGGTCACGAAGAACCCGATCGGGGCCAAGGGCGCCCGCCTGACCCAGGAGGTCTCGCTGCCCGGCCGGTTCGTGGTGCTGGTCCCCAACAGCACGGCGTACGGCATCTCCAAACGCCTCGAGGACGGCGAGCGCAAGAGGCTGCGGAGGATCGTCGACGACGTCCGACCCGAGGGGCACGGGCTCATCGTGAGGACGGCGGCGGCCGGCGCCAGCGCCGAAGAGCTGGGCAACGACGTCGAGCGCCTGGCGGCCCAATGGGAGTCCATCGCCGGCGAGGCCAACCGGGGCCAGGGCCCGGCCCTGTTGTACCGGGAGCCGGCCATCGCGGTGCGGGTCATCCGCGAAGAGCTGAACCGCGAGTACCGGGCCGTGGTCATCGACGACGCAGCCCTCTACGAGCAGGTCCGGGACTACGTGGGGGCGGTCAACCCGGAGCTGTCCGACCGGGTGGAGTACTTCGACCCCGAGGTGGAGTCGCTGCCCGTCTTCGAGCGTTACCACGTGCACGAGCAGCTGCACAAGGCCCTCGACCGCAAGGTCTATCTCCCGTCGGGCGGTTCGCTGGTCATCGATCGGACCGAGGCGCTGACGGTGATCGACGTCAACACCGGCAAGAACGTCGGGACCACCAACCTGGAGGAGACGGTCTATCGCAACAACCTGGAGGCGGCCGAGGAGGTCGCCCGCCAGCTCCGTCTCCGGGACATCGGCGGCATCATCGTCATCGACTTCATCGACATGGAGATCCGGGAGAACCGTGACAAGGTGGGCAGTGCCCTGCGCTCGGCCCTGGCCAGGGACAAGACCCGCACCCAGGTCTTCGACATTTCCGAGCTGGGCCTCGTGGAGATGACCCGGAAGCGGGTCTCCGAGGGGCTGATCGAGTCGATGTCCACGACCTGCGAGGTCTGCAACGGGCGGGGAATAGTTTTCGATGACCCCGAGCTGTAGACTGCGCGCCCTATGTACGCAGTCATCAGAACCGGAGGCAAACAGGAGCGGGTGGCCGAGGGCCAGCAGCTCCGTGTCGAGTTGCTGGGGGAGTCACCCGGCTCGGAGGTGACCTTCGTGCCGGTCCTGGTGGTGGACGGCGACACCGTGCTGGCCACCCCGGACCAGCTGGCCGGCTCGTCGGTGACCGCGACCGTGGTGGGAGAGGAGCTCGGGCCGAAGATCCGGGGTTTCACCTACAAGAACAAGTCGAACCAGAGCACCCGTTGGGGTCACCGCCAGCGGTACTCGACGATCGCCATCACGTCGATCAGCGCCACCGGCTGAGCTGCACCGGCCGGGCACCGGCGAAGGGTCCGCCAACCCGGCGACGGAGGGGCCGGCCCGGGTGCGGATCGGCACCGGGCCGCCGGGCCCGCTCTGGTCCGGACGGTACGGGACGAGTACAAGGACGAACGGAAGGAACACGAAGACATGTCGAAGACCAAAGGTGGCGGATCGACCCGTAACGGCCGCGATTCGAACGCTCAGCGATTGGGGGTCAAGACGTTCGGCGGCACCTCGGTGCGGGCAGGGGCCATCATCGTGCGCCAGCGGGGTACCAGGTTCCACCCTGGCGTCAATGTGGGCCTGGGCGGCGACGACACCCTGTTCGCGTTGGCCGACGGCACGGTCCGGTTCACCAGCCGCAAGGGGCGCAAATTGGTGGACGTGGTGGCGGTCGACTGACTCGCCGGCGTGGTCGTCGGGGTCGCCCAATGGCCGCCGGCCGGCGCCCGACGGTACGCTCCCGGGATGTCAGCCCCCAACCCCGCCGCATCGAACCGGAGGCGTTCGCCGGTGCCCGAGCCGGCCCGGGCGCTCAGCTTCGAGGGGTGCGTCAACTTCCGAGACCTGGGCGGCTATCGGACCAGGGACGGCCACCGGACGGGCTGGCGGCTTCTGTTCCGGGCGGACGGTCTCAACAAGCTGAGTGAGGCGGACCGGGCCCAGGTGATCGACCTGGGCGTGGCCACGGTGATCGACCTCCGGACGGTGGACGAGGCAGAGCATCGTGGCCGTTTCCCCGTGGATCTGGTCCCTGTCCGCTATGTGGACCTACCCCTCACCGACGTGCTCCCCTCCGCTCGAGGAGATCCCCTCGTGGGGCGAGGCCTCCTACGTGGCCTCGCGCTACGTCGAGATGGTCTCGCAAGGCGGCCCGGCGCTCACCGGGGCGATCGAGGCCCTGGCCTCCCCGGATTCGTTGCCTGCGGTGTTCCACTGCAGCGCCGGAAAGGACCGGACCGGCGTGCTCTCCGCGCTGATCCTGGCTTTCCTCGGCGTCCCCGATGCGACCATCGTCGAGGACTATGCGTTGAGCGCCGCGGCCATGGGCAACCTCCTCGACCGCCTGAAGGCGGAGTACCCGGACTCGACCGAGGAGGTCGAGCGTTACGCACCGACCATCCTCAACGTCGTGCCGGCGACCATGGAGGAGTTCCTCGGAGCCCTGCGGAGGGAGTACGGCACCTACGACGCCCTCGCCGCGTCCCTCGGGGTCACCGAGGCCGTCGCCCGGATCCGACCGCTGGTGCTCGAAGCGGATTGAGCCGGTGGCGTGAACGAAAACGGCGCGGACGGGCACGGACACTGCGGCGGCGCTTCGTCCCCCGCGGCGGGGCTGCACGAGCTCGTCGAGGGCGTTCACGCCTGGATCCAACCGGACGGGACCTGGTGGATCAACAACGCCGGTGCGGTCGTAGGCAGCGACCAGACCATGGTCATCGACACCTGTGCCACCGAGGAGCGGACCCGCCGGTTCCTGGCCGCGGTGGGCGAGGTGGCGGGCGGCCGCCCGATCCGGCTCGCCGTCAACACCCATGACCACGGGGATCACACCCACGGCAACAGCCTGCTCCCGTCCGACGCCGTCGTGGTCGGTCACGAGAGCACCCGGCGCCGAATGCTGAGGGACCCGACGATCGATGCCCGCCCCCGCTACTGGGACCCGGTTCCCGACTGGGGGAGCGTGAGGCGGCGGCCACCGACCGTCGTGACCCGATCGGGGCTCACCGCCTACGCCGGCGGCCGTCGGGTGGATCTGCTCCACCCCGGCCGGGCCGCCCACACCCGGGGCGACCTTGTGGCCTGGCTCCCCGACGAGCGCATCCTCTTCGCAGGCGATCTGGTGTTCCACGGGCTCACCCCCCTGGTGTTCGCAGGGTCGGTGCGGGGGGCGCTCGAGTCGCTCGACTGGTTGGCCGGTTTCGGCGCCGACTGGATCGTCCCTGGCCACGGTCCGATCGTCGAAAGGGGGGCGATCGAGTCGGTCCTCGCCGACCATGAGCGGTACTACCGCTTCGTCCTTCGAACCGCCGAGCTCGGCCGGCGGGAGGGCCTGAGCATGCTCGGGGCCGCACAGGAGGCCGATCTCGGCCAGTTCGCGGCGTGGGCCGATGCCGAACGGCTGGTGCTCAACCTGCACCGCGCCGACGCCGAGTCTGCCGGGGGGTCGATGGACGTCGACCGGGCCTTCGGCGACACGGTGGAGTGGAACGGCGGCCCCCTCACGACCCACGTCTGCTGCGGACCGGACCCCGCTCCGCCTGCGGCCTGAGTACCGGCACCGGTCCGACACCGCGCGTCGGAGCCGGCCGCCATTCCCGGCGGGGGACGGCCGATCGGTAGGATCGGCCCATGTCCGGCTTCGTCGACGAGGCACAACTGCACGTGAAGGCCGGCGACGGGGGGGCGGGCGCGGTGGCGTTCCGCCGCGAGGCCCACGTGGACAAGGGTGGCCCCGACGGGGGTGATGGTGGACGGGGGGGTGACGTGTGGCTGGTGGCCACCACCAACCAGTCCTCGCTGCTCGGATTCCGGGACCATCCCCATCGGCGGGGTGGAGACGGCGGCCACGGGGGAGGGAAGAAGAAGCACGGGGCGCGGGGCCGCGACCTCGACGTGCCGGTCCCGGTCGGCACCCGGGCCAAGGGCCGCGACGGGTCCCTCCTGGTCGACCTGGCCCATCCCGGCGACCGGTGGCTGGCGGGCGAGGGTGGTCGTGGGGGTCGGGGGAACGCCAGCTTCCTGACCAACCGCAGACGGGCCCCGGCCTTCGCCGAGCAGGGGGAGAAGGGCCACGAGCAGTGGTACGACCTCGATCTGGCCTTGGTCGCCGACGTCGCCCTGGTCGGGTTCCCCAACGTGGGCAAGAGCACGCTCATCTCACGGATCTCGGCGGCCAAACCCAAGATCGCCGACTACCCGTTCACCACGTTGGAGCCGCACCTGGGCGTGGTCCGGGTGGACGACGGTTCCGATTTCACGGTCGCCGACATCCCCGGGCTGGTCGAGGGGGCCGCCGACGGCAAGGGGCTGGGACACCGGTTCCTCCGCCACATCACCCGGTCCCGGGTGTTGGTGGTGCTGGTCGAACTGGACCCGGTCACGGGCGTCCCGCCGGCGGAGCAGGAGCGGGTGCTCCTCGGCGAGCTGGAACGGTATCAGCCGGACCTGGTGGACCGGCCCCGCCTGGTGGTGGGGTCCAAGGCCGACCTGGCCGGCGACTACGGCGGTGACAGCGGTGACGACGGTGCCGGCGGTGGTTCGTTCCGACCGGACCTGGTCGTGTCCGCGGTCACCGGGTCGGGCATCGGATCCCTGGTCGGGAGGCTGGCCCGCCAGGTGGCCGAGGCCCGAGCCGCCCAGCCCGGGGTCGAGCACGTCGTCATCGTCCACCGGCCCCTGCCCGAAGGGTTCGCCGTGGAGCGGGTCGACGAGGGCGTGTACCGGGTCGTGGGCAAGGTGGCGGAGCGGGCGGTCGCCCTCAACGACGTGACCTCGGACGAGGCCGCCGACTACATCCAGGGCCGCCTGCGCCGCATGGGCGTGGACCGCCAGCTGGCCCGCGCCGGGGCCCGGGACGGGGACCTGGTCCACATCGGCGCGCTGTCCTTCACCTGGTACCGCGACCAGCCGGAGTACACCGGGGGCCCGGGTCCGCGCCGCCGCCGGTGGTGACTCCTCCGACGGGCGGAGTCGGACCGCGCACGCTGGTGGTCAAGATCGGTTCGTCCTCGGTGACCACGGCGTCGGGCCGGGTGGACACCGAGGCCATCGACAAGTTGGCCGAAGAGGTGGCATGGGCCCGGTCCGCCGGCAACCGGGTCGTGGTGGTCACCTCCGGCGCGATCGCCGCCGGCCGTACGAGTCTGGCCCCCACCCGGGCGCGCCCCACCGACCTGGCCACGCTCCAGGCGTTGTCCGCGGTCGGCCAGCACCAACTGATGAGGGTCTGGAGCGACGCGCTCGGCCGCCACGGGCTGACCGTCGGCCAGGTGCTGCTCGCCCCCCTCGACTTCGTGCACCGGAGCCAATACCTCCACGCTCGCCAGACCCTGGCCCGACTGTTGGAACTGGGCGTCGTCCCGGTGGTCAACGAGAACGACGCGGTGGCCGACGAGGAGATCCGCTTCGGCGACAACGACCGTCTGGCCGCGCTGGTCGCCCACCTGGTCGGGGCCCAGCTGCTCGTGCTCTTGACCGACACCGCCGGGCTGTTCACCGAGGACCCCCGTCACACCGGCGGGGCGTCACTGATCGAAGAGGTGGTCGAGATCGACCATGAGCTCGAGCGCATCGCCGGCGGTCCGGGTAGCGCGGTGGGGAGCGGGGGGATGGGTTCGAAGCTTGCCGCGGCCAAGATCGCCGCCTGGTCGGGAGTGGAGGCGGTGATCGCCGACGCGGCCGACCCGGTGTGCTCGGCGCCGTCGCCGGGTCGGTGTCCGGGGTGGGCACCCGGTTCCGGCCCCATGACCGCCGCCTGCCCGCCCGCAAGCTGTGGATCGCCTTCGCAATCGGCGCCTCCGGGACCATCGTCGTCGATGAGGGTGCCCGTCGGGCACTCGTGGCGCGGGGCCGCTCCTTGTTGTCTGCCGGGGTGCTCTCGTGCCGGGGTGGGTTCGCTGTGGACGACGCCGTCGAGATCGCCGGGCAGGACGGGGCCGTCTTCGCCAAGGGCCTGGTCCGCCAGTCGTCCTCCGAGGTGGCGGCCTGGGCGGGCCGGAAATCCGACGATCTCCCCGAGGACGTCTCGGCCGAGGTGGTCCACCGCGACGACCTGGTGGTACTCGAATAGCGGCAGCCGGGCCGGGGCGCGGTCGCCGGAGGCCCGCGAACTACGCTGACACGGTGCAGTCGAGATCACCCTCACCACTCGTGGACCTCGGGCGCCGCGCCCGGGCGGCGGGTCGGCTCGTGGCCCGGTCCTCGTCTGCGACCCGGGACGAGGCCCTGATCCGGGCGGCGGACCTGTTGGAGCAGCGGCTCGGCCCGATCCTCGAGGCCAACACCGCCGACATGGCACGGGCCGAGCAGGCCGGTGCGGACGCCACCTCCCTCGACCGCCTCCGTCTGGACGGGGACCGGGTGGCCTCCATGGCCGCCGGGCTCCGGAGCGTCGCCGGCCGACCCGATCCGGTAGGCGAGGTCGTCGAGGGATGGGTCCGCCCCAACGGACTGCGGGTCCGCAGGGTCCGGGTCCCCCTGGGGGTGGTCGGGATCATCTACGAGAACCGGCCCAACGTGACCAGTGACGCAGCCGGGCTGTGCATCAAATCCGGCAACGCCGTGCTGCTCCGGGGCTCGTCGTCGGCCGTCGCCTCCAACACGGCCATCGTGGGGGCACTCCGGGACGGGTCGGACAAGGCCGGGCTGCCGGGCGACGCGGTGGTCCTGGTGACGGACACCAGCCGGTCCTCGGCGGTGGCCTTCATGCAGCTCGAGGGCCTCATCGACTGCCTGATCCCCCGGGGGGGCCCGTCGCTGCTCGCCTCGGTCATCGAGCACGCCACCGTGCCCTACGTGGTCGACGGGTCCGGGAACTGCCACGTCTACGTGGACGCGGCCGCGGACCTCTCCATGGCCGAGGCCATCGTGGTCAACGCCAAGACCCAGCGGCCGGGTGTCTGCAACAGCGCCGAGACCCTCCTCGTCCACCGGGCCGTGGCCGACGTGTTCCTGCCCCGGGTGGCGGCAGCGCTCTCCGGGGTGACCCTGCTCGGGGACGAGGCCGCCCGGTCGGTGCTCCCCGGACTGGGCCCGGCCACCGACGCCGACTTCGCCACCGAGTTCCTCGGTCTCACCCTCTCGGTCGCCGTGGTCGAGGATCTCGAGGGCGCCATCGACCACATCGCCCGGTTCTCCTCGGGCCACTCCGAGGCCATCGTCACCGGCGACCTGGCCGCCGCCGACCGGTTCACCACCGAGGTCGACGCCGCCGCCGTCCTGGTCAACGCCTCGACCAGGTTCATCGACGGGGAAGAGCTCGGGCTCGGGGCGGAGATCGGCATCTCCACCCAGAAGCTCCACGCCCGCGGGCCGATGGGCCTGCGGGACCTGACCTCCGTCAAGTACGTGGTCTCGGGCACCGGGCAGGTGCGGTCATGACCGACGTCGCCGACCCGACCGGACGGGTGGGACCGCCCCACGAGGTCGTCACCGGGTTCCCGGTGGCCGGCCCGCCCCGCTTCGACTCGATTGCCGCCGTCCGGGAAGGCCTCGCCGGCGTGGACTACCTGGCGGACGACGGGATCGCCGGCGTGGTCTTCCTGGCCGACCGGCTGGCCAAGCCGGTGCTGGTGGAGGGACCCGCCGGGACGGGAAAGACCGAGCTGGCCAAGTCCGTGGCCCGGATGACCGGTAGCCGGTTGATCCGGCTCCAGTGCTACGAAGGCCTCGACGAGTCCAAGGCGCTCTACGAGTGGAACTACAAGAAGCAGCTCCTGCGCATCCAGGCCGACTCGGGCCAGGCCTGGGAGGAGCTCGAGGGGGACATCTTCTCCGAGGAGTTCCTGCTGGCCAGGCCGCTGCTCGAGGCCATCCGGTCGGCCGAACCGGTCGTGCTGCTGGTCGACGAGGTCGACCGGGTGGAGCTCGAGACCGAGGCACTGCTCCTCGAGATCCTCTCGGAGTACCAGGTCTCGATCCCCGAGCTCGGTACCGTGCGGGCCACCCGGATCCCCCTGGTCTTCCTCACCTCGAACAACACCCGCGAGCTCTCCGAGGCGCTCAAACGGCGCTGCCTGTACCTGCACATCGACTACCCCCTGCTCGACCGGGAGCGGGCCATCATCGAGACCCGGGTTCCGGGCATCAGCCGGTCGTTGGCCGATCAGGTGGCACGTATCGTGCGCTCGATCCGGACCCTCGACCTGAAGAAGGACCCGTCGGTCTCCGAGACCCTCGACTGGGCCCGCACCCTGGTCGTGCTCGGAGTGGAGTCGATCGACGCCGAGCGGGCCAAGGACACCCTCCACATCCTGTTGAAGTACCGGTCGGACATCGACCGGGCCGCCAAGGAGCTGGCCGGGGTGGAGTCGCCCGACTGAGGGCGGGGACAGCGACGATGCTCGAAGTGCTCACCGGTTTCGTGACCGAGCTCCGCGCCGCGGGCATCCCCGTGTCCCTGACCGAGCACCTCGACGCGGCCGAGGCGCTCCGCCATGTGCCGATGGAGGACCGCGAGGCCGTCAAGTACACCCTCGGGGCGAGCCTGGTGAAGTCCTCGTCCCACTGGCGGGCCTACGAGACCGCGTTCGAGATCTACTTCTCCCTGCGCGGGCCCGGCTACCGGATCGAGGGTGACCCCGACGATCCCTCGAGCGGGACCGGGTCTGACGAGGGCGAGGGTGGGGCGCCCGGCTCGGGTGGTCGACGGGGCCAGGGGGAGGGCGGAACCGGGGGCGGGGAGGGGATGACCCCCGAGGAGCTGGCCGACCTGCTCTACCAGGCGCTACTGGGGGCCAACGACGCGATGATGGCGGCCGTGGCCCGCCAGGCGGTGACCCGCTACGCGGGGATGGAGGCGGGTCGCCCGGTGGGCGGGACCTACTACCTCTACCGGACACTCCGGAACCTCGACCTCGACCAGGTGCTCGATCGGCTGGTGGACCAGGCCCGCGACGCCACCGCCTCGCTCAACCGCGAGGCCCCGCCGGCCCCGGGGGGGGCGGAGACGACCTTGACCCCCCTGGAGGAGCGCCTCCTGCGCGACGAGTACCAGTCGAGGGTGGACCAGCTCCGCAAGGAGATCGAGGACGAGATCCGCCGTCGGCTGGTCGCCGACCGGGGGAGCCAGGCCCTGGCCAAGTCGCTGCGCAAGCCGTTGCCCGAGGACATCGATGTGATGCACGCCACCCGGGAGGAGCTGGTCGCCCTGCGCAAGTCGCTGCAGCCCCTTTCCCGGAAGCTGGCCGTCCGGCTGGCCCGCAAGCGCCGTCACGGTCGCAAGGGCCCGCTCGACTTCCGCTCCACCGTGCGCCACTCGCTGTCCACCGGGGGGGTCCCGGTCGACCCCAAGTTCCGATACCCCCGCCCGTCGAAGCCGGAGATCGTGGTCATCGCCGACATCTCGGGATCCGTCGCCTCCTTCGCCCGCTTCACCCTCCACCTGGTCCACGCCATCAGCTCCCAGTTCTCCAAGGTCCGCAGTTTCGTGTTCATCGACGGGATCGACGAGGTGAGCAGCTTCTTCGAAGGGGTCGACGACCCGGCGGACGCCGTGCACCGGATCAACACCGAGGCCGACGTGATCTGGGTGGACGGCCACTCCGACTACGGGCACGCACTGACCGTCTTCTGGGAGCGGTGGGGCGAGGAGATCACCCCCCGGTCGAGCGTGCTCCTGTTGGGCGACGCCCGCAACAACTACCACGCCTCCCAGTCCTGGGTGGTCAAGGAGCTCCAGGCCCGGGCCCGACACGTGTACTGGCTCAACCCCGAGCCCCGGGCCTACTGGAATTCGGGCGATTCGATCGTGGGCGAGTACGCCAACCACTGTGACGACGTGGTCGAGTGCCGTACCCTCCGACAGCTCGAGCAGTTCGTCGGCGAGTTGGCTTGATCTCCGGCCCCCCCGGATTCGACGGTCTGGCCGGGGCAGGACCCGAGACCGCGCCCGCCCCGGGGGTCCCGCCGGGCGTTCGCACCGTGCCGCCCCTGTCGCCGGGGGCCACCCGCCTGGTGCTGATCCGCCACGGGGAGGCGGTGTGCAACGTGTCGGGTGTGTGTGGCGGCCGACTGGGGTGTGACGGGCTCACCGGACTCGGGCGCCGGCAGGTGGAGGCGCTCCGGGACCGACTGCTGGTGACCGGGGAGCTGGCCGGGGCCGACGCCCTCTATGCCAGTGTGCTGCCCCGGGCCGTCGAGACGGCGGAACTGCTGGCGCCGGCCCTCGGGGCCGTGGCCGCCGGCCGACGCGCGTCGACGCTGGAGGTGCTGACCGAGTGCGGGCTGTGCGAGCTCCATCCCGGGGAGGCCGACGGGCTGACCTGGTCGGAGTTCACCGAGCGATTCGGCCCTCTCGACTGGGATGCCGATCCGTGGCGACCGATCGCCCCGGGAGGGGAGAGCTGGGCCGGATTCGTCAACCGGGTGGCGGGCGCGCTGGACGGGATCGTGTCCGACCGGGCCGGGCAGCTGGTGGTGGTCGCCTGCCACGCCGGGGTCATCGAGGCGTCGATCCTGGCCAAGCTGGCGGTCGCCGGGGGCCTGGAGGGGACCCGCCTGCAGCTGCGGACCGGGCACGCCTCCATGACCAGCTGGGAGGTCGACGCCGGTCGATGGCGGCTCCTCGGCTACAACGACGTCGCCCACCGGTTGCCGTCCGGATAGGCGGTCGGGGGAGCCGGGATCGATTCAGCAGGCGTAGTCGTTGTCGAACCCGTTGGTGTGGGCGCCATCGGTGAACTGCACCATGACCACCGGACCTGAGGCGAAGTTGAATCCCGAGCAGTACTGGGCCGGGTCGAACGGCGGGGTGTTGGAGCCCCAGTCGGCGACCCACTCGGGAACGCCGGGGGAGTAGCCGCCGACGATGGACGACCAGCTGGACTGCTGGGAGTAGATGCCGACGCTGTTCACTCCGAGCGACTGGATCCCGGCGATGGCCCCCTGGACGAGGGAGGCGTTGGCGGCGAGGTCCCCCGACCACGACGGGTCCGGTCTCCACGTCGAGCCACCAGGCCACCGAGGTGTTCACGCCGGCGAGGGCCGCGTAGTCGAAGGCGGCCTGGGCGGTGTTGAACCCGTAGTTGCACGCCCCGGGATTCTCGGTGGCGGCACAGGCCGGATCGCCGCTGGATCCGGCGGTGGCGAACGCCAGGTAGACGTAGAGGTTGAGACCCGCCCCTGCCCACGCGGCCTCCTGGGCCAGATAGGGGTTGGGGTAGAGGTTGGGGCCGGAGGCGGCGGCGGCCTGCACGATCCCGATGGCGTGGGGCGGAGGAGGAAGGTTGCCGACACTGCCATTTGGAGATGTCGTAGCCGTAGGAGCCGGACTGGTACGAGGAGGCGGAGAAGCGTCCGGTGCCGGCGGCCTCGGCCATGCCCACGATCGGCTTGTTGAGCACCTGGGGGGCGGAGCCCCAGTAGTAGGCATCCCCGAATTCGCTCACCGCACCGTTGTTGTTGGTGAACCAGTACCCTCCACCGTCGCTGGTGCTGGTTATGGAGACGATGGGCCGGCTCTGGGGGGTGCTGCCCAGTGAGCCGAAGAATTGCCGCGTCGCCGAAGGCGAAGACCCCACCGTCGGAAGCCGTGAACCAGTAGCCGTGACCGCTCGGGGTCGCCGTCATCCCGACGATGGGCATGTTCAGGTGGATGTTGCCGGTCGAGCCGTAGAACTGGGCGTCGCCGAAGCTGAAGATCCCCCCGTCGGCCGCCACCAGCCAATAGCCGCCGCCGTCCGGTGTGGCGGCCATGCCCACCACCGGCTGGTTCAGGCGGAGGTTGCCGGTGGATCCGAAGAACGGCGCATCACCGAAGGTGAAGATTCCGCCGTCCGAGGCCACCATCCAGTACCCGGCTCCACTGGGGGTGGCGGCCATGCCGACCACCGGGCGGTTCAGGCGGAGGTTGCCGGTCGAACCGTAGAACGGCGCGTCACCGAAGGAGAAGATGCCGCCGTCCGAGGCGACCAGCCAGTAGCCGGCGCTTCCACGGGTGCCGGCCATCCCGACGATGGGCTGGTTCAGGCGGATGCCACCGGTCGAGCCGTAGAACTGGGCACCGCCGAAGGAGAAGACGCCGCCGTCGGAGGCCACCAGCCAGTATGCCGACCTCTGGGGGACGGCATGGGCGGTCGGGCCGGGGGCCGCCGAGGCACCGTCCGGGAGGGCGATCGAGCCCGTCAGGCAGAAGAGGACGCCCGCGATCGCCCCGGTGACCCAGCCCCCACGACGGTGCCGCCCGCGCTTCGAGCGGGTTGGAGCCTGGCGCTGACGACGTGGGAACGGCATGGTGAACGGAAGCTCCATTGATCGGATGAGCGGGCCCCGACAACGGTCCGGTCGTCGTTGTCCGGTTGTACGGCGGTGGGCCCGGCGGCTGGCTCGGGTGACCCCCGAGTCTCGTTCCTCGAGGCTGGTTCGGTCAATGACCCCCCATGACCTCCGATGGGCCGGTCGGAGGGTACGGTGACCGCCGACCGGCCGCTGGGGCCCGGTGGTGGCCGGTGACCGGCGGTCAGCCGCGCAGCAGCTCGGCGATGCCGAAGGCCAGGTCGAGTGATTGCCGGCCGTTGAGCCTCGGGTCGCAGGTCGTGGTGTAGCGCTGGTGCAGCTGGTCCTCGACGATGTCCTCGGCGCCGCCGAGGCACTCGGTGACGTCATCACCGGTCAGCTCCACATGGACCCCTCCCGGCCACGTGCCAGCCTCCCGATGGGCACGGAAGAATCCGGTGAGTTCGCCGATGATGTCATCGAACCTCCTGGTCTTCCGACCTCCTTCGGCGGTGAAGGTGTTGCCGTGCATGGGGTCGCAGATCCACACCACCGGGTGGCCCTCGTCCCGCACCGGCGCGGAGCAACGGCGGCAGGACAGCCTCGACCGCGTCGACGCCGAGCCGGGTGATCAGCGAGAGGCGGCCGGGGATCCGGCCGGGGATTGAGCCGCTCGCACAGTCCGATGACGTCCTCGGGCCTGGCTGTCGACCCGACCTTGGACCCCACCGGATTGTTGATACCGGCCAGGAACTCGCAGTGGGCACCGTCCAGCTGGCGGGTCCGCTCGCCCACCCACAGCATGTGGGCCGAGCAGTCGTACCACTCGTCGGTCAGCGAGTCGCGTCGGGTCAGCGCCTCCTCGTAGTCGAGGATCAGTGCCTCGTGGCTGGTCCAGAAGTCCACCTGGTGCAAGGTGTCCTCGGCGGTGAGGTCGATGCCGCAGGCGGCCATGAACCGCAGTGCGCTGTCGATGCCCTGGGCGATGTACTCGAAGCGCTGCCCCTCGGCGGAGGAGGCCACGAACTCCTGGTTCCAGGCGTGGATCTGGCTGAGGTCGGCGAAGCCCCCCTTGGTGAAGGCCCGCAGCAGATTGAGGGTGGCGACCGACTGCTGGTAGGCGGTGACCAGGCGCGAGGGGTCGGGGACGCGGGACTCCCGATCGGGGAGGTCGTCGTTGACCATGTGCCCCCGGAACGAGTCGAGGACCTGGTCGCCCACCTGTTCGGTGGCCGCGGTCCGGGGCTTGGCGAACTGCCCGGCGATCCGGCCGAGCTTGACCACGGGAACCCCGGCACCGTAGGTGAGGACGACCGCCATCTGCAGGATGACCTTCAACTTGTCCCTGATGGCGTCAGCGCTGAATTCGGCGAATGACTCGGCGCAGTCCCCTGCCTGGAGGACGAACGCCTGCCCACCGGCGGCATCGGCCAGGGCGCGGGTGAGGTGGCGGGCCTCGCCCGCGAAGACCAGGGGAGGCAGGCCGGTCAGCTGGGTGTGGACCCGCTTGAGCTCGCCCTCGTCGGGCCACACCGGCTGCTGGGCTGCCGGCCTCGACCGCCACGAGCCCGGGGCCCAGGTGGAGGGTTGGGGTTGAGATGCCACGCCACCAGCGTACGGCCTCCGGACCGGACGGTGATCGACCGCATAGGCTCGGGCCGTGCCGTCGTTCCGATTCGGGGTCCAACTGTCCAGAGCCGACTCGGGGGCGGTGTGGCGTGACACCGCCCGCAGGATCGAGGACCTCGGGTACTCGACCCTCTTCATCCCCGATCACTTCGAGGACCAATTCGGGCCGCTCGTGGCGCTGACCGTGGCCGCCGAGGCGACCACGACACTTCGGGTCGGATCGCTGGTCTTCGGGAACGACTATCGGCATCCCATGGTGCTGGCCAAGGAGATCGCCACCCTCGACCTGGTCTCCGAGGGACGGGTGGAGTTCGGGCTGGGTGCGGGGTGGATGACCAGTGACTACGAGCAGTCGGGGATGGCCCTGGACCCGGCCGGCGACCGCATCTCGCGGATGGCCGAGAGCCTGGCGGTGATGAAGTCGCTCTGGGCGACGGGCAAGGCCACCTTCGAGGGCGAGCACTACCAGGTCTCCGGCGCCCTCGGCGCGCCCATCCCCCGGCAACGGCCGCATCCGCCCGTCATCATCGGGGGCGGCGGCCGGCGGGTGCTCGGACTCGCCGCCCGGGAGGCCGACATCGTCGGCGTGAATCCGAGCCTGGCCGCCGGGTACATCGGCCGGGAGGTCCTCGAGACCACCTCCGCCGAGTACTACCACCGCCGACTCGAATGGATCAGGGAGGCCGCCGGCGCCCGATTCGACCACCTCGAGTTGCAATGCCTGACCTTCCTCGTGCAGGTCGTGCCGGATCGGGACGAGGCCGTCGCCCGGTTGGCCGCCGCCATGTCGGTTCCGGCTGCGCAGATCGACGGATCGCCGATCGCCATGATCGGCACCACCGACCAGATCACCGAGAGCCTCCGTCGGCGCCGGGAGGAGTTCGGCTTCTCGTACATCGTGGTCCACGAGGCGGAGATGGACGCCCTGGCCCCGGTGGTCGCCGCCCTCCACGGGACCTAGGAGTGGGCACGGCGCCCACCCGGATCGGCATCTTCGGTGGCACGTTCGACCCCGTCCACACCGCCCATGTGGAGGTGGCCGAGTCGGTGCGGAAGGCCCTCGGTATCGACCGCATGCTCCTGGTGGTGGCCAACCAACCCTGGCAGAAGGAGGGGGGCCGCCCGCTGACCCCGGCTGAGGACCGCTATGCCATGGTCGTGGCCGCGGTGGACGGGCACCCAGGCCTGGAGCCCTCCCGAATGGAGATCGATCGGGGTGGGCCCTCGTACACGGTCGACACCGTCCGCCAACTGCTTCGGGACGAGCCGGACGCGGCGCTGACCCTGGTCGTCGGCTCGGACGTGGTGGGCGGCCTCACCACCTGGCGTGAGGAGCCGGCCCTCCGGGCACAGGTGGTCCTGGCCGTGGTCGGGAGGCCCGGGGTGCCGCCGGTGGCCCCTCCGCCCGGCTGGCATTCCGTCGACGTGCCGGTCGCAGCCTTCGACGTCTCGAGCACCGAGCTGCGGAAGCGGCTCGAGAGCGGTGGGACGGTCTGTGGGCTGGTGCCCGATGCGGTGATCCGTTGCATCGAGCAGCGGGGTCTGTACGCTACAGGGAGATGACTGTGCGGATGACGCAAACCGGGTCAGGTTCGGCCACACAGTCCACCGGCTCGCATCCGGCACTCCGCCGCCGCTTCCCCGACGATCCTCCCGGGGGGAGCGATCGCGTTGGCGGCCCACCCTCGGACCGGCCACCCACCGGTGATCCAGCCGTCACCGGGATCCCGGGAGCGGTGCTGCCGGGAGCGGTGCTGCCGGACCGGGTGCCGCCAGCCGCCGCGCAGACCGCTCCTGAGCCGGCGGATCAGCAGCCCAGGGCCGACCGCTGCCGGGCCGAGCGTGCCGAACGCCGGCAGCGGAGGCGGATCTCGGTGGGGTGTGCGCTCCTGGTTGCCGTATGCCTGGTCATCACTATCCTGATCGTCGGAATGGCTCGCAGCCACAACCCGGGTGCCCAGGTCGTGGTCCCCGGCCTGGCGCTGGCCGCACCGCCGGCATTCGACTCCCCTCCCACCATCCATGCCGTCCATACCACCGAGGTACTCGGCGCGAAGGCGCCAGAAGGAGGCAACCGTTGACTTCGATCAGTTCCACACCGGTCGTCGAGCGAGACGAGTCGGTCGTTCCCGAGGAGTGCCTGGTCGCGGCGCGCGCCGCCGAGGCGAAGTCGGGGGAACGTACCGCCATCCTGGCCATGGGCGAATTGCTCGGGATCACCGATGCCTTTGTGATCACGAGCGGTCGCAACACCCGCCAGGTGAGGACCATCGTGGACGAAGTCGAGCGACAGGTGAAGGCGTCGGGCGGCAGGGGGCCGACCCGGGTCGAGGGGCTCGATGACTCACGCTGGGTGCTCATGGACTACGGGGACTTCCTGGTGCACGTGTTCCTCGACGAGGCCCGTGACTACTACGACCTCGAGCACCTCTGGCTCGAGGCGCCCCGGATGCCCTGGGAGCTGGCGGCACGCTGAAGCCGCCCACCCGCTAGGGGAGCGGAGCCTGGGGGGCGTAGAGCGTGCGGTCCACCGGACCGGTGACCTGCGCCCCGCTGGCGGTCGGCACCCCGATGGTCTGGCCGGCGATCTGGAAGACCACGCCGGTCACCCCCGGCTGCTCGGTGGCGGTGAACACGACCTGGGCGATGGCGAGGGTCTGGTTGGGCCCGAGGGCCTGGACCGGGTTGGCGGTGAAGTTCACCGTGGCGATGCCGCCGGCCACGGTGGCCGAGACCTGGGTCTTCGTCCCGGTCAGAAAGCTCTGGAGACCGGATGCCGCTTCGAGCGGGGTGGGCCCTTCGAGGAGGGCACCGATTATCTCGCTCATGGTCGGGGGGGACGTCACAGGCCGCGAGACGGCGGTGACGTGCTGGGTGGGGGCGACCAGGAAGATCGACTCCGGCACCCCGACCGCCGGAGGGAGGGTGGAGCCGACGGTGGGGGGCGTGGCCGGGTTGAGCAGGTGGCTAGGCAGGTCCCCCTTGGCGATGGGGGTGGGACCGGTGGCGCTGGGGATTCCGCACGAGACGGCCGCGAGGGCCATCGCCAGCGACGTTGCGGCGGCGAGGAGCCGGCCGACGCCCTTCACCGCGCCCGCCCTGGGCCTGGTCCCGGGACCAGCGGCAGCTCGACGATGAACCGGGTCCCCTGCTCGGGGGCATCCTCGATCCAGACCGCGCCCCCGTGGAGCCGGACGTGCTCGGCGACCAACGAGAGGCCGAGCCCGGTCCCGTCGCTGGATGCCCGCTGACCGGCCCGGCTGCCGCGATAGAAGCGCTCGAAGAGGTGATGGCGCTCCGGGGGCGGGACACCCGGGCCCCGGTCCTCCACGATCACCCGAATACTCCTCGCCGCCTCGCTGCCGTTACCGCCCGACGGGTGACCCGAGGGATGGGGGGTGACGATGACCCGGGTCACGCCGCCGGCGTAGAGGGAGGCGTTCTCGATCAGATTGGCCATCACCCGCTCGAAGCGGCGCTTGTCGACCCGGAGCCGAAGACCCGCCACGCCCGGAGCGACCTCCACCGGAAATGCCGCCGCTCCCCGGCCCTCGTCGGCCCCGGGGCGAGCGGACGAGGCCACGGCCCGGCGCACCAGCTCGCCGGGGTCCACCTCATCGAGCGAGAGCTCGGCCGAGCCCGCGTCGAAACGTGAGATCTCCAAGAGGTCGTCGACCATCCGGGTGAATCGCCGGAGATCCCCGTCGAGCAGGTCGAGGGCCCGGCGGGCCCGTGGAGCCAGCTCGTCACGATGGCCCTCGAGGACCCCCACGGTCGCCGCAAGGGTGGTGAGGGGCGACCGGAGCTCATGGCTGACGTCCGAGGTGAAGCGGGCCTCGCGTTCGATGCGCTGTTCGAGGTTGGCGGTCATCTGGTTGAAGGCAGAAGCCAACTCCTGGAGATCGACGTCGTCGCCGGCCTCGACCCGGGTGTTGAGCTGGCCGCCGGCAATGGCGACCGCGGCATCGGTGACCCCGGCCAGCGGCCGCAGGGCCCTGCCGCTGGCCCACCGGCCGAGCGCCGCGCCCGCCAGGGTGGTGACCAGCGCCGCCGCAGCCAGGGCGAAGGCCAGGGTGCGCAGGGTCCCGGCCAGTTCCTCGAGCGAGAAGACCTCGAAGTACGTGGCGTGGACCGCCGGCAGCGGCACCCCGATGACGATCGAGGGAGTGCCGCCCAGCGAGAAGAGCTGGGATGCGGGCGTCCCGGAGAGGACCAGCTGGCGGGCCTTGGCCGGGATGGCGCTCTGCCCCACCGAGATCGACGTGGCGTACCACTGGCCGCCGAAGTGGAGCACCGAACGCGATCCGGGGCCGGTGTCGACGGATTCGATCAACTGACCGACCTGGGTGGTCGGTGAGCGCAGCGAGCTCTGGATCAGCGAGGCGTTGGCGAACGCCTGGCGCTGGACCGCGGCCTGGCGCTCGTTCAAGAAGGTCTGACGGGCGGAGAAGTAGGTGATGCCGGCCATGATGGTGGACAGGGCGAAGGCGCCGATGGCGAAGGTCGCCGTCACCCGGGCCCGGAGGCCGAGTCCGGCCGACAGGCGGGTCCGGTGGATCCGTCGGGGGTGGTCCTCGAGCGCCATGGGGCCGGTGTCGGCGCCCTCTCCGGCCGGGGCCACGGATCAGACCGCCAGCTTGTAGCCCATGCCGCGTACGGTGAGGATGTAACTGGGGTTGGCCGGGTCCGGTTCGACCTTGGTCCGTAGCCGGCGTACGTGGACGTCGACCAGGCGGCCGTCGCCGAAGTAGTCGTACCCCCACACCCGCTCGAGGAGGTGCTCGCGGCTCAGCACCTTGCCCGGGTGGTCGGCCAGCTCGCAGAGCAGGCGGAATTCGGTCCGGGTGCAGTGGACCTCGTCACCGCCACGACGGACGGCACCGGCGTCAGGCTCGATCTCCACGTCCCCGAAGGTGAGCACCGGGGCGCCGGAGTCGTCGGGCCGGGACCGCCGCAGGAGGGCCCGGATCCGGGCGGCCAGCTCCTTGGCCACGAACGGCTTGGTCACGTAGTCGTCGGCCCCGGCCTCGAGGCCGGCCACCACGTCGTGGGTGTCAGACCGGGCGGTGACCATGATGATCGGCACCGTGCTCTGTCGGCGCAGTGTGCGGCACGCCTCGAACCCGTCCATGCCGGGGAGCATGAGGTCGATCAGCACCAGCTCGAAGGGTTCGTCGGCATATCGGCTGACCGCGTCCTCACCGCTGGCCACGTCCTCGACCACGTAGCCCTCGTCCTCGAGGGCGAGTCGCATCGAGGAACGGATCCGCTCGTCGTCCTCGACGACCAGGATGCGGCTCATCGATCGATCATGGCACGCCCCACCGGCCCGGGGTGAGCAGGCGGACGCTCCCGATCAGGAGCTCAGCCAGATCTGGGTGGGCCACACCGCCCCGGTGATGAAGCCGAAGGCCTTCCCCCCGGCCGGGGTCGTCGGGTTGTTGAAGTTCTGCACCTTGGGCTGGGCCCCGATCGACCACACGGTGCGGTCCGTCCAGACGTAGGGGATCTGCGACCCCATGAGCCTGCCCACCTCCTGATAGGCGGCGGTCCGGTCGGCCTGGGCGGGGGACTGGCGACCCTTGATGAGGGCGGCCTGCATGTTCGGGTCGGTGTTGCGGGCCATGTTGATGGAGAAGACCGGATTGATGTTGGTGGGGCTCCAGAAGATGTAGTTGAGGTCGGGGTCGACCGCACCGAACTGGCGCCACACCTGGGCCTGGAAGGTGCCGAGGAGGGCGGTGTTGATGATGCTGGACTGCTGGACGGGGTTGAGGTTGACGCTCATCCCCACCGTCTGCAGCTGTTGCTGGAGGTACTCGGCGATCTTGGTCGTGTTCGGGTCGGACACGTGGTTGATGGTGAAGGAGACCGACTGGCCGGCCTGTCGGACCTCCTGCACCAGCTGCTTGGCCTTGGCCGGGTTCGGGTCCGGGTAGCCGCTCGGTGCGTAGTAGGGGGAGCCGCTGACGAAGGGGCCGTTGGAGGACGGGGAGACCCCGTTGTCGATGACCTGGGCGTACTGGGCCGAACTGATGGCCATGGCCGCCGCCTGGCGCATCTTCAGATTGTCGAAGGGCGGCTTGGACAGGTTCAGCAGGAGGCAGTTCATGTCCGGCTCGCCGGCCACGTGGACCGAGTCGTCGATGTAGCCCAGCGAACCGTCCGCCCGGAGGCTGGCGGTGATGTGGGCGGTCGAGGTGTGCATGATGTCCACCCCGCCGGACTGGAGGGTGGCCAGCAGCTGCTGGCTGTCGGAGATGGGCTTGTAGGTGATGCTGTCGAGGTAGGGAAGCCCGGGTCGCCAGTAGTGGAGGTTCTTGGTGGCGGTGAAGTGGTCGTTGGGGTTCCAGCTCTGGAACACGAACGGGCCGGTGCCGATGGGGTTGGTCTGGCTGCCCGAGGTCAGCCAGTTGGGCTCGGCGATGAAGGCCACCTGGCCGCCGATCCCGCCGGCCAGGAAGAAGTCGAACGGCACCCAGGGCGACTTCATGGTGACGGTGACCTCGAGCGGGCCGGTCACCGTCACCGTGCTGATGGTGGTCAGCGCCGGACCGGTCAGCAGGGCCGCCTTCTGGGCCTCGAGGTTGGCGGCCACGGCGGCGGCGTCGCACGGGGCGTTGTTGTGGAAGACCAGGTTGGGCCGCATGGTGATCGTCCACACCGTGTAGTCGGGGTTCGGGGTGATCGACTGGGCCAGGTAGGGCTGGACCGACCCGTCGGCGCCCAGGATGGCCAGCGGGTCGAACACGGTGCGGGCGTAGAGGATGCCGGTGGTGTCGAACGTGCCCTTGGTCGTGGAGAACCCGATCTCCTCGGCCTCGGTGCCGAAGGTCAGCGAGCCGCCGAGCCTGGGAGTGGCGTTGGAGACGCCGTTGGGGTGGGTGCCGGTGCTCGAGGACGTGCCCGACGACCCCGAGCTGCAGGCGTCCAAGAGGCCACCCGAGGTTCCGACCAGGGCGATCCCCGCACCGGCGGCAGCGCCCCGGGCCAGGAACGAACGGCGGTCGATTCGATCAGACATACTCCCCCTTAGGACCTGGGCCGGGGCGACCTGTGCCCCGGCCTCACCAAACCGCACGATTGACGCTTGTCACCTGCCGAAGGACACGGACAACTGTGTGTGACGCCACGACGTTAGCCCTCGGGCCGTCGCCGCGGGGGTTTTGCCGCCGGGCCGTGGCGCCACCGGTTGGTCCCGGACCGGGCCCGGTGCGGCCGGTACTGTTTTCCCGTGCCCTGGGAGATCGATGCCTTCCGCCGGTCGGTGGGCGGACTGTCCCCGGCTTCGGTGCGGGCCTACTGCTCCGACGCCCGGCGGTTCGCAGAGTGGGCGGAGCGCGGCGGGGCCCGGGGTCCCGCGGACGTGGACCGGATCGTGCTCCGCCGGTACCTGGCCTACCTGGCCACCCGGCGTTACTCCAAGTCGACCATCGCCCGCACGGCCGCATCCCTCCGCTCCTATTTCCAATGGTGCACCAAGCGTGGACTGGTGGGGAGCGACCCCTCGACCCGGCTGTCGGCCCCCTCGCCCGAGTCCCGTCTGCCCCGGGTGCTCGGGCACGCTGAGCTCGACCAGCTGCTCGACGGCTCCCCGGTCGAGGCGGCAGCCCAGGGGCCGGCCATAGACCGCCGGGACGACGCCGTGCTCGAGCTCCTGTACGGAAGCGGTCTCCGGGTCGCCGAGCTGTGCGGCCTCGACGTGGGGGACGTCGACCTCGGCCGCCGATCGGTCACCGTGACCGGCAAGGGCTCCAAGCAGCGCCAGGTTCTCATCCACGACCGGTGCGCCCAGGCGGTCGGGGAGTGGCTGGGCGGCCCTCGGGCCACCCTGGCCACCGCGGAAAGCCCTGGTGAGGCCCTGTTCTTCAACCGTCGGGGGAACCGTCTCGGACCCCGCGACGTCCGGCGGCTCCTCGATCGCCGCTCGCCTGTCCCGACCCACCCCCATGCCCTCCGCCACAGCTTCGCCACCCACCTGCTCGACGGCGGCGCCGACCTCCGGGTGGTGCAGGAACTGCTCGGCCACGCCAGCTTGCAGACAACACAGGTCTACACTCATGTGAGCAAGGAACGCCTGCTTACGGTGTATTCCGGAACGCACCCGAGGGCCTAAGGGGACAATTGGCTACGCAAGTGGACACGATGGGTCATGGCATCGACGGGTTGTGGGCCGAGTACAAGAAGACCGGCAAGCGGGCCCTGCGCGACCAGTTGATCGTCCACTACGCCCCGGTGGTCAAGTACGTGGCCGGCCGGGTGTCGGTGGGCCTCCCCCGCCACGTCGACGAGGCGGATCTGGCCAGCTACGGGATCATCGGGCTCATCGATGCCATCGAGCGCTTCGAGCCGGTCCGCAAGATCAAATTCGAGACCTATGCCATCCCCCGGATCAAAGGCGCCATCATCGATGAGCTCCGCTCCATCGACTGGGTCCCGAGGTCGGTGCGGGCCAAGGCCCGGGCAGTCGAGCAGTCCTACTCGAAGCTCGAATCGACGCTGCACCGCACACCGACCGATGCCGAGGTGGCGGCCGATCTCGAAATGACGGACGCCGAGTTCCAGACCGCACTGCGCAAGATCTCGTTCGTGGGCGTGGTGGCGCTCGACGAGGTCTTCCGTGGGGGAGACCGTTCGGACCGCTCGACCTTGGGGGAGACCCTTCCCGACAGCACGGCCGGTCCCATGGACACCTTCGAGGTCAAAGAGACAAAGGAGGCGCTGATCCAGGCGGTCAGCCAGATGGCCGAGCGGGAGAAGACCGTACTCACCCTCTACTACTACGAAGGGCTGACCCTGGCGGAGATCGGAGACATCCTGGGTGTCACCGAGAGCCGGGTGTGCCAGATCCACACCAAGGCGGTGCTGCAGCTGCGGGCCAAGCTGGCCGATCGACCCGAGGCAGCGGGCAGGCGGACGGACGGGATCAAGGCCAAGGCGGCGGCCAAGGCGGGCGGCGCCCCCGGTCCCGGAGCTTCGGCCCGGGCTCCGAAGCGGGTGCCGACTCCCGCCAGCGGCTGAACGGGTGACGGACCCGCCGCCGACCCGGCGACCAGGCCCCGGGCGAGTGGAGCAGGACCGCCGCGGGCGGTAGCATGGGACCGCCCGGTCGTCCGGTCGGGCATTCACGCGGCATCGATCGCACGCCTGGCCGCGTCCACGGTCGCCCCCTTCACCGGGGTGCTGTGGCCAGGGGAACCAACCGTCACAAGGAGTAGCAGATGGCCGTCGTCACGATGAAGCAACTGCTGGGCGCGGGCGTCCACTTCGGGCACCAGACCCGGCGTTGGAACCCGAAGATGCGCAGGTTCATCCTCGGTGAACGCAACGGCATCTACCTCATCGATCTCCGCCAGACCATGAAGGGGATCGAGGAGTCGTACGGCTATGTCCGCGATCTGGTGGCCGGTGGCGGGACCGTTCTGTTCGTGGGGACGAAGAAGCAGACCCAGGGCCCGGTGGCCCTCTACGCGGACGCCTGCGGGATGCCCTATGTGAACGAGCGTTGGCTGGGCGGCATGCTGACCAACTTCCAGACCGTCTCGGCCCGGGTCAAGCGGATGAAGGAATTCGAGGCCATGCAGAAGGCGGGGGACTTCGAGGCCATGCCCAAGAAGGAGGCGCTGCGTCACACCCGGGAGCTCGAGAAGCTGCAGAGGAACCTCGGAGGCATCCGCGGCCTCGACCGCCTTCCGGACGCGATCTTCGTGATCGACACGAAGAAGGAGCACATCGCGGTGACCGAGGCCAACAAGCTCGGGATGCCGGTGGTCGCCGTCGTCGACACGAACTGCGATCCCGACGTGATCACCCATGTGATCCCGGGGAACGACGATGCCATCCGCTCGGGCGCCCTCTTGTGCCGCGTGGTGGCGGACGCGGTCGTGGAAGGCCGGTTCATCGCCCAGCAACGGCCGGCCCCACAGGCGGCGGCCCCACAGGCGGCGGCCCCAGCCGGCTGTGGCCCCAGCGGCTGTGGCCCCAGCGGCTGCGGCCCCACCCACCACGGCCGGCCCGGCACCGACTGCAGCCGCGCCTGCCGAGGCAGAGGCTCCGCCCGGCTCCGGCTCCGGCCCGGCTCCGGCTCCGGCTCCGGCTCCGGTCGAGGCAGTAGCACCAGCGCCTGAAGAGCCAGTGACATCGGCCGCCTCAGGCGAAGAGGTCTGATCGTGCCTGCCTTCTCTGCCAAGGATGTGCAGAAGCTCCGCCAGATCTCCGGTGTGGGGATGCTCGACGCCCGACGCTCCCTCGAGGAGAACGACGGGGACATGGACAGGGCGATCACCTGGCTCCGCGAGCAGGGCCTGGCCAGTCAGGCCAAACGGGCCGACCGCGAAGCATCAGAAGGGGCGGTGGCCACCGGACGGTCCGACCAGGTGGCATCCATCGTCCAGCTTCGCTCGGAGACCGACTTCGTGGCCAAGTCGCCCGAGTTCGTGGAACTGGCCTCGGCTCTGGCCGACCTGGTGGCGGTCAAGGGGGAGGGCGCGGTCGAGGAGCGGAGCGAAGAGCTCGATCGCCTGAAGGTCACCTTGAAGGAGAACATCTCGCTCGGCAGCGTGGTCCGCATCGCCGCCCCCGAGGGCGGTGTCATCGACACCTACCTCCACCTCCAGGCTGGCCGTGGTGTCAACGCCGTGATCGTCGCCCTCGATGGGGGAACCGAGGAGCTGGCCCACGACATCGCCGCCCACATCGCCTTCGCCCGACCGAGCTACATCTCGCGCGAGGAGGTCCCCGCGGCCGAGGTGGCCGCCGAGCGCGAGACGGTGGAGAAGATCGCCCGCAACGAAGGGAAACCGGAGGCCGCCCTGGCCAAGATCGTCGAGGGTCGACTGGGCGGTTGGTACAAGGAGCGGGTTCTCCTCGATCAGCCCTTCGTGAAGGACGAGAAGCAGACGATCGCCAAACTCCTCGGGTCGGTCAAGGTGACTCGATTCGCCCAGGTCGTCGTCGGCGACTGAGGACCGAAGTGGGTGAGCGACGACGCATCGTCCTGAAGATGTCCGGCGAGGCCCTGGCCTCGTCTGCTTCGGACGAGACGATCGACGCCACCGTGGTTGAGCGCCTGGCGGTCGAGATCGCCCGCACCCGCGACGAACTGGACCTCGAGTTGGCGGTCATGGTCGGAGGCGGCAACATCTGGCGGGGCACCACTGGTGCGGGTGCAGGCATGGACCGTGCCACGTCGGACACCATGGGAATGCTGGGGACGGTCATCAACGCCCTGGCCCTCCAGGATGCGCTCGAGCACCACGGCCAGCCGACCCGGGTGCTCTCGGCCGTGCAGATGGCCGAGGTGGCGGAGCCCTACATCCGCAGGCGGGCCATCCGCCACCTCGAGAAGGGCCGGGTGGTGGTCTTCGCCGCCGGCATGGGCAACCCGTACTTCACCACCGACACTTCCGCCGCCCTCCGGGGAGCGGAGATCGAGGCGGAGCTGCTGTGCAAGGGGACCCACGGCGGGGTTGACGGCGTCTACACGGCCGATCCCCGACTCGACCAGGCGGCCACCCGCTACGACGAGATCTCCTTCATGGAGGTGGTGTCCAAGGACCTGCGGGTGATGGACCTCACCGCAATCACATTCTGCATGGACAACGGTCTGCCCATCCGGATCTTCGACCTCATGGCCCCGGGCAACCTGCGCAAGGCTCTCGGGGGCGATCCCATCGGGACCCTGGTCCGATGAAATCCCAGGTGGCATGCTCGCGCCGGTGGGCCCCTACCCCGCTGGCTACGCTGGATCGCTAATGGAGGACGAGCTCATCGCGCTGGTCGTGGCCGAGGCCCGGGACAATATGGGCAAGGCAGTGGACCACGCCCAGTCCGAGTTCGGGTCCATCCGGACGGGTCGGGCCACACCGGCGCTGGTCGAGCACCTGAAGGTCGAGTACTACGGCGCCGAGACCGAGCTGCGCCAGATGGCCGGGTTCAGCGTCCCCGAGGCCAGACTCCTGGTCGTGTCGCCCTACGACAAAGGATCGCTTCCCGCCATCGAGAAGGCCCTCCAGGGCTCCGACCTCGGGATCACTCCGTCGAATGACGGGACCGTCATCCGGCTGGCCTTCCCGGTACCCACCGAGCAGCGCCGAAAAGAGCTGGTCAAGGTGGTCAAGCAGAAGGCCGAAGACGGCCGGGTGACCATCCGGAACGTGCGGCGCTCGGCCCGCCAGGAGCTCGACTCCATGCAGCGGGACGGCGACCTCTCGACCGACGAGCTCGACCGGGTGGAGAAGGACCTCGACAAGATCACGCACGACCATGTGGCTTCGATCGACAAGCTGCTGGCCCACAAGGAGCAGGAGCTCCTCGAGATCTGACAGACGGCCGGGACCTGCGTGGCCCGGACGGTGAGAGGAGACAACCGACGTGGACGACGTCCCAGACGGGCGAGAGGATGACGTGACCCGGACCGACATCCCGGTCACCCGCCCGGCGTCCTCGGGGCCGGCCACCGACCGCGTCCGAATCGTCGGTGCGGAGCCGGCCGGGGAGAGCACGTCCGAGCTCCCGGCGGTCCCCGGGGGCGTCGAGCCCGAGCCGGACGCACAGCTGGCCCTTCCGCCCGAGGAGGTCGAGCTCAGCGAACCGGCCGAGCAGATCGGGCTGGTGGACCAGGGTGTCGCCCACGGGCCGGGTCAGCCGACGGTCAGGCTCACCGATCAACCCGGGGATCCCGGTGATGCGTCATCGGTGGTCAAGCCGGTGGCCCCGGGGGAGACAGCGGTGCCTGCCGGCACCACGGCCGCGACCGAACTGCCACATTGGACGGAGCCGCCCACCGGCCAGGTCCCCGCGGTGCTGGCCCACGACTCGGGCGACGAGGGGGCCGGCCCGGGAGTCGTGGCGCCCACCTGGCGCGAGGAGGACGCCGACTGGGTCGCCCACGAAGAAGAGTTCGAACCGGCTGCCTACGGCAGCGACCAGGTGGCGCTCGGGTCCCTCGACGAGACCGACAGCTCCGATCTCGAGCGGCGGCCCTGGGAGTTCAACCTCGATTCGGTCAAGCCCGGGTCACCGAGCCCACCACGAGGGCACGACCCGGACGCAACGGTCGCCGGGACCGGGACCAACTCCGGCGACGACCCCATCACCGAACCCACCACGGTCGTGTCGACGGCCCCGGATGCCACCGGTTCCGGCTCCTCCGCCACCGGCGCTGGGCCGGCCGAGTCGGGTCGGACGCCTACTCCTCGCTCCGGCGCGGCCGCGGCGGCCGCGGCGGCTTCGGGGGCCGGATCCGTCGCCGCCCGTGACCACGAAGGGCCCGGGCCGGTTGCGAAGGACCCGATTCTTCCCCCGCTCGGCGGGGACCCGGTCGATCCGGATCCGGCCAATCCGGATCCGGCCGATGCCGGCAAGCCCCGCCCCACCGGTTCGACGAACCGGGGTCGCGCCCGTCGCAACGGACTCAGGCCGGCGCGGATGCGGGCCAAGCGACCCGGGGACGTCGACGTCCCCTCTAGCCCGCCGCTGGCCGCGGAACCGCCCGGGGCATCGGTCACCGACGTGCCCGGTGCCGGTCGCAAGCGGGTGGGACTCGCCAGCCTGGCCGCCGCCGACCAGAGCACGGCCGACCAGAGCACCGCCGAACAGAGCAGCGCCGCCAACGTCGTCGAGGGCGACGCGGCCGGCGGTCCGGGGTCGGGCGGGGTCCTCGCCGGCGCCGCCGCGTCAACATCCGGCCGGGGCCACCGTTGGCTCAGCCGGCATTCGGCGTCGGATCGCCCGACGGTGGCCGCCGGGGCGGGCCCCCGGTCACCGGGTGCCGTAGAACCGACCGGAGGGGGACCGCCGGCACCCCGCCGGCTACGCCGACCGGTGGCCGGTACGGACCACGGGGAGAGCGGTCCCCACGAGGATGCCGGCCCGATCGGCCTCCGGGTGGGGACCGGGGTGGCGGTGGCGGTCGTCGCCCTGCTCGCCTTCCGGCTGGGCACGGTGACCTCATTGGTGCTCACCGTCGTGGTCGTCACCTTCGCCGCGGGCGAGTGCTTCGGGGTGCTCCGCCGCGCCGGCTACCACCCGGCCACCCTGCTCGGCCTGGTCGGGACCATCTCCCTGATGGTCGGGGCCTACAGCAAGGGGGTGGCCGCCCTGCCGCTGGTCCTCGTGCTGATCACCGTGTTCACCCTGGTCTGGTACCTGTTCGGCATCGAGCGCGGATCCCCGGTGGCCGGTACGGCGGCGACGCTCCTGACCGTCGGATGGGTGTCGCTGCTGGGCGCCTACGCCGGCCTCTTGTTGTCACCGTCGACCTTCCCCAACCGGCACGGCATCGCCTTCCTCCTCGGGGCGATCATCGCCACCGTGGCCAACGACGTCGGCGCCCTGGTGATCGGCGGTTGGTTGGGCAGCCGCCCGCTGGCTCCGAGAATCAGTCCCAACAAGACATGGGAGGGGCTGTTCGGAGGGGCGGTCTTCTCGATCCTGGTCTCGACGGTCGTGGTCGGGTCCATCCACCCGTGGAGCGCGTCCAATGCCGCCCTCCTGGGGGTGGTGGTGGCCGTCGTCGCCCCGATCGGCGACCTGTGCGAATCGCTGCTCAAGCGGGACCTCCGGCTCAAGGACATGGGCACCTTGCTGCCGGGCCACGGGGGCGTGCTCGACCGGGTGGACGCCCTGCTCTTCGTGCTCCCCGCCACCTACTACCTGGTCCGTGCCCTGAACATTGCCTGAAGTTCGGGCAGGCTAGGGGTATGGACATCTCGGGTCGGGCACCGGTGACGGTGAGCATCGTCGGGTCCACCGGCTCGATCGGGACCCAGGCCGTCGAGGTGGTGGAGGCGAGCCCGGGTCGATTCGACGTGGTGGCCCTGGGTGCCCACCGGTCGGTGGCGCTGCTGGCCGACCAGGCGCGGCGGCTCCGACCCGAGGTGGTGGCCATCGGCGACCCGGCACTCGCCACCGAGCTCGAGCGGCTGGTCCCACCCGGGGTGGAGGTGGTGGCCGGCGCGGCGGGTCTCGCCTCCGTCGCCGAGCTGGCCGAGGTGGTCGTCAACGGCGTCGTCGGATTCGCCGGCTTGACCGTGACCTTGGCCGCCCTGCACGCCGGCCGCCGTCTGGCACTGGCCAACAAGGAGTCGATCATCGCCGGCGCCCCGGTGGTGCAGCAGGCCCGGTGCACCGTCGGGGCGGAGATCATCCCCGTCGACTCCGAGCACGGCGCCCTCCACCAGTGCCTGCGCGCCGGCCACCGCTCCGAGGCGACCCGGCTCCTCCTGACGGCTTCGGGAGGTCCCTTCCGGGGCCGCACCGGCGACGAGCTGGCCCACGTCGGGGTGGCCGACGCCCTCACCCATCCGACCTGGGCAATGGGCCCGAAGATCACCGTGGACTCCTCCACCCTCATGAACAAGGGGCTCGAGGTGATCGAGGCGCACGAGCTCTTCGGTCTCCCCTACGACGCCCTCGACGTCGTGGTCCACCCGCAGTCGATCGTCCACTCGATGGTCGAGTACTCGGATGGCGCCACCGTGGCGCAGCTCTCCCTCCCCGACATGCGCCTGCCCATCGGGTACGCCCTGGCCTACCCGGACCGGCTCCCGGTGGCCTTCGGGGCCATCGACTGGACGAGGTTGTCGTCGCTCGAGTTCGAGCAGCCCGATCGGGCCTCTTTCCCCTGTCTGGACCTGGCCTACCGGGCCGGACGGGCCGGCGACCTCGCTCCGGCGTGGCTGAACGCGGCCAACGAGGTGGCGGTGGCGGCGTTCCTCGAAGGAAGGGTGGCCTGGACGGACATCGCCGAAGTGGTCGAGGCCACCCTGGACGGCTACGACCCGCCGGCGATGTCGACCACCGCCGGCGGAGACCGGCAGCGGAGCGTGGATGACGTGCTCGAGGCCGACGCCGCCGCCCGGCGGGCGGCTGAGGCCGTCGTGGCCGGCCGCGAGGCGGCGGCATGAGCACCACCGAGACCCGGACGCCGACGGCTGCGGCGCCGGAACCCGCACCTCGGCCCTCCCTCCCCGAAAGGGTGAAGTCGCCGCGGCGGTCGGCCGCCGAGTTGCTCACCGCCATCGCCGTCATCGTGGCGCTGGCCCTGGTGAGCGGGCATGTGGATCTGCTGATCGTCATCGCCTCCATCATCGTCATCGTGATGGTCCACGAGCTCGGCCATCTGCTGGCCGCCAAACACGGTGGCATGAAGGTCACCGAGTACTTCGTCGGCTTCGGGCCGCGCCTGTGGTCCTTCCGACGTGGGGAGACGGAGTACGGGATCAAGGCCCTTCCACTGGGTGGCTACGTCAAGATCCCGGGGATGACCAATCTCGAGGAGACGGATCCGGCCGACGAATCCCGCCTCTATCGAGAGAAGCCATTCCACGCCCGGTTGCTGGTGGCCGTGGCCGGCTCGGCCATGCACTTCCTCATGGCCTTCGTGCTCCTGTTGGCCCTCCTCACGCTCGTCGGCGTGCCCAACTCGGGTCTGGTGCAAATCCAGGGCCTGGACCGCGTCGGCGGATTGCCGAGCCCCGCGGCGGTCGGAGGCATCCAGGTAGGTGACGTGGTGGTCTCCGTGGACGGCAAGCCGATCGGGGGGAGCGTGGATGCGCTGACCGCCGCCATCCACTCCCGTCCCGACCAGCCGGTGACCGTGGTGGTGAGCCGCCGGGGCCAGACCCGGACGCTGTCCGTGACGCCCGCCAACGGGCGTCGGCTCCACGAGAACGGTGCGCCGCCGCCAACCGGATCGAAGCCATTCGGGCTCATCGGGGTGAGCCTCGGCTCACCGGTGCAGCGGGCGACCCCCTTGCACGCCTTGGCCTCGACGGGTGCCGACCTCAGGAGCGTCGCGTGGGGCTCGATCGTCGGGGTCGGGCACCTCTTCTCACCCAACCAGATCGCACAGCGTGTGAGCCAGGTGACCAATGCCCATGCGGCCAACCAGGCCGCTGCCAACGGGACACGGGTGCAGTCCCTCGTGGGTGTCGTGCAGACCGCGACCCAGGCCGCCCAGGCCGGGATCGGCGATTACCTCTACATCCTCATCCTCATCAACATCTTCTTCGGGATCTTCAACCTCTTCCCGATGCTCCCCCTCGACGGTGGCCACGTGGCCATCGCCGTCTACGAGAAGATCCGCACCGGTCGGCGCAAAGTCATGTACCACGCCGACGTGGCCAAGCTGTTGCCCTTCACCTGGCTGATGCTGATCTTCCTCGGGATCATCATCGTGCCGGCCCTCCTGACCGACATCCTCCACCCGGCGGCCAATCCCTTCGGATGACCTCCGGCTGAGGGCGCCCGGCGGAGCGGGGCGACGGCGCCCCATTAGCATGAGGGCATGGGACGGACGGCTTGGACGGTCACCGAGCGGCGGCCCACTCGCCAGATCCGGGTGGGCGGCGTACCCGTGGGGGGTGGGGCCCCGGTCACCGTACAGTCGATGACCACCACCAAGACCGCCGACGCCGAGGCCACCCTGTCCCAGATCTATGCCCTGGCGGCGGCGGGCGCCGATCTGGTGCGGTGCACCTGCAACGAGGAGGCGGCGGCAGAGGGGCTGGCCCGGATCGTCCCCCGTTCGCCGGTGCCGATAATCGCCGATATCCACTTCCACCACGAGATGGCCCTGGCCGCGCTGGAGGCCGGGGTACAGGGCCTGCGCCTCAACCCCGGCAACCTGCGCAAGGAGGTGGAGATCAAGCAGGTGGCGGCGGAGGCCAAGGACCGCGGGGTGCCCATCCGGATCGGCGTCAACGCCGGCTCCCTCCACCCGGACCTGTACAAGCGGTTCGGCGGTGCGACCCCCGAGGCGCTGGTCGAGTCGGCCCGGATGGAGCTGTCGTTCTTCTCGGAGGTGGGATTCGACGACGTCAAGATCTCGGTGAAGGCATCCTCGGTGCCGCTGATGATCGAGGCCTACCGGCTGGCCTCGGAGACCTTCGACCATCCGTTGCACCTCGGGGTGACCGAGGCCGGCCCACCCCCAGCCGGCCTCCTGAAGGGCACCGCCGGGATCGCCACTCTGCTGGCCGAGGGGATCGGCGACACCATCCGCTACTCGCTCACGGCCGACCCGGTCGAGGAGGCGCGGGCCGGACGCCAGCTCCTGGAGGCCCTCGGCCTGCGCGAGCGCAAGGGACTCGACCTGATCGCCTGCCCGAGCTGCGGGCGGGCCGAGATCGATGTCATCGCGGTGGCCAGCGAGGCCCAGCGTGCCCTCGAGGACCGCGACCTGCCCATCCAGGTGGCGGTGATGGGCTGTGTGGTCAACGGACCCGGCGAGGCACGGGAGGCCGATTTGGGCATCGCCGCCGGTCGGCGGCGGGGTCACCTGTTCATCAAGGGAAAGATCGTCCGCGTCGTCCCGGAGGACGAGATGGTCGAGGCGCTGGTGGCCGAGGCGGAGAAGCTGGTCTCTGAGGGGGTGGAGGCCCGGCTGGCCGCGGCCGATTCGGGCGCCGAGTCGGAGGCGGAGGCGGACCGGAGGGCGCTCATCGACGCCCAGGGTGAGGACGCCAACGCCTCGGAGGCCAAGGTGGACCTGATCCGCAAGAAGTTCGGCACCGACTCAGCGGCTCCCTGACGGGAGGGGGCCGCCGAGGGCTGGGGCCCCGGGGTGGTGCCCGGTAGGATCGCCGACCATGCGCATGTCCCGGCTCCTGGTCCGCACCCTGCGTGAAGCGCCGGCCGACGCCGAGGTGGCGAGCCACCGGCTGCTGGTCCGGGCCGGCTACATCCGGCGCCTGGCCTCGGGGGTGTACTCCTTCCTCCCCCTCGGGCTACGGGTCCTGCACCGGGTGGAGGCGGTGATCCGGGAGGAGCTCGACGCGGCCGGTTGCCAGGAGCTGCTGCTGCCGGCCCTCCACCCCATCGAGCTGTGGGAGCGGTCCGGACGGGCGGCCATGTTCGGGAGTGACGCCCTCCCGGCCATGACCGTGGACGCCCGGGGTGGGACCTTCGTGCTCGGGCCCACCCACGAGGAGGTGGTCACCGTCACCGTGGGAGCCGAGGTCGACTCCTACCGGCAGCTGCCGCTGACCGTGTACCAGATCCAGGTCAAGTTCCGGGACGAGGCCCGGCCCCGCTTCGGCCTGCTGCGCACCCGTGAGCTGATCATGGCCGACGCCTACTCCTTCGACGTGGACCGGGAGGCCATGCAGGCCTCCTACCGGGTGGTCTTCGACGCCTATCTCCGGATCTTCGCCCGCCTGGGCCTCGAGGTGACGCCGGTCGAGGCCCAGTCGGGCGCCATCGGGGGCGACGTCAACCACGAGTTCATGGTGCCCTCGGCCGTCGGCGAGGACCACTTCGTCTCGTGTCCCTCCTGCGGGTACGCCGCCAATGTCGAGGCGGCCACCCGGGGGGTCGCCCGGGTCGCCGGCGGCGACGGGACCGGGGCCTCGGCCGTTCCGCTGGTCGACCACCACACACCGGGGCGCCCGGGGATCACCGACGTGATCGACTACTTCGCCGACCGGGGGGTGGTCGCAGCCGACTTCCTGAAGAGCATGGCCGTGTTCGATGTCGAGGGCCGACCGACCGTCCTCCTGGTCCCCGGCGACCGCGAGGCGCGGCTCCCGAGCGGGTGGCGGCTGTTGGAGGACTCGGACTTCGCCCGGTACCCGAGCCTGGTCAAGGGCTACATCGGCCCGTCCGGCCAGCAGCAGCACGGCGTGAGGGTGGTCGCCGACCTCGACGTCACCCGGGACGGACCCTGGATCGTGGGGGGCAACCGCAGTGACCACCACCTGACCGGGGCCGTGCTCGGCCGTGACTTCACGGTCGACGAGTGGGGCTCCTTCGCCCGGGTGGTCGCCGGCGACGCCTGTCCCCGCTGCGGCACGGGCATCGAACTGGTCCGGGCGGTCGAGGCGGCCCACACCTTCCAGCTGGGCCGGAAGTACTCCGAGGTCATGCCCGGCTCGGACTTCGTGACCGAGGACGGCGGGGAGGGGATCCTGTCGATGGGCTGCTACGGGATGGGGGTGAGCCGGCTGCTGGCCGTGGTGGCCGAGGAGCACCACGACGATCGGGGCCTGATATGGCCCCGGGAGGCTGCGCCCTACCAGGTACATCTGGCGGCCCTCGGTGCCGGGCGGTCCCCTGCCGTCGGGGACGCCGCCGAACGGGTCTACGAACGCCTGGTGGCGGCCGGGATCGAGGTCCTCTACGACGATCGCGACGTGTCCCCGGGGGTCAAGTTCGCCGATGCCGACCTGCTCGGGGCGCCAGTGCGTCTGGTCGTTGGCTCCAAGGGACTGGCCCGGGGCGTCCTGGAGTGGCGGTCGCGGGCCTCCGGGGAGGAACGGGAGATGCCGGTCGACGGCGCCGCCGAGGACCTCGTCGCCGGCTGAGCGGCCCGCAGCGGCCGGCGGCCGACCGGAAGGGGACGCGGGCCTGTCCTGGTGGTCAAACCGGGGCGAATCCGCACGTCAAGGCGTTTACAGCGCGGAACCGGCGCTGCTATACTCCTCCACCTGCCGTTCGGTTGGAGTGAAGTGGCGCTGAGGAAGCGTGGGCGGACAGCCCACGCTTTTGTTTTGGTCCGGAACGCCTCGAACGGAGGGCAGAACAGGCTTTGGCCGGGCAGTTCGCCGGGCCGATGGCCGGAGTGAGAGCACACGACGTACATTCGCAACCGACATCGAGACAGGAGGGAGGCAGCCCACGTGACCGACGACCTCTTTGCTGCGCTCCAGCCGGCGGTCGCCGGTTCCGATCTCGAACTGGTCGACGTGGAACTGCGTTCCGGTGTCCTCCTGGTCACGGTGGACCGGGACGGCGGGGTGGACCTCGGGGCGCTGACCGAGGCGAACCGGGTGGTGTCGGCCCTCCTCGACGATCTCGACCCCATCCCGGGCCGGTACACCCTCGAGGTGTCGAGTCCGGGGGTCGAGCGGACCCTGCGGTCGCCGGCCCACTACGTCCACGCCATCGGCGAGACGGTGACCGTGAAGACCCGGCCCCAGGTGCCCGGTGACCGCCGGCTCCGGGGCGAGTTGGTGGCCGCCGACGAGGAGGGGCTGGTGCTGGCCGTGGACGGTCGGGCCGAGGACCCGATCCGTCTCGCCTACTCGGACATAGACCGGGCGCGCACGGTCTTCGCCTGGGGGCCCGAGGCGCGGCCGGGGACAAAGGGCTCCGGGACGACCACCCGGAAGAAGGCGTCGACACCCGGGACGACGAAGACGAAGACGAAGACGAGGAAGCAGGTCGCAACCCCATGAGCAAGCCGAACTTCGAGTTCCTCGACGCGCTCGGCCAGATCGCCCGTGACAAGGGCATCTCCGTCGAGACCCTCCTCGACGCCCTCGCCAACGCCCTGGTCGCCGCCTACAAGCGCCGGCCTGACGCCGCCGAGGAGGCGGTGGTCACCATCGATCCCGAGTCGGGGGAGATCCGGGTCTACGGCCAGGAGCTCGACGAGGACAGCAACGTCGTCCGCGAGTGGGACGACACCCCCGACGACTTCGGCCGGATCGCGGCCCAGACGGCCAAGCAGGTCATTCTCCAGCGCATCCGTGAGGTGGAGCGCGACCTCAAGTACGAGGAGTACGCGGGCCGGGAGGGGGACATCGTCACCGGCATCGTGCAGCAGACCGACAATCGCTACACCCTTCTCGACCTGGGTAAGGTCGAGGCGCTGCTCCCACAGGCCGAGCAGGTCTCCTACGAGCGCTACGAGCACGGAGCCCGACTGAAGGCCTACATCGTCGAAGTCCGCAAGACGACCAAGGGACCCCAGATCGTGGTCAGCCGAAGCCATCCCGGGCTGATCAAGCGCCTGTTCGAGCTCGAGGTGCCGGAGATCTCGTCCGGGGCGGTCGAGATCAAGGCCGCCGCCCGTGAGCCCGGCCACCGCACGAAGATCGCGGTGTGGTCGAACGACCCGAACGTGGACCCGGTGGGTGCCTGCGTCGGCGCCCGCGGCTCGCGGGTGAGGATGGTGACCAACGAGCTCCGCGGCGAGCGGGTGGACGTGGTCCCCTTCTCTGACGACCCGGTGGAGCTGATCCAGTCGGCGCTGGCCCCGGCCCGGGTCCGCGAGGTGCGCCTCGACGACGACACCGGCACCGCGACGGTGATCGTCAGCGACTACCAGCTGTCACTGGCCATCGGCAAGGAAGGGCAGAACGCGCGCCTGGCCGCGAGGTTGACGGGCTGGCGCATCGACATCAAGAGCGAGACCCAGCTGGCCGAGGAGGAATCCGGCTACGCCGGTGAAGAGTGGGCCGAGGGCGAGTGGATCCAGAACGAGGCGGGCGAGATGGTCTGGCAACCGGCCGAGGGCGGCACCGCGGTGTCGGCCACCGAGTGGTCGCAGGGCGCCGAAGGGGCGGGGACGGCGATGCCCCAAGCGGCGCCTGAAGCAGCGCCCGAAGCGGCGCCTGAAGCAGCGCCCGAAGCGTCGGCGCCTGAAGCTGACACGGTCCCGGTCGATCCCGAGGCGACAGGAGCGGCCGACGAGCCGGTCGCTCCTGGCGTGGCCGCCCCTCCCGATGTTGCCGCCGTCGGTGGGACCGTCGGGGACCGGGCCGAGGAGGTCACGTAGCCCCGATCCGGACCTGTGTCGGGTGCCGGCGGACCCGGTCAACGGATCTGCTGTTCCGGGTGGCCCGGTCCGGTGATGGTTCCCTGGTGATCGGGCGCAGCCGTCCGGGCCGGGGGGCGTGGCTCTGTCGGGATTCCCCGGCGTGCCTGGAGTGGGCGGTGAAGCGAAGGGTTTTCGACCGGGCGTTCCGAACCCGGATCGGGGAGTTGCAAGTAGAAGGGTTGCGGGCAGCCCTCAGTTCCCCGCCGGGCAGGAACGTCGGGCCGGGCTCGGAGGGTCCGGTCCCGTGATGTGCGAGAATGGACGGTCGTATGTGCGTATCGGCACCTACGACGTGAAATGAAGGGCAGTAACAGCCGTTGCCGAAGAAGATCCGGGTCTACGAACTCGCACATGAGCTCGGTCTGACCAACAAGGAGGCGCTTGACCTCTGCCTGTCCCTGGGCATGGGCGTCAAGAGCCATTCGTCGTCGATCGAGGACGCCCAGGCGGACCGCGCCCGTCGCAAGGCTGACCGGGAGGGGCTCCGCCGTCCGGTGCAACCCGAGGAGCCCGCCGCCCCGGCCAAGAAGGCGGCGGCCACGAAGAAGGCTCCGGCCAAGAAGGCCGCACCCCCCGTCGACGGCGGGGCGCCGGACCTCGACCGGGAACCGGTCAGCGCCCCCGAGAAGCCTCCCGCAGGCCCAGGCGGAACCGCCGGGGCCGGATCGCCGGGATCGGCGTCGTCCCCACCGGTCAAGCGGTCGGGCACCCGGCTCATCACCAGCCGGCCGGCCTCCGAGCAGCCGACTGCGGTCCCGCCGGCCCGCCTGCCCACCCCGGCCACTCCGGCCGCTCCGGCCGCACAGACGCCCGCACCGCCTGTCCGCCCACCGGCTCCGGTGGCCCCGGCTGCCGCCGCGCCGGTCGAGCGGTCGGCCCCGATCGCCAGCACGGCCGCCACCCAGGCTCCGGTGGCGCCCACGACCCCAGATCCGACCGCTGCCGGACCGATCACGCCCCCCTCGGCGCCGGTCCACGCGCCCACCAGTGCCTCGGGGCGGCCCATCCCGCCGCCCCCGGGCGGCCCACCCCGATCGGTGACCGGCAAGCCCATCCCGCCGCCGCCCGGCTCCGGAGGCCGACGGCCACCACCGGGAGGCTCGCGTCCGGGCGGGTCGAGCGGATTCACGGGGCGCTCGGGCGGCCCGGGTGCCGGCGCGGGGCGCTCCGGCGGGGTCCGTACCGGGGGCCCGGGCGGCTCCGGCGGGGGAGGCTTCGCGGCCCGTCCCGGAGGTGGTGGATACAGCGGACGTCCCGGCGGTGGTCCCGGCGGTGGTCCCGGAGGCCCGGGGGGCCCGGGCGGGCGGGGAGGCCCTGGGGTGGGGCGGGGGCGCCCCAACCAACGCCGACCCCGTCGCCGACGTCGCAACCTCGAGGAGCTCGAGCCGACCCAGCTGACCGCCTACGCACCGTCGACCGCACCGGTGCCCGACACCGAGGTGATCATCGAGCGGGGGTCCACGGCACGCGACCTCGGTCCCAAATTTGAACCGCTCGGCCGGGGACGTCATCCGCTTCCTGCTGCTGCAGGGGGAGATGGTCACCGCCACCCAGTCGCTGACCGACGACATGATCGACCTGTTCGCCGCCGAGCTCGGCGCCGAGGTCCGCCTGGTCGACCCCGGAGAGGAGCGCGAGGCCGAGCTGCTGGCCAAGTTCTTCGACGACGACGACGAAGAGGAGGCGGAGGAGGACCTGCGGCCGCGGCCCCCGGTGGTCACCGTCATGGGCCACGTCGACCACGGCAAGACCCTGCTGCTCGACCGGATCCGCTCCGCCAATGTGGTGGCAGGTGAGGCGGGGGGGATCACCCAGCACATCGGCGCCTACCAGGTCGAGTGGAACGGCCACCCGATCACCTTCATCGACACCCCTGGGCACGAGGCGTTCACCGCCATGCGGGCCCGCGGCGCAGAGGTCACCGACATCGTCGTGCTGGTGGTGGCGGCGGACGACGGGGTCATGCCCCAGACCGTCGAGGCGATCGACCACGCCAAGGCCGCCGAGGTTCCCATCGTGGTCGCCGTGAACAAGGTGGACCGGGAGGAGGCGGATCCCAATCGGGTCCTTCAGCAGCTCTCCGAGCACGGGCTGGTCCCCGAGACGTGGGGAGGGGACACCATCACCATCGAGGTCTCGGCCCTGCAGAATCTCGGCATCGACGACCTGCTCGAGCAGATCGTCCTGGTGGCCGAAGTCGAGGAGTTGGTGGCCAGCCCCGAGGGACGGGCCCGGGGGGTCGTCCTCGAGGCGGAACTCGAGATCGGCCGGGGCCCGGTGGCCTCGGTCATCGTGGAGCGGGGCACGCTCCGGGTGGGCGATCCGATCGTGGCCGGAGCGGCCTGGGGCAAGGTCAAGGCCCTGGTCGACGAGCACGGGGACCAGATCAAGGAGGCTCCCCCGTCCACCCCGGTCCAGGTGCTCGGGTTCTCGGAGCCGCCCGACGCCGGGGATGAGTTCCGGGTGGCCCCCGAGTTGGCCCAGGCGAGGACCATCGGCGAGGCCCGTGCCCATCGCTACCGGGTGGCCGGGCACGTGCCCGCCGCCACGTCGGCCCTCGGCGGCGCCAAGCTGGAGGACCTGTTCGAGCAGATCCAGCGGGGCGAGACCGCCACACTCAACCTCATCCTGAAAGCAGACGTCCGCGGCTCGCTGGAGGCGGTGACCGACAGTCTGCGCAAGCTCGAGCGGGACGACGTCAAGCTCAGCTTCGTGCACCGGGGGGTCGGCGGGATCACCGAGTATGACGTCCAGCTGGCCCAGGCCTCTGCGGCGGCGATCATCGGCTTCAACGTCCGCCCCGACCGCCGGGCCCGGGAGACGGCGGCGAAGGCCAACGTCGAAATCCGCCTGTACGAGGTCATCTACAAGCTGCTCGAGGACCTCGAGGCGGCCATGCTCGGCCTGTTGTCGCCCGTCTACGAGGAAGTGGTCACCGGCGAGGCGGAGGTCCGTCAGGTCTTCCGGGTGCCCCGCATCGGTGCCATCGCCGGCTGCTATGTGCGGGAGGGGATGATCACCAGGGGGTCGAAGGTCAGGTTCCTCCGGGATGGGGTGGTCATCTGGAAGGGCACGATCACCTCGCTCCGACGCTTCAAGGACGACGCCCGTGAGGTGCAGTCCGGCTTCGAGTGCGGCATCGGCCTGTCCGACTACCAGGATCTGAAAGAGGGAGACCTCATCGAGACGTACGACGAGCGGGAGATCCCCCGGACCTAGTTGCGACGGCGCTCCGGCCCGGGACGGCGCGCCCCGGAGGCGGTGGGAAAGAGGAGTCCTGTGCGAGGTCGCCGGTACGACAATCGAGGAGTGGCCCCCTACCCGCGGTCCGTTCGGGTCAACCAGGTGGTCCGGCGGGTGCTGGCCGAAGAGCTCGAACGCCTGGCCGACGCCGACGAGCGCCTCCGCCTGATCACGGTGACGGGTGTGGACACTGCGCCCGACCTCCGCAACGCGGTGGTCTATCTGAGCTCCCTCAGCGAGGAGGCGGCCGAGGGGTTGGCGGAGCGGCGATCCCGGCTGCAACACGAAGTGGGTCGCCAGACACGGATGAAACGCACTCCCCGATTGGAGTTCGCGGTCGACCCTGCGGTCGTCGCCGGGGGTCAGGTCGACGACGCCCTGCGCCGGATCCGCGACCGGGATGGCGGTCCCGAGGGCCCCGGCGCCGCATCGGCGCCACGATGAGCCCGGCCGGCCTGAATCAGGTCACCGGCCTGGCCGTGGTCGACAAGGAGGCGGGCTGGACATCCCACGACGTGGTCGCCCGGTGCCGCCGCATCTTCGGCCAGCGGAGGGTGGGCCACGCCGGCACCCTCGATCCGGATGCCACCGGGGTCCTCCTGGTGGGCCTGGGACGGGCCACCCGGCTCCTGCGGTTCCTCACCGTGTTGCCCAAGGTCTATGAGGCGGAGGTGGTCCTCGGCACCGCCACCTCTACGCTCGATGCATCCGGTGAGGTGACCGGAACATGGGAGATGGAGGGAGTGAGCCTGGCCCAGGTCCGCGCCGCGGCCGCCACCCTGACCGGGCCCATCGAACAGGTCCCGCCGATGGTTTCCTCGGTGAAGGTGGGCGGACGCCGCCTCCATGCCCTGGCCAGGGAGGGGATCGAGGTCGAGCGGGCGGCTCGGCCGGTCAACGTCTACCGGTTCGACGCCGACCCGGGGCTCACACCGGGAGTGTTCCGGATCGGTGTGGAGTGCTCGTCGGGGACCTATGTCCGGGTGCTGGCCGCCGACCTGGGCGCGGCCCTTGGCGGTGGCGCCCACCTCCGCAACCTCAGACGGACCCGGATCGGATCGTTCTCGGCCGGGGACGCACGGCTGGTCGACGAGCTGACTCCGGCCGTGGTCCTCGCCCCTGCGCAGGCCCTGCGCGACCTCGACCAGGTGGTGGTGCCGACCGACGTGCAACGGGACGTGGCCCGCGGCCTGGCGCTCGACCGGGTCCCGCTCGGGGTGGCCGGAGACGGGCCGTGGGGCCTGGTCGATGACCGGCACCGGCTGCTGGCGGTCTACGAAGCCACCGAGACCGACCGGATCCGTCCGGCCGTGGTCATGGAGGCGACCGGATGACCCCCGGGGGGCAACCGGTCCGGTCCGCGGTCCGCACCGACCGCCACAGCTGCGGCAGTAATCTTCCCTGGTGATGGACATCGTCACCGACCCGACGACGCTGGTTCCCCCGGCCGGGGGAGCGCGGTGACCATCGGGGCCTATGACGGCGTCCATCTCGGGCATCGGGCGTTGCTGGCCGAGATGGGTTCGCGGGCGCGGGACGAGGGATTGACCACCGTCGTCGTCACCTTCGACCGTCATCCGGCCACGGTCGTCCGCCCCGAATCGGCGCCGAGCCTGCTGTGTGATCTCGACCAGAAGCTCGAACTCCTCGAGACGGCCGGCGTGGACCGCACCGTGGTCATCCCCTTCGACATGGAGCGCGCCAACGAGACGGCGGAGGACTTCGTCGACACCGTGCTGGTCGAGGGACTCCACGCCCACCTGGTCGTGGTGGGGGAGGACTTCCATTTCGGACATGGTCGCAAGGGCAACGTCGGCCTATTGCGGGAGATGGGTTCGACCTCGGGCTTCGCGGTGGAGGGCGTGGCCCTGCGGGCCGACCGGGATCCCCCCGCTTCCCCGGGTGAGCCGATCTCGTCCACCCGGGTGCGGAGCCTGGTGGCCGCCGGCCACGTCGAGCAGGCCGCCACCCTGCTGGGCCGGTACCACCAGGTCAGGGGCCCGGTGGTCCACGGCGACCATCGGGGCGGGTCCGAACTCGGATTCCCCACCGCCAATGTCGACGTCCCGGGGGCGATCAGCCTTCCGGCCGCCGGGATCTACGCAGGATGGTACGAGCGGTCGGACGGTTCGATCTGGGAGGCGGCCATCTCGGTCGGGCGCCGTCCGACCTTCTACGGTGCCGGCGGCGATCTGCTGGTGGAGGCGTTCCTCCTGGACTTCTCCGGCCAGCTCTACGGTGAGGAGGCCCGGGTCTCGTTCGCAGCCCGGCTGCGCGACGAGTTGGCCTTCGACACCACAGCCGCCCTGATCGCCCAGATGGAGCGGGACGTGGCGGCCACCCGGGTGACGTTGGCATCGGCGGCCCCGGGAGGGGCAGGCGCGGGCGTCTGACCGCTTCAGGCGGCTGGTGTACCGCCGAGCAACTCAGTCCGCAGCTCCCTCTTCAGGACCTTGCCGGCCGGATTGCGGGGGAGCGGCCGGGCCCGGAACCAGAAGCGCGAGGGCACGTTGAACGCCGCCAGCCGTTCGCGTACGAACCGGGCCAGCTCATCGGCCCCGACGTCCGTTCCGGGTCGCAGGACGACGACGGCGCCGACCTCCTCGCCCAGGACGGGGTGGGGCACCCCGATGGCGGCGCAGTCGGCCACGGCCGGGTGTTCGAAGAGGGCGGCCTCCACCTCGACGCAGTACACGTTCTCGCCACCGCGGATGATCATGTCCTTGGCCCGGTCGACGATGTGGACGAATCCCTCCTCGTCGATGCGGGCGACGTCGCCGGTGTGGAGCCAGCCCCGGGTGAACGTCGACGCGGTCTCCTCGGGACGGTTCCAGTAGCCGCGCACCACGTTCGGGCCCTTGATCCACAGCTCGCCGGTCCGTCCCGGATCAGCCACCTGGTCGGACGGTGGCTCCTCCCCGTCGTGTCCCTCGGGAACCACGGCGACGTCGCACACCGGGGCCGGCGGCCCCACGCTGCCCGGCTTGCGCACGTAGTCGTCACCGGCGTTCATCGTGGTCATGGCCGAGGTCTCGGTGAGGCCGTAGCCATTGCCCGGGGCCCCCGAAGGGAAGTGCTGCTTGATGCGGCGGACCAGGTCCGGGGGACAGGGCGCCCCGCCGTAGGAGATGGAGCGAACCGACGAGGTGTCCCGTTTGGCAAAGGCCGGTGAGTCGATCACCTGCATGACCATCGCCGGCACCCCGCCGAAGATGGTGATCCGCTCGCGCTCGATCAGTTCGAGCGCCCGCTCGGGGTCGAAGTGGTGCATCATCACCAGCTTGCCGCCCGCCGCGGTGTTCGACACCAGGACCGCGTGGCAGCCGGTGGCGTGGAAGAGGGGCACCGAGAGGAGATTGGCGTTCTGGGCGCCGCCGCCGACGTCGGCCGCAGGGCCGCTGCGCCGGAGGGAGCCCACGGTCGCCACGAAGAAGAGGTTCATCAGATTGGAGGCGCTGTTGCGATGGGTCCCGACGGCGCCCTTGGGACGGCCCGTGGTCCCCGACGTGTAGAAGATGGTGGCATCGTCGTCGGGCCCGATGGCCATGTCGGGCAGCGTGGCCTGCTCGGGCAGGCCGGCGGTCAGCTCGGCGAACGGACGCACGGGGAGGGGGGCCGATCCAGCCCGCTCCACGATCGATCCCTGCGCCTGACGCCGGCCACCGGTGGGTTCGGGCTCCTCCGAGCACACGACCATGGACCGGAGATCGGGAATCGTCTCGAGATGGGGGAGGATGCGGTCCCGGCGCTCTTCGTCGACGAACACCACGGACGTCCCCGAGTCGCTCAGGCCGTAGGCGAGCTCGCCGCCCGTCCACCATGCGTTGAGCGGCACGACCACCGCTCCGGCCGCGATCGAGGCCCAGAAGGCCATCACCCATTCGGGCAGGTTGCGCATGGCGATGGCCACCCGGTCGCCCTTCTCGACCCCGAACTCGCCGATCAGGGCCCGGGCCAGGCCGGAGGCCACCCGGAAGTGCTCGGCGAAGGTGACCCGCTCGTCCTCGTAGACGAGGTAGTCGCTGTCCCCGTGGAGGGCCGACAGCTCGAGGACCGAGCGGAGGGTAGCGGGAGCATGCTTCCAGGTCCGGGTGTGGATGCCCCTGATGGTCAGGTCCTCCATCTCGAATCCCTGACCCGGTGCGGTCAGCGTCGCCGTGGCCTCGGCCAGGGAGGGGGGTATCGACGGTCCGCTGGGGGATTCCTCCGGCTGCGGCTCGGCCAGGTCGGGCATGTGCGCTCCTCTCGGTGCTATCGATGCGCTCTGTCGGGCTGATCGGCCTGCGCCACTCCCGGCCGTCCTCCGGGAGACCTCGGAGCTGGTCCGGGGCGGCGGACGTGCCCGGAGAGCCGGGTCATGCGGTGGGGGAGGACGACTGGCCGATCTGTCCCCCGGGCTCGGACCCCCGGAAGACTGCGGTGCGGTAGTACGCCAATTCGGCCACGCTCTCGCGGATGTCATCCATGGCCCGATGGCCGCCCGCCTTGGTCGGGGCGCCCTTCATCGCCCCGGGATACCAGCGACGGGCCAGCTCCTTGACCGTGGACACGTCCACCGAGCGGTAGTGGAGGTAGTCCTCGATCTCCGGCAGCTGGGCGGCGAGGAACCGCCGGTCGGTCCCGATCGAATTGCCGGCCAGCGGCACGGTGCGGGCCTTCGGAACGTGGGCGCGGATGAAGTCCATGGTGGCGGTCCCGGCCTGCTCGAGGGAGATGTCCGATGCTTCGATCTCCGCCAGGAGTCCACTCTTGGTGTGCATCTCCCTGACGTAGTCATCCATCAGGGCCAGTTGCTCGGGGGCGGTCGAGACCACCAGGTCCGGACCCTCGGCGACGATGGTCAGGTCGTCGTCGGTCACCAGCGTCGCCACCTCGACGATGACGTGGCGCGTCGGCCTCGAGCCCGGTCATCTCGAGATCCATCCACACCAGCACGCCGGTACGCTACCGGTTGGAGGCCTCGGCTCCAAGGTGGCTGCCGGCCAAGCTCCCCGTCGGGTCGGGCCGGCCGTGGGCAGGGGTGGGGCCGGTGCGACGGCGCCGGTCGCCGGGCGGTAGCGTCAGGACCGGGAGAAGTGGAGGAGTCCGGTGGCCCCCGGATCACGCAGCGGTGCCAGATCGGTCGTCGACGAGGGGCACCTCCACGTCCGCGAGTCGGGAGCCGGGCTTTCGGTCCCGGTGGTGCGGACCGACCCGGGCATCCCCCTGCCCCTCTATGCCAGGCCGGGTGACGCCGGTGCCGACCTCGTGGCCCGGATCGACGTCACGCTGGATCCGGGGGAGGCCGGGCGATGGTCCCGACCGGTATCGCCCTGGCCATTCCGCGGGGATTCGCCGGCTTCGTCCAGCCGAGGAGCGGCCTGGCCCTGCGTCACGGGGTGACCTGCCTGAACACCCCCGGCCTGATCGATTCGGGGTACCGCGACGAGCTGGCCGTGCTGTTGGTCAATACCGACCCCGTGTCCCCCTATGAGGTGCACCGGGGCGACCGGATCGCACAGCTGGTGATCCAGCGGGTCGAATCCGCCGAATTCGTGGAGTCCGTCGAGTTGCCGCCGAGCGAGCGCGGCCTCGGCGGATTCGGGTCGACGGGGCGGTAGCGGAGAAGTGGAGCGTCTGACCGGGATGGACGGGGCCTTCCTCAGCCTGGAGTCGCCGACCACCCACCTTCAGATCCTCGGGGCGTTGATCTTCGATCCCGGGGACGTCGAGGGCGGAGTCGATTTCTGGACCGTCAGGGACATGGTGGCCGGACGGGTGCACCTGGTCCCTCCGTTCCGGAAGCGGATGATCGAGGTCCCCTTCGGACTGCAGCAGCCGTCGATGGTCGACGATCCCGACTTCGACATCGACTTCCACGTCCGGCGGGCGAGCCTCCCCGAGCCAGGTCGACTGGAGGAGCTGGCCGTGCTGGCGGCCGACGTAGCCTCCCGACCGCTCGATCGCGGGCGGCCGCTCTGGGAATTCCATGTGGTCGAAGGGCTCGAGCACGGTCATCTGGCGGTGATACCGAAGGTCCACCACTCGATCATCGACGGCGTCTCCGGAGCCGAGGTGCTGGCCGCCTTCTTCGACCTCGAACCGAAGCCAGCCCCGCGCCGCCTCTTCCCTCCCGGCAGCGGGCCCCGGTCCATGCGGCGGTCGGATGCTGCCGGCCGCATACCCGGGGATTCCCCGTCGGTGGAGGCGATTCCGGACGGTCCGACCTGGTCGCCCGACCCGCTGCCGGGTGAGATGGCGCAGTGGCGTCACGCCCTCGGATCGCTGCCGGGCAACGCCGAGGGTCTCATCCGATCCCTGTCGAGGACCGTGCGGACGGCGCGGCGGTTGAGCGATCGTAATCGGGGCGTGTCCGGCAGTCTGCCGCCGGCGCCGTTCGAGGCTCCCCGCACCTCGATCAACCGTGCCATTTCGCCTCACCGGCGGGTGGCCTTCGCCGAACTGCCATTGCGCGACGTGCGACGGGTCCGGGAGGTCCTCGGCGGAACCGCCAATGACGTGGTCCTCGCCGCCACCTCGGGAGCCATGCGTTCCTTCTTCGCCGAGCGGGGGGAGGTGCTCGACCGGTCACTGGTGGCCATGGTGCCGGTGTCGGTGCGGGCGCATCCGAGCGGGAGTCCTTGGGAAACCGGGTGTCCGCGCTCCTCGTGTCGCTGGCCAGTGGCGTGGAGGATGCCGCCGCCCGCTTCCGGCACATCCGGGACGGGATGGAGACGGCGAAGGAACAGAGCCGATCCATCGGTCCTGAAGTGTTCGCAGGCTGGGCCCAGGCCATCCTCCCTGCCGTGGGCACCCGTTTGTCGAGGCTGGTGACGAACCTGCGGCTGTTCGACCACCTGGCACCGGTATTCAACCTCATTGTCTCCAACGTCCCGGGACCCGACTTCCCCCTGTATCTGGCCGGTGCCCGCATGGTGGCCATGTACCCTCTGGGCCCGATCGTCGAGGGAGTCGGGGTGAACGTCACCGTCTTCTCGTATCTGGACACCATGTACGCCGGCGTGCAGGCCTGCTGGGACCTCGCCCCGGACATCGACACCATCGCCCGGGGACTCGAGCTTTCGCTCGACGAACTGGTCCATGAGGCCGATCGACGGGTCCGGCCTGTGCCGTGGTGGCACGCAGAGCTTCCGGCATGACGCCGAAGGGTGGTCGGTGGGACAAGCCCGACCGTGCACCTGCCTGGAGCCCGATGGCTTCGTGGTAACGGTCGAGGCAGGAGGGCCTCTGATGCAGCAGGGGCCGGGGTTGACCGAGCGGCCGGAACGTGTCCTCGATGGGTACCTCCCCGGCCCGTCCGCCCGCGGTCGCGGATTGGTCCGGCCCTGTCGCAGCCTCAGGGGAGGGCCGCCTGCTGGTGGGAACGCCAAGAGGGATGAGATTGGTCAACTGCTAAGGTGTGTGGCTCACGCGGACGTGGCTCAGTTGGTAGAGCATCACCTTGCCAAGGTGAGGGTCGCGGGTTCGAATCCCGTCGTCCGCTCCAAAAGAAATCCCTGATCAGGGCGTTACGCAGAGTTGAAATCAGCCTCTCGTGGTGCCTGCGATTTCGGGATGTACCACATCCGTACCTGAAGGGTGCCATCGGCAGTACGTGCACTCTTCGTGGCAATGACTTCGCGCCGGATGTGAGGATTCGCATTCAACTGGACCGCCGATCTTCGGTACTCGCGACGAGATCGATTGGATCGGGCCCAACTGGCCGATTGATCCTTAACTGAGACCCAGCTCAACTTCATCCAGGCTCCGGATGGATTGGCGATGGAGCGCTCTGGTGCCAGCTATGGAGCTTCCTGGTACTGATCGTGGATCAGTCCGCCTAGGAGCATGGGTCAAGTATTCGCCAATGGGCCAAGGCTGATCCTCACCCTTGGCCCTACATGTGCGAGGCGCGTTGATGATCGATATCGGGTTGCGACCGCGAGGTCCAGCCGTCCATGGTCGGATTCGGCCCCGCGGAGGGACTGATCGGCCTCAGCAGGCCCCGAGGGGTGCTCCCTGGGTGGCGTTGGCCAGCTTGCGGAGGTTGTGGCAGATGACGTGCAGGGTCCACTCGCCCCGGGCCCCGGCCAACCCCCGGAGTCGAAGCTGTCCGGCTGTTGTCGGACCTTCATCTGACCGAAGGCGGGCTCGACGATGGCCTTGCGTCTGGCGTAGTCGGCCCGTCCCGGCTTGGTCCGCAGCCGTCCTGGCCATGCGTTCGCGCTGGGTGGCGTTCTTCGGGATCCGACCCCGCGGTGCGTCCGGCACCTGCTCGTTGTGTCTTGATCCTGCCCGTGGCGACGAGGACGTCGGTACTCGGTCTCGGTGATCCTGGTGAGGTTGTCCTCCGAGCAGTAGCCGGCGTCGGCGAGCACCAGCTCGGGGCTGGCGTCGATGTCGGCGGCGTCGAGGTTCGCTTCGGTGAGCCGATCATGGGGAAGAGCTGGTCGACGTCGTCGGCGGCCTGGTGACCTCGGCGGCGAGGACCACCTGGGTCTGCCTCGTCGACCACCGCCTGGGCGTTGTAGGCGTAGTGGAAGCCGTCGGTGGTCTTCATCATCCGGGCCTCGGGATCGGTGAAGTTGCGCTGGGCGACTTGGCGGCGTGGCCTTGGCCGCCGCCGCCTCGGCCGCTGCTTCGATGGCCGCCTCGTCCCCGCCGTCTGCTTCGGCCTTCTGCTGCCGCCTTGGCTGCCGCCTTCTCTCTGGCCTCGGCCTCGATGGCCTCCTTGGCCGCCCGCAGCTTGGCCAGGCGGCCCTCCTTGGTGGCGAGCTCCTCGGGGAGTTCGTCGCCCCGGCTGTCCTCCCCGAAGGCCTGCGTCCTCGGCCCGGTCGATCGCCTCGGCCTCGGCCAGGATCGCCTCGACCTGGGCCTTGGATCTCTTCGATCCTCGGCCCCATGCGGTCGTAGCTCATGGCCTTGTGTCTACTCGCCGAGGCCCGAGCTTCGTGCCGTCCAGGGCGACGCGCCCGAGGCTGCACCAGGCCGGCCTCGGCGCAGAGGCGCGAGGACCTGGATGAACAGGTCGTCCGAGCGCGCCAGGTGACGGCGGCGGAACCGGGAGATCGACCGGTAGTCCGGCGCCGCGTTGGCACTCAGCCACCGGAAGGCCACGTCCACCTGGCAGCGCCGCTCCATCTCCCGCGACGAGGTCACCCCGGTCGAGTAGGCGTAGAGGAGGAGCTTCAGCATCATTGTCGGGTCGTAGGGAGGCGCCCGGACGGCCTCTCGTAGGAGTCGTAGATCGACCGAGAGGTCGAGCATGTCGTCCACCACCTCGGAGATGAACCGGGCCGCGTGGTCCTCGGGCAGCCAGTCGTCGAGCGAGGGCGGGAGGAGGAACGACTGGTGCTGGTCGTAGTGGCGGAAGGTCTTCGCCGCACCGGCCGGAGACCTCACACGCTGCGGTGGCATCCCCCTCCTCCGGGACCTCGAAGAGCACCTCGACGATGGGATCGGCAGCCATACCCGAAATTCTTGCCGATACACCGGCAAATCGCGAGTCAGACGACTACCTCGTCAATGGCAGGTTCTGACCCACGCTCCTAGCCTCGAAAATTCGTCCCGCCCCTGATCCGGCGGTGTCCGCGTCCGCGGAAAACCCTCCTTGTCCTGGGAGAATGTGAGTCTCTACACAACACATTCCCAGAACCAGGAGGGCTCCTTGAAGGTGCACGATAGCCGCGCCACCCAGTCGATGAGGGTGACCACCGACGGGAAGAACCTGGTGTCCCACGCCGGCACCGCACTGCTGTCCGAACTGGCCGATCGCAGCGGCCTGACCGAAGCCATGTCGGTGGCCATGTCGGCGTGCGGGATCAACTGGCACACCCACGATCCGGGCGTCGTCCTCACCCACCTGGCCGTGGCCATCGCCGATGGTGCCGACTGCCTGGCCGACATGGCGTCCCTCCGTGAACAGTCCGAGCTGTTCGGTCCGGTGGCCTCGATCGCCACGGCCTGGCGGGCCGTGGAGGCCACGACGGCCTTCGAGCTCCGGGCCATCCCCGAGGCCATCGCCGCCGCCCGGGCCAAGGTGTGGGCGGCTGTCCTCCCGGGGACTCGCTGGTGCTGGACTTCGACGCCACCCTGGTCAACTCCTACTCGGAGAAGCAGGACGCCACCCCCACCTACAAGAAGGGGTTCGGGTTCTTCCCGTTGGGGGTGTGGTGCGACACGACCAACGAGCCACTGGCCGCCATGCTGCGACCGGGGAACACCGGAGCCAACGATGCCGACGACCACATCGAACTCTTCGACCGGGCGCTGTCGGGACTGCCCGAGGAGTACCAGACCGGCCACTTCGCCGACGACCATCCCGCCCTCGTCGAACACCCCATCCTGGTGCGGGCCGACTCGGCCGGGGCCACCCACGGATTCGTGGACGCCATCGTGGCTGCCAACTGCGACTTCTCCATCGGATTCCCCATCGACCAGGGAGTTCGTGACGCCATGGTCCTCGTCCAAGAAGAGGACTGGGTCCCGGCCCGAGAGACCGACGGTTCGGTCCGCGACGGTGCCTGGGTGACAGAGCTGACCGACTTGATCCCGCTTGCCGCCTGGCCGGAGGACACTCGGCTGATCATGCGGCGGGAGCGTCCCCACCCCGGGGCCCAGCTCACCCTCTTCGACACGGCCGAGGGGTTCCGCCACACCTGCTTCATCACCAACACCGAGGGCGAGACATCGCCACCCTCGAGCTCCGTCACCGGGGACACGCCCGGGTGGAGGACCGGATCAGGAACTGGAAGGACTGTGGTCTGGCCAACCTGCCCTTCGACTCCTTCGTCCGCAACGAGGCCTGGGTGGCCACCTCCCTCATCGCCGGAGCACTGCTGGCCTGGAGCCAGATGGTCTGCTTCGACGGTGCATGGCCAAGGCCGAGCCGAAGACCATGCGCTACCGGGTCCTCCACGTAGCCGCATACCTCGCCCACAAGTCACGGGGACTCACTCTGCGGCTGGACGAGACCTGGCCATGGGCCACCGATCTCTGCGAAGCCTTCGCCAAACTCCGGGCAGCCATCCCGTGACGGGCCGGGTCACTACGCCCGACCCGAAAGCAGACCTGCAGGGCGTGACATCCGAAACCGAATGACAACACCAGGGTGCTTCACGTCCACGATGCAGTCCGGAGTACGGCATCGGTCATGCCCACCGCCTCGGCGACTACTTACGCCGTCAGCCCGGGGTCGGACGAATGATCGAGGCTAGCCGGTCCCGTCGGGCAATGTGATCTGAGCTGGGGGAGAGGGGTTGAAGCTCCGACTGTCCCTGGGGAGGAAGTAGGTCGCGACCCCAGTGTGGTCTTTTCCGGTTGTAATGATCGACATAGGTCTGGAGCACTGACCGCAGGTGACGTTCGTTGAGGATGAAGAGCCTGTCGAGGCATTCAGTGCGGACAGTCCGAACGAATCGCTCGGCATAGGCATTCGCTCGGGGCGCTCTCCACGGTGTGCGCAGGATCCTGATCCCCTCTGCCTTGAACACCTCGTCGAAGGTGGCGCCGAACCGCTCTTCACGGTCGTGGACGAGGACGTTGACTGGGATATCGCGGGACTCCCGTGCCTCGGAAAGATTACGGGCGATCTGGCTGCACCACGAGCCGGTTGGTGGCCCCATCGGTCACTCCACCGATCAGGACCATTCTCCGGTGTGCAGATCGATAAAGAAGAGCACGTGGAGGGTTTCAGCCTTACCGTCCTCCAGCGGTAAAGAGATCGCAGGCGATGATCGAGGCCGCCTGGCTTCGCATGAACTGGCACCAGGTGTCCCGCTTCGGTCCCGGGCCTTCGCTTCGGGCAAATGATCCGTCGGATACTCGACGCGGAGATCTCGATGCCAGCTTCTTCAGCTCTCCCTGGATCCGTCGGTAGCCCCAAAGAGGACTCTCCTGCGCCATACGCCACACAAGCAGCTGGGTCTCGAGCGGGATCCTCCGTCTCGGATTGACTTGATGAGGTCGACTCCATTTTCGACGGATCAACTCGCGATGCCATCGCCGCAGGGTGTCCGGCGTGACTAGAGATGAAAGCCGTTCGCGTGGAGGCCGCAGTCGCTGAAGCAGGGACAAACGATCCGCTCCTCCGGTCGGAACCGAGGACGATTCACCTGGCGACGAAGGACATTGACCTCCTGGCGGAGCACCAGGAGCTCGATGTCTTTGGACCGCGATGACCGACAGGAGAGAGGAACCAGCCGGAAGAGCTGACGGCCGATGAGGGCGACGAGACGCACGAGCATGTCGAGAGTCTGACCCACCCCCTGAGGCAGGATCCTGGCGCAAAGGCCGTTTGACGGATCTGCTGGTCAGCCGGGCAGGCACCGTCATGACACCCTTTAGGGAAATCGAGATCAATACCGTGGGAATGGCCCTCAGAGCGGGCGCGGCTCGACCAGGTCAATGCCCTTTTGTCGCTAGCCCACTCGCGGAGCTAGGGGGCGACCCCGTTCGATCCGGTGCCCGTTGAGCCGACCACTGGGGCGTTAAGGCGGGTACCGCCCATGGAGCCGAAGAATCCGGCGTCGCCGAAGGTGAACACCCCCCCGTCAGAGGCCACCAGCCAGTAGCCCTTCCCGTTCGGGGTGGAGGCCATGCCCACCACCGGCTGGTTGAGCTTCATCCCGCCTGTGGAGCCGAAGTAAGTGGCGTCGCCGAAGCTGAACACGCCCCCATCCGATGCCACCAGCCAGTAGCCCTTCCCGTCCGGGGTGGGCGCCATGCCCACCACCGGCTTGTTGAGTTTCATCCCGCCCATGGAGCCGAAGTAAGTGGCGTCGCCGAAGCTGAACACGCCCCCGTCAGAGGCGACGAGCCAGTAGCCCAGCCCGTTCGGGGTGGGCGCCATGCCCACCACCGGCTGGTTGAGCTTCATCCCGCCGGTGGAGCCGAAGAAATGGCCATCGCCATAGGAGAACACGCCGCCGTCGGCAGCCACGAGCCAGTAGCCGAGGCCATTGGTGCCCGGCGTGCCTTGGGGCCCGCCGGCGGCCGGTGTCATGGCCACCCCTACCACGGGGGCGTTGAGATGTGTTCCTCCCTGGGAGCCGTAGAAGTTGGCGTCGCCGAAGCTGAACACGCCACCGTCGGAGGCGGCGAGCAGATAGCCACCCTGGTCACGGGTCTGCGCCACCCCGACCACCGGGGCGTTGAGTCGGGTCCCACCGGTAGATCCGTAGAAGCCGGCGTTGCCGAAGTTGAAGATCCCACCGTCGGAAGCGGTCATCCAGTAGCCGCCGCCGGGAACGGGTTGGGTGAACAGGAGAGTCGTCCCGGTGAACGTGTTCCCGGATATCGTCGCGCCAGTCACCTGCCAGCTCTGCCAGATGCCGACGTACTCGCTCATGGTGTTACCCGTGATCGTGGTCCCGGACAGCACCGGTGTGGCCGGTGGCGGGATGGGGTTTACCTCGAGAGCGATGGCGTCGGTCTGGGGCGCCCCGTTGATGTGGCCCCAGTTGTTCCCGCTGAAAGTGTTGCCAGTGACCCTCGTGCCGGTGATGGAGTCACCCGGCGCGTTGGAGTGGACGGTGAGCCCGCTGAGGAAACTGCCTGTGACCGTGTTGCCGGAGACCGTGGTGTTGGAAACGGTGGCACCCGGAGCGTCGGTGGCCACGATGATCTGGCCGATGACCGGGCCGTTGGGCCCGAACATGCCCGGAGCGCCTGTGACGTGGTTGTTGCTCACTGTGGTCCCGCTGACGCCCGCTCCCGGCACCCACCCTTCGACGATGATGCCGCAACCCTTGAAGTTGCCCGATACGGTGTTGCTGGCGATCGTGTCATTGGTGGAGGCCACGGGCGTTGCGGGTCCGTTCGGCGCCGCGGGGTCGAATCCCCCGCCCTCGTCGGTGACCGAGATGCCGCCGTCGGCCACGTTGCCCGTGACCGTGTTGCCGGTGACCATCGAGCTGGACACCCCCACCAGCTGGATCGCCTTGTCGGTGCCCAAGTTGTGCGTGGGATGCACGCCATTACCCTGGACGGTGTCGTTCTGGATCGTGAGGCCCGTGACGTTCTCGGCCATGATCCCGTGGTCGCCCGCTCCCGACACCGTGATGCCGCTGATGGTCACGTTGTTCGCACCCGGAGCGACGTAGATCCCCAAGTTGCAACCGGTCCCGTCCACGTTCGAACTGACCGTCGTCCCGCTTGTGTTGACCACCAATGCGGCGCTGAACCCGGAGGTTCCTGCGGGGCTGCATGCCACCCGACCTGCGGCACCGGCTTCGGCCGATCCGAGCGCGATCGGCGCCGACCATCCCAAGCCGGTCGCCACAATTGCCAGTGGCACTCCGGCCAGTAGCGCGCGCCTCATGGAGCCCTTTGGAGCCATGGTTCCTCCCGTATGTAGCAGGATCGGGAACGGACCGATCGCATCTTGCCGGTGACACCGGCCTCGGCGAAGAATGTAGGGCCGGTTCCCGCGCTCTGCAAGCGCGAACTGCGCGATCGATCTGGTCGGTGGGTCACTGAGCACACTGGCGTAGAAACTGGTCATACATCGTTGAGAGCTACCGGCACCAAAAGCAGAGGTAGGGATGGCGTCGGGCAGCCTGATGGCAGTCATGAAAAGGGGGGAACTCCATGACACAGACGGCGCCGGTCACCGACTGGGCCAGCGATTTCGATGTGATGGACCCGGTGTACCTGAGGGAACCCTTCAGCATCTGGGACCAGCTGCGGAGCACCTGCCCGATCCCGCACACCAACCCGCGGAAGAGCAGCTGGATGCCGCTCCGCTACGACGACGTCACCGCCATCGCGCACGAGGTCGAGCACTTCAGCTCCCTGGAGGTAGGTGTGATCCCGGCCGACGAGGACGAGGACCCAAATGCCAACTTCGACGGCCCCAACCTCGAGTACGGCCTGCCGCCCATCTCGTCTGACCCGCCGCTGCACTCCTGGACGCGGCGGCTTCTGTTGCCCTGGTTCTCCCACAGGCGCGTCGACACCTACGTGCCGCTCACCCGCGAGTTGTGCCGCGCCTTGCTCGATGGCTTTGCCGACAGCGGCCACGCCGATGCTGCTGCCGACTACGCGCAGCAGATCCCCGTACGCGTCATCGCGCGAATCTTCGGCGTGTCGCCCGACCTGTCGAATACCTTCACCGGGTGGGTGCGCGATGTCCTGGAGTCCGCCGACGACTCGGAGCGGCGACAGCGAGGCGCGGAAGGGCTGCTCAACTACTTCCTGTCCCAGCTCGATGAGCGGCGCCAGAACCCGGGCCAGGACTTGCTCAGCGAACTCCTTACGAGGGAGGTGGAGGGCAACCCGGTGGACGATGGCATCGAGCTCGGCATGGCCGCCCTCGTCCTCATCGCCGGGGTCGATACGACCTGGAACGCGATCGGCTCCTCGGTGTGGCACCTGGCTGCGCATCCCGACTATCCCAAGCGCCTGGTGGCTGAACCCGAGCTCATGCCGACGGCGATCGAGGAGCTGCTGCGGGCCTCCTCACCGGTGACGATGGCCCGCGAGGTGACCGAGGACGTCGTCTACACCGGCTGACCGATGATGGCGGGGGACAAGGTCCTGATGAACTTCCCCGCCGCCAACCGCGACCCCGAGGTCTTCGACCATCCCGAAGTGGTCTAGCTCGAGAGGGTGCACAATCGCCATGTGGCCTTCGGGTCGGGGATCCACCGCTGTGCGGGGTCGAACCTGGCCCGGATGGAGTTGCGTATAGCAATCGAGGAGTGGCTCGCCCGCATTCCCGACTTCTCTCTTGCACAGGGGGAAGAGATCACCTGGGCGGGCGGACAGGTCCGTCGGCCCCCGCGTCCTCCCCGTGGTGTTTCCGTGAAGCTGCGTGTTGACCCGGACAAGTGCCAGGGCCACGCCCGTTTGCTTCTGTCTGCGCCCGAGATCTTCGACGTTGACGACTACGGGCAGTCCTCGGTCATCGTGGACGAGGTGCCACCTGAGCAGGAGAAGGCCCGCCTGGCGGTGGCCAACTGCCCGGCACCGAACTCGAGTCTCTATTCCGCGACGATCCGTTGTACACATTGGCGTGGCTACTACCAACAGCTACACAGAATCCGGGCCGACGCAGAAAACGGTACGAGCACCACGTTCCGCCCGTGTAGCAATGCCAGATCGAACACGTGGCCGTGCTGGTCGGTGAGGGGAAGAGTCGCGATGCTGGGCAGCACCGTCTGATTCACCACTGCACCGAAGTTCGCCGACAGTGCAGGAGGAGGTCCAGTCGAGCGCGCGGCTGCCATCGCGGATAACAGGAAGAGGGCACCGGTCACGACCCCGCGCCTCGATCGAGGGGCCTTGGTTGGACCCAGTGGTCGGGATGGAGCCTTGTGTGGGGGAGCGGGGCCTCCGACCACCCCCGATTCCCGGTCAGCCCAGTGCTCGTCGTGCTACTCATGTCGCAGATCCGGGGATTCTGTCTCGGGCTTCGGGACCCAGGGCATCAGCACATTGATTCGGTCGGCGACTTCGAGCGTGAACCCCGGCTGGGGCATCTGTAGCTTGCGGCCGCGGAGAATGGAAACCGGCACACACCTTGGTGGCCAGTTGAAGTCCCCCAGTCTTTCGCCGGCGGCCTTGGAGCCCGGCGTGATGACTATTTCAACCACGCGGTAGCCCGACAACGGGCTTCGAGGCTGCTCAATCCCCACACCGAGACTCTCGGTTTCGGCCACGTTGACCTGGTGCGCGAGTCCTTCGAGCACACTCTGGTTCGTGACCCAGCCCTCGATGCTTTGGGTGTCCGTCGACAATACAGGCAGGCCGTCCCGTCCGTAGTGCACAAGTTGACGAAGCCCTTGGGCCAGGGACTCATTGGCGAACACCGTCTGGACCTCCCGCGTATCGGAAATCGGCCCGAGTAGGGTCGGCCAGCTCGGGACTGATTGGTCTTCCGGGACAGCGGCCTCCGGGGAGGTGGGCAAAGGGTTCGGGAAGGCGAGCATCGCGTTGGCGACGGTCAGATTCTGAAACGCGCGCCATGGCCCAGCCCGGTCGATGTCGGTGCCTCGGCGGAGCAACTTCGTGGTATAGATCGTTCCATAGCTCACCGCCCGGGATAGCGCCGAAGCGATCGCTACGGCCAGCATGATCGGTAGCGTCAAGGTAAAATCGCCCGTCATCTCAACCACGCTGGCCAGTGAGGTCAGAGGGGCTCGGGCCGCGGCTGTGAACACCGCCCCCATGGCGACAACGGCATAGAGGGCCGGGGGGCCTGCACTCGACCCGAACAGATGAGTGGCGACGACGCCGAAGGCCATGCCGGAGGTGGCCCCGATGAATAGTGACGGGGCAAAGATGCCACCGGAGCCTCCGATGCCGATGGTCAGGCTGCAGGCGAGCATCTTGGCGAGCGCCAAGGCCACCAGGAACCAGAGGACGTATTTGCCATCCACCGCCTTATACATCACCGGATACCCGACTCCGTACATCTGGGGAATGGCCAGCAGCAGCAGGCCAAGTGCGACCCCGCCGACGGCCGGGCGCAGCCACTCGGGTCGGGTCATCCAGAGTCCGTCGCACAGGTCTTCGATCCGATACAGCACGGACTTGAAGGCGAGACCCAGTAAGGCGGCCATTACAGCCAGGGCGGCGATGAGTACATAGTCGCTGGCATGATGCACGGCAATCCCGGAGGGGAAGCCTGTGAAGAACGGCGTACTGCCCAGGAATGCCTGACTGATGCTATCCGCCACCATGGCCGACAGCATCACGGTGAAGATCGCCTCGATCGAGAACTCACGAAGGATCAGTTCGACACCGAAGAACACGCCAGTGATCGGGGCGTTGAAGGTGGCCGCGATCCCACCACCGGCACCGCAGGCGACGAGGATGCGCAGTCGGTTCTCCGGCATCTGCACCCACTGCCCGAGGCTCGACGCCAGCGCAGAGCCGATCTGGACGATTGGTCCTTCCCGACCCACGGATCCGCCGGTTCCGATGCACAATGCCGAGGAGACCGCTTTGACTCCGCTGACCTGGGGCCGGATCCGACCTCCATTCTCGGCGACGGCAGCCATTACCTCGGGTACGCCATGGCCCCGTGCCTCCCGGGCATACCGATAGATGAGCGGGCCGTACATGATGCCGCCGATGATCGGGATGACCACGAAGAACCCCAGGCCCAGCCACGGAAGATGGCTGCTGCCGACGTACCCGTTCTGGCCGAACTGGCTCTGACCGGTGGCCAACCAGGTGATGCCGAAGATCAGGTATCGGAAGGCGATAGCCCCGAAACCCGAGCCGACACCCACGACCAACGCAATGAAGAACAGGCCGAACCGGGACCCCCGTAGCCAGCCACTGATCCGGCTGACGAACGTCCCAGACGCTGGCCTGGTCAGTCCGAGAGACTCTCCAGCCGGCGTCGTGTCCATCTCCGTGGTTTCTTGGGCAGCGCCAGATGGCTCGTCCATCAGGAGTCCTGGATGACGAACTCGTCGGTTGTCACCGGCGGCCACTGCTGGTCGGGCACCTCGCCGGCCGCGCTTGCGAATGTGCGGAAACCGTCGGCGACCGCTGAACGCTGCTCAGGGGTCAGATTGCCGAGGATGTCGGCTATGACAACCCTGCGGCGTTCGGTGGCCTGATCGACCACCTGCCTGCCGGCTGGCGTGATGGAGATCAGCACCGTGCGTCGGTCGGCGCGGGCCCGGTGTCGCCGAACCAGCTGCTTTCGCACCAGCCGATCGCACATCCTGCCCGCGGTGGAGGCGGTGACACTGAGCGCCCCCGCCAAATCCACCAGCCGTTGCGGGCCTCGAGAGGCCAGCACCACCAACGTCCGGTATTGGGCCAGCGTCGTGTCCTCGGCAACCGCTCCAAGGGACGTTGTGGCGACCGCGATCAGGGACCGACTCGCCGTCAATACGGCATCTACCGACCCATCCACATCGGATTCGGTCATCTCGGCAACCAGATCCTTTCCTTTCCAACTACTAATATCGCATACTGATACTATATCTGTCTGCGACTATTCTCGACCGGCCGAGAATTGCCTGTTCAGGTACACGGAGTTCCGTCGTCTGGCGCGGTCGCGTCGTCACCGCCGGTTGGATACCTGGAGGTCCAATTCACCCGGGGTTGCCGTCAACCGCAGCGGAACGCCGCTCATCCATGGGCCTCGCCAGCTCGGAAATCCGACGGGCCGCTGGGGTCAAGTCCAGGCGGGTGGTGTCGACGACCTGGTCAAGTCCGTGGGCATCGAGGGATGTCCAAGTCCCAGGTCTCCGAGCTGGCCAAGAGCCTCGATACCAAGATGGCGGAGTTCCGCAACCAGTGGATGGTGGCACGGCGCAAAGGGGAGAGGGCGACGATGATGGAACGCATCGCCTACTGGTCGGCGCTGGCGGAGGAGGGCAAGGTCTCGGCCTTCGGTCCAGTCGATGATCCCTCAGGTGCATATGGCATCGAAATCGTCCTCGTCGGCAGCCTGTCCGAAGCGGAGGAGCTTCAGGATCACGACCCCGCGATCGAGTCCTCGTACGGATTCAGCACGGAGATCGCCCCGATGCGCCACCTCGTGACACCTGCCGAGACCTACGACTCCCCGCCCAGGTGATGGTCGAGCTGGTGCGTATTGGATACCTGTCCCACCGACCCGTGTCCGGGGACACCGGGTCGGTCTATTCCGGGGGGAGGTTGGAGAAGAAGGTGTCCGCCCCGGTCTGGTCTTGGAAGAAGAGCCGTATGTTGGAGAGGAGATCGCGTTGGTCCGTCTCGATGACGAACATGTGGTGATTCCTGTAGATCAGGCCGCCGTCCTGGGCCTGAGCAAACTGCAGCGCCGCAACGTGGCTCAAGCCGACCAGCCAGTCGACCCATTTCAGGGTCTCGAGAGTGCCTGAGGTAGTACTGAACAGCCTGTCAATGTGCTCATACACTTCACTCGGCCCGCGGAAGACGCCGGCCAGCGAACCCCGGCCCGGCACGGTGAAGACCACATCTGGAGAAAGCAGCGAAAGCGCAGCACGAGAGTTGTCGGTCGTGATTCCCATCAAGAACCGCCGAGCATTGACGAGACGAGCAGGTTCGGCTGGTTCAGTCACGCGACGTATTCTAGGAGAAAGGTCATATCGGGTCTTCCGAGCTCGGTTCAGCTGGCTACGGAGTGGCGGAGGACTCAGAGATGACATCCCCTCCGACGAGCAGCGTCTCCGTTGAGGCTGGGCCTCCGAATGGCCCTGGGCTCAGATTCCCCCGGGGAGCCGCCCCTCTCCGGCCGGTCTCGGGGCACCTCGGATCGCCCTTCGGTGTCGAAGCCCCCAGAATGCGCCCTCTTGGCTCATAGGGATTCAATGCGTGACACCCGAAATGAGGAGCCGGACTAGCCGCTTTACGTACGTCTCCCGCGGCAGCGCTCGATCGGCGCTACACGATCGAGGTCGACGTGCCCAAGAGGACGGTCAGCCGGGCACCAGCGCACCTGGCGGTGAGACCGGCCCGTCTGGGATGTCGGGATGGTCGATGATGACCGGAGTCGCGTTGAGTGTCACTGTGTGACAGGCGTCGGCGACGGGGCAGCATCGACCCCACGACATTCCGTGGAGATGTGGCGCCGGGACGAGAACCCGCAAAGCCAATGACTCACGGCGACGATATCTGGCGGGACAGGCGTCGATCAGGGACGAACCACATTATCGACACCGATGCGTACAACGCATAGGAGATCCAAGGGCTGACGAATGCAAGGCCTATACCCGCCGCATAGATCACCAGCGACGCTTTACCCTTCGCGTCCGATCCGATGGCCGTGGCAACCGCGGAGCCCCGGCCGTTTGCCGCGTACGATCATCTTCACCAGCAAGGTGAAGGCGATGCCTGCCCCCAGGGCCACGGCCCCATAGGTAGCAGCCGGCCACGCATCTCGGTAAGCATCACCGACCCATTCGGTGATGATGGGTACCAGGGACAGCCAGAAGAGCAGATGAAGGTTGGCCCACATCACGCCGGCGCTGATGTGACGAGTGGCACGCAGTAGGTGGTGGTGGTTGTTCCAGTAGATCCCGACGAAGGCAAAGCTCAGGATATAGACGAGGAGGGCGGGTAGCCGGTGGCTGAGAGCGGAGAAGCTGGAGCCATTGGGGACTTTGAGGCTCAGGGCGGTGATGGTGATGATGACGGCCATCACGCCGTCGCTGAAGGCCTCCAGGCGGCTGGTCCCGATTGGTACAGCCTCGAAGGGTACAGCCTCCTGTTCGCTCACACAGTCCTTCCCATGGATCTCAGGCAGGATTCAGCCTCCCCCAAAGCTATCGCCGCTCCAACTGGCCTGCGGCGAGCTTGTGGGCCACGAAGCGCGGCAGCCACCTTCGGCGATCAGTGCCCGACTCGCCCGGGTCGGCCAGAACGGCCGCGTCCCCGGGCGCGTCCGGTGAGATCGGTTCATACCGCCTTGAAGTCGGTCCACTGATCATCGACGCGGAGAGCGGGTCCATAGAAGGGGACGGTGACGTGTCCAGATGGCTCGCCTGGCCATCGGGGAGGGACTGTGATCGGTCTGAGCGGACGGCAAGTCGGGGAGCCTCCACCATGCCGGGGGGAGTGGCATGGCGGAGGCTCAACCCCTTGGTCCACTGACACGGGCGCCCCGAGCTCTCGGACCAGGACCATTTCTAACAAACGCGGCGAAACGGGCTGTTGCCGGACGGTGAACGCTCGATTAACACCGTCTCATTCGTCCCAATGACCCGGCGGCGTGGTGGGCGTTCGGGAAGTGTGTGAGTGCCTGGAGTGCAATCCGGGGAACCGAGAATCCATTCGGACCGTGGATCGGATCTCGCCCAACCGATCGGGTCCCGAGCAGGGAAGAAATGGATGCGAACATCAGTCCTCGGGTCGCTGGCTGGCGGACATTTGCCGGGGTGCTGATCCCGTCGGTCGCAGTCTTCAATTTCATCGATGGAAATCGTCGCCATCGCCAACACCCACTACCTGAACAGCCATCTGGTGTTCGGCATCCTCACGTCGTGGGGATGGACGATTCTGATCCTTGGGGGGATCGAGTTCATCGTCGGGATCGGTGTACTCGCCGGTCAGAGGTGGGCGGCGTGGGCCGGGATCGCGTTCGCCACCCTCAACGCAATCGGACAGCTCCTCTATCTCCCGGCGTACCCGGTGTGCTCGATCATCGTCATCTCCATTGACGTCCTGGTGATCTACGGCCTGTCCATGTATGTCGCCCTGCCGGCCACGGAGTAGCGCCCTGCTCGCCGGGCAATCGGCATGCGGCAAGCGAAGTGTCCCTCGCCGCATCTCTCGGTGTCGTCATCCGGTCGCTACCGCCAGCACACAATGGGTTCGCGTCTCCACGCCGGCCTCATCCTGATCGGGAGGGCGGCGTAGGTAGGATGGAAGAAGGCGGGTCATCTGCTCGGCACGGGGTCCAGTGCCGACCTTCGAGGGGAATGCCATGACGGAGACCAGTGCGCCGGCAACGTCGTCGAATCCGTTGCATGATCTGCCGGCAACAGGCGACGAGCGGCGGCGGTCGGGGAGGGCTGCCCGCAAACTGGCTCGACGGGGTGCGTTGGGCCATTGGCAGGAGGAGGACCGTGGGCACGACGCTCTGAAGTCGATCCTGGCCCAGAACTCCATCCGGGTTCCGGAGCTCGTCCCCATCCGGCACCATCGGATGGCTGTCTCGCCCTGGAACTACTACCGCGGTGCCGCAGCCGTCATGGCCGCCGACCTCGCGTCCCGGCCCGACAGTGGACTGTTGGTGCAGCTCTGTGGTGATGCCCACGTGCTGAACTTCGGTCTGTGGGCGACACCGGAGCGGAATCTGATGTTCGACCTGCGTGACTTCGACGAAACGCTTCCCGGCCCATTCGAGTGGGACATCAAGCGTCTGGCCACCAGTCTGGTCGTCCTCGCGCAGCAGAACGGGGTTGCGCGGGAAAAGGCCGATGTTGCGGTGACCGCGGCCGTCGAGGCCTACCAGCAGCGGATGCGGACCTACGCGAGGATGCCCGAGCTCGATATCTGGTACGACGGGATCCACGTCGACAGCTTGATCAGCTACTTCGAACCGGCCGATCGGGGGAGAGTCGCGATCCATATCGAGAAGAAGCAGAGGCACCGCACGAGCCGGGGAGCGTTCGCCAAGCTGACGACCATGGCTCAGGGGCGCCCCCGGATCACCGAAGATCCGCCGATCCGGGTCTCGATCAACGACGACGAGCAGGCCGACCTCGTCGACCACCTCCTTGCTGAGTATCGACAGACTCTCCAAGCTGATCGACAGAGCCTGTTCGATCGGTTCACCGAGGTCGATGTGGTCCGCCAGGTCGTCGGGGTGGGCAGTGTGGGCATGCAGGTCTACCTGGTGCTCTTCGAGGGGCGATCGGGTGCTGATCCGCTCTTCCTCCAGGTCAAACAGGCTGGACCGTCGGTCTACGAGGCTCATCTCCAGCCCAGCATCCACCGCAACCACGGGGAGCGGGTCATCACCGGGAAGCGACTGGTCCAGAGTGCCACCGACATCTTCGTCGGCTGGGGCTCACTGCACGGGAGGGACTACTACGTGCGGCAGTTCCGCGACATGAAGATCATCCCGACCACCGAGCTCATCGCCCCCCGCCTGGCGGAGTTCGCCGCCGCCTGTGGCGAGACGCTCGCGCGGGCCCACGCGCGGACCGGCGATCCGGTGGCCATCATCGGGTACATCGGCAAGGGTTCGAAGTTCGCCGCGGGGATCACCCAGTTCTCCCGTAGATACGCCAAGCAGAACGAGCGGGACCACGCCCGATTGGTCGCTGCCATCCTCGACGGGACCGTGGAGAGTGTCCCTGGCTGACCTGGGAGGAGCCCTCGACTGCCCGGCGAGGACCCACGCCCTCGACCGGGGCGCATGGAGCTGACCGGCCGATCAGTGGGACGGTTCGGGCTCCCGACTCCGGCGGGACATCCCACAAGATCGCGTGGCGGGACCCGTCTGCTGCCGCACGGTTCAGGATCGGCATGGGGACGTGGAGCCGGGTGCCCCCGCTCCGCCCGGCACCTCCGCCCTCCCATCCAGGTGCAGCTTCACCGGGATCCGTCCTCTCGATCCACCGGCTGGGTGGTCCGCGGGAACGGGCCCGGGAGCGCGACCCGGTTCCGGGTCCACGACGGCGGCGTTCGTTCCAGGGCGCCCCGATCCCATCCCCCGCGGTCGGCCGCCGCCTCATAGGTGCTCTGGAGGAATCCGAGGAGGACGGCACGGGGATCATCGGCCGTTCTCACCACCTCGTAGGGGAGGAGGAACTCTCCGAGGTCACTGTTGTAGGAGGCCTCGCGGGGCGAAACTCGGGCATCACGGTACCCGGCCGGCTCCGGATAGGCGTAGGAGTAGTACGCCCCTTCGGCCGCTCCACCGGGCCAGTAGCCGGCGCTGCTCACCTCCTGCGAGTAGGCCTCGAGCATGACGTGCGGGGGGCAGTGAGGTGCTCCACCGGGATGCGGCGGTGCCGCCCGGCCGGAGAACCTGGTGGCCGCAAGGTCGAGCGCGCCCCAAAAGAGGTGCACCGGGCTCGACTTGCCCACGAAGGTGGTCCGGAAGTCGTGGAAGACCTGGCTGGTCCTGATCAACAGCCGCCAGAACCGCTCGACCTGGTCCCGGTCGTACGAGCTGTGGACGTGGTCTTCGTCGAACGGGATCGCCCCGGGGATCTCGGCCGGCATCGCCCAGATGTCAGGGTGGACGCCCAGCTCATCGAGCCTGCCCATCACCTCGGCGTAGAAGTCGGCCACCGACCGGGGCTCGAGTACAACGATGCGTCGGGTGCCGTCGGAAGCATCGATGCGCAATTGGTGCTCGACGAAGTCGAAATCAATCTGGAGTCCACGCCCGTCGGTGGACCACATCAACGATGTCGAGAGCCCGCGTGCGGTGACGTACAACGGCACGTTCCACCAGTGGTTCAGCAGAGGTGAGTGGGACAGGCGGACTTTGCCGATGATCTGAGTCCACAGCTGCAGTGTGTCGCGGGTGGCGACCCACTCGTCAACGGGCAGCGACGGCCACGCCCCCGAGGTTGAATTGTCCGGGACCCCTGGTCCGATCTCTCCACGCGGCCCGGCGACGTTGCTCATGGTGGAAGGCTACGCATCCGATCGTCCTCGGACAACGGGGCCCATCCACGCTGGTCCCGGATCGAGGCACCGCCGAATGCACGAATGGTCCTCCGAATGGACGTATGGTCCTCCGGGTTGCGCAGCTCGCCATGACCCGGCCACTGCTTCGCCCCCAGAGCAGATCCGGGGTGGGCGTCCGAGAGGCTGTGAGCGCAACAGGGAGTCACGCCATGAGGAACCCCCCGGACTGGTGCTGCCAGAGCCGGCCATACAGGCCGGAGCGGTGCTGTCGCAGAAGCTGGTGGTGGGTCCCCTCCTCCACGATCCTTCCCCCGTCGAACACGACGATGCGGTCCATGTGCGCAATCGTGGAGAGGCGGTGGGCGATCACGATGGCCGTCGAGCTCTCCATCAGCCTCCAGAGCGCCTCTTGGACGAGCTGCTCCGACTCGGAGTCGAGTGCGCTGGTCGCCTCGTCGAGCACCAGGATGCGAGCGTGCTTGGCCATGGCCTGGGCGATGGCGACCCGCTGGCGCTGGCCGCCGGAGAGCTTCAGACCCCGCTCACCCACCACCGTGCCGTAACGGTCGGGGAGGGCATAGACGAACTCCTCGACGTGGGCGGCCTTACCGACCTCCTCCACCAGACCGTCGTCCACCGCGTCCATTCCGTAGCAGATGTTCTCGGCGATGGTCCGGTGGAGGAGCTGGGGGTCCTGGGGGACGTAGGAGACGTTGGACCGCAGTGACGCCAGGGTGACGTCCCGAATGTCCTGGCCATCGATCAGCACGCTGCCGCCACCAACGTCCATGAACCGCAGCAGCAGCTTCGACAGCGTCGATTTCCCGGATCCCGACGGCCCGACCAGGGCAACGTGCTCGCCCGGCTCGACCCTGAGGGTCAGGTCGTCGAAGAGCCGGTCGCGGTGACGGTAGGCGAACTCGACGTGATCGAACTCCACCCGCCCGCTGGGGACCGCCAGGGGCATGGCGCGAGGCGAGTTGTTGATCTCGACCTCGGCCCCGGAGATGGCGGTGAACTTGGCTGCCCGCCCGAGCGAGCGGGACACCGAGCGCAGGTGCTCAAAGGACTGCTCCATGCTGAACGCCACCTGGGCCGAGTAGTAGAGGATCAGGTAGAGCGCGGCGGTCGCCGCCCAGTGGTGGACCGCCATCGCCGTTCCGGCGGCGAGCGCCAGCAAGGTCCCGATGATGATGGAGCCCTCGAGCTGGAGCTGGGTCCTCATGAAGATGGACCGGGCCCGCAGGTCGGCGTCGACCGACTGGCGGGTGATCCGCTCCACCCTCGCCTTCTCGTGCGGTTCGGCCGCCGCGGTCCGGACGGTCATGAGATTGCTCACCGTGTCCGAGATCACCCCGCTGGCCTTGGAATGGAAGCTCTCGAACTCCTCCGATGCGTCCCGCACCTTGGGCAGGCGCCGGGCCAGGACGAAGGCGAACCCACCCACCATGGCGAGCATGGCAAGGGCCGCAGGCCAGGCGAAGACGGCCAGCACGGTGAGGGCGCTGAGGATGACCACCGCCGTGGGGAGCAGGCCCCATGAGAACGAATCGATCATCTCGACGAACGCCCACGAGAAGTTGGTCAGCGCCGAGATCACCTCGCCCGCCGGGTGGTCCATGTGCCAGCGGAAGCTCAGCCTGAGCAGGTGGCGGTAGCCGTTGTTGATGCCCTGAGCGAACGAGCGGACAGCGGCACCCCACTGCAACCACCCGGCCGTGCGCCATCCGACCATCGCGACCAGACCGGCCAGGCCGTAGGCCAGCAGAACAGGGGCGAAGGTGTGCCGCCAGGTGTCGGACGGCGGATGGATGGGCAACGTGGCCACCTTGGACAGGATGGAGGCGAAGATGAGCGGGCAGACCACATCGGCCACCACGACGGTCAGGATCATCACGATCCATCCGCCGAGGAGCTGGGCCTTGTTGCCTTCGACCTGGTCCCAACAGAACCTGATGGTGTCCTTGGCCGTTGCGGACGGGAAATCAGAGAGTTCAGCCACGAGAACCTTCCTCGGGAGGCAAGGAGGAACTCCGCTGGGCTCGGAGGCGACCTCCGGGCTCCGGGCGGAGCTACCGATGTTGAGGGACGGCGACCGGGGGTCGCGTGGCGCCGACTGCGCCTACGGTTCCGGGGTCAAGCAGGGCCGGGCAGCGAACCGGGGCGGCCGAGCGCCCGGATCGGGTCGGTCGCCCTTCGACCGACCCACCCGCCTGCCAGTGCCCCGACTCCGCCCGTGTCGCCGATGGGCACGAAGGGAGACGGGGAACTGGTGCCCACTTCTGTCTCATCACTCGATGCCATCGGTCCACTCCTCGTCGTTGGCTCAGCGCCATGGTAGCCGACCCAGGGGAGGACGCCGCCGCCGCCGTCGGTCGGCCGCCTCCCATCTGCGGTGGAGAGCTGCCCGGCGCTCGAGCACCAGTCCGGTCGCGGTCGCCTACACGATTCGGTATGTCTGGAGAGCGTGGGCGACGGGCGCCCCCTCGGCGTCCGTGGCGGTGATCTCGGTGAAGGTCAGTTCCCTGCCGCGCTTGACCGTCCGCGCCCGGCAGATCAGATCGGACTGCTTCGCGGCTCCCACATACTGGACCGACATCGAGACCGTTGAGGCACGGACCCCCTTGTCGAAGTCGTGGTTCGACCACGCCGCCGCCGCGCCGGCGGTGTCGAGCGCGGCGGCGATCACGCCGCCGTGGTAGACGGTTCCGTCGTTGGTCAGGTCCTCGCGGAACGGGAGGCGCAGTACCACGTCGTCACGGTCGTACCGGTCGAATACCACCCCCATCCACCGGAGAAACAGGGTGTCGGGCATCAGATCGGCGATGGCCCTTCGGCGCAGTTGCTGCTCTTGCTCGCTGAGCCTGCCTGGAGGCATCCGACGTACCGCCCTTCGACCGAACCGTTGTGCTCCGGCCCGGGAGCCGGATGTGCGACTTCGAGCCGGGCCGGCGGTTGACGCCGAGCCTATTCGGCACCGGTCGACGGTGGGTTGGTGGCCTCGATTACCCATCTGCGTCTCGACTGATGGGCACTGACATCGAGGCCGATTGGGTCACGGTCGACCGCGAAGGTCGCGGTTGGGTCAGGAATCACCGAGGCCGAGCTCGGCCCGGGCCTGCGCCGTGGTGTTGGTGTGCGGAAACGGCAGGTCGGGGACGTCGTACCCCAGTGCGGCGCAGATCGGGTCCCACCCGTCCCCGGGGTGCCACTCCAGGAGCCGGCCCCCGGCCGCCGCCTCCCTCACCGATTGGTTGTGGGCGAGGTAGGCGGCCTTGGCCGAAGGCTCGTCCTGCCAGCCTGGCGTGAACGATGACATCATCCCGCGTCCCATGCGCGTCCATCCGTCATCGGGTGCGTCCGGGGCGAAGTAGGTGGCCAGTGCGGGGAAGATCGTATTGGAGGCACTGGTCCACCACGCATCGGGATCGCGGACCGACAAGAGGATCAGTGCGTCGGGGAATGCCGTGCTGATCTCCGACCAGAACGGCGCGGCCGGCCAGTCGACAGTGGCCCGGTACCCGTCGAAGAAGCGACCCCACTCGGGCGGCCTTCCTTCGTAGGCGGCCCCCCATGCGTCCGCGTCGTCGGGGCGCTCCCTCACCTCCAACATGTGGTAGCAGGGGCCGCCCAGGAGGTGCTCGAGCGCCCTCTTCAGTGAGGTGGTTCCTGTCCGCCCAAGCCCGGCACCGATCACCTGGAGTCCCACGTTCGGCTCCCCGCCCCCCCGGTCCGTCATCCGACCTGACGCACCCGGGCGATCAGGTCGTCGAACGACGCCTCACCGGTCGTCTCCCACATCTGGCGGGCCGGAGGAGGCATGGTGCTCAACATCATGTCGCGCTGGTCCTCGGTGAAGTTCTCCCGGATGAGACCCATGATCAGCCAGATCTTGTCCCCCTCGAAACCGCCCATGGCGTGGCCGGGCAGCTTCCCCCACTCTTCGGCGGTGAGGTGCTGCTCGACCAGGGGAAGGATCTGCTCTTCCTCCTGGTCGAGGTGGGCGGAGAGGCGAGTGTCCAGATCCCGCAGGGATTGCTCGGCGGTCGGCGCGTGCGGGTCGCCACCCGTCTCCCAGGAATCGACGGCCGCCCTCGCCGCCTCCATCAGTCCGACAATCTCTGTGTGTTGGCCGGCGGCCACCTCGACGAGTTCCCGGGATTCGGGCGCGCGATCGATCAAGAGGGGGAAGACGAGCTGCTCCTCGCCGTCATGGTGGACCTCGAGGAAGGACATCAGGTTCGAGTAGAAGTTGGCGACGACCGCACGCCGGTCTTCGTCCCCGGCCGTACTGGCGATGAACTGCGGTGCCGACGCCAGCGACGAGCGGAACACCCTGTGGACGGCGGGCATGTCCGAGGTGTCCGGGCGGTCAGATCGTGATGTGGTCACCGATGCCTCCTCATCGTCCAGGGCCTGCGGCGGCGGTGCCAGGGCCCGGGCCCTGGCTCTGGCCCGGGCTGGTGCCAGGGCTCTGCCTCTGGCTCGGGGCTCAGGGTAGCTGAACGGGAGGGAGGCGTACCGAGGACGAGGCCCCCGGAGGCCCCGGACGCCTGCCGTGGCCGCCCGGCCGCCCGGACGGAGAATTCGGCCAGGACCAGGGTGTACCGGTGGGAGAAGCTGCCCCTCGCGCCGGTGACGGGGCCATCCCTCCAGCTGCGGGGACCGCCGGAGCCGAGACGAGATCAGCGGCCACCCACCACCCACCACCGCGGCCAGGACCCTCGGGTGTGAGAGCCTGAGATCCTCGGTTGCACCAGTCGGTAGGTCCCACCGGGTCCCACCGACGCCGAACGGGAGCGTGTGCGGTGGAGCGGGCAATCTCCGGCTTTCACAGGGACGAGGAAGCCGACTGGGTCGCGGAGCTGTCGTGTGGTCACGATCAGCACGTGCGCCACCGCCCACCGTTCCAGTTGCGCCCTTGGGTGCTTGACCGGGAGGGAAGAGACGCGGCTCTCGGAACTCCGCTCGAATGCCCGCTCTGCGACCGGGCCGAGCCACCCGCCGGTCTCCGGCGCGTGAGCTCGAGCCCCGAATGGGATGAGCTGACCGTTCCGGCCGGGCTGCTCCGTGCCCATCGAGTACCGCCGAATCGTTGGGGACTCTTGGAGGTCCGGAGCGGACGGTTGCAATTCATGGCATCGACACGGCCGGCACTCGAGGTCACACTCGGCCCGGAATCGAACCAGGTCATTCCCCCCGACATCGCCCACCGGGTAGCCCTACTCGGCCCGGTGCGCTTCTCCATCGGGTTCTTCGCCGTCGACCGACCCCCGGGATCCGGGCCACAGTCGTCTGGCCATCGGCACAACGAGAATGGCGACCCGGCGTGTTGGTCAGGACTGATCTGCGATGGGTGCGGTGCCATGGTCGACGGCGGTCGTCATCGTGAGGGCTGTCGGCGAAATCGGAAGTTGACCGGGCACCGGCCACAGAGGCTGTGACGCGGTGAGATCAACCACTCCCGTCCGGAAGGTCGGCGCCAGGTGCATCGCGCTCGACACCTGCCGAATTGAGCATGCCGGCGAGCATGGCGTAGTGACCCACCAGCATGGTGAGTTCCAGGAGTTGCCGTTGGGAGTACCGGGAGGCCAACAGGTTCCACCGGTGATCCGAGAGGGTGTGGTGGGAGACCAGCTCCTCGGTTGCCGCGACCAGGACCGCGTCCTCGGGCGGCCACTGGTCGTCCGGAGGGCCGAGGCGGACCTGTTCGATCTCGCCGTCGCTGAGTCCTACCGCCTTGGCCATGCGGACGTGGTGATCCCATTCGTACGCACACCGGCAGAGTTGGGCGGTCACCAGGATGACCAGTTCCCGGTCGCGAGCGGGCAGTTCCCCTCCGAGCAGGAGACGGGAGCCGAACGGCAGGTAGGCGCGCAGGAGCTTCGGATGGTGCGCCAGAGTGCGGAAGATGTTCAGGGCGTCATCAGACCCCGGGGGCGCCAAGGAGTCCAGCGTCTCCCGCAGGTCGGCCGAACGTTCCGCTACCGACACCGGATGGATCCTGACCGTCATGGCGCTCCCCGCGTCAATGGAAGGGTGCTGAGGCCGCCGTCGACTGCCAGCACCTGGGCTGTGATGTAGCTCGCCTCGTCGGACAGCAGGAACACCGTGGCCGATGCCACCTCCCAGGCCGTCCCCTGGCGGCCGAGGGGGATCCCGACCCGATCGCGCTGTGGTCGGGCGCTCGAGACGCTTCGACCCATCGGGGTATCCATCAGCCCGGGGGCCACCAGGTTGGCCCGTACACCCCTGCGGGCGCCCTCCGTGGCCACGTGTCGGCAGAGTCCGATCAGTCCCGCCTTCGACGCGTCGTAGGACGGGGAGAACGTCCCCGGTCGGAGGCCGGCCACGGAGCCGATGAACACGATCGACCCACCGTCGAATCGGGGCAGTGCGCTCCGGCACACCAGGAAGTGGGACCGGAGATTGACGGCCAGGACGTCGTCCCAGGTCTCGGCATCGGTACCGGCGAGCCCTACGCCGCTTCCGATTCCCACGTTGAGGACCAGGCCGTCGATCGCGCCCAACACCTCCGTCGTCTCCTCGACCAGGTGCTCACAGGCCGCCGGGTCGCGGACGTCGGCGATGGCGCCTGTTGCGGTTCCCCCGTTGTCCACGATGGCGTCGACGGTGTGTCCGGCGGCCACCGGATCCTTGTCGGCCACCGCGACACTGGCGCCCTCGCGGGCTGCCGAGATGGCGATCGCCTGACCGTTGGCCGCCAGCTCATCGGGGTTCTCGGGACCTCCCGCTCCGACCACGAGGATCCGTCGTCCCTCCAAGCGACGACCCGGGCGGCGTATCCCGATCGCACCTTCCCGAACGGTGTCGTCCCTCTCAGTGGTCATGCTGGCCCTGTGTCCTGTCGGCTTCGCTCCCCCCGCTCGACGGTCGACACCGTCGGTTGGTGGCCGGGCTACACCGCGTCGGTGAGGGGTGCCGGCGCGGCGCGGTCGTTCCGGACATCGACCAGGTCCGGGGACGCCTGCGGGACGACCACCTGCCAGTCCGAACGGTCGATTTCCCCGGAGGGCCGGGACCCGGAGGCATCAGGCGGTGCGCCCTCCGGATCGTCGAACTCCTCGTTCATCTCCTCGAGGGTCCGACGGGCCGGCTCGGGGAGGACGCTGGTCAGGGCGAAGCCCAGGATCGCGGCGATGCCGGCGATGGCGAGCATGCCCCGAAGGCCGTAGTGCTTCTGGAGCTGGGGGACCAAGAAGACGCCGACGAATGCACCCAGCTTCCCGATCCCCGCCGCGATGCCGTGGCCGGTGGTTCGCATGCTGACCGGGAACACCTCGGAGGGCAGGACGAACGTGGTCATGTTGGGCCCGAACTCAACGAAGAAATAGCTGAGCCCGAAGATTGCCAGGAAGGGCACGATCATCGTGGTGAGGTGCGCGAAACCGGCCAGGGTCATGAAGGCCGCAGCCATCACGGCGAACCCGATGAACTGAAGGCGGCGATGGCCGATCCGGTCCATGGTCATCACTGCGACGAGATAGCCGGGAACCGCGAAGACCAGGAACAGCCCGAGGGTCCAGAGCAGCTTCGTCTCCAGGGACGCACCGGAGTCCACCTCCTTCAGGATGGCGGGCAGGGAGAGCGTGTTCCCGTAGTAGGCGTAGTCGAAGAGGAACCAGGAGCCGGCCGTCCCTGCCAGCAGCAAGAGCATCCGGCGATGCCTGAAGAACTGCCCGAGGCCCAACTGCTGTGCCCGCGGGGCATCAGCGCCGTGTGCCCCGACGACGCCATCGGAGTAGGCGGTGATGTCCCTGCTCGCCTGATCCGTCCGGCCCTGGACCTGGGACCGGAATCGTGGCGACTCCGGCATCTTGGTCCGGAGGTAGATGACCCCGGCGGCCGGAAGGGCACCCAGGCCGAGCATGATCCGCCAGGTCATACCGTGGCCCACGCCGGAAGAGAGGAGCAGCAACCCGACCAGCGGCCCGACGACCAGGCCGAGGGCCTGCATCGAGAAGACCATGCCCACCAGGCGGCCTCGGTCCTTCCGGTTCGAGTATTCGCTCATCAATACTGCGGAGACCGGATAGTCGCCGCCGATGCCCAGGCCCAGCACGAAGCGGGCGATGACCAACCAGATGAAGCTGGGCGCGACCGCCGAGAGCAGGGCTCCCACCATCATGATGACGGCCACGCCCGTGTACACCCACTTTCGGCCCAGCAGGTCGGCGATCCGGCCGAAGACGATGGCCCCGAAGAAGGCGCCTAGGATGGCAGAGCCGGTGACCCAGCTCGTCTGGACGGTGCTCAGATGCCACTGGGTGGCGACGATGGTGGCCGCGGTGCTGATGACGAAGAGGTCGTAGGCATCGGTGAAGAAACCGACCCCAGAGACGAGTACCGTTCGCCGGTGGAACTTGCTCATCGGGGCATCGTTGAGGAGGTCGGTGACCGACGGCCCCCCAGGCTTCAGTTGCGCTTCACCGGCCACCGCCGAAGTCGATGTCACAGCCGTCCCTTCCTCGCCCCGATCGGGGCGACCCCAGACCACGTTGACATCCGATGGTGGCCGGAAGGAATCCTGGAGGTAAACGAACAGTGAACAGTAGGTAATCTCCCGGTGTTCCAGGTAAACATTGTGTGTCGTGACTATCCTCGGAGCGGAACAGTCGTGGCTATCCTCGGAAGGGAATGGGTATTCAACGAGCCGGCATCGACGCCATCGACCGCAAGGTCATCCAACTGTTCGCCCTGGTCGCGGAGGCCCTGGCGCGGGCGACCCATGCACTGCTGGCGGGGGAGGCCGTCCTCGGTCAGGCGGTGGTCGACGGCGACCAGGAGGTCGACGATCTCACCGCGGAAGTCGAGCTCCTGGTGTGGGAGGAGCTCCAGCACGCGCCGGTCGAGGGCAACGATCTTCGCTATCTGGTGGCCATGCTCTTGATCATCCCCGAGTTGGAGCGGAGCGCCGATCTGGCCGAGCACGTCGCCCAGCGTGCCGTAGACCACCTGGGAACCGACATGAGCGCCCGCAGTCGGGGCATCATTCAACTCATGACCGAGGTTGCGGGCGAGATGTGGCAAGAGGCGGCTGACGCATTCGGAGAACAGAGCCGGGCGAGCGAACGGCTGGTCAAGGCCGACGAGGAGATGGACATCCTCCACGAGAGCCTGACCCGTGAGGTTGCCGAAGAGGAGATGCCAGCGGCCATCGCCGCGCAGGTCACCCTGCTGGCCCGATTCTACGAGCGGCTCGGCGACCACGCCGTGAACCTTGCCCGTCGGATCGAATTGCTGGCCGACATCCACCCCTGAGAGTCGCGGAAGGAGGGGACGGGGTGGGGCTCCCGAACCTGGCCCGTGCCTCCTTGGCATACCGGGCGGCGAGCTGTCTCGAGAACTTCCATGCGCGGCCCAACTCCCCGATGGTCATTCCCTCGGACAACCCGGCAGCCATGAGCGCAAGGCGAGTTCGGTGTCGCATCATCTCGAATGTGTCGAGGGTCTGGGTCAGCGCCAGTCGCGTGGCCCCCGCGTGGACATCCTCCAGGATGTCGGATATCTCCGCGCCCTTCTCGAGCAGCCGGAGCGTCCGGTGGTACTGCACCTCCATCGATCGCACCGACGCTTTGAGGCCCTGGGCTGACGCCAGGAGATGTTCGATCTCCTGAGCGGCGGCGGGACGGGGGCGCCGATCCAGGACCTTGCCCCGCTTGCCGACGCCCAACTCCAACACGGGGGCAGGCTACTCCTCGATGTTCGAGGGTTGTCGGATGGTGACCGCCTGAAGGCGGCGCTCGACGCCCGGTGGGTACGCCGTCTGCAGTGGTCGGAGCATCAGAAGCGGCATCGTTCTGAAGATCGGCGCGCACGACCGTCTGAGCCATCTCTGCATCGCTGGTCCGAGGTGCAGGTCCCTCTCTCCGAACCCGGGATGTCCGGAGGCTGTCGCCAGCCCTCAGCGGAGGCCGCCGGGACAGGTGTCGGCGGGGGAGGCCCGCAACTGCACCGGATGGTCTCCGGGCAGGTTGGCGACGGAGATCGTCGACGCGCAGGGCGCAGAGGTCACCCTGCCCCCGCTGACGCTGACGTGGTACCCGGTCGGATAGACCGTCGTCGGCGCCACCAGGTCGGTGTGGGTCCCGGGCTCATAGGACCCGCCCCCCGGCCTGACCGTCGACCACCCGAAGGAGAGCGTCCGATCGGCTGGCGAGTAGGCCAGGGCCCTCGGGGTGCCGGCCACCGCCACAGGATACGGGCGAACCAGCGCGCCGACGGTGGAGGCGATGAGATTTGCTCCACTGGGCGGGAGGTTCAAATTGTTCACGATCTCACCCATTGACCAGAAGATCCAGGGGACCAGGGCCCCGTCCAACTCGCCGGCCTGCCGCTCGATGGCGGTGCTGTCGGTGACCGCTCCCCACTCCGTGTTCAGCAGGGCGCCGCCGGTGGCGGCCGACCAACCGATGGCGTTGGCTATCACATTCGGGTCCATGGTCGGATCGACGGTGTACATATGGAAGCTCAGGCCCGCCCGGGGATCGTCGCCGGGCAGCGGGATGCTGGTCGGCCCCACGCCGAAGTTGAAGAGGGTGAAGGGCTCGCCGAAGATCAGGTGGCGGTCACCCGCGGATCGGATACCGTGGACCGCCTCGGCGTACAGGGGGCCGAGCTCGGAGTGGTCGAGTGCGGGACACCCGGCGGCAGAGAGACACGGTTGCCATAGGTTCCCCGGCCACGGCTCGTTGAACAGGTCGTAGCCGAGCACTGCCGGATCGTCGGCGAGCCGCTCGGCGACGGCGTGGAACATGGCGACGTAGTCGGACTGCAGCGGCCTTCCGTGGGGACCCGGGGCGTTGTCCCAGAAGCTCTGGAAGGCCTGTTGGGTTGCCGGGTCTTCGACGTAGTACTGGGGAAAGCCGACGTGGTTGTTGACTGCGCTCCCGGTCAGGGTCATCCAGTCGGGGAATCCATCCGAGCCGACGGTCGGCCCGTACCCGTCCTGGTGGAAGTCGACCAATGAGTAGATGCCGTGACGCTTCAGATCATCGACCGTGGCGACGATGTGCGAGAGGTAGCGCTCGTCGACCGGGCCGGGTCTCGGCATCAGCCCGGTGGCCAGGATGCCCACCCGGACCACCCGCATTCCGTTGTCCGCCAACCAGGCGGCGTCCGCGTCGGAGAAACCGCCCGATGACGGATAGTACGGAGCAGTCTTCTCGACCATGTTCACGCCGTGGAGGAGCAGGACCCGCCCCCTCTGGTCGACGAGCCAGCGTCCCTGGTGGGCGACCAGTCCCTGTGGCGAGGCCCGGCCACTCGGCCCGTCGGCGCCCACCCTTCCGGCCGACGCCAGCGCCATGACCACCGCCACTCCGACCACCGCCGCTCCGACCACTGCGGGGGGCATACGTGTGCGCCCCGGGCCACGGGCGGGTCGGGACGCACCGGGACGGACAAGAAGACAGCGCACCCTTGGAGGCTATCTTCCGCCGGCAGCGGCGACCGCGGCCGAGGTGGTCGGGCTACGCGTCCACTCCTCCACCGACCATCCCGTCAGCGTCACGTCTCGCCCCGTCCACCCCGGTGACCGCGACGGCGTATCGCTGGGACGGCCCCTCCAGATCACCGCCGCCAGCCGGGACGGGTCCGACGGGGAGTCCGGTCGAGCACGTCGGGTCGGCGGCGCCGGTCCGACAGAACGGAGGTCGGGCAGGGGGAGCCTTCGAAGATCTAGTCTGGCCGGAATCGTCCAACGCCGAGGTGTCTCCGATGTCTGACCAGGAAACGTTCCAGTTGCGCGGCGTCCACCACCTGGCCCTCGTGTGCCGGGACATGGCCCGCACCGTCGACTTCTACACGAACGTGCTGGGGATGCGCCTCATCAAGACGATCCAGCTGCCGGGAGACATGGGCCAACACTTCTTCTTCGATTGCGGCGGGGGCGACTCCCTGGCCTTCTTCTGGTTCCCCGACGCCCCTGACGGGGTTCCGGGCGTCTCCGCCCCGGCCGACCGACCGGACCGGGGTGACCTCACGAGCGCCATCGGCTCCATGAACCATGTCGCCTTCGACGTGCCGCCCGAGCGGATCGAACAGTACCGCGACCGCCTGGTCGCGGCCGGGGTCGACTGCACGGAGGTGGCCAATCACGACGACAGTGAGTTCGGGATCAGCCGGGAGGTCAATCCGGACGTCTTCATCCGGTCGGTCTACTTCCAGGACCCTGACGGGATACTCCTCGAGTTTGCGTGCTGGACCAGGGCCCTCCGCAAGGACGAGGCCGGGCACGTTCCCGCACCGGCCGTGGCCCGGGCCTGAGGGACCGCCGTGCCCCGACTCCGACAGGTGTCGAAGTCCGAGGTGACTTCCCCCATCGTCTCCTCGCTGTACGACTTTCTCTTCGAGGGCCGCGACCCGGTGGCCGAACCTGGCACGTGGAGCGGATCGCCCGGAGACTGGTGGACGGTCTTCGCCCTGGTCCCCGATGTGTTCGAGCACGCCGTACAGGGTTTTGCCCTGTACCAGAGCCCGGAGCGGACGCTCGACCCCGTCCTGAGGGAGTTGGGCCAGATCCGTGCCGGGTGGGCAGCCGGGAGCCAGTTCGTCTTCTCGCAGCACTGCAAGTCCCTGAGGGACCTCGGTGTGGACGAGCAGAAGATCCAGTCGATCCCCTACTGGTCGACGGCCACGTGCTTCGACGATACCGAGCGGGTGGTCCTCGCCTACACCGACTGCCTCGTCTACGAGCACGGCCGGGTCCCCGACGAGCTCTTCGACGCCCTCCGATCCCGGCTCGGAGACGAGGCGGTGCTCGAGCTGACCTATATCACCAGCCTGTACTTCCAGCACGCGGTCATGTCCCGCGCCCTACGCACCGAGTTCGATGACCGCGCCGAGACGGTGGTCGAGGTGCCAGGCCCGGTGGGTGCATCGGCCCTGCATCCCGCGCCCCCGGGCTGAGGGTCTCCGGTCACCAGCCGCGGAGGTCGATCGGCCAGCTCTCCACCACGTCGTCCCCGTCCACCAGCTGAATCCGCTCGTGGTACGCCACCGTCGGGTCGACGTGCGCGGGGATGACGTTGATGCGGTCGCCCACGCCCACCGGATGCTCCGGCGCGAAGGTGAGGTGCTCGTCGGAGCAGAACAGCACCCGGGCGCCTTCGACCGACGGGTTCCCGTGGTCCATTCCCAGGGCCTTGAGGCCGCAGTCGGCCACTGCCCACCCGAGCGACACCGAGATCACCGTGGCGAGGACCGAGATCGCCTGGGCAAAGGGAAGGCCGAGCTTGCCGTAGGCGGTGTCCATCAGGGCGTACGAACCCGCCTGGATCTCGTTGGCCCAGTGGTTGAGGTCGAAGGTGCCGGTCCCTCCGGCCGATATGGTCTCTCCCCCCGTGCTCCGGTGGGCCTCCATGAGTCGGCCCATGGACACCTCCAACAGTTCGGTCCGCCTGGCCCGGTCCTCCAAGCCGACGATGTGGCCCTCGTAGCCCATGACACCCCGAACCTCCAACCCCCGGCGGCGTGCGTGGTCGGCCAGGGACCCGGCTTCCCCGGGTGCGCAGCCACAGCGGGGCAGCCCCACGTTGACGTCGATCAGCACCTCGGGCACCCCGGCGGAGGCAGCGGCGTCAATGGTCTCCACCGAGTCGACGGCCACCGTCACCCGGTCCCCCCGGCGGGCCAATGCCCCGAGGCGAGTGGCATCGACCACCTCGTTGGCCAGGAGGAGGTCCTCCCCCAACCCCGAGCGGGACAGGCCCTCCATCTCGGCCATGGTGGAGCAGGTGAACGCTCGGTGACCGAGTTCCGCCTGCCGGCCGGCCAGCGTCGTGCACTTGTGGGCCTTGACGTGGGGCCGCAGCCGAAAACCGGGCAGGGCTTCGGACATGGTGGCCAGGTTGCCCTCGAGGAGCCTGGACTGGACGACCAGGGCCGGGGTCGTCAGCTGGCCCGTCCTCATGAGGGGCAGCGTAGCGACCGCGCCCTCCGCCGGCTCTGCGGGGCGCAGTGGGGTGCGGAGGAGTACCGTCGACGCTCATGGCCACACCGTGGATGGACGATGCCTGCAGCCTGGTGGATGCGTTCCGGACCGGGACCCTCTCCCCGCTCGAGGCCCTCGATGCCTCCATCGACGCCATTGCCGGGTCCCCCCTCAATGCCTTCAGCCACACCGATTTCGACCGGGCCCGCGTGGCAGCCGAGCACGCAGATGTGACCCGACCCTTCGGTGGGGTCCCCTTCGGGGTGAAGGAGCTGGAAAGGGTGAAGGACTGGCCCTACACCGATGCTTCGATGATCTTCAAGGACCGGGTCTCGGACCACGACCACACGTCGGCCGCCCGCCTGCGGGCCAGTGGTGCCGTGTTGGTGGCCCAGACGACGGCGAGTGAGTTTGGGGGCATCAACTGCACGTCGACTGAATTGCACGGGACGACCCGCAATCCATGGGACCAGGCCCTGACGCCGGGCGGCTCGTCGGGAGGGACGGCGGCCGCGGTGGCCGGCGGTCTGTTGCCGATCGCCACCGGCAGCGACGGGGGAGGGTCGATCCGGATCCCGGCCGGCTTCACCGGCCTCTTCGGCCTCAAGGCCACCTACGGACGGGTGCCCACCGGGCCCTGGGCCGGCGTACAGCCGATGACCTCGGTGGTCGGCTGCCTGACCCGGTCGGTCCGGGACACGGCGCGCTATTTCGACGCGTGCAACGGATTCGACCCGCGCGACCCGCTGAGCCTGCCGCCCGTCACCGGATGGGAGGCCGGACTGGGCAGCCATGACCTGGCGGGGATGACGGTGGCGATCCTCCCCGACCTCGGCACCGCCCGGGTCCGGACCGAGGTCTCCGACCAGGTGGCCGTGGCCGCCCGGCGCCTGGCCGTGGCCGCCGGCCTCCGGATGGTCGAGGTGGTCCCCGCCCTCCCACCCCTCCGCGGGGAATGGGCCATGGCCGGGCAGGTCGGCTTCGTGGCCGACCTGGGGAGCGCCTATCCCGATCGCACCGACGAACTGTCGAGAGAGATGCGGGCGGGGCTCGAGGGCGCCCGACGGCGGTACACGCTGGAGAAGGCGGCGTCGATCGAGTCCTATCGGCGCCGGCTCAACGAGGCCATGGCGGACCTCTTCGACCGGGCCGACTTCGTCATGTGCTCCACCAACCCCGACGTGGCCTTCGCAGCCGAGGGACCGCCGCCGTCGACCATCCCCGGGGCCGATCTCATCCGCGAGCTGGGTTTCGCCCGGGCCATCATGAACAATGCGGCCCTCACCGCGCCCTCGAACCTGAACGGCAGCCCGGCCATGAGCGTCCCGGCCGGGCTCGTCGACGGCCTTCCCGTCGGGCTGCAGGTGCTGGCGGGCCACCATCGTGAGCCGTTGCTGTTGGACCTGGCCGCGGTGGCCGAACGCGAGCTCCCGTGGCCCAAGGTGGCGCCGGGCTCACCGCATCGGGGCTGAAGGTCGGGAACCGGCTCACCCGCCCGCCGCCAGGCGAGCCAGCACCTGGTCGGTCAGTCCATCGATGCGCAGGGACCGGATCTGTCCGTCCACCGTCTCGAAGGTGTCGACCACCGTGGTGTCGGTGCCGGCGATGCGCAGGTCGATCTCGACCTCCACCCGGTTCCCGGTGATCCGGAGCGGTCCGGGGAGCGGGAGCAGGTCCTCGAACCGGAAGGCCCCTTCCTCGTAGAACCGGGAGATCGTCTCGTTCCCGTCGTAGCGGGTGCCCTGGGCCTCGAGGACGGCGTCCGATGCGAACAGCCGGCGGAGGGCGGCCGAGTCCCGCGTGGTGACGGCGGCGAAGTAGTCGCCCACGACCCCGGCGGGCCCGCCCGATGGCGCCGGCAGGCCGTAGATGCGGCGGGCATTGGCACCGAGGATACGCGCCTGGGAGGGGATGCCGAGCGGTGCAATGGTGCGGCGGAGCGCGGCCACCGCACCGGGGAACGTGGCATCGTGATGGGGGTAGTCCGATCCCCAGACGACCCGGTCGTGACCGATGAACGGCAGCAGGGCGGGCAGCGTGGACTCGTCGACCTCGAAGCTGATGGCGCACTGGCGGGCGAAGTACTCACTCGGGCGCAGGGACATCCGGGGGCAGAACCCGCCGAACGTCTCGGCCTGCTCGTCGAGTCGCTCGAGCCAGAACGGCACCCACCCTCCTCCCGACTCGAGGAACACGATCCGCAGTCCCGGGTGGCGTTCGAGCGTGCCGAACGCCATGAGCTGCGCGCAGGCGAGCATCTGCTCGAACGAGTGCGAAACGGCGTGCAGGATCAACGGGTTGAAGGGCCGGTCCGAGCCCAGCGTGGGCACGATCACCGAGCTCCCCTCATGGATTCCGATGGGGACGGCGAGCTCCTCGGCCGCCTCCCAGACCGGCTGGTAGGCCCGGTCCGGTAGTGAGCGTCCCATGCACGGGTTCGGCCGAACGAATGCCGCCTTGAAGCCGAGCTCGCCCACGGCCCTCCTGAGCTCCCTGGCCGCCGCCCGCGGATCCTGCATCGGCAGCATGGCCGCGCCGAACAGGCGGGCCGGGTCCGCGGCACAGTAGCCGGAGAGCCAGTCGTTGTAGGCGGTTGCCACCCTGGTCGCCGTCCCCGGCTCGTCCAGTGCCCAGAAGTAGAGCCCGATGGAGGGGTAGAGAACGGCCTGGTCGATGCCCTCGAGCGTCATGTCCTCCAGACGGGCGCCCGGATCCGATCCTCCGGGCCGGGCGTCGGCCAGGGCGGTGAACCGGGTCGGATCGGCGAAGTCGGCCCCGGGCGTGGCCAGGGTGCCGAGGGGAACGGCCAGGATCTCCTGCCCGCCGACGACGACATGCTCATAGCCGGACCGGTCCCGGTGGATGACCGGACGGTGGGCCTCGGGGAGACCGTCCCAGGCTTCGATCGGCTCGACCACGTGGCCGTCGGCATCGATCACCGTGGTGGGGACGTGGAGGCTCACTTCCACAGGCCTCTACTGTATCCCCGCCGTCCGACCGCTCAGGGAGCGACCCATCGACGCACCGGGCGAGCGGATCGGTGCGAGGGGCCGCGTCGGGCCCGCGGGCGTCGTTGATCCCGGTCGGTCGGGAGGCTCTCGGCATGCGCACCCCGATCGAAGGCCGGCCCCGCCGGTTGCCCTTTGCCCGCTGTGTCCCTCTCCGGGTACCCTGGGCCCCGGCTCAGGGGGTGTTGCCGCGGTGGAATCGGGGCAGGCCCGCCGGCGGGAGGTGGCGACATGTGGGGAAATCGGAGCGCTCACACTTGGGTGACGGGGATCGTTGCCGGGGTTCTCCTGGGGGTTCTGGGGTTGGCCGTGCCCCAGTCCGCGGGCGCCGCTCCTGCGGGTGGACCGGACGTGACCGGCCACGTAAGTCCGGGCATCAGCAGTCCGCTGTACTGCCTGTCCTCCGGGTGCTCGACGGGCGGCCGTCCATCGGCGGGGGCGAGCGGGACCGCGGGCGCCGCCAGCCCGCCGCCGGTGGAGACGTTCGCCATGTCCGCCATGGCGGTCACGGCCGGATCCCAGGTGTCCCTGCACTGGGGAACCTCTGCCGGGCTCTACTTCATCCTCACCTCGACGGCGCCGGGTGCTCTGCCCAATTTCGGTTCGAGCACGGCCGTGACCTGGCCGGCCAGCCCGGGCGGGTTTTGGAGCGGTCCGGGGCAGTGGTGGGCCACGACCGGGGGAGCGGTCACGGTGGCGATCCCTTCCGGGGCTGCCGCTGGGTCCACCTACCGCTTGCAGCTCTACACCTGTGACTCGGTCAGCGGCCTCTGCTCCAACTCTCCGGGTGGGGGCGGGAGCGCCCAGGTCTCGCTCACCGTTGCGGCGAATTGGACGGTGGCGAGCTACGAGCAGGGATTCTCCAAGATCGGCACCATGGCCCAGACCAGTGGCAGCCCGCTGGACGTGGCCTTCTCCGGGGCCAGCACCATTTGGAACAGCAGCGAGTTCAGTGACGCGATCGGCGAGAGCGGCAAGAAGTCGGCTCTGACCTCGATCCCTGATCCGGCCGACGTTGCGAACCAACCCTTCGCTCTTTGCTTTCTCAGTCCGTGCACGGCGAGCGGCTGGAGCGCACTGGGCGAGCGAGTGGTCTATGCCAACGGGTTGGTCTGGTTCACCCAGGGCGGTTGGCTGGGCTTCCCCGGGGGGACCGTCGCCAACCACTCCGAGATCGTCGCCTACAACCCGAAGGCCGGAGCCTTCTGCACCTATCTCGTACCGGGCAACGACAACGAGGTCATCGGTATGGCGGTCACCGGGAAGGGACGCAAAGCCCTCGTCTGGTTCATCGAATCCGATTTCGAGGGTGGACATCCGTCGATCGACTCCTTCTCACCCTCGCAGGTGGGTGAGAGCTGCCCCAACGACTACTCGTTGAGCGGATCCGGGAGCTTCAGGCGGATTCCCTGGCCTCAGGCGGACGTTCCTGCACTGATTGCCGTGGACCCGAATGGCACGACCTTGTGGGTCACCGACTTCTTGGGCAGTGCGGTCGATGGGGTCGATGTCGCCACAGGCGCCATCACCCCCCATAGCTACCCGCCCACCAATTCGTACTCACAGCATGGCGCAGAACCCTGGCAGGTGGTGGCAGACGCGAACTACGTCTACGCCATCGACTACGGCGACAGCAATCTGATCAGGCTCAACAAGGCCGACGGGCAGATCGACCAGGTGCCGATACCTCTGACGTCCGACACCGAGCAGGGCTACGGCCTGGCCCTTTCGGGCAGCAGGCTGTTCTTCAGCCTGTCCGACGACGCCCAACCGGCGTTCGGCGCTGCTTCGACGGTCGGCTACGTCGACCTGTCCACCTGGGAGGCGGCGTCGTCCGCGTGCCCACCCGGCGTCGATTGTGCTCCCGCTCCCACGGCGGCGGTCGTCTACACCGGTCTGTCAGAAGCCGCCGATCCGACGACGGATGCGGATTTCCGGGGAATTGCGGTGAGCACCCGTGGCTGGATGGCCATCGCCGACCTGCATCAGGTGGTCCGCCTCGCCCCGTAGGCCGGCGCAGATCGGCCAGGGCGAAGGAAGCTCGAATGTCGACCGGGCGAAGGGGCTGCTGATCCGAGTCCGGTTGCACTTCACGGGCTACCTCAAGATGTTGACCGCCCGCGCGATGACCAGCCCCAGCACGACGAGGGAGGCAGTCGCCTGGAGAGCCATCGCCAGCTCGGCGCGATGGGAGAGCGGCATGACGTCGGTCGGGCTGAACGCGGTGGCGTTGGTGAATCCGAGATACAGATAGTCGAAGAACTCGGGTCGCCATCCGGGACGGGCCAAGTGGGGGGTTCAGGTGCTCGGGAAAGGCCCAGTCCGGAAACTCGGGCGCCGCCCGGGCGCGGGCTTCGGGACCCTGCCCGTCGAGCTCCCAGTAGAGGAAGGAGAAGGTGATGACGGTGTAGGCCCACACCACGGCGCCGACGCGGAGCAGCTGCCCGGGTGAGTTCGTCTCCGGACCACCTCTGACCAGGTCGACCACCAGTCGGACGGTGACGCCGGTGGCAGCCAGGGCCAGGATCGCCACCAGCCCGACGGAGAGGCCCCGGACCAGCGTCGACCGACGATCGATGCGCCCCGGGTCAGCGAGGACCAGGGCCACCAGAAAGGCCGTCTCGACCAGGGGCACGACCCATCTCGGGCCCAGGCTGAACCTCGGAGGTAGGAGAAACGGCAGCGCAATGGCGACGATCAAGGTCACCGCCATCGGCCAGCGCCTCTCCCCTTGAACGCCGGATGGGTCCGGATCCATCTCGGAACTCACCGTACCCGGCTCAAGGCCACCCCGCGTGTGGTCGATGCAAGAGTGTGGAGGAAGACAATCGCTCCTTGGCCAGGATGATCACCGAGCTTCCCGATGCGACGATCGTCATCGACGCCCATGGCCGGCTGAAGTGGGCGAACCGGGCGGCGGAGGGGTTGTTCGGCCGGTCACTCGACCATGCCGTCGGAATGTCCGGGCTCGACCTCGTCCATCCGCAGGACTTGGAGTTCGTGCTGCTGTCGTTGATGAGCGTGCACAGCAAGGAGATCGGGTCACCGATCGAGGTCCGACTGGCCACACCGGCAGGCTGGTGCCTGGTCGAGCTGATCGGCACTCCTGTGCCGTGGTTCGAGGACGGTGCGGTCCTGTTGAGCCTGCGCGATCTGACCGAGCGAAGGCGATTCGAGTTGGCCAACGACCACGACGCCCGTTCCCGATCGCTGGTACAGAACTCGGCCGCGGTCACGATGCTGGTCGCGGCCGACGGGACGATCGAGTCGGTCTCGGGGGCCCTGACCAGGGTGCTCGGGCACGATCCTGAGATGATCGAGGGCCGTCCGTTTGCCTCGCTGGTCGCCGCCGAGGACCGCTCCACCCTGGAGGCGGCCGTGAACCGCGCCACCGGAGGCGCACCAGCCGGCGATCCGGTGACGGTGCGGGTGTCCCTGCTCCACCGCAGGGGCGAAGCGGTCCCGTTCGAGTTGGCGTTGGTCAATCTGATGGATGACCCGACGGTCGGGGGCTACGTGGTCTCCGGCCACGAGGTCACCGCTCAGGTGCTGGTCGAGCTCGAGCTGCGCAATGCCCTCTCACTTCTCCGGGCCACGTTGGACTCGACGGCTGACGGCATCGTCGTCGTGGACCGGACCGGTCGGATGGTGAGCTTCAATCGCCGGTTTGCCGAGATGTGGGGACTGTCCTACTCGACCGCGGAACAGCCCACCATCAGGGGCGTCCGGGCCTTCTTCGGCAATCGCCTGGTCGCGCCCGAGGCGCTCTTGGAGAAGCTCGACGACCTCCAGCGTGCCCCCGAGACGGAGAGCTCCGACCTGGTGGAGCTCAACGACGGCCGGGTCTTCGAATGCGCCTCGAAGCCCCAGTGGGTGGGGGGCGAGGTCATCGGACGGGTGTGGAGCTCGCGGGATGTCACCGACCGCAAGCGTCTCGAGGAGCGACTGTCGTACCAGGCGTTCCACGACTCGCTCACCGGGCTCGGCAACCGCGCGCTCTTTCGGGACCGCCTCGAGCACGCAGTCGCCCGGGTCGAGCGCACGCACGGCCACCTGGCAGTGTTGTTCGTGGACCTGGACAACCTCAAGGCCGTGAACGACACCTTGGGCCACTCGTCGGGGGATTCGCTCCTCCAGGCAACTGCCGCCAGCCTGGCCCGGTACGTGCGGAAGTCCGATACGGCCGCCCGGCTGGGCGGAGACGAGTTCGGGGTGCTCGTCGAGGAATTCGCCGATCACGGCGAGGTCGTCAAGCTCGTCGACCGGTTGCTGGCCTCGGCCGGTCGCCCGGTGTTGGTGGAGGGACGCACGGTGTCCGCCACGCTGAGCATCGGGATCACGTTCCACCGCCCCGGCGCCTCGACCGATCAGCTCCTGAGCGAAGCCGATCGCGCCATGTACGTCGCCAAGGACCGTGGGGGGAACCAGTCTGCGCAGTTCGGGGACACCGCCGATGTGGCCGCGATCGCGATGGGGTGAGAGAGCCGCCACGGCCCGGGCGGCTACGTTGAGGGTCTGTGGAGCTCGTCGATCTCGCCGACTTCGGTCCGGGCGAGTACGAACTGATCGAAGATGGTGAGGTGGATCCCTACGGGACCGACCCCCTGGGCATCGCCTGGGGGGAGAAGAGCGGCCATATCGGGATGATGGAGGCCGGCCGCCTGATCGCCCATGCCGGCTGGGTGCCGGTGCAGGCCCGAGCCGCGGGTGGAGCGGTCGAAGCCGTCGGCCTCGGGGGAGTGATGGTGCACCGCGACCACCGGGGCCGGGGGGTCGGCGGGGAGCTCGTCACGGGAGCCATGGTGAGGATGGGGGGCCTGGGTAGGCCGATCGGCCTGCTGTTCTGCCGCACCCAGCGGGTGCCGTTCTACCAGCGCCTCGGATGGCACGTCTTCGGGCACGGGGTCACCGCGGATCAGCCCTCGGGGCGGGTGACGATGCCCCTCGTGACCTGCTGGACCGGGTTCGTCGACGGTGCGACCCCGCCGCCCTCCGAGCTGGCGATCGAAGGCCTCCCCTTCTGACCGGGATCGGCCGGGGCACGGCCGGGACCCGCGCTACCATCGTTCCCGACCCTGGCCCTGCGGAGGTCCTTCCTTGCCCTCGGATTGGAAAGTGCGCCCCGTGAGGGCAACCACCGGGCCCGTGGCGCCTACGACAAGGTCGCGAAGCGGACGACCTGGATCACCTACGACATGACACCGGATCCCGGGCGGAGGAGCTCCCGGTGACACCGCGGCTGAAGGTTCGCAGCCGGTGCGGCCTCGCCGTGGCCGTGGCGGCCTCGGTGCTGGTCGGGGGGATCCTGACCGCCCCCCCCGCCGCCTCCGCGTCCGGCCGGCGCTCAGACGACCAGGGCAGGGTCCCCACCACAGTGGTCAGCCCGACCGCGGCCCAGACCATGGACGGATTCGGTGCGTCGGGGGCGTGGTGGCCCAGCGACCTGGAGCACTTCCCCCGGGCGGTCCAGGACAGAGTGGCCGATCTGCTCTTCTCCCGCACCGGGATCGCCCTGAGCTCCTACCGCTACAACATCGGCGGTGGGGGAGTCGGGGTGACCGATCCGACCCGGGCGCCCCAGAGCTTCCTCGTCGCTCCGGGCGTCTATGACTGGTCCGCCGACCCGGGCGGCATGCGCTTCCTCCGCTTGGCCCGTGACCACGCAGTGCCCATCCTGACCGGCTTCGTCAACAGCGCCCCTCCATCCTTGACCACCAACGGCAAGAGCTGTGGCGGCCAGCTCGTCCCCGGTGACGAAGCCGCCTACGCCGCCTACCTGGCCGAGGTGGCGCGCCACCTGCGCTCGGTGGACGGCATCACGCTGTCCTACATCAGCCCGATGAACGAGCCCGACAACAGCTTCGGGTCGTGCGGGCAGGAGGGTATGGCCGTACCGGTCGGTCAGCGGGCCACCGTCGTAGGGGACCTGGGCCGGGCCTTGGAGGATCGGGCACCCTTCGCCCGGGTGATCGCCGACGAATCGAGTCTGGCCACGTTCCAGTTCCTGCCGGAGGTACCGCAGTGGCTGCCGGTGCCGGGTACCGCCCGATGGGTGGCGGCACTCGCCCATCACGCCTACGAGTATCCGACCGACGCCCAGGCGGCCGCGGTCGCAACCCTCGGGACCCGATTCGGCCTGCCCCTGTGGATGACCGAGATCTGCTGCTACGACGGCAGGGGGCCGCTCGTCGGGTTCGGCCAGCAGTACGACCCCACCATGACCAGCGGGCTGTGGTTGGCCGACACGATCTACCAGGACATCGCCGTCATCGGTGACTCCCAGTTCGACTGGTGGACCGCCCTCTCCAGCCAGCTCGGTTGCGATCCTGTCGCCCAGAGGTCCTGCCCTGCCGTCCTGAACGGATCGGGATGGAACGACGGCCTGCTGTACTACGACCCCAACTACCGCAGCGACGGCAACCACGCCGTCTATCAGACGAAGCGTTACTCGGTGCTCGGCAACTTCAGCCGGTACGTCCGGCCCGGAGCCGTACGCCACCGGGTGTCCGGTGTGCCTGCCGGGCTCGAGGTCCTGGCCTTCGAGCACCACGGTGATTGGGCGGTCGTGGTGGTGAACAACAATGGGCCAGGGGCCTCTCCCGCGCGGCTCCGTGTGGCCTTGCCGGGCGGTGGGGGCGCACGCTGTACCGGTGCCTTCCGGACCAGCGCCACCGAGGATCTTTCCCCGGTGGCCGGGGCCGGGGCCGATGACACCATTCGGGTTCCCTCCCAGAGCGTGACCACCTATACATTCGGGCCCGCCTGACGCCCGCAACTGCGGTGCATGACCAACGGGACAGTCCTGCACCCGCCGCCCGTCAGCCGTCCCGCCGCGTCGACCCGCCGGACAGCGGGCACCACTCCAGGAGCTGAGGGGCGAGGAGGGGCCACCGGGAGAAGAGGCCGGCGCCCTCCGACTGGGCCGCCTCGACCCGGTCGTTCCACTCCGTGTCCGGCCAGGGTGGTTCGACGAGTTGGGCAGCCGGCAGGAGGGCCGCCAGCCGTTCCGAGGTCTCCCGGGTGTGGTGGGGATCGCTGGCGCCGCTGCGGAAGACGAGCGCCGGGATCTCCAAATCCCGGGCCCGGTCATCGGGCAACCCTGGCACAAGCTCGTCGGGCCGGGGACAGTAGGCCTCCATCCACCGCTCGAGGGTGGCGATGAACCCGGCCCGGTCCTGCCCTAAGAGCAACGGCCGGTTGGCAGGACGCCGTTCCACGACCTCGGCCCACACCGGCAGGTCGGCCACGGCCTCCATCCCGCTACGGCGGGCGGCGACGATCGAGTCCCCGCAATAGTGGACGGCGAGGCTGATCAGCCCGAACACGCCTCCGCTGATCCACCACACCGCCACCCCGGCGGCAACGTCAGGATGTCGCGCCGGCGGTGAGCAGCGACACCCGCGATCCTCCCGAGCCACCGGCGATGACCGCAGGGGCCATGCCGAGGTGTCGCAGCAGCCCGTCCAGGACGTCGGACTGCATCTCCGATTCCGACCGCCCGGTGAAGCACACCTGGGAGGCGCCGGTGTTGGGTCGGTCCCACACGAGCACCTTCTTGCCGCCGTCCGCCAACGCCTCGGCCAACTGGCGGACCCCGGGGACGTCCTTGCTGAACCTGCCCCCCGGGGTGATCACCCAGGGCTGTCCGGTGCCGATGACGTCATAGTCGACGGAAAGGCCGTTGATCTCGGCGACCGCCATGGCTCTTCCCTCCCTCGGCCACTACATTTTGAAGAAGCTACTACCGGAGGATGAAGATGGCGCTGGCGCTGGACGGGCTGAAGGTGGTCGATGCCGACACCCATCTGACCGAGGCGCACGACCTGTGGACCAAACGGGCGCCGGCGGCCTACCGGGATCGCGTCCCCCGGGTGGAGGAGGTCGATGGCCGGCCCACCTGGGTGGTCGACGGCGGCGTGCTGGGCCATGCCGGGGGCGGTGGCGTGATCGCCCGTGACGGAAGCAAGGGTCGGGCCCTCGAGGCTCTCTACGAATGGACGATCGACCAGATCCACGTGGCCGCCTACGACCCCGCGGCACGCATCGAGATCATGGACGAGTCGGGGATCTGGGCCCAGGTCATGTTCCCCAACGCCATCGGACTGGGAGGACAGGGTCTTTCGAGCGTCGTGGAGGACGAGCGCCTGCGCCTGTTGTGCGTCCAGATCTACAACGACGCTATGGCCGAGGTCCAGGCCGGGTCGAAGGACCGGCTCCTCCCGATGCCCGTGCTCCCGGCGTGGGATGTCGATGCCTGCGTGCGGGAGGCGGGACGGGTGGCCGACCTCGGACTGCGCGGGGTCAACCTGACGTCGGACCCCCAGGACCTCGGCGCCCCCGATCTGGCCAACCGGGCGTGGGATCCGCTGTGGGAGGCCTGCTCCGCACTCCACCTGCCCGTCCACTTCCACATCGGCGCCAGTCTGACCACGATGACCTACTTCGGCACCTACCCGTGGGACTCCCAACCCGAGGACACCAAGCTGGCCATCGGCGGCGCCCTCCTGTTCATCGGCAACGCCCGGGTCGTGGCGAACATCATCCTGTCGGGGATGCTCGACCGGCACCCGGACCTCAAGATGGTCTCGGTGGAGAGCGGCGTGGGCTGGATCCCCTTCATCCTCGGCGCCCTCGACTACGAGATGTCCGAGAACGCTCCGAGGGACCTCGAGAAGCTGGGAATGATGCCCTCGGAGTACTTCAGACGACAGCTCTATGCCACCTTCTGGTTCGAGAAGGGCGATGTCCCCGCACTGATCTCGTCGGTGGGTGAGGACAATGTCCTGTTCGAGACCGACTTTCCGCATCCCACCTGCCTGTACCCGGATCCGCTCGGCACGGTCGCCGACAAGCTCTCCGGACTGACCCCCGAGGTCCAGCGCAAGGTCCTGGGTGAGAACGCGGCACGCCTGTACCGCCTCTGACGGCCGTACCCGGGGGTCGGCACACCCCGGGCGGGCCAGGCGGCTCGGGCCGCGCCGCGGCTACTTGGTGTAGATGCCCTTGTCGAAGGTCGTCGCCACGGTCTTCGCTTCGCCCAGCCGGGCCAGTCCGAACAGGTCCTCGATGGATGCCAGCGACGAGTAGTGGTTGAAGGCGGTCCTCTTGATCACCTTCCCCGGCGTGATGAACGGCGAGAGGAGGACGGCGCCGACCCTTCCCCCCCCCGGACCGGTGATGCCGTTGCCGCCGGCGTTGGCCGCGGGACCAGGGGTCTCGCCACAACAGGCGGTGCTGTCGAGGGTCGGGCTCTCGGCCTCGTCGAAGGTGATCTCGAGGAGGCCGTCCTTCTGGAAGGCCGGTGAGCTGGTGATCAGCGGCACCCAGGTGGCGAGGAACGAGTTGACGTCCCCCGCCGCCGACGTGGACGGGGTCGGCTGGTTGGTACACGGGTAGTCATGGCCGTCGTTGCACAGGTTGGGTGTGATGAAGCTCAGATTCGGGGTGGTGGCGACGGTGGCCAGGTCGGTGGCCAGTCCGGTGACCCCCGCGGGCGTCCCGGCCGGCAGCGCCCCGGTCGTGGTGCCCAGCGGGACCACGTTCTGGTTGCACACCGCCGGATTGTCGATGATCGAGTGGAAGTACACGAACGGGTCGTGCCGGGTCGCGTATCCGTCCCCGGACACCGCCACGAACGAGGGATCGGCTCCACCCGGTGCCGGGTGGCCGCAGGTGGCGGACTCCCGCGTCGGGATGTTGCCCATGTCCTCCATGTAGCCCTTCCAGCTGAGTCCTTCGCCGCTCAGTTGGTCGGCCACCGTCTCGACCGCGTTGGGATAGATGCAGCCCGCCCCCTGCTGGATGCCCTGGGCGTCCTGGCCCGACCCGGGAGGGAACTCACTGTAGGTGCCGCAGTCGATCTGGCTCGAGGCGTTGGGGGGCTGGCCCGACACGAAGGCGTCGTAGTTGTCGTTGGAGAAGTGCCCGGTGCCGTAGTAGTTCTCGAGGAGCGCGCCCTGGCCGGGCAGTGTCGTGGCCAGGTAGGGGTCGCTGGCCGGTGACCCGAATGTGGCTGCGTAGCCCTGGTTCTCGAGCATGATCACGAAGACGTGGCGGATCAACGGCAGCTTCGACTTGACGGTCAGGATCAGCGTCTGGTCGGTGGTGCCGAGGCCGTTGGCGGCCTGGAGGCCGATGGTGTAGGTGCCTGCCAGCGGCGCGGTCCCCGAGAGGGTGGCCGTACCGTTGTGATTGTCGCTGAAGGTGACGCCCACCGGTAGCGGACCGGCCTCGGTGATGGCGGCGATCGGGTTCGCCTTGGCCTTGATCCTGAAGGCGAACGGCACGTCGACCTTGGCCTTGGCCGCCGCCTTGCTGGAGAAGACCGGTGGGGATGTGGGCTTGGCCACCGCATCCACCGGTTGCGCGAACTGGATCAGCAGTGTCGCGAGCCCGACCAGCGCTGCTCCGGCACCGACCGCTCGGACCTGCCTGGTGCGATACATCCCTGGCTCCCCCTGTCGTGGACCTGGCGAACAGCCCGGCCACCGGTCCAAGGACCGTCTGCCTGCCCGACGCCACCCTCCTGCCGGGCTCATTCTCACCATCGGCAGATGGCTTGTCAATCATGCCTGTCTGGCTCAGGTGGTCCCCCGACCGCGCGATCGGTCCCCCGGACATGGGCCCGGGTCGTGACGCCCCGCCGATGGGTGCCTCCCGGAGCCTACGCCCGGGTGGTGTTCACGGGCATGGCCCATGCCGCCATACGCGTCGATGACGTCGACGCCGCGACCCGGTGGTACTCGGAGATCCTCGGGCGCCGTGTCCTCTCGCCGCCCTACCGGGTGGAGGGGGCTGCCCTCGAGTGGGACATGGGGGAGCTGGTCGCGATTCGCAGACCGTCCCTACTGGGACCTGTACCCGGCATGAGTTGAGCCGGCCCACCGCCGGGCCCGGCCCCGGCCCGCGGGCAGGGGAACGAAGGACCCGCCCGACGTCCCGGCTACCCTGCTGGTAGCGCCCTCGGCCCGCGCGGGTGGGCCCCCGGCCCCCCAGAGTCCCATCGAACTCTGGACGGGCTCCGCCGCCATGATGGGCCAGGGGAGGGTGTCCGTGGACGGTTGAACGGAAGGCCATGGGATCATGCGAGCCAGATCGCCTGCAACCTGCGTCGGGGTGATGAGGCCGTCCATCGCGGGCACACGGCCGAAGGGTCGGCCCTAGCGTCGTGGCCTACCTGCTCGCACTGTCATCCGCCCTGGCCAATGCGCTGACCAGCATCCTCCAGCGCATGGGCGTGGAGGATGCGCCCGAAGAGTCGACCCTGCGGCTCAGCCTGTTGACCCACGCCGTGAGGCGGGGGGTGTGGCTGCTCGGCTTCGCCTTCATGGTCGCCTCGTTCCTCATGCAGGCGGTGGCGCTCCACCTCGGGGACCTCAGCCAGGTCCAGCCCATCCTCACCACCGAGCTCCCGTTCCTCGTCCTCCTCCTGGCCACCTGGTTCCGGTTCCGGATCGGGGCGCGGGAGTGGCTCGGCTGCCTCGCCGCGGCCGGCGGCCTCGCCGGATTTCTGGTCTTCGCCCAACCCAGTGGCGGCGATCTCGTGCCGACGGGTGTGGGCTGGATCATCGTGGGCTCGATCTCCGGCGGGGTGATCCTGGTGTCGGTGCTCCTGGCCCTGCGCGGCCCACGCTGGTGGCGGGCGGCGATGTTCGGTGCGGCGGGAGCGGTGGGCTTCGCCTTCACCGCGGCGCTGATCAAGACCGTGGGAGACTTCGTGGCCGGGGACTGGACCCAGATGTTCGGCCACTGGCAGACCTACGCCCTTGCCGTCAGCGGCGTGGTGTCCCTGTTCCTGGCGCAGAACGCCTTTCACGCCGGGCCCATCGCCGCCTCCCAGACGGCCCTGGTCCTGGTCGATCCGCTGGCCAGCCTGGCCATCGGCATCGGGCTCTTCGGCGACGACCTCCGGACCGCCGGCATCTTCGGACCGCTGGAGGCGATCTCGCTGGTGGTCATGTTCGTCGGTGCGGCCTCGATCTCGTACTCGCCCCTGGTCTCCGGGATGAAGGGCGACGACCAGCAGTACTCCGAGATGCTCTCCCTCCGCTCGCGTTCGAAGCGGCTCGCCGAGGCGGTGAAGGACCAGCTGTCCCCCGAGGTGATCGAACAATTGCCACCCGACGTCCTCGAGCATCTTCCCCCCGACTGAACCGACCCCACGCCTGCGAGGACCAGGTTGGAGGGCTACTTGTCGTACCCCGCCTCGAGCTGGTCCCGTCGCTCCCCGAGAAACCGGATCTCGGCGGCGTTGGCGGTGAGGGTGATGGCCCGGTCGTAGGCGTCCTGCGCCTCCCCGGTGCGTCCGAGCCGGGCGAGGAGGTCGGCACGGGTGGAATGGAACAGGTGGTAGGACCCGAGGTCGAGTGCGTCGACCACCGCCAACCCGCGGGCGGGACCCTCGACCTCGGCGACGGCGACGGCCCGATTGAGGGCGACCACGGCGGTGGGGGAGTGGACCAGTAGTCGATCGTAGAGCTCGAGGACCTGTCCCCAGTCGGTGTCCGCCGCACTCGGAGCTGAGCTGTGCACCGCGCTGATGGCGGCCTGCAGCTGGTAGGGACCGGGCATGTTCCGCCTGAGCAGCATCCGCACCAGCGCCTGGGCCTCGGAGATCAGACCTGCGTCCCAGAGCGACCGGTCCTGACCGGGGAGGAGGACGAGGGATCCGTCGGCGGAGGTACGGGCGGCACGGCGCGACTCGGCGAACAGCAGCAGGGCCAACAGGCCGTGGGCTTCGGGCTCGTCCGGCATGAGCTCGGCGAGCATCCGGGCCAGCCGGATCGCTTCGAGGCAGAGCTCCGAACGGACCAGGTCGTCCCCGGCGGTGGCGGTATAGCCCTCGTTGAACACCAGGTAGACGACGGCGAGCACCGCCCGGAGGCGGTCGGGCAGGGCCGCGTCGTCGGGGACCCGGTAGGGGATGCCCGCATCGCGGATCTTGCGCTTGGCCCGCACGAGCCGCTGGGCCATGGTCGGTTCGGGGACGAGGAAGGCCCGGGCGATCTCCGGGGTCTGGAGCCCGCCGAGCAGCCGGAGGGAGAGCGCCACCTGGGCGCCTGTGGACAAGGCCGGGTGGCAGCAGGTGAACATCAGTCGGAGCCGGTCATCGCTCACGGGTCCATCCTCCGTGTGTTCCCCTTCACGTTCGTGGAGCAATGCAGCTTGTGCGTACCGGTCATGCCGGGTCGCCTCCCGCCTCAGGCGGTCGATGGCGCGGTTCCGGGCGGTGGTGATGATCCACGCTGCCGGATTCGGCGGCCTGCCCTCGACGGGCCACCGCTGGACCGCCGCCGCGAACGCCTCCTGAACCGCCTCTTCAGCGATGCCGATGTCGCCGAAGCGACGGACGAGGGCGGCGACGGCACGTCCCGACTCGTGTCGGAACAGCTGTTCGATCCCCCCGTCTTCGACCGGCGGCACCGCTACGGCTCGGGCACCTCTTGGAAGGGGCGCACCTCGACCGGGTTGCCGCAGGCCGCCGAGGCCTTGGCCGACCAGTCGCGGGCGGCTTGCACATCCGGTGCCTCGATGATCCAGATCCCGCCGAGCTGTTCTTTGGTTTCGGCGAACGGGCCGTCGGTGGTCAGCACCTCGCCGTCCTCGACCCGGGTGACCGTGGCGGTGTCCGGTGGCTGGAGCCCACCTGCGAACACCCACGCGCCCGCCTCCTGGAGGTCGGCATTGAACCGTCCGACCGCCTGGTAGGCGCTCTCCATCTGGTCGGCGGCCGGGGGTTCGGCATCCCAATCGGTGTTGACCGAGAGCAGGTAGTGCGTCATGGACCTTCCCTCCTCGTGCGGAGGACCGGCCTGTCCGGTCCCTCCTCTCTTCTACGAACGGGACGGCAGAAATCGACAGCTGCCGGAGCGGCTCCCCGAGCCGTCCGCGCCTGCCGGTGAAGGTTCATGTTCCGGCCAGCCTCGAGACCAGCGGTCCCAGTGCCTCCCAGTCGCCAGCCTCGATCGACCAGTAGGAGATGCCGTACTCCTGGCGACGCCACTGGAGCTCGTCCTCCATCTCGTCGAGCGTGCCGAGCAGGGCCAGAGGCACGTGGAGGGCGGCGTCAGGGCTGATCCCGAAGTGCGGGGCCATGGCGGTGGCGATCCCGGCCGCATCGTCGGTGATCGCCACGAAGCCGATGAGGGCGTTGAGCTCGAGGTCGTCGAAGCGCTCGCCGGCCGCCTGTCTGACCCAGGCCACCTTCTGACGGGTGCGTTCCGGCGACGCATCCGGGGCGGTCTCCGGGCCCGCCGTCCCCCCCGGAGGTTGACGTTGATGCTGACGATGTCGGCGTGCTCGGCGGCGAAGGAGAGCACCCGCCTGCCGCCGCCGCCGATGATCATCGGCGGGCCGGGCCGCTGCACGGGACGGGGCGTGAGGGTGTGGCCGTCAACCTGGTAGTAGGTGCCGTCGAACGAGAACGCGCCGTCGGTGCGCAGGAGCCCCTGGAGAACCATGGCCGCTTCCTCGAACCGCTCCACCCGTACCCCGGGCGGGTCGTAGGCCAGCCCGGCCTCCTCGTAGTCGGTGCGCATCCAGCCGGCCCCCAGGCTCAGCTCGAACCGACCGTCGCTGAGCACGTCGAGCGTGGCCGCCTCCTTGGCCAGGACGAAGGGGTGGCGGTAGTCATTCCCGAAGACGAGGGAGCCCATACGGAGCGTGGTGGTGGCCGCGGCCACGGCGGCCAGGGCCGGTACCGGAGCGAACTGGTCGCCGAAGTGGTCGGGCATCAGGAGCGTGGAGTACCCGAGGGCCTCGACACGCCGCGCCTGGTCGGCCCATGATCGGGCCGTGCCTCCGGGCGCGGTGCCCAACTGGGCCGCAAAACGGAACTTGTGGTCGTGTGCCATGGCTTCATCGTGCCCCATCCGCTCGGGGCACGGCGTCGTCGTGTGCCGGATATCGTGAGTCCGTGGCTGCCAAGGAGGTCCGGGTCATCGAGGCTGCGGGTCGATCCCTCGAGATCTCGAGCCCGGAGAAGGTCTACTTTCCCGAATTGGGTGCCACCAAGTTCGATCTCGCCAACTACTACGTCGAGATCTCGGGCGAGCTCTCCAACACGGCTGCCGGTCGACCGGCACTGCTTGAGCGGTTTCCGGGGGGTGCGGGTGGGAAGTCGTTCTTCCAGAAGCGGGTGCCCTCGGGGGCCCCGGACTGGCTCCAGACCACTGTCGTGACCACGCCCAACGGCACGACGTCGAACGCCCTGGTCATCGCGGACGTGGCCCACGTCCTCTGGGCCGTCAACCTCGGGTGCCTGGGCCTCCACCTGTGGCCCTACCGGGCCGACGACCCCTCGCACGCCGACGAGCTCCGCATCGATCTCGACCCCCAGCCCGGCACCTCGTTCGACGAGGTCCGGGTGGCCGCGGCGGAGGTGCGATCGCTGCTGGCCGAGCTCGGGCTGGCCGGGTACCCCAAGACGAGCGGGAACCGGGGGATCCACGTCTACCTGCGGCTCGAACCCCGATGGGACAGCTACCAGGTACGTGCCGGCGCCATCGCCCTGGCCCGTGAGCTCGAGCGGAGGCACCCGGACCTGATCACGTCCAACTGGTGGAAGGAGGAACGGGGGGAGCGGGTCTTCGTCGATTTCAATCAGAACGCGCCACACAAGACGGTCTTCGGCGCCTGGTTCGCACGACCCCGGGTGGGCGGCCAGGTATCCACACCCCTCAGCTGGGACGAGGTCGACACGGTGGACCCGGAGGGGCTGACCATCCGGACGGTTCCCGACCTCGTTCGCCGGCGAGGTGATCCCTGGGCGGGCATGGCCGACCGACCCCAGTCGCTGCAGCCGCTGCTGGACATGGCGGACCGGGACCGGCTCGAAGGGCTGCACGACGCCCCTTGGCCCCCCGAGTACCCCAAGCAACCCGACGAGCCCACCCGGGTGGCCCCGAGCCGGGCCAGGCGGGACTGAGGTGATGGAGCCGGTCGCCGCCCTCCGCCGCATCGCCTACCTCCTCGAGCGGGACGGGGCCGAGTCCTACAAGGTCCGGGCGTTCCGCGACGCCGCCGCGGCCATCGCCGACCTCCCGGTCGAGGAGCTGGGGGCGATGTCGCCCGCCCGCCTGAAGGAGATCCCCCAGGTGGGCAAGACCAGCGCCCAGGTGATCACCGAGGCCCTGCACGGCGCTGCCCCGGCATATCTCGAGAAGCTCGAAGCGGCGCAACCCCCGGCGATGGGCGAGGCGGCTGCCGAATTGTTCGATCAGCTGCTCGGCGACTGCCACAGCCACTCGGACTGGTCGGACGGGGGGAGCCCGATCCGGGAGATGGCGGAGGCGGCCAGGGAGCAGGGCCACCTCTACTGGGCGCTCACCGACCACAGCCCCCGATTGACGATCGCTCACGGTCTGGACGCAGGGAGGCTCCGTCAACAGCTCGAGATCGTCGCCCAGTTGAACGCCGAGCTTGCTCCCTTCCGCATCCTGACCGGAATCGAGGTCGACATCCTCGAGGACGGGTCGCTCGACCAGGAGGACGGCCTGCTCTCGCAGCTCGACGTCGTCGTGGCCAGCGTCCACTCGAAACTCCGGATGGATGCCCCGGCGATGACCGAGCGGATGGTGCGCGCCGTGGAGAGCCCGCACACCGACATCCTGGGGCACTGCACCGGTCGGATCCTCGTCGGACGCGGTCGCCCGGAGTCGGTCTTCGACGCCGAGGCGGTCTTCGGGGCATGCGCCCGGACCGGCACCGCGGTCGAGATCAATTCGCGGCCGGAACGCCTGGATCCGCCGGAGGCCCTGCTCGCCCTGGCGCTCTCGATGGACTGCGTCGTGGTCGTGGACACCGATGCCCACGCACCCGGCCAGCTCGAATGGCAGCGGTACGGCTGCGAACAGGCGGCGAAGGTGGGTGTTCCGGCGGACCGGGTCATGAACACGCTTCCGGTGGATGAGTTCCTCGCCTGGACGGCCGGACACGCTGGGTAGCCGGGCATCTGTCGGCTGGGCGACCCGGCTACGATTCAGCGGTGGCACTGCCAGTGGTCCCGCCCGTGTCCCCCATGCTGGCCAAGCTGGCCCGGGAGCTCCCGGTGGGCGACGGCCTCTTCTACGAACCGAAGTGGGACGGGTTCCGCTGCATCGTCTTCCGTGACGGCGACGAGGTGGTACTGGGCAGCCGCAACGAGAAGCCGCTGACCCGCTACTTCCCCGAGTTGGTCGGATCCCTCCTCGCCAACGTTCCCGGGCGGTGCGTGCTCGACGGCGAAATCGTGATCGCCGGGGCCGCCGGGCTCGAATTCGACTCCCTACAGCAGCGGATCCATCCCGCTGCCTCCCGCATCGAGCTCCTGTCCCGGGCCACTCCCGCCTCCTTCGTGGCCTTCGATCTGCTGGCCCTCGACGACGCCGACCTGCAGGCGGAGCCCTACTCTGCCCGTCGACGAGCCCTGGAGAAGGCGCTCGGGCCGGCCAGGCCGCCGATCCACCTGACGCCGGCGACCACCAGCCCCGATGTCGCCCGTGACTGGTTCTCGCGATTCGAAGGTGCCGGGCTCGACGGGGTGGTGGTCAAGGCCGGGGACCTCCGGTACCAGCCGGACAAGCGGGTGATGCTGAAGGTCAAGCACGAGCGGACGGCCGATTGCGTCGTCGCCGGCTTCCGGTGGCACAAGGAGGGCGGAGTGGTGGGATCCCTGCTGCTCGGGCTCCTCGACGACGAGGGGGTGCTCCACCATGTCGGCGTGGCCTCGGGGTTCAGCGCCGTCCGGCGGAAGGAGTTCGTCGACGCCGTCGAGCCCTACCGCGCCGACGGGTCGGACGGCCACCCTTGGTGCGCCGGGGAACAACCCGGAGGTCGGGTCCCGGGGGGCCAGAGTCGTTGGAGTGCCGGCAAGGACCTGAGTTGGGAGCCGTTGCGTCCCGAGCTGGTGGCCGAGGTGTCCTACGACCACCTCCAGGGCGACCGCTTCCGCCACGCCACCTCGTTCCGCCGGTGGCGACCCGACCGCCACCCGGAGTCGTGCACCTACGCGCAGCTCGACACTCCGGTCCCCACCGAGCTGGCAGAGGTGTTCGGGACCAAGAGCTGACAGCCGGTCAGCCGGCCGCGATCCGCACCGCCCGCTCGGCCAGCGCCGGGTCCCGGAAATGGCGGCAGATCTCCACGAACTCGTTGGTCGGGCCCCGCCAACGGAGCGCCTCCACATCGGTGAGCAGTCCGGTGTCCACCCTCAGGGTGGCGAGGACCCGGAAGAGTTCGGCCTGCTGACGTTGGTCGGCCAGTCGCTCCGCAAGCTTGGCCGCTCCCCGGACCGCGCTCCGAACGCCGGGATCCCAGTCGGTGACGTCGTCGGGGACGTCGTCGAGGGTCCCGTAGTGGGCGAGGACCGTCGCGGCCGAACGCTTACCCCATCCGGCCAGACCGGGGAACCCGTCGGCGGAGTCCCCGACGAGGGCGAGCCAGTCGGGGATCGACCGGGGGGCGACTCCGTACTTGGCCCATACCCCGGCCTCGTCGGTCACGGTGCCGCTCCGGCGGTCCAACTGGACGACCCTGTCGCCTACGACGCACTGGGCGAGGTCCTTGTCCGGCGTGCAGATGACCACTTGTCCGACCGCGGCGTGCCCCGCCGCCACGAAGGCGGCGGAGGCCAGGGCGTCGTCGGCCTCGACTTCGACCATCGGCCATACGGTGACGCCGAGTGCGCCCAGCGAGGTCTCGAGGATCTGGAACTGGGAGCGCAGCTCGGGGTCGATGCCGGCGCCGGTCTTGTAGTCCGACCAGAGTTCATTGCGGAACGACTCGATGACATGGTCGGTGGCCACACCGACGTGGGTGGCACCGTCCGACAGCATGCCGACGACCGACAGGACCACGCCACGGGCCGCCCCGATCTGACTGCCGTCGTCCGCGGCCCGCGGAGGCTGCCCGAAGAAGTGACGGAAGAGCTCGTAGGTCCCGTCGATGAGATGGACGCGCATGGGCCCAGTCTGGCAGCGGACCCTCGGCCATGGTCAAACGGGTGCCGCGGGTCCTGATCCACGACCGGGTGCCGCGGGTCGGTCCCCGGACAACAGGAGGAGGTGGGAGAAGCGTGCAGACTTGAGCAGTGCACGGGTCCGATGGCAACGGCGGCTTCCAGGTGTTCACCCGGGAGGAGTGGGCGGCCCTCGGCAGAAGGTCGCCGAATCCGCCCTCCGAGTCGGACATCGGATCGGCCGTCGCCGCCGGTGGGGTGATGGCGTGGGGTGACGTCGCCGACGTCTACGGCCCGCTCTGCCAGATGCTCGCCCGGCCGATCGCCGTCCGTCTCGGTGCCGCCGAGGTCGCTCGCCCATCCCCGGGAAGGACCCGTCCGCAGCCTTTCGTCGTGGGCGTCACCGGCAGCGTGGCCGGTGGCAAGAGCACGGTTGCCCGGGTGCTCCAGGCCCTGCTCGGCGGGGGCGCAGGGCGGCCGACGGTGGACGTCGTGGCCACCGACAGCTTCTTGTATCCGAACCGGGAATTGCAGGCGCGCGGCCTCATGGAGCGCAAGGGGTTTCCGGAGAGCTACGACCAGGGTCGGCTGATCGCCGCCCTCACCGCCATCCGCGCCGGGGAGCCGGAGGTCGCGATACCGGTGTATTCGCACGAGTCCTATGACGTCGTCGCCGGAGAGCAGGCCATTCGCCAACCGGACATCGTGGTCGTCGAAGGGCTCAATGCGCTCGAGGCGGGCAACGGAGGCGAGGGCCGAGACCGGGTGTCGTCCCAGGGGTTCTTCGATTTCCGCCTGTATCTCGACGCCGCCGAGGACGATGTCGCCCTGTGGTTCGGCGAGCGACTGTTGGCGCTCCGGACGAGCAGGCCCCTGCAGCCCGGCCCATTCTCGAAATGGCTCGCCGGGCTGTCGGAGGCCGAGGCTCGCTCGATCGCCGAGTCCACCTGGTCGGGGATCAACCTCGTGAACCTCCGGGAGAACGTGGCGCCGACCCGCGGCCTGGCCGACGTGATCGTCGAGAAGGGGAGGGACCATCGGGTGACCCGGGTGCTGGTGCGCAGCCCCCTGGTCCCGGGTCCCAACGGGGCGGGGTGAGCCGTCCGACGCCGCCGGCCCCGCCCCCGGGCACGGCTCCTCCCCACTTGACGACCCCGGGGGAATTGCTGTCGCCGAGAGGACCAAAAGGTCAAGAATCTACTTGACTATAGTGCACCCGGTTTCATATACTCAAGTACATGCTTGACCAAACGATCGACCTGGACCGCATCTTCCAGGCGCTCGCCGACAAGAGCAGGCGCTCCATGGTGGACCGACTCACGTTGGGACCCGCCTCGGTCAGCGAACTGGCGGAGCCCCTGGCGATGTCCCTTGCCGCGGTCGTCCAACACGTGCAGGTCCTCGAGGCGTGTGGGGTTGTGAAGACCGAGAAGGTCGGGAGAACACGGATGTGTCAGATCGAACCCGCGGCGATGGCCGCCGCCGAACAGTGGATCACCGATCGCCGCCGTGGTTGGGAGACCCGTCTGGACCGATTGGGCGGAGTCTTGAGGCAGGTAGCCGTCAGCGGGGAGACACCATGACACTGTCCACCGTGGCCCATGGCACATTCGTCATTGAGCGGACCTACGACGTTCCGGTCGCCCAGACGTTCCGGGCGTGGGCGGATCCCCTGCTCAAGGCCCGGTGGTTTGCCGGCTCTGCTGGAGCCCTTGGAGCCGGCTACGAGCTCGACTTCCGGGTCGGGGGCCGTGAGGTCAACCGCGGGGGACCTCCGGGCGGGCCCGTCTACACCTACGAGTCGGAGTTCCGGGACATCGTCCCCGAACAGCGGATCGTCTACACGTACGAGATGTTCGCCGACGAGGCCCGGATCTCGGTATCCGTCGGCACCGTCCTGTTCATCGGCCACGATGCGACGTCGCAACTGGTCCTCACCGAGCAGGGGGCGTTCCTCGATGGCCACGACACGGTCGCCCAGCGGGAGGCCGGAACCCGTTCCCTCCTCGACTCGCTTGGCAGCCAGCTTGAAATGTGACGGATCGTGAAGAAGAACCCTCTGCGGTCCTCCCACCGTCAGACGGAATACCGGGACGGCCGTCGATTCCCCGTCCGCCGCCGCCCCGAGACCCGTGCCCCGAACGCCATGTGCCCCGGCACTGTTCCAAGGAGCTCTTGAATGTCACTGGTTCGTGTCCACAACTTTGCGGTTTCACTCGACGGCTTCAGTACGGGTGAAGGACAGACCTTCGAACAGCCCTTCGGACACGCCGGGAGCAGACTCCTCGACCGGATCCTGGACACCCGCACGTTCCGCACCATGCATGGCGAACCGGGGGGAAGTGCCGGCGCCGACGAGGCCTTCGCCAGCAATTGGGGGACAGGAATCGGTGCCGAGATCATGGGCCGCAACAAGTTCGGGCCACAGCGCGGCCCGTGGGTCGACGAGAGTTGGAAAGGCTGGTGGGGTGACGATCCCGTCTTTCACACTCCGGTATTCGTGCTCACGCACCATCCGAGGCCGACGATCGCGATGAAGGGCGGTACGACCTTCCATTTCATCGATGCCTCGCCCGCTGAAGCTCTGAGGATCGCCCAGGAAGCTGCGGGTGAGCTCGACGTGCGGATCGGTGGAGGACCCTCGACGGTCCGTCAGTTCCTCGCCGCAGACCTGATCGACCACATGCACACCGTGATCGCCCCCATTGTCTTGGGCCGCGGCGAACGACTCTGGGACGGACTCGAGGGACTGGAAGACCGGTTCGACATAGAGGCGGTCAGCACCCCGAGTGGCACCACGCACCTGACGTTCACCCACCGATAGTTCTCGGTCGGCTTCGGGGTCGTTCAACCATGCATCGAGAGTCCAACCGGGTGGTCCTAGGAGTCGGCGGTGGCGAGCGCCCGGGTCATTTCTTCGCTGCCTTCCGGAGGGGTGGTCGAAACGGCAGGGTCCGACCGCGTGCTCTCGATGCCGACCAGTACCATCACCAGTGCGGCCAGAGCGAACAGCGCACCGAATCCGAACACGACGTCGAGGGCGTGTACCACGGTGGCGAGGTGGGCGGATGAACCTGTCCCATGCTGGAGCTGGCCGTGACCGGACAGCGCATCGAAGATGGTGACCAGCACGGCGAGGCCGAGTGCGGCACCGATCTGCTGGGACACATTGACCAGACCCGACGCCGCGCCAGCATCGTCCGGCGCCACCTCGGCCAGGGAGGCGGAGGTGAGGGCGACGAACGTCGTGCCGCTACCCGCTCCGATGAGCACCAGGGACACCACGATCTGGAGATAGCCGGTGCCCTGGCCCACCTGCGTGGCCAGCAGCAGTCCCACCAGCGCCACAGTGGTCCCGATGGCCATGACCGTCTTTTGGGAGATACGCCGGAGCAGGACCCGGCTGGTCAGCTGTGACGAGAGGAAGACCGAGATCGGCATCGGGAGGAAGGCCAGCCCGGTGGTCAGGGGGGAGTACCCCTGCACATCCTGGAGGAACTGGGCCATGAAGTAGAACAGGCCGTAGAAGCCTGCATACAGCAGTGCCCGGCTGGCATTCGCCGAGCTCCTGGTGCGGTGCGTCAGAAGCCGGAGGGGCAGGATCGGTTCGTCCACCCGCTGCTCCTGTCGGAGGAAGAGGCCGAGCAAGACCAAACCCGACGACGAGCGCCGAGACGGTCACCGGACTGGTCCATCCGACCGAGCCGGCCTCCACCAGCCCGAACACGATTGCGGACACCCCGAGTGTGGATCCAAGAGCACCGGCCAGGTCGAATCGCCCCCGCCGGCGTTCGGTCTCGACGATGACGATGCGGCCGAGCAGCCAGACGGTCACACCGATGGGGACGTTCACGAACATCACCCAGCGCCAGGAGACGAGCTGGGTGAGCAGCCCGCCGGCCACCAGCCCGGTGGCTCCACCGGCGGCCGACACCGTCGTGTAGAGGCCGATGGCCCGGATCCGCTCCCGTCCTTCGGCGAACACCGTGGTGAGGAGGGAGAGTGCCGACGGGGCGGCCAGGGCGGCACCGATCCCTTGGGTGGCCCGGGCGGCGAGGAGCATCCATCCGACCGGGGCCAGACCACCGACGAGGGAGCTCAAGGTGAAGACGGCTATGCCCAGGAGGAAGGTGCGTCGACGACCGAACAGGTCGCCCGCCCGGGCTCCGAGCAGCAGCAGGCCGCCGAAGGTGAGGATGTAGGCGTTCAGCACCCACGACAAGGCACTGCTCGAGAAGCCCAGGCTCTGCTGGATGTGCGGCAAGGCCACGTTGACGATGGTGGTGTCGAGGACAACCATCATCTGGGCCGTGAGGATCACGAACAGGAAGACCGAGGGGTGGCTCAGTCGGTGACGGACGGTGCCAGGCGCACCGCTTGAAATCGGCCCGTCGGTGTGTGGGCGCGTGCCGCTAGGGGATAGTGAGGGCATTGACTACTTCCTTCCCGCTGCTACGATTGGAAGCGGAGGCTTCTTCCGGTATTATACGGAGGGATCGTCCGTTTAGCAAGCCAGCATGTCCGTGAGGTCCGGAATGAACCAGCGAGATGACCAGTCCCCCGGCCCGGACCCGGACATCGAGGCCGACGGTGCAGAGAGGCCCAAGAGGGCTGACGCACGGCGCAACCAGGAGCGCCTGATTGCCGCCGCTCGTGAGGTGTTCGCCGATGCCGGTTTGGGGGCGGCGATGGAGGCCGTCGCCCGCCGGGCGGGCGTGGGAGTCGGCACCCTCTACCGCAACTTCCCCAACCGGATCGATCTGGTCGAGGCCGTGTACAGCGCTGATGTCAAGGAACTGTCAGAGGCGGCCAAGACCGCCGTCGCCACCCTCGAGCCGTGGCCGGCAGTGGTGGCCTTCTTCGAGGCGTTCGTGCGTTACGCACGAACCAAGCAGACCCTGCTCGGCGAGCTGCAGCACGCGTTCGAGAAGAACCCGGAGCTGCGCTCGCACTCGCGTGAGTTGATCTATGCGGCCTTCGACCTGGTCATCGACCGGGCCAAGGAATCGGGAGCGATCCGCGACGATGTCACCGGGTTCGATGTCACCCAGCTGGTGAGCCCGGTCTGCACCAACCCGACCATTCCCACCGAGCAGGTCGAGCGCCTGGTGTCGATGATTCTTGACGGGCTTCGCTACCCGGCCCAATTGGCGAGATCTGTCTGACACTGTCGTTCTCTGTCGACGAGCGACCGCGCCGGCAGTCAAGGCACCGGACGGCGCCTTGACGGCCACGCTGGGTCGCCGGGTGGGGTCAACGAAACCGGCGTCTCCGGTGGACGAACTGCGTCGGCGAAATGCGCGATCCCTCGAGAGAAGCAGGTCTCTCGTCTCGGCCGCTCGTCAGCGGGCACCGATGAGACCAGACCGTCAACCTCAGCCGGCTTCGTAGACCTTGGCCCAGGAACGAGGAGCCGACCTATCCTGCCAGAACTCCTTTCGTGAGCTCCGACGGGTCTGACGAACCGTCCCGGTGATTCTGTTGATCGTGCTCGACATCGTGCCGATGCCGATGCCGATGCAGATGCCGATGCCGATGCCGAAGCCGACCGACGCCCGACGCTCCTTTCGTGGACCGCCGGCGTCGGTTAGCGGCTTTGTGGAGCTCATTTCGGCCGGGCGGGCTGCCCTCCGTCTTCGGTGGCACGAACCCCGGTAAGGGGGCGCGAGCGCGCTGACCGGGTCCGTCGCAGAACGGAGCCGTCTCAGATCGGGTGACCCTCGAAGAACTTCCATATCAGCTGGTTCGCAGAGATGGAGAAGGTCGTCTTTCCCACGACCGAGGCAATCGCGGGCATCGCTTCGCTTCCCGCCCAGATGTGGCCGTCTCCGTTCTCCCTGTACAGCTCCACCGTCGCAGAGCCGGGGCACTTGTAGGCAATCAGCGTGACGTCACTCGTGACCGAGGAGGTCTTCGGGGATTTCGAGCAACCGTTCCGGGCGGCCCAGCGAGCCACTTCCGCTGGGATCGGCAGATCGTTCTGTTGAATGCCCTGGCTGGCCTTGGAGCTGAGATGGGATCCGATCGTTCCGTTCCCATTGGGTGCGGGCAGTTGCCGGGCGGCCGGTCCGATGCCACCGCCGTACGGCACGAATGGGTCCGAGGTACCGTGGAACGCAATCACCGGAACCCGCCGAGACGGACGGCACGCAGTGGTGGCTTCGATCCCGGCCACGGTGGCCACCGCGGCGATCTTGCTGGCATCGCTGCAGGCAAGCGCAGACGCCATGAAGGCGCCGTTCGAGTACCCGGCCACGTAGACCCTGTGACTGTCGACGCACAATGTGCCGGCCAAGTGACCCAAGAGTGTGATCAGGAACTTCTGATCACGACTCCCGGGCGTGGTCACCCAGTGTTGGACCTGTTCGTTCACCTGGGGGGTCACCGTGATGAATCCATTCGTCGCCCCGTAGCTACCGAGCTGGGTGATGTCGGCCTGAAGCGCAGCGGGTTCGCTATAACCGTGAAGGTCGACCACAAGAGGTAACGGGTGGCCCGATCGCTCATCGGGTGGCACCTCCACCATGTAGCTGCCGGTGTCACCAGCAGCGGAGAAACTGAGAGTCTTCCCATTCTGGACGGAAGCAGTCGCCGGCCGACAGCCAGCCGAAGGCATCGGCGGCACTGCAGCGCCTGCTGGGGGAGCACCCAGCGCCAGTACGGGGCCGGCGAGCATCGACACCATTACCGAAAGCGCCAGTACGAATCTTCTGATCGACATAGCGGCACTGTAGATCTTCCTCTGGACCGACGCCTGGCGCCGAGTCGGATCGTCGGCCTGCCCCGTTGCCAGGTCGTGCAGAGCGGTCAACCACGAAAGGCGGCTCACCCGGATCTGGGCGATAGTCGTCCGGAGGTACTCCGAGCGGCTTGGACCGAGCGAAAGGGCGGTATTCATGGCGAAGTAGCTGATGGGCTGGAGGACGCCTGCACAGGGCACCGCCACGCAGAACCATGATGACAGAAGGTCGATCCTCGAATCCTTCGCCAAGTGGCGCACCCAACTGACCAGAAGTGGCCGGAGTTCCTCGGTCGTGTCGATGGCGAGGGCGGCTTCGCCGTCGTCGAGGCCGGCAATTCGGGCCGGCCTCCTGGTCGGAGTGTCGAAATTCGTCAGGTGGCTCGAGTCCGACGTCGTTCCCGCCGACCGGCCGGACGGGCGCCCGGGGGATGTGGACGATCACCCTCCGTTGGTGCCAACCCGGAGACCACCTCTGCCCAAGAAGGCTCCGGCTCCGCCGATACCGCCGAAGACCGTCCGGTTGCCAGTGGTCGACGAGGAGGGCACTGGCTGATCAATGTTGGCCAGGCTGACGACCTGACCCCTCCTCACTCCCGAAACCACCTGGGTCAAGAGCGAGCCTACGGTTCCGAGAGTGACCCGGACCACTTTGGGGGTGGCACCGTCGAGCACCGTCACCAGGTGCGCCGATCCGACCGTCCGAACGGCCGACGAAGGAACGGTCGTGACTCCGACAGCTTTCCCGGTGATGATCGCAAGCTGCACCTCCGCACCGGAGTAGAGCCCGAGATTTGATGCCTCGAGGGTGACCGTTACCGGATAGGTCGTCGACGTCGACCCGGACGTCGCCAACACCCCGATTGCCGTCACGGTTCCGCTCAGTTGGGTACCGGTGGAGTCCGGGGTGACAAGCACCTGCTGCCCAACTGCGACCTGGCCGATCTTGGCCACCGGGACGGCGGTCGTCGCCTGGTAGGTAGAGCCCGAGCCGATGACCACGACCTGGGGCGAGCTCGCGGCCGATCCAGCGGTCACCGACGCGCCGGGGGAAATCGTCACCGAACCCACGGTCCCCGATATCGTGCTGACGAGAACAGCGGCTCCGAGGGCACGTTGCGCGTTGTCGAGACCGGACTGGGCCACGTCGATGGTCGCCTGATCGAGAGCCAGTTTCTGGGATGTCACCACCTTGGCCGTCGTGCTCGATGATCCACTGCCCGCTGCCGGGCTCCCCGCGACGGAAGCGGTACTCGATCCAGCGGGGGGGCCGGCCACACTGCCCGAACTCCGGGGCGTCGATCCGGGCCCGGAATCCGATGCCCCGATGGCGGACGTCAGTGCCGCCTCGTCCTTGTTCAGCGAGGCGACGTCGCTGGAGACCTTGGCCTGGGCAACGGAGGCAACATTCAGCGCCTGCGAGCAGGACGGAGGGTTCCCCGATCCGCTGGGCGTGGTCGAGGATGTTGGTGGTGGAGTGGATCCTGGATGTGCGGCGGACGTGATCGCCGGAAGCTGGGCGGTGCACACGGCGGTGGCCTGGGCCAAGGCCCCGGTTGTGGCGTTCGCGTCCACATCGAGTTGCGTCTGGTCGGCCACCAGGGCTGCCTGTAGCCTGGCGATCTCCTGAATGCCGGGGCCCGTGGTTGCCGATCCCGTCGGGGGCGTCGTCGCCGACGTTGCAGAGGCCGACGAGTTCGTCGGAGAGGCGGCTGCCATCGACGCCGTCTGGCTCGCCTCGTCGTTCGCCAGGGTGGCTTGGGCCGAGGCCAGGGTGGCCTGCGCGGTCACCACACTGTTCTCGAGCGGTGTGGTATCCAGGGTCGCCAGCTCTTCGCCTGCCGTGACCTGCTGGCCGACGGCGACTTCGACCTTGGCAACCGTCCCAGACACGTCGAAGTCGAGGCTCGCCTGATCGACGGGAGCGACCGTGCCGGCCGAGTTCAGCGTGGCCACTGCGGTCCCGGTTCCCACTACTGCGCTCCGATACGAGGGCGAAGACGGGCGGGTCAGCTCCCATGCGGTGACAGCAGCGGCCAACACGACTACGAGCACGATGACCCTGAAGGGCGAGATCAACCCCTCACGGGTGGGCCGGCTCAATGCGATCTCGCCATTCGGCGGCCTGCCAGGCAGTCCAGCGGAGCCGGATGGGTCGTTCGCGGGCTTGGCGGCGGCCGGAGGTGGCTGCTCGACCCGTTCAAGCACTGGCTCCGCCACCCCCGGGAACGCCTCCGGCCCTGCCGAACCCGCCGGTGCATCCGTTGGGACCGGCGGTGGAGATGGTGATCGACCGAGCCGAGATGGCGCCTGTGGCGTCCGCAGTGCCGTTTGCTCGCGCGACATTTGCCCAGGGCCAGATCGGTCGACGATGCCGGGCTGGTCGTTGTGAACGTCGTCGTGGCCGTCAGGGTGACGGTCACGCTGGACGTCGCCTTGGTCACCGGATTGATCTCGTTGATCGTCACTTCTGAGCCATTGACGGCGGTCACCGCGCCCGATGCAGCCCCGAATCGGCCGTTGCCGAACCCACGTGCGCCGGCCGGCCTGGTCCCATTCCCCGGGGTGAACCCGCTTCCCCCACCAGGTCGGGCTCCCCCGGGCCCCCTGCCACCGAAGCCACCTGAGCAGGTGCCGGAAACCGGTTGCGAGACGGACACCGTCGTCGCTGTTACCGGGCCGCCGAAAGCACTGCCACCCGACGAGGAGCCGGAGCTGGGTGTCCCGAACGCGGAGATACAGGAGCCCACGGTCACGGCAGTGGCAGATGTAGGCAGTGTCTGCCGGAACGTGGTGCTCGCGGTGTAGTTGACGGTGGTCTGACCGGTAATCGGATTCTGCACTTCGAGGCTCGTCCCGTTGATGGCGGCGATGGTGCCAGAGGCACCGGGTCGCGTCGCCGTGCCGCTGCTTCCCGACGGCGCACCGCCCGTGGTGGTCGAGCTCGACGATGAAGTGGAGGCCGACGAAGAGGATCCGCACGCGGCCAGGGCGACGCCTGCGACGCCGAGCGCCCCCATTGCGAGGACTCGCCGCAACTTGCCGGAACGGTCCGCCGGGCGGCGGCAACCGGGTTCGGTGACCGGGTCTGAGGGTCTGACTGGGGAGGTCATGGTGCTTTCCTTCTGGTTGATGAGTTGACGGGATTCATTCGCTTCGAAGTGCGTCGATGGGCGCGAGACGGGCGGCCCGCCCGGCGGGATAGACGCCGAAGGCGATGCCGATCCCGATGGCGATCATGATGGCTATCAGGGTGGCCACCGGAGAAATGGTGATCTTGTTGGATATGAAGTGCGGGACTATCTCGGCGCCCAGAAGACCCAGGGCGGCGCCGAGGACGCCACCGACGCAACCGAGCACTGAAGCCTCCACCAGGAACTGTCGGCGGATGACTCGTGGGGTGGCGCCGAGCGCCTTGCGGAGTCCGATCTCACGGATCCGCTCGGTGACCGAGACCAGCATGATGTTCATGACGCCGATGCCGCCGACCAGGAGGGAGATACCGGCCACCCCTCCGAGCAGGATGGTGAGTGTCCTGTCCACCGAAGTGGCCGTGGAGAGGACCTGCTGCTCGCTGGTGATGGTGAAGTCGGCGGTCGCTGCCGTCGTGATTCCGTGGAGGCTCAGCAGCTCCGCGTCCGCCTCTTGATAAGCGGCCGACAGGGTACCGGCCGACGTCGCCTGGATGAGGATCTGGCTCACCGCATTGCGGCTCGAACCGCCGAATAACAGAGCCGAAGCCGTGGTCAAGCGGCGCGATGGCCTGGTCGTCCGGATTCAACGAAGTTGATGAGGTCGACGACGAACCAACGGTGTTGAGAACGCCGATGACCGACATGGGCTGTCCGGCGATGTCCACGGTCTGCCCAACCGGGTCGCGGAAACCGAACAGCTCCTGGGCGGTTGTCGCGCCGAGCACTGCCACGTCGGCACGTGCGGACAGGTCGTGAGCGGCGATGAACCTTCCCTCCTCCATGGATCGCCCGCGGACGGTCAACCACGAGGGGTCGGTGCCCACGACCGTGGTCGTCCAGTTGGTCGTGCCGGCCACCAGGCTCTCCGAGACCGTCGTGGCCGGGGCCACCGCGTTGATGTCCGGGGCCACGATCTTCGACGTGAGGGCGGCCGCATCGCCCACGGTCAGCGTCGACGCGGAGCCGAATCCACCACGGATACCCGTACTCGAGGTCGCGCTTCCCGGCGTCACCGTGAGGAGGTTCGATCCCAGCGCGGAGATTTGCGAAGTCACCTGCTGCTGCGCACCCTCCCCGAGCCCTACGGTCAGGATCACCGCGGTGATCCCGATCATGATGCCCAGTACGGTCAGCGCCGAGCGGAGACGGTGGGAGACCACCGCCTCGATGCCGGTCCGAAAGGTCTCGAGAACGTTCATCGACCGAGCGCCACGCTGCCGGCTGGTACCTGGTCGAGGAGCTGTCCGTCCCTTATCCGCATGATCCGGTCGGCCGCTTCGGCCACAGCGACCTCGTGGGTGATGAGCACAATGGTGCGCCCACTGCTGTGGAGCTCATCGAGCAGTCCGAGGACGTCGGCAGCGGAAACCGAATCGAGATTGCCGGTGGGCTCATCGGCGAGGATCAGGTCCGGGTCGGTGACCAGGGCGCGGGCCATGGCCACCCGCTGCTGCTGCCCACCGGATAGCTCTCCAGGCCGGTGCTCGACCCGGGAGTCGAGCCCCACCCGCTCCAGAGCACGGAGGGCGCGCCGCTTGCGCTCGGCCCGCTCGACGCCGGCATAGAGCAGGGGGAGCTCCACGTTCCGCCAGGCCGACATCGAGGCGAGCAGGTTGAACTGTTGGAAGACGAATCCGATCCGCCGGTTCCGGGCATGGGCCAGTTGCTCCTCGGTCATGGTGCTCACGTCTTCGCCCGCGAGGTGGAACGTGCCCGAGGTCGGAACGTCCAGGCAACCGAGGATGTGCATGAGGGTCGACTTCCCCGATCCCGACGGCCCCATGATGGCGACGTACTCGCCTGCTTGGATCGCGAACGAGACACCACGGAGCGCATCGACCTCCAGGGATCCGTTCCTGTACGTCTTCCATACGTCGTCGGCCTCGGTGACCGGATGCTGGACGACGGGGTAGGTCCCGGTCGTTTCCACCCAAAGCTCCCCTGTGTCCTCAAGGGAACCGGGCGATCGAGGGCCAGGGCGCTCGGGCGTGGTCATCCGCCCCCGCCGAAGCCGCCCCCGCCCCCGCCCCCGCCGAAGCCGCCCCCGCCCCCGCCGAAGCCGCCCCCGCCCGCCAGCCCCCGCCGCCGCCGAAGCCGCCCCCGCCGGCTCTGCCGGTGCCGAGAGGCCCCCGGAAGGAAACCGTCGTGACATAGATCTTCTGTCCGACGGAGAGGCCGCTGATCACCTGGGTCTGCCCGCCTGACGCCGTTCCGATGGTCACGGCCTGGGTGGTACGGGTCCCGTCGGAGTCGAGGGTCACGGACGTGGCACCACCGCTATACGTGATGGCCGTGGTCGGTACCACGATGACGTCCTGCAGCTCCTTCACGATGATCGAGACATTGGCACTCGATCCGCCGAAGAGCCCCGCGGGGCTGCCGGTAACGTCGATGACCACCGGGAAGGACGACACGCCCGAGGTGGTGGTGGCCAACAGCCCGACCGAACCCACCGTCCCGTACACCGGGGTCGTGGAGCCCGAAACGGTGATTCTCGCCTGGTCGCCGACGAGCACCTGGGATACCTCCGTGCTGTTGAGCGTGGCATTGACGATGTACGAGCCCGTGGAGACGACGACGACCTGCGCGCTCGATGAGTTGGACGCCGCCGAGGAGGAGGAGCCGGCCGCGCTTGCGGAGCTGCCCGCCGATGATGCGTTGGAGGAGGAGGGGCTCGATCCGGAGCCACCGGAGCCTGTCGAGCCGGCGCCCGATGCCGACGACGGTGCCGACCCGGACACCTGCTGGCCGACGGTGAGATTTACCGAGGCCACTGTTCCCGCGATGGTCGACACCAAGGTTGCATCGCCCAGCGACGTCTGCGCCGTCGTGACCTGGGTCTCGGCCGAGGCGACGTTGGCGTTGTCCAGGGCGATCTGTGTAGCGGAGGCGCCATTGGCCTGGTCCGTGGCCAACTGGGCCTGGTCGTTGGCCTGGGTGGCCTGGGCCTCGGCCAGTGAAGCGGCGAGCGCGGCGCTGTCCACCGTCGCGAGAGCCTGCCCTGCGGTGACCGCCTGGCCGGCGGTGATGTCAACCGCGGTGACCTGTCCGGACACCGCGAAGTTGAGGTTCGCCTGGTCGGCCGGCTCGACCGTCCCGGTGGAGGAGACGGTCTGGGTGACCGTGCCGGTGGAGACGGTCTGGACGGTGGTGGTCGTCGTGATCCCGGTCGTGGCGGCGCTCGAACTCTTCGTGGCGAACCACGTCCCGAGCACGGCACCGACCAGTACCAGGACGACGGCGGTGGTCACCACCATCCGGTTCCGACCGGACCAGCTTCTGCGCTCAGATCGCACCTAACATCTCGCTCGCTTCACGGTGGCCAAGGCCACGAAGGGGATCCTTTCGCCCCGGTCTGATCGCCCGGGGCCGGTTCCAGGAAACCACATTCGAACCGAAAAACCTTGTCGCCAGTCGTGCACCACCTGTGAGCCCCCTGTGTGGAGGGGAATCACTGTCGGACCTCCTCGTGGCCACTCACTTCGGGGCGACGGGGACCCACCCGACCTGGGTACGCTCGAAGGCGTGCGTATCGGTGTGCTGACCGGCGGTGGCGACTGCCCCGGTCTGAACGCGGTCATCCGGGCGGTGGTCCGCAAGGGGGCCCAGGTCCACGGCGACGAGTTCGTCGGTTTCCGTGACGGCTGGCGCGGGCCCCTGGAAGGGGACACGATGCCTCTGGACGTGGCCGCGGTCCGGGGCATTCTGCCGCGTGGAGGGACGATTCTCGGGTCCAGCCGGACCAATCCCTACTCGGTCGGGGACGGCGAACGCCGTGTCGTCGACACGGTTCACGGCCTGGGTGTCGACGGGCTGGTGGTCATCGGGGGTGAGGACACCCTGGGTGTGGCCACCCGTCTGGCCGCGACCGGGCTTCCGATCGTCGGGGTCCCGAAGACCATCGACAACGATCTGGGATCCACCGACTACACCTTCGGATTCGACACCGCGGTCACGATCGCCACCGAGGCCATCGACAGGCTCCACACCACCGCCGAGAGTCATCACCGGGTGCTGATAGTGGAGGTGATGGGCCGGCATGCCGGCTGGATCGCCTTGCACTCGGGCCTGGCCGGAGGGGCCAACGTGATCCTGATCCCCGAGCGCCCCTTCGACATCGACGCGGTGTGTGCGTTCATCGAGCACCGCTTCGCCAGCCACTATGCGCCCATCGTGGTGGTGGCCGAGGGAGCGCTTCCGGTGGAAGGTACGTTGTCGTTGCGCCGCGGGGAGGCGGACGCCTTCGGCCATGAGCGGCTGTCGGGCATCGGGAATCTCCTCGAGTCCGAGATCGCCCGCCGTACCGGGAAAGAGGCTCGCGCCACCGTCCTAGGACACGTGCAGCGCGGAGGGAGCCCGACGGCATTCGACCGGGTGCTCGCCACCCGGTTCGGGCTGCATGCCATCGACGCCCTACACGCCGGTCGGACAGGTCAGATGGTGGCCTTGCACGGGACGTCGATCGACCTGGTACCCCTGGTGGAGGCCACCGCCCAGCTCAAGCTGGTCTCATCCGAGCTGTTCGCCGAGGCCGAGGTCTTCTTCGGCTGACGGCGCGGGCCCTTCCAGATAGGAGGGATTGGCCACCAGCAGCTGATCGCGGGCCGACGCGGCCAGCGCCACCGCGACCTCGTGCCAGTCGTCGCCGAAGTCGCCCGATCTGATGGCGGCGGCGAGGTCTCCGTCGTTCTCGAATCCGAGGCCGGCCAGACGCCGGGTATGGGCCGCGGAGAGCTCCGGGCCCAGTTCGAGCTCGCGGGCGACCATACGGAGGACGTTGCCGGCGACGCGCGCCTCGAAGCGTTCGCCGGGCCCGCCCCCACCCGTCTCGGCCCGGCTCCCGTCGAGGTACTCGCCGACCGCTTCGACCAACTCTGCGGCGGTGGGTCGTCCGAACGGCGCCACCACCGGAGTGGGAGCCGTAGCCCCAGTGCGGGACGCGTGGGTGGCGGTCGGCGTTCCGGCTGGAGACTGCATGGTCTCGGAGCCCGGCGGCACCGCCCCGAGCGCCACGAAGAGGTCCCACTCGCTCTCGCAGATCCGCCGACCGATGGCGGCCAGCTCGACCGAGCGGGTGGTACCGCTCAGGTGGGCCGACGCCTGGAGGGCACAGATGACCGCCCACTTGACCGTGGCGTAGACCTGCCACCAGGTGACCCGCTCCGGACCGATCGACCCGCCCCCGCCGGCGGCATAGGCCTCGAGCAGCACGGGCAGCTTCCCGAACCCGCCCACCGGCTCCGCCCCCCCGAAGCGCCAGCCTGGGGCGCACAGCCACCCGATGTCCTCGGCTGGGTCGCCGGCGTGGGCGAGCTCCCAGTCGAGGACGGCGCGCAGGCCGTCGGGACCGACGAGCAGATTGCCGTTCCGGAAGTCGCCGTGCACGGTGACCCGGCGTCCCGCAGGGGGACGGTGGGCGTCGAGCCACCGGACGCCGAGCTCGAGGGCGGGGCGCACCTCGCCGAGACCGTCGAGCAGGGGGAGTGGGTCGCCCAACGGGTCACGCGGGGGAAGTCCTGCGATGGTGCCGGGATCGATGGAGTGGATGGCGGCCAGTGCCCGCCCGCACTGGACGGTGAGGGCGGCACGGGCCCCGGCCCATTCGGGGTCACGGAGGATCTTGCGGGGGATGGTCTCCCCGTCGAGCCACTCGACCACCAGCCATCCCGGCCCGAGATCGGCCGCGTCGCCGGAGGCCACGACTCCGGGTACCGGTACGCCGGCGGCCCGGGCCGCCCGGAGGAGGGCCGCCTCGGTGCCGGCCCGGCCTCCCTGCCCGGCCCCGTCTCCCCGGTCCTGCTGCACGATGAGCCGGCTCACCGTGCCGTCCCCGGCCACCAGCTCGAACGAGCTCGTGATGCGGGACGCACCGCCGGAGAGACGCCTCAGGTTGCGGACGGGGCCCCCGAGCACCCGGCTGAGGCTGCCGGAGACCTCTTCAGGATCCGGTCCCACTAGTCGACGTCGACGACAGGCCTCCCGCTGTCGTCGAGCTGGTGAAGGTACTCGCAGATTCCGTATCCGGTCAGTTCGCCGTCCCCGGGTGCCCGATAGGTCCACCGGGTCAGTCCCTCGTTGACCACGGTGCCACCGGGCCTCCCGATGTCGGCCACCCGCAGCACGTCACCGCGCAGGTCGTAGGTGCGGCCCGCCTTGTCCACCACCTGGAGGTGCACCACCTCGTGGGTCACCCTGTCGTCGGCCAGTTCGGTGCGCAGGCGCCACTCGGCGACGCTGGCGGCCCGCGTGCCGTCCCAGACCCAGCCCCGGTGGAGATCACCGGCGTCGGTGCCGAGCCGGATCCCACCGAAGTGCATCTCCTCGCCCAGGTTGATGCTGAACCAGCGCCACATCTTGGGTCCGCCCCACCGTCGTGGGCCCCAGGAGCGGTCGCGATTCCCGTAGGCAGCGGTCCAGGGGTGGCGGACGCCGTCGACTTCGAGCCAGCCGTTCCAGCGGCCGGCCTGCTCGAGGTGGCCCCTGCCCACCGTTCCGGCGGCGGCGGCCGCCTGCGCCGAGCGGGGTCCGCCCCGGCTCCGGCCGTCTGTGCCGATGGCCGGTGTGAGTGCATCGAAGCGGAGGTCGAGGGCCAGACGCACCGGACGGGAGGACCGTGACCCGGGGGTACAGGGTCGGGCGGGGACCTCACCGTCCATGGAGATGCGCCAGGACTTCAGGGCTTCGAGCATCTCGAAGCGGACGGCTCCAACTTCGAGCACGGTGTCGACCATCTCGGACTGGTCCTTCACCTGGTGGAATTCGGCGAGCTCCCCACCCGGGAGCCAGACCGACATGCCGGCGTCCATCGTTCCCTCGTTGGGTCGGATCCCGATTCGGGTGAACAGACCGGAGTCGGTGTCGGGGTCGAATCCGTTGAAGTAGTACGACTCGCTCCAGGACGCGTCCGCCTCGACGGGATGGGCGAGATCGTGACGGGGCTCCAGGATCGGCACCGCTACACCATGGTCTGCCCGGCGCTGACGTTCAGCGCCTCGCCGGTCACACCCCTGGCATCGTCGGAGAGCAGCCAGCAGATGGCGGCGGCGATCTCGTCGGCGCTCTGCAGCCGGCCGAGGGGGATCTCGCGCTGGATGTAGGATGCCAGACCGTCCGGTCCACCCATGAGGGTCTCGAACATCGAATCCTTGTTGATCAGGTCGGTGTCGACCGTGCCCGGGCACACCGCGTTGACCCCGATCCCACTCGGACCGAGCTCGGAGGCGAGGGTCTGGGTGAGCAGGATGACGGCAGCCTTCGCCGCGCAGTAGGCGCCGAGGAACGGGAACGCCCTCTTGCCCGCCTGGCTCGAGACGTTGCAGATGCGACCCGGCAGCCCGAGAGCGATCATCCGCCTGGCGCAGGCCCTCGACACCAGCCAGGTGCCGACCAGATTGACGTCGAGGACGCGGCGGAACTCGGGGGCCGGCACATCGAGGAGCGCTCCCAGCCCGAATCCCGGACCGCTGCCACCGGCCACGTTGGCCACGAGGGTGATCGGGCCGAGGGCCTCGCTCACCTGGGCGACGGCGCGTTCCACCTCCGCCTCATCGGCCACATCGGCGGTGGCGGTGGCCACACCCGCACCGAGATCGGTGAGCTCTTCGACCAGACCAGTCAGATCGTCGCCGCTGGCCGTGCCGTGTTCGGGTGCGTCCGAGTAGGGCCGGGCGATGTCGATGCAGGCGACGGCCGCCCCGCCGCGGGCGAGCCGCAGCGCGGTGGCCCTCCCGATGCCCCGGGGCCGGGCCGCCCCGGTCACCAGGGCCACGGTGCCGGCGAAGGGGCGCGTCCCCATGGGTTGTGTGAAACTCACGGGGCCAACGTAGCGACGATCCGGGCGGGAGGCTATCCGTTCGGGATGGGAGAGGGATGCGAGCCGCCGTCATCCGGGGTGGAGAGCTGGTCGTCGGCCAGGTGCCTGACCCCTCGCCGGCCTCCGGGCACGTCGTGGTCCGTTCGCTCGCCGCAGGGATCTGCGGGTCCGACCTGCACGCGTCGGCGGACTTCGCACACTTCGCCACAATGATGGCCAGCGCCGGGGTGCCGGCGCTCGATCCGAGACTCGACACCGTCTTCGGGCACGAGTTCTGCGCCGAGGTGGTCGAGCACGGTCCCGGCACGGCAGGGGTGCTGCCCGTGGGGACCAGGGTCTGTTCGGTGCCGGTCGTCGTCGGATCGCACGGGGTCGAGCAGATCGGCTACTCCAACACCTACCCCGGGGCGCTGGCCGAGCACATGGTGCTCCAAGAGATGCTCCTGCTCCCGGTCCCCGATTCCCTCGACACCCCGGTCGCCGCCCTCACCGAGCCCCTGGCCGTTGGCGAGCACGCCGTCGGGTTGGCCGGGTTGCAGGCGGGCCAGCCCTGCCTGGTGGTCGGGTGCGGGCCGGTCGGCCTGGCGGTGATCGCGGCGTTGAAGGGTCGGGGTCACGGTCCGGTGATGGCGGCCGACTACTCGCCCACCCGGCGGCGGCTGGCAGAGGCGTTCGGGGCCGACGAGGTCATCGACCCGGCCGAATGCTCGCCGCACCTGCGCTGGGGCGCCTTCGGGGTGCACACCACGATCATGGAGCGGGCGGCGGCCTCGATGTCGGGCGGCGACCTGACCGACCCGGTGATCTTCGAGGCGGTGGGCGTGCCCGGGATGTTGAGCTCGCTGATCCGTGAGGCACCTCCCCGCAGCCGCATCGTGGTGGTCGGCGTATGTATGCACACCGACTCCTTCGAGCCCTTCATCGCGGTGACCAAGGAGATCGAGCTACGTTTCTCGTTCGGTTACGACCCGGCCGAATTCGCCGCCACCCTGGCGCGGCTGGGTGCCGGGGTGCCCGGTGCCGATCTGCTGGTGACCTCTTCGGTTGACCTGGCCGGGGTCCCCGCCGCCTTCGAGACCCTGCGGACCCCGGGCGGTCACGGCAAGATCCTGGTGAACCCGCAGTGAGAATCCGCAACGAGGGCCCGTGATGAGAGGATGGCGCCTGCATGCCGACCCTGGACGCAACTGACCAGTTGAAATTCGGGATCTTCATGGCCCCGTTCCATCCGGTCGGCCAGAACCCGACGCTTGCCCTCGAGCGCGACCTGCAGCTGATCGAGCACCTCGACGAGCTTGGCTTCGACGAGGCCTGGTTCGGCGAGCACCACTCGGCCGGCTATGAGATCATCGCCTCGCCCGAGGTGTTCATCGCAGCCGCGGCACAACGCACCCGGCACATCCGGCTGGGCACCGGGGTGTCGTCGCTGCCCTACCACCACCCCTTCATGCTGGCCGACCGGTTGGTCCTCCTCGATCATCTGACCCGGGGCCGGCTGATGATAGGGGTGGGTCCGGGTGCCCTTCCGTCGGACGCCTTCATGATGGGGATCGACCCGGCCAGACAACGCGACATGATGGAGGAGTCGCTGGAGGCGATGCTCCTGCTCCTGGCCGGTGACGAGCCGGTGAGCTACGAGACCGACTGGTTCAAACTGGTCAAGGCCCGGCTGCAGATGCGGCCATACCAGCGCCCCTACCCCGAGGTGGCCGTGGCCGCACAGGTGTCGCCGGCCGGCCCCAGGGCGGCCGGGCGCTTCGGGTGCAGTCTCCTGTCGATCGGTGCCACCTCGGTGGGCGGCTTCGACATCCTGGGCGCGCACTGGGACGTGATGGAGGAGCGTGCCGCCGAATTCGGCACGACCGTCGACCGCAGCAAGTGGCGGTTGGTGGGACCCATGCACATTGCCGACACCAAGGAGCAGGCCATCGAGGACGTAGGGTTCGGTCTGGCCGAATGGGTCGACTACTTCCAGCGGGTCGCCGCCCTCCCGCTGGCTCCGGACACGACCAATCACGAGACCTTGGTCGACGCCCTCAACGCCTCGGGTTTCGCGGTCATCGGGACGGTGGAGGACGCGGTCAACCAGGTGGAACGGCTGCGGGCCCAGTCCAATGGCTTCGGCACGTTCCTGCTCATGGGTCACGAGTGGGCCGACACCGCCGCCACCCGCCATTCCTACGAGCTGATCGCCCGCTACGTGGCCCCGCAGTTCCAAGGGTCATCCCGGACCCTGACCGCCAGCCGGGACTGGGCCGCTGAAAACCGACCCGAGTTCATCGGGGCCGCCGGTGCCGCGGTCATGTCCGCCATCGTGAAGCACCAGGAGGAGAAGGAGGGCAAGTCCGCCAATGTCTGAGATCACCCACGAGCAGATCAGGGCGAACGGGATCGACCTGCACGTCGCCGTCTCGGGACCGGCCGACGGCCGTCCTGTGGTCCTGTGCCACGGCTTCCCCGAGCTGTGGTACTCCTGGCGCCACCAGCTCGGCGTGCTCGGGGACGCCGGCTACCGCGCCCTGGCGCCCGATCTCCGGGGTTACGGCTCGAGCAGCCGTCCCCAGGGTGATGTGGCGGAGTACGGGTCGGATCGGCTCACGGCCGACCTCTGCGGTCTGCTCGATCACTACGGCCACAGCCGGGCAGCGTTCGTGGGTCACGACTGGGGAGCCATGCTGGTGTGGGAGATGGGAAAGCTCCATCCCGACCGGATGTCGTCGATCTACAACATGAGCGTCCCCTTCACCCAGTCACCCGCACCGCCCACCGAGATCTTCGAGGCCATCTTCGCCGACAAGTTCTTCTACATCCTCTACTTCCAACCGGTCGGGCCGGCGGAAAAGGAGCTGGAGGCCGACCCCCACGCCTTCCTGCGCAACATGCTCTATTCGGCCGGGGGAGAGGGGATGGCCGAGGGTCAGGCCCTGGTGGACGCACCACGCCGGGGGACAGGGTTCCTCGACATCCTCCGTGAGGCGCCGAGTGAGCTCCCGGCCTGGCTGACCGAGGAGGACGTGGCCGTGTACGGCGATGCCTTCGCTGCCGGAGGCTTCTTCGGTCCGCTGAGCTTCTATCGGAACATCGACGCCAACTGGGAGAGGGGGAAGGACGTCCCGCCCTCGACCCTGGCCATGCCCGTAGGGTTCCTGACCGGCTCCCTCGATCCGGTCATCGCCATGATGCCCGGCGCGGCAGCCGAGATGGACTCCATGCTCCCCGACTTCCGGGGTATGACGACGGTCGACGGGGCCGGCCACTGGGTGCAACAGGAGAGGCCCAAGGAGTCGAATGCGGCCCTCTTGGACTTCCTCGCCTCGGTGGAGTAGTCCGGCCCGGTCCTCTGCCACAGTGGGGGCGTGTACGAGACCCCATCCGACCTGGCGTCGCTCCAGGACCTCCTCGACCGGAGCGCGGCCGGGGCCGGTGCCCATCTTCGCAGCATCATCACACCGGAGCGTCGACTCACCGCCGAAGAGGTCTGCTCGCGGTTGACCGGGATGGTGCTGCTGGCCTTGGCCACCACCACGTCCGACGGTCGCCCGCTGGTAGGGCCGGTGGACGGCATCCTCTACCGGGGCGCCTTCCACTTCGGGTCCTCACCCGACTCGGTGAGGTTCCGGCACATCAGTCGTCGTCCCCACGTGAGCGCCACCCATCTGCCCGGAGAGGATCTGGCGGTGACCGTCCACGGACGCGCCGTGCCGATCGATGTCGGCAGTGCTGACCATGTCGGCTTCCGACAGGCGCTGCTCGGCGTGTACGTCCCGCGATACGGCCCCGGGTGGGAATCCTTCCTCGATTCGGGGCCGGTCTACGCTCGCATCGACGCCGATCGGGTGTTCACGTTCCACATGGTCCAGGACGCAATCGGCGAATCCGACGCCGGCGGACCCGGCACCTAGCCGGCCGGATCGAGCAAGCTCGGGTCGCGCCGCAGCTCTTGTCGGGCCATGGCCTCGAAGAACCCGATGAACCCTTCGCCGTCCGATGCCCCGAAGAACGACCGGGAGGGTTCGGGCAGCTCGCGGCCGGCTCCCAACGCCTCGACGTACCAGGCCCGCCGACTGCGGTATTCCAGGGCGACGGCGCGGCTCGGTGAGCGGCGCGGATGCTTCCGGCGGTAACGAAGACTCCGTGATTGGCCAGCAGCGCCATGTCTGCCGTTCCCATCGAGGTGATCGCCCGGGCCGCGCTGTCCCGGCTGTCGACCGGCCCGTCGTACTCGTCGACCACGCACAGCTCGCCCCCGCCCAGGGCCGAGCTCTGGTCATAGCAACCGGGGATCCGTCCGAGGTCGGCCCAGATCGTGGCGAACCGGGGGTGGCTGTGCACGGCCACCACCACGCCGCGTCGTTGCCGGTGGAGCTCGAGATGGAGTGGAATGCCCAGAGGAACCGGCCAGTTGCCCTCCAACAGCCTCCCCTCGACGTCGATGACCAGGACGTCCTCGGCACGGAACTCGTCCCAGAGCAAGAGCCACGGGTTGCACAGGAGCGTCCCGTCCGGCTGACGGTAGGTGATGTGCCCGGCCAGATGGTCGTCGTAGCCCTCGCGCCACAAGGTGCGGGCCAAAAGGACGATCTCCTGGCGCGCCGTGAGCTCGGGCAACAGCGCGTCGGCGGCGGGGGAGAACGGCACCCGGGTCATGCCACCCGGGTCACGGCACCACCGTGGCCGGGAGCGGCCATCGGTAGAGCCGGGCGGCATTCTCGTGGGTCATCTTCCTCAGGTCCTCGACCGGGAGATGACCCCAGCACCGCTCGATGACCGCCTGGGTGTCGGGCCAGGTCGAATCTCCATGGGGATAGTCGACCTCCACCATGATGTGGTCGATCCCGATCCGGTGGCGCGTCCCGATGGTGGACGGATCGTCGATGGTGCAGAACCAGAAGTTCCGCTCGAGCACCTGGGCCGGCAGCAGGCCCGAAGCGTCGTAGTCGCGCCCGTATCCCGAGCGGTCCACGATGTTGTCGAGCCGGTCGAGCAGCATCGCCACCCAGCCGATGCCACCTTCGCTCATGGCGATCTTGGCCTCGGGGTAGCGCACCGGCAGACCGGACCAGAGCCATTCCGCGCACGCCGACAGCGACATCTGGCCGAACAGCGTCGCACCCAGGGCCACCATCGGGCTGTCCGCAGGCATGTCGGGCATGCCCGAAGACCCGACGTGGAGGGATATGACCGTGTCGGTCTCCTCGCACGCCCCCACGATCGGATCCCAGTAGCCCGAGAACAGGCTGGGCAGATCGATCCGGTGGGGGCGCTCGGGGAGGGTGACCGATCGGAACCCCCGCTCGGCGTTGCGTCGGATCTCCTCGGCCCCCCGCTCCGGATCGGCCAGGAAGGTGATCCCGCAGGGGATGATCCGATCCGGATAGGGCTGCCACCACGCCTCGTAGAGCCAGTCGTTCCACGCCCGGGTGACGGCCAGACCCAGATCGGGATCCCTCGCCCCGGAGAAGACCCGGCCGGAGAACCCGGTGATCTGGGAGGGGAAGTTCAGGGATGCCCAAACCCCGTTGATGTCCATGTCGGCGATGCGGGCGTCGATGTCCCAGCATCCCCGACGCATGTCCTCGAACCGGGTCGGCTCCAGGCCGACGCACTCGGGTCGGCGCCCGGCGACGGCGTTCATCCCCACCTGGGAGTAGCGGGTGCCGTCGAACTCCCAGAGCTGGTGGCCCTTCGAGTTCTCGATCACCCTGGGGGCCAGATCGGCATACCGCTGCGGGAGACGGCCCTCGAACATGTCAGGGGGCTCGACCAGATGGTCGTCGACGGAGATCACGGTGAACCGCACGGGTCGGGGGTCGGGGTCGGGGAGCAGGGTCTCCCGTCGGGTGGCGATGGTCATGCAGATTTCCCCACGACTCCGATTATGCCAGTTGCCATCCACCATCTCCTGCTGCTCTCCACCATCTCCTTCACCGAGTGCCATACCCGAAAGGGAGGCAGCTCTGGCAGACTCTCGGCCATGACCGAGATCTCCGAGCGCTACGCCCGCTTGGCGGATGCCTTCGCCGCCAAGATCGCCATGGTCCCCGAGGCCCGGTGGTCGGCCCCGTCGCCCTGTGCCCAGTGGACGGCACTGGATGTCGTCAAGCACGTCATCTCCACCCAGGGGATGTTCGTCGGCTTCGTGGGGCGGGAGATCGGCGAGCTGCCCGACCCGGACGACGACCCGCTGGCGGCGTGGAACGTCGCCCGCTCGGTGGTGCAGCACGACCTCGAGGATCCGACTCGGGCCAATGCCGAGTTCGAGGGGTTCGCCGGGAAGACGACGTTCGAGGCCGCCGCCGGCCGATTTCTGTGCATGGACCTGGTGGTCCACGGATGGGACCTCGCCCGGGCCGCCGGCCTCGACGAGGAGATGGAGCCGGAGGACATCGCCAGGGTGAGCGAGCAGGCCACTGCCTTCGGCGACATGTTGCGCAGCCCGCAGGCATTCGGCCCGGAGGTCGCGGCGGCGGCCGATGCCGACGAGCAGGTCAGACTGCTGGCGTTCCTCGGACGACACGCCTGAGCGGATGGAGGCGGCAGTCGACCCCATCGTGGAGTGGGCGGTTCCATACGCCGAGAGTGCCGATCATCTCGATGGACGGGTCCTCGATGTCTACCGACCTTCGGGCGATGGCCATGACCTGCCGGTCGTTCTGCTCTGGCACGGAAGCGGGCCGAACGAGCGGGATGTACTGGCCGGCCTGGCCACGGCGGTTGCCAGGACCGGTTGCCTTTGTCTCGTGCCGGACTGGCAGTCCGACGATGTCTCCAGGGGGAGGCGGGACCTCCTGGAATCACTGTCGTTCACCCTGAGCCGGTCGGGAGAGTGGGGCGGTGACGGAAGGAGGGTCACCCTGGCCGGCTGGTCGCTCGGAGCCAACGCCGCCGCCGATGTCATGCTCCATCCCGGGGTCGTCGACGGCTGGCGCCCCCGCGCCCTCGTCGGAATCGCCGGCGCCTATGACAGGTCACCCATCACCGACTCCCCGCTGTCCGCAGGGAGGACCGGCGACGCGGAGGTCCGATGTGTCCTCATTCACGGGACGAAGGACTCCGTCGTCCCTGTCCAGCGGTCCAGGGATTCACACAAGGACCTCAAGGAATGGGGATGGACGTCGGTGCTCATGGAGGTGGACACCGATCACGCCGGCATCATCGGGGCGCGCTACGACCCGACCTCGTCCCGATGTATCCCCGATCGCACATCCGAGGTGGTGGGCCCGGTCGCGGAGTGGATATCCGCCTGTGTCTGAGCTCGAGGCCCGTCTCCCCCGGGGACCGCCACCTGGTGAATGATGAGGGCATGCGCGTCGGCCTCCATGCACTTGGCATCGGTCCCGGAGCCGATCCGGCGGTGATCGAGGCGGTGGCCCGGGCTGCGGACAATGCCGGGTTCGCCACGCTCTGGTCGGGAGAGCACGTCGTCATGGTCGATCGACCCGACGCGCCGTACCCCTATTCCTCCGACGGACGGATCGCCGTCCCATCTGACGCCGACTGGCTCGACCCGCTGGCCACCTTGGCCTTCGCCGCGGCGGTCACATCGAGGATCCGACTCGCCACCGGAATCCTCCTGCTCCCCGAGCACAACCCGATACTGGTGGCCAAGCAGGCCGCCACCATCGACGTGCTCTCACGGGGACGGTTCGCCCTCGGCGTGGGGATCGGCTGGTCGTCCGAGGAGTTCGCCGCTCTCGGGGTGCCATTTCGTGGACGGGACAGACGCACCGAGGAGTATGTAGAGGTCATGCGGACCCTGTGGCGCCAGCGTGATGCGTCCTACGACGGTGAGTTCGTCCGCTTCCGTGATGTGCGCTGCTATCCCAAGCCGGTCAGGGAAGGCCGTATACCGGTGGTGCTCGGGGGGAACAGCGATCGGGCACTGGACAGGGTGGTTGCCTACGGCGACGGCTGGTACGGCTTCAACCTGACCAGGGACCAGATCCGTGAACGCATCGGGTCCCTGGTTGCCCGATGTGAGCGGAAGGGTCGAGATCCGGCATCGGTCCAGATCGCGGTGTCCATGCGGGACGGCGCCGTGGAGGACATGCCCACGCTGGCCGGGTGGGGTGTCGACGAGCTCGTGGTGGTGGAGGGCCCTCCTGGGGATCCCGAGAGCGCCGATCGTTGGGTCACCGGCCTGGCCAGCCGGTGGGGCGTCGGTGGTCAGCCGGGCGAACGAACCAGCACTTGAAGCGGTGAACGGCAACCCGGTCAATGGCCGGGCCGCCGCCTCCCCTTGGCCTCTGTCTTGACGGACTGCCGGAGCTCGCGGATCTCCTGGCGATGCCGGTTGCGAAGGTCGTGCATGTCAGCCTTCACGCGTCGCCGAAACTCGTGGACGTCGCTGTGGAACCGTTCCCACGCCGCCTGTCGGCTCACGCCGACCGTTCCGCCGATCACCTCCCAGGTCGCGCCGGCGGCAACGGCCTCGCCGACCAGCTGGGCCTCCCACGCCGAGAGCAAGCCGACCAGGGCACGCGACGCACCCAGCGCGGCGAGCGGGTCGGCATCCATCGTCGCCGCCTCCCAGGTGGCGGTCATCAGCGGCGAGACCTGGCGCGGCCCGCCCGGTTCGTCTCGTTCCTCGGCGCCCGTCGTCACCCGTCAAGGCTACCCTGACATGGGTGAGCCTGTCAAGCCAACCCTGACAAGCTCACCGTGACGTTGCCTGCGTCTGAAGTGCGGTCCGGTCATGGTGACAGTGCCGATCGTGTCGACGCGCTCCGGGCAGGCGGCCGAACGGACCGCGGCTCAGGTCACCTGAGGCGCCGGGGTGGACCGGCTGGAGTCAACCGCCCGCGCCTGACGGGCCCGCTCGATCTGCCGGTCGAGCATGGCCCGGGCCTCGGTGGCGTCCCGGTTGGCGGCTCTGGTCCTCACCGGGCCCGGAGTCGAGTCGAGGTGGAAGGAGGCGAGGCCGAGCGCCCTCTGGACCGGACCGGCGGTGATCCGCAGGCTCTGGGTGCGCTGGTGGGGGACGATGTCGATGGTGCGCGACAGGAGTCCATGGCGGGCCACGAACACCCGGTTGTCGGCCCCGGCCAACTGGGCCCGCCACCACAGCGGGGCCCGGAGGCCTGCCCGGCTGGGGGGGCGGCTGAGCGGGATGTCGCCCAGAGCGACGCCACCCAGGACCCAGCCGACGAGGCGCTCGGCGAACTGTCGGTCGGTCACCGGGATCAGCGTGGCCCGCTTGACCGAGCCGGTCCGGCCGTACCCGGCCACGTTCATCCGTACCTGCACCCACCCGAACGGGCGCCACGACACCGGCTGGTGGATCAGGATGGCCTGAATCCGTCCCGGCGGCACCGTCTGGCGGCTCGTGGAGAGGAGCCCGTGGCGCACCCGGAGCCCGTCCGGGGATTCGGAGACGGTGAATTCCCAGAGGAAGTTGAGCCGTTGCCAGATGGCGTGGACGATCAGGACGGCGAACCAGATGAAGATGGCGATACCGACCCCGGCGGTGGCCCGGTGGCCGTTGTTCCGCCCGACGACGGCCAGTGCCGGTCCGACGGCCAGGAGGAGGAGGCGCCAGGAGACCATCTGGAGCAGCACCGATCCGACCAGCCGGCCGTGGGGCACCGTGATGAGCGTCCGCTCCGGCGCCTCGCCCTCGCCGTCCCCGGCACCGGTCGAACGGCTCAAGAGGTCGGCCCGGAGGCCCCGGGCCGACGGCAGGGACAGGTAGCGGAGACGGATCGCGGCCCGCTCGTTTCCGGCCGTGGTCACCTTGACCTCGGCCAGGCCGAAGATGCGGGCGGAGAAGGGCTCGAGGACGTCGACGCTCTGGACCCGGTTCAGTCGGATCCGTTTGGACTGCTTCTGGAACAAACCGTTGTCGATGCGGAGCTCGCCCCCCAACAGGTGGTAGCTGGTGACCGCGACGGTGACGATGCCCCGCACCACCACCAGGACCGCCAGTCCCCCGAATAGGGCCACCTGAGGCCAGCGGGCCCGCCCGAAGATCCGCGCTCGGCCAGTCCCAACAGGGTGACGGCCACCAGAAAGCCGAGGATCCGGCCACCCAACGCCACCGGAGTGAGCGGGTGCAGCCGGTAGGTCTCCTGCGGCACCGCCAGGAACGTGGCCGGGGCTCGGGTCAGAGACCGGCGGCATGGGCCTCACCCCGGGCGGTCAACCGGTCCCGAAGCGAGCCGGCGTCGGCGGCGGCGAGTCCGCACACCTGGGCATCAGTGGTGGCGGCGGCGGTGTGGAGTTTTACGTTCACCAATCCGAAGGCGCGCTCTATGGGCCCGGCCTTCACATCGACCAGCTGCATCCGACCGTACGGGACGACGGTCAGCTTCTTGAACATGGCGCCGTGGGTGACCAGGAGATCGTCCTCCCGCTCGACATAGCCCCACGAGCGGAAGTTGCGCCCGACCGCGAACCACGCCCAGGTGAGGACCGACACGCCGACGATGGCGGTGATGAGGCCGGCAAGGGAGGAGGCGGTGGCCACTCCCCAAGCCAAAGCGGCGCAGGGGATCAACAGGGCCGCGACCAGGGTCCGCCGCATCCGGGCGAGCCGCGGCGAGACGCCCGTCCACGCCAGACCGGGAGGGGGCGCGAAGGGCAGGTCCACAGGTAGACACTAATGTCCCCCGACCCCAACCCCGGGAAGGCGCCGATCACCGGTGCCGCACCGGCGCCAGCGATCCCTGCGCGCTCAGCCCGGTCCCCCCTGTCGGCCGGCCGGACGATGGGAAGCGATGGCCTTCTCGATCCCGGCGGCGTCTTCGGCCGACATCGCCCGGAGCGGCTGGTCACGGGCGGGCCGCCAGTAGACCCGGTCGTCGGCCCGCCAGCCCACCTCCCGCAGCACCTGCTTGTCGGTCTTGTTGGTCGGGCCCACCGGCAGGCGGCCGACGGGGCGAACGTAGCGCGGCGCCCATTTCGTCCCGAGGTCGGGCTGGGCCCCGAGGAACTCGTCGAATGCCGATGGGTCGAATGCCGCCGGATCCCCGAGCTCGAGGACGGCCATGACCTGGTCGTCGGCGGTCCGCTCGTCGGGGACACCGAAGACCGCCACCCCGCTCACCCCTTGGAATCGGTGGAACAGTCGCTCCAGGGGGGCCGACGCGAAGTTCTCACCGTCCACCCGGATCCAGTCGATCGTACGGCCCGCGAAGTAGAAGACCCCGTCGCCGTCGCGGTACCCGAGGTCGCCGGACCAGTACCAGCCGTTCCTCGACCGCTGGCGATCCGCCTCGGGGTTCTTGTAGTAGCCCTCGAAGCGCCCGAGGGCGTTGCGCCCGACGATCTCACCGATTGCCTCCGCCGCGTTCAGCATCTGACCCGATCCGCCGAACCGGGCCGCCTCGCACTCCTCTCCCGTCTCGGAGTTCACGATGGCCACATCGAGGCCGTCCAGGGGCACGCCCAGAGCGTCCGGTGGCAGACCGGCCCGGGGGACGAAGACCACGGCGTTCTCGCTCGAGCCGTAGCCCGAGACGACTCGGCACCCGAATCTGCGCTCGAAGGCGGCCGCGTCGGCCATCGAGGACTCGGGAGCGAGGACCACCTTCAGCCGGTGGTCCCGGTCGTTCGGCTCCGGCGGCGTGCTGACGATGAACGAGAGGGCCCGGCCGATCGTGGCGAAGAACGTGCTCGACGTCGACCGGATCTCGGGCATGCACGAGGATGCGGAGAACCGTCTACGGAGCACGATCGATGCGCCGATGCCCATGGCCGGGAACACGCTCGAGAAGAGCGCGTTGCCGTGGAAGAGCGGCATGGCGCAGTAGAGGACGTCATCGGGTGTGAACCCGATTCCCGTCGCCGACCGGGCCACCCGCTTCTGGGAGACCCGTACCGCTTTGGGGGCGCCGGTGGAGCCTGCGGTGAACAACAGGAGCGCCAGATCGTCGGGCGACGGTCCGGTCAACCCGGCGGTGCCCCGCGGATCCAAGGGCGGGGGGTGGTCGATGTCGACGACGCGTGCCCGACCGAGGTCGAGCCCGGTGAGTAGTGGCCGGTGGGCGGCGTCGGTGAGGACGATCCCACAGTCCGTGAAGACGATGTCCCGGGCCAGCTCTTCGCCCCTGCGGGTCGAATTCAGGCCGACCACCGCCGACCCGGCCAGCATCGCCGCCCCCAGCGTGAACAGGTAGTCGGGCACATTGTCGAGCAGGACGCCGACATGGGGTGGACCGCCTTGGTCCGCCGTCGCGAGCCAGCTGGTCCGGGAGGTCATCTCGGCGACGACCTCGGCCCAGGTCCACTGACGACCCTCGAAGACCAGGCCCGGATTGGTGTCGTGTTCCCGGGCCAGGACGGCCTCCGCCGCGGTTTCGAATGCCTCAGGTGACAAGGGACCGCAACTCGGAGCACTCCCCGAGCCCTTGGCGTCGGTACTCCCGGGCTTCTGAGGTCATACGGCCAATCCGGTGGTCATGGAGCGAACAGTACCGGTGCGTGGCCCCAGCCGCTCGGGCTCCCGGCCTTCGGCGCCGTCCGATCGGGTGCCTCTCGCCGTCCTGGTCGTCACCGGTAGGATGAGCGCTCCGATGTCGGGATCCATCGCCTTCGTCTGCGCCATGCCCATGGAGCTCTCCCCGCTGAAAAGGAGGCTCTCGCTCCAGAAGGCCCGGATCGGGTCCTTCGACGCCCACGTCGGCGAGTTCGACGGTCGCCCGGTGGTGGCCGTCGTCACCGGCATGGGGACCTCGTTGGCCGCTCGGGGGGTCGAGCGCCTGTTGGGGGCCACGGAGGTCACCCGGGTGGTCGTTGTCGGGATCACCGGCGCCGTCGAGGACGAGACGGCGCATCGGATCCCTCATCCTGCCCGAGGTGGTCGTGGACGGCGCCACCGGCGCCGAGTTTCGTCCAGCCCCGCTGGGTGACGGCAGCCCGGAAGGCAAGATGTGGACGTCCGACGATCTGATCACCGACCCATCGGTGCTCTCCGGGCTGCGCGCCGACGGCGTGGTCTCTCTGGACATGGAGACGGCTGCCATCGCCCGGGTCTGTGACCGCCGCGGCATTGTCTGGTCGGTGTTCCGATCCATCAGCGACCGGGCCACGGACGGCAGCGTCGACGAGGAGGTGTTCCGTCTCAGCAACCAGGACGGGACACCCAATGCCAAGGCCATCGCCTCCTACGTGGTCCGGCGGCCGGGCCGACTCCCGGCCATGGCACGGATGGCAAAGTCAGCCCGGCTGGCCACCGAACGCGCCGCCGACGCGGCCCTCGAGCGCGCTGGCCGCGTCCCCGGCCCCCTGACCTTCACGGTTCGTCCCCCGGCCATGGCTCAGGGACCAGGTGTCGCAAAGGCGTCCACACCGTCCAGGCGGCGGCGCTTGTCGGCGTCATCGAGAAACGAGGAGAGGAACGAATTGCGGGCCAACTGGACGATCTCGTCCCTGTCGAGGTCGAGCGCCTCGGCCACCGCCACCAGATTGTCCGCCACATAGCCGCCGAAGTAGGCCGGATCGTCCGAATTCACCGTCACCCGCAAACCGTGCCGGAGCAGCACCGCGAGGTTGTGGTGTTCGAGGTCGGGGAACACTCCGAGCCTCACGTTGGAGAGGGGGCGCACGGTGAGCGGCACCTGGTCGGCCGACAGCCGGTCCACCAGGACCGGGTCCTCCCAGCACCGCACCCCATGGTCGATTCGGACGACGCCCAATTGGTCGAGCGCCTGCCAGATGTACGCCGGCGGGCCCTCCTCGCCGGCGTGGGCCACCCCCGGCAGTCCCTCCTCACCGGCCCGACGGAATACGGCTTCGAAGCGCGAAGGAGGGTGTCCGAGCTCCGAGGAGTCGAGGCCGACTGCGGTGAGCAGGTGCCGGTACGGAAGGGCCTGGTCGAGAGGTCGCCATGGCCGCGTCGGCGCCCAGGTGGCGCAGGAAGCACAAGATGAGCCGCCAACTGACCTGCCAGCGGCGCCGACCGTCGTCGAAGCCGCGGCAGATGCCGCTGACGACCGTGTCGAAGGGGATACCCCGGTCGGTGTGCGTCTGCGGATCGAAGAATACCTCGACATGGGAGACACCCTGGGCTGCGGCCCGGCCCAGATAGGCGATGGTCAGGTCGTAGAAGTCCTGCTCCGTGACGAGCACGGCGCAGCCGGCGTAGTAGACGTCGAGGAATGACTGCAGGTCTTCGAAGACATAGGCGCGGCGCACTTCGTCCACGTCGTCATAGGGAACGGAAATGGAGTTTCGGGTGGCCAGTGCCATCATCATCTCGGGCTCGAGTGTCCCTTCGATGTGGAGGTGCAGCTCGGCCTTCGGCAACCCGTGGATGAATCGCATCCGGTCGTCGTGGTTGTCGAAGCGTCGCCGGATGTTGTCGGTGCCGTCCGCCGGATCGCCGGTCACGATGCGGTCATACCTTCGATTCGGTCGCACGTTCGATCCGACCAAGCTAGTCCCAGCCACATCAGTCCGGCGGACCGGTCCGCGGCCTCCGGTCCGGCACTCAACTGATGGTCCCGTGCGACACCGGTGGATGGTTCCCGTCGGAGGTGGGAGAGTGGTGGTGCTCCACTCGTACCTTGCCAAGACGACAGCCATGGAGGTAAGCGTGCCGGCGTTGGACTGGGCCACCCACCACCGATTGTGGGTACTGGGCATCGGAGCCGGTGTCCTCATCATCGCGGCGGCAGCGGGGTTGTCGTACCTCGCACTGCGGAGCCCGGGCACACAGGTCGACCTGCGACAGGCCCTTCGTCTGTACCGCCAAGGCCAACAGGAGAGGGACCACCGGAGTCCGGACCTCCCACCGCCCGGGGTCTACCGGTACCGGACCTCCGGAGAGGAGCGTCTCAGCCTGGGCGGGATCGACCGCTCGTTCCCGGGACTCACCCAGATGATCGTCGACGTGTCGAATTGCGCCACGGTCTCCTGGGCGCCCCTGATGGAGCACATCGAGGGATTGGTGGAGTGCCCGTCGGCCGGCGACGGAATGGCCATGGCGTCGGCCATGACGGACGAGCAGATTGCCGGGATCCGCACCGTCGAGACCGTCCATTGCCCGATGACCGCCTACCTGGTTCCGCCCGACGCCTCCCCGGGCCAACGGTGGTACGCGACGTGCCATGCGTCGGACGGCAGTGTCGCCTTCACCGGAGAGGTCGTGGGGACGGGATCGGTGACCGTCGACCGCCGCAAGGTTCCGGCGCTTCACACCCGGGTCACCCTCTTCTATTCCGGCAAAGAATCGGGGGTCAATCCCACCGACTATTGGTTCTCGATGCGTTCCAGGTTGATCCTGCGCCAGCACGAGACGGTTGACGTCGGCCAGGAGAACGGCCCCCTGGGTTCGGTGCGCTACACCGAGGCGATGGCACTCGCAATTACCTCGACGACGCCCCTCCGCTGACCTCGCCGGCGGCGATCGGCTAGTCCAGGCCCAGCACCCGTAGAGCATTCGTGCGCAGGAATTTCGGCCACACCTCGTCCTTGAACCCGACGTTGGGCATCTCGGTCATGATCCGCTCCATCGAGAGGCCCATGGGGAAGTAGCCGGCATAGATGATCTTCTCCGCGCCCCGGGTATTGGCGTAGTCGATGATGTCCTGCGGGTAGTACTTGGGAGCGAAGGCGCTCGTCGAGTAGTGCAGCCCCGGCCACTTGAGCATCAGCTTGACGGCGAGCTCCGTCCACGGCTCACAACCGTGACGGGTCACGAAGACGAGGTCGGGGAAGTCGAACATGACCTCGTCGATGAGCTCCACGTGCTGGCAGGCCGCCTTGAGCCTCGGCCCGGGGATCCCCGCACAACAGAAGATCGGAATTCCCAGTTCCACGCATTTGGCATACAGCGGGTACATCTTCTTGTCGTTGATGGGGACCTGGGGGAAAGTGCCGGCGGGGAACACACCCACCGCCCGTGTGCCGAAGGTCTCGTACTCGGACACCAATCGGTTGATCCCCGCCATTCCGTCGTTGGGATCCGCCGTCGAGGAGGGGATGAACCGGTCTGGATGCCGCTTCAGCGCGGCGGCGCCGGTGCCCGCAGGGTCACCCACCCCGATCATCCCCTTTTCGATGTCCCAGAGGTCCATCTCCCGGAGCGTCACTCCGACCGGGTCGTCCGAGCCTTCGAGCGCCTTGCCGGGAACATCCTTGAACATGTACTCGACCGGGAAGTCGAACTCCTCCTTGGACTCGGTGTCCTTGGTCTGCCTGGTGATGAACCGGTACACCTGCTTCATGTCCGGATGCGGGAACCCCAACATGGTGTCCACCACACCGACGTCAGCTGGCATGCCCATGGTCGACTCTTCCCCTTGGTCGGTGTCACCCCATGCTACCTGGCGTGGGCCCGGGCACCGAGGTAGCCGTCGCCTGTGCGGTGGTCCATAATCGAGGGAAGGGCGGAAAAGCGCCTCTGGCCCGTCAGCGCGTTCGCACCCCGTCCGGCAAGGGGTGGCGCCCGATCGGGTTGTGGCCCCGGCCCCCATCCGAATGGCGAAGAAAGGGAATCCGATGGCCCTCACCGACCCGACCTCGTCCGGGCCCCAGGCGTCGCCGGTCCTTCCGGCCGCCCGCGGCCATCGACCTCGTCAAGACCTACGGCAAGGGCGACGCCGTCGTCCGGGCCCTCGACGGCATCAACGTCGAGTTCGAGCGGGGCCGGTTCACCGCCGTCATGGGCCCGTCGGGCTCGGGCAAGTCGACCCTGATGCACTGCATGGCCGGCCTGGACACCCCGACATCGGGCCGCACCTTCGTGGGCGACCAGGAGATCGGGCTGCTCGACGACGCCGGCCTGACCCAGATGCGCCGGGACCGGATCGGCTTCGTCTTCCAGTCGTTCAACCTGGTCCCCACCCTGACCGCCGGCGAGAACATCACCCTTCCCGCCGATCTGGCCGGGACGAAGGTCGACCAGGCCTGGTTCGACTTCCTGGTCGACCAGCTGGGGATCGGCGACCGGCTCTCGCCACCGGCCGACCGAGATGTCCGGCGGCCAGCAGCAGCGGGCCGCCTGCGCCCGGGCCCTCATCGGCCGCCCCGACCTGGTCTTCGCCGACGAGCCCACCGGCAACCTCGACTCGAACTCGTCCGGCGAGATGCTGGCATTCCTCCGGCGGTCGGTGACCGAGTTCGGCCAGTCGATCGTCATGGTCACCCACGACCCCCGGGGTGCGGCCTTCGCCGACCGGGTGGTGTTCCTGGCCGACGGAGGGTGGTGGGCGAGCTCGCGTCGCCGACGGCCGACTCCGTGCTCGAGCAGATGAAGCAGCTGGGCAGCTGAGATGTGGAAGGTCACCGTCAAGGGCCTGCTGGCCCACAAGCTGCGGCTGGCGCTGACGGCCCTGGCCATCGTGCTCGGGGTGACCTTCGTCTCGGGCACCCTGGTGCTCACCGACACGCTGCACAACACCTTCACCACCCTGTTCGGCCACATCTACCAGAACATCGACTTCGAGGTCCGCGGCAAGGCCGCCTTCACCGACAACCACCGGCGGCGGCGCGCGGTCCGCAAGCCGATCCCCGAGTCGTCATCGCCGCCGGTCCGCGCGGTGCCGGGAGTCGCCTACGCCGAGGGGACCGTCGGCGGATACGCCCAGTTCGTGGCCCCCGACGGCAAGGCGATCACCACCGGCGGGGCGCCCACCCTCGGGCTGTCGTTCGACCCCAACCCGCAGCTCTCGTCGCTCCGCCTGATCGCCGGGGACGGCCCCGACCACGACCCGACGATGTGGCCATGGATGAGGGCACGGCCCAGAAGTACCACTTCGCGGTGGGCGACCACGTCCGCATCCTCCTGCCGGGCCCGCCGCAGACCTTCACCGTCTCCGGGCTCGTCAGGTTCGGCACCGCCGACAACCTGGCCGGAGCCACGCTGGCCGCCTTCGACCTGCCCACGGCGCAGACACTCTTCGGCGAGGTCGGGCGCTACGACGCCGTCGACGTCCTGGCCAAGCCGGGGGCCGACAAGGCCAGCTCCAGCGCGCCATCGCCCGGTCCTGCCGCCCGGGGTCGAGGTGGTCACCGGCCAGACCGTGGCCAACGAGCAGACCAACGCCATCAACCAGGCGCTGTCGTTCTTCTCGACCGCGCTGCTGGTGTTCGCCTTCATCGCCCTGTTCGTCGGCGGCTTCACCATCTTCAACACGTTCTCGATCATCGTCGGCCAGCGGACCCGCGAGCTGGCCCTGCTGCGGATCGTGGGGGCAAGCCGCCGACAGGTGTTCCGCTCGGTGCTCGTCGAGGCGGCCATCCTCGGCCTGGTGGCCTCGCTGGTCGGCCTCGGGCCTCGGGGTGCTCACCGCCGCTCGGTCTCGAGGCACTGCTGAAGGGCTTCGGCATCACGCTGCCGTCGGGCTCCCTGGTGTTCGAGGCCCGCACGGTCGTGGCCGCCCTCGTGGTCGGGGTCGGGGTGACGGTGGTGTCGGCGATCAGCCCGGCCCGCCGGGCGGTGCGGATCCCGCCGGTGGCGGCGCTGGCCGACTACCAGGGCGACCGAGGTGGAGTCGTCCCGGCGCCGGATCGTGATCGGCACCGTCATCGCCGTCGGTCGGCGTCGCTGGCCCTGGCCGTCGGGCTCGACCAAGCCGGCCATCCAGCTGGTCGGGCTCGGTGCGGTCGCCGTCTTCATCGGCATCGGGATGCTGGCGCCGGTCGTGGCCCGGCCGATGTCGAGCGTCATCGGGCGTCCGCTGGCCCGGCCTGCTCGGGATCTCGGGAAAGCTGGGCCGGGAGAACTCCATGCGGAGCCCCCGCCGGACCGCCCAGACGGCGCTCGGCCCTGATGGTCGGCCTGGCCCTGGTGTCGACCATCGCCGTGTTCGGCGCCTCGCTGTCCAAGTCGGCGACCAGCAGCGTGGACAAGGCGGTCAGCGCCGACTACATCATCACCAGCCTCGGGCAACGGCGGCGGGCGGGTTCAGCAACTCGGTGGCCGCCGCGGCAGCCCGGGTGCCCGGGGTCGTCGGCGGTCTCCACCGTCTACAGCGGCCAGTTCGAGTTCCAGGACTCGCTGTCCAACCTGACCGCCGTCTCCCCGACCATCTGCCGGCCACCGTCATCCTCCGGATGGACCCGGCACGGGCGCCCCGGCCCTGGCCGCCGGCCAGCTGCTGATCGACACCACCACCGCCAACACCAAGCACCTGTCGGTCGGGGACTCCGTGCCCGGTCACCTTCGCCCAGACGGGGCCCTCGACGATCCGGATCGGCGGGATCTTCAAGCCCAACGCCCTGCTCGGGCAGCTACGTCGTGGGCGACGGGTTCTTCCTGTCCCATTTCAACAACCCGCTGCCGGTGGCGGTGCTGCTCCGGGCGACCGGCGGCGCCACGCCGGCCACCACCACGGCGCTCGACCGACGGGCTCAAGCGCCTACCCGAACCTCACAGATCCAGACCCGGGCCGCAGTTCGAGAAGGCCCAGCAGACAGCAGGTCAACCAGCTGCTCGGCCTCGTCTACGCCCTGCTGGCCCTGGCGGTGCTCATCGCCCTCATCGGCATCGTCAACACGCTGATGCTGTCGGTGTTCGAGCGGACCCACGAGATCGGCCTGCTGCGGGCGGTCGGGCATGAGGCGCCGGCAGGTCAGGGCCATGATCCGGTCCGAGGCGGTGATCCTGGCGCTGTTCGGTGCGGTCATCGGGGTGGTGGTCGGGCACCGCCCTGGGCGTGGCCTTCGCCGCCTCGCTGAAGCAGCAGGGCATCACCGACATCGTCGTCCCGTATCACCAGCCTGGTCGTCTTCCTGGTCCTCGCCGGCGCTGCTCGGCCTCGGGGCCGCCAGCTGGCCGGCCCGCCGGGCGGCCAAGCTGGACGTGCTGGCGGCCATCGCCGCCGAGTGACGACGCCGGTCGCCCTCAGGGTGGTCCCCCTAGGAGAACGACGGCAGGTAGGAGAGGATCCCGTGCACGTACTGGACCGTCGAGGACATCATCCCGCGTTGACGGACGGATGCCAGGCCCTGGTAGTAGCCGGCCAGTGCCAGAGCCTGGTTCCCCCCCGTCTGGGCCAGCAGCTGATGGAGGTAGGCGGAGGCCATCTCGATGTTGTCGGAGGTACTGGTGGAACTGAGCGTCGGATCCCCGAGGCTGACACGCAGGGTGCGGACGGTCGAGGGCTCGAGTTGTCCCACACCGACCGCGCCGGTGGAGGAGACCACGGCCATCTGCCAACCGGACTCCCACCAGCACGTGGCCTCGAGCAGCGATCTGGGTACGCCATAGGCGTCGGCCCATTGGTGGAACAGGGGGACGAGGGCCATGCGGGTCGGATGGGCCAGCAGGGCCGCGGGCAACCCCCGGCTCTGCCCCGTGATCGGAGACGAGGCGCTCCCTCCGGCCGATTCGCCGATGCTGCCGGCCGCCGGAATGCTCAGGTGGCGTCCGATGGTCACACGCGACGGGTCGGCGATCGCATTGGCCGCAGCGATCGCCGCCACCGTCGTGCCGTAGCGGACGGCGATGGTCCACAAGCTGTCACCCGGCGACACCACGATGCTGGTCGTGCCCGAAGCGGCGGCCGGGTCCGAGCCGGTGCCGGTCGCCGTCGGGACCTGGAGCACCGTGCCGACCAGCACCATGTTCGGGTCGGCAATGTCGTTGAGCGCGACCAGGGCATGGACACTGGTGCCGTAGGTGCGGGCGATCTGCGTCAGGTTCGCACCGGAGCCGACCCGGACGGTGGCTGCTCCGGCCGGGTCTGGTTGGACGAGGCCGAGCAGACCGGAGAGGCCCAGGGCCGAGCCGAACAGGCCGATCACCACGGCGCGCCGCCACAGGCCGTGCAGCCGGGATGGGCCGCGTGTCCCCGACGGGAGTGGAGTCCCGTCGGGCGACGGTGTTCCTCGGTGCATGGTGGAGGTATCGTCCGCTCGAGGGCGCCGCTTGAGCGCCGGGAGCGGCACGGGCTCCGGCGGGCAGGACGGGCAGTTCTCCGCGGGCAGGCCCGTCAGCCGGTCCCAGGCTCGGCGGCCGAGGTCACGGGTGACCCGTCACAGGGTCTTCGGCCGGTTCACGAACCGGCCTGCGGCAGGGGAGTAGAACCAGCCTCCACCCGCCTTCGTCCCGCCGTCCACCGGGATGTTGTGACCGGTGACGAACCCGGCGAGGTCGGACGCCAGGAACAGGGCGACCCGGGCCTGGTCCTCCGGCCAGCCGAGGCGGCCCACCGGCGCCCATGAACGCCACAGGTCCTCGTGGTCCTCGAACCCGGCGAGGTAGTCCACCTGCGGGGTCTGGGTGAGGTCGGGTCCGATGCCGTTGACACGGATCCCTGATCGGCCCATGGTCACGGCCAGGCTGGTGGTGAAATGGGCGACGGCTGCCTTCATGGCCGCATAGACGGGGTCACCGGGATAGCCCCGGAGTCCTTCCACCGAGTGGATGTTGACGATCGAGCCCCGCCCCCGGGCGGCCATGGATCCGATGAAGGCTCGGGTCACCGCCAGGACGTGGAGGAGGTTGACGCGGTACATGGCGTCCCACGAGGCGGAGGTCGATTCCTCGAAGCGGACGAGAGGCCGGAAGTCGCCGACATTGTTCACGAGCACGTCGACATGGCCGCGGGTCTCGAGCACGTGGTCGGCCAGTCGCTCGACGCTGTCTGGTTCGGTGACGTCGACGACGTGGGCCCTGGCCGTTCCACCCGCCTCCTCGATCGCCCGGCGGGTGCGCCCGGCGCGGTCGGCGTCGACCTCGGCGATCTCCACGAGGGCACCGTGCTCGGCGAAGAGGGTCGAGATGGCCGCACCGATCCCCTCCCCACCTCCGGTCACGACCGCGACCCTGCCGTCGAGGAGCCGGTTCCAATCGCCGATCGGGGCGACATCGTCCCGACGCAGTGGGCTCATCGTCGCCCCTCACCGATGGCCGGGGTCCGTCCAGACCGGCTCGGCGTTCCCCCGGTGCCGGTGCAGCGCGGTGAACGGCTCGCCGAAGACGACTCGCCCTCTAGGCCCAATTTCCCTGCTCCTCGTCTTCATCCGTCCGGGCCGAAAACGCTAGCGGCTCCGATCGGGATGCGGGGCGTGGGTCGCACCGGGGCTCTCCCGTGGGGTCAGGCCGGCGCCGGCCCCTTCAGCCCGAAGGCCTCTCCGACCGCGGCAATTCCGGCGGCGTCGACGAACGGGGCGCTGAAGATCAACTCGTCAGCGCCCGCTTCGAGATGACCGGCCACCAGGTCGGGTATCTCGTGCGGCTGGCCGATGGTGAACCCGGCGATCTCTTCGGGGGATCCGCTGGCGGCCACCATCTCCTGTGCTTCGGCTGTGTCCCGGTCGGAAGCGGTCAAGATGAGCGGGGACATCCAGGTGATGGCGATCTCAGCCGGATCGCGGCCGACCTCGACGCAGTGCCGGTGGAGTACCGCCACCTTGTGCGCCAGTGTTGCGGCGTCACCGGTGACGTTGCATTTGTCGGCGTATCGGGCCACCAGTCGCAGCGTCCGCTTCTCGCCGCCGCCCCCGATCATGATCTTCGGCCCGCCCTCCTGTACCGGCCTGGGCAGATTGCGGGCGTGGTCGAGCCGGAAATGCTCGCCGGTGAAGGACACGTCATCGCCTGTGAACATGGCCCGGCAGATCTGGACCGCCTCCTCGAGCATGTCGAGGCGGACCCGGTCTGTCGGGTACTCGATGCCGAGGCCCCGGTGCTCGACGTCGTACCAGGCGCCGCCGATGCCGAGTATGGCCCGCCCCCGCGAGATGACGTCGAGGGTGGTGACGATCTTGGCCAGGATTCCGGGGTTGCGGTAGGTCACCCCGGTCACCAGGGTGCCCAGCTGCACGTGACGGGTGCGGGCCGCCAACCCTCCCAGCAGCGTGTAGGCCTCGAGCATCGGCTGATCCGGCCCGCCGAGGGGCGGAAGCTGAAAGTAGTGGTCCATGACCCAGACCGAGTCGAACCCGGACGCCTCGGCTGCGGTGGCCAGGCCGACGACGTGCTCGAACAGGTCACCCGGGGCGGGCCCCGAGAAGCTGGGCAGCTGGACGCCGAGTTTGGTCATGGGTCCACCGTAGCGCCCGCCCGGGCGAAGTTCGGCCCCGAAAGCCCTGGCCAGTGGCGTAGGATGTGCGGACGTCACCGGCCGGACAGGCTCGCCCGAGCCGACAGGACCGCGAAGGGAACCGGAGAATGGCTGGCACCGCCCTGGGGAAGGTCCGGAGTCCGTTGGTCGTGATCCTGCTCTCGTTGGTGACGCTCGGGATCTACTCCCTCTATTGGCAGTACGCGTCCTTCAAGGAGATGAAGGCGTACTCGGCCGAGGGGATCGGCGGCGGCCTGGGCCTCCTGTTCGCCATCCTCCTGGGCGTGGTGAACGTGTTCCTCCTGCCCCACGAGATCGGGAATCTCTACTCCAGGGAGGGCAGGCCGGCTCCGGTGTCGGCGGTCACCGGCTTCTGGGTCCTCATCCCCATCGTCGGAGGGATCATCTGGATCGTGAAGACCCAGGGCCGGCTGAGCGAGTTCTGGGAGGCGCACGGCGCGGTCAGGGCTTGACGACCGCGGAACCGGGGCGTCCGCCGCCGGGCGGGAGAACGATGGTGTTCCGGCCGGTCGGTCCCCGGGTGGGACACAACGGCCGAGTCCGTCGAGCGGGGATCCGGCGTCCTGCTCCGGACACGACGCCGGGTCGGTCTTTGGGCCTTGACCTGCCCGGTTAGGGGAAGGGGAAGTCCCCGTGACCATCAGGGGGTTGGGGAACGCCGGCCACGAGGCCTCCGGCGCCGGCCCCGCCCCTGCTGGTATCAATGGGAGGTCGGCCACGTCGTACCGGACGAGCCGGGGAGGAGTGCCATGACCACCGTCGAATCCGTACCGGGTGCGGTCCACATCGGAGCAGAGGATCTGCCGTTCGTCGATATCGGCGACGGCAGCAAGTTGAAGGTCATCCAGGTCAAGGCGGACGAAGGCCTCTGGATCGTGGAGAACATCTTCCAGGCCGGCTATGAGGTGCCGACCCACCGCCACACCGGTCCGGTGTACGCCTACACCGTCTCGGGCGGGTGGAAGTACAAGGAGTACGAGTACGTCAACCGGGCGGGTTCGTTCCTCTACGAGCCCGCCGGCTCTGTCCACACCCTGCTGTGCATCGAGGACGGCACCCGGGTGTGGTTCCAGATGTACGGCGCCAATCTCAACCTCGATGCGCAGGGAAACGTGGAGAGCGTGTTCGACGGGCCCGGCACCCTGGCCGCGTACCGGGCATTGTGCGAGGCCGAGGGCAAACCGCCCCCGCAGGTGTTGGAGGGCTGACCGCCCCGGGTCGAGCCCCAGCTCGGAAGGACCAAGCGGTCGGGAACCGGGTCAGGCGGGGGATGCTGGTTCGGGAATCGTCTCGACGGACCCGGGCTCCTCCTGCACACCCGCACCCAGCCCGAGCAGGGCGGCGATGGTCGCTGCCGCCATCACCCCGGCCATCACCAGGAGCACCGTGCGTGTGGCATAGGCGAAGTCGAGGCGTACGAAGTGGGGGATCGCCTCGGTGTTGCCTCCGCCCTGTCCCTGGGCGACGTGCGACGCTTCGGCGGCGGCCCGACCCGGTGGTTGCCCCCGGGCGACCAGCGATGCGGTGAGCCGGGCCCGCATCTCGGTGACCAGGATCGTTCCGAGGATGGCCAGACCCAGGCTGGCCGCGTAGTTGCGAACGGTCTGGGTGATCCCCGTCGCCTCCCCGTACGAGAGCTTCGAGGCCCGATTGACGGCGTCCGTGCTGGCCGGGCCGAGCATCATCCCCATGCCCGCTCCCGCCATGACGACGAACCACTCCTGTGTGCGGAATTCGAGTTGGGTGACCTTCCCCGCCCAGAGGGCGAACCCCACTGCGGCCAGCGCACAACCGGCCACCACCGGTCGCTTGGCCCCGATGCGATCGAGCATCCGTCCACCGACCTGGGCGGCGATGACGAAGCCGATGAAGAAGTAGAGGAGGTAGAGTCCGGCCTGCGAGGCCGACTTTCCCAGGGCGATCTGCGCGTACTCGCTGCTGAAGAAGAACACCGGGACGAACGCCAGCATGGCGATGCCGAGCACGATGTTCTCGACCAGGAAGGCCTGGACCCGGAAGATCCTCACCTGCATGAGTGGTGACGGTGTGCGGAGCTCCATGAAGTAGAACACCACCAGGAGCGCCAACCCCAGGCCGATGCACAACCCGATGCCCGGATTGCTCCAGCCCCATATCGACGACTGCTGGAATCCGAACACGCTGAGCGCCACCCCGCCGGCGATGAGGGCGAGCCCCCGGTAGTCCATCCGGGCCGGCCGGAAGACCGTGGTCGGCTTGGACACGGCGATCAGCACCAGGGCGATGATCGCCACCGGGATGTTGACCCAGAAGATGGCCCGCCAGGTCCACTGGGTCAGGTAGCCGCCGAGTACCGGGCCGACCGAGGTGAGCCCCCCGGCGATGCCGAAGAACAGGGCCAGGGCCCTTCCACGCTCGCGGAGGGCGAAGGTATGGACCACGATGGCCAGGGCGGCCGGGAACATGATCGCTCCGCCGGCACCCTGGACGACCCGGAAGGTGACGATCCAGGCTTCGGCGAGTCCCCCCTTCGGTGTGAGCCCGCACAGGGCCGAAGCGGCCGCGAACACGATCACGCCGAGCACCACCATCCTCTTGTGCCCCACGGTGTCTGCGAGCCTGCCTCCGAAGGCGAAGAGGGCGGCCAGCGACAGGAGGTAGGCGTTCACGACCCACTGGACGCCGGTACTGGTCAGCCCGAGCTCCCGTTGGATCTGGGGCACGGCGATCGACACGATGGTCTGGTCGATGAAGGTCATCGACACGGCGAAGATCATCGCCGCCAGGATCAGGTTCCTCGACCGGGTGTTTCCCGCAGTGCTGCCTGCCATGGTCTCTCCCTGGCTCCGATCCGGCCGGAGGCGGAACATGCTCGAAGCACGTCCCGATCGGCCCGGTGGCGCCGATCTGAAACGTAGTGTGGTCGGTGGCGGCTGTGACGGACCGACGGACGGCGCTTCCGGGCCACGGGTGCGCCCGACCACGATGGCTGGGAGCCACGTCGGAGGTGCTCAGGGCCGATACCATGGCGCGGCATGGGACCGTCGAGGAGCATCCGATGACCCTGTTGCCGGCTGCGGCGGTTTCCGCCACGAGCCCGGGCCTCCAGGCCATCTGGTCCATCGTCGGGCTCTTCATCTGGGTACTGGTGCTGGTGTGGATCTACAACATCGCCAAGCGGAAGGGCCGTCACGCCCTCGGCTGGCTGGTGCTCGGGATCTTCTTCTCGCTCATCACGCTGATCGTGGTCCTGTTGCTGCCGTCGAAGGTGACGACCGCCCGCTACGATTCCTGATCCACCCGGGCCACCGGACCACCCGCCTGGCGCTGAGCTGAACCGGGGCCGTGCTGTCCGGCCCGGCCGGCTCGGGGCCCGGGCCCGAGAGGGCGACGCACGGCACCCCGGTTTCCGGCGTAGGCTCGGCCTGTCATCTTCGGTTTGGATCGGTGAGTCGTCTCGCCACCAGCGTGGCTGACGGGCTCGGCCGCCGACGAGCGCAGTGCACGGCGGCAGGGTCCAGACCATCGGTTCCGGGTCCCTGGCATTGGCTGCACCTCGGAGCACAGAACCCGCACCGCATGACCGAGAGACACGCCATGGCCACGCAGTTCGCAGTCCCCTCGCCGGCTCGGTCGGGCCGCGAGGACTTCGCCGCACTGTCGCGTCATGTCCGTGAGGGGGGACTGCTCCAGCGCCGCCGGGTCTACTACGCGGTCAAGATCGGGACCGCACTGTGTGCCCTGGTGGTCTTGGCCGACGTTGCCGTGATCCTGGGGAACACGTGGTGGAACCTGGGTGTGGCCGCAGGCCTGTCGTTCGTCCTGACCCAACTGGGATTCATCGGCCACGATGCGGGGCACCACCAGATATGCAGGCGCCGCCGGAACAACGACGTCATCGGCGTGGTGGTGGCGAACCTGTTCACCGGTTTCAGCTTCGGGTGGTGGCTCGCCAAGCACAACCGCCACCACGCCAACACCAATCGTCCGGAACGGGATCCCGACATGGCCGCGGGCGCGCTGGTCTACCTACCCGAGCAGGTGTCCGAACGCGGAGGGTTCGGCCGGTGGTTCGCCCGGTCGCAGGCGCTGATGCTGGTCCCGCTGCTGTTCCTCGAGGCCCTGCACCTCCACGTCGCCAGCGTGAGGGCCCTCGCCCGGCGCCGCGACCGGGCCGGCCTGGTGGAGTCCGGGCTGCTGGCCGTCCACGGGGTGGTGTTCTTCGTGCTCCCGTTCCTGATCCTCAGTCCGGTCCGTGCCGTGGTCTTCATCGGGGTCACCCAGGCGCTCTTCGGCTTCTACCTGGGCGTGAGCTTCCTGACCAACCATGTGGGCATGCCCACCGTGTCGGGCGTCGACGATCTCGGCTTCCTCCGCCGGCAGGTACTGACCTCTCGCAACCTGTCCGGCCGGTCGCTGACCGGCTTCGTCTTCGGTGGGCTCGACACGCAGATCGAGCACCACCTGTTTCCCACCATGCCGAGGCCGAACCTGCGCCGGTCGCGCGAAGTGGTCCGGCCGTTCTGCGCCGATCGTCGAATCGCCTACGCCGAACGGAGCCCGTGGCGTGCCTACCGCGAAGTGCTCCATCATCTCCGGGCCGTCGGTGTCGGTTCGGCCATACCGGCCATCGGCTGACCGCTCCCTGGTCCGTGCGGTCCGGCCCTGATATGGTCGGCTCCACAACAGAGGTAGTGCATCGGGGAAGCCGGTCGAAGTCCGGCGCTGGTCCGCAACCGTGGGTGACGGGGTCGAAGGCCCGTCACAAGCCGGGGTGCCGCGCACTGCTTGGTTGAGTCCAATGTCCGTCGAGAACTACGGCAGGGACTCGGTCGGTCACGGTTGCGGCAATGCGTCGTGGATTCCGGGTCGTTGCCTCGAAACGAGGTTCCATCCCATGTCTGTCCGCCGCCTCCCGGTGTCCGCCGCCTTGCTGGTGTGCCTCGCCGCCGTCATCGTCGCGGGACCGTCGATGGCAGCCGCCGCCCCGCCATCTGCCCGCGTCCACGTCGCCCCAGACCGCTGCAGCCCGACAGGGCGCCATCTGGCTGGCCGGCCAGCTCACGCCGGCCGGCTACGTGGCGTCGACGACCTCCCCCGGCCAGCCCGACCTCACCGCCACCGCCAACACCGTCCTGGCCCTGGCCAGTGCCGGCGCCGACCTCGGCGGCACCCGGGCTGCGCTCGGATTCCTCGAATCGCACGTGGACCCCTACGTCACGGTCTCCGGCAGCGACGGCCCCGGGCAGCTGTCCCTGCTCATCCTCGACGCGCACGCGCTGGGTGTCGACCCGAGGACGTTCGGAGGGAACGACCTCGTGGCCCGACTGCTGGCCACCCAACGAGGCCCGGGCCCCGATGCCGGGCTCTTCGGGGTTCAGGACCCCACGTTCGACGGGGCGTTCCGTCAGGGCCTGTCGCTGGCCGCTCTGGCCGCAGTGGGCATGACCGCCTCCGCTCCGGTGGCGGCGGCAGAGTCCTGGCTGGCCGGGCAGCAGTGCCCCGACGGAGGATGGACCTCCTACATCACCTTGGCCAACCCCTGCAACGGGAGCCCGGCCACCTTCGCCGGTCCGGACACCAACTCCACCGCGGTGGCCATCGAAGGCCTCGAGGCCCAGGGGGCCCTCGGACCGACGGGCGCGGCCAAGGCGCTGAGCTTCATCTCGGGCGCGCAGGACGCCGACGGGGGGTGGGGGTTCTACCCAACGCGCCCGGCGCTCCCGGCTCGACCGATCCCGACTCGACGGCGCTGGTGATCCAGGCGATCCTCGCCCTGGGGCAGGCGCCGTCGTCCGCACTCTTCGAGCGCGGATCCGCCAACCCGATCTCCGCACTGCTCTCGTTCCAACTGACCTCGGGGGCGGGCCAGGGTGCCTTCACGCTCCCGTCCACGAACACTCCTGATCTCCTCGCCACCTATCAGGCCGTCCCGGCCGCCGCCGGGGTGATCATCCCCTTCGTCGCCGCCTACCCCGGGAGCGGCTACTGGCTTGTGGCCGCCGACGGCGGGATCTTCTCCTACGGGGACGCGGCCTTCGCCGGCTCCCACGGGGTGTCCCCGCTCAACCGGCCCATCGTGGGCATGGCCGCCACCCCGGACGGACAGCGGCTACTGGCTGGTGGCCAGTGACGGCGGCATCTTCACCTTCGGCGACGCCCCGTTCTACGGGTCGACCGGGGCCATCCGCCTCAACCAGCCGATCGTGGGCATGGCCGCCACCCCGGACGGACGCGGCTACTGGCTGGTGGCCAGTGACGGGGGCATCTTCACCTTCGGCGACGCCCCGTTCTACGGGTCGACCGGGGCCATCCACCTCAACCAGCCGATCGTGGGCATGGCCGCCACCCCGGACGGACGCGGCTACTGGCTGGTGGCCAGTGACGGGGGCATCTTCACCTTCGGCGACGCCCCGTTCTACGGGTCGACCGGGGCCATCCACCTCAACCAGCCGATCGTGGGCATGGCCGCCACCCCGGACGGGAAGGGCTACTGGCTGGTGGCCAGTGACGGCGGCATCTTCACCTTCGGCGACGCCCCGTTCTACGGGTCGACCGGGGCCGTCCGCCTCGACCGGCCGATCGTGGGCATGGCCGCCACCCCGGACGGGAAGGGCTACTGGCTGGTGGCCAGTCGACGGCGGGCATCTTCACCTTCGGGGACGCGGCCTTCGCCGGCTCGACGGGGGGTCCCCGCTCAACCAGCCCATCGTGGGCATGGCCGCCACCCCGACCCCGGGGAGCCGATGATCGGAGGGCCCACCCGCAGACGAATCGTGGCGGGGAGCCTGTTCGTGGCCGCGGCCTCGGCCGCACTGGCGTCGGCCGGACCCGACGCGCTTGTCCCGCTCCGGGATGCGGCCGGTGCCGCCACCGAGGTGAGCGTGGCCTTCGTCGTCGACTTCGGCGGAGCGATCGGTCCCGTGGTCAAGTGCGTCCCCGTGCCGAGCGGTGACAACGGGTACCAGGCGCTGGCCGCGTTCACCGCCCTGGAGAACGAGGCACCGCCCGTGTACGCCGGAAGCGGTCTGCTCTGTTCGATCAACGGCGATCCCAGCAGCGGCTGCGGCCAGGCCGCGCCCGGGGGATACATCTACTGGTCGTACTGGCAGGGAAGCTCCGGCAATTGGGTCTACGCCGAATTCCGGGGCGACGGGGACCGTGCAGAACGGCGACGTGGAGGGTTGGCGGTTCGAGAACCCGGGAAAGGCGAACCCCAGCGACCCGCCGCCCGCCGCCTCACCGGCCTACGCAGCCATCTGCGGCACGGAGGTGGCGGCCACGACCACCACTTCGGCCGCGGCCCCGCCGGCCTCCGCCGCGCCGGGCCCGGTAGGGTCGGGCCCGCAGGCGGCCCCGGCCCCGTCCGGCTCCCACCCGGTGCCATCGTCCCCGGGGACTCCGGGTGCGCAGGCATCCACCCAGGCCGGGGGCGGGCCCACGGCACCCTCGCACTCGCCGTCCAACTCGGGCCCAGGGGCCGGTGCCGCGTCGTCGAAGCCACCCGGGTCGGCGTCACCGTCGGGTCCGGCCACCTCCGGCGCCCAGGCCCAGGCGCTGCGCGCCTCGGCCGCCACCGCCCGACAGGGGAGTGGGGGCAGCCCGGTCCCGTTGCTCGTCGGCGGAGGGATCCTGGCCGTGTTGATCGCCGCCTCCGTGGTCCGATGGCGTAAGCGGGCCGAACCGGGATGAGCGGCCGTAGGGGCGCGGCGGCTGCCCGTCGGGGACTCCACCCGGCGGCGTGGTGGCTGTGGGCCGGCTCGATGGCCTGTGCCGCCATCCGGACCACCAATCCGCTCCTCTTGGCCCTCATCGCCGCAGTGGCGGCGTTCGTGGTCTCCGCCCGGCGCACCTCTGCACCCTGGTCACGATCGCTGCCGTTCTTCTTCCGGCTGGGCATGGCGGTGATCGTGGTGCGTGTCGTGCTCCAGATCGTCTTCGGCAATCGACTGCCCGGCCACGTCCTGTTCACCCTGCCGCACGTTCCCCTGCCCTCGTGGGCGGAGGGCGTGAGCATCGGGGGCCCGGTCACCCTCGAGGAGGTGCTCCAGGCGACGGTGGCCGGACTCCGGCTGGCGGTCGTCCTGGTCTGCTTCGGGGCCGCCAACTCCCTGGCCAGCCCGTACCGGCTGCTCCGTTGCCTGCCCGCGGTCCTCTACGAGGCCGGTGTGGCAGTGACCGTCTCGTTGGCCTTCGCCCCCGAGGTGGTCATGGCCATCGCCCGAGTCCGCGACTCCCGCCGCCTCCGTGGCCGGCCGATCCGGGGGATCGCGGGGCTGCGGGGCATGGCCATTCCCGTCCTGGAGACCGCCCTCGACCGCTCGCTGCAGCTGGCCTCCTCGATGGACGCGCGCGGCTACGGCCGGAGGGTCGTGGTGACCCGGCGGACCCGGCAGATCGGGAACGGCTCGACGGCCGCGGGTTTGCTGCTGGTGATCGCGGGTGTGTACGGCATCCTCGACGTCGGTTCGCTTCCCGCCGGCGGGATCCCGTTCGTGGCCCTGGGCGCCGTACTGGTGGGGGTGGGGATGGCCGTCGCCGGCCGGCGGACGGATCGCACGCGCTATCGCCCCGATGTGTGGGCCATGCGCGAGTGGCTGGTGGCGGGCTCGGGTGTGGCCATGCTGACGACCTTCGTCGCCGCCTCGGTGTCCGGCACCGCCGGACTCCAGCTGCAGGTCTACCCGCCCCATCTTCCGCTACTGCCGCCCTTGCCCACGGTCGGCATCCTGGTGGCGCTCCTGCCGGCCGCCGTCGCCCCGAAGCCGAGGAGCGAGGACGGCTCCCGGCGATCCCCGTCCGTCTCGGCCAGGCCGCACGCCGCCGAGCCAGTCGAGGGGATCCTCACGTGATCACCTTCTCCGACGTGACCTTCGCCTATGCCGAGGCGGAGACGCCCACCCTCCACCAGGTCGACCTGACCATCGAAGAAGGCGAGCTCTGCCTGGTGGTCGGTCTGACCGGCTCGGGCAAGTCCACCCTGCTCAGGGCCATCAACGGCCTCGTCCCGCACTTCACCGGCGGCCGACTCTCCGGTGACGTCAGCATCGGGGGCCGGTCCACCCGGGACTTCCCGCCCAGGGAGCTGGCGGACATGGTCGGGGTCGTGGGCCAGGACCCGGCGGCGAGCTTCGTCACCGACACGGTCGAGGACGAGTTGGCCTACACCATGGAGAACCTGGGCATCGCCCCGAATGCCATGCGGCGCAGGGTCGAGGACACGCTCGACCTGCTGGGCCTCCACGACCTGCGTGGCCGGACGCTGTCGACGCTGTCCGGTGGCCAGCAACAGCGGGTGGCCATCGGGGCCGTCCTCTGCCGCGTCGCCTCGGGCGCTGGTTCTCGATGAGCCCACGTCGGCCCTGGATCCGGCCGCCGCCGAAGAGGTCCTGTCCTCGCTCACCCGTCTCGTCCATGACGTGGGGATGACCGTGGTGCTGGCCGAACACCGGCTCGAACGGGTGATCCCGTTCGCCGAGCGCGTGGTGCTGGTGCCCGGCGGCGGCCGTCCGTTGGTCATCGGTCCGACCGCCGAGACCATGGCGACCTCGCCGGTGGCTCCGCCCATCGTCGAGCTGGCCCGGGTCGCAGGCTGGACGCCGGTACCCCTGACGGTCCGTGATGCCCGGAGGATGGCCGCGCCCCTGCGCCACCGGTTGGCTGGTGCGCCACCGCCGCTGGCCGAGGCCCCGGGCGGGCCCGGGTCCCGACCCGTCGCCCGGGCTCGACCGACTGTCCGCCTCGTACGGCGAGGTGCGGGCCCTCGACCAGGTGAGTCTCGAGATCTCCGCCGGCGAGATCGTGGCCGTGATGGGCCGCAACGGCTCCGGCAAGTCGACCCTGCTCGCCCACCTGGCCGGTCTCCGCTCCCCCAACGGGGGCCGGGTCACCGTCCTCGGCGAACGTCCCGGCGACCTGCCCCCTCGCAAGCTCATCCGGCTGGTGGGCCTGGTGCCCCAGGACGCCGGCCTGTTGCTCTACGGCGAGACGGTCGGGGTGGAGTGCACCACGGCCGACCGGGAGACGGGACTGGTGCCCGGCTCGACGGACGCCGTGCTCGAGGGCGTGCTCCCCGGCATGCCCCGGGACCGTCATCCGAGGGATCTCTCGGAGGGGCAGCGCCTTGCCCTGGCCCTCGCCGTCGTCCTGGCCCCGGCCCCTCCTCTCGTGCTCCTCGACGAGCCCACACGGGGGCTGGACTATCCCGGCAAGGAGCGCCTGGTCGTCCTGCTCCACAAGCTGGCGGCCGAGGGCAGGTGCGTGGTACTGGCCACCCACGACGTGGAGCTGGTCGCTCAGGCGGCCACCCGGGCCGTGGTGCTGGCCGAAGGGGAGATCGTGTCCGACGGACCGGCAAGGGATGTGGTGTGCCACTCACCGGTATTCGCGCCCCAGGTGGCCAAGGTACTGGCCCCCGAGCCGTGGTTGACGGTCGACGAGGTGGTTACCGCCCTCCACGGCTCGAGCGACGACAGGTCCGACGGTGGAACCTAGGAACCCGGGGTCGTCGACGGCCGTCCACCGGGTGCCGCTGGCGGCCATCCGCCTGCGACCGAGTGCATCCGCATTGCTGGGCCTGGTCGTCACTGGTCGGCCTGGCCGGGTTCTGCTGGCCGCTGGTGATCCAGGGGAACGCCAGCGCCAACCTGGCCCACTCCGCCGATGCACCGTGGCTGTTCGTCGCCATTCTCCCCCTGTTGCTGGCTGTGGTCGTCGGCGAGATGGCCGAGGGCTCACTCGACGCCAAGGCCATCGCCCTCCTGGGGATCCTGGCCGCCTGCGGTACCGCGCTGCGCGTCCCGAGCCCGGGGGTGGCGGGTTTCGAGCCGGTCTTCTTCCTCCTCATACCGGCCGGTCGTGTGCTGGGGCGCGGCTTCGGGTTCGTGCTGGGAGCAATCACCATCGCGTCGTCGGCCATCGTCACCGGGGGCATCGGGCCCTGGCTGCCGTTCCAGATGTTCGGCGCGGCGTGGATGGGGTTCGGGGCGGGATGTCTTCCGGCGGGGGTGCGGGGAAGAGCCGAGATCGCCATGCTGGCGGGCTACGCCGCGGTATCTGCCGTCCTCTACGGAACCCTCCTGAACCTCTGGTTCTGGCCGTTCGGCGCCGGCACCTCGACCAGCTTCTCCTATGTACCGGCCGCCGGGCTCCTGTCGAACCTCCACCGCTTCGTCCTCTTCGATCTCACCACCTCGTTCGGCTTCGACCTGTCCCGGGCCGCCACCAACGCCACCTTGGTGCTGCTGCTCGGGCGCCCCGTGCTGGCCGCCCTCCGCCGGGCGTCCCGCCGCGCCGCCTTCGGCGCCCCGGTGGTCTACACATGAGGCGGCCCGCCGGGGCCGGCAGTGGCGGTTCCGCCCCGGAACCGGGATCGGAGGTGCGGCACCGGGCGCGGCCGCCACCCGTCATGTGGCACTGTTGGTACGAGCACCCGAGTTGAAGTCGACCGGGTTGTCCGGCGAGAGGTGACCCCCGGCCGCAGGAGTCGACACATGGAACGGGCGAATCGGGGGGATGACCCAGGCCACCGGCGCATGGACGCCTGCCTCGACGAGGTGCTGAAGGAGTCCTTCCCGGCGAGCGACCCTCCGAGCAGCTGGTCAGGCCGCGATCCGTCGGACGGGGACGACCGGTGACCGCCGGGAGGTAGACGAACATGTGTTCGTGTACCATCGTCGGGCAGTGGTGGTGCACCAGGGATCACTGTTCGGCGCGGGTGAGGCGACCGGGCCCCGACCGTCGGCCCCCTCACCGGAACGGACCCCGCTGGTCGGCGGTGCCTGGGTCGACCTCTTCCCCGGCTGGATGGCAGGTGCCGACGCGCTGTTCGACGTCCTGTTGGGCACCGTCCCCTGGAAGTCGGAGCGTCGGACCATGTACGACCGGGTCGTCGACGTCCCCCGTCTGCTCGCCTTCTACGGGAAGGGAGAACCGCTGCCCGCCCCCGCTCTGGAGCAGGCCAGGCTGGCACTGGTCGACCACTACCGGGGGGACGCCGGCGGACGGTTCTGCACCGCCGGACTCTGCCTGTACCGGGACGGGAAGGACAGCGTGGCCTATCACGGGGACAGCATCGGCCCCGGCGCCGGGGACGCTCCCTTGGTCGCCATCCTCTCACTGGGCGCGCCGCGCCCCCTGCTCCTGCGGCCAACGGGCGGGGGACCCTCGTTGCGCTTCCGACCGGGCGGGGGCGACCTGCTGGTCATGGGTGGCAGCTGCCAACGGACCTGGGAGCACTCGGTCCCGAAGGTGGCGCGGGCGGGGCCGCGCATCAGTGTCCAGTACCGACCCGAGGGACTGCGCTGATCCGGGTTGTGGCCAACCTCGCCGGGGGCGACGGTTCGTGAGGCCTGACGGCCGGCCCGGCGCTACCATCGGATCCGATGCCAGGGGCCCCGGTCCACCACCATCGAGCGTCCCGACACCACCTGAACGGTGGGTTCGCCTGGTCCCCTCTCCGACCGCCCTTCCGCAGGATCAGCGCCAGCCAGGCCGCCGACTACGACGACCATGGATACTTCGTCATGGAGCATGCGTTCGACACCGACACGGTCGCTGGACTGGTGGCCGAGATCGATCCGATCGAGAGCGACCTCGAGGCGCAGCTGCGCCTGCTCGAGGGGGGCAAGGCGTTCATCGCCCGCGCCGACGAGATCACGTTCACCACGCACCTCGCGGCCCGCTCGACGCGGATCCGGCAATTCGTGGCGTCGCCGATCCTGGTCGACCTGTGTGCCGACCTGATCGGGCCCGACGTCCGCCTCTACTGGGACCAGGCCGTGTACAAGAAGCCCACCACCGATGCGTCATTCCCCTGGCATCAGGACAATGGATATGCCTTCGTCGTGCCCCAGCAGTACCTGACCTGTTGGATCGCATTGTCTGATGCAACGGTGGACAACGGTTGCCCCTGGGTCGTCCCGGGCCTGCACAAGATGGGCACGCTGCACCATGAGCTGACCGAGACCGGCTTCGTCTGTCTCGACGATCCCCCCGGCGCCCTGCCGATCCCGGTCTCCACCGGCGACATCGTCGTCTTCTCGTCGCTCACGCCGCACTGCACCGGACCCAACCGCACCGGCGACACCCGCAAGGCCTACATCGTCCAGTACGCAGCCGAGGGCGCCGAGGTCCTGGTCACCGACGGCCGGGCGGAGACGGAACGGATACGGGCCGACGCACCCGACCGGCAATTCCCGATCCTCGTGAATGGCCTGTCGGTGGCCTGAGGCGGATCCCGGTTCTGCGCTTCGTGCCGGTCAGTTCAACGGGTCGTGCCGGGGCCGGTGGAGGGTCGGGCCCCCGGCTCACACCAGGGCGAAGAGATCGCCGAGCTCAGCGACCCTGGACAGTACGTCTCGGGCCGTGAACCGAAGGAGACCCGGGTCGCCCGCCTCGTGGCATGCGGCCACCTCCTCCCACGTCACCGGCGTCGAGACCGTGGGCTCCGGCCGCGCCCGCAGCGAGTAGGCGGCGACCGTCGTCTTGGCCGGGTGGTTCTGGCTCCAGTCGATCGAGGACCTTGCCGCGTGCGCAGGCTCTTCCGCATGTTGGACACGACGAGGTCGGGGTGGTCCGCTCCAGTCGGATGGCGATCCCGTGGGCGTCGGTGCGCGCCTTGTCCCAAGTCGGACGACCGGCGAGGGGCACATAGAGCTGAAGGCCCTTGGACCCGCTGGTCTTGGCCAGCACCCTCGAGCGGCGCTGCTCGAGGATCTCCGAGATGTCGAGCGGCCACAGGGCAGCACTCCACGATGGTGGAGCCCTCCCCGGGGTCGAGGTCGAACACCATGTGGTCGGGCGGAGCCGGGAGCGACCGCCTCCTCCCTACGTGCCACAGGGGAACGTGGAACTCGATGGCGGCCAGGTTGGCCGCCCAGACCAGGCGTGGGGAGGTCGCCGACGACCGCGTAGTCGACCGGCCCCGCCCTCGGCGCCGAAGGCACCGAGACCCGACGGACCCACGGCGGGGCATGGGTCGGGACGTGCTTCTCGAAGAAGAACTTGGCGGTCGACTCCGTCGGGAAATCGCTTCATGGTCAGGGGCCGGTCGGAGACATGGGGCAGCATGACCGGCGCGACCCGGGCGTAGTAGTCGATCATCTGCCCCTTGGTGAATCCGGTGGCGGGGTAGAGGACCTTGTCCAGATTGGAGACGGTGAGCTCCCGCCCGCCGACGGTCGGTCTTGATCGGCTCAGGGCTCACGGCGCACGTCCTTGACGGACTTGTCGGCCCGGAGCCCTCGCCACACCGGATGGCGGAGGTGCCCGTCGGGGGTCCATTCGCTGAAGCCGACCTCGCCGACGAGCTCGTGGGCGAGACCCAGGTGGCGCCCTCCTCGAAGCTCGGCGGGAGGCGTCTGGTCGAAGGGGCTGGTGAGCGCGACGAGCGGCTGGAGCTCGCCGAGCAGCTCCTCCCTGGCCGCGTCGGAGAAGCCGGTGCCGACCTTGCCCGACGAACGTCAGCGTCCCGTTGCTCTCGGTCGACGGGCAGACCGAGCAGGAGGGCGCCGAACGTCGAGCGCCGGTCCCCACTGCCCGGCGTCCACCCACCGATGACCACCTCCTGGGTCCGGCTGGCGCCTTGACCTTGATCCAGTCGCGGCTGCGCTGACGCCGGGCGGTAGAGGCTGCTCCGGCGTTTGGCCACCACCCCTTCCATCCCCATCTGGACGGCCGAGCGGAGGACCTCCTCGCCGGCGTCGTCGGTGAACGACGGGCGTCACCGCCCAGGTGGGCCCGGCCGATGGCCAGGCGCTCCAGGCCGCTGCGGCGTTCGTCGTAGGACGAGCCGATGAACGAACGGCCGTCGAGGTGGAGGAGGTCGAAGATCACCAGGCTGGCCGGGTCCTTGATGCGGCGGCCGAGCCGCGTCCTTGGGTGAGCCGGCGTGGATCCGGTGTTGGAGACGGGAGAAGGAGTGGCGGCCGTCCGGGTCCAGGACGACGATCTCACCGTCGAGCAGGGCCTGGTCCGAGCCCATCGCCTCGCCCAGCTCCCGCAGTTCGGGAAATGAAGCGGTGATGTCGTTGCCGTTCCGGCTGACCGCCCGTGGCCGGCCGCCGTCGACCCAGACCAGGACCCGGATGCCGTCCCACTTGAACTCGAAGGCCCACTCGCCCGTCGTCGGCGGGGAGGGGGCCCGCTGTCGGCCAGCATCGGCGCCAGACGGGTCGGGGAGCGGCTCGAATCCCTCGGGGGGCGGGTCCATCCGGTGGATCATCCAGATTCTTCCCCTTGGTCGGGAAGAGGACGTAGCCGCCCTCGAGCCGCGTTCGCCGTGCAGCACCACCATGATCTCGCGTTCGCGTCCACTTCTCGCACTCGTAGGTGCCCCGGTCCCAGATCGAGACCTTGCCGGCCCCGTACTCCCCGGCGGGGATGGTGCCGCTGAACGACCCGTACTCCAGAGGATGGTCCTCGACGTGCACCGCCAGATGGTTCTCGTCGGGGGTCAGGGGCAGGCCCTTGGGGAGGGCCCACGAAGCGAGGACACCGTCGTGCTCGAGGCGGAAGTCCCAGTGCAGGCTCGAGGCGTGGTGCTCCTGGATGACGAACCCCGGGCCTGCGACCGGGGCAGTGGCCGGAGGATGGCTACCGCCGGCGTCCGCCGGAATGGGCTCTGGGGTGACCCCCTCCCGGCGCTTCCGCCGGTAGTCGGTGAGCGGTTCCCTGGTCACGAGGAGGCACGGCCCGGGGGTCGGGCGGTGGCGGGTGCCCGGTGGCACGTCGGAGGGCGGGTTGTCGTGGTCGTCGACCTGGTGGGGGTGACATTCATGGACTCAACCGCTCTCGGGGTCCTGGTCGGTGCCCGCGGGAGCACCCGGGCCGCCGGGAGGACTCGCGGATCGTAGTTTCCGGCACCCGTGTGCTCAAGATGTTCGGGATCGCCGCCCCATCGGGGTGTTCTCGATCTTCCCGGCCCGGGGGTCGGCGCGGGCCGGCGCTAGGGTTGCCCCCGCCGGCCGGCGTGCCGAACCGACGGCCGACCCGGGCCGGCAAGGAGCCGTGGACATGGGACAGTGGAGCAGAGCCGAGATCGAGGCGGCCTTCGCGCGACTACCAGCGCAGGGCGGCCGATGCCGGGAGGTCCGGCGACTGGAGGGCGTGGGCCGACCAGTTCACCGAGGACGCCACCTACATCGAGCACCATTTCGGGACCTTCGAGGGGCGGGAGGCGATCTACGAGTGGATCAGCTCGTGCATGGCGGACTACCCGGGCCGGGACATGCCCGAGTTCCCCATCGAGTGGTACGTCATCGACGAGGACCGGGGCTGGGTGGTGTGCCAGGTGTGGAACCGGATGAGGGACCCCGGCGACGGCGCCGTCCACCAGGAGTACAACTTCACCCTCCTCAAGTACGCCGGGGACGGGCACTGGTCCTACGAGGAGGACATCTACAACCCGATGCGCTTCGGGGCCATGGTGCGGGCGTGGGAGGCGGCCCGGAAGGCGGCCGCCGGCGGACGGCTCCTGACCGCCGGATCCGCGCCCGCCCCGGGTCCGCCCGATGGCACTACGGTGCAGACGTGGAGCGTACGACGACTGGGGAGGACCGGGCACCACTCGTCGGTGGCCGTGCTCGGCGGCGCCGCCTTCTGGGACGCCGATCCCGGACCGCGCCGCCGTCGGCCTTCAGCTGACGGCGCTGGCCGCCGGGGTCAACCACCTCGACGTGGCCCCCCAGTACGGCCGGGCCCAGGAGCTGCTGGGTCCGCTGATCCCTGCCGTCCGGGACCGGCTCTTCGTGGCCTGCAAGACGCTCCGCCACAGCCGCGACGGGGTGCGGGCCCAGCTGGAGGAGTCGCTGCGGCTGCTCCGGTGCGACCACTTCGACCTCTACCAGCTCCACGCGGTCACCGACCTGGCGGAGCTGGACGCCAGGGCCGGTGCGGTCGAGGCCATCCTGGCCGCCCGGGACGAGGGGCTGTGCCGATGGGTGGGCATCACCGGCCACGAACTGACCGCCCCGGCCGCCCACCTCGAGGCGCTGCGGCGCTACGACCTCGACACGGTGATGTTCCCGGTCAATCCGCAGCTGTGGTCGGACCGCGCCTACCGGCGGGACGCCGAGGCGCTGCTGGCCCACGCCGGCCGAGCACGACGTCGGGGTGATGGCCATCAAGGCGGCCGCCGCCCGGCCGTGGGCCGGCCGCAATCAGACGTCGGGCACCTGGTACGAGCCCTACACCTCGACCGACGAGGTGGCCCGGGGCGTCCGGTTCGCCCTCTCGACCCCCGGGGTCCACGCCTTCTGCACCCCCGGCGACCTCGAGGTGCTCCGCACCGCCCTGGCCGCGCGCCGAGGGCTTCGCGCCCATGGGCGACGCCGAGCGCGAGGCGGCGGTGGCCTCGGTGGTCCGGCGAGCCGAGCATCTTCCCCATGCCCACCGGCTGACCAGAGTGGACCGACGCAGACGGGGCGCCGGATCCGGCACGAGGGTCGGGGTGCACGGCGCCACTCCAGGGAACGGTGGTGCGGTCCCGGTGGCCGTCGGGGAGGCGGTGGAAACGGGGGCGCCGATGGTCATCCTCGAGTCGATGAAGATGGAACACGTGGTGTGCGCTCCGGCCACCGGGTCGGTGGTCTCCCTGGCCGTGGACCAGGGCACGCTGGTGGCCGTCGGCGATCAGCTCGCCGTGATGGAGGCGTCGACGGGGCGACCGTGACGGCGACGCCGACGCTGAGGCGACCGACGCCGAAGCCGGTGGCGCCGACCTCGACGCCGTCCGGCCCGATCTGGCCGAGCTGTTGCACGCCGGTCCGGCGACTGCTCGACGCCGCCCGGCCCGACGTCGTGGAGCGCCGCCACCGGCAGGGCCGGCGGACAGCCCGGGAGAACATCGCCGACCTCTGCGACCCGGACAGCTTCACCGAGTACGGGGCGTTGGCCATCGCCGCCCAGCGGGGACGGCGCATCCGGTCGAGGAGCTGATCGAGCGGACCCCGGCCGACGGACTGGTGGCCGGCATCGGGCGGGTGAACGGGCGACCGGTTCGACGACGACCGGGCGTCCTGTGCGCCGTCCTCTCCTACGACTACACGGTGCTGGCCGGGACCCAGGGTCAGCAGAACCATCGCAAGAAGGATCGCCTCTTCGAGCTGATCGAGCGGCTGCGACTGCCGGTGGTGCTGTTCGCCGAGGGCGGAGGCGGCCGCCCGGGCGACACCGACTACGCCGTCATCACCGGTCTCGACACCATGGCGTTCGCCTGTTCGGCGGGCTGAGCGGACTGGTGCCGATGGTCGGGCATCGCCTCGGGTCGGTGCTTCGCCGGCAACGCCGCCCTGCTCGGGTGCTGCGACGTGGTCATCGCCACCAGGGCACCTCGATCGGGATGGGAGGGCCGGCGATGATCGAGGGTGGCGGCCTCGGGGACCTATCGGCCCGAGGAGTCGGCCCGCTCGACGTCCAGGTCCCGAACGGCGTCGTGGACCTGGTGGCCGAGGACGATGCCGACGCCGTCCGCCTGGCCCAGGCAGTACCTCTCCTACTTCCAGGGCCCCACCACGGCGTGGGCCTGTGCCGACCAGCGGCTGCTGCGCGCCAGCGTCCCCGAGGACCGGCTGCGGGTCTACGACGTCCGGCAGCCTGATCGCCACCCTGGCCGACACCGGCTCGGTGCTGGAGCTCCGCGCCGGGTTCGGCCACCGGCATGGTCACCGCCCTGGTCCGGGTGGAGGGCACGCGCCGTCGGCGTGGTGGCCAACGATCCCGGCCACCTCGGAGGGGCCATCGACAGCGACGGCGCGGACAAGGCGGCCCGGTTCCTCCAGCTCTGCGACGCCCACGACATCCCGATCCTCTTCCTGTGCGACACCCCCGGCTTCATGGTCGGGCCGGAGGCCGAGACAGACGGCCCAGGTCCGGCACTTCAGCCGGCTGTTCGTCATCGGGGCCAGCCTCACCGTGCCCTTCTTCACCATCGTGGTGCGCAAGGGGTACGGGCTCGGGGCCCAGGCCATGGCCGGAGGGAGCTTCCGCGTCCCCGATCTTCGTGGTGGCCTGGCCGAGCGGCGAGCTCGGGCGGGATGGGGCTCGAGGGTGCGGTGCGGCTCGGCTTCCGCCGGGAGCTCGAAGCGGTGGATGACCCCCGGAGCGGGAGGCCCTGTTCGAGCACATGGTCGAACGGGCCTACCGCCACGGGAAGGCGTCAATGTGGCCTCCGCCTTCGAGATCGACGACGTCATCGATCCGGCCGACTCGAGGCGGCGGATCGTCGAGGCCCTGCGGTCGACGCCGCCAGCCGCCCGGACGCACCGGGAAGAAGCGCAGCTGCATCGACACCTGGTGAACGTCACCGCCCATCACCGGTGGGCGCCGAAGGCGTCCCATCCGTCTCTTCCCGGCCTTGGCGCCCGGGACGATGAGACGGGCCGGCGTCCCGACATGCCACCGCCCGCCGTGGGTGGGATCAGGGCGTCTCCTTTTGGACACTGAGCCAGTCGCGTGCTTCCAGGTACGGGGAGAAGGAGGCGACGATGGTGTCGATGTCCGCCTGGCTCTTGGGGCGCTGCAACTCGTAGAGGTTGGGGAACTCGAGCCATCCGGTCACGTGCTCCCACAGGCGGACGGCGGCGTCGCCCGTCGGAGGGTTGACCAGCACCGGGCCGAAGAGGGCCTGGCCGTCGTCGAAGACCAGCGTCGGGACCCCGAAGCCGCCCTTGGCCACCACCGACTCGTGTTCGGCCAGCACCTCGTCGCCGGTGGTCGGGTCGTCGATGGCCGCCTCCACGATGGCCGGGTCGAGGCCCAGCTCGTCGAGCAGCTCCTCGGCCACCTCGCGGCGGTGCGGCTTCCGCCCGTCCACGTGGAGGGCGCTTCCCGGCCGCCTCGTACCAACGGTCGAGCAGGTCCATGTCCGTCCGTCGCAGGTAGGCCCCGATCCGCATCATGGACCAGCCGTAGGACCACTCCCGCTCCCAGGGGTGCTTCTTCCCCTCGGCCCGGTTGATCTCCTCGAGGCTGAAGAACCGCCAGCGCCGACCTCGAGCCCGGTCGGGTCGCGGACCTCGCGCATCCAGAGCGAGGTCTGGTAGGCGTAGGGGCACATGATGTCGAAGTGGAAGTCGACGGCCTCGGGGTGGTCCATGCCCGGTCGCTTCTCGCTCAGAAGTGTCCGAGGACCGGATGGGGAACGTACGGCTCTTCGAGCTTCGCCATCTCCGCGTCGCTCAGATCCAACTGCTCGGCGGCCAAGGCGTCGACGAGATGGCCGTCCTTGTGGCACCCACGATCGGAGCGGTGATCCCGGGCCGCCGGAGGACCCACGCCAGCGCGACCTGGGCCGGGGGCACCCGCCGCTCGCCTGCCACCTCGGCGACCCGCTCGACGACGTCGAAGTCGGTCGGCTGGCTGTACAGGTAGTCGGTGAAGGCGTCGGTGTCCGAACGGGTGGTGCTCCTCGCACCACCCGGTCGCGGTTGCCGGCCAGCACGCCCCGGGCCAGTGGGCTCCACGGGATGATCCCGACCCCCTGGTCCATGCACAGGGGGATCATCTCCCGCTCCTCTTCGCGGTAGATGAGGTTGTAGTGGGGCTGCATGGAGACGAACCGGGTCAAGTGATTGAGGTCGGCGACGTGCTGGGCCCGGCTGAACTGCCAGGCGAACATGCTGCTGGCCCCGATGTAGCGTGCCTTTCCGGCCCGGACCACGTCGTGGAGCGCCTCCATCGTCTCCTCGATCGGTGTCCGGGGATCCCATCGGTGGATCTGGTAGAGGTCGACGTACTCCATGTCCAGGCGGGCGAGCGAGGCGTCGATGGCCGACAGGATGTGCTTGCGGGAGAGGCCGCCCCCGTTCTCACCCGGGGTCATGGGCATGAACACCTTGGTGGCGACCACCATCTCGTCACGGCTGAGGAACTTTGGCAGCAGCCGACCGGTGGCGATCTCGCTGGCCCCACCGGAGTAGGTGTCAGCGGTGTCGAAGAAGGTGATCCCGCCTTCGACGGCCGCCTTGACGATGGGCTCGGCGGCGGCCTCGTCCAGCGCCCATGGGCGGTCGCTGTCGTTGCCGTAGCTCATCATGCCCAGGCACACCCGGGACACCCGGAGGCCCGAATTGCCCAGGTTGAGGTACTCCATATGACTGCCTCCAGCCGGATCGAAGGACCGCGGACCGCGCCGACGACCTTAGACGAGGACGGCCGCCGGACCCGTCAGATCCACGATCCGTGAGTCCGTCCGGCGGACCGTCGCCCGGGCCGCGCCGCACGAATTGCTGAAGCTTTCGGCCCCGCCTGCCGATACAGGACCTGATGGAGTCACCGTGTCACCATTGGGGGCGATCAATGAGTCCGACATCCGGTACCGTGAGGATCCTGGTCAAGGCGTTCGGGGCGCTGGTGCTCCTGGTGTCATTTGCCGGTGTCTCGTTGTCAGTCGATGCACCTCACGCCGGGGCGGGGACCCAGGGCGACCAGATCGCGGCGTTCGCCGCCTCACAGGCGAACGTCCCGTACTGCGACGGGGGGGGAAGCATCAACGGGCCCACCAACGGCGGCGTGGTCGAAGCGGGATGTGGTGTGGGTGTACAGGGGATTCGACTGCGTGACCCTGGTCCAGTACGCCGTGTTCCAGGCGACAGGGATCGCGCTGCCCGGCGACGGAACTCAACCGAGCGGCGTGGGAGCTTTCATCCCCCCCCAGGCCACCATCGCCGAGGACACTGCCCCCTGCTTCCGGGTGACGCCGTCTTCTGGGGTGGAAGTGGCATCAACGGCTTCGTCCACTCGGGTATCTATGCCGGCGGCGGAAACGTCTGGGATGCCATCGGCATCAGCCAGCCGGTCCAGCTGCACACGATGGCCTATCTGCAATCCGTCTACCGCTATGACGGCGCCATGAGGTTCTGGGGCGCGGGAGGCACGGTGCCGACGGTCACGTCCGGCGGGCTCGTGACACCCGTGGTTGGAATGGCGTCCACTCCCAGGGGCGACGGCTACTGGTTGGCCGACGCCTACGGTGGCGTCTCCGCCCACGGCTCCGCCGTCAACTACGGCTCGATGGCCGGCCATCCGCTGAATGCTCCGATTGCACACATCGTCTCGACTCCGGACGGGGCGGGCTACTGGCTGGTGGCTGCCGACGGCGGGACCTTCTCGTTCGGTGACGCACCCTTCTACGGATCCATGGGTGGCCAACGGCTCAATGCCCCGGTCGTCGACATCGCGCCCACTCCGGACGGACATGGCTACTGGCTGGTGGCTGCCGACGGCGGGATCTTCTCGTTCGGTGACGCAGCGTTCCGCGGATCCATGGGAGGCCAACGCCTGAACGCGCCGATCGTCGGCATCAGCGCCGACGATGCCACGGGGGGCTACTGGGAAGTCGCCGCCGACGGGGGGATCTTCTCCTTCGGCGCCCCGTTCCTCGGCAGCACGGGAGGGATCCGGCTGAACCGACCGGTCAATGGGATGGCGTCGCTGGCCGACGGGCAGGGGTACTGGTTCGTCGCCTCCGACGGAGGGATCTTCTCCGGGGGAAGTGCGCGCCTTCCACGGGTCGATGGGCGGTGCGACGCTCAACGCTCCGGTGGTGGGCATGGCATCGGACGACTCCACCGGCGGCTACTGGCTGGTGGCCTCCGACGGTGGCGTGTTCAGTTTCGACGCGCCGTTCTACGGCGCGGGGTAGACCGGGGTGCCGTCGCGGCATCGCCGGCGGCTGATGGACGGCTTTGGCGGACCCCCTCCCGGCCCGGTAGTTTCTCCACCCGTTGTGGTACGGGAGGGATCGACAGGCGAACAGGCGAAGCACCGGGCCATCGGACGGTCGTGGCCGGCCTGCACCCGGCACCCCCGGCCGGGACGGTGACCCCCGGCGCCGTCGGCCCCGATCTCCGGTCCCCATGAGTGGCCGGTGGCGCCGATGACCGATCCGGTGGTCGAGGGGATCCCGTTCACCAGCCGGATCCGGACCCTGGTCGAGGAGCAGCCCGACATGGTGGCCGTCACGCTGGTGGACCAGCACGGGGCGACGACGGAGCTGACCTGGAGGTACCTCGATGAGCGCTCCAACCAGGTCGGCCGGGCGATGGCGGCCCGCGGGGTGGGTCTGGGCGACCGGGTGGGACTGGAGCTGCCCAATTCGGTGCCGATGGTCGAGGCCGTGCTGGCCGCCTGGAAGATCGGTGCCGCGCCGGTGCCCGTGCGCTGGGACCTCCCGGAGTGGGAGCGCGAACGGGTGGCGGAGGTTCTCGACGCCGCCCTGATGGTCGGGCGCGACGGTTCCCGACTGTTCGCCGAGGCCGACGCGCTGTCGACCGCACCGCTCCCCCTGGTGGTGTCGCCCTGGGTCAGCGGGATATGCAGCAGCGGCTCGACGGGCACGCCCAAGGTCATCATGGACCACACCCCGGCGGTGCTGCTGCCCACCGGCCCAGCCGTTCCCCGCCGCCTGGGGGGTCGACGTCGGCCGGCAACGGATCCTCGTCCCCACCGCCCTCTACCACACGAACGGGTTCGCCCAGTTCACCTATCTCCTGGCCGGGGACTCGCTCACCATCATGGTCAAGTTCGACGCGGGGCTGGCGGTCGACCTCATCGAGCGGCAACGGATCACCACGGTCACCGCCACCCCGACGATGCTGGCCCGCATGGCCCGGCTCCCGGGGGTCCGACACCGAGACTTCTCGAGCCTGATCTGGGTCCAGCAGGGGGCGGCGTCCTTCCCGCCCGCCCTGGCCCGGACCTGGATCGACCTGATCGGGGGGGAGCGGCTCTACATGTGCTACGGAATGACCGAGCGGCTCGGGCTCACCGCCATACGCGGAGACGAGTGGCTCGAGCATCCCGGGAGCATCGGGCGGGGCTTCCGGGGCACCGAGGTCCGCATCCTCGACGAGCGGCAGCAGGACGTGCCCACGGGTGAGGTGGGCGAGATCTACCTGCGGTCGACCACCACCGGCAAGTACGGCTATCTCGGGTCCAGTCAGACCCTCCCCATGACGGCTGACGGCTTCGCCACCGCCGGGGACCTCGGACGTCTGGACGAGGACGGCTACCTCTACATCGCCGACCGCCGGGTGGACCTGATCGTCAGCGGCGGTGCGAATGTCTTCCCGGCCGAGGTCGAGGCCGCCCTGTCGGAGCATCCCGGGGTCGCCGACGTGGTGGTGGTCGGATTGCCGGATCCCGAGTGGGGACGGAAGGTCCACGCCATCATCGAGGCCGCGGAGTCGGCGGCACCGCCGTCCGAGGAGGACATCCGGCGCTTCGCCCGGCAGCGCCTGGCCGCCTACAAGGTGCCGAAGTCGGTCGAGTTCGTCGACGGCATCCCCCGCAGCGCCGCCACCAAGGTCAACCGGGCCCAGCTGGTGGCCGAGCGGGCCCCGGACGGTCCCTCACCTGACCTCAGCGGCTGAGGACGACGACGCTGGCATTGGCGCCCCGGCCGATGGTGTGGGCCAGGCCCACCCCGGCCCCGGCGACCTGTCGGCCACCGGCCTCACCGCGCAGCTGGCGGACCACCTCCACCACCTGCCCCAGCGCCGAGGCGCCGAGGGGCTCGCCCTTGGACAGGAGCCCGCCGCTGGCGTTGACCGGGAGCCGGCCGCCGAGCGCGGTCGATCCGTCGCGGATCAGCGCCGCCGATCCCCCCGGATCGCAGAGGCCCAGCTCCTCGCAGGAGAGCAGCTCGCGGGCGGCGTCGGTGTCCTGGCACTCGACCAGGTCGAGGTCGCCGGGGCCGATGCCCGCCTGATCGTAGGCCGCGCTCGCCGCCCTGGAGGTGGGCGAGGGGATGGTGTCGTCGCACAACCCCGAGAGCGGCGTCGACTCGCTCAGCACCGGCCCCGGCAGATGGGAGAGCACCACCGACGCCCGGAGCCGGATCCCGGACCGGCCGCGGCCCGACCGTCGCAGCACGACGGCAGCCGCCCCCTCGTTCGGCGAGCACAGCATCCACAGCCGCAAGGGTGTGCACACCATCCGGGAGGCCAGGACGTCTTCGTCGGTGACCTCGGACCGGAACATGGCATCCGGGTTGGCCGAGCCGTGCCGGCGGTTCTTCACGACCACCGCGGCCAGATCGTCCTCGGTGACCCCGGAGGCCAGCATCAGCCGCTGGGCCCGGAGGGCGAAATAGGCGGGCGTGGACGTGAGGCCGGCAGCTTCCTGCCACGGATCGAAGAACGAGGAGCGGATGATCCCCTTCGGCATCTTCTCGATTCCGAAGGCGAGGACGGTCTCGTACTGGCCGCTGCGGATCGAGGCCGCCGCCAGCATCAGCGCGGCCGCCCCGCTGGCGCATCCCGCCTCCACGTCGATGATCGGCATCCCGGTCATCGACAGGCGACCGAGCACCTTGTGACCCGACGCCACCCCGCCGTAGGCCGTGCCGCAGAAGGCGGCCTCGAGGCCGGTCGGGCCGACGCCGGACTCCGCCACCGCGGCACGGACCGCCTCGGCGCCGATGTCGGTCAGCGTCTTGGCCGGGAAGCGGCCGAAGGGGTGGATCCCCACCCCGGTCACGACGACGCCGCTCATGGCCCGTCGGGGGCGAACGCCCATGACAGCAGGGACCCGTCGACGCCGTCGCCGACCTCGTCGAGTACCAGGTGCACCGGCTGCCCGGCGTGCAGTGCACCGGGGTCCGGCTCGGTCAGCCTGGTCACCACCCGGATGCACCCCTCGAGCTCGACCACGCCGAAGCCGTAGGGGACCGGGCCGAGGTACCCGGGTGGGGCGGCGGTCACCGACGTCCAGGCCCACAGGCGGCCTTCCGTCGGCAGATCGGCTGCCTCGACGGCAACCGAGCCGCAGTAGGGACAGGTGTCGGTGCGGGGGAAGTGGAGGGACCCGCAGTCCCGGCAGCGGCCCCCGATGAGGTGGGGATCCTCGCCGGTGGTGAACAGGTCCTCCTGCACCACGGTCACGGGGCCGGAGCGTAGCAACGGCGACCGGACCGCGGAACGCTCCGCGCCCGGGGCATCAGATGATCCCGGCGTCGACGAAGGCCGCCAGCTCCTCCTCGGCCAGGCCCACGAGGCCGCACCAGACCTCCCGGTTGTGCTGACCGAGGGAGGGCGCCGGGCCCGGAGCGGTGGGCCGCCGGCCGTCGAGCCGGGGGAACGGTGCCTGCTGGAGGTGCGGCCCGCCCGGGGTCGTCGACCTCGACCAGGTCTCCACGCGCCTCCACATGGGGATCGGCGATGATCTCGGCGGCGTCGTAAGCCAGGCCCACCGGCACACCCTGGGCCACGCAGGTCTCCTCCACCTCCCGGGCGCTGTGGCCGGCGACCCAGGCGGCCACCAGGTCGTTGACGGCCTCGGCATCCTCGACCCGGCCGGCCAACGTCGACCAGCGGGGGTCGTCGGCCAGCTCCGGGCGTCCCATGGCCCGGCACAGCCGCCTGAAGTTTGCGTCCGAACCGCCCACGATGCAGACGTAGCGCCCATCGGCGGTGGCGTAATTGTCGATCGGGGCCGAGTTGGCCAGCCGGTTCCCCTGGCGCTCCCGGGCCATCCCCAGGCGGTCCTGACCGGCGATGGTCCACTCGAGGACGCGGAGGACGGCTCCGTAGCAGGGGGCGTCGACCACTCCACCCCGCCCGGTCCCCGAATCCGGCCGGTCGCGGCGGTAGAGGGCGGCCAGCACCGCCTCGGCTGCGAAGGTCCCGGTCAGGTAGTCGGAGATGGTCACGCCCGGGCGCACCGGGGGCCGGTCCGGGTAGCCGGTGATGGCCAGCAGGCCGCCGTAGGCGATGCCCATCCGGTCCAGGCCCGGACGGCCCGAGTACGGGCCGTCCTGGCCGAACACGCTGATCCGGGCCCACACCAGGCGGGGATCACACGAATCCGGTCCGACGCCCCACCCCTCGAGGGTCCCGGGCCGGAAGTTCTCGCAGACCACGTCGGCGGTGGCCGCCAGCCGGCGGAAGAGGTCCTGGCCCTCGGGCCGTCGCAGGTCGACGGTGACCCCGAGCCGCCCCGGCCCTCGACCGCCCACCACATCGAGTAGTCGCCGCCGTCGGGGCTGACGGCGAAGGGCCCGATCGTGCGCATGAAGTCGCCGCCCTCGGGCTGTTCGACCTTGATGACCTCGGCGCCCATCTCACCGAGGAGGCCGGCACAGAACGGGGCACTGATCCGGGTCCCCACGTCGATGACCCGCAGACCCGCCAGCGGTGCATCGGGCTCGGTCCCTCCGCCCATGACGGACGAGGCGGGTCCGCTCAACGCAGCCCCGGGAAGTCGGGTTGGCGGCGCTCCTTGAAGGCGGCCATCCCCTCGGCCATCTCGGGGGAGGTGGCCGCCATGGCCTGCGCCTGGCCCTCCCGTTCGAGCGACTCGGGCAGGGTCGTCTCGAAGCTGGCGTTGAGCAGCATCTTCGACAGTCCGAGGGAGCGGGTGGGCCCGGCGGCCAGGCGCTGGGCGAGCTCGGAGGCGGCGGCGGACAGCTCCTCGGTGGACGGGACGCAGCGGTAGGCCAGGCCGGCTCCGACGGCGTCGGCCCCTCCCACCCGGTCGCCGAGCATGACGAGGGCCTTGGCCCGCGCCAGTCCGACGAGACGGGGGAGGAGGTAGGCGCCGCCGGCGTCGACCACCAGCCCCCATCGGGCGAACGACCAGATGAAGGTTGCCCGCTCGCAGGTCAGGACGAAATCGCAGGCCAGGGCCAGGTGGGCCCCGGGACCGACGGCCGTCCCGTTGACGGCGGCGACAGTGGGCTTGTCGAGCTCCCACAATTCCCGGATGAACGCCTGGACGCCGACCCGCAGGGCCTCGCTGGTGGCGCGGGGATCGAACCCCTCGCCGCCGGCGTCGCCGACCGTCGACTCCCGGAGGTCCATCCCCGAGCAGAAGGCGTCGCCGACCCCGGTGATGAGCAGCGACCGGACCTGACGGTCGCTCCGGGCCCGGCGCACGGAGGCGACGATGTCGTCCCGCATCTCGACGGTCAGCGCGTTCTTGGCCTCGGGCCTGTCCAGGGTCAGACGGGCGACGTGGTCATCGCCGACGTCGTAGCGGATCATGGGCGCCAGTGTACCGACGGCCGACTTTCGGGAACGGGGCCTCCGCTCCGCTACGGTCTCCGCCTGTGCCCCGTGAACCGGTCGCCGATGAGCGCACCCTCGTGAGCCGGAACGCATGAGCGCACCCGTCGTCTCCCTCGAGGAGGCGGTGCGCCGACATGTGCGGGCGGGAGACGCCGTCCATGTGGTGACCGGTCACTCGCGGTGGACGGCCTCGACGCGTGAGCTGGCCCGGCAGTGGTGGGGTCGGGACCCCGGGTTCACCCTGGTCATGCTCAGCCTGTCCAGCCTCGGCGCCGTCCTGTTCCGGGGCGGGCTGGTCAAGCGGGTGGTGACCGGCTATTCGGGCGACATCTTCCCCAGCTTCAGCCCCAACCGGTGGTTCGGCGACGCCTACCTGCGCGGGGAGGTGGAGGTGGAGCACTGGTCGTTCCTCACCTTCCTCCAACGCCTGGAGGCCGCGGCGCGCGGGTTGCCGGCCGTGACCACCGGATCGCTCCGGGGCTCGTCCATGGAGTCGAACCCCGGCTTCGCGGTGGTCGACTCGCCCTTCGGCGGCCAGGTCGGTCTCCTGGCCCCGTACGCGCCGGACGTCGCCCTCCTCCATGCACCCCTGGCCGACCGGGAGGGCAACGTCGCCCTCAGCCCACCGCTACTCGAAGGGGTGTGGGGCGTGCTCGCGGCCAGGCGAGGGGCGATCGTGACGGTGGAGCGGATCGTGGACGACATCCGCCCGTGGGCCCACCTGGTCAAGGTCCCGGCCCACCGGGTGCTCGCCCTGTCGCGAGGTGCCGCTCGGCGCCCATCCCGGCGGCCTCTACACGCCCCATCTCCCGGTGGAGCCCTACGGCGAGGACCTGGCGTTCTGGGAGGAGGCCCGCGACGCCAGCCGGAGCCCCGACTTCGACGGATGGATCCGCCGGTGGGTGCTCGATCCGGCCGACCAGGAGGGGTACCTCGAGCTGTTGGGCGAGAGCCGGATCGATGGGCTGCGCCGACGGGCCCGTCCGGACTCGTGGCGCGAGGACGAGGACGCCCACCCCCCCGACCTGGCCGCTCCGGTCGGGGCCTGGGAGAAGGCGGCGGCCTTCGGGGCGCGCCACCTCGCATCCCGGGTGGTGGAGGGAGGCTTCGACGCCGTGCTGGCCGGAGCGGGGGTCGCCAACCTGGCCGCCTGGCTCGCCGTCCGGTCGGCCCGCCTCCGGGGGTCGGAGGTGGTCCTGACCGCCGAGCTCGGCCTGTGGGGCTACGAGCCGACGCCGGCCGACCCGTTCGTCTTCAACCACCGCAGCTTCCCGACCGCCACCATGGTCGCCGACAGCGAGACGGTGCTCTCCACCCTGACCGCCGGGCCCGGCACCCGGTTACTCGGTTCCCTGGGGGCGGCCCAGATCGACCGGTTCGGAAACATCAATTCGACGGTCATCCCGGGCCGGGCCTTCCTGGTCGGGTCGGGCGGCGGCAACGACGTGGCCAGCACGGCCGATGAAGTTGCCGTCGTCGCCACCCTGGCCGCCGGTCGCACCGTCGGGACCGTGCCCTACATCACCTCGCCGGGAGCCCGGGTGCGGGCCCTGGTGACCGACGTGGCCACCTTCACCCGTGAGGACGGCCCCTTCGTGCTGACCGCGGTGCCCGAGGGGCCCGGGACCCTGGACGACCGCATCGACCGGGTCCGCCGGCTGTGCGGGTGGGAGCTGGAGGTGGGAGCGATGGTGGCCGAGTCGGCGGCCCCGACCCGGGACGAGGTCGAGGCCCTCCGCCGCTGGGATCCCGAGCAGCGCTTCCTCCGGCCCGACCCGCCGGGCTGAGATCCGGCCCGGAGCGGCGGGCACGTTAACATGCGCACGTGTCACCGTCCTCAGGTCAGGATCCGATGGCCGAGGATCCGGACCAGGCCGCGCTGAGAGAGCTGGCCCGTCAGGTCGCCACCCGGGAGGTGGCCCCGCGGGCGGGCGAGGGTGACGAGTCGGGCGAGGTCCCCTGGGAGGCGGTCAAGGCCCTGGCCGAGGCCGACCTGTTCCGGGTGACGATCGGCACCGAGTGGGGCGGCCTCGGGCTGGGCGACGTCGAGGCGGCCATCGTGCTCGAAGAGGTCGCCCGCTTCGACGTGTCTACCGCCATCTGCTGCCAACTGGCCTTCAACGGGCCCAGCCGGGGCATCGAGCACCTGGGGGGCCCGGCCATGAAGGAGCGCTACCTCCCGAGCGTGGGGGCAGGGGAGTGCATCATCAGCATCGGCATCACCGAGCCGGACGCCGGCTCCGCCGTGCAGGCCATGCGGGCCGCGCTGCGCGCCGACGGTCCCGGGCGCTGGCGGCTCAACGGCTACAAGAACTACTCGACTCTCGGGCACGTGGCCTCGGCGGTCCTGGTGTGGTGCCGGTGGCCCGGGGGCGACGGGGCCAAGGGCATCGGCGCCGTCGTGGTGCCGATGGATCGCGACGGGGTGAGCGTCACCGGGCGGCATCGGAGCATGGGGATCCACGCCGCCACCGAGGCGGAGATCGCCCTCGACGACGTCGAGATCCATGAGGAGGACGTCCTCCTGGGCGGCGACCCCGCCTCGACCGAATCGTTCAAGACCCTGCTCGCCCACCTCAACCACGAGCGCTGCGGCAACGCCGCCATGTGCATCGGCGCCGCCCAGGGAGCGCTCGAGCATGCCGTGGGCTACGCCCGCGACCGGGTCGTCGGAGGTCGCCCGATCGCCGAGCTGCAGGGACTGCAGTGGAAGTTCGCCGACATGGCCGTGGCCCTGGAGGGCGCGCGCCTGCTCCTCGGGCGGGCGGTCCGGCTGGCCGGGCCCGGGGGGACGCCGCCGCCGCTGGAGACGGCACTGGCCAAGGCGGCGGCCAACCTGGCGGCCAAGCTTGTCTGCGACGAGGCCATGCAGATCCACGGCGGCTACGGCTACAGCCGCGAGTACCCGGTCGAGCGGGCCTACCGGGACATCCGTGGCCTGTGCTTCGGCGCCGGCACCGTGGAGGCCCAGAAGAACTTCATCGGCACCAGCGTGGCCAGGGGGGTGCCGACCTCCTCACCCGGTTGGCGCGACCAGCGCCAGGGTTGACTTGGGCGGTGGGGTCCGCCCTCACCGCCATCGCCACTCCGGCGCCCGCTTGTCCGCGAAGGCGGCGCGGGCCTCGGCCGAGTCCTCGAACGTGGACAGGCGGGCGGTGTAGTCCTGCTCGGTGCGGTAGGCCTCCTTCAGCGGGAGGTGCTCGACCCGGTTCATGGCCTCCTTGGCCAGCCGGAGGGCGATCGGGCTCTTGGTGGCCAGCTCGTCGGCCAGGGCCCGGGCGGCGGCCAGCAGCCCGGCGCGGGGCACGACGGCCCGGACCGCCCCGAGCCGGTGCAGCTCGGCCGCGGTGACCTGCTCCCCGGTGAAGTACATCTCCCTCGCCTTGTACCGGCCGACCAGCATGGCGACGTGGGCGCTGGCGCCGAGCAGGCCGACGTTGATCTCGGGGGCGCCGAAGCTGGCCCCCTCCGCCGCCACCAGAATGTCGCAGCAGGCCGCGAAGGCCAGGCCCGCGCCGAGAGCCGGACCGTTGATGGCCCCGATGACCGGTACGGCACAGTCGGTGATCGCCCACATCGCATCGCGTGCGGCCCGGGCGGGATCGGTGATCAGGGTCGGTGGACGCGACTCGGGATCGGGAGCCGGCCCGCCCACCGACCGCAGGTCCACCCCGGCCATGAAGGCCCGGTCGCCGGCGGCGGTGAAGATGGCGACACGCACCTCGCGGTCGTCGTCGAAGCTCCGGAAAGCGTCACGGATCTCCACCATGGTCGACCGGTCGATGGCATTGACCGGTGGCCGGTCGAGGGTCACGGTGGCGACGTGCCCGTCGACCCCGATGGTCAGGTCGGGCATGCCCGCCCCGGTGGCCGGCCGCGGCCGCGTCCCACCGGCGGTGTCCCGTTCGGAGACCTGCCGGCACATGCCATCCGAAGAGGATACCGGCGGCCGCCGCCGGCGGCGGGACCCTGCTCTCCGAACGGCCGGCGGCGCCATCGGTAGACTCCGGCGATCCGCCGCCGGCACCGGCGACCGGTCTGGACGAAGGGAATGCGCATGGAGACGCACGCGTGGGATCTCGCCCTGTTGGTGCTGCGGGTGGTGACCGGGGCGATATTCCTGGCCCACGGATTCAACCACGTCTTCGGGGGCGGGAAGATCGCCGGGACGGGTCGGTGGTTCGAGAGCCTGGGCATGCGGCCGGGATGGCTCCACGCCTGGACGGCCAGCCTGACCGAGATAGGGGCGGGCGTCCTCTTGGTGGCCGGCCTGCTCACCCCGGTGGCCGCCGCCGGTGTCGTGGGGGTCATGCTCGTCGCCTGGATCACCAACCACCGCGGCAACGGCTTCTTCATATTCCGGCCCGGCGAGGGCTGGGAGTACGTGATGACCCTGACCATGATCGGGATGGTGATCGCCATCCTCGGGCCCGGGCGTTGGAGCATCGACGACGCGGCCGGACTCCTCGGGCTCGCCGGATGGACGGGGCTCTGGATCGCCCTCGCCGCGGGAGCCGGGGGTGCGGCCCTCCTCCTGCTCGTGTTCTGGCGCCCGCCGGCCAAGTCCTCCGGCGCCGGCTCGTGAGCGGTCAGCGGCCCCGGGTGACGATGGCAGCGGCGACGGTCAACTGAACTCGGGCAGGACGTCCCGGCCGAAGAGCTCGAGGGTCCCCGGGTCGGCACGGTCGTGGGTGAGGAAGATGAACAGCGAGATCCCCTTCTCGACCAGCTGGCCGATCCGGTCGCACACCATGGCCGGTGTCCCGACGTAGCCACCGGCGTCCAGGCCCCAGCGGACGCCGCCGTAACGGCGCTCGGCCTTGGACCGAGCGGCGCGGAGCGACGGCTCGTCCGGGGCCAGCACCAGCACCGCCTGGAGGGACCGGCGGATGGTCGCCGGGTCCCGGCCGATGGCCGCGCACTCCGACTCCAGCGTGCGCCAACCCGCCTCCCAGTCGGACAGCCCGTAGGTGGGGATGTTCCAGACGTCGGCGTACCGGGCCACCAGCGGCAGGGTCCGACGGGGCCCCACCCCGCCGATGTGGATGGGCGGATGCGGGGACTGGACCGGAGCCGGCAGATTGGGCAGGTCGGCGATCCGGTAGTGCCGGCCGGCGAAGGTGGCCGGCCCCCCGGGGAACATCCGGATCAGTATCTCCAACGACTCGGCCAGCCGGTCGGACCGTTCCGGGAAGCCACCCCAGGGCAACCCCGACTGGTGGTGCTCGGTCCCGACCGAGCCGCTTCCGATCCCGAGTTCGAGCCGTCCGCCCGACAGCACGTCCAGGGTCGCCGCCATCTTGGCCAGCAGTGACGGGTGGCGGAAGTTGTTGCAGAGGACCAGGTGACCGACCCGGAGCCGTTCGGTCTGGGCCAGGAGGTAGGCGGCGAGCGTCCACCCCTCGAGCGACGGCAGATCGGGCTGGCCCGGCGAGTAGAGATGGTCGTAGAGCCAGAGCGAATCGAAGCCCGCCTGCTCGGCGACACGGGCCCGCTCCAGCACCTGGGGATAGGTGAGGGAGACCTGGGGGACGTAGACCCCGAACTCGACGGCCCGGCCTGCGGTCACGGTCGGTCGTCGATGAGCAGGGCCACCACCTGGCGTCTCAGGAGCTTTCCGGTGTCGGTCCGCGGCAGCTCGGGCCAGAATTCGATGGTCTCGGGGGTCTTCGACGACCGGAGCCGGCCGCGGACCACACCCTGCAGCTCCTCGGCGCTCATCGATCCGCCCTCGCCGGCCACCACCGCGGCCGCCAGCCGCTGTCCCCACTCGTCGTCGGGCAGCCCGACCACGGCTGCGTCCACGATCCCGTCACACGAGAGGAGGACGTCCTCGATCTCTGCGGGGGCGATGTTCTCGCCACCGCGGATGATCGTGTCGTCGGCGCGGCCCTCGATGAAGAGGTACCCGGCCTCGTCGATCCGTCCCCGGTCGCGGCTTGGGAACCAGCCCTCGGCGTCGAGGAGCGTGCCCCCGGCGTACTCTCCGGAGATCTGCTCTCCCCGGAGGTGGATGAGCCCGGCCTGTCCCCCGGGGACCAGGGAACCGTCCTCGTTCCGGACCTCTGCCTCGATGCCCGGGAGCAGCCGCCCGACCGAACCCAGCCGGGCGCGCTCGGCCGGGTCCGCCGAGTCGAAGGCGGCCCGGTGGTCGTCCGGCCCGAGCAGGGCGATCGTGGAGCTGGTCTCGGTGAGGCCGTAGGCATTGACGAAACCCGTCGTGCGGAACAGCTCCATGGCCCGTCGCAGCACGGGGGTCGGCATCCGCGCCCCGCCGTAGGAGAGGGACCTGAGGCTCGGCGTCCGGGAGTCGTCTTCCCCCTGGAGGTGGTCGACCACCCGGGCCAACATGGTGGGGATGACCATCGCCTGGGTGACCGACTGGCGGCGCACGGTGTCCAGCCACACCTCGGGATCGAACCGGTCGAGGTAGATGATCCGGCGGCCGGCGTAGAGGTTGCTCAGCAGGTTGGCGACCCCTGCGATGTGGTAGGGCGGGACCGACACCAACGAAACCTCGTCCTCGTCGGCGCCGGCGAACTCGACGGTTCCGAGGAGATAGGACATGAGGTGGCGGTGTCGCAGGACCGCCGCCTTGGGTGCTGCGGTCGTGCCGCTGGTGTAGAGGAGCACGCAAGGCAGGTCCGCATCCTGGGCCGGCGGGGGATCGGCGCCGACCCCGGCCAGCGAGTCGAGGAACGGCTGGAGCGGGGACGAGGGCGACCCCTCGGCGCCGATGACCAGGTCGTCGGCGTGGACGACGAAGGCCCCTGGGTGCGCTTGGATGCGATCGGCCAGCTGTTCGGTCCCGAGGCGGTAGCTGAGGGGGATGAACGGTACGCCGGCGCCGGCGGCGCCGAACAATGCCACCGGGAAGGCGGCGTGGTTGCTCCCGACGTAGACGACCGCGGGTACGTCCAGCTCGGCGAAGCGGGCGGAGGCGGCCCACGAGCGTTCGGCCAGGTCGCCGTAGTCGAGGCTGGTGCCTCCCGCGGTCAGGGCGGTCCGGCCTGGGTAGCCGGAGTGGACCATGTCGAGGATGAGACCGAGGTGCACCGGCGTGGATCAGTCCGAGGACGGAAGGGGCTTCGCGCTCTTCAGCTGGAGCTGGTGGCCGTCGACGGCCAGTGCACCTTCACCGGGCTTGGTGCACAGCACCTCGAGCGTGTCCGATTCGTCCACGTAGCGCTTGCCGAGGAGGAGCGGGCCTTCGTGGCCCGCCTGTACCGCCACCTTGGCAGCATCGTCGTCGCCGTCGAGGACGGGCAGGCCGCCACAGGTGAGGGCGACGTCACCGCCGTCGGCCCGGATGACCACGAACTCCGCGTCGCCCACCGCACTCCGCAGTCGAGCCCCGGCCTTCAATTCCATGGAGCGGTCCTTCCTCCGAGCACGTCTCACGTCCGGTCCGATCGGAGGCAAGCGGACGCCACCGTATCTTGATTCGGCGGCGGCGCGCACCTGCGTCACCGCCCGCCCCCCACCGACGGCCTGCCGGTAGTCTCTCACCGTGCCGGCTGGCCGAGATCTCCGACATGGCCTGCATCGGGTGGACCAGGTGGTGAACGAGCTGGTGGCCGGGCTCGATCGGTACGGGGTGGAGGTGGGCCCCGGCGCGCTGGATGCCGTGGGCGTCACCGAGGCCCCGCCCTGTCCGGTGCTCGGCTGGGCGGCGTCGGGAGCCATGTCGCTCACCGGGTGGCCCGGTGAGGCGCCGCAGTGGCCCGGCGGTGACGTCATCGGGCGGCTCACCGGCACCGCCCGCCTGCTCGGGGGCATCGCCCGGGGGCTCGGGACGGACCTGTCGGTGGATGTCGGGGCCCTGCTGACCGAACGGGCCGCGGCCAGGGGGGGTCCCGCCAGGGCGACCGCTCGATGGGCGGTCGCTGCGGCCTGGTGCGCGCCGGGGACTCCTGGGTGGCGCTCAATCTGGCCCGGGAGAGCGACCTCGAGCTGCTCCCCGCGCTGACCGGAGGAGTGGTGACCGACCACGCCGCGCCGGATGCCCCCGCCGCCCCGTGGGCCGAGCTCGGGGAGTTCGCCCGCCGACGGACCGGTACCGAGCTGACGGCCGCCGCCCAGCTCCTCGGCCTTCCGGCCGCTCTGCTCGGGTCCGCGCCCAGGCCCACCCCGCTGCCATGGTCGATGCACCGACTCGGGGACCCGGCTCCGGCGACGGGCCGGTTCCCGCTGGTCGTGGACTTCTCGGCCATGTGGGCCGGGCCCCTCTGTGCCCATCTCCTCGGGCGGTGCGGCCTCCACGTCGTGAAGGTGGAGGACATCCGCCGTCCTGACGGCGCCCGCCGGGGGGACCCGCGGCTGTTCGATCGCCTGCACCGTCACCATGACCAGGTGGCGCTCGACTTCGGGAGCCCCGCCGGCCACCGGGCCCTCCGATCGCTGGTGGACTCGGCCGACGTGGTCATCGAGAGCTCCCGCCCCCGGGCGCTGGCCGGGCTTGGCCTCGACCCCGGGGAGTTCCTCGGGGCCCGGGCCGGCCGTACCTGGGTGTCGATCACCGGCTACGGGCGCAGCGGGCCCCGGTCGAATTGGGTCGCCTTCGGTGACGACGCCGCGGTGGCCGGCGGTCTGGTGGGCCGGAGCGCAGCGCGCTCGCCCGTGTTCTGCGCCGACGCCATCGCCGATCCGGTCACCGGGCTGGCCGCGGCGACGGGAGCACTGGCCGCGTTTGCCCACGGCGGCGGCCACCTGGTCGACTGTTCGATGGAGGCCTCCTCCGCCTTCGCCGTCGGGGACGGTGCCTGTGACGGCCACCACCGGGTCGAGCGGAGCGGGCCGTCCTGGACGGCCTACCACGGCGACCAGGGGCAAGTCGGTTGCCGAACCGGCCCGATCGGCCGCGGACGCGGCGGGGTAGCATGCGGAAAATGAGGGTTTCGACGGGTACAGGCACGGTCCATGCCGCCCACGACCGGGGAGACGAGACATGACGACATCGACGGACGGCACCGCCACGGTGGCCGGCGAACAACGGATGCTCATCGACGGCAAGCTGGTGGAGGCCAGGTCGGGGAAGCAGTTCGACAACGTCAACCCGGCCACCGAGGAGACGCTGGGCCAGGTGGCCGACGCCGGTCACGAGGACGTGGACGAGGCCATCGGCGCGGCCCGGAGGGCATTCGACGAGTCGGACTGGGCCACGGACAAGCAGTTGCGCCAGCGGTGCATCCTCCAGCTCCAGGCGGCCCTGGAGGAGGAACAGGAGCTGTTGCGGGCCGAACTGGTGGCCGAGGCGGGTTCTCCGGTGCTGCTCACCTACGGTCCCCAGCTCGACGCCCCGCTGTCCGAGGGCCTCCGGTGGCCGGCGGCCTTCATCGACCGGTTCCAGTGGGAGCGGGACATCCCCGAGGGCACCGCCTTCGGCACCCGGAGCTGGCGCAAGGTGGCCAAGGAGCCGGTGGGGGTGGTGGCCGCCATCGTTCCTTGGAACTTCCCCTTCGAGGTGACGGTCAACAAGCTGGGACCCTCGCTCGCCACCGGGAACACCGTCGTCTTGAAGGCCGCCCCGAACACCCCGTGGAACGCCACACGGATCGGGCGGCTGGTGGCCGAGCGGACCGACTTCCCCCCAGGCGTGCTCCAGGTGGTGACCACGTCGGACAACACGGTGGCCGAGGACCTGGTCACCGACCCCCGGGTCGACCTCGTCTCCTTCACCGGCTCGACGGCGGTCGGCCGTCGGATCATGGAGAAGGGCGCCCCCACCCTGAAGCGACTCTTCCTCGAGCTGGGCGGCAAGTCGGCGGACATCGTGCTCGAGGATGCCGACTTCGAGGCCAAGCTGTCCATGGCCTGGACCGTCTGCGTCCACGGGGGCCAGGGCTGCGTCATGCTCACCCGGATGCTGCTGCCACGTTCCCGCTACGACGAGGGGATGGCACTCATCGAGGCCGGGTTCCGGAACGTCCCCTACGGCGACCCCAACGACCCGGGCAACCTCCAGGGCCCCCAGATCAGCGCCCTGCAGCGCGAGCGGGTCCTCGGCTACATCGACAAGGGCGTCGAGGAGGGGGCCCGGTTGGTGGTCGGCGGGGGCCGGCCCCCCCAGTTCGACAAGGGCTACTACGTCGAGCCCACCCTCTTCGCCGACGTGGACAACTCCATGACCATCGCCCAACAGGAGATCTTCGGCCCGGTGCTGGTGGTCGTGCCCTTCGACGACGACGACGACGCCGTGCGGATGGCCAACGACAACCAGTACGGACTGGGCGTCGGTGTGACCTCCGGCTCCGAGGAGCGGGCCCTCGCCGTGGGCCGCCGGGTGAGGGCGGGGACCGTCTCGATCAACGGCGGCGTCTGGTACGGCGCCGACGCCCCCTTCGGCGGGTACAAGGCCAGCGGCATCGGAAGGCAGAACGGGCTCGAGGGATTCGAGCAGTACACCGAGACCAAGACCTACGCGGGCGGTCTGCCCCCGGCCTAGCGACGGGACCCAGGCACCGCCGTTGCCCGCGGAGCGAACCGCCGACGGACGGAGGAGAGACCATGGACGTCAGATCGATGGAGGGTGTCAGCCCGGTCATCGAGCACAACGGCACCACCCCGGTGTGGTGGCTGGTCCCGCCGCGGGAGATGCAGGAGGTCACCGAGGGCGGCTTCCTGGAGCTGGTGAGCGAGTGGATCGTCGAGGGAGGCGGGATGGTCGATCCGCACTCCCACCCCACCCATGAGTTCTACTACATCATCGCCGGTAGAGGGATCATGAAGATCGGTGACGAGGAGCGGGAGGTCGGGCAGGGCGATCTGGTCTACACCCCTCCGGACACCACCCACAGCATCTGGCCCGCCACCGACAACGCGCCGCTGCACGGGCTGGCCTTCGCCATCGGGGTCAAGGGAAGCGGCCCGGTCGACTACACGACCTGAGACCGGGCACCCTCGACGCGGAGGAGTGAAGGACGGCCGGCCGGGTTGGCCGGAAGGGCACGGACCGCAGGCAATCTCGTGGTCACCGGTCGGGGCAACCTACGATTTCGGGTCCGACCCACAAACTGGCAGGTACCCATGAGCAACGACACCGACCCGATCCAGAGCGCCGGGCCCGAGGCCCTCGGCAGATCACGGGCGGCCTCCGAGTGCCGTGAGATCGCACCCGGCGTCCACTTTCTGGCCGGCTTCGGCAACACGACCATCATCATCGGAGCCGAGGGTGCCGCTGTCGTCGACCCCGGATTGTTCACAAATGGTCCCCGAGTGGTCGATGAGCTGCGGGCCTTGACCGACCTTCCCGTCCGTTACGTGATCTACACCCACGGGCACTACGACCACGCCTTCGGCACGCCTGCTCTTCTCGAGGACGCCGCCCAACGGGGGCACCGGCCACCGGACATCGTGGGCCATGTCAACGTGGCCAGGCGATTCGAGCGCTACGCCAAGACCTCCGGGCACCTGGCCGGGACCTATGACGCTCAGTTCGCCATGTGGGGACCGGGCGGTGGCGACGTCGTCCGGAGGGCCCGGTACTTCCCGCCGACCGTGGCCTACGAGGACCGCCTCTTCTTGGACGGCCTGGGCGATCTGGCTCTCGAATGCCGCCATGGGCTCGGGGAGACGGACGACCACACCTGGGTGTGGCTTCCGGGGCCGAGGGTCATCGTGGGCGGCGACTTCATCGTCTCGTCCCTGCCCAACGCCGGCACGCCGTTCCGGGTCCAGCGCTACGTGCTGGAGTGGGCCGAGGCCCTCGAGGAGATGGCCGCCCTCGAGCCGGCCGCCATCGTCTCCGGCCACGGAGGCGTCTTCTCTGACCACGGGGAGGAGATGCTGATCACCACCGCGAAGGCGCTCCGGTACCTCGACGGCGAGGTGGTCCGCCGGCTCAACGAGGGCCAGTGGCAAGAGCAGATCCTGACCGAGGTCGAGCTCCCGCCGGAGCTCGGCTCCAGCTCATATCTCCAGCCCCTCTACGGGTGCACGGCATTCCTGGTCCGCGACCTCATGCGCCGGTACATGGGCTGGTACGACGGGAACCCGTCGATGCTCTTCCCGAGCACCCGGGCCAAGATCGCCGCCGAGGTGGTTCTTCTGGCCGGTGGGACCGGACCGTTGCTCGACCGGGCCAAGGCCCTCGACCGCGTCGGGGGCCACCGACGACATCCAGAAGGCCCTCCACCTGGTCGACTTCGTGCTCTTCAACGGCGGCGACATGGTGTCCGACGCCCGTGCGCTCAAGGCCGACCTGCTCGACGCTCGTTCGAAACAGGAGCGGTCCTTCGTTGCCCACAACATTCTGGCCTCGGCGGCCGTGCTCGAACGGGAAAACGGATCGGCTCTCTGAGACCCGAGATCACGGGCGTTGTGTGCGGGCAGCCAACGTCTGGTGAGCCTCTGCGATGGTTCGAGGTCCTTTCCGGCCCGCCGGGAATGGCCGCCAGAGGACAGGACGACGGTTCCCTTGTGCGGCACTATCGGCCGAGCGGGGTGGTGGAGGCAAGCTCGGCCGCCGCCGCCATCGTGTCGAGCACCACGTGCTCGAAGGCGGCCATGGTCGGGTTGTCCGCCTGGCCGGAGACCACCCGGGCGTAGCCGGCCTCGAGGACGATGGCCAGCTTGAAGCGGGCCAGGATCACGTAGTAGTCGATCTCGTCGACACTCCGACCGCTGACCGCAGCGTAGTGGGCGAGCATCTTGTCCCGGCTGGGCATACCGGTCAGGTCCACGTAGCCCCCGGTCCGGTCCTCGCCCGGGTCGGTCCAGCCGTTCATCACCCACCCGAGGTCCAGCAGGGGATCGCCCACCGTCGACATCTCCCAGTCCACCATGGCGGCCAGCCGGGCCGGCGCGCCGTGGGAGAACATGACGTTGGCGAATTGGTAGTCCCCGTGGATGATCCCGGGCTCCCAGTGGCTGGGCTTGTGGGACCGCAGCCAGTCGGAGGCCACGTCGAGCCCGGGGAGGTCGCGGAACTGGACGGCGGAGAGGTGGGCGAGCCACCGGTCGACCTGGCGGTCGTGGAACCCCTCCGGCTTGCCGAACCCCTCGAGCCCACGGGCGCGCCAGTCGACGCGCGAGAGCCGGGCGATGCCGTCGACGAGTTCGATCGCCAGCCCGTGGCGGGCATCGAGATCGGTGTCGAACGGGGCCGGCCATCCGTCCATGTTCATGGGGGACCAACCGTCGACCAGGCCCATGAGGTAGAACGACGACCCGATCACCTCGGGATCGTCACAGGCGGCGAACGCCTCGGGGTGGGGGACGTCCGTACCGTTCAGCGCCTCGAGGACCCGGAACTCCCGCAGCATGGTCTCGTTCCGTCCCGGGGGGACCACCCGGGGCGGACGGCGGAGCACCGAGCAGAACCCGCCCCGCCGGATCTCGAAGATCTCGTTGGAGGCGCCACCGCTGATGAACCGGGACGTCACCGGCTGGCCGCGGCCGGGGAGGTCCTGGAGGTCCATCCACCGGCCCAGCCGTTGCTCATCTACCAGCCCCTCGGTCCGGGCGGCGATGGCCTCTTCCTCGGCTGGTGTCCGCTCGGCCATTCGGGTCAGCCCCCCTCGTCCTCGGGATAGGGCTCTGCGAATCCGGCATCGCCCACGGTGGCCAGGCCGTTGAGCAGCTCGACCGGCGGAGCCTCCGTCGGCGGCGCTCCGATCCGAGAGGCCATGATGCCCTCGCGCCGTCGGAGCTCGAACATGCTCTCCCGTCGTCCCGAGTAGGTCGCAGGCTGGCAGGCCATCCAGACGATGCCCTCGGCCGCAACCGACGACGGCTCCCAATTGGAGTGGTCGACGCCGGGGGTGTTGGCCACGAAGCCCTCGGAGGCCACGGCCACGTCGATGCGAAAGCAGTTGACGGTGATGTTGGACGGGGCGAGCTGGACGGCCGCGTCCACAGTGAGTCGCTCCAGGCCGATCTTCGAGATGCCGTAGGCCATCAGCGACGAGTGGGGGAACAGGGCGGCGACCGACGAGACGTTGATCACCGAACCACCCCCCGCCGACCGCATGGCCGGGGTGGCGGCGCGTATGGCGATCATGGGCGCCCGCAGATTGACCTGCATGATCAGGTCGTAGCGGCGCAGTGGGATGTCGAGGCCGCCGATGAAGGTGATGGCCGCGTTGTTCACCAGGATGTCGAGCCGTCCGAAGGCGGCGACGGTGGTGGCCACCATCTCCTCCACCTCGCGCGTCGACGGCGAGGTCGGTGGGAACGGCCAGGCCCCGCCGGCCGGCGGCTTCGATCCTCCCCACCGTCTCCTCGAGGGTGCCCGCGGTCCGTTGGGGCGCGTCCCGGGTGGACCGGGCGGCGCAGGCCACGTCGCACCCGGCCCGGGCGAGCGCCAGAGCGGTCGCCGCGCCCACCCCCCGACTGGCCCCGGTCACCAGGGCCACCTTTCCGTCCAGTCCGTCCACCTGCTTGCCTTTGCTCGGTCTTGCCCGGCCCGGCCACCCCGGGTGGCCCTCGGCCCACCGGGGCGCCATCGGCAAACAGTATGTATGTTGGATACGTCATGCATCAAGCGCCAGCGGACCGAGCCGGCGGCCTCCGGGCCGCCCACGTGCGGGACACCCGCCGGGTGCTCCTGGCCACCGCCCGGCAGCTGTTCGCCGAGGACGGCTTCCAGGCCACCAGGACCGAGGAGATCGTCCGGAGGGCCGGGCTGACCCGGGGCGCCCTCTACCACCACTTCCGCGACAAGGAGGATCTGTTCCGTGCCGTGTTCGACGAGGTCTCGGCCGAGGTCGTCCAGTTGCTCCGGAGGCGCTCGGGCGATCCGGAGGCCGACGCCTGGGCCCTGTTCCGGGCCAACAGCGAGGTGTACCTCGAGGCGGCGTCGACGAACCGGGCCTACCGGCAGATCGTCCTGATCGACGGCCCGGCCGTCCTCGGGTGGACGGCATGGTCCGGGCGCGGCGACGGGCCGACGCACAAGATCATCGAGTACCTGCGCGAGGCGATGGAGCAAGGAGTGCTCGAGTCCCAGCCCGTCGAGCCGCTGGCCCACCTCCTTACCGCCCTCGGTGTGGGGTCGGCCATGTACGTGGCCCATGCTGAGGATCCGGTGGCCGCCCGCCGGGAGATCGGCCGGTGCAATGATCGATTCCTGTGCGGGCTCGGCCTCCGGGTCGGGGACTCCGAGACCACCGGCGTGCCGTGACACGGGATCCATCCACCGGTGGCGCGGCCGCCGGATCGCCCGAGGAGGGACACCTATGAGCTGGGATTTTTCCACCGAGCCTGAGTTCCAGGAGAAGCTCGACTGGGCACGCCATTTCGTCCGGGAGCACGTCGAGCCCCTGGACCTCCTCTATCCCCACCGGCAGTTCCACCCCCTCGACGAAGAGTTGCGGCCGATCGTGGACCCCATGAAGCGAGAGGTGCGGGACCACGACCTGTGGGCCGCGCACCTCGGGCCGGAGCTGGGCGGGAAGGGGTACGGGCAGGTCAAGCTGGCCCTGCTCAACGAGATCCTCGGGGTGTCGAGCTGGGCGCCCATCGTCTTCGGCACCCAGGCCCCCGACACCGGGAACGCCGAGATCATCGCCCACTACGGGACCGGGGAGCAGAAGGCCAGGTACCTCCAGCCCCTGCTCGATGGAGAGGTGTTCTCGTGCTATTCGATGACCGAGCCCCAGGCCGGGTCGGACCCCCAGCAGTTCACCACCCGCGCCGTCCGTGACGGGGATGAATGGGTGCTCGACGGATGGAAGTACTTCTCCTCCAACGCCCGCACCGCTGCCTTCCTGATCGTGATGGCGATCACCGACCCGGAGGTGAGCGTCTATCAGGGCGCGTCGATGTTCCTGGTCCCGACGGACACACCCGGCGTGGACATGGTCCGCCACGTCGGTCTGGCCGGGGAGACCGAGGGCGAAGGCATGCACGCGCTCATTCACTACGACGGCGTCCGGGTCCCCGCCGACAGCCTCCTGGGCGGCGAGGGCCAGGCCTTCGCCATCGCCCAGACCAGGCTGGGGGGAGGCCGGGTGCATCACGCCATGCGAACGGTGGCCACCTGTCAGCGCGCCCTCGACCTCCTCTGCGAGCGGGTGCTCAGTCGCGAGACCCAGGGCAGCCTGCTGGCCCGCAAGGAATTCATCCAGGGCGACATCGCCGACTCCTATGCCGAACTTGCGCAGTTCCGGTTGCTGGTGCTGTACACCGCCTGGGAGATCGACGAATTGAGGGACTACCGTCGCACCCGCAAGAACATCGCCGCCATCAAGGCCCTCACCCCGAAGGTGGTGCACGACGCCGTCTGGCGGTCGATGCACGCCCACGGCGCGCTCGGGGTGTCCAACGAGATGCCGTTCGGGAGCATGTGGATGATGGCCCCGATCATGAGCGTCGTCGATGGACCGACCGAGGTCCACAAGATCACCGTGGCGAGGGAGGTCCTGAAGGACTACGAACCCTCATCCGGCCTGTGGCCGACGGCCCACCTGCCGGCCAGGCGGGAGGAGGCACGGGCCAAACTGGCCGCCCGGCTCGAGCACGTCATCGGGAACTCGTGACCAGCTGATGCGGGCTGCCCGCTGCCTGCGCTACGGGCCCCCGTCCTCGATATCGGTCGAGGAGATGGAGGATCCGGTGCCGACCGACGGTCAGGTGGTGGTGGACGTCGCCGCCGCCGCCGCCAACTTCCCCGACGTCCTGGTCGTGGCCGACCGCTACCAGGTCCACATCCCGGTCCCGTTCACCGTGGGCAGTGAGTTCGCCGGCACCGTCCGCTCACTCGGGCCCGGCGTCCGCGGCGTGGCCGTCGGCGACCGGGTGGCGGGCTCGGTCCTCTTCGGGGCGTTCGCCGAGCAGATCGCTGTGGCTGCGTCATCGCTCCAGCCCGTGGACCCGGCCATCGACCTGGCCACTGCGGTCGCCTCCGGCGTCGCCCATCGCACCGCCTACCACGCCCTGCGGAGCGTGGCCCGGGTCGGACCGGGGGATTGGGTGGTGGTGCTCGGTGCCGCCGGCGGGGTGGGCCTGGCGGCCGTCGGCCTCGGTTCCGCACTCGGGGCCCGGATGGTCGCCGCCGCCTCATCATCCGAGAAGCTCGATCTCTGCCTCGAGCACGGGGCGGCGGCGACCATCGAGTACGGCACCGAGGACCTGAAGGCCCGAATCAAGGACATCACCGGGGTCGGCGCCCACGCGGTGATCGACCCGGTGGGCGGTCCCCGCGCCGAACAGGCCCTCCGGGCCACCCGGTGGGGTGGCCGGTTCGTCACCGTCGGCTTCGCCTCGGGGGAGATTCCCCGGATCCCCCTCAACCTGGTGCTGCTGAAGGGCGTCGTGGTGACCGGGTTCACCCTGGAGGGTTTTGGCCGGAACCAGCCCGACGATCAGGCCCGCGACATCGCCGAGCTGGCCGAGCTGGTCCGGAGCGGGCGGGCCCGGCCGCACATCTCGGCCAGCTATCCGCTCGAAGGGGCCGGTCACGCTCTGGCCGACCTGGCCGGACGCCGGGCCATGGGCAAGGTGCTGGTGGTGCTCGGGGACCCGACCGGGGCCGATCCCCGGTAGCGTTGCCCGAGCGCCGGTCCGACCGTCCGTCGGCCGGCGGACCAGGTCGACCGACCACCGGACCGAATCGACGAGGGAGCTCCACCGTGAGGCCATTGGGTGCCGACGACCTGGCGGCAGGGTCCTCCCTCGGGCGGCTGCGGCCGACCCCGTAGTGCTCCTCCTCCCAGCAGCGGCGGGCCCGATGGACCCGGCCCCCACCACCCCGAGCCGTCCCCCGGGCTCCATCAGGCGGACATCGAGCATCGACACGGCGAGGCCGGACGGTCTCCACGGTGACCTGGTCATCTCCGCCCGGGCGCGAGACCTCCGGACCGGTCCCGACGGGGTCGCCTCGGTGGTGGCCGAGGCGGGGCTGAGCGCCCGGGCCGACGGGAGGAAGCGGACGCTCCTCTCTCTGGACACGGTGCCGGCCCTCCTGTCACCGGACCTGCTGATCGGAGTGGTGGTCGGCCCCGGCTTCCGGGGCCGCCTTTCCGAGGCGGCGCCGGAGGAAGTGGACGCCGGCACGCTGTTGCACCTGTTGTTGGACGACCTCCCCGGTGCCGCGCTGGTATCGGGCTACTCGCTGCAGCGGGGAGGGGCACTCGACGGGCCCCGGTCGGGGGGTGCGGCGCCCACCGGACCGACCGCCGCATCCCCGGCGCGGGGATTTCGGGCCGATCTCTGTGCCGGCTGGGCGCACGACGCGACCATGATGGTGACCATCCGCCGCTCCGGGGTGATCCCGTTGGCGATCGGGCCGCCAGCCCCCGACCTCATGCCCCAGGAGGACCCCCGGGCATGGCACGACATGCCCCCGCTGGCCCCCCACGCCATGCGCCGCCGCCGCCGGCTGGATGTCATCGGGACGCCGGATCCGGGGGCATTCCGGGTCGACGTCCATTTCCGTGACAGCCACGTGGATGCCGACGGCGATGAATCAGTCGTCCACGAGTACTCCGTCTCCGGTCGGGTGGACGCCGTCGAGGGTCGGGTGGTGGAGATGGCCGCCGAGGCGGGGGTGCTGCCGTGGATGGAGTGCCCGGGTGCGGTGGCCAGCGCGGGCCGGCTGGTCGGGATGCGCCTGGCCGAACTCCGGACCCGGGTCAGGCGGGAGATGACCGGGGCGTCCACGTGCACCCATCTGAACGACACCCTACGCTCCCTCGGCGACGTCCCCGCGCTGGTGTCGGTGCTGGGGGAGGGGAGTTGAGGTGTCCGAGCTGTCCGGATTGCAGAAGGTCCTAGAGCTCGAGCCGGCCGGGGACGGCCGGTTCAAGGCGGAGAACTTCGACACCGGGTTCGGCGGGGTCGTCTTCGGGGGACAGTTGTTGGCCCAGACGATCGTCGCGGCCTCGACGGCCGATCCGTCCAAGGAGGTCAAGACGGTCCACACGATCTTCGCCCGCGGGGGGGCGATGGACCAGCCGCTCGACCTCGAGGTCGAGCCCATCCACGTCGGCCGGGCCCTGGCCAGCGCCACGGTGACCGTCCGACAGGGCGAACGGCTGTGCTCCCGCTCGCTGGTCCTCCTCAGTGCGGTGGAACCCGACCTCATCCGCCACGGCACGGGTGCGCCCCCGGCCGGCGCACCGGAGGATGCACCCCGGTCCGGGGGTGGCGAGGAGTTCTGGGAGATCCGGGTGGTCGACGGCGTCGACCTGGCCGACCCTGATGCCGTGGGCCCCGCCGAGCTGCTGGTGTGGAGCCGCTTCGCCGGCGCCGAGGCCACCGGCGTGACCGGCCAGGCCCTGCTCGCCTACGCCACCGACGGTTTCCTCATCGGTACCGCCATGCGGCCCCACCCCGGCATCGGCCAGTCGATGTCCCACGTGTCCATCTCCACCAGCGTGCTGAGCCACACCCTGACGTTCCACGAGCCGGTCGACGCCACCGCCTGGCACCTGCTGGCCCACCGGAGCCCCTATGCGGGCCGGGGCCGCTCGTACGGGGCCGCCGATGTGTTCACCGAGGACGGGCGGTTGGTCGCCTCCTTCGTCCAGGACAACATGATCCGGGCCTTCCCCGACGGGCAGCAGCCCGGACCGGACGGCCGGTCGAAGTCCTGAACCAGACCCGGCTCCGGGTCAACCGATCGTCGGCCGGATCCTCCCTTCCAGGAAGGTCACGACCGACTCGGAGAAGGCATCGTTGCGGTCTCCGGCGATCATGTGCGCCGCCCGCTCGACCCCGACCACGGTGGCATCGGGGATCTTGGACAGGAGGTCGTCGACGCCCTCCTGGGTGACGACGTCGCTGAGGAGGCCCCGCACCAACATGGTGGGGACCTCGATGTTGCTCATGGCCACGTCGAGCAGCCCGGTCAGGCGGTCCGGCACCACCTCGGTCCGCTCATGCCGTATGAGCCGCGGGTCCCAATGCCAGTACCAGCGGCCGTCGCGGTTGCGGAGCACCTTCATGAGCCCGGACGGGTTCACCCGCTTGGTCCGCTGGGGGGTGTAGGCGGCGATGGCCGCCGCCGCCTCTTCGAGGCTGTCGAACCCGTCGAGGCCCGACTGCATGAACGTGGCGATGCGTTGGATCCCGATCGGATTGGCTTTGGGCGTGATGTCCACCAGGACCAGGCCGGAGGATACCGTGCGGTCGCTGGTGCCCTCGGCCAGCATGGCCGACATGCCACCGAGGGAGGCGCCGATGAGCACCGGAGGCTTCCGCAACTGGTCGACGACCGCCAGGCAGTCCCCTCCGAAGGCGGTGAACGAGTAGTCGCCATTTGGGGCCCAGTCGCTGTCCCCGTGGCCACGGAGGTCGAGGGCCACCGTCCGCCAGCCGTGGGCGGCCACCGTCTCGGCCGTCGATCCCCACGCGTACCGGGTCTGGCCGCCGCCGTGGAGGAAGAGTACGGGCCAGGCATCGGGGTCGCCCCGCACATCCGCCACGAGGTGCACTCCCTCGAACCCCTCGAAGACCACTCGCTCGACGTCCATCACCCCATCGTCCCATCTCCCGGCCGATGGCTTCAGCCGCGGGGGACCCAATTGTCAAAAGCGGTCAAGAGGTGCAGAGTACAGGTCGGGGACGGGGGCCGGAGAGAGGAGTGGCGATGGCCGACAAGTCGAACGACGGGCCCACCATCACGATTACCGCCGACGGGCCCTACGTGGCGGCCGGTGGGCTGTCGCTGACCCGACGGCGGATGGTCGAGTCGGAGCTCGGGGAGCCGATCACCTGGCAGACCGTGGCCGAGCTGGAGGTGGCCGACACCGTGGCCCTGTGCCGGTGCGGACGGTCCGCCAACAAGCCGTTCTGCGACGGATCGCACCTGACCGCCGGGTTCGACGGCACGGAGACGGCGGAGACCTCGACGTATGAGGAGCGCCAGTCGACCTATCGGGCTGTCGGCGTCGTGATGCGGGACGACCGGTCCATCTGCGAGCACGCGGGATTCTGCGGCAACCACGTGACCAACGTGTGGAAGATGGTGGCGGGCACCGACACCGAGGACACCGTGAAGCGGTCCCAGCTGATGGCCATGATCGAACGCTGCCCGTCCGGGGCCCTCACCTACCGGCTTTCCGAAGACGACGCCGACATCGAGCCCGAGCTCCGGCCGGGGATCGGGGTGGTCGACGACGGGCCCCTGTCCGTCACCGGGGGTGTGACGGTGCGGCGGGCCGACGGCCAGCCGATGGAGGTGCGGAACCGGGTGACCCTGTGCCGTTGCGGAGGATCGGCGAACAAGCCCCTGTGCGACGGATCGCACAAGGAGAACGGCTTTGCCGACTCGTGGCCCGCCGACCGTTAGCGTCCGGGGGATGCTCGACGAAGCGCTGGTGGCCGAGTCCGTTCACGACACCGGTGTCCGACGATTGCAGCACGCCTACGCCGATGTGGTCAACAGGCGGGCCTGGTCCGAGCTGGACCAGCTGATCCTCCCCGGAGCGGAGATCGTCATCGATCGCCGCATCGGGGAGCCACTGGTACTCGTCGGCGGCACCCAACTGGGCGAGTTCATCGGGACGTCGATCGCCCAGTACGAGTTCTTCGAATTCGTCATTCTCAACGCTCACATCGTGTTCCCCGACGGGGCCCTGGCCGGCACGGCGGTGAGCCGGCTGTTCATGAGCGAGCTCCGCCAACACCGCGACAGTGGTCGCTGGACCACCGTCTTCGGCCTCTACCACGACCGGTATGCCCTCGAGGCCGGACGTTGGTGGTTCGCCGGGCGCCGGTACCACTCACTGGCCCGGAGCCGTCAGGACCTCGAGGTCTTCCCTGTTCCGGTCCGCCCCGGCATCGACGTGCCCGGCCCAGGCAGGTAGGGATCGACCGTTCGGGCCGGCGGCTCGTCGGCCCCGCGGCTCGTGCCCATCAGCCACCGGAACCTCACGGCATGGGAGCATCAGGGAATGCCGCTCTTGCTGGTCCGGCACGGGCATGCCGGGAGACGAAGCGCCTACAAGGGCGACGACCGGGTGCGCCCGCTCTCCAAGCGTGGACTGGCTCAGGCCCAGAACCTGGTGCCCCTCTTGGGCGAGTACCGGCCCCAGCGAGTTCTGAGCAGCCCGTTCGTGCGGTGCTTCGAGACCGTCCGCCCCACCGCTGAGGCGCTCGGCCTCCCGGTCGAATCGATCGACGAGCTGGCCGAGGGGCACGGGGCGGAGGCACTGCGGCTGATGGAGCGGATGGAGGGCGAGTCGGCCGTGTTGTGCACCCACGGGGATGTGGCGGTCGAGGCGCTCGACTCCCTGGCCGGGGAGCGGAGCTGCAAGGAGAGACAGTCGATACGGCTCCAGAAGGGCGATGTGTGGGTCATCCAGTCGACCGGCTCCTCGCTGGCCATCGTCGCCCGCATCCGACCGCCGAGCGGCATCGGCGGGTGATCGGCCGTTCTGCCGCCCGGCGACGCCACCCGGCCGGGGACGCCCCTGCCTAGGTGCCGCGATCGGGATCGGCTGGCCGGTTGCCGACAGGGCCGCCCGACCCGGCCGCTACGCTGATGCGGCCATGAACGACCCCGATCGGTTCGATCCGGCCGCCTTCAAGACGTTCCGGGTGCTGGATCGGTCGTTCGACGAAGCGACGAGGGCCGCTTCGCTCCGCTACGCCTTCGACGAGGGTCCTTCCTTCGTCGAGACGGTCACCTTCGAGACCGCGACCGGCCGCTCGGTGCCCGTGGATCGGTCGGAGTTCGATGCGCGCGCTCCTCCACCTGCACATCGCCGCGGGCACCAGCTACTACAAGGCGGCGGCTCCCCCCGTCGTTTCGGTGGAGTCAGGGGCGCTCAGCCCGACCGAAGTGGCCTTCCACCAGCACCTGTACGACGACGGCCTCCGGGAGTTCGCGGTGGGGAACGGGCTGGGGGTGCCCCTCTCGGTGTCGGTCTCGCCCGTGTCCTCCCGACCGGACCGTCCGGCGGCGGTCGAGCGACGCCGCCCGGGCGGGGTGGTGGTCCCGATCGGGGGCGGCAAGGACTCGATGGTGCTCATCGAGGCCCTGCGGCCGCTGGGCCCCCGCCTCCTGGCGGTCAATCCGCATCCGCTGGTCGTCGATCTGGCCCGGCGCGCCGATCTCGAATTGCTGGTGGTGAGGCGGGAGCTCTCCCCGGACCTCTCCGTGCTCAACCGGACCGGGGCGCTCAACGGCCACGTGCCGGTCACGGCCATCGTCTCGCTCATCGCCGCGGTCGGGGGCCGCGCTGTACGGCTACGACACCATTGCCATGGCCATCGAGCGCTCGGCCAGTGAGGAGACGGTGCTGGTGGACGGGGTGCCGGTCAATCACCAGTACTCGAAGAGCCTCGACTTCGAGCTCCTGCTGCGCCATCTGCTGGCAACGTCCATCGACCCGGGCCTCACCTACGGCTCCGCACTCCGTCCGTACTCGGAGCTGGCCATCGCCCGGTCCTTCGCTTCGCTCACCCAGTACCACTCCACCTTCTGCAGCTGCAACACCGCGTTCCGCCAGGCCGCCGGTCCCGACGACCGGTGGTGCGGGCCTGCGCCAAGTGCCGTTTCGTCGCCCTGATGCTCGCCCCGTTCCTCGGGCCGCGAGGCGGTGCGGGCGGTCATCGGTCGCGACATGTTCGCCGATGCCGAGCAGATCGCCGGGTTCGCCGCCCTCATGAGCGACGAGGACAAGCCGTTCGAATGCGTCGGCGAGCGGCGCGAGTCGGCCGCCGCCCTCCGGATGCTTGCCGACCGTCCGGAGTGGAGGGACTCGCCGGTGGTGGCCGCACTCTCGGGCCGGGCCCGGGCAATGGTGTCGGAGACGGAGATCGAGCTGCTGCTGACCCCGGACGCCGATCTGGGCTTCCCCGACCGGCGGGTGGCCGGGGCTGTGGAGCGCTTCTTGGCCGTACGGCCGTGACGCTCGACGAGCTCTGCCGACGACGGCCCGCCGTCTGGGGACTCGGCGCGGGAGGGGCTGGCCACTCGCCGCCCTGCTGATCGGGCGGGGGGTGGTCCCGGTGCTGATCGACGATGACGTCGACGCCGCTTCGGAGCGGGCGTCGGCACTGCCCGATGGGGCTCCCGCGGTGGTCGCCCCGGCCTCCGCCCCCTGGTCGCGGATCGACGTGGTGGTGCGTGCCCCCGGGGTGAGCCGGTACCGGCCGGAGCTGGTCGCGGCGGCCGCATCGGGCACGGTGGTGACCACCGCCATGGCGATGTGGCTGGAGGACTTCGCCGGGGCGCCGCGGTGGTGGCGATCACCGGCACCAAGGGGAAGAGCACCACCGCCGCCTCGCCGCCTCGATCCTGCGCCACGAGGGCCTGCAGGTGGCCCTGATCGGGAACATCGGCGTGCCGGTGATCGACACGTACGACGCCCCGCCCGTCGATGCCTACGTGGTTGAGGTCTCCTCCTATCAGGCCGCCGACGTCGATGGTCACGCCCGGGGTCTGCGTGCTGACCAGCCTGGCCCCGGACCACCTCGACTGGCACGGCGGCGAGGAGCGCTACTACCGGGACAAGCTGCGGCTCATCGAGGCGGGCCCGCTCGGAGCGGTCGCGGTCAACGCGGCCAGCCCCGAGGCGGTGCGCCGGACCGGAGACCACCCCGCCCGGACCCTGTTCGGCCCGACGGGCCGGGTCCGGGTCGACCCGTCCGGCACGATCGAGGTCGACGGCGAGCGGCGTCGTCGACTCCGGGAGACTCCGTCCGCCCGGCCGCCACAACGTGTGGAACCTGTGCGGTGCCATCGCCGGGGTCACACTGCTCGGCGGTCGGTGCCCTTCGCCCGGCTCGATCGGGGCCGCGGTGGACGGCTTCGACGGGCTGCCGTCCCGGTGCCGGACCATCGGCGAGCGCGACGGGCTGAGCTTCGTCGACGACGCCCTGGCCTCGAATCCGTTCGCCACCGTGGCATCGGTCGAAGCCTTCCCCGGGCGTGAGCTGACCGTCATCCTGGGCGGCGCCGACCGGGGCATCGACTTCCGACCGCTGGTCGAGGCGCTGGCCCACCGGTCGCCGGTCCCGCGGGTGGTCGTGCTCCCGCCGGACGGGCAGCGCCTGGTCGCCGCCTTCGGCCCGGCGAGCGGACGGAGGCGGTCCGCCGTTCCGCTCAGAGAGGCGGGCGACATCGACGGGGCGGTCCGCTCCGCGGTGGAGTGGACCCCGGACGGCGGGGTGGTCCTCTTCTCCCCGGCCGCACCCACCCCTCCGGGCGATGGCGGGTACGCGGAGCGCAGCCGCCAGTTCGCCGCAGCATCGGGGGTGTCCGAAGGGCCGGCCGCCGGATGGGGGGACCGACGGCAGGGAGGGCTACGGGCGAGGGTTGACAACCGGTGCCGACGACGGCCACGGTAGGGAGGAGAGCAGAGCGAGGGTGTGCCGCCGTGACCCAGATCACCGTCATCGACGACGGCATCCGAACCGTGGAGGCGACGCCCGATCCGGCCCGGGGCACCTTCCTGGTCGATCCTGAACGGCTTGCCCGACGCCCTCGGTTGGGATGCTGAAGCCCGCCGGGCTGTGCCGGCAGGACGCCTGCGTGCCCGGTCGCCGACCCGGTCGGCTGTGGGTGGGGGAGCAGCTGGACCTGACCGCGGTGGCGGGGGCCCTCGGGCGTCCGGTGGTGGTCGACGTGGACGCCGGGATGATGGCGGTGGCCCTGCCGGCCGAGCTGCCGCCGACAGGCCCTCGACGACCTGCGGGCCCCGGCATTCGGACTGCCGGACCTGGACGGGAACATCCGTCGTCTCGACGAATGGGCCGGGACGAAGCGTTTGCTCGTCACCTTCTCGAGCTGGTGCGGTTGCCGATACGACCTACCGGGATGGCAGGCCCTCCACGACGAGCTCGCCCGCTGGGGTTCACGGTCATCGCCGTGGCCATCGACTACAGCGCCGATGACGTCCGGCCGTGGACGGAGGGGATCACCATGCCGGTCCTCTACGACCCCCACCACCTGCTCACCGAGCTGTACGCCATCTCCAACGTGCCCACCGTGGTGTGGATCGACGAGGAGGGACCGGCATCGTCCGGCCGAACGGCGCCGCCTTCGGCACCGACCTCTTCACCGAGTTCACCGGCATCGAGGCCGGGCCCCATCTCGACGAGGTCCGCCGTTGGGTCGCGCGACGGCGTCGTGCCCGATCACCGTGACCGAGGCCCGGGCCGCGGTCGGCGACCTGACCGAGGACGAGGTCCTGGCCCGCCTCCACTTCCGGGTGGCCTCGGAGGCCCACCGGCGCGGGTGACGACGGGGCCGTTCGGCGGCACCTCAGCCTGGCCTGCGGCGCTCGCCCCGGACGACCTGACCGTCTGGCGGGCGGGGATGCCCCTGGTCGGAGAGGACCCCTTCGGCGATGCCTTCTACCTCAGGTACGAGGAGTGGCGGAGCCGGGGAAGCCCCGCCCACGGGTTGCCACCGGTCACCGGCACCGGCCCGGCGGTCTGATTCCTCCGGCGCGGATCCCGGCGGTCCGGCCCCGCTGTCAGGGCCAGGCTGTCAGGGCCCGGCTGTCGGGGCCCGGACAGGTGTTGCGCGCTACGGTGCCCATCGGGCACCCTTTTGGCCCGCCCGGTGGCGACGACGGCCCGCTCCGGTGAACCGTTCGACGACAGGGAGGAACCCCAGGTGGCAGACGACGTCCTGGACAAGATCATCGGCAAGCCGACCGGGACCACCGTGGTGACCGTGGAACGCGGCCAGCTGGCGCTGTTCGCCGACGCGGTCAAGGACCAGAGTCCGATCTACCGCGACCCGAGGGCCGCGGCCGCGGCCGGCCTGTCGGGCATCCCCGCCCCTCCCACCTACCCGTTCGTCATGGAGCACTTCGGGGCCTACCCGGAACTGCAGACGGAGGAGGCGCCGGCGGGGAACCCGATGGCAGAGGTCCTCGGCCCCCTGATGGCCGGTGGCGGGATCATCCTCCACGGCGAGCAGGAGTTCAACTACCACCGGCCGGTCGTGGCCGGCGACGTGCTGATCGGGGAGGGGACGGTGGTGGATGCCTACCGCAAGGAGTCGAAGGGCAAGACGATGACCTTCGTGGTGGTCGAGACGGCATGGAGCGATCGGGTCACCGGCGAGCCGGTCTGCACGTCGCGCATGAACATCATCCACAGGGTCTGATGCCCGACCCCGAGGCGGACGGCCCCGAGGCGGACGGCCCCGAGGCACCCCCGCCGGCCCCCGTGCTGCGGCGGGTCGAGGGCGGGGTGGTGTGGCTCACCCTCAACCGGCCGGAGGCGGGCAACGCCCTCACCGCCGACATGCGGGAGCAGATCGTCGCCTGGCTCGAGGAGGCCTCGGCCGACCTGGCCGCCAGGGCCGTGGTGCTCACCGGGACCGGGGAGAAGGGGTTCTGCACCGGAGCCGACCTCCGCTCGGCGTCGGCCGGCCCGGCCCGGCCCGCCGGCGCCCCCCGACTGGCGGTGGGGGACGCGGCCCGCCAGATCCGCACCGGCTGGCAACGCCTGGTCAGCGCCGTCCTCGACTGCGAGAAGCCGGTGGTGGCGGCGGTCAACGCCACCGCCGCCGGAGGCGGCATGCACCTGGCCCTGGCCTGCGACCTGGTCCTGGCCGCGGAGGAGGCGAAGTTCATCGAGGTGTTCGTCCGGCGGGGGATCGCCCCGGATGCGGGAGGCGCCTATCTGCTGCCCCGGCTGATCGGCCCCCAGCGGGCGAAGGAGCTCTTCTTCTTCGGGGACGACGTGCCGGCCCGGGAGGCCGAGCGCCTCGGCCTGGTCAACCGGGTGGTGCCCCGGGACGAGCTGGTCCCCCTCGCCGCCGCCTGGGCGGCCAGGCTCGCCTCGGGCCCGACCAAGGCCATCGGCATGGCCAAGCACCTGACCAACCGGGCCCTCGAGTCCGACCGGGCCACCGCCCTCTGGGACGAGGCCGTGGCCCAGGAGCTGATCACCGGGAGCGAGGACTGCGCCGAGGGCCTGGCCGCCTTTGCCGAACGACGGTCCCCGGTGTTCCGGGGCTGGTAGCGGCGGCACAGATCTAGAACCCGTTCTCGTTCTGGGCGTCAACGGTGGTAGAAACTCCCCCGTGAACCCGTCCCCTCCGCCCGGAGCCTGACCGGTGTCGATAGGAATCCGAGCCGAGCACGAGGAGCTGCGCCAGTCGGTCCGCCGATGGATCGAGTCCCACTGCCCCCCGGCGGTCGCCCGCGGTGCCCTCGAGTCGCCGCAGGACGTGCTCCCTCCGTTCTGGGAGGATCTCGGCGCCCAGGGCATCCTCGGCATCCACCTGCCCGAGGAGGCCGGCGGCCAGGGTGCCGGATTCCTCGAGTTGGCGGTGGTGGCCGAGGAACTCGGGCGGGCGGCCGCCCCCGGCCCGTGGGCCAGCTCGGCGGTGGTCGGGGCGCTCGTGTCGGAGTGGGGGAGCCCGGCCCGGGCCAAGGAGCTGCTGCCCGGCCTGGCCGACGGGTCCGTCCCGGCATCGCTGGTCGTCCCGACCGGCGCCCCCGACGGTTCGCCGACGGCACCGGTCGGCCTGACCGGCGGGCGCCGCCCGGACGGCACCGTGACCGTCGGGGGCACGACCGGGCCCATCCCCAACGGGGCCGTGGCCGCCCTGGTGCTGGTGCCGGTCCGCGTGGCCGGTTCGCTGGAGTGGGCCCTGGTCGAACGCAGCGAGGGCGTGGCCGTCGAGCCTCTGGCGAGTCTCGACCCGACCCGCCGGTCGGCGCGTTGGACGCTCGACGGGGCGGAGGTACCGGAATCAGCACTGCTGGTCGGAGCACCGACCGAGCGCATCCGCGAGATCGCCCTGCTCGTCGCCGCCGCCGAGGCCGTCGGGGGGGCCCGCTGGTGCCTCGACACGGCCGCGGAGCACGCCCGGACCCGCCGGCAGTTCGGGCGCCCGATCGGCCAGTTCCAGGGGGTGAAGCACCGTTTGGCCGACCTGCTGGTCTCGGTCGAGCAGGCGGTGGCGGCCACCTGGGACGCGGCCACCGGGATGGACCAGGACCGAACGGGACCGGCCGGACACGATGGGGCCGGTTCCGCCGAGGAGCCCGCACCGGTCGGCCTGTCGGCGCAGCTGGCGGCGGCCCTGGCGCTCGACGGCTATGTCGGGGCGGCCAACGGGGCCATCCAGGTCCTCGGGGGCATGGGCTTCACGCTGGGAGCACGACGCGCACATCCACCTCCGCCGGGCCACCACCATGCGCCAGCTGGTCGGCGGGACGGCCCCCCTGCGGGCGGCGGCCGCCCGGGCGGCCCTCGGTGGGGGCGCCGCCCACTGTCCGTCGACCTCCCGCCCGTTGCCGAGGGGATCCGCCGGCGGTTGGCACCGGTGATCGCCGCCATCGCCGCCGTCGAGGACCCCGCCGAGCGCCGGGCTGAGCTGGCCGACGCCGGGTTGCTGGCGCCCCACTGGCCGTCGCCGTGGGGTCGGGACGCCGGCGCCGTGGAGCAATTGGTGATCGACCAGCTGTGCGACGAGGTCGGCCTCCGGCGGCCCAACCTGGCCGTGGCCGCCTGGGCGCTCCCCACGATCATGGCCCACGGGACCCCGGAGCAGACCGGGCGCTGGGTGGCCCCCACCCTCCGCGGCGAGCTGCTCTGGTGCCAGCTGTTCAGCGAGCCGGGAGCGGGCTCCGACCTGGCCGCACTGTCCACCCGGGCCACCCGGGTCGAAGGGGGCTGGTCGCTGCACGGACAGAAGGTGTGGACGTCGGTCGCCGCCCGGGCCGACATGGGCATCTGCCTGGCCCGGACCGATCCGGATGCACCCAAGCACCGGGGGATCACCTATTTCCTGGTGGACATGGCGTCGCCGGGCATCGAGGTCCGCCCCCTGCGGGAGATCACCGGCCACGAGCTGTTCAACGAGGTGTTCCTCGACGGGTGCTTCGTCCCCGATTCGTGCGTGGTGGGTGAGGTGGGCGGCGGCTGGAAGCTGGCCCGGACCACCCTGGCCAACGAGCGGGTGTCGCTGTCATCGGATTCGGCGTTCGGTGGGGCGCTGGAGGGCGTGCTCGAACGGATCGGGGCCCGGGCCGAGCGGCAGGACCCGGTCACGCTCGACCGCCTCGGGCTCCTGCTGGCCGAGGCCCAGTCGCTGGCCCAGATGGGCGTGCGGGCCACCCTCAGGTCGGTGGGCGGCCTCCAGCCCGGGCCCGAATCGAGTGTCCGCAAGCTGCTCGGCGCCGAGTTCGAGCAGCGGGTGCACGAGTTCGGCCTCGACCTCTGTGGTCCGGACGGCGCGCTCACCGGGGGCGAGGCCGAGGTCTCCGCCCACGGGATCCTGCAGAGCAAATGCCTGACCATCGCCGGCGGCACCAGCGAGGTGCAGCGCAACGTCATCGGCGAACGGCTGCTCGGCCTGCCCCGTGATCCGGAGCCGGGCGGCTGACTGTGGCAAGATCACAGGAGACCGGTGCCCCCGGGGTCCGGGGCGTCGAACGGACGGAGGCCTGATCGATGGGTGACCACGTGCTGTACTTCGAGGACGTCTCCGAGGGTGACGAGGCACCGGTACGGACCCACGTCCTGAGCCGGACCGACCTGGTGGCCTACGCCGGCGCCTCCGGCGACTTCAATCCGATGCATCACGACGAGGTCAAGGCCAAGGCGGCCGGCCAGCCCAGCGTGTTCGGCCACGGCATGTTCTCGATGGGGTTCCTCGGCTCGGCCCTCACCGACTACGTGGGGGTCGGGCACGTCCGCCGCTTCCAGGTGCGCTTCGCCAAGCAGACCTGGCCGGACGAGGAGCTGCGCACCAAGATCGTCGTCACCGGCGCCCGGACCGAGGGCGGCGACCACCTGGTGGACCTCGACGTGCGGCTGCACAACGCCGACGGCGAGGAGAAGGTGGTGGGACAGGCCACCGCCGTCGTCCCGGCCCGGCCCTGACCGGTCCCCGGCCGCGGGCCACCCCGCCGGGGCGCAGGCCGGTCAGGCGATGCTGAAGGGCGGCACCCCCGACGAGATGCCCTTGAACAGGCTCCCCTTGGCCTTGGCCAGCTCCTCGGGGGTCCACATGGAGTCACGATGGAGCTCACCGACGACATGGTGGCCGCCCATGGCCCAGATGTCGCCGCCGTAGACGACGAAGTTCTGTCCGCTCACGTCGGCGGCCTCGTCCGACGCCAGGAAGGCCACCAGCTGGGCGACGTTGCGGGGGTCGAATTTGTCGAAGCCCTCCTCCGCCTTGGCCATCTCCCCGAAGAGGTTCTCGGTCATCCGGGTGCGTGCCCACGGCGAGATGGAGTTGACGGTGATCCCATAGCGTTCGAGTTCGCGGGCCAGCACCCAGGTCAGCGACGCGATCCCCCCCTTGGCGGCCGCGTAGTTGGCCTGGCCGGCGTTGCCGAAGAGGCCGGACTCGGATGCGGTGTTGACGATCCGCCCGGTGAACGTCTCCCCGGCCTTGGCCCTGGCCCTCCAGTGGACGGCGGCATGGTGGGACGGCGCGAAGTGCCCCTTCAGGTGGACCCGGATGACGTCGTCCCAATCCGACTCCTCCATGTTGAAGCTCATCTTGTCGCGCAGGATGCCGGCATTGTTGACCAGGATGTCGAGCTGGCCGAAGGTGTCGACGGCCTGGGCGACGAGCTCCTTGGCCCCCTGCCACGAGCTGACGTCGGAGGCGTTGACCGCCCCGTCACTCCCGGCCGACTTGATCAGCTCCACGACCTCTTCGGCCGGGTGCTTGTCCCCGCCCTCCCCCTGTACCGAGGCGCCGATGTCGTTGACGATCACCTTCGCCCCTTCCGAGGCCAGGAGCAGGGCCTCCTCCCGGCCGATGCCGCGTCCTGCGCCGGTGACGATGGCAACCTTGCCGTCGAGCATTCCCATGATGTCCTCCTGTGTCGATCTCCTGTGGCCGGGCACGCTGCTGCCGCGACGGAACCGGGGAAGCATGGCCGAAATGCACCCCATCCGGCAAGACAGGGCGGGTCGCGGCCCCGGGAGTGCCCGGTCGGCCCCGTCCAAGGCCTGAATCGGGACGGGGCCGACCGTCGGACGCCTCCCACCTCGGTGGGACGTGGGCCACGGCTGGCAGTATGGCGGTCATGCAGCTCAAGGTCGTCCGCTACGAGGTCTCCGACAAGGTGGCGACCATCACCCTCGACCGTCCCGACCGGCTCAACTCGTGGACCGGTCGCATGCACGCCGAGTACCGGTGGGCGCTGGCCGAAGCCGACGGTGACCGCGGCGTGCGGGTCATCGTGGTCACCGGCGCCGGGCGGGCCTTCTGCGCCGGGGCGGACTCCCGCGCCCTGTCCGGCCACGTCGAGCGCGGCGCCTACGATCCCGGGACACCCGAGGACCTGGCCATGCCCGGATTCGGGGTCGACCCGCGGTTCGATGCCGACTTCGCCTACCACTTCGGTCTGTCCAAGCCGGTGATCGCCGCCATCAACGGGCCGGCGGCCGGGGTCGGTCTCGTGCTGGCGTGCTACTGCGACCTCCGCTTCGCCGCCGCCGGCGCCAAGCTGACCACCGCCCATGGCCGCCTCGGCCTGCCCGCCGAGTACGGGCTGTCCTGGCTCCTGCCCCGGTTGATCGGACTGACCCGGGCCAACGACCTCCTGCTCTCGAGCCGGGTCGTCATGGCCGAGGAAGCAGCGACGATGGGCCTGGTGAACGAGACGGTGCCGGCCGGCCGGCTCATGGACCGGGTGACCGAGTACGCCGGGGTCCTGGCCACCACCGTCTCCCCCTCGTCGTTACGGGCCACCAGGCTCCAGGTCTACGCCGACCTGCACGGGGACGCCGCCGCCTCCGCCACCCGGTCACAGGTCCTGATGGAGGAGATGATGAGGTCTGCCGACTTCGCCGAGGGGGTCGCCGCATTCGAGGAGAAGCGGACTCCCCGCTTCGCCGACCTCGGGCCCGACCACCCGTGACCGCCGTGACCGTCAGCTGCGCTCTCCGTGCCGGGCCGGCGGATGGGACGATGCCGCGGTGAAGGCGATCCGCTACGACCTGTCCGATCCCACGTTCCCGGCGTCCCAGGTCGAGGTGCCCGAGCCTGGGCTTCCGACCGGCGAATGGGCGCGGGTGGCGGTGACGGCCGGCGGGGTCTGCGGGAGCGACCTCCACCTGTTCGCTCCGTCGGCCGGCGGCTCGCCGACCCTGGTCTCGATCGGGACCCTGCCCTTCGTCCTCGGCCACGAGATCGCCGGCACCGTCATCGAGGTCGGCCCCGACTGTCCCTGGTCGACCGGGACCACGGTGGCCGTCGATCCCATCCTTCCCTGCCGGGTGCGCGGCATCGACCCGCCGTGTGCCAATTGCACCCGCGGATGGCCGTCGGGCTGCCTCGAGCTGGACAGCCGGGTGCTCACCCCGGGACGCTCGATCGGCTACACCGACGGCCTGGGGGGAGGCTGGGCCGAGCAGGTGGTGGCGCACCCCTCGATGCTGCACGAGATCCCCGACGGGGTGCCCGGCCGGGCGGCCAGTCTCCACGAGCCGCTCTCGATCGCCCTCCACGGCCTCGGGCGTCGCCCCCCGGAGAACGGCTCCCCGATCCTCGTCGTCGGCGGCGGGGTCATCGGGCTGGCCGCCCTCATCGCCCTCGGCGCCCTGTTCCCGGAGAACGAGGTGACCGTGCTGGTCCGCCATGCCCACCAGGCCGCGGCGGCGGAGGCCTGCGGTGCGGCCCACGTCGTCCGGGGGTCGGGGGCCGCGGCCTTCGGCCAGCTGGCCGGGGTGGTGGGCGCCAGGACCACGGGGTCCGGGGACGACCTGATGCTGGTCGGCGGCTATCCCTACGTCGTCGAGGCGGCCGGCAGCGCCGGGTCGGTGACCGACGCCCTGCGGGCCGTCGCCAACCGGGGCACCGTGGTGATGCTCGGCGCCATGGGTACCGGCCGGGTGGACCTGACCCCGCTCTGGTACAAGGAGGCGGTCCTCATCGGCTCCGTCGATCACGGCGACGAGCCGAAGGCTTCGATCGGTCGGGCGCCACCGGGCCGGGACCACTCCATCGACGTCGCCCTGGACATCCTGGCGCAGCGGAGGTTCCCCACCGAGGCGGTGGTCACCCACGAGTTCCCCCTCGAGGCGTACCGGGACGCGGTCGGAGCCGGACTCGACAAGGGTGCGAGCGAGGCGGTCAAGGTGGTGTTCCGCCCGGGCCCGACCTGACCGGGCCGGAACCGGGACGGGCGGCGACCTGGGCGTGGCGCGGGGGCGGGAGGTCAGTGGTCGGCCGCGGCCACCGGATGGTCCCTGACCTCCGGGAGCACCTCCTCGGCGAAGCGACGGATACCGTCGATTGCGTCCCTGCCACCCTTCCAGGGCTTGACCAGGGCCCGGCCCACGCCGGCGTCGGCGCAGCGGCGGAGCTCGTCCCGCCCGGCCCCGGCGCCGAGGGTGATCTCCACCGTCCCGGGCCGCCCCGCCTCCCGGCGGAGCTGCGCCATGCGGGAGGCGGCGGCGGGGATCTGCTCGACCGTGTGGTTCATGGGGATCCACCCGTCACCGAGCAGGGCGGCCCGACGCAGTGCGGCGGGGCCGTCGCCACCGATATGGAGCGGAGGCCACGGCGCCCGGGTGGGCTTGGGCTCGAACATCACCGGCGCGAAGTCGAAGAACTCACCGTGGTGCTCGACGACCGGCTCGCTCCACAGCCGTTGGCAGACGCCGATCGCCTCGTCGACCCGACGGCCGCGGGTGGCAAAGTCGAGCCCGACGGCTTCCCACTCCGCTTCCAGCCAGCTGGCCCCGACGCCGAACTCGACCCGACCCGAAGAGACGATGTCGAGGGTGGTGACCGCCCTTGCCGCGATGAACGGGTGGCGGAGTCCGATGTTGTAGACCTGGGTCCCGAAGTGGATCCGATCGGTCTGCCCGGCCAGGAAGGCCAGATAGGTGAAGACGTCGAACACCGGCACGTCGGGAGGGATCGGGGGATGGTCGGAGCCGGCGTACGGGCTGCCGGTGGCCTGCACCGGCAGTACGAGGTGCTCGGGCATCCACACCGACTCGTATCCGAGCCCGTCGGCCTCGCGTGTCGCCTCGGACCACAGAGCGGGCCGCAGCACGCCGAGGGAGATCCCGATCTTCACCGCGCTACCTCCCGTCGGGCGTGACGCCCGATCGGGCGGCCCGGGCGATCATAAGCCACCTCGGGATCGCTGACGGCGACGTCATACTTCCGGTCGCCGGGGCGGTAGCATCGGCCGCAACACCGGGCCCCGGCCCCAGCCGAGCCGCCGCAGACCACCGCGGACACCGCGGACCCACCGCCGGAGGAACCGTCCATGCCCCTTCCCACCGAGAGTGCCCGAGCCCCGGTCGGCGACCGGTCGGCACGCGGGTGGGGGTGATGGCCGCGGGCCGGGTCCGGCAGCGGCTGGCCGAGCTCGGACTCCGGCTGCACGGGCCGCACCCGCCGCACGATCCCCTCGACGCGGTGGTGGTGCACGGCGGAGTGGCCCGGACCTCGGGCCAGCTCCCGAGGATCGACGGTACCCTCACCTGTTCGGGCGTGTTGGGCCGGACGGTGACGGTGGAGGAGGGCCGGGTGGCGGCCGAGGTCTGTGTGCTGAATGCCCTCTCGGCGCTGGAGGCGGCCCTCGGCACGCTCGACCGGGTGGAGCGGGTGCTCTCGGTCACCGGCTACGTGGCCTCCGACCCCGACTTCCACGGGCAGCCGGCGGTGATGGACGGAGCCAGCGCCGTCCTGTTCGACCTGTTCGGGGAGGCCGGACGCCACACCCGTTCGGCGATCGGGGTGGCCGCCCTGCCCCGCGGGGGAGCAGTGGAGATCGAGTTGACGGTGGCCGTCGCACCAGATCCGGAGACAGCACCATGAAGGAGACCGGAGATGGGTGAGGACGGGGCGGCGATGGCCGCCGGGCGGGCGGCGACCGCCGAGGAGTTGCAGCGGATGGGCAGTGCCACCCTGGGCGAGTCGGGGGCGCTGACCTCGCCCCCGCGGCTGCGACCGGTCTGGCCCGACGCCCGCCTGGCCGCCCCGGCCTTCCCGGTCCGGTGCACGCCCGGTGACAACCTCGCCGTGCACGTGGCCGTGGCCCGGGCCCCCGCCGGGAGCGCCCTGGTGGTGGACGTGGGCGAGGTGGCCGAGCGGGGCTACTGGGGCGAGGTGCTGACCACGGGCGCCCAGGCCCGGGGGCTGGCCGGGCTGGTCATCGACGGGGGGGTCCGCGACGTCGCCGCCCTCCGGTCCCTCGGGTTCCCGGTGTTCTCCTCCCTGGTGTCGCTGCCGGGAGCGACCAAGCAGGCCCGGGGAACGGTCGGCGCGCCCATCCGGTTCGCCGGGCTCCCGGTGGCCCTGGGCGACTGGGTGGTGGGCGACGTCGACGGCGTGGTCATCGTGCCCGGGGGCGAGCTCGAGTCCGTCATCGCCGCCGCCCGGGCCCGGACCGCCAAGGAGGCCGGCTACTTCGAGGCCTTGGGGGCGGGTGGCACCACCGTGGAACTGCTCGGGTTGGAAACCTCGGTGGTGTCGGTGGACCCGGGGGTCTGACCCGGCGGTCTCGACCCGGCACGGGCGCGAGCCGGCGGTCCTCAGGCTCCGACCGGGTGGGCGGGGGGACGGCCGGCCAGCACGTCGCAGACCGCCTGGCTGGCCATCTGGGCCATCGCCGTCCGGGTCTGGGTGGAGGCGCTCCCGATGTGGGGGAGCAACACCGTCCGGGGCGCGGCCAGCAGTTCCGGAGCGACGGCGGGCTCTGCCGAGTAGACGTCGAGGCCGGCGGCGAAGAGCTCGCCCTTCTCCAGGGCCCGGGCCAGTGCCACCTCGTCGACCACCGCCCCCCGGGCCGTGTTCACCAGCACCGCCGTCGGTCTCATGAGCCTGAGCTCGGCGGCCCCGATCAGGTGCCGGGTGGACGGGGTGAGCGGGACGTGCAGGCTCACGGTGTCTGACCGGGCCAGCAGGTCGGAGAGCCCGGCGACGAAGCCGGGTAGGCCGGTGTCCGTCCTGGTGTGGTGGAGGACTTCCATGTTGAATCCCTCGGCCCGGCGGGCGACGGCCCGGGCGATCCTCCCGTAGCCGACCAGGCCGAGGCAGGTGCCGTGCACGTCGCGGCCCAGATGGTCGGTGATGCCCCAGCCCCCCCAGCGACCGGCCCGGAGGTCCGCTTCGGCGTCCGAGGCGAGCCGTCCTGCAGCCAGGATCAGCAGAAAGGCGAGGTCGGCGGTGGTCTCGTCGAGCACGCCGGGGGTGTTGCAGACGGTGATGCCCAATGCCGCCGCCTCGGCAACGTCCACGTTGTCGTACCCGACGGCGGCCACGCTGACCACCCGCAGCCTGCCGGCCGCCCCCGCCCGCAGCACGGCGCCGTCGACCCGGTCGGTGAGCATGCAGAGGACGGCGTCGAACCCGGGGGCCAGGCCGACGAGGTCGGGATCGGCGTCATCGGTCCGGACCAGCTCGTGGCCGGCGGCGCGGATCGGGTCGGTCCCACCCTCGGGCACGGGATGGGTGAGCAGGACGCGGGCCACTCAGTGATGGGTGTAGTCGATGGGCCCCGCATCGGGCGTGCCGATGGCGAAGCAGAAGCAGTGGATGGCGGCGTTGTCGCTGACCGGGCGGAGACTGTGGACGGCATCGGGCGGGATGTAGACCAGATCGCCCTGGGCGACGGCCCGGTCCTCGTCGGCAATGGTCATGATGCCCCGGCCGCGGAGCACGTAGTAGAACTCGTGGGTCGGGTGGGAGTGCGGTTCGACCCGGCCTCCCCCGGGGACCTCGAATTCGTTCACCAGCTCGAGGAAGCCCCCCTTGGTGGCGTCCCGCAGCTCCCGGGGATTCACCATCCACCACACCGGCACCGTGCCGTTGTGTTCGACGACCGGCGCGGCATTCTCGATGTTCCGTACATCCATGGTCATGGCCGTGGCCACCTCCGTCGCTCGGCCCTCCGGGGCTCGGTCGGCGCACTCGCTAGAGTGCATTCTGATACCGGTGTCAGGTTAGATCAGGCGGGAGGAGGAGGGCCGATGGGCGATCCCACAGGCCGGACCGGTTCGGCGGCACTGGCCCCGGAGGCCCTGACGCCGGAGGGATGGGCCCCGTTCGGCTGGTTGCCGGTGCCGGACACCGACCCGGCGGACGGAGGCGGTCGGCTCTCCTTCGCCTGGGACGACGTGCACGTGAACCTCATCGGCCACCGCCGCGACGAGGTGCCCGCGGTGCCCGGGGGCCTCCGCTGCGAGGTCCTCTTCCGGCACGTCACCCACACCCAGTCCCTGGTGCCGCTCGACGTCCCCGCGGTGATCGTGGTGGCTCCGCACGGAGTCGGCTTCGACGCTCCGGGTGACGCCGGGTCGATCCGGGCCTTCACGGTGCCGGTGCTCTCGCCGGTGGTGCTGCATCGGGGCACGTGGCACTGGGGGCCCTATCCGGTGGGGTCCGAGTCGGTCCGTCTCTTCAACGTGCAGGGCCTGCGCTACCGGGAGGACAACGACAGCGTCGACCTCCTGGCCCGGGGGATTCCGGTGGACGTGCTCGTGGACTGATTCCCTCCGGGAGATCTGTGCTCCTCCCCGCCTCCGGCGGCGGTGGGCTCAGCGCTGGGCAGCCGGGAAGAGGGCGCGGTGGACCATGGTGGTGAGGGAGTCGAGGGCCGCGCTGTCGGTCGGCTGACCCATGAACTCCCGCATGAAGTGGAAGCGGTCGAGCATGGCGACGACCGCCATGCCCGCCACCTCGGGGTCGAGGTCGCCAGTCGGGCCGGCCGATGCGATCCGGGAGGCCATGGCGTCGATGTGGGCGGTCACCATCCGCCGGTTCTGGTCGCCGACGACCGGGTCGATCGAGGCCAGTTCGGTCCACGACCGGAAGAGGGGTGCATAGCGTGACCACAACGCCGAGTAGTCACCGATCCACTGGCGGAGGTTCTCCCAGCTCCCGATGTCGAGGGAGCTTCCGGCCTCGGTCACGGCGTAGAGGCTGGACGCCTCGCCGGTCGCCTCGATGGTGAGGGCCCGGATCAGGTCCTCCTTGTTCGAGAAGTAGAGATAGAAGGTGCCGTGGGAGGTGTTGGCGATGTCGACGACGTCCTTCACCCGGGTGCTGTGGTACCCCCGCTCGTCGATCGCCTCCATGGCCGCGTCCAGGAGGTTCCGCATCGTCTGGCGGCCCTGGCTGCGCAGCGACCGCTTGCTGGCCGGGACGCCGACGGCAGGGACGCCGTTGACCGGGACGCCGTCTGCCTTCTCCACCATGCCCGGGGACCGGGGCGCAGCACCGGACCTGCCTCCCGCCGGTCGCCGCGGCCGCCGGGGTCGTTCGGGACCCTTACCTGCGGTCTTCGCCATTGGAGGTGGATCGTACTCGTCCGTCGGTCGCCACTACGGGGGCGGTGGTCCGCCGGTTCGACTGGCGAGCATCTCCTCCATGGCTTCCTTGGCCCGGCCGGCCGGGCCCGAGAAGGCCACCGTGCCGTGCTCAAGGATCACCGCCTGCTGGGCCAGGGCCACGGCGCGGTCGACCTGCTGTTCGACCACCAACAGCGCAGTGCCGGCCTGGTTGATCCGGCGGAGGCCCTCGTACACGGTCTCGATCACCACCGGGGCCAACCCGAGCGAGAGCTCGTCCGCCACGAACACGTGGGGGGGAGCCACCAGCACCTTGGCCAGGGACAGCAGCCGCTGCTGTCCACCCGAGAGGGTCCCCCCGCGTTGCCTGACGCCGTTCACCGAGCACGGGGAACCCGTCGTAGGCCCGGTCGAGGGCGTCGCCCACCGACTTGCGCCCGAGCCGTTGTCGGAAGGCCAGCACCAGGTTCTCCTCCACGGTGAGATTGGCGAAGACCCCCCGGCCCTCGGGGACGTGGGCCATGCCGGCCCGGGCGATCCGGTAGGCGGCATGACCGGTCACGTCCCTCCCACCCATCCGGATGGTGCCGCCGGTGCTCGGCATGAGCCCGCTCACCACCCGGGCCACCGTGGACTTGCCCGCGCCGTTGGATCCGAGCAGGGCGGTGATACCCCCCGACGGCACGCAGAAGCTGATGTCGAAGAGGGCGCGGTAGGGACCGTAGGCGGCGCTCACGTGGTCGACCTCGAGCGCCGGTTCGGGGCTCGGGGAACCCGCTCCCTCACGTTCTGCCACCGACGGGGCGGCATCCCCGGTCATGCGCTCGTCCCGAGATAGGCGTCGCGCACCAGGGGGTCGGCCATGACCTCGGCGAACGTGCCCTGGGCGACCATGGAGCCGAGGTCCATGACGATGGCCCGGTCCACCACCGCACCCACCATGGCGAGGTCGTGCTCCACCAGCAGCACGGCCATGCCCCGCTCGTGCTGCAGGGTGCGCAAGACCTTGGCCAGCTCCTTGGTCTCGTGGACGTCGAGCCCCGAGGAGGGCTCGTCGGCCAGGAGGATGGACGGTTGGGCCACCAGCGCCCGGGCCAACTCCACCAGCCGGCACAGGCCCAGACCCAGGGCGCTGGCCGAATCGTCGGCCCGGTCGCCGATGCCGACCAGGTCGAGCACCTCGGCCACCCGACGGAGCTCATCGGCCGCCGGGCGGCTCCGGTTGCACATGTCCTTCCACAGCCTGCCGTCACCGCGCCGGGCCCGCTCGGCCACCAGGAGGTGCTCGCGCACGGTCATGTCGGGGAAGACCTCGACCCGTTGGTAGGTGCGTCCGATGCCCAGCCGGGCCCGCTGGTAGACGGCAAGACCGCCGATCTCGGTCCCGGCGAGCTCGACCCGGCCGGTCTCGGGACGGAGCTGGCCGCAGATGCAGTTGAACAGCGTGGTCTTGCCGGCGCCGTTGGGCCCGACCAGTCCCACGCTCTCGCCCGGCTGCACCGTGAAGCTCATGTGGTTGACGGCGGCGATCCCCCCGAACGACTTGGACACGTCGGTCACCTCGAGGAGAGGCGCCAACGCGGGGCCGCCCCCCGGGGTCGGCGGGGTGAATCCCGGTCTGGGTCCGTTGTTCATGGACCGCTCCCGCCTGGCTCCGGCGCCGCGGTCGACCCCGTCAACGGAGGGGTGGTCGTCTGCCGGTCCCCGAAGAGCAGGCCCTCGAGCCTGAGGGTCCAACGGCGCTTCTGGAACTCGAGGATGCCCTCGGGGTGGTTGGCGTACTGGAGGGCACCGAAGGCGAACAGGACGATGACCAGGCTCTCCCCGCCCAGTCGGGCCGGGAGGTAGGTCAGGAGCTGCTGGATCACCACGAAGGCGAATCCGGCATTGATCGCCCCCTCCAGGGTGCTCACCCCGGTGGTGACCACGATGACCACGAAGACCAATGAGAGCTGGTAGTTGAAGTTGCTGTTGTTCACGGACTGCTGCTGGATGGTCAGCATGGTGCCGCCGAGGCCGGCCACCATCCCCGAGAGGGCGAAGATGAGCACCCGCTGCCAGGTGAGGTTGATGCCGAGGCCGGCAGCCGCCGTCTCACTGCCCCGCATGGCCGACAGGTACTGCCCGGTGGTGCCGTTGCGCACCAGCAGCACGCCGATGGCGCAGACCGCCAGCACCAGGATCTCGAGGACGAACAGCGAGTGCCCGTCGGGGTTGAAGACGCCGAGCCCGACCCAGTTGGGCTGCACGCTGAGCGACTTCCCGTTGCTGATCGCACCCTGGGTGAACACCGAGGTGTCGAAGAAGAGGGCGGCGGCGATGGTCATCAGCGCCAGACCGAGCCCCTTCAGCCGCAGTGAGGCCAGGGCCAGCACCACCGCCACCGCGCCGGCGAGCAGCATCCCCACGACGGCGCCGACCAGGAGGTTCAAACCGAGATGGCTGGCCAGCAGAGCGGCCGTGTACGCGCCCACGCCGGCCAGGGTGGCCTGGCAGAGGGAGAGTTGGCCACCCATCCCGGTGATCAGGGTGATGGACAGAAAGATGATGGAGTAGGCCAGGCCGGCGTTGAACACGCTCTCCCAGGTGGCGGGGATCCAGGTGAGCATGGACAGACAGAACGCGGCCAGCAGCACGTACCAGGCCGGGCGGATGACCCGGTTGAGTTGCGGGGCCCGCAGCGTGGCGGTGGTCGGCGGTGTCGGTGGGTCGACCGAGGAGAGCGGGTCCTTCGAATCGTCCAGGCTCCGCATGCCCGGCACCAGGAGCAGGGCGCCCGCCAGCGCGATGAAGGGGAGGGAGGGGATGGCCGCGGCCGACAGCGTGCTGTTCGACGGCAGGTAGCCCTGGAGCAGGTTGCCGGCCACCCCCATCAGGATCCCGACCAGGGCGGCGAGGGGCAGGGAGCGGAGGGACGCCCAGGCGGCGGCGGCGAAGGCGGCGACCAGCAAGGTGGCGTAGTCCTGGGACTGGAGCTGCCCGTAGATGGGTGCCAGCATGACCCCGGCCAACCCGGCGAGGAAGCTGGAGACGGCCCAGGCCGTGGCCACCACCGCACCGGAGTTGACCCCGTCGAGCGCCACCAGGCGCCGGCTCTCGACCGCCCCCCGCATCTGCAGCCCGAGGTTGGTGAAGCGCATGAGGACCACCAGGGCGACGAGCACTACCGCGGTGATGACCAGCGAGCTCAGGTAGATCCCGTTGATCGGCTGGTTCACCACCCGGAAGTAGACGGTGTTCGGGTCGAACAGGATGCTCGGCGAGTTGAACTGGTTCTGGTTGCCGAAGAGCACCGGCAGTAGCTCCGGGATGCCGACGAACAGGCTGATCCCCATGATCAGCTTGGCGGTGGTGTTGGTACTGGGGATCTTGCGGAACAGCAATCGGTCGAAGACCAGTCCGAGGGCGGGGGCCAGGACGACCACCGAGAGGAAGAAGGCCAGCCAGATGGGCAGGTTCTCGTTCTGGACCAGCTTGGTGTAGACGAAGGCAGAGGTGTAGGCCTGCGCGCCGAAGGCGAAGTTGAACACCCCGGTGGCCTGGTAGGTGAGCACCAGCCCCACCGCCACGATGGCGTAGGTGCAGCCGTAGGGGACGCCGGGGATGGCGTAGCCGAGGAGGTGCTCCACCTCCTGACCGACCTAGCCCTCGCCCGAGGCGGTGCGGGTCACGCGCCCGGGGTTCCCGCTGGCGGGGTGGCGAGCACCGGGTTCTTCAGATTGGTGTCCTTGGCGAAGCACACCACGGTCTGGGGCGCTTTGGCCACGGCCGGGACGAACTTCGTCCCGCTCACCTTGACGAAGGTCGAGCAGCCCGGAAACGAGGTGAGGGTGTTGGTGTGGAGCTTCGTCCAGTCGACCACCGTGGAGACGCCGCCGGCCGTGAAGTTGGTGATCTGGTTGATCTGGTCGACCACGTTGGCCTGGGTCAGGTTGCTCCCGGCTCGTTGGATGCCCTCGACCAGCAGGGCGGCCGACTGCCATCCCTGGAGGGCGGTGTCCGAGTAGGTGTCAGCGGGCGAGTACTTGTTCATGGCGGCCAGGTACTGGTCCATCCCCGGGTACTTCCCCGGGTAGGCGGTGGCCGCCTGGAACGGGATGTTGCTGTTCAGGTTGAGGTAGACGCCCTGCATCAGGTCGCTGTACTGGCTGAGGAGTGAGTTGTCGTAGCCGTTGAACCACAGCTGGTGGACGTTGAGGCCGTACTGCTTGATGGCCCTGGCCAGGGTGACGTTGTCGGAGCTCTGCATGCAGGTGAAGACGAAGTCCGCTCCCGCCTGCTGCATCCGCTGCACTGCGGGGGTGTAGTCGCCCCCGAGGGATTCGTCGAGGTTGGTGTACACCACGTTGATCCCGGCCGCCTGCAGCTTCTGGGCGCTGGTGTGGCAGGCGTCGTAGGAGGAGGTGATGGCCGGCCCGTAGCTCACCACCGCCGCCGACTTGGCGTTGAGCTGCTTCATCAGGTAGGCGATGCTCTGGGCCCCGTAGTTGTAGTCCTGGGTCGATCCGCCGGCGCCGAAGAGGTTGGGAGCGGGAGTCCAGTTGCCGCTGGTGTTGTAGCCGAAGGTCGGGGTCCCGGTCTGGACGAACAGGCCGGGCGTGAAGAAGAAGGTGGAGATGAAGGCGGCGAAGACATTGTCCTGCTGGATGAGGGTGTGCGACAGCTGTGCGAAACCGGTGCCGGCGTCGTCCAAATTGGCGGTCAGGACGATGTGGCGCCCGTTGACGCCGCCGTTGGCGTTCACCATGTCGAGGTAGGCCTGGATCCCGGGGACGAAGGCGGCGAAGTCGGCGGAGAGGCCTCCGGTGAGGGAGGCGATCGAGCCCACACTGACCTGGGTGGCGGAGACGCCCGGCGAGCCCGTCCCCGTGCCGGACACCGGCGTCGAGGACGTTCCCGGCTTGGCGGTCGTGGTCGATGTCGAGGCCCCGCTGGAACAGCTGGCCATCAACACCGAGGCGACCAGGACGCCGACGACGGCTGCGGCGGTGCGTGGCCTCGATCGGTCGGTGCGGTGTCTCATGCGTCCCCCATCTTCGTGTGCAGTGTGCCGCTGGCCGGACCATCTTGCCCTGTGGCGGACCCCGGTGTGCTGTCGGGGCCGCCTCGTCGGCCGCGCCCTCTGCGGCCCTGCCGACGAGGGTGGCCGAGACCGGTCCCGATGTGGTTTGTATGATAACCGTGTCAGAGTTCGCGGTGCTGGAGTGGCTCCACCGGGGCGACGCCCTCTTTCACCCTGGGCACCGCCCGTGCGGCGCCGGCCCTGGTCGCCGGTAGGTGCCGTCGACGGACACGTGCCCAGGGGCAGAAGAGACGGTGTGATGCATTTCGACGACGACGAGTCCCGGGAGGTGGCCGTCGAGGTCGCGGGCCTGGTCAAGCGCTACCCGAAGGCGCCGGTCGACTCGGTGGGCGGGATCAGCTTCGGCGTCCGTCGGGGCGAGGTGTTCGGCTTCCTCGGGCCCAACGGTGCCGGCAAGACCACCACCATCGGGATCCTCACCACCAGGATCCGGCCTACCGCGGGCAGCGCCCGGGTGGCCGGGGTCGATGTGACCGCCGACCCGGTCGGGGCCCGGAGGGTCCTGGGCGTGGTCCCCCAGCAGAACAATCTCGACCGTTCCCTGTCGGTACGACAGAACCTCCTGTTCCATGCCAGCTACCACGGAGTACCCCGGGCGCTCCGCAAGGCCAGGGCCGACGTGCTGCTGGCCCAGTTCGGCCTGGCCGACCGTCCCAATGGGCGGCCGGACGATTTCTCGGGAGGGCAGATCCAGCGGATGATGATCGCCCGGGCCCTCATGCACGAGCCGACCGTCCTGTTCCTCGACGAGCCGTCGACCGGGCTCGATCCCGCAGCCCGCCTGTTCACGTGGGATCGCATCGCCCAGCTCCGGGCCGAGGGGACGACGGTGGTGATCACCACCCACGACATGGAGGAGGCCGCCACCTTGAGCGACCGGGTGGCGATCATCGACCACGGCCGGCTCCTGGCCCTCGACACCCCCGACGCCCTGGTGAGGGGCATGGCCGGCGAGCGGACGCTCGACTGCCTGGTGGATCCGGCCGACGCCACCGAGACGTCCAGGGTCCTTCTGGCGCTCGGCCGTTGCGCCCCCATCGACCGGGTGGAGGAGCTCGACGACCCCGGGGCCGGCGGATGGCGCTTCCGGGTCTACGTGCAGACCGATCCGGCCTCGGTGGTGGCGCCGGTGGCCCAGGCGATCGGTGACGTCGGTGCCCGGCTCATCGATGTCCGCCTCGGGGAACCGAGTTTGGAGGATGTCTTCATCCACCTCACCGGGAGGTCGCTGCGGTGACGAAAGCAGCAGGGACGGAGGGGTCGGTGGAGCCGGCGCCTTCCGAGCGAGCCCACCCGTGGAGCCCCTGGCGCGCCGCACTGGCCATCCTCCGCCGGGATCTCTACGTGACCGGCCGGGAGTTCCCCTTCTTCCTGGCCCAGGTGATCCTCCAGCCGCTCTTTCTGCTCTTCGTGTTCGGCAAGGTGCTCACCCAGTTGGGGTACGCCCGACCCGGCTACGTCGACGTGCTCTTTCCGGGGTTGGTGGCCCTGGCCGCCGTCCTGACCGGGTTTCAGAGCACGGCGCTGCCGCTGGTCATCGAGTTCTCCTACAGCAACGAGATCGAGGACCGCCTGTTGGCGCCCCTGCCCATCGGGGCGGTGGCCCTGGAGAAGGTGGTGGTCTCGGCCATGCGGGGGGTGATCGCCGCCGCCGTCATGTTCCCCATCGGGCTCTGGCTGCTCGGATCGATCCCGTGGAGCGCCGGGGCCGCGGCCGGCGTGGCGGCGATGACCGTGATCGGCGCCCTCATCGGCGCGGCGATGGGCCTCGTGTTGGGGACCTTCGTCTCCCCCAACCGGATCAACCTGACGTTCGCCCTGGTCACGACGCCCCTGTTGTTCACCGGATCGAGCCAGTACCCGTGGCCCTCCCTCTCGCACATCCGGTGGTTCCAGGTGGTCTCCGCCCTCAACCCGATGACCTACGTGAGCGAGGGGCTGAGAGGACTGATGGCTCCCGGCGTGCCCCACATCCAGACCTGGATCTGCTTCGTGGTGGCGGTCTTCTCGTTGGCCGTGCTGACCTCGGTCGGCCTGGTGGGATTCCTCCGCCGGGCGTTGGGCTGAGCGGCCGAGGTGCCCATCGGCCAGAGTAGGGGTCCCCTGCGCCGGGGACGAGCCGCCGGACGGCATCGCCGGCCGGGGTGGAGAGGAGGAGATCGGTGAGTGGAACGGGAACAGGCGGCTCGGCGCTGCAGGTGGCCCAGCTGGCGGCCATGGCCGAGCGCTATCCGGACGAGGTCGCCTTCCGGGTCATCGGGCAGGGGCAGCTGACCTTCGGCCAGTGGGACCGCGAGGCCAATCGGCTGGCCCGGGGGATGACCGGGCTCGGCATCGCCCGGGGCGATCGCGTGGCCATCCGGCTGGCCGCTCCCAACGCGCTGCGCTGGGTCATCGCCTACGCGGCCATCCACCGCTCCGGCGGGGTGGCCGTCCCCCTGGATCCCCGACTGGCGCCGGCAGAGGTCGGGCGCATGTTCGTCCACGCCGACGTGGTGGCCCAGGTGGCCGACGACGAGCGGATCGACGACCCCGTGGCCGGTGCCTTCCGGGGAGCGGGCGATGGCTACCCGCTGGACCTGGTCATCGACGCCTCCAGGGGTGGGCGGCCCTCGACCGGCGTTGCTCCGCCGTTGCCGGGCCGGGCCCAGCGGGGCAGGCCCCGGTGCATCCGCTGGGACGAGGCGCTCGACGACGACGGATCCGCCTACCAGGTCCCGGTCGACGACGGCGACCTCGCCGACATCATGTTCACGTCGGGGACCACCGGCCGGCCCAAGGGTGTCGCCGTTCGCCATGACAACGCGTCGACCGTTCCGAACGGTGTGCCCATGTGGACCGGGCAGCTCTGGCTCCACGCCAGCCCGTTGACCACGTTCGCCGGGTTGGCCTTCGTCTACGCCCCGATGAAGCTCGGGATGGCCTGTGCGTACCAACCCCGTTTCGACGCCGAGGAGTGGCTCGACTTCGTCGAGTCGGACGGCCCCCAGGCGCTCTTCCTCGTGCCCTCGATGGTCCAGCTGCTCCTGGGCCACCCGCGCTTCGGGGAGGTCGACTTCTCCTCGGTGGCCATCTGCTCGGTGGGCAGCGCCCCGCTGGCGCCCTCGGCCATCGACCGCCTGCAGGCGAGGATGCCCGACGCCGTCGTCTCCAACAATTACGGGATGACCGAAGCCGGGTCGGTCTACTGCGTGATGCCGAAGGGCGAGGCGGTTCGGCGCCCGGGCTCGGTCGGAAGGCCGGTCCCCCCGCCGAGGTCCGCTGTGTCGGCCCCGACGGGGGGCCGGCCGCGGCCGACGGCTACGGTGAGATCGAGTTGCGGATCCCCGGGCGCCCGCGCGAGTACTTCGAGGACCCGGAGGCCACGGCCGCCACCTGGGTCGACGGCTGGCTCCGTACGGGCGACGTCGGCCGGATCGACGAGGACGGCTATCTCTACATCGTTGGCCGGGCCAAGGACGTGATCATCCGGGGCGGCTCCAACGTGTACGCCGTGGACGTCGAGTCCGCCATCCTCTCGCATCCGGGGGTGGAGGAGGCGGCGGTGATCGGAGTCCCCCACGATGTCCTGGGCGAGGACCTGGCCGCCATCGTGGTGGTGCGTCCCGGGTGGGAGCTCGATGCCGCCGGGCTCCGCCGCCACTGCCTCGACTCGCTGGCCGCCTACAAGGTGCCGCGGCGGTGGGAATTCATCGACGGGCTGCCCCGCAATCCGGCCGGCAAGGTCCTCAAGCAGGAGCTCCGGGCCCGGTTCGCCGACGGAATCGCCGTGAACGAGGGTTCCTGAGTGCCGTCGGCGGGGGGCGGTGGGGGCCCGGGACCGGCGTCAGTCCCGCTTGCCCAGCAGGGGATGGCTGGGCATGCCCACCGGCTGCAGGTGCTGGCCCAGGACCTCGTGGAAGTGGTCCGCCACCTCCCGGGGGGACCAACCGCCCTCCTGCCACATGGTGGCGACCTGACGGGGGGTCTGGAACAGGGTGTACCCGTAGCCGGTCCGGCCCACCACCTGCCCGTTGACGAAGGACGCCGCCTCGGAGGCCAGGAAGGCCACCATCGGCGCGTTGAGGGCGGGATCCTCGTTGGCCGGGGGCTCGGCCCCCTGGTACAGGCCCTCGGTCATCCGGGTGGTTCCCGACGGGGCCATGGCGTTGACGGTGATCCCGTACCTGCCGAGCTCGACCGCCCACACGAAGGTCATGCCCATGATGGCCGCCTTGGCCGCGCCGTAATTGGTCTGCCCGAAGTTGCCCCGAAGGCCGGCCGACGAGGTCATGTTGACGATGCGCCCGTAGCCGGCCTCCTTCATGTGGGGTGCGGCGTGCCGGGTGGCGTTGAAGGTGCCCTTCTGGTGCACGGCGACGACGGCGTCGTAGTCCTCCTCGGTCATCTTGAGGAGGGATCGATCGCGGACAATGCCGGCGTTGTTGACCAGGATGTCGATCTGCCCGAAGGCGTCGATGGCGGTGTCGACGATCCGGCCCGCCGCCTGGTAGTCGCTGACCGAGTCGTGGCTGACTACCGCCCGCCCGCCCGCCGCCGTGATCTCGTCACAGACCTGGGAGGCCGGATCCCCGTCCCCACCGCCCGCGGCCCCGTCCCGGCCGTCGAGGCCGACCCCGATGTCGTTGACCACCACCTTGGCGCCCTCCGCGGCCAGGCAGAGGGCTACCTGGCGGCCGATCCCCTCCCGGCGCCGGTGACGATGGCGACCCGGGTGTCGAGTAGTCCCATCGGGCCAGGATAGCCACAGCCGGCCGACCCTGACCCCGGTGTCAGGCAACGCCACCCGGCGACCGATACCATCGGCGCAGGCGTGCCGCGCAGAATCGGGATGTCGCGCGCACCAGGATGGTTGAGGAGGTAGGGGAGTGGCCGCATTCGTGGAAGACGCAGCCGAAGCGGTCCTGGCCGCGGCAAAGGACATGTTGGCCCGCGGGCTGGTGGAGGGCACGGCCGGGAACATCTCGGCCCGAAACGAGGACGGCACCGTCTGCATCACCCCGTCGTCGATCAGCTACGCCGCCATGGTCCTCGACGACCTGGTGACCGTGGACCCGGAGGGGAAGGTGATCGCCGGCACCCGTTCGCCCTCGTCCGAGATGGCGCTGCACCTGGCGTGCTACGCGGCCTACGACGACGTCGGCTCGGTGATCCACTCCCATCCGGTGCATGCCACCATGTTCGCGGTGGCCCACCGGTCGATCCCGCCCTGCATCGACGAGTTCTCCATCTATGTCGGTGGCGACGTCCGGGTGACCGAGTACGCGGCCAGCGGCACGGCCGACCTCGGGAACCAGGCGGTGGCGGCGCTGAAGGACCGGGGGGCGGCGTTGATCGCCAACCACGGGATGGTGGCGGTCGGGCCCACGCCGGAGAAGGTGCTCCACATCACCGCCCTGGTCGAGCGCAGCGCCCACATCCTCTGGGGCGCCAGCCAGATGGGCGAGCTCCACCCGCTGCCCGACGACGTGAACTCCGGCTTCGCCGGCGTCTACAGCGGCTTCATGCGCACCTACAAGGGCTGACCCCGTCGACGCTCACGGTTGACGGCGGAAGCCTCGACGGTCGGGGACGACCGCTGACGGGGGAGTAGCGTGATAGGGCATCGGTGCCGACCGCTCGGGCCGATCGACCACCGGTGGTGCGCCGGGTGCGCAGGGTGCGCAGGGTGCGCTCCCCGGCGATGCGGTCGGCCGATCACCCCGCAACTGCCCCTCGTCGTCCACGACGAAGAGCATGGGGTTGCCATCCTGCGGGTGTCGGACCGAGTACGGCTCGACGCGACGCGAACCCAGGCGCGTGGGTGTCCGCTTTCAGCCGGCTTGATACCGTGCACCCGAGTTCGAGCAGAACCTCGGGTCGCACAGTGAGCGTTGATAACTTGGATTGGTCAACCGTGGCAGACCCTTCAATCAGTCAGTCGATGCAGGAACTCTGCTGGAGGGAGAACCGGGATGCGCTCTGCAAGACCGAGCAGGTCGGAATCCCCGGATACGATGACCGCTTTCGCCTTGGCTCCGAGTGCGATCAGGTACTCGTCATCGGGGTCTGGTGAGGTTACGGCCAGATCCGTGGTTGCATCGTCCACGACCTCCGCATGCCGGCGGAGCAGATCGAGTAGCTCCTCAGCTTCGTTCGGGGCAACTCTCGCCGTGATCTTCGGATACTGCAGAACTCGCGCGAGCTCATCCAGGAGAGCCGGTGAGACGATGAGCTCATAGTCACCCTCGATCCACGATCGGAGCACCTTGGCCGGCGAACCGCCTCGCGAGAGAACGGCAGAGACGATCACGTTGGGGTCGAGGACCGCTCGCATGAGGCTGGTTCTGGTCAGCGGCGCTTCGTGCGGGCGACGTGTTGGGCCTCCACCGCGAGGGTCATCGCATCTTCCTCGCCAAGTTCGGCCTTTGCCCACAGCCGGTCCAGAAGCTCGAGACCGAGGTCGCGCCGGAGCGCTTCCTCGATGACCTCGCTGTCACCCTTCCCGGTTCGGGCGGCACGGACCTTTACGGCAGTCAGCACCCCTTCATCGATCGTGAGCGTCGTACGCGTCTTGGGCATATAGGCATCATAGCATCATGGTGCCTATGATGCTATGGCTCAGATCCTCCACCCTTGCTGGCGGCCCGGAACGGAGCGGCGCCAGGCCGCGGCCCTACCGGCCGGTCCAGACCGGTGGTCGCTTCTCCTTGAACGCCAACGGTCCCTCCTTGGCGTCCTCGCTCCCGAAGACCTCCCGGGCCATCTCCGACTCGACGCGATAGGCCTCCCGCATGTCGGTCTCCAATCCCCGGAGTACCGATTCCTTGGTCTTGCGCACGGCCAGCGGGCCGTTGGCCAGGATCCGCGCCGCGTAGTCGTCGGCCCGCTCCATCAGCCGGTCCGGCCCGGTGACCTCGTTGAGCAGACCCATCCCCAGGCCCGGGCCGCGCTCACCCGGTCGGCGCACAGGAGAAATTCCATGGCCGCCGGAAATGGGATCTGACGGGGGAGCCGGACCGTCGTGCCCCCACCGGCGAACAGTCCCCGCTTGGGCTCGAGCACGCCGAAGGTGGCCGTGTCGGCGGCTACCCGGATGTCGCATCCGCCCAGCATCTCCATTCCCCCCGCCACGCAGGTGCCGTTGACGGCGGCGATGATCGGCTTGTAGAGCTTCACCCCGCGCAGGACGGCCTTGACCCCGTCGTCGAGTTGGTAGCCGCCCAGATCGGAGACTTCGCCGGCGGCGATCTTCTTCTGGTGCTCGGTGATCTGGGGGATGTAGGTCTTCAGGTCGGCGCCCACCAGAAATGAGTCACCGACCCCGGTGATGATGGCGACCCAGGCGTCGTCCTCGTCCCCGAACCTGTCCCAGGCACTACGGAGCTGGAAGAAGTGCTCCATGTCCATGGCGTTCTTCGCCTCGGGACGGTCGATGACGATGCGGGCGACGTGGTCATCGCCCAACTGGTAGTGAATGGGCACGGCTGTCCGCTCTATCTGCTCGGTCTGGTGGCGCTCGGGTCCGCGGGGTCGGTCGAGTCAGTCGTTGTCGGGCGACCGGTTGAGATTGCTCAATGCGCTGATCGAGGTGTCCTTGTGCTTGCTCGCCCCAGACGAGCGGCGCATCACGGACAGGTCGACATCGGCGGACTCGGCCCGCAGCGCGGCCACGGTGCACTTCTCACGGGGCCGCACGGCGAAGGGGTCGTAGGAGAAGTGGCGCATGGCGTTGAGGTGGGTGATCTTGTCCACCTCGTCATCGGGAACACCCTCGAGGTACTTCATGGCCATCTCCGGGGCCTGGGGCCAGGTGGAGTCGGAGTGCGGGTAGTCGCACTCCCAGGTGATGTTGTCCATGTTGAGGTAGTGCCGGTTGGCCACCCCGAAGGCGTCGTCGATGAAGCAGGTGATGATCCGCTCCTTGAACAGCTGGCTGGGCAGCATGTCGCCGAAGTCCTGGCCGGTCCAGGCCTTGTGGTGCTGGTAGACGTAGTCGGCCCGCTCGAGGAAGTAGGGGATCCAACCGATCCCGCCTTCGGACAGGGCGACCCGAAGATCGGGGAACTTGCGCAGCACCGGCGACCACAACAGGTCGGCCGCCGCCTGCACCACGTTCATCGGCTGGAGGGTGATGAGCACGTCGATGGGTGCTTCGACCGAGGTGATGACCAGTTGCGAGGAGGAGCCGATGTGAAGGCAGGCGACGGTGCCCTCCTCCGAGCAGGCCTGCCAGAGCGGGTCCCAGTGGTCGCGAATGGAAGCTCGGCCAGCCCAGCTTCTCCGGGTTCTCCGAGAAGGTCACCGCATGACAGCCCTTGGCCGCCATCCGGTGGATCTCCGCCGCGGCCAGCGCCGGGTCCCACATGACCGGCAGGGCGAGCGGGATGAAGCGGCCGGGGGCGGCGCCGCACCAACCCTCGACGTGCCAGTCGTTGTAGGCACGGAGCATGGCCAGGGCGACGTCTTTGTCCTCGGTGCGGGCGAAGAGCTGGCCGCAGAACTGCGGGAACGACGGGAAGCACATCGAGCCGAGCACGCCGTTGGCGTTCATGTCCCGGACCCGCTCGTCGATGTCGTAGCAACCCTTGCGCATGTCGTCGAGGGAGGTGGGCTCGATGCCGTACTCCTCAGGCGGCCGACCGACCACGGCATTGAGCCCGATGTTCGGGATCTCGTTTCCGTCGTAGACCCAGACGTCGGTGCCGTCGCCCTTGCGTACCAGCTTCGGCGCCAGGTCCCGGTACTTGGAGGGGAGCCGGCCTTCGAACATGTCGGGCGGCTCGACGACGTGGTCGTCCACGCTGACGAGAATCAGATCCTCGGCACGCATCGGCATCCCTCCTTGGTCCGCGCAACACCCGGGTCCCCCCGGGAGCCTGACACCTACGTCATGAAGACTACCTACACCCGGGCGGTGGTGCGGCCCTCGCCGTCACTGGTGAGGTGGACCGGGCTGCCGATCAACTCTTCCGACTCGGCCAAGGGCAGCGCCTCCGGATCGGTCAACCGGGCGTAGCACCTGGCCGCGGCGGCCTCCCCTCCTGATCGTGTCCTTCCGTCCGACGGGACGTCGCAGACCAGGGCCGCCCATTCGGGTCGGCCGTCGCGCCCGTGGACCACCGAGTAGGTCGCCACCTCCGCCGCCCCGTCGAAGGATTCGAGGACGGTGGTCTCCGCCATGGCCCCGCGGGCGGACACCGTCCGGTCGTCGGTGGGAACCAGGTCCCCCGGCGTGGTCGAATAGACGGCGAAGGCGTGCTTGTGCATGTGCATCCCCACCCCGCTGACCATGCCCAGCGAGCCCGGGTCGTCCCGGAGCGTCTCGACCATGGAGGCCAGGGCGTGGGTCACGTAGTTGCTCCCGGGACCGCCGTGGTAGGCCAGGCCCCCGGTGACCGAGACGGGGCGTTCGGGCGCGGCGCCGGCCGCGCTCCGGGCGGCCTTCGGGTCGATGCCCAGCGCGTCGAGGGCGAACCCGACCGAACTGGCGAAGCATGAGTACAGGTCGAAGTGGGCGATGTCGTCGATCCCCACCCCCGCCCCCTGCAGCGCCGCCGCCCCTGCCGCCTCCATGGCCCCCGAGCGCCACAGCTCCGATCGTTGGGCGACCGCCGGGGGATCCTCGGCGTAGCCCCAGCCGCGCAGGTAGACGCGCCGGTCGAGCGGGACTCCGAGTGAGTCGGCCATGGCGTCACTGGCCACCAGCACGGCTGCGGCCATGTCCACGTCCATGATGGCCGTCATCAGCTTCGAGTACGGATAGCCGACCATCCGGTTGTCCGGCGACGGCCCGATGATCTCGTCGGCCGTCCGCTCGACGGGGAACCAGGCGTGCGGGGTTGGAGGCGGCCACCGTGGTCATCGGGGCCAGCAATTCGCCGAGCGACCGGCGATACGGGTCCATCGCTTCGCCCAGGTGCGCCCGATGGCTGTTCTCGAACAGGGCGAAGGTGAGCCACGCCTCGAAGATGCCGTTGGCCACCTCGCCGGGATGGAGCGGGACGTCGAAGGGGAAGGGTCGTCTCTCGTCGGGCGGGAAGGTCCAGGCCGGCTTGCGCCCCTGCTTGGACAGCCGCCGCCGGGTGGCCAGCGCCTCCGCGCCGACCACCAGAGCCAGGTCGAGGTCGCCCCGCAGGATGTCCCGGGCCGCCTCCGAGACGAGGGTCTGGGGGACGGTGCCCCCGATCCCCGAGTAGCGCCCGGCTCCCGGGTTGGCACCCAACCGCTCGGCCAGGCGGGTCGGGGGGTCGTCGTACTGCCAGGCCTGGCAGTAGACGACGTCGACCCGCTCGATCCCGCCGATCACCCCGGGCCGGCCGGTGTCGTCACCGGCCAGCCGGGCCACCTCCTCCCACATGGCCAGCGGCTCGGGCGCGCCGTCGGGCCCGCACTCCTCCGGCCGCCAGGTCCGTCGCCCGACCCCGATGAGGCAGGGGGAACGCCCGTTGCGGGGGGTCGGCACCGCTCCCGCCGGTCAGGACAACCGGGTCTGACCGGGCAGCTTGATGGCCCGGTCGGCGATGATGTTCTTCTGAACCTCGGTCGACCCGCCACCGATGGTCGTATAGCGCTGGAACGAGTAGAGCCGGGTCCACTTGCCGCGGTCGACCGCGTCGGGACCTCCCCGGGCCAGGAGCCCGACCGGGCCGAGGAGGTCCACGGCCAACTCGGCCAGGGTCTGGGCCAGCATCGAGTACTGGAGCTTGGAGAACGGCACCTCCGGCCAGTTCTTCTCCCCGCGGATGACCTTGCTGAGGGCCCGGTAGACCAGCAGCCGGGTCAGTTCGATCTCCGTCCACGCCCGGGCCAGCCGGTCGGCGATGCCGGGATCGTCGAGGGCTTCTGGATTGACGGCGCGGGCGGCCTCGATCATGGCCCGGAGGTCGGCGGCCAGGCCGGTGATCTGCCCGGCGATGCCCAACCGCTCGTGCCCGAGGGTGCCCATGGCCACCATCCAGCCCTCGCCCTCACCGCCCAGTCGGTCGTCCACCGGGACGTGGACGTCCCGGAAGTAGACCTCGTTGAACATCTCGTCGCCCGACATGTCGCGTATGGGTCGACGCTCGACGCCCGGGGACTCGAGGTCGACGATGAACGCGGTGATGCCCTCGTGCTTGGCCCCGCGCTCGATCGCTGTCGGATCGGTGCGGAACAGGAACAGTCCCCACTTGGCCAGGTGCGCCGTCGAGATCCAGATCTTCTGCCCGTTGACCACGTAGTGGTCGCCGTCGAGGATGGCCATCGTCCGCAGGTTGGCCAGATCGTTTCCCGCGTCGGGCTCGGAGAATCCCTGGCACCAGTGGTCCTCGGCGTTGAGGATCGAGGGGAGCCAGCGGTTCTGCTGCTCCTCGGTTCCCCATTGGATCAGCATGGGACCGATCTGCCAGATGCCGTTGGCGTTGTACACACCCGGAGTGCGGTACTCGGCCATGATCTCGGAGTAGAGGAGGCGCTGGACGGGCGTGGTCTCCCGGCCGCCCCACTCTGTCGGCCAGTGGACGGCGGCCCATCCCCCCTCGCTCAACAGGTGTTGCCAGGCCTTGCGGCGCGACTGGGAGGGAACCCCCGCGTTGCGCTGGTCTTCGTCCTCGGTCTCGGTCAGGAACCGCTCGAGGTTCTCGTCGAGCCATCCCCGGAGTTCGGTACCGAACGCCTCGTCTTCGGCAGTCAGGGAGAAGTCCACGGACGGAGTGTAGCGAAGGCCTCCGCCGCTCAGGGGGTGAGGCCCGGCGGCAGCGGCTCCGGCCGGGCGGACGACGGCTGACGGGCGCGCAGTCGCGGGGCGAGGAGGTCGCCGGCGGCGGCGTCCTCACCCTTCAGCATGGTCACCGCCGACGAGTGTGAGAGCACGAACCCGCCGACGATCAGGAACAGCAGCGAGACCGCCTCGAGCGGCCCCCGGGCGCCGTTGGTCTGCAGGTCGTCGCCGAACAGGGCGATGCCGATGGTGATGCTGACCAGAGGGTCAACGAGCACCAGGGCGGCCTGCGAGGCGCCGATCGGTCCGGCGTGGAAGGCGTTCTGGGTGAGGAAGACCGAGGTGGCTCCGAACAGCGCAAGGGCGTAGGTCTCCCAGTGCGAGAACATCGTCGTCCAATCAGCGGCGACGAAGTGCGAGACCACCTTGGTCAGCGACGCGGTGAAGGCGAAGCCGATGGCCGCCGAAGCGCCGAACATCGCCGCCCTCCACCAGCGCGGCCCTCGGAGTGCCATCGCCACCGTGAGCACCATGCCGGCCACGCACGAACCGCCGACGACGATCCATCCGAGGCTGCCGGGCACACCGTCCCCCCGGTCGGGGCCGAGAAGGCCAGGAAGCCGGCCAGTCCTGCCGATGCCAGCCCGACCCCGAGCCACTCGCGGGGACCGGTCCGGTAGCCGAACCAGGTGGAAAGGATGAAGACCAGGAACAAGAGCTCGGTGACCAGGATGGGCTGCACCTCGGTCAGGTCGCCGGCGTGCAGGGCCAGAGCCTGGAGGACGAACGCGCAGACCATGAAGGCGAGCCCGAGGAGCCACACCCCTCGTCGCAGGGCGTGGGCCAGGAGGCTGAGCCGGAGGGTGTCGCCCTCCCCGGCGTCCTCCACGCCCATGCGTTGGAGCACGCTGACGAGTGCGTTCGAAAGCGCCGCTCCGAGTGCGAACAGGTAGGTCATGTCAGCAACCTGCAGTGTACGAGGCGGGACCCCCGGGCCGACCGGGGTGCCGTGCCGGGGTTGACCGGCACCGGGCCTGGTCGGTTCCGGGGCGGCTCCGGGAGCTCGTCCGGGTGGGTGACGGCAATCTCGGAGATCGAGGACGGAGCGTCCGCCCGGTTGTCGGTGATGAACCGGTCGGTCGCGGCCTTGACCGCGGTAGCGAGGTGAACCGCGTCCGCGGCCCGCAGTCCGTACGACGCCCCAGGGCCGCGGCCAGCTCGACCGTCGACTGATCGGTCGGGAGCAGATCGAGCCGGCCGAGAAGCGCACCGAGTGCGCCCAGGTCGTCGGTGGACCGATCGCGCATGAGCTGGGCCAGCAGCTCGGGGACCAGGAGCGGGGAGCTGATTCCGGCAACCTGGTCCGGATGTTCGACCGGACCGGTGGGGAACGGCGCCCGCACCCGCTGTCCGAGGGCGTGGCCGGGGGCGGCGGCGTAGATCAGGGCGTCGGCGTCGAAGGCGCCGAGCCGCGGCGCCATCGGGTCCGGTCGGACCCTGTCGTCCCGGCCGGGTCGGCAGGGGTCTACACTGACGCTCCTGTCAGGTTCGGACGCCGTCAGTCGGAGCGGGACGGCTCCGACCAGGGCCGACCAGGGATAAGGCGAAGCCGGGGAGGCCATGGACTTCACATTTGACGCCGAACAGGAGGCGCTCGCGGATGTGGCCAGGCAGGCCATGGACCGCGAGGTCGGCGGTGCCCTGGTGCGCCGGATGGCCGACGATCCCGACGGGGTTGACGCCGCACTCTGGAGGAAATTGGTCGATCTGGGCTGGACCGGGCTGGCCGTTCCTGCCGGGTCCGGCGGTGCGGGCGCCGGCCTCGCCGAGCTCTGTATCGTCCTCCGCGAGACCGGTCGGGTCCCGTTGCCCGGGCCCTTCTTCTCCTCGGCAGTGTTCGCCACGCTGGCCGCCCGGGCCCTCGGGGCCGACGACCTGCTTCCCGACCTGGCCAGCGGACGCACCCGGGGGACGGTGGCCCTCCACGAGTCCGGCCATGGCGACCCGCTTGACACGGTGCGGACCCGGGCGCGGCGACGGGGGGCGGGTTGGGTCCTCGACGGCCTGAAGCCACTGGTCCTCGACGGCCATACCGCCGACTGGGCCATCGTGGTCGCCGGAACCGAGCAGGGCCGGCGCGCCTTCCTGGTCGAGAAGCCCGACGGCGAGCCGGTCGCCGCCCTCGACCCCCTGCGCAAGGTGGCGCGTCTGGAGCTGGACGGGCGCCCGTGCGTACCCATCGGCCCGGCGGGGAACCAGGCACCCACCTGGCGTCGGATCATCGACGACACGTCGGTGGCTCTGGCCGCCGAGACGCTGGGGGTCGCGGACCGGGCCCTGGAGATGGCCATCGCCTACACCAAGGAACGGGTGGTGTTCGACCGGCCGGTGGCGTCCTTCCAGGTGGTCAAGCACAAGATCGTCGACATGTTCCACCAGGTGGAGATGGCCCGGGTGGCGGTGCAGTTCGCAGCGTGGGCGTCCGACGCCGAGGACCCGGCCCGCCAGCGGGCCGCAGCCATGGCCGCCGGCTACACCACCGAGGCGGCGGTCAAGGTCACCGGTGAGGACATCCAGCTCCACGGAGGTGTGGGCTTCACGTGGGCGAACGACGCCCACTTCCTGTTCAAGCGGGCCAAGCAGAACGACGTGCTGCTCGGTGGCCACGCCACCCATCGCAAGCGGCTGGCCGCCATGCTGGTCGACACCGCGTAGTCGGGCGCCCTGGCCAGGGCTACTGGCGACCGTTCAGTGGCACGCGCCATCCGGCGGGGGGACGTCCAGCGTCGGGTTGGCGTCGAAGAACCCCACCGGGACGAGATGGAACCCGCAGTACTCGACGGGCATCACCGGCCAGTCCTCGGGCCGGGGGATGTGGGTGACGCCGAAGGTGTGCCAGGCGACGATGTCGGTGCCGGTGAGTGGCCGGTCCTGCGCCGTCCAACGGGGAAGCCCGTCACCGCCCGGATGTTGGTTGGGGTAGTCCCCGGCACCCCGTCGCTCGTCGGGTGCGAAGGGCGTGACCCACAGGTTGTGGCGGGCGAAGCCCGCCCTCCGGCCCACACTCGAATCGGGGTGGGCCAGCATGGTGGGCGTGGACGACGGGACCAGCTTGTAGGCCACCGGCTCACCCAGCCGGTTTCGGACTCCGGGATTGGCGAACTTCCAGAATCGGCCGGAGGCGGGGTCGACGTCCCGTTGCGCCTCCCGCTCCGAGTCCAGTCTCCTGGCCACCGGGATGAACCCGTTGGACCACGGATTGTCGTCCCCGGTGGGAAGGGGCTCGGTGGACACCTCGAAGGCCTCGTTCACCCGGCCGTCGACCTCCAGGTCGAGCCGGGCGCAGAACAGGTGCTGGTGGACGGGAGCCGCGAGGTCGGGTGCGATCAGGGGGGCGAAGGGCGAGCGCTCGCCGGGTGCCATGGCCCGGGTCGAGAGGATCCCGGTCAGCTTCACTTCGAACTGGATGGTGCCGTCGAGGTAGAAGTACCAGTAGAAGCCGTACTCGTAGTTGCCCACCGTGGAGATGGAGGAGACCACCAACCGCCGCGACCGCCGCACCTCGGTCCGCCCGGCACGTTGGTCCTGGTGCTTCCAGAGGATCCCGTAGTCCTCCTCGTGGATGCACACCGCGTTCTCCACGACGTACGGTTCGCCCCGCTCGGTGGCGAACGTCGCGTCGAGGTAGGAGATGACCCCCAGGCAGTCACAGCCCAGGGTGAGGGAGTTGACCATCCGGCCGAGGCCCCACTCGCCGGCATCGAAGGCGTTCTTCCATCCGTGCATCGGGCCGGGGTCGCCGTAGGGGACCACCATCTCGGTGATCGAAGCACGGTGCAGGACGGGCCGTACCCGGCCACCGTCGAGATAGCCGGCGGCGTGCAGGACCAGACCGTCGTTGGGGTCCATCGTCACCCGCAGGGACCAGCGCTGCCAGCGGATCAGGTTGGACTCGACCGTGAAGCTGGGCCCTTCGGCCTGCACGATCTCGAGGGGGAGCAGGTCGGTGCGCAGGGGCTGGTGGTCCTCGGGGTAGTAGCTCCCTGCCTCGGGCGGGAGGGGGACGACCCCGTAGTCGAGCACCTCGAGGACTTCGCCGCGGGCCCCGTCGACGGTGGCGACCACACCCTCGATGGGCCGGGCGTAGCCGTTGTCGGTCGGGTTCTCCCGGTAGTAGGCGAGGCACCGGGTGACCCGCCGGTCCTCCTCCATGGCCCGGCCGAAGTTGCCGGTCGGCCAGGGGTCGATCTGCACCTTGCCGAAGTCGGTGATGCCCCGCCGCCGCATGGCCGCCTGCCATTCGGGATGCTTCTCCAGGGCCAGGATGGAGCGGAGGGAGTCGTCGAAGAGGAGGGCCGGGCGGACGTCGGGCCGCAGCTCCCACGACACGATCTCCCCCGATGCGCCGTCGACCAGGGCCTCGATGACCGAGCTGTCGAGGCCGGGCACGATGACCAGGCGGACCTGGCGTCGGACCGGATCACCGGGACGGTGGGCGGCCAGCACCTCCTTGGACGGAGGCTCGAGGGTGACGGTGGCGAAGCGCGCCCGCTCGTCCAGGCGACCGGCTGCCCGCACCGCGGCCACCGCTACCCGGATCTCCTCCCCGGTGATCGGCTCCAGGGGGTGGGCCGGAGTGCGGACGGATCCGGCGAGCTCGGTCACGGCTGCCACCGTACCCGGACCGACGGGCATCGACCCCGTGGCCGGGTCACGGGAGGAGAACGGGAGGCGGTGGAGGAGGTAGCGTCGCCGGTCGTGGGAGCTCCGACCACTTCAGATGACCGCGGAGTCACCACCCACGCCAGGAGCGGCCCCGAGCGACCGGCCATCGTGGTGGGGGAGTCGGTCCTCACCTACGGCCGGCTCCACGAACGGGCCGCCCGCCTGGCCACGGTGCTGGTGGAGAGCGGAGCCGGGCCGGGGCGCCCCGTGGCGACGGTCCTGCCCAACGGAGCGGAGCAATTCGAGGTGGCCATCGCCGCAGCCATGGCCGGGGCCCCGTACCTGCCCGTCAACCACCATCTCCGCTCGGGCGAGCTGGCCTACATCTTCTCCGATGCTGACGCCGCGGTGGTCGTCGGCCACACCTGCTTCGAGGGGGAGCTGACCGGGGCGATCGACGGCTCGGAGGCGCCCGTCCCCAAGCTGCTGGTGGGCCGGGGATACGAGCCGGCCATCGCCGCGGCCACGCCCCTGCCCGACGCAGACAGCGGCTCGGGGCCGGGGCTGATGTTCTACACCTCGGGCACCACGGCGCGGCCCAAGGGCGTCGTCCACGGGGCCATGGCCGACGCCGCCGGCCGCCGCCAGGGGACAGAGGGCCAGGTGGCCCTGTGGGGATGGACCCGCGACGACGTCTATGTGATGAGCGGTCCCTCCTACCACGCCTCCCACGCCGGCTGGGCCCTCTGCGCCCTCTACATCGGGGCCACAACGGTGATCACCGATCACTTCGAGGCCAGGTCGTGGCTGGCCGAGGTCAGCCGGACCCGTGGCACCCGGTCGTTCATGGTGCCGGCGCACTTCATCAGGATCCTGGAGATCCCCGCCGAGGAGCTGGCCGCCATCGACGTCTCCAGCCTCAAGCTGATCGTGCACGCCGCCGCACCTTGTCCCATCGTCGTCAAGACCCGGATGATGGACGCCTTCCCCGGCACCGAGATCCACGAGCTGTACGGCGCCAGCGAGGGCGGGGCCACCAAGATCTCCCCCGAGGAGTGGCGGGCGCATCCCGGGAGCGTCGGCCGTCCGTGGCCCGGTGTGGAGATCCGCATCCTGGGCGAGGACGGCTCGGCCGTGCCGACCGGCGAGCCCGGCCTGGTCTACATCCGCCCGCCCGGTGACCGCCGCTTCTCGTACCGCAACGACGATGCCGCCACCTCCCGGGCATGGCGCGGCGATGCCTTCACCGTCGGCGACATCGGCTACCTCGACGGGGACGGCTACCTCACCATCACCGACCGCATCTCGGACATGGTGCTGTGGGGCGGGGTAAACATCGCGCCCCGTGAGATCGAAGAGGTCCTCTACGAGCATCCCGAAGTGGTCGACTGTGCCGTCTTCGGCATTCCCGACGACCGCGACGGGGAGCGCCTGTGCGCCATGGTGCAGGTCCGCGGGACGGTCGGAGCCGACGAGCTGGAGGCCCACGTCGGGGCGACGCTGGCGAGCTACAAGGTCCCCCACGCCTGGGAGATCGTCCCGGAGATCCCACGTGACCAGAACGGCAAGGTCCTGAAGCGGCTGCTCCGCGCCGGGCACCGTCCCGGGCCCACCTGACCGGCACCGGGGGCCGAAATGGCATGCTGATGGGGCGACGGCGCCACCTCCGCCAGGCCGGAAAGGCCCGAAAGGTCCGACCATGTCCCTAGCCATCTCCGAAGAGCACCAGGCCCTCGGGGCCACGGCGCGCCGCTGGCTAGACGTCCACTGCCCGCCCGCCGTTCCCCGTGCCCTCCTCGATGCCGCCGTCGAGGACCTCCAACCGGCGTGGAAGGAGTTCGCCGCCCAGGGCTGGCTCGGCATCCACATCCCGGAGCGGTGGGGCGGCCAGGACCACGGGCTCTTCGAGCTGGCCATAATGCTCGAACAGGCGGGCCGATCCCTGCTCCCCGGTCCGCTCCTCCCGACGGTCGCCCTGTCGGCCTTGATCGCAGAAGCGGGGACGGGTGACCAGGCCGCCGACCTCCTCCCGGGGCTCGTCGACGGGAGCACCCCCGGTGCGATCTCTCTCGGGCCGGCGCAGCTCGATGTCGTCGGAAGGGGCGACGCCGGCGCCGTCATGGTCTCCGGCACCCTCCGGTCCGTGCTCGGTGCGTCGACCGCCTCACTTGTGCTGGTTCCGGCGCGGGACGGGGGTGGCCCGGCCCTGTGGTGTCTCCTCGAGGTCGGCCCGGGCGCAGGAGCGGTCCGGGCCGGCCCGCTGGAGAGCCTCGATCCGACCCGCCGGGTGGGCACGCTCACCGTCGAGGCAGTGAGCGTCCCGGTCTCCCGACAGCTCCCCTCGCTCACCACGGAGCGGTTGCGCGAGCTGATGGTCCTCCTGGGAGCGGCCGAGCTCGTCGGCGGAGCCCGGTGGTGCCTCGAGACGGCCTCCGACTACGCCAAGGTACGCGAGCAGTTCGGCCGCCCGATCGGACAGTTCCAGGCGGTGAAGCACCGGTTGGCCGACATGCTGGTCCGGGTGGAGCAGATGACCGCGTTGGCGTGGGACGCGGTGCTGGCCGCGGCCCCGGGCCGCTCCGAGGCGTCGGCTCTGGCGGTGGCCTGCGCCGGGGCCATGGTGTTCGACGGGTGCGTCGACTGTGCCAAGGACTGCCTGCAGCTGTTGGGAGGCGTGGGCTTCACCTGGGAGCACGACACCCATCTCCATCTCCGTCGGGCGCTGGCCACCCGTCAGCTGCTCGCCGGGTCCGACCTGTACCTCGGTGAGGTGGTGGACCTCGCCCTCGGCGGAGCCCGGCGGGCTATGACCACCGAGCTCCCCGAGGAGGCGGACCGGGCCCGCGCCGAGCTGGCCCCGGTGCTCGACGAGCTGGAGGCCCTCGACGGGGCCGACCGGAGGCGGGCGATGGTTGATGCCGGGCTGGTGGTGCCCCACTGGCCCGCCCCCTTCGGGAGGGATGCCACCGCCGTCGAGCAACTGGTCATCGACGAGGAGTTGGCGGCGGCGGGCATCGTCCGCCCCCACATCGGCGTGGGGGCGTGGGCCCTGCCGGTGATCATCGCCCACGGAACCGAGGAGCAGCGCCGGAGGTGGGTGGGCCCGACGCTGCTCGGCGAGCTGAAGTGGTGCCAGCTGTTCTCCGAGCCGGGGGCCGGATCCGACCTGGCCAGCCTCATCACCAGGGCGGAGCGGGCCGACGGCGGCTGGTTACTGAACGGCCAGAAGGTATGGACCTCGATGGCCCTCGAGTCGGACTGGGGAATCTGCCTGGCCCGGACCGATCCCTCGGTGCCCAAGCACCAGGGGATCACCTATTTCATCGTCGACATGCGCTCGGCGGGACTGGATGTCCGACCGCTGCGCGAGATCACCGGCGACGCCATGTTCAACGAGGTGTTCATCGACGACGTCTTCGTCCCCGACGACTGCGTCATCGGATCGGTGGGGGACGGCTGGAAGATCGCCCGCGCCACCCTGGCCAACGAGCGGGTGTCGATGTCGTCGGGGTCGACCTTCGGCATCGGGATCGAATCCCTCCTCCGCCTCGCACAACGGCAGGAGGGGCCCGTTGCGGCCGTTACCAGGCTGAGGCTGGCCGAGCTGGTGGTCGAGGCCCAGTCGCTCGGCCTGATGGCCCACCGTTCGATGCTGCAGACGCTGGCCGGCACCGACCCCGGTCCCGGGACGAGCGTGCGGAAGCTGCTCGGGGCGGAGCACGAGCAACGGGTCCAGGAGATGGGACTTACCATGTTCGGCCCCGAGGGCTCGGCCCTCGACGGGCATGCCAAGCGGTGGGCGCACGGATTTCTGGTGACCCGGTGCCTGACCATCGCCGGCGGGACCAGTGAGATCCAGCGCAACGTCATCGCCGAGCGGCTGCTCGGCCTCCCCCGTGATCCGGAGCCCGGGGCCTGACCGCTCGATGGCGGGGCGATGGCCCGGCAGTCTGGCACCGGACCGCGTCAGCCCCTCGGCAGGCCGAGCACCCGTTCGCCCACCAGGGTCCGCTGGATCTCGTTGGTCCCCGAGAAGATGGACGCCGCCTGGTAATAGAGCCACGACCGCTGCCACGTGCCGTCCCCCGGGTTGCCGGTGGCGCCCAGCCACAGCCCGGCGCTCGGCCCGAGCACGGCGAGGACGGTGTCGTGCAGCCGCTTGGACATCTCGCTCCAGTAGAGCTTGAGCGTGCTCCCCTCCGGCCCCGGGGCCTCGCCCCGTTCCAGCCGGGTGAGGGTCCGCCAGTTGTGCAGTTGGAACAGCTTCACCTCGATATAGGCCTCGGCCAGGCGCTGGCGCGTGCCCCAGTCGCCGAAGCCGGGCGTGCGGTCCCGGGCCAATTCGAGGAGGCCCAACAGGAGTTGGCAGTGGATGCCGAGCTGGCGCGGGTTGACGCCCCGCTCGTGGGACAGGGTCGAGTTGGCGACGGTCCATCCTGAACCGGGGTCCCCGATCACGTGGTCGTCGGGGACGAAGACCTCATCGAGGAACACCTGGTTGAACTCGGCCTCGCCGGTGATCTGCACCAGGGGCCGGACCTCGACACCGGCGGCGTGCATGTCGACGACCAGGCAGGTCATGCCCAGTTGCCGCTTGGGGGCATCGGGATCGCTGCGGGCCAGGCACAGACCCCAGTCGGCGAACTGGGCGTACGAGGTCCAGACCTTGCGACCGGTCACCGCGTAGCCGCCGTCCACCCTCTCGGCGCGGGTTGTCAGTGACGCCAGGTCGCTGCCGGCGTCGGGCTCGGAGAACAACTGGCACCACAACTCCTCGGCTCCGAGGATGGGCGGCAGCCAACGCCGGCGCTGCTCCTCGGTACCGGCGGTCAACAAGGTGGGCCCGACCAGGTTGATGCCGATCCGCCCGACCAGTTCGGGGGCCCGGGCCCGCGCCAGCTCCTCGGTGACCACGAAATGCTCGGTCGGCCCGAGGCCACGACCGCCGAGCTCGACCGGCCAGGTGATCCCCACCCAGCGGTCGGCGGCCAGCAGCGCCTGCCAACGGCGTCCGAAGGCCACCTCCTCTTCGAGGTCGGGGGACCGCGGCGGGAGGCCGACGCCGTACTCCCACGGTAGGTTGGCCACCAGCCAGCCGTGGAGCTGGTTCCGCAGCTCGATCTGTGCCGGCGTCATCCCCAGGTCCATGTCGGGCAACCGTAGACTCCCCGCTCGTGGACTTCGAGCTGTCGTCGGAACAGGTGTCCCTCCGGGAGGCGGCCGGCCGGGTGCTCGACGACCTCGCCTCCAGCGCTCGGGTGCGCGAGTGCGTCGGGCCGCCGGACTCGGTCTCCGCCGGCGGGGGCTTCGACCGCCGCTTGTGGCTGGCCATGGCCGAGCAGGGCTGGCTCGCCATCGAGCAGCCCGAGGACGAAGGCGGGCTCGGGCTGGGGATGGTCGAGGTGGCCATCCTGTGCGAGCAGTTGGGGCGCCGGGTGGCTCCGGTCCCCTTCACCGGGACCACCCTGGCCCAGAGCGCCTTCCGGGCCGCGGCCGCCGACGAGGGCCTGTCCCCGCCGACCAGGATGGAATCGAGGGTCTGGGGGGAGCGGCTGACCACCGGCGAGGCGGTCGGGTGCCTGGCCTGGTCGGCTCCCCCCGCGACCACCGTCGCGTCCGGTGGCAACTGCCTCCTCACCCTGCGCCCGGAGCCGGCCGTGTACGCGTCCGCCGCCGACGTGGTAGTGGTCGTCACCGGCGATGCGGTGTACGGGGTCCCCCTCGCTCCGGACGCTCGCCCCGCGCCCGAACCGGCCATGGATCGGACCCGGCCCCTGGCGTGGCTGCAGCTCGAGGAAGCGCCTGCCCGTCGGATCGGCGACGCGGCAGCGGCCCGAAGCCTGCTCGACCGGGCCGTCACCGCGCTGGCGGCCGAGATGCTCGGCGCATCGGGCCGGGTGCTCGAGATGAGTGTCGAGTATGCCACGGAACGAGTGCAATTCGGCAAGCCGATCGGGAGCTTCCAAGCGGTCAAGCACCGTCTGGCCGACGCACTGGTGGACGTCGAGGGAATGCGATCGGCCGTGTTCTATGCCGCGTGGTGCATCGCCTCGGGCCATCCCGGTGCGTCCCTGGCCGCGTCGGCGGCCAAGGCCTGGTGCTCCGATGCATCCCACCGGGTCATGGCGTCAGGCCTCCAGGTGCACGGCGGCGTCGGGTTCACCTGGGAGCACGATCTGCATCTGTTCGTGAAGCGGTCCCAGCTCGACCAGGTGAGCTGGGGCGACGCCGACTTCCACCGCGAGCGGATCGCAACCATGCTGTCCGATCAGCAGGGCGCCGACAACGAGTTGTTCTGATTTCCGGGTGGGCGCCTGCGGCCCAGCGCCGGGTCTCATCGGTCATCCCTGTCCACGGGTCAGGAGGAGGGATCCGGCGATGGGACCGCCGCCGTTGGCCACCACCGCCACCTCGTGACGGCCAGGGACCTGGCGCTCCCCTCCGTCGCCGCGGAGCTGTACGCAGGCCTCGTGCAGCAGGCCGAATCCGTGGAGCCGGCCAGCCGAGAGCTGTCCACCGGCGGTGTTGAGCGGAAGCTCGCCGTCGAGGGCGATGCGCGACCCGCCCTCGACGAAGGACCCTACTTCGCCCCGTCCGCAGAACCCCAGCGCCTCCAGCCACACCATGGCCAGGATACTGAAGCCGTCATACAGCTGGGCGAGGTCCACGTCGGAGGGACGCAGGTCGGTCCGCTCCCACATGCTGGCCGCAGCGTCCCTGGCCGCCATGGTTGTCATGTCGTCGAACTGGTCCCAGCTGGGCCGCCCCCGCAGGGCGGTGCCAACGGCATTGACATGACACGAGGGACGAGGCGCGTCCGGAGCGTAGTCCGCATCGGAAACGACCAACGCGGTCGAGCCGTCACATGGCGCATCGCAGTCGAACAGGCACAGCGGGGTGGAGATCATGCGGGCGGCCAGATAGTCGTCCAACGTCATCGGCTCCCGGTAGAGGGCCTTGGGGTTCAGTGCCGCATTGCGCCGTCCGTTCAAGGCCACCTGGGCGAGCTGCTCGCGGGTGAGTCCGAACTCGTGGACCCGGCGCTGGGCCACCAGGGCGATCCAGTTGGCGGCCGAGACCGCGCCGAAGGGCAGCGACCACTGGAGGAAGCCGGAGAAGCGTGGGACACTCCCGCCCCCGCCGCTCCCGCCGATTCCCTGCCGACCACCCTCCCCCTGGGCCGTCGACTCGGAAACCGTGCGGTAGACGAGCACGTGACGGGCGGCGCCGGCGGCGATGGCGAAGCAGGCGGCGATCACCGCCCGCATCTGGCCGGGGCCTTCCGACCCCCCGTCGTGCCAGTTGAGCCTGAGGCGCAGGGCGTCCTGCACGTCGGGGGTTCCCGGGCCGGCGAATCCCCCGGTACCCAGCCCGCCCCCGGGGTAGGTGGCCAGGCCGTCGATGTCGTCCCGGGTCAACCCGGCGTCCGCCACGGCCTCGAGACACGCCTCGAGGGTCAGGTCGAGATCGGTGCGGCCGAGCCGCCGCCCGACGGCAGACTGGCCGATGCCGGTGATGGCAGCCCGGCGCTCGGCCGGAGGTCCGCTTCACTGCCCGCCACCGGTGCCGGACGGGTCGGCCGGCAGGGTCGAGACGGGTCGGAACAGGGGCAGGAACACATCGTCGGTCTGCTCGAACACCACCTCGACAGCGCGGCCGATCAGGCTGTCGTCGGGCTCGCAGTCGACGAGGTTGGTCATGAGGCGGACGTCTGGCTGCTCGTCGATGGCGACCAGACCGATCACATAGGGGTCGGATCCGGGGATCCACGCCTGGTGGTTGACGGTGAACGAATGGACCGTGCCGCGCCCGCTGACCGGTTCCGGGGCCAGTCTGTCGCCGAGGCAGGTCGGGCAACGCGGCACCGGTGGATGGATGTACTGACGACAGGACGAGCACCGAAGGAACCGCAGGATTCCGTCCTCTCCTCCGGTCCAGAAGAACCGGTTGTCGGCATCGAGCCTGGGGAGCAGTCGGATGGCGGGGCCGTTGGCGAACATCGACGTGATGCTAGTCAAACCGGCGTCCCGGCGATGGTGGCCACCATGTTGCGCGGCGGTCGGGTCTGTTAGCTTCCCTGTCGGTGGCGACCTGGTTGACAGACGACGAGTACCGGACGCTGACAGCGGTTTGCGAGCGACTCATCCCCGCCGACCACACGCCGGGGGCGACCGACGCCGGTGTCGCCGACTACATCGACGGTCTGTTGGGGGCGTTCTCGTTCGATCCGCCGCGGATCTGGGCCGGAGGTCCGGCCTCGGGACGATTCGGTGGCCCGGACGGATTCGCCGGGTTCATTCCGCTCACCACCCTGGACGAGCTGGCCTGGCGCACCCGGATCGAGGGCTCGCTCGGCCGGCCCGAACGCGAGTTCAACGGCCCGGTGGTCGGCCTACAGGAGCGCTATCGGGCCGGCCTGGCTGCGCTCGGGCCCGACTTCGCCGACTGCGGCCGCGAGGAGCAGGGTGCGCGCCTGCATGCCGATCCCGATTTCACCGGGCTGGTCTACGGGCACGCGTGCGAGGGCATGTACGGGGCACCCGAGTACGGGGGGAACCGGGACGGGGTCGGATGGTCGAACATCGGGTTCGCCGGTGACGTCCAGCCTCGGGGATGGAGCGACCGGGAGGTCTCGGAGCCGTGACCACCGACGCCATCATTGTCGGGTCCGGGCCCGGGGGGGCGACGGCGGCCGACGTGCTGACCGCAGCCGGATGGTCGGTGGTGATCTTCGAGAAGGGACGGAACCACCTGATCGACCTCGAGGACCCGAGCCGGCTGCTGGGGGACTACTCGAACGACGAGATCAAGTTCATCGATCGCCACTTCCTCGGACCCGACCCGTTCCTCGAGCCGCGCACCTTCAGGGTCGGTCCCGACGACGGTGACCACTCCTTCGTCGGGGAGGTGAACTCCATCCCATCAACCGTCGGCGGCGGGGGCACCCATGCCGACGGCAAGGTACCCCGCTTCCGCGAAGAGGATTTCGCCATGCTGACCAGTCGCGGCCCCCAAGCGGGTGCGGCCGTGGCCGACTGGCCCCTCGACTATGCCGAACTCGAGCCCTTCTATGCCGACGCCGAGCGCGTGATCGGGGTCTCCGGGCAAGCGGGCGCCAACCCGTTCGCGGCGTGGCGGTCGGGCCCGTATCCCATGCCGCCGGGGCCGTCGATGTACGGTTCGAAGCTGTCATCAGCAGCCGCAGAGTCGCTAGGGTTCCATCCCTACCCGGCTCCGGGAGCCACCAACTCCGAGCAGTACGACGGCCGGCCCGCATGCAACAACTGCGGGTTCTGCGCCTTCTTCGGCTGCCCGATCCACGCCAAGGGAGACCCGGTGGCCATGTTGCAGCGGGCCCTCCTGACCGGGAACGCGGAGCTCCGGCCGGAGACCTTCGTGTCCCGGATACGCACCTCGGGCGATCGGGCCACCGGGGTGGACTTCATCGGCCCCGACGGCATCGAGCACTCCATGGACGCCCGACACGTGGTGGTGGCGGGCGGAGCGGTCGAGACCCCGCGACTGCTGCTTCTGTCGGGGATCGACCATCCGCTGATCGGCCGGTACCTGATGACCCACTTCCAGACCATCGTGGTGGGTGGTTTCGCCCACCTCCGCCTTCACGGCGAGCGGGGTCGGGCGGTCACCGAGATGCAGGACGACGCCCTGGTCCCAGACGACGCCTCCCGGGCCGCAGCCAAGGAGGCGGGTCTCCCGTGGATGAAGGGGGGAATGGTCGAACACGGTGGACCGTCGCTCCCCATCCTCGAGGCGAAGATCTACCCGTGGGGACGATCCCACAAGGAGAGCATGCGCTCGTCGCCCATGCGCGATCGGATGTGGGCTTTCACCATGCAGGGGGAGGACCTTCCGGTGGCCACCAACCGGATCGACCTGGACCCGACCATCCGTGATGTCCGGGGCTTCCCCGTGGCCCGGTACACCTACAAGCCCCACCGCCACGAGCTGGCGGCCGCCGCCCACCACGGCCCCCGGTTGGCCGCCATCCTGGTGGCCATGGGCGCGGGGTGGACCTCCATCGTCACCTCGCCCGGGACCACCGGCGGACCGGGCGGCCGCACCACCGAGCACGCGCCCATGAGCCGTCACGTCATGGGGACGGTCCGGATGGGGACGGACCGGGCGACGTCGGTGGCGGACGCCCACGGGCGGCTTCACCAGTTGGAGAACGTGGTCATCGCCGACTCCTCGGTCTTCGTGACCTCCTCGGGCTACGGGCCCACTCTGACCCTGGCCGCCCTGGCGGCCCGCTCCGCCACGGCCATGCTGGCCTGACCGCTCCGTCCGGCCCCGGAGGTGGCTACCGTGTCACCGATGAAGCCGTGCCGCCGATGAGACACCGCCGCCGATGAGAGCTCTGGTGTTCGGCGTGCCACGGGACGCCGATGATGCACACGAGGGTCCGGGCGACGACCTCGATCGCCGGATCGACTCGCTCCCCTTCGGCATGCACGAGGTCGACGACGCCCGGATGGTCCGTCCCGACTGGGTGATCACCCGGCCCCTCCTCTCCGGGGTGTGCGGGTCGGAGACCAAACTCGTGCTGGGGGACTTCGACACCGGCGACATCGACAATCCCATGGCCGCGTTCTCCTCATTCCCCACATTCCCGGCCATGAGGTGGTGGCCGAGGTGGTGGCCCTCGGCCCGGAGGCCTCGGGCCTCGAGGTCGGCCAGCGGGTGCTGCTCAACCCGTGGCTGACGTGTGGTCCCCGCGGGGTTGACCCACCGTGCCCGGCCTGCCGACGCGGCGAGCTGAACCTGTGCTGGAGTTTCACCACCGGCGCCCTCGGCCCGGGGGTCCACGTCGGAGTGGCCGGAGACGCGCCCGGTGGCTGGGCCGACCTGATGGCTGCCCACGACTCGATGCTCATTCCGGTTCCCGACGCGGTCACCGACGAGGTCGCGGTACTGGCCGATCCGTTCGCCGTGTCGCTTCACGCCATCCTCCGCCGCCCGCCGCCCCCGAATGGCCGCGTCCTCGTCTACGGTGCCGGGGCGCTCGGGGTGACCAGCGTTGCCATCCTTAATGCGCTGTACCCGTCGGTGGAGGTGGCGGTGGTGGCCAGGTTCAGCGCCCAGGCCGACCTGGCCGCCAGGTTCGGTGCCGGCCTGGTGCTCCCCCACGAGCCAAGGCTGGAGTTGATCGAGTCCCTCGCCGAATGGTCGGGCGGCGTGCTGCACACCGCATTCGCCGGGCTGCCGATGGCCCACCCCGGAGGCATCGACGTGGTCTACGACACGGTGGCACGACCCGAGACCCTCGAAGTCGGCGTCCGGGTGCTCACCGAGCGCGGTTCCCTCGTGCAGACCGGGGTGCACACTCCCGGGCGGTGGGAGTACACGCCCATCTACTTCAAGGAGCTGTCCATCGTCGGCTCCAACGCCTTCGGCATCGAGGAGGTGGAGGGGGTGCGCCAACACGCCCTCCGCCACTATCTCGACTTCGTGCAGCAGGGGCGGGTGGACCTCACGGGCATGCTCACCCACCGTTTCCCGCTCGACCATTGGCACGACGCCCTCCGTGCCCTCTCCACCCAGGAGGAGAGTGGAGCGGTGAAGGTGGCCTTCGAGCCGGCCACCACGGGCTGATCTCCGACTACGGCCCTGACCCCAGGTCGGTGAAGCGCCGGTAGCGCTCGCCGGCCGCCAGCCGCCAACGGTCGTCGGGGTCGACCCGGGTTCCGGTGCGGGCCCATCGCCTCGATCCGTCCAGCGACGGCTCGAGCCCCGCCGCCATGCGGGCCAGGAACGCGGCACCGAGGGCGGCGCCCTCGGGGACGGCCACCGTCTCGACCGGTAGGCCGGTGGCGTCGGCCATGGCGGCCATCCACGCCCCCACCCGGGTGCCGCCACCGCTGGCCACGATTCTCCGCGCGGTGACCCCCGAGCGCTCGACCATGCTCCGCACCACGAAGCCGCTGGCCTCGTAGGCGGCACGGGAGACACCCGATGGGCCGTCGGTGATGTCGAGGTCGAACAGGCCGGCCCGCAAGGTCGTGTCGTGGAACGGCACGCGTTCGCCTCGGAGGTAGGGGAGCCACAGCGGCACTCGACGCGGATCGCCTGAACGGCAGTCCGCCGAGCCGTCTGCCGAAGCGTCGGGGGTCCGCGTCCCCCGGAGCAGGGATCGGGCCCAATCCACGAAAAGCGCTCCGGCGTTGGAGGGCCCCCCGATGAGCACCCGGCCGGGCTCGGTGTGCGGAACCGTCCACAGCCCTGGGGCTTCGACCCAGGAGTCGGTGACCACCCACACGATCAGGGTGGCACCGAAGACGACCAGAACGTCGCCCACCTGGTCCGCCCCGGCGACGATCTGATCGCAGAAGGCATCGATGGAGCCGCCGGCAACGACGGTTTCGCTGTCGTCCCATGTTCCTTCGAGGTGTGGGGCGGAGGGGCCGGGGGGGACGCGCCGTCCGGGCCGCAACGTGCCCGCGGCCTGGCCGATCGGCACAACCCTCGGAAGCTGGCGCGTCTCCACGCCGAGCCGGGCCATCAACTCGTCGTTCCACCGTCCCGCCACCTGCAGGTCGCCGAGGGTCGACGCCACGGCGGTGTCGATGGCGGCGTGACCGGCCAGAGCATGGGTGGCCACGGCCTGGGCCGGCCAGTAGCCGTAGGCCTCCGGCATCTGCCGGGACGTCCACTGGAGGAATCCCTCGGCGTCCGGCATCGGCCCCGCCCCGTGGCCCTCGGCAGGCGTACTCCCGGTCCGACCGCGGACGTCGCCGTACAGGAGCCCGGAGGTCCGCGGTATTCCCCGACGATCCACCGCGGTGAGGGACGGGACCATTCCGGCGACGCAGATCCCGGCGACGCGCACAGCGTCCGGCGTCGGCGTCTTCCCGTCGCCCGGACCGGCGACCGCCGCCCTCACCGCGGCCAGGGCTCGCCGGGGACCCCTGCGCCATGCGGCCCGGGCGTCATGCTCCATGTGGTCAGCCGATGCGTGGATGATCCGGTGGGGTACCCGGGAGCGGGCCACCACCTCCCCGTCCTCGGTGACGGCCAGGGCCTTGACCGAGGTGGTCCCGATGTCGATGCCCACCGTGACGGGCAGGGACCGGCCGTCAGCTCCCATGGTGCGGGACCGGTCTCATGGGGGCATTATGCATGATCGGCCGTGGTCATGATCAGGTCGAGGGGCGGCATCGCCGGTGCACGTTACGCTCCTCTCATGCCGGCCGCCGGTTCAGAACCGCTCGACGAAGCGGCCCTTGCCGACCTGTTCGTGCGGGTTCGCGGGGGATCGGCCGAGATCCTCGGGGCGCTGGAGGGGGAACCGATGCTGGTCGTCGACCTCGACCGCCCCACTCGGGCCGGCCGGCTCGAAATACCCCCGGCCTTCGGGTCGGTGGTGATCGGGATCAGTCGCACCGGAGCCTCGTGCGAGGGGCTGTCCGGAGTGGACGTCGCCATCACCGAGGCGGCCCGGCCGCCACGTCCCTGGGTCTCGGTGGCCGATCTCGACGACGAATTGGAAGCCATGGCGGTCGCGGTGCGGCGCTCGCCGATGGCGTCGGTCGCCCTGGTCCAGGTCCTCCGGTCGGGCCAACCCGACTCGCTCGACCACGACCTCGTCCTCGAGTCCCTGGCCTATTCGACGCTGCAGGGCGGACCGGAGTTCGCCCGTTGGCTGGCCGCCACACCGACGACGCACACGACCCCGGCCGGGGTCCCCTCCCTGTTGGTCGAACGGATCGGCGACCGGCTGTCGCTCACCTTGGATCGACCCCGGGTCCGCAACGCCTACAACGGGGCCATGCGTGACGAGCTGTGCGAGGCGCTGACGGTGGCGTGCGCCGATCCGTCCATCCGGGAGGTACACCTGCACGGGAGTGGACCGGACTTCAGCAGCGGGGGCGACCTCGGCGATTTCGGCACGCTCCCCGACCCGGCCACCGCCCACCTGATCCGAACCTCGCGCAGTGCCGCCCGGCTGCTTGCCGTCGTCGGTGACCGGACGGTGGCCCACCTCCACGGGGCGTGTGTCGGCGCGGGGGTCGAGCTCCCCGCCCTGGCTGCATCCGTCGTGGCCCGCCCGGACACCCGGCTCCGCCTCCCCGAGGTGGCCATGGGGCTCATTCCCGGGGCCGGCGGTACGGCGACGCTCCCGAGACGGATCGGCCGCCACCGCACCGGCTGGCTGGCCCTCACCGGTCGGTTCATCGGCGCGGACACCGGACGTGATTGGGGGCTCATCGATGAGATCGCCGACGAGTAGGCGAAGGTCGGTCCGGCCGTCGGACGCGGGTCCGGACGATCCCGGACGGCCGGGCCGCCGGAACTGTGAAGGCGGATGCGCTTGGGGTACTGTGAATGAAAAGCCGATTCTCACCCTCGGGGCCTCGGGCTCCGACCCGCCGGGACGCTGCCAGGGAGGTACGCCATGTCGCAGGCCGAGGAGAGTGGGGCCTTCGATCCGGGAGGGTTCATGGACCCGGACGTGAGCGCCAATCCGCAGCCCTTCTACCGCCGGGCGCAGGCCGCGGGAACCGTGGTTGCGGGCACGTTCGGACCCCAGGTCGTCCGCCGGTCGGCAGTGGAGTACGCCCTCCAGCATCCAGAGGAATTCTCCTCGGCCATGGAGGCGGTCGAGCTCGGCCAGTCCGTGCCGCTGATCCCCCTGCAGGTGGACCCCCCGGACCACCGGAAGTACCGCCGGCTCCTCGATCCGATCTTCGCTCCCCGTCAGATGAACTTGCTCGAGCCGGACATCGTCCGCCTGGTCAACGAGCGCATCGACGGGTTCATCGACCGGGGCGAGTGTGAGTTCGCCGACGAGTTGGCGGTGCCGCTGCCGTCATCGGTGTTCCTGCGGCTGGTGGGCCTCCCGCTCTCCCAGCTCGACCTGTTCTTGAGCATGAAGGACGGGATCCTCCGGCCATCCGGCACGGACCTCGACGAGATCCAGGCCAGTCAGAAGGCGGCCGCCCGCCAGATCGAGGAGTACTTCGCCGAGGTCGTGCGCGAACGCCAGACCGGCGTCGGGGACCAGGACGACCTCCTCAGCCTCTTCCTCAGTGCCGAGGTCGAGGGCCAACGGCTGACGGTCGACGAGATCGTGGGGATCTGCTTCCTGTTCATCCTCGCCGGCCTCGACACGGTGACCGACAGCCTCGAGTGCTTCTTCGCCTACCTGGCCCAGCACCCCGACCAACGACGCCGGATCGTGGAGGACCCGGCGCTCATCCCGTCGACGGTGGAAGAACTCCTGCGATGGGAGTCACCGGTCACCACCGTGTCCCGAACGACGACCTCCGACCTCGAGCTCGACGGCTGTCCCATCTCGAAGGGCTCCACGGTCGGGATCATGATCGGCGCCGCCAACATCGACGAGGATACGCTGCCCGACGCCTTCACGGTCGATCTCGAGCGCAACCCGAACAAGCACCTGGCCTTCGGTGGCGGCATCCACCGTTGCCTCGGGTCCCACCTGGCCCGGTTGGAGCTCCGCATCGCGCTGCGCGAGTGGCACCACCGGATTCCCGACTACTCGCTCGCTCCGGGGGCGGAGCTGGTCTACCAGGCGGGCCTGCGCCAGATCGAGAAGCTGCCCCTGGTCTTCGGCACAGACGGCCCGAGAGGGTAGGGCCCGAGTGGACCTGCGCCTCACCGACGAACAGCAGCTGCTTCAGGAGACGACCCGGAAGTTCCTCGAGAGCACCGTGCCCCTGGCGGTCGTCCGCCGGCTGGCCGATGAGGAGCCGGCAGGCTTCGATGCCGCCTGGTGGAGGAGTGGGGCCGAGTTGGGCTGGACATCGCTGCTCGTCCCCGAGGACGACGGCGGAGGCAGCGTCTCTGGCCACGGACTGCTCGACCTGGTACTGGTGGCCGAGGAGATGGGCCGGCTGGTGTCGCCGGGTCCGTTGGCCCAAACCAACGTGGTGGCCGAGGCATTGGCCCGATCCGGTACGCCGGCCCAGCGAACGAAATTCCTCCCCGGCCTGATGGGCGGCGACTCGGTGGCCACCTGGTGCCTGGGTGCGCCGGCGGCCGGCATCGCCCCTGGCGGCCAGGTTCGGGCCACCGCCGGGGACGGTGGCGTGGTCCTCGACGGCGCCACCGGCCCCGTGGAGGCGGCGTCCCGGGCCGACCTCTATCTGGTGACGGCCGGGACCGCCGACGGGGTCGCCCAGTTCGTGGTGCCGTCGGATGCGCCGGGGCTGACGGTCGAGCAGGCACACAGCCTCGATCTGGTGAGGCGCTTCGCCCGGGTCCGGTTCGACCAGGTGCGACTGGCCGACGATGCCGCGCTCGGGACGCCTGAGAGCACCACCGGCGACATCGAGCGCCAGCTGCAGACGACGGCGGTGCTCCAGTGCGCCGAGATGGCAGGAGTGCTGGACCGGGTGTTCGAGTTCACCGTGGAGTACGCGGCCGACCGCTACTCCTTCGGACGGCCCCTGAACTCGTACCAGGCGCTGAAGCACCGCTTCGCGGACATGAAGCTGTGGCTCGAGGCGGCCCACGCCACCGCCGGCGCCGCTGCCCGGGCGGTGGACTCGGAGTCCAAGCACGCGGCCGAGCTGGTCAGCGTGGCCAAGGCCTACATCGGCGATCGGGGCCCAGCCCTCATCCAGGACTGTGTGCAGATCCACGGTGGCATCGGGGTGACCTGGGACCACGACCTCCATCTCTACCTCCGCCGGATGGTGGTCGACCGCACCCAGTGGGGGACGCCGGCCGACCACCGGGAGCGGGTGGCCGTGGCCATGGGGATGGAGAAGGGGGAGGGATGAGCTTCAACCGGTCCGACAACGACGCTACCGAGGTCGTCGAGGGGGAGACCGGCTCACAGGAGCCCCTCGACGCCTTCCGTCTCCGGGCCCGGGCGTGGCTGGCCGAGGCGATGCCGCCCCTCCCCGAGGGGTACACCAACCAGCAGCTGGCCCGCCAGGACGAATCGGGGGAGCTGGCCCGCCAATTGCAGCGGACCCTCTTCGACGGCGGGTTCGCCGGGATCTGCTTTCCAGTCGCCTACGGCGGACTGGGCCTCTCCCGAGCCCATCAGCGGGCCTTCACCCGGGAGTCGCTGCCGTACCGGATGCCCACCATGTTCAACGTGCCGACGCTGACCATCCTGGCGCCGACCCTCCTCGACTTCGGCACCGAGGAGCAGAAGCTGCGCCACATCCCAGCCATCCTCCGGGGCGACGAGCTGTGGGTGCAGTTCCTGTCCGAGCCCAGCGGTGGCTCCGATCTGGCCGGCCTGGTGACCCGGGCGACCAGGGACGGCGACGTCTTCGTCCTCAACGGGTCGAAGATCTGGAGCTCGGGGGCGTTCCGCTCCGACTACTCCATGTGCCTGGCCCGTACCGACTGGAGCGTGCCCAAGCACCGGGGTCTGACCATGTTCATCCTCAAGATCCATCAGCCGGGGGTTGAGGTCCGACAGATCAAGATGTCCAACCGGACGGCCGAGTTCTGCCAGGAGTTCTTCGATGACGTTCCCATTCCGGTGACCGATGTCGTGGGGGAGGTCAACGACGGTTGGACCGTCGCCTCGCGGCTGCTCTTCCACGAGCGCGATGCGGTTGGAGGTGGGTCTCCTTTCGCCAGCGGGGCGGTGGTCGCCGCCGCGGGCCAGGGAGGCCGGCGATCGGAGCTGGCGGAGCTGGCCCGAGCGACCGGCCAGGGCGCCGACCCCCGGATCCGCCAGCTGGTGGCCGAGGACAGGATCAACGAGCGGATCCAAGGTCAGCTCGTCGATCGGGTGACCACCGGCATCCGCACCGGCGCGTTCCCGCCGCCCGCGGGCGCGCTGGCCCGGCTCTTCGCCGCCACCACCAGCGAGCGCCGCTTCGACATCGGCCTCGAGATCGCCGGCGCCGGCATCGGTGCCTGGATGGACGGAGACGCGACGCCCCTGGGTGAGCACTACCTCCAACGTCAAGGGACCAGCCTCGGGGGCGGGAGCACCGAGATGCAGCGCAACATCATCAGCGAGCGGGTACTGGGCATGCCGCGGGAGTTCGCAGCCGACCGTGACAAGCCCTTCGACGAGGTCCGCCACAACTGACCCTGGGCGATCCGTCCCGGTCCCGCCACCACCCGGTCCTCCGGTCGCACAAATGGAACTCCAGGTCCTGGTTGGGCTATCTTTCCGGACCGCAAGCGGAATCCTCCATTCCGCTCTTCGGGGAGCCGAAGGGAGAGCCCGTGGACAAGCGCCCCCACCACGTCACCACGTTCGCCGTGCTGGCGACGGCGGCCCTGGCGTTCAGCCTCCTGCAGTCGCTCATCATCCCGGCGATCCCGCTCCTCGAGCACACGCTGCACACGACCACCTCCGGAGCCACCTGGCTGCTGACGGGCTACCTGCTCAGTGCGGCGATCGCCACGCCGATCCTCGGGCGGATCGGCGACATGGTCGGCAAGGAGAAGATGATCGTCGTCGTGCTCGTGGCGCTCTCGGTCGGCACGCTGATCAGCGCCCTGGCCACCACGTTCCCGGTCATGCTGGCCGGCCGGATCGTCCAGGGCGCAGGAGGGGCGGTCTTCCCGCTGGCCTTCGGGATCATCCGTGACGAGTTCCCGCCCCAGAAGGTTGCCGGGGCCATCGGCGTGCTCTCGGCCATCCTGGGTGTGGGTGTGGGTACAGGGATCGTCCTCGCCGGCCCGATCATCGAGCACCTCTCGTACCACTGGCTGTTCTGGATTCCCCTCGTCCTGTCCGTCGGGGCGACGGTGACCACGTTCCTATTCGTGCCGGAGTCACCGATCCGCTCCCCCGGTCGGGTCAACTGGCTCGGCGCATCGATCATGTCGGCCTGGCTGGTGACCGGACTGCTGGCCCTGTCCTACGGGCCGGTATGGGGATGGGGGAGCGCCCCGGTGGTCGGACTCTTCGGCGTCACCGTCGTGCTGATCCCGTGCTGGATCCGTTCGGAGACCCGTTCGGACACGCCAATGGTCGACATGAAGATGATGAGGATCCCCGCGGTGTGGAGCACGAACCTGGCCGCCCTGCTGTTCGGGTTCGGGATGTTCGCGATGTTCATCACCGTGCCCCAGTTCGCCCAGACTCCGGCACGGGTGGGCTACGGCTTCAACGCTTCGGTGACCCAGTCGGGCCTCTACCTTCTTCCATTCGCGGCAGCCATGCTGGTCATCGCCCCGCTGACCGGTCGCCTGACCGTCACAATCGGCTCCAAGCCCATCTTGATACTCGGGGCGCTCTTCGCCGCTGCCAGTTACGGGTTCCTGGCTCTGGCCCACGGTGAGTCCTGGAACATCTATGTGGCCGCCGGCCTGCTGGGCGTCGGTGTGGCTCTTGGCTATGCCTCGATGTCGAACCTGATCGTCGAGGCAGTGCCACCCAGCCAGACCGGGGTCGCCACCGGCATGAACACCAACATCCGGAATATCGGCGCCGCGCTCGGCAGCGGGGTGGCCACCAGCCTGATCGTGAGCGGAAGGCTGGTCCAGGGCTACCCGAGGGAGCGCGGCTACGTGCTGGCCTTCGTCGTATGCGGCGGGGCGCTGGTGGTGGCGGCGATCGCCGCGCTCATGATCCCGACCCGCAGCCGGCCCCCGGTCGTCCTCAGCGAGTCCCATCCGGCCCTGACCGCCGAGGCCGAGGTGGTCGTCGGGGCCATCGGCTATGTCGCCGAGAACTGACGTGGGTCCCCGAAGCGCCAAGGTGGCGCCTGCGATGACCGAAGTCAAATCGCTACGCCGGGACGCGGAGCTCAACCTGGCCCGCATCCTCGTCGCCGCCCGGGACGTCTTCGCCGAGCACGGCTACGAGGCGTCGATGGAGCAGATCGCCTCCCGGGCCGAGGTCGGGATCGGAACCCTGTACCGGCGCTTTCCGACCAAGTCCGACCTCTTTGCCGCCGTGGTCGGCGCGGCGACCGACCGGACCCGGCAGATCGCCGACGAGGTCCTCTCCGATGTGGCCCCGGGCGAGGGTGTCTTCGAGTTCGTCCGACGCTGCGTCGACGCTCCGAGCTGTTGGCGGGCTGCCACCTCGCGACGGCCCTGGAGCGGGGGAGAGGCTGACCGGGCTCTGGCCGCCTTGGTGCCGCCGATCGGGCGGATCCTCGAGGCCGGCCAGCGGGCGGGAACGGTCCGGTCCGACATCGTCCCTACCGATCTGGTGGTGACATTGATGTCGGTACGTGCCCTCGGCGACCTCTGCGATGCCGACGCTCCGGGCACGTCCCGGCGCTTCCTGGAGCTCGCCCTCGACGGCCTGCGGCCAGGACACCGAACAACGGCACATCCCCCGATGTCGGTCTCGCAGCTCGGACGAGTGCTCACCGCCCGCTGAGGGAGGCCTTCCCTCGGTGCGGTCGGCCGTTGTGATCGTTCCGCGGAAGTACCGAGGAAGAAAGCAGGACTATGCCGATCCGGTCTTCATGACCGCCCTGCGCGAACCCGATGACATGGCCGAGCATCGGGATCCGGCCGAAAGCACCGACAGGAGCGACCCGACCGACCCGATCGAGAAGGCTGAGAGGAACGACCCGACCGACCCGATCGAGAGGGCCGAGCCGATCGAGCCGATCGACATGAAGGATCCCCGACTGCCGATCGACAGGACAGAATTCTCCGACCACAGCGACCACCGGGAGCGAGCTGGATTTGAGGCCATGCCGCATTCTTGCCGCTGGATCGAGGCGGCGCTCCGGCCGAGCTCCACCTGTCGTCTTCTGCCGGTCACAGCTCCAGCACCGGGTCGGAGCGTCGGGTCTCGGCCCCCCATGTCAACGAGAGGGCCGGGTAGACAGCTGGGGCTCAGGGATCCCGCACGATGAGCGAGGAGGCATCGGGCCAGAAGTATCTGTGGCCCATGGCTCTTCCACCCCCGGGGAACGGCCCGCGGAGCCGGGTCTCGACCCGGGTGCCTCCCCGAGCGTCGTAGAAGGACTGGGCCGCCCTGTTCTGGTCGAGCACCCAGAGGTGGATCGCTCCCGACGACCGATGCCGAAGGAGCTCGAGAGCACTATCGGACAGTAACCGGGAGCCGATTCCGTTTCCCAACAGGTCGTTCCTGACGTGCAGATTGTCGAGAAGGGCCCCCCATATCGGATCGCTGTCGAACACGGTGTGGGCAAAGCCGGCGACCTCACCGTCCACATCGGCGATCACGGTGCACTGGTCGTGCCGGGGAGGAGCGAGCCGACCCGCCCAGACCTCGAGACGGTCGGCGACGACGTCGCCCTCGAGGTATGAATCCAGGTACGCACCCCGATAGTGACGGCGCCAACTGTCGGCGTGGAGGGCGGCGATGTCTCCGGCATCCTGTTCCGTGGCCTCTCGGTACTGCACAGCCGGGGCGGTCGGTGGGTCGTAGCGTGCACCCGCCATGGCAGCCTCCTCATCGATCCTGGCGTTGGCACCGTGCCGAAGCCGGCTGCCGGACCATCGAAGGGCCAGGTCCCTCAGGTCGCTCTGGATGAACGGAACCCACGATACCCGCCGCCTCCGACACCACTCGGCCAGTGCCGCTGCCCGGGGGGTGGTACCGGTTCCCAGAAGCCGTCTGAATGCACTTCCCGCCTGCGGTCACGGGCCGGGACCCACCACCACGCCCAGACGACCACGCCCAGACCCTCGGCCCCGCCACCTGCCCTCGATCGGGCCGGCGTCGCCGAGAGGGGGTACATTGCGCTGATGGACGACCTGAGCGCGCTGGAGATGGTCCGTAACACGTCCGATCCGATCCATGAGATCGGCTCGGCCATCTACCTGAGCCCCGAGACGTTCGCCCGGGCGGCGGAGTGGGGATGGGCGAACCCGTTCGCCTTCTATTTCGCGGGTCGCGGCGGCGTCCTCGGCTCGGTTGACGCCGCCGCGGTCTCGTCCGCCATGGGCTACTTCAATCCCGAGGTCCTGACCGGTCTCTATGCCGAAGGGATCGCCGTCGCCGGACCACAGGGCGCGGCGGACCGCATGATGGAGGCGACCGCGGCCTGGGGCAGGGACCATCTGGAGGGGGTCGAGGGTCTGGCCACCTTCGTGAGCCTGGCTGACCAACTGGTGGACGGTGCCGAGGGTGCAGCCCTGACCCTCTTCGCAGGATGGCGGGCCCAGGTCCGGGTGGACGACACGGAGGGCCGGGCGGCCCAACTCTTCCAGATCCTGCGCGAGTGGCGCGGTGCCGTCCACCTGGTGGGAACGACCGCCGTCGGGCTCACGCCCCTCGAGGCGATCCTCACCACCGATGGTCCCGGCCAGGCGGCGGTCTTTGGGTGGTCGGAGCCGTTTCCGGACTGGAAGGGGGTTGCGGACCTCCAGGTTCGGGCCGAGGCGATGACCGACGATCTGTGCGCCCGCGATGTGGGCCGCCTCCTCTCACCGGTGGAGAGGCGTGGTCTTTCGGAGGCGGTGACCGCGGCGGCGGCTGTCCTCATCGGGTAGAGGCACGGATCCGCCGGCGGCAGGTCGGGGGTCGACCAGGGTCGCCCTCGGGCCGAATGGCGATCTACGCTGGTCCCGATGGTGCAGGTCAGGCACATCGGGTTCGATCACGTGACGGTTGCCGTCACCGACCTGGACGAGGCAGAGCGATTCTTCGGTCTGCTCGGCTTCTGCTCGACCAGGGCAACCGTCGTCTCCGGCGAGGAGATGTCCCGGTACATGGGCATCCCGGAGTGGGAGGCCGACCACGTCACGCTTGAGCTGGCCGGGGCGCCGACCCATCAGGAGGTCCAGCTCCTTCGATTCCATCACCCGATGCTGCCGGACAATCCGTTGGAATCGAACCTGGCCCGCTTGGGTTTCAATCACGTCTGCTTCGCCGTCGAGGATCTCGACGCCACCCTGGCCGTGCTCGAGGGTGGCGGCGTACGGGTCCGCAACGAAGTGATGGACTTCCACGACCGCCGCCTCGTCTTCATCGTCGGGCCCGGGGACGTCACCGTCGAGCTCGCCGAGTGGAGGGCGACCGAGGAGGACTGACCGGTCCGCCGTTGACGGCGGGGATGCCGCCGGGGCCCGGCGTCCGTTCACCCTCCGAACCACGCGCCGACCACCCCCACGTGGTGAGCCAGGGCGTCATGGGCGTGCCATCCCGGGCGGGCCGGGACGGGGACGATCAGCCTCCGTTGGATGTCGATGCAGGCGTCAGCAATGTCGGCGATGGCCCGTCGCCTTCGTGAAGGCGCGATCCGGTCGTATCGACCGGGCGAGCTGCCGGCACAATTCAGGCGGCGGTCTCGAACCCCATCAGCCGGTTCAGGTTCCCACCCATGATCTTCCGCACCGCATCGTCGGGCAGTGCGGACAGCTCGTCGACGAAACTGAGGGGATCGGCCATTCCCTCGGGGTGGGGATAGTCCGACCCGAAGAGCACCCGGTCCGGGCCGAGGATGTCGACCAGGCCGATCGGGTCCTCCTCGTGGAACGGGTGCACGTAGACGTTCCGCTTGAACACCTCCACCGGGTCCTCGTCGAAGGACTTGGGTGCCGAGGCGTAGGCGTGCTCCATGTCCCGGAGGATCGGGCGCACCCAGTTGCTGCCGTTCTCCACCGGGGCGAACCGCAGTTCGGGGAAGCGGCTGCACAGACCGTGGCCGATCAGCGAGGCCACGGTGTCGATGATCGGCCGGCCCTGGTGGCCGATGATGGCCATGAAGCCCGACCCGCCCTTGAACGGAGTCATCTCACCCCTGGTGACACCCTCCCACTCGTTCATGTAGCGCTGGTACCCGCTGTCGGAGGCGTGCATGCCGACCGGAATTCCCGCTTCGACCACCAGCTTCCAGAACGGGTCGAACTCGGGCAGGGCCATCGAGCGAGGTCCCATGAACCCGGGTACCGGAGCCGGCCGGATGAGAACGATCTTGGCGCCCCGCTCGAGCACCCACTCGAGTTCCGCGATGGCCCGGTCGACGATCCCGAGATGGATCACCGGGGTCGGGAAGATCCTCGACTCGTAATTGAAGGTCCAGTGCTCGTGCATCCACTGGTTGAGGGCGTGCACCACGGCGTGGGTGGCGATCGGGTCGTCGCGCAGACGCTCCTCGAGCAGGCTGGCCAGGGTGGGCCACATCAGTGCCCGGTCGATGCCCAACTCGTCCATGAGCCGGAGACGTGGCTCGGGAGCGCTGAATCCGGGGAGCGACCGGATGGGCTTTCCCATGATCTCCCGCCGGGACTTCCCCTCGGGATTTCCGCTCTTGAAGTACTCCTCCTGAGCGCCCGGGGCGGCCACCACCTCGAAGGTGGGATTCGGGATGTAGTTGCTGATCAAGCCGTTCACCGCGATCTTGGTGCGCCCGTCCACCTCTACGTATTTGATCAGGCCGGAGTACTCCGGAGGGAGGAATTTGGTGAACGCATCGGTGGTCTCGTACATGTGGTTGTCGGCATCGAAGACCGGAAAATCCAACGCTCGCGGAGACATGGCCATCGCCCTCCTGTGTTCGCGGCACCGTCGGTTCCGAACCGGGCGGAACGGCGACCTGCAGCATCCCGGCTTCCGGCACTCCACCGGAAGTCGTGGCCATGCTACCAGCGTGGCGCCCCCAGTGGAAATGCCGTTTTCGTTGGGAGCAGAGGGAACCGAGGATGGCCAGGGTATAGGACATTCGGTACACTCCGGACCATGCGGGTGATCGTCGACCGGGGCCGTTGCGAGTCCAATGCGCTCTGCATGGCGGCAGCCCCCGAGGTGTTCGAAGTGCGCGACGACGACCAGCTCCACCTCCTCGATGAGGAACCAGTCGAGGAACTCCGATCGAAGGTCGAGTTGGCCGTGAGGTCATGCCCCAAGGTCGCGCTCAGCATCGTCGACTGATCGCGGACTGGCGAATCGCCCGCGCCTCCTCTCTTGGGTCTCCGCCGTGCGGGGGTTGCCGGAATCGGGGTATACCGTGGCCCTGCGACGGCACCGGTGGCGACCGAGGAGGGAGATCCGGAGATGACGGAGTACACGTACGTGACCTACGAGGAGCTGGAGGGCGGCGAGGTGGTCCGCATCCTGCTCAACCGGCCGGACACCCGGAACGCCCAGAATCGCGGATTGCTGGTGGACCTCGACGACGCCTTCGGCCGGGCCGAGGAGGACGACAAGGTGCGGGTGGTCATCCTGGGAGGGGTGGGTCCACTGTTCTCCTCGGGCCACGACATGGGATCCAAGGAGGCCAGGGCCGAGCGTGAGCCCGGACCGGACCAGCACCGGACCGCCACCATCAACGGCGCCACCCGGAAGGGTGCCGAGTCCCGCATGCTCCAGGAGTGGCACTACTACTTCCAGAACACGACGCGTTGGCGGAACCTGCGGAAGATCACGGTGGCCCAGGTGCAGGGCACGGTGTACTCGGCCGGCCTCATGCTGATGTGGGCGTGCGACCTGATCGTGGCCGCCGACGACGTGTACTTCGCCGACGTCGTCGGCACCCGGCTCGGGATGTGCGGGATGGAGTACTTCGGGCACCCCTGGGAGTTCGGGCCCCGGCGGACCAAGGAGATGATGCTCACCGGCGACGCCATCGACGTCCACGAGGCCCACCGGCTCGGCATGGTGAGCAAGGTGTTCCCCGCCGCCGAGCTCTCGGAGCGGACCCTCGACTACGCCCGCCGGATCGCCCAGGTGCCGACCATGACCGCCCTCATGATCAAGGAGTCGGTGAACCAGACCTTGGACAACATGGGCTTCTACAATTCGCTGCAGGCATGTTTCACCCTCCACCAGTTGAACCACTCCCACTGGGCGGAGATCCACGAGAGCAAATACCCGGTGGCCGAGCCCACCGACGGGATACCCAATTGGAAGGACGCCCCGCCGGTGCGATTGGCGATGCCGGACCTGGTGGAGGGGCCTGTCCCGGGCCGGTGAACCTCCGACCGACCTACCGCCAGGCCGAGGCCACGCGGTATCTGCGCCCCGGGGGCGCATGGGACGTCCCGACGCTCGACCAGCTCCTGTCGTCCCGCCGTCCTCCGACCGGTCCGGCCATCGTCGACGGAACGGCCCGGCTCGACGCGGCCGCGCTGGAGCGGGTGGTGGCGGCGCTGTCGGGCGGCCTCCGGTCGCTCGGTGTCCGGAGGGGCAGCGTGGTCACCTGGCAGCTCCCCAACTGGTGGGAGGCGATCGCCCTGTTCCGCGCCTGTTGGCGGTGCGGGGCGGTGGCTGCTCCCATCCATCACCAGGTCGGGCCGACCGAGGTCGTGCGGATGGTCGGGTCCCTCCGGCCGACGGCGTCCTTCGCCGCCCCGGGCATGCCCCTGGCCGAGCGCGGGGGGACGATCGGAGTGCGGGGCTCGGACGAACGCTTCGACGAGCTTCTGGCCTGCCACCCGGTGGTGACGGGAACCGGCCGGGGCGCCGACGTGGCGGTGGTCCTGTTCACCTCGGGATCCACCGGGCATCCCAAGGCCGTGCTCCACACCAACCGGGGCCTCGCCTACAAGGCCCGCTCGATGGTGAGGGCGCACGCCCTCGTCGAGTACCGACGTCGCCCTCATGCCCTCACCCCTGGCCCACGTCTCGGGACTGCTGAATGCCGTGCTCGTCCCGGGGACCGCGGCCATGAACGTGGTGCTGATGGAGCGGTGGGACGCCGAAGCCGGGGTGCGGCTGGTCGGCGACCACTCGGTCTCGTTCATGATCGGGCCACCGACCCTCTTCCTCGACATGATGGAGGTGCCCGCCCGGCCGTATCGGCTGGCCAGCCTGCGTCTGGTCTCCTGCGGGGGCATGGGGGTGACCCCGGAGTTCATCGACGCCGCCCGCCAGGGGTTGGGGGCGACGGTGAAGCGGACCTACGGGTCGACGGAGGCGCCCACCGTGACCACGTCCACCGCCGCCGACGGTCCCGACAGAGCGCGTGACACCGACGGGCACAGCGTCGGCGACGCGGCCATCCGGGTGGTGGAGCCGTTGACCAGCCGGAGTGTGCCGCCCGGCGAGCAGGGAGAGGTCCTGCTCCGGGGACCCGAGCTCTTCGTCGGCTACGGCGAGGCGTCGGAGACCGCCGAGGCCGTGCGCCGCGGCTGGTTTGCCACCGGTGACCTGGGCACCCTCGATGGCGACGGCTGGCTGACCATCGTGGGACGGTGCAAGGACGTGATCATCCGGGCGGGGGAGAACATCGCCTCGGCCGAGGTCGAGCGGTTGCTGGAGTCGTACCCGGGCGTGCGCCAGGCGGTGGTGGTCGGGTGCCCGGACGAGCGCCTGGGCGAGCGGGTCGCGGCCTTCGTGGTGGGAGACGGCCGCCTCGACGTGCAAGAGTGCCGGCAATGGTTTTCTGCACAGGGCGTGGCCCGGTTCAAGACTCCCGAGCTGGTCGTCCACCTCGACGAGATCCCCCTGCTGGGCATCGGGAAGCCCGACCGGTCGGCGCTGAAGGCCCGTGCGGCCCAGTTGGCCGGCGCGGGGCGCTGACCGTGGGACGAGGGGAAGGGGAGCGCTGATGGCCTCGGGGATCGTCTCTTGGGCCACCTACCTCCCGTACTGGCGACTCGAACGGGCCTCCATCGGCGCCGCCTTCGGCACCGCGCCGGGCCGCGGCACCCGTGCGGTGGCGTCCTACGACGAGGACACCACCACTCTCGGCGTGGAGGCCGCCCGCCGGGCCCTGCAGCCCACAGACGTGCCTGTCCCCGATGACCTCTTCTTCTCCACTCCGGACCCGGCCTACCTGGACAAGACCAACGCCTCCACCGTCCACGCCGCCCTGGGCCTTCCCGCCTCCTCCGGCGCCTACGACCTCTGCGGCTCGGCCCGTTCGGGCTGGGCGGCCATGCGGATGGCGGCGCTGGTGGGCCAGCGTCACCCGTCGATCGCCGTCGTCTCCGACCTGCGCACCGGGTTGGCCGGGGGGGCCGAGGAGAGCCAGGGGGGGACGGGGCCGCCGCTTTCGTGTTCGCACCGGACGGGGCGGTGGCCGAGGTGCTCGGCCACGCCTCGGTCACCCACGAGTTCCTCGACCGCTGGCGGGTCCCGGGCGATTCGGCCTCGCGCCAGTGGGAGGACCGGTTCGGGGAGGAGGCCCTGGTGCCACTGGGCCGGACTGCGTTCGCCGGGGCACTCGCCGATGCCGGCCTCACCGTCGACGACGTCGACCACCTGGTCGTGGCCGGGCTGCATGCCCGCGCGGTGGGCACCCTGCGCAAGACCCTCGGTGTGGCGCCCGAACGGTTGGCCGCCGACTACACCGCGCAGATCGGGAACCTGGGCGCGGCCCAGGCGGCCACCGGCCTGGCGGACGTGTTGGAGAGGGCCGAGCCCGACCAGACCATCGTGGTGCTCGGACTGGGCGACGGCGCCGACGCCGTGGTCCTCCGCACCACCCCCGCACTCGTCGGGGTACAACGAGCGCGGCGACGGGAGGGGATGAGCGAGGTGTCCGCCGCCGTCGAGGAGGGGCGTCGCGACCTGCCCTACGCGGTGTACCTGACCTGGCGCGGCAACCTCCGGCGGGAGCCACCCCGCCGACCCGACCCCGAACGGCCCGATGCACCCGCCATGCGGCGCAACGAGGGTTGGAAGTTCAGCTTCGGCGCCAGCCGCTGCCTCGAGTGCGGGTTCGTCCACCTTCCCCCGACCCGGGTCTGCCTGTCGTGCCGGTCGGTGGACCGGATGGAGCCACAACGGCTGGCCGGTGTGCGGGGGACGGTCGCCACCTTCACCGTCGACCGGCTGGCCTTCAGCCTCTCCCCTCCGATGGTCGGAGCGGTCATCGATTTCGACGGCGGTGGGCGCTACCGGGGGGAGATGACCGACGTCGACCCCGAGGCGCTGGCCATCGGCACCCGGGTGGAGATGACGTTCCGTCGCTTCTACAGCGCCCAGGGTGTGCATAATTACTTCTGGAAGGCACGACCGGTCTCCGACGGCTTCGACGCCCCGGAGCGGGGCGGCCGGGCCGGAGGGGCGGTGCCCGCCGAGGTGGGCGGACGAGAGGGAGGCTGACATGGCCAGCAGAGGGATCCGTGACCGGGTGGCGATCGTCGGGATGGGCTGCACCCCATTCGGCGAGTTGTGGGACAAGAGCACCGACGACCTCCTCACCGATGCCACCACCGAGTGCGCCCGGTCGGCCGGCATCACCCTCGGGGACATCGACGCGTTCTGGTTGGGAACCCTGGGTTCGGGCCAGTCCGGACTCACGCTGTCCAAGCCGCTCAAGATCGACTACAAGCCGGTGACCCGGGTCGAGAATTTCTGCGCCACCGGCTCGGAGGCGTTTCGCAATGCCTGTTACGCGGTGGCGTCGGGCGCCTACGACCTGGCCATGGCCACCGGGGTGGAGAAGCTGAAGGATTCCGGCTACTCGGGGCTCACCGGCATCCGTCAGGTCGGTGACGGGACCAATGCGGGACTCAGCTCGCCGGCCGTCTTCTCCCTGCTCGTCCCGGCCTATGCCCACAAGTACGGGGTGGACCTCGACGAGCTGAAGGCGGTGATGACCCGGATCGCCTTCAAGAACCACCAGAACGGTGCCGTCAACCCGAGGGCCCAGTTCCGCAGCGAGGTCTCCATGGAGAAGATCGCCTCGTCGCCGCTGGTGGCCGGTCAGCTCGGCGTCTTCGACTGCAGCGGCGTCAGCGACGGAGCGGCGGCGGTGGTGGTGTGCCGGACCGAGGACGCGTCCCGCTACACCGACAAGCCGCTCTATGTCAAAGGCCTGAGCTTCGTGGCCGGGCCGTCGGCGGGGATCATCGACCCCGAGTACGACTACACGAGCTTCGAGGAGGTGGTCCGGTCGGCGGCCGACGCCTACCAGCAGGCGGGGATCACCGATCCCAGGGCCCAGCTGGCCATGGCCGAGGTCCACGACTGCTTCACTCCGACCGAGCTGGTGCTGATGGAGGACCTCGGCTTCGCCGAGCGGGGAACGGCGTGGAAGGAGGTCCTGGCCGGGACCTTCGACCGGGACGGCGAGCTCCCGGTCAATCCCGACGGCGGCCTCAAGAGCTTCGGCCACCCGATCGGTGCATCGGGCCTGCGGATGCTGTTCGAGTGCTGGCTCCAGTTGCGGCGGGAGGCGCCGCCGGAGCGCCAGATCGCCACCGTGTCCGAGCCGGGGCGCACCCTCGGCCTGACCCACAACCTCGGCGGCGGACCGGGGGAGTGCGTCAGCTTCGTCGGCGTGGTCGGCAGCGAACCGTCACAGTGAGGTCCGGCCTGCCGCCGGGTCGACGAGGAGGGACACCGATGACCGGGTTGGGCCGGACCGAGGGTGATGGGCGGCCGGACGCCGACGGGACGGTGGGGAGCCGGGGACTGCGTGCCCCCGGCTAGGACCCTCGGACGGGTCATCGAAGGTGTGACCGGGGTGGACCCCGGTCGGGCGGCCGTGGTCATCGACGGCGTCTCCACCACCTATGGCGGACTGGACTCGTCCATCCGCCACGCCGCCGCCGCCCTCCGTTCGGCCGGGGTGCGGCCAGGGTGGAGGATCCCCCTGGTCGACGACGCCAGCCTGCTGTCGGTGTCCACCCTGGTGGGCGCCGCCCGGGTCGGAGCGGCGACCGCCCTGATGAACCCCCGGTTGACCGCCGACGAGCTGGGCGTGCTGATGGAGGTGGCGGAGTCGGCGCCGATCGGCGTGGCCGGTGCCGCCTATGCCGGTCTGTTGCGCCAGGCCGGGCAGTCCACGGTCCTCGGACTGGAGGAGTTGGTGCCCGACCGCCACCCCGACGACGCCCCTGCTTCGGAGCCCGAACCGCAAGACGACGCCGTGGTGCTCTTCACCAGCGGGACGACGGGGACTCCGAAGGCGGTACCGCTCCCGCACTCCATGGTCGCCTCGAGGATCGTCGCCTACTCGCCGACCGTCGAGCCGACCCCCTCGGTGGCCCTCATGTGCGTGCCCTTCGTGCACATCGGAGGGATGCTGGGGCTGTTGGTGGCGCTGGCCAAGGGCAGCACCACCGTCGTCCAGAACCGGTTCGATGCCGGCAGGTGGCTGGCGCTGGTCGAGCGGCACCGGGTGAACACGTCGTTCATCGTCCCGACCATGCTCCACCGGATCCTCGAGCATCCCGATTTCGCCACCACCGACCTGAGCTCGTTGACCGCACTCACCTACGGGGCGGCGCCGGCACCGCCCGAGCTGATCCGCCGAGCGATGGACGCCCTCCCCGGCGTCGCCCTGGCCAACACCTTCGGTCAGACCGAGACGTTGGGCTCGATCACCCTGCTCGGACCCGGCGACCATTCGGCCGAGCGACTGGCCTCGGTGGGTCGTCCCCTTCCCGGCGTCCAAGTGCGCGTTGCCGACCCGGTGACCCTCGAGACGGTACCGACCGGCGCGGTCGGCGAGCTCTGGGTCAAGAGCGACAACAGCGTGATCCCCGACTCCCAGGCCAACGACCCGTCGATCCCCCCCGGCTGGTTCCGCACCGGGGACATGGTGTCCGAGGACGCCGAGGGCTACCTCTATCCATCCGGACGGCTGGCCGACACCATCAACCGGGGAGGGGAGAAGTTCTCGCCCTCGGAGGTGGAGGCGGTGGTCCGGGCCCACCCCGCCGTCCGTGACGTGGCGGTCGTGGGCTACCCCGATCCGGAGATGGGCCACCGGGTCGGCGTCGCCGCCGTGGTCCGCCAGCCGATGACCGCCGAGGAGCTGCGGGAGTTCTGTGCCGGGCGCATCGCCGGCTTCAAGGTTCCCGAGCAATTGGTGATCGTGGAGGAGATCCCGTACAACGACTTCGGCAAGGTCGACCGCAAGGTGCTGCGGACCCGGTTCGGAGGGCCCGAACCGGCGCCCGCCGCGGGGGAGGCCGGATGACCACGTCCACCCGGGGCCCGGCGGAGGATGCGGCGCTGCGCATCTTCGAGACGATGCGCACCATCCGGTCCACCGAGGAGCGGATCACCCTGGGCCTCAACTCGGGGGAGTTCCGGATGACCTACTACGGGGTCCGGGGCCAGGAGGTCATCCCGGCGGCGATCTGTGAGCACCTGCGCCGGGACGACTACATGGTCACCACCTATCGGGGGATGCACGACTGCATCGCCAAGGGGGTCCCCCTCGACGAGCTGGTGGCGGAGATGTGCGGCAAGGTCACCGGGACCTCCAAGGGGAAGGGCGGGCCGATGCACCTCTCGGACCCGAAGTCCGGGCTCATGGTCACCACCGGAGTGGTGGGTGGCGGATTGCCGATCGCCGTGGGCCTGGCCCTGTCGAGCAAGCTCCGGGGGACCGATCAGGTCACCGTGGTCAACTTCGGCGACGGCGCCACCAGCATCGGCGCCACCCACGAGGCCTGCAACCTGGCTGCGCTGTGGGAGGTCCCGGTCGTCTTCGTCTGCCAGCACAACCGGTACGGCGAGCACACCCGCTTCGCCGACTTCACCCGGACCAAGAGCTTGGCCGAACGCTTCCGCGGCTACGGGATGGAGGCCAGGACCGTCGACGGCAACAGCGTCCCGGCCATGGCCGAAGCCGCGGCGGAGGCCATCGGGCGGGCCCGCACCGGGGGCGGCCCGACGTTCCTCGAGTGCATGACCTACCGGTTGGGGGGGCACACGTTCGGATCGACCACCGAGTACATGGACCCCGCCGAGTACGCCCAGGCGGAGGCGGACGAGCCGGTGGCCCGTTACCGCACCTGGCTGGCCGAGGAGCGGGGGATCGAAGAAGTGGTCCTCGCCGGGATCGAGGCCGACGTCGCCGCCCGGGTGGAGGCAGCAGTCGTCCGGGCGAAGGCCAGCGCCCCCCCGGCTCCCGGCGAGCTGTTGACCGACGTCTTCTCGGACAGGGAGACCGGGCCCCGATGACCGTGGAAGCCGGCGACCTGGCAGGCCCGGACGAGCCGGTCGCCACCATGTCGGAGGCGGTGAACCAGGCCATCGACCAGGCCATGGCCGACGATCCGGACGTCTTCGTGATCGGCGAGGACATCGAAGACCCCATCGGCGGGGTGATGAAGGGGACCAAGGGGCTCTCGACCAAGTACGGCCGGGAACGGGTTCGCAACACCCCGATCTCCGAGCAGGCCATCGTGGGCGCGGCCATCGGCGCATCGCTGGTCGGGATGCGACCCATCGCCGAGGTGATGCTGATGGACTTCTTCGCGGTGGCCATGGACCAGGTGGCCAACCACGCCGCCAAACTCCGCTATATGTCGGGGGGCCGGACCAACGTGCCCATCACCCTGCGCACCTCGGTCGGCGGCGGCCGCCAATTCGGCGCCCAGCACTCGCAGTCGCTCGAGGCGTGGATGATGCACGTCCCCGGCCTGAAGGTGGTGGTCCCGAGCACGCCAGCCGAGGCCAAAGGCCTCCTCTACTCGTGCATCTTCGACGACGATCCCTGCATCTTCATGGAGACGATGTCGCTGCTGTTCACCCGGGGTCCGGTGCCGCCGGGCAGGTTCGAGATCCCACTTGGCGTCGCCGACGTGAAGCGGGAGGGCGACGATGTGACGGTGGTGACCTGGGGCTGGCAGGTCCCCGAGGCGTTGGCCGCAGCCGACACCCTGTCCGCTGAAGGCATCAGCGTCGAAGTGGTCGACGTGCGGACCCTGGTGCCGCTGGACAAGGACACCATCCTGGCCAGCGGGTCGAAGACCGGCCGGGTGGTCGTCGTGCACGCCGCCACCGAGTTCGCCGGGCCCGGGGCGGAGATCGCCTCGATCGTGTCCCATGATCTCTTCGGCAAGCTGTCGGCTCCGGTGGAGCGGCTGGGCGCGGCCTACTCCCCGGTTCCCTATGCGGCGGAGTTGGAGAAGCTGCACTATCCCGATCGGGACCGGATCGCCGAGCGGATCCGCGCCCTGGGCCGACCGGGCTGACCGCCGGCGCACCGACCATCGCCATGGACGAGCACCGGCGAACCCCCATACTGATCCCCCAGGCCGGCGTGGCCATGACCGAGGGCACCATCGTCGAATGGCTGGCCGACGAGGGCGAGCGGGTCGTGCCCGGCCAGCCGCTCTACCTGCTCGAAACCGAAAAGGTGGAGATGGAGGTGGAATGCCCGGCAGCGGGTGTCGTCCACATCACCGGCCGACCCGGCCAGATCTACCCGGTCGGTGAGGAGGTCGGGTACATCGACGGGTCGTGAGCCGGGAGCGGGCACCGCCGCCCCCAACTGTCGATCGGGTGTCCCAAGGCGGACGACCGCCGAACGGCGGATGGGCTGCCACGGGGCGGTCGGCTCCTACGGCTGAACCTTCGAGGACCACCTGCATCGCCGTTCCATCCCACGACGTCGAGCTCATCCATGGCCTGAAGGCTGTGACCGACTGCGTCGTCCTCCGGCATATCCGGAGTGTCCCCTTCGTGGTCGACCCAGCTGGCACTCGCCGCGTATACCCGTGGGCCGTGGCGCCGCCGCCTGACCGACGGAGGTTTGAGGACAGGGCTGTCAACATGCTGTCGCCGTTGGCGGACGGCACCCTCACAACCACCGGTCGGGTGGGGCAAGATGAGTGACCGCCGGTTGGCCCATCGGCTCGGACCTACACTGCCGATGCCACGATCAGGAGAATCTCGCATGGAGCGCACCGATATGGAGACGATCATCTACGAGAAGGACGGTGCCGTCGCCCGGATCGTCCTGAACCTCCCGGAGAAGGCGAACATCCAGACCGCCCAACAGGTGTGGGACTTCGAGGACGCGCTGAAGTGGGCCGATCGCGACGACGAGGTGAAGGTCCTCATCGTGAAGGCCAATGGCAGGGGGTTCTGCGCCGGTCACGCCATTGTCAGTCCCGAGGAGATGGCCGAGGTGTACCCCACCACCGGGCCGACGCCGGAGCGGACCTGGAAGGCCCACAACTACGACCTCTTCGTCTGGCCGCCGCTGAACCTGTGGGAGTTCCCCAAGGCGACCATCGCCCAGGTCCACGGCTACTGCCTGGGCGGCGGCACCATCTACGGATATCTGACCGATCTCACCATCGCATCGGATGACGCGTACTTCCAGATGCCGCTGCCCCAGGGGTTCGGCCTGCCCGGGGCCCAGACCCTGGTCGAGCCGTGGGCGCTGATGAACTGGAAGCGGGCCTACGAGTACCTCTACCTGTCCCCCACGCTGTCGGCGGAGGAGGCGAAGGAGTGGGGACTGGTCAACCGGGTGGTTCCGAGGGCCGACCTCGAGGCCGCAGTCGAGGAGACGGCATCGACCATCGCCCAGATGCCGCTCACCACCATCTTGACCATCAAGGCCGGGGTCAAGCGGGCCTGGGAGACGATGGGCATGCGTGTCCACCTGCAGAGCACCGCGGACTTCACCACCATCGCCAGCTCGGCGACCGACGTGCGGGAGTTCATGGCCTCCCGCAAAGGCCTCCGACCCCGCCAGATGGCCGAGAAGCAGGCACAGGAGGTGCGGGACGGGGAGGCGCCGAGCCCGACCGGCTCCTGAGGCGGCGACGGCCCGGGCCTCGGGGGGACCGGCGGGTCGGGCCGGGGCGGTCAGAGTGGTTATGCGTCGGCAGTGAAGGTGCGGCGGACGAAGCGCCAGCCCTCGTCGAGCTTGACCAGGGAGTCGGTGTAGGTCCCCGAGGCGGTGATCGTCTGTCGGGGCGGGTCGCCCACCAGGGCGTACATCTGCACGTAGGCCAGCAGTACGGCACCCTTGCAGTCGCCGTCGCCGTCGCCGTCGCCGTCGGCGTCGATGAGCAGGCTGGTGGCCACATGGCGGGGACAGTGCACCGAGCCGGGGAAGGCCGAGGCGAACTGCTCGAGCGCCCCTCGTCCCTCGAGCACCAGTTGGCCGGCGTCGAGCACACCGTCCTCCACGAAGGTGCCGGCGTAGGCGGCACCGTCACCACTGTCGATGGCGTGGTTGTAGCGCGCCGCCAGTTGCTGGATGGCCATCCGGTCCTCGGTGCTCAAATCCGCGCCTGCCATCAGCTCCTCCTCGGCCCTCCAGCCCTCGACCGGCCGCTGCTAGCGTAACGTCCGCGGGCCGGGGAGCAGGTGGGTCGGATCTCGGGAGGGCATCGACGATGGCCGAAAGTGCGCACCGGCTCCCCCTGGGTGAACGGGTGGCCGGTTTGGCCGGAGTGGCCCACCGACCCGGCGCCCCGCCCTCACCGGCCGCCTCCCGCGGCTCGCCTCCCGAGGAGTGCGATGTCGTCGTCGTCGGAAGCGGTGCCGCGGCACTCTCGGCTGCCGCCGGTGCGCTCGGCCGCGGCGCAGCAGTGGTGATCTGCGAGAAGGGACCGGTGCCCGGCGGGACGACCGGGTGCTCCGGGGGCGTGGCCCACATCTACGGCAATTCCGTCATGCGGGCGGCGGGTATCGACGACCCCCGCGACCACGCCTTGGCCTACATGGCCCGAGTGGGGTACCCGGCCGCCTACGACCCCGACGCGCCGTTCCTCGGCCTCCAGCCGGCAGACCATTCCCTGCTCGAGGCCTACTACGACCGGGGAGCCGAGGTGATGGCCCGCCTGGCCCAGGCCGGCGCCGTGCGCATGGAGGCGCCCTGGATGGCCTGGGACGGGCAGATGTTCCCCGACTACTTCGAGTTCCCCGAGAACCGGGCCGTGCGGGGACGGGGCATCCAGGCCGTGGCGCCGGGCGGCGGGGCCGGCAACGGGGGTGAACTGGTCCGCCAGCTCGCCGCCTTCGCTGCCCGGCAGGGCTCCGACGTCCGTCTGGAGCACCGGGTGGTCGATCTGGTCGCGGAGAGCGGCGCGGTGACCGGAGTCGTCGTCGACGACGGAAGGGCATGTCGGACCATCCGATGCCGCGGGGGCGTCGTCTTCGGGTCCGGCGGCTTCGCCCACAGCCCCGAGTTGCGGGGGCGATTCCTCCGCGGTCCAATCGCCGGGGGTTCGGGGGTGCCGTCCAACACCGGGGACCTGGTGGAGATCGGGACCCGGGTCGGCGCCCAGTTCGGGGGGATGCACAACGGTTGGTGGAACCAGCAGGTCCTGGAGGCGGTTGACGACTACGCCCACTCGGTCCTCGACGTGTGGGCCATCCCGGGCGATGGGATGGTCCTGGTGAACCGATTCGGGGTCCGGGCCGTCGACGAGAAGCGCGAGTACGAGTCCCGGGGCCGGGTGCACCACGCGTTCTCCGGCGACGAGTACGTCAATCGGGTCATGTTCATGGTCTACGACCGGCGGACGGCCGACCGCTTCGGCGGCCGATATCCGATCCCACCCACCGGGACGATCGCCGATCACGTGACCACGGGGCCCGGCGTGGCCGGCCTCACCGAGGCTCTGGAGAACCGGCTCCGCGCCCGGACCCGCGCCGCCATGCCCCCGGGCATCGGGCCCGTTTCTCTGGTGCCCGGCTTCGCCACCGCCCTGGCATCCACCATCGCCCGGTTCAACACCATGGCGGAGGCCGGCCGCGACGACGAATTCGGCCGGGGGACCAAAGCGGTGGAGTTCGCCTTCCACGGCCCGGCCGCCTCGGACAACCGGCTGCCCAATCCCCTGATGCACCCGATCGACATCGAAGGTCCCCTCCACGCCATCTCACTGGTCGGCACGACTTTCGACACCAACAGCGGGCCGCGTGTCGACCGCCATGGACAGATCCTGGGGGCGTCCGGGCCGATCGCCGGGCTCTACGGAGCCGGAAACTGCGTCGACGGGGTGTTCGGAGAGGGCTATCCGGGCGGCGGCTCGACCATCGGGCCGGGCATGGTGTTCGGATATCTGGCCGGGGTACATGCCGCCGAAGCGTCTTCCCTCTCGGGCAGGCGATGAAGCTCGCCTACCGGGACACCCCCGCGGCAGGTCCGGGACCGACCGTGGTCGTGCTGCACCGTGAGGGAACGGCCTCGTCGATCGACGGCCTGGCCGAGGTGGTGCGGGCCGGCGGGACGGTGGGACGGGTGGTCGCCCCGGTCGGCGACTACGCCTACACCGCCAGCGGCATGGAGGTGGCGGGTGTCTGCTGGTACCGGATCCTCCCCGGCTTCGCCGGGACCGATCCCATCTCCCTGGCCAAGGCGGTGGTGCAGGTGTGCGACCTCCTCGACGACCTCGCACTCGAGCAACCTGCGATCGTCGGATGTGGGCAGGGAGGCGTGGTGGCCCTCGGGGCGGGGCTGCTCCGGGCCGGCACGGTCGGGTCGGTCACCTGCGTCGACGCCGTCCCCGAACACGTCGGCTCTCTGCCGGCGGCGGCACTGGCTGCCGCCACCCGCCCGCGGGTCCTGCTGGGGGCCACCGACCCGGGCGCTGGCCCTACCCTCGACCGGCTCGTGGCCCAACTCCGGGGCCACGGAATCGATGCGGTCGACTGGCTATGGTCCGAGGAGGAAGAGGGGAAGGACCGGGACGAAGCCGTGGCCCGGCGGCTCGGGAGCTGGCTCGATGAAGGGGGGAGCGGATGAGTGCAGAGGTGACCGCCGCCCGGACCGAGAACGGGGCCGTTCCGAATGTGCCCTCCCGATGGCGACTCGGCCCGGCGTTCGTGCCGAAGGGACGCTACACCGACGCCGAGTTCCTCCGGCTCGAGCTCGAGCGGCTCTTCCCCAACACCTGGCTGAACGCCTGTCGAACGGACGAGGTGGAGAAGGTCGGGCAGTACGTGAACTTCGAGATCGGCGACCAGTCGATCGTTGTGGTGCGCACCGAGGCCGGACTGAAGGCGTACTTCAACGCATGCCGCCACCGGGGGACAAGGCTGGTCAGCGGACAGGGACGGATCGGGGAGTTCCGGTGCCCGTTCCATGCGTGGCGCTGGAACCTGGACGGGTCGATCAGGTACCAGGCCGACGCCGCGAACTTCGAGCCCCGACCGCCCGAAGAGCTCTGCCTGCCCGAATGCCGGGTCGGGGAATGGGGCGGGTGGGTGTTCGTCACCATGCAGGCCGATGCCGAGCCGCTCGAGGACTTCCTCGACCCGATCCCGCAACGGTTGGACGGCTTCAAGCTGGAGGACATGCGAATCGCCTGGTACAAGTCGATCGTTCTTCCCGCCAATTTGGAAGACGGCGCTCGATGCGTTCATCGAGAGTTGGCACGTGCCCGGGACCCATCCCCAGCTCCTGCGGCCCGACAAGAGCGCCACGCCGCCGACCATCGCCGAGTGTGAGCAGTACGGGTCGACGTTCAACGAGCTGTTCCGCCTCCACTCCCGGCACGCCGACCTCTTCCGCTACGGGCCCGGGGGCGACTCCACCAGGCTTCGCGCCGCCTACCGGGCGGATCCCCGGGCCATCCACCGGAACGTCGAATACTCCCTGCGCGAGCTCCGGGCCCTGTACCTGCGGTCCGACCTCGACGCCGCCGCCGAGCTGATGGTCACGGCCGGGGCCGACGGCCCTGACGGGAACGCCATCTACCAGCGCCTCAGGAGGAAGCACGCCCGCCAGGCCGGGATCGACTACCCCGACCTGACCGACGACCAGCTGAAGGGGGCCATGTACGACTGGCACCTGTTCCCCAACACCGTCTTCCTGATCGACATGGGGTGTTGCCTCACCTACCGGGCCCGGCCGAACGGAATGGATCCGGACAGCTGCATCTTCGACGTGCAGGCGCTGGAGCTCCCGCCGTCAAACGGGCTGGTGACCGCCCCGCCCCGGTTCTTCGACGACTGGCGGGACGGTGACGTGGGCCAGATCCTCAGCCAGGACTTCTCCAACATGTCGGAAGTGACCGCGGGCCTGCACTCGCGCGGCTACGACGGTCACCGCCTCAACACCGAACAGGAGATGACCATCTGGAACTACCACCGGGCCATCGATGGTCACCTGTTCGGTTGAGCGGGCACTCCCACCGGCGCGCCGGTATCCTTGGCGGGTGCCCGCGGTCGCCGACGATGCGGTTTCCGGCGCCGTCCAGGTGACCTCCGAGTCCCTGGCCGAGCGGAGCCAGTTGATGGACGCGGCCTTGAAGGTGATGCGCCGCAACGGCTTCCAAGGTGCCAGCGTGCAGGACATCCTCGATCGTGCCGGCCTGTCGACCCGCGCCTTCTACCGGCAGTTCCAATCCAAGGACGACCTGCTGCTGGCCATGTTCCGCACCGCCTCCGCCGCCGACGTCGAGGAGGTGGTCCGTCGGGTCGGGGAGGCGTCCACCACCGTCGAGGCGGTCCGGGTGTGGATCGACGAGGTCCTCTCCATCGCCTATGACCGGAAGCGGATCCAGCGCCTGGTCATGTTCAACGCAGTGGCCCGCCAGGCCGTGGGCTATGAGGCGGAGGAGGCCTCCCTGCAGGACCGGCTGGTGTCGCCCCTGCTCCAGGCGATCCGCCGCGGTTCGGCCGACGGCTCCTTCCCCGACACCGACCCGTTCCCCGACGCGTACTCGATCTTCGACCTGCTGTGGAGCGTGGCGGGCCCGCACGCCCGCCAACGCCGACCGATGGACCGCGAACGGGCAAGGGCCCACATCCTGCGCTTCTGCCTCCCCGCCCTCGGGGCCGAACCGGGCGTCTGAGCGGGAGGGGCCGTCGCCGGGTCCCAGGATGGCCGGGGGTCCATAGGGGTCCATATGATGGTGGCGTGAGGATCGTCCTGGACACCGAGCGGTGCATGGGCCACGGCCGGTGCTACTCGCTGGCCCCGGATCTCTTCGACTGCGACGACCGCGGGTACGGCACGGTCGTCGACCCGGAGGTGCCGCCCGGATCGGAGGAGCCGGCACGGACGGCGGAGTCCAATTGTCCCGAGCGGGCCATCGCACTCGAGGATTGACCGGTTCGCGCACTGAAAACGGGATTGTCGCTCCTGGCGGGGCTGGACTAGCCTCGGCCCTCGGGCAAGGCACGGACGGCGTGCCGAAGCGATGGCGCTCAAGGGGGGCCATGGACACCGACGGTTCACTCGCCCTGGCCCCCGACCGACCGATGCCGACCCGCTCAGGCCCAGATGACGGGGTCGAAGGCCCGTTGACCGAATGGCTCGGCGCCAACCTCACGCCCGAGGTGGTGGCGGCCGGTCGGGCCGGGGCGGTCACCCCGGCCACACTCGAGATCCTGCGCGGCTGGAACCGCACCCTGGCCGATGCCGGTTGGGCGGCGATCTCGTGGCCGACCGAGTACGGCGGCCGCGACGCCTCGCTGGCTGATCAGCTGGCCCTCCACGAGGTGATGGTCCGGTTCCATGCCCCGGGCCCGGTCAATGTCATCGGGGTGGCCAACATCGCGCCCGCCATCATGGCTTCGGGCCGGACGGAGCAGAAGGAGCGGTTCCTCGCACCCATGCTCCGGGGCGACGAGATCTGGTGCCAGGGTATGTCCGAGCCCGACGCCGGCTCGGACCTGGCGTCGCTCAAGACGTCGGCCGTCGCCTGCGACGGGGGATTCGTCGTCAACGGGCAGAAGACCTGGAACAGCCTCGGGCAGTACGCCGACTGGTGCCAGCTCTACGTCCGCACCGATCCGTCGGCCCCCAAGCACCGGGGGATCAGCTGTCTGCTGGTGGACATGAGATCGCCCGGAGTCGAGGCGCGTCCCCTGCGCACGATGACCGGCGACTCCACTTTCTCCGAGATCTTCTTCGCCGATGTCCGGGTTCCGTCCGACGCCCTCCTCGGGCCGATCCACGAGGGGTGGCGGGTGGCCATGACCACGCTCAGCCACGAACGGGCCGGCGTGGCCCGCCTCCATCTGGGCCTGACCGCCCGGTTCGACGAGCTGGTCGAAGAGGCGAAGCGGGCGGACGTGTGCCCCACACCGGTCCAGCGCGACCGGCTGGCCAAGGTGTTCGCGTTCATCTCCTGCATGCGTTGGATGACCACCCGCGAGCTGGAGGCGGTCGGCGGGGGAGGGGAGCCCTCCGCCGCCTTGGGTAGCCTGACCAAGCTCATGTGGGCCAAGGCCACCCAGGAGCTGGCCGACCTGGCGGTCGGCCTGCTCGGCTCCGGTGGCCTGGCCGGCGCCTGGACGGACAGTTTCACCGCCTCGCCGGGGGTGTCGATCGCCGGGGGGACCAGTGACATCAACCGGAACATCGTGGCTGAGCACGGGCTCGGGCTGCCGCGGTGACCCGGCGCTTACCCGGCGGCTACCCGGCGGTGACAGAGTGAGAGTCGTGTGAGAGAAGGGTCGCCATGACATCGGTGTGGAACTACGAGGGCAAGCGGGTAATCGTCAGTGGGGGCGGTGGCGCGGGCATGGGGGCGGCCGCGGTCAAGGAGCTGCACCGGCTCGGGGCCGAGATCCACGTCCTCGATCTGAAGCCGCCCCCGATCGAGGTCGCCGGATACCACGCCGTCGACCTCAGGCAGCCCGACGCCATCGCCGCTGCCGTCGACGCGATCGGAGGGCGCGTCGACGCCCTCTTCAACTGCGCCGGCCTTCCCGGCGGTCGGTTCTCCGACCTCGACACCATGGTGGTCAACTTCGCCTCCCTGCGGCACCTCACCGACCTGGTGGTGCGCCGCATGAGCGAAGGTGCGGCCATCGCCAGCATCTCCTCGGGGGCCGGCGCCGGGTGGATGGGGAACGTGGCCAAGTGGATGCCACTGGTCGCCTGCGACGGATTCGCCGAGACCGTGCGGTGGCTGGAGGAACACCCCGAGGAGATCGCCAGCGGGTATGCGCCCTCCAAGGAGGCGATCATCGTATGGACGGTGTGGCGCTCGTTCGAGCTGGGAAAGCTGGGCATCCGCATCAACTGCACCAGTCCGGGCCCAACGGACACGCCGATGATGCCGGACTTCGAGGAGCAGGTCGGCAAGGCCTTCATGGACAACTACCCGATCCCGCTGGGGCACCGTTCGACCCCCGAGGAGCAGGCCTACCCGCTCATCTTCCTGAACTCGGGGGCGGCGTCGTCGATGACCGGGGAGAACATCCTGACCGACGGTGGCACCATGGGGGCGATGACGGTTGGCACCCTCGACATCTCGGCGTTCGCCTTCCCCGAATGAGCGCCACCATCAGCAGAGCAGTCGCCACCATCAGCAGAGCAGTCTGGTCAAGGAGGAGAGCGCAGTGAAGGGCATCATGAGTGGTGTGCGGGTCGTCGAGGTCGCGGCGTGGACCTACGTGCCCATCGCCGGGGCCGTCCTGGCCGAGTGGGGCGCCGACGTCATCAAGATCGAGCACCCCGAGGTGGGCGACCCCCAGCGGGGCCTGGTCAACTCGGGACTGGTGCCGAGCGGCCCGGGCGGGGTCAACCACATGATCGAGCTGCCGAACCGGGGGAAGCGCAGCGTCGGTCTCAACCTCAAGACGGAAGAGGGCCACCGGATACTCCTCGATCTGGCCAAGGGGGCCGACGTCTTCCTGACCAACTTCCGGCCCCAGGCGCGACAGAAGTTGAACATCGACGTGGAGGACATCCGGGCGGTCAACCCGGACATCATCTACGTGCGGGGCTCGGGTCTCGGCCAACGCGGGCCCGAGGCCGAGCGGGGCGGCTACGACAATTCGACGTTCTGGGGGCGCGGCGGTGGGGCGGACATCATCTCCCCCCCGGGTGAGTACCCGGCCAGCCAGCCGGGTCCCGGGTTCGGCGACGTCATCGGGGGCCAGACCATCGCCGGGGGAGTGGCGGCCGCGCTGTTCCACCGGGAGCGGACCGGAGAGGCGGTGATCGTCGACAATTCACTGCTGGCCAACGGGATGTGGGCCATCGGGGCGACGGTGCTCGCCGCCGACCTCTTCGGGTTCAGCCGCATGCCCCGCGGGGACCGGACCAAGATGCCGAATCCGCTGGTCAACAACTTCAAGACCAAGGACGAGCGCTTCCTGTCACTGATCATGCTCGAGTCGGACCGGTACTGGGGCGACCTGGTCACCAAGATCGGGCGGCCGGACCTGGCCGACGACCCCCGGTACGCGGACGCGGCGGCGCGGGCGGAGAACTGCCAGGAGTGCTGCCGGACCCTGGACGGGATCTTCGCCGGGCGCACCCTGGAGGAGTGGAAGCCGATCCTCATGGACGTGGAAGGGGTGTGGGCCCCGGTCCAGACCGCCGACGAACTGCTCGTCGACCCCCAGGCCATCGCCAACGGTTACCTCCGGGAGGTGGTCTCGGCGTCAGGGACCACCTTCCACATGGTGGCCTCCCCGCTCCAGTTCGACGAGGAGCCCCCTGACCTCACCCGGGCGCCCGGTCATGGGGAGCACACCGACCAGGTTCTCGGGGAGCTGGGGTTGGAGATGGATGAGATCCTCGACCTCAAGATCAAAGGTGCCGTCCTCTGACCGGGTCGGCGCGGACGCCGGTTGATCCGGCTCCCCGAGGCGGACCGCTCCCGGTCATCAGAGCGGGCCAGGCGCCGTTCTGATGGACGGTCCGACCTGGGGACTGGTGGAACCGGAGCTGCTCCGCCGGATCGTGGTCGTCTCACCGCATCTCGACGACGCGGTACTGGGCACGAGCCATCTCCTCTTGCGCCACGGCGGTTCCACCGTGGTGACCGTGTTCGCCGGGCGCCCGGAGCGCTACCCCGATCCGCCCGGGCCGTGGGACGCCGCCGGCGGATTCCGGTCCGGTGACGACGTCGTCGGTGCCCGCCGCAACGAGGACCGCCGGGCGTTGGAAGTGGTCGGCGCCCAGCCGCTCTGGCTCGACTTCGTGGAGCACCAGTATCTTCCTCTGTCCGACCGCCCGACACCCGAGGAGGTGGCTCCCGAGCTGGAGGCGGCCATCCGGTCGGAGGGGGCCACCGCCGTGTTCCTGCCGATGGGCCTGGCCAACCCTGACCACGGCACCGCCCACGACGCCGGGATGCTCGTGCGGCGACGGATGGGGGGCCCAGCCTGGTTCTGCTACGAGGACGCAGGCTACGCCCACCTCCCGGGACTGCTCGCCTGGCGGGTCGGCAAGCTGTTCCGGGCCGGCATCTGGCCCACCCCGGCCGTGGTGCCCCAGCAGCCGGATGCCGCCCGCAAACGCCGGGCCGTCTGGTGCTACTCGAGCCAGATCCCGCCCCTCGAGGCCGAGCACGCGCTGACGCCCCGCCTGGAGGCCAACGTGGGAGAGCAGTACTGGCGTCTCGCGCCGCCTCCGGCCGGATGGAGGGCCTCGTTGACCTGCCCTAGGCTCGCTCGAGGGGGAGCCGGAGGAACCGGGTGCCCGGGAGGAAACAGAATGAGCCCAGCCGTCGTGAGTCCAGCCGTCGTCAGCCGGCCGTCATGAGCACTGCCACCGGAGGCCGCGACGCGGTCGTCGTCGACGTCCTGCGGACCGCGTTCGGCAAGCGGGGCGGCGCGCTCCAGCACTGGCACCCCGCCGACCTGCTCGGCTTCGCCATCTCCTCCCTGCTCGACCGGACCGGGGTCGATCCGGCCACCATCGACGACGTCATCGGCGGCTGCGTCGCCCAGGTCGGGGAGCAGAGCACCAATGTGACCCGCAACGCCTGGGTGTCGGCCGGGCTGCCCCAGCACGTACCGGCCACCACGGTGGACCGGCAGTGCGGGTCGTCCCAGCAGGCCATCCACTTTGCCGCCGCCGGCGTGGCGGCCGGCCACTACGACCTGGTGGTGGCCTGCGGCGTCGAGTCGATGAGCCGGGTGCCGATGGCGAGCAACGCCCGGGGAGGGACCGGGCCCTTCCCCCCGTCCTTCCTCTCGGCCATCGACGGGCGGCTGTGGGCCCAGTTCCGGGTGGCCCAGGTGCTGGCCGACCGCTACGGGATCACCCGCCAGGACATGGACGCCTATGCGCTCGAGAGCCATCGCCGGGCGGCCGGGGCGTGGGACGCAGGCGTTCTCGACCGCGAGGTGGTGCCGGTCCCGGTGAAGGCCGAGGACGGATCGTTCACCGGAGTAGAGCTTGCCGTCGACGAGGGCATCCGCCGGGGAGGATCGATGGAATCACTGGCCGGTCTGCCCCCGGCCCAGTCCTGGGAGCCCGAGACCGCGCCAGACATCACCGCCGGGAACTCGTCCCAGATGACCGACGGTGCCTCGGCCATGCTGGTGGCCGAACGATCGGTGGCCGAGCGTCTCGGGTTGCCCATCAGGGCCCGGTTCGCCCACTTCGCGGTGGCTGCCGAGGACGCCGCCATCGTCCTGTCCGCTCCGGTGCCGGTGACCCACCGGCTGCTCGACCGCTCGGGCATGAAGGTCGGGGACTTCGATGCCATCGAGTGCAACGAGGCCTTCGCCGCCGTTGCGCTGATGTGGGCCCGGGTATTCGGCCCCGACCCCGAGCTCTTCAACCCCCTCGGGGGCGCCATCGCGTTGGGCCACCCGCTGGGGGCCTCCGGGGTGCGCCTGGCCGCGTCGCTGGTGAGCCGGCTCGAGGCCGTCGGGGGTCGCTACGGGTTCCAGACGATGTGCGAAGGGGGAGGGCAGTCCAACGCCATGGTGATCGAGCGGCTGCCCTGACCCTCCGGGGCCCGGCTCACTCCGAGGGCCGATCGCCCTCGAAGAAGGCGGCCGCCTCCCGGGCCCGTTGCCGGAGCACGTCAGCCGTACCGGTACCGTCGTGCTCGAGCACTCCGGCCACGTGCTCGATGAACATGCCGACCACCATGGCCCGCAGCACCCGCGCCATGGCGGCCCGCGACCCGGGCTCGCAGAGGCTCGGCCGGGCCTCTTCGAGCCACCGCTCGAGCGAAGTCTGGGTGGCCGCGAACAGGTCGACGCCGACCGCGTGGGCGGTCTCGTCCCCGCGCATCACCTCGCCGAGCATCAGGCGGACGAAGTCCTCCACCTCCAGCATCGACAGGACGATGTCGGTGAGCAGGTCGGCCAGCCCGGAGGCCGGGTCCCGGGCCAGTGCCGGCGGCGAGGCGGTGGCCAGGTTGTCGACGAAGCCGTGCTCCTCGAGCACCGCCACCAGCAGGTCCGCCTTGGACGGGAAGTAGTGGTAGAGCGAGGCCACGTTGAGACCGGTGGCGGCGGCCAGTTCCCGCATGCTGGTGCCGTCCACGCCGTTCTGGGACATCAGGGAGAGGGCGACGGCCAGGATGTGCTGCCGCTGGGCTCGGCCGGCCGGCCGGGGAGGCTGCCGGTCGAGGGAGGCGGAGGAGGGCACGACACCCATTGTCGGACCAAATCCGGCCTGCGTCGAACGCGACCCGGACCGACGTTGGATTGAAACCCAACGAACGTTCGGTTACACTCGGTCGCGAACCGACCTCGGGCCCCGGTGGCCCCGGCGGGTCGTTCGGTGCCGACAGACCAGGAGGACCATCCATGTCGACGGTCGCAGCCAGCACGGGCGTCGACCCGGTGCCCGAACGGTTCGACCCGTTCGAACTGCAGGACACCGTGTCCGGGGACATCCGGGACCCGTATCCCCGGATGCACGAGCTCCGTCGCCTGAGCCCGGTGCATGTGGGCCCGGTGGACCTCGGGGACGGGGCCACCCCCGCGGACCCCGATCGGCCACCACCGGTGACGGTGTTCGGGTTCGACGAGGTGGTCCAGGTGCTGCGGGACAACGAGACCTTCTCCTCCAGCGTCTACGAGGGCGTGATGGGGGCGGTGATGGGCCGGACCATCCTGCAGATGGACGAGCCCGACCACCGGGTGCACCGGGCGCTGGTCTCGCCCACCTTCCGGTCGAAGGTCCTCCAGCGGTGGGAGGAGGACCTCGTGCAGTGCGTGGTGAACGAGCTCGTCGACGGGTTCGCCGATCGTGGCCGGGCCGACCTCGTCCAGGAGCTCACCTTCAACTTCCCCGTGCAGGTGATCGCCCGGATCCTCGGGCTGCCACGATCGGACTTCCCGGTGTTCCAGCGCTGGGCCATCGCCATCACCAGCGTTGCGGCCAACTGGGATCGAGGGATTGCCGCCTCGGAGGCGCTCCGTGACTACTTCGCCGGGATCCTCGAACAACGGCGCCGGCAGCCGGCTGACGACCTGATCAGCGAGCTGGTGGTGGCCGAGGTGGACGGGCGGGTGTTGAGCGACGAGGAGATCTACTCGTTCCTCCGGCTCATGCTGCCGGCCGGGGTGGAGACCACCTACCGGGCCTCGGGCAGTCTGCTCTACGGTCTCCTGACCAACCCCGATCAGCTGCAGGCGGTGATTGCCGACCGCGAGCTGTTGGTCCCCGCATTCGAAGAGGTCATCCGCTGGGAGCCGCCGGTGACGGTGATCCTCCGGAGGGCCGCCCGGGACACCGACATCGGCGGAGTGCCGGTGGAGGAGGGGGCCGACATCGCCCTGCTCCTCGGCGCCGCCAATCGCGACGAGCGCAAGTACGCCGATCCCGACCGGTTCGACCTGTTCCGGGAGTCCCGCCAGAACGTCGGATTCGGGTTCGGCATCCACGTCTGCCTGGGGATGCACCTGGCCCGGATGGAAACCCGGGTGGCGATGAACACCCTGTTCGACCGATTGCCCGATCTTCGCCTGGACCCGGCCCCCGGACAGGACCTGCACATCCGCGGCATGGCCTTCCGGTCGCCGATCTCCCTGCCGGTCGCCTTCACCGCGGCCTGAGCGCCGTGCGGTCCGTCCGGCTTGCGGGCCCCCTGAACGGCCCCGCCTTCGGTGCTCACCGCTCCCGAAGCCTCTAGCCGGTCTGGCCTAGGGTGGCACCATGCCTGAGATCCCTCCGACGGCTGCGAGCTACGACCCCGAGGCGGTCCGCGCCAAGTACCTCGCCGAGCGCGACAAGCGGCTGGTCCCCAACCGCGCCGACATCCGCGACCTGAGGACCGACGAGCAATTCGCCCGGTATCGTGACGACCCGTTCACGCCGGTCGTCGCCCGCGACCCGGTCGGAGACGACGTCGACGTCGTGATCGTGGGCGGTGGCATCGCCGGAGTCCTCGCCGGCGCCCGCCTCCGCCAGGCCGGCCTCGAGCGGATCCGTATCATCGACCAGGCGGGCGGCATCGGGGGCACCTGGTACTGGAACCGCTACCCGGGCGTGATGTGCGACGTGGAGTCGTACATCTACCTCCCCATGCTCGAGGAACTCGGCTACGTCCCTACCCGGCGCTACGCCTTCGGCGAGGAGATCCGGGGGCACCTCCAGGCCATCGCCGACCGGTTCGACCTGGTGGGCGATGCCCTGTTCCACACCGGGGTGACCCGGGCCGAGTGGCACGAGGACGTGGCCCGGTGGCGGATCACCACCGACCGCGGCGACGAGGTCAGCTGTCGCTGGTACGTGCTGGCCGTCGGAATCCTCAATCTCATGAAGCTGCCCACCATCCCGGGCATGGAGGAGTTCGCCGGGCACTCGTTCCACACGGCGCGGTGGGACTACGGGTACACCGGGGGCGGACCGGACCAGTCCCTCACCGGACTGTCGGACAAGGTCGTCGCCCTCATCGGCACCGGGGCGAGCGGCATCCAGTGCGTACCGCCGCTGGCCGAATCGTCGAAGCACGTCTACGTGTTCCAGCGCACGCCGTCGGCCATCGGCGAGCGGGGCAACCGGCCCACCGACCCCGCCTTCGCCCATGGGCTCGAGCCGGGCTGGCAGCAAGCCCGGATGGACAACTTCCAGGCGGTCCTGATGGGCCGGCCCGTCGAGGTCGACCTGGTGGACGACGGCTGGACGCACCACTACGCCGCCGTCCAGCACCCCCCGGGGGCGAAGGGCATGACAGTGGCCGAGTTCCTGCGCTGCGCCGAGGAATTCGACTACGGGATCATGGAGTCCCACCGCCACCGGGTCGAAGAGCTGGTGGCCGATCGGGCCACGGCCGAGATCCTCAAGCCGTACTACCGGTACCTGTGCAAGCGGCCGTGCTTCCACGACGAGTACCTGTCGGCATTCAACGGCCCCAATGTCACGCTGATCGACTGCCCCGCCGGGATGGAGCGGATCTCCGAGAAGGGCCCGGTCGTCGCCGGGAGGCAGTACGAGGTCGACTGCATCATCTACGGCACCGGCTTCGAACGGGAGCTCACTCCTCTCTTCCGTCGCGCCGGCCATGAGATCGTCGGTCGGGGAGGTGTCACCCTGGCTGAGAAGTGGGCCGACGGCGCCGCCAGCCTGTTCGGGATGATGAGCCGTGGCTTTCCGAACATGTTCGTCATGCCGGCACCCGGGCAGCAAGCGGTGGTCACCGTCAACTACACCCAGCTGGCCGTGCTCGGGGCCGAGATCGTCGGTGCCGCAGTCGGGCGCCTCGAGCAGCGGGGCGTGGAGGTGTTCGACGTGAGCGCCGAGGCCGAGGAGGCGTGGACGCAGAAGATCGTGGACTCCTTCGTCGACAGCAGTTCCGTCATGTCGGCCTGCACGCCGTCCCGCATCAACAACGAGGGCCACCCCGAGCTGAACAACCCCCGCAACGGCAACTACGGCCGGGGATTCGGTGACTATTTCGGCTATCGCGAGCGCCTCGAGCAGTGGATAGAGGCCGGTACCTTCGAGGGCCTGGAGCTGAAGGTCCGGTCGACGGCATCGTGAGCGCCCGCCAGCGGGTCGCCGTCGTGACCGGCGGCGGGGGCGGGATCGGAGCGGGCATCGCCGAGGAGCTCGGACGGAGCGGCTGGTTCGTCGTCACCGTCGATCCGCTGGTGACCCTCGACGGCTCCGAGCGGCTCCCCGAGCCGGAGGAGACCACCGCCGGTCGCATCGTGGCGGCGGGTGGCTCGGCCCGGGCCTCTGCCGTGTCGGTTACCGACGGTGAAGCGGTCAGCAGCCTGTTCCGGGAGCTGGTCGACGAGCACGGCGGGCTCGACGCGGTCGTCAACGTGGCCGGCATCACCCGGCAGACCTACTTCGGGCAGGGTACCGAGGAGGACTGGCTGGCGGTGCTGGCCGTGCACCTCGGGGGCTACCTCAACGTGCTCGATGCCGCGTTGCCGCTCATGGCCGCCGCCGGGCACGGCCGCGTCCTCGGCGTGACCTCCGGCTCGGGCTGGCGGGCGGCCGATGCCGGCGCCTACAGCTCGGCCAAGCGGGCCGTCGCCGCCCTCACCTGGGAGCTCGGCCGACAGGCGCCCCCGGGCGTGACCGTCAACGCCATGTCGCCCATCGCCGCCACCCGGATGATGGCCTCTGCCCTCGACCGCGCCCGGAAGGCGGGCCGGTCGGGCGGCGGCGGCATCTCCTTCCTCTCGGTGGCCGATCCCGAGGACCTCGGGCCGTTCGGCGCCCATCTGGTCGGTGAGGAATTCGGATGGTGCAGCGGCCGGGTGCTGTTCGCCGGCGGCTCGGAGGTGGCGGTGGTCGACGAGCCCCGGCTGCTCGAGGCGGTCCGCACCGACGATGTGGTCTCCGTCGCCCGGGTGCTCCGAGAGGTCGTACCCCGGGCGTTCGCCAAAGCCGAGGCGAGCCAGGCGAGCGAGGGCGGTGGCAACCCCCGGTTCGGGACGATCTTCGCCGAGCCGGCCCCCACCGAGGCCGAACCGGTCCGGGTGCGGTCCTGTGCCCTCGTCACCGACCGCCCCGGGTTGGCCGCGTCGCTGACCACCGCACTCGAGGCCAGGTCCATCGCCTGCCACCGAGCCGACCTCGCTCACGGCTTCGGTCCCGCCGCCGACGCACTGAGGGCGGTGGAGACGGCTGGGCCCATCGACGCCGTCGTGGTGGCGCCTGCCGGTGGTCCTTCGGCTCCCGCCTCGAGGGAGGGTTGGGAGCGGGTGCTGGCCGAGCACCGCGGGATCGTCGAGAACATCCATGCGGACGCCGGATGGGCCCGGGCGGTCGCCGACTATGCCGCCCGGGCCGCCCGCCCGGTGCAATTGGTGACCCTCACCGACGCCACTACCGCCGGAGGTCGGAGTCGAGCCCAGACCCGTGCACAGCAGGCGCGTGTCGCCGCGGGAGCGACGGAAGGGCGGGTCACGGCCTTCGCCGTCGGCCTGGAGGCGAACGAGGAGAGAGCCGGCCGGCCCGTCGGAGAGCTCGTCGCCCACCTGCTCGGCGACCCCGAGGCCGCCGCTCTCGCGGGTGCGGAACTGGTGCTAGGCGCCGGATGGATCGGCCTTCGCAGTCACCCCCGGCCGGTCGGCAGTCTCACCTACGGTGGTCCCGCCGTCCCGACCTGGCTCGACACCACCCTCCGGGAGATCGTCGGCGTCAGTGGCCGGCCACCGGGTCCCGCGGACTGATGGCCGACCGACCCACCCGCGTCGTCGACGCCCACGTGCACCTCTGGGACCCCGCCCGAACCGACTGGTACCCGTACCTGTCGCATCCTCAGGCACCGGGCGCGGGTGATGCCTCGAGGATGTTCCGTCGCTTCGACGCCGACACCTACCGGTCCGAGGCGGCCGAGTGGAACGTCGAGAAGTTCGTCAACGTCGCCGCCGCCACCGGCCGTCACTCGATCGAGGAGACCATCGAGCTCGATGGGAGCGCTCAGGCCGGCGGCCCAGACGCCATCATCGGCGGACTCCCGCCGACCGACACCGTGGCTGAGGCCATCGAACTCCTCGACCGGCAGATGGCTGCTTCCCGCTTCCGTGGGGTCCGACCGATGGGCGTCCACGGGGGGCCGGTGCCCGACGCCGGAGTGCTCAATGCTCTGGCGGAACGAGACCTGGTGTTCGAGCTGATGAGCCACGCCGACCAGCTCCAAGTGGCTGCCGCCCAGCTCGCAGGCTTCGATGACCTGACCGTCGTCGTCGAGCACACCGGGTGGCCCCGCTCGAATTCCGACGAGGAGCGCGATCTCTGGCGGCTGGGCATCGACGCGTTGGCCGGACTTGGCGACAACATCTTGTGCAAGCTCTCGGGCCTGGCGATGCCGTTCGGGTCCATGAGCATCGATGCCTTCGCCCCGTGGCTCGAGTATGCCATCGAGGCCTTCGGTGTCGACCGCTGCATGTTCGCCAGCAACTTCCCCGTTGACGCCATGTACGGCACCTTCGACGATCTCTATTCCGCCTTCAGCGCGGTGACGGCCGACTTCGACAGTGAGTCCCGGGGGAAGCTGTTTGCTCGGAACGCAGAGCGCGTCTATCGCTGCTAGCGGGAGTGGCGATCCACTCCATCGTGCTCATCGCTCGACCCGCGGCGCCGGCGGATCGGCTCTTGAATGCTCGGCGATGCCATGCACCTCGGACCCGCTGCCCGTCCCATCATTCATTCCGGCAGCTTGAACCATGAGGACGGCCCCTGTGGCAGAGTTCGTCGCAGGGGCCGGTTGAAGCCAGTTGGCGGGAGGCGAGCGTCAGACTCGACAGCGGCATGATGTGCTGGATCGGCAAGGACTGCGAAGATGGCCTCTGCCGGTGCGCCGATGCGTTCCGGCATCACAGCATTCAACCAGGCAGCCGATACGCTATGAATCCCTGCCCGACGGTGGCTTCGAATATGTATTGGTCAGCGAAGGTGGGTTGGGCGAAGACGGGGGCGTCGCCGGAACCCAGTGTGGCGAGGATGTGACCGTCTTGGGCGTCGAGCAAATAGATCGCGTTTGGGGCCCCGGAGTAATCACAGGTCGCCACGGCCAGGACGCCCGACCCATCAAGCGTAGGAGTACCAAGGACTGCGCCCGGCAAGCCGGTCTGCCACACCGAAGCGCCCGTCGCTGGATTCACCTGTTGAACCGACCCTTTGTACTCGGTGCCGCCGATGGCGGTGAAGTTGCCCGAGAGGAAGAGTTGGGAGGTGTCCTGGTCCCACACGGCCGACGAGCTGCAAATAGAGAGATAACCCACCTGTTGCGGTGGGGTACCGAGGGAGTCGGTCCACACCGGTCCGGCCGACAGCGTGGAGGCACGCAAGGCGTAGAACAGGCCGTTCTTGTTGCACGCCCCGACCATCTGGGTCGGAACTCCTCCCAGGTTGGCCGTCCAGGCGGTGGGGGAAGATCCGAAGTCTCCGTCCCCAACCTGTTGGGCAGGGGGGACGGTGAAGATGTCCTTTGCCTTCAGGGTCTGAGGGTCCAGTCGAATGATCGAGTCGGATCGACCGATGGCCCCATTGGTGGCCTGGTTGCCGGTATCCACGTAGACCGAGCCATCTCCAGTCACCAATGCGCTACTCCAGATGTCACCGCCGAGATCGCCAGTCCGGTTGGAGTGGAAGACGGCCAACTTCTGGCCCGAGGCCTGGCTGTAGGACTTTTCGCCGCCCCAGACCAGGGGAAAGTCGCAACCGGAAGCGACGCCGACGTAGATGGTCCCGTTTGCCACCGTGGGTGAGGACCAATTGAAGTAGTTGTTCACGGTTTTCGACGGTATGGCGACGACGCTGCGCCACAGCTGGGCCCCGCTGATTGCGTTCCATGCGTAGAGGTACCCGTCAGGGGCCGCCACGTACACAGTGGGGTCACCGGTCAGGGGATCGGGCGCAATGGTGGCGGTGGAGACAAAGCCTTGCGGTTGCTCCGGCCAATTGCAGGTCAGCACCGGCTGCTGTTTGGTCATGTGGCTCCAGATGACCGCTCCCGTGCTCTCGCTCAGATCGTAAAAACTGCCGTTGTCAGATCCGAAGTACACGTTGCCGTTGTAGACGATCGGGCTGGAATAGATCTGCCCACCCAGGTGTCCGGGCGGAACAAAGCTCCACGCCTGTCCGAGTGAAGCGGCGTTGGCGGTGGTAATCGCCGTGGCCGCGGGACTGTACGAACCGTGATCGCTCCCGAACAGGTAGGCGGGCCAGTTCACGGAGCTCGCTGCCGAAGCCGCCACCGGCATCAAGAGGCATACTCCCAGCAAGAGAGCAGCTCCTAGCGGTCCAATCCAGCACAGCCTTCGTGTCAATGATCGCATCGGGTGCTCCTCCAAGAGATCCACCGACTGGCGTCCGCCCCGCCGAACCTCATGTAGGTCTCAGATTCCACATCGGGTTCCACCATCCAACGGTAGTCCCCGGTCGATAGCCGCTGCTGAACCATCGTTGTGGGATGCCGTCCGTCGACCGCATCGACGAGCGCTGACCTACGCTCCGATCGTGATACTCCCGAAGGAGCGTGACCCTCGCCTCATCACCATCCGTCGCGGGGGAACGCTCACGGACTCAGACCACCGTCTGATCGGCCTGTGGGCGGCGGCCTGCGCCGAGCATGTCCTGCCGTTCTTCGAGGCAGAATGCCCGTCCGACGGTAGGCCTGGATATGCGATCGAGGCTATCCGTGCGTGGGCGCGTGGAGAGGTGACGGTGATGGAGGCCCGTGCGGCCGGTGGCCAAGCCATGGGTCCTGCCCGAGAACTGAAGGGAGCCGCTCGGCACGCCGCTTACGCCGCAGGTCAAGCCGCTTGCGTGGGCCATGTCGCTGAGCACGACCTCGGTGCCGCCGCCTACGCCATCAAGGCGGCACACGCAGCCGATCTGGGAGATGAGGAACTCGCCGGTCGGATCGAGTGCGAATGGCAACGTGGGCAGCTCCCGAACGCGATCCGTGAGCTGGTGATCGAAGATCAGCGGCGACGGAACGACATCTGCTGGCGGGTGTTTGGATGTGAAGGTCCGGTCGGCTGGTAAAGGCGGCCGACGTGCCGACAGGTGCCACCTCCAGTCGGCAATCAGGGGACCGGCCCGTACCTACTGGATGGCCGCTGTGTCGCGCCCGGTGTTTCTACTGACCGTCCCGCCGTGAAGGAGAGGAGCCACCCACCCCCTGTCGCGAGCCCTAGCAGCCAGGCGTAGCGCCGGGAGACAGCGTGGCTACTGCATAAAGAAGCCCACCGTAAAACCCAACGCCTCCTTCAAACTCGTTGGTTGCGACGTTCCAGGTTCCCCCCATCGCACCGTACTGCTTGATTGGTTCGGAGATGTCCGGCCCCCCGCCGGTATAGGTCCCCTTGTATCCAGAATCATCAACCCACCGGTGGTGGGAGACAAAGGTCTGGATTGAGCACGTTGTTTGAGTCAGCATGGGTAGCACGGTTTCGCGAAGGGTCCATGGTGTACCGAGCACAATGTGAATGCCAGATGGGACTGTCAGCTCGAGATTTGCCCTGACCCTGCCAGACCCGCCAGAACCTGCGACGGCCACATGCATTTTGTAGGTGAGCGCCGTCCACCCGGAGTCGGCGGGCACGGTCACGTTCTCGTCGACGGTGCCGTTGGAACACGGGATGGTGCCGGGCAGTCCGACGACCGGCTTGTTCGAGGTGAACTTACAGCTGGTGGCATTCGTCACATTGACCGACAAAGTGACGATGCCCCCCGATGAGCTGAGAGAGGAGGGTGTGGCCACGAAAGAGGACACGGTGGGTAGGGCGGGAGTGGGCCCTATTGCTGCAGCGGCTCCCGTCAAACAAGTGGGTAGGACCACTACTGCCGCCGCTGCCACACCTGTGACTCTGGGGATCCATCGCTTCTTCGGCATTCTTGCCACCTAGGAGCCCTTCTGGCTATGGCCTCTGGGCATCGTACACAAGACCATCACGCTGGGACGCTCTGTCACGACCCTTGGCGCGTGGAAGGATCGGCAGGCCAAGCGCCATTTTGCCGCTCTTCCCGAAGGCTGACGAGAGCCCGAGAACCTGGCTGGCCGGAAGCGTTCGAGCGCACCAACTTCGCGAGCACCGGCTGCAGCGGGACACCCGACTCCGCTCATTCCAAGTAGCCGGGACACGCCGGTCCGACGCCGCGAACCGATGCCTTCCCCGTGGGCGGGGAGGGGGTCGTGGTGCGCTAGGGCCGGTCGAGGACTTCGGGATTGACCACGTGGAGCGGCCGGGCCCCGGCCATCAGACGGCACAGGTCCTCAGCGATCGTCGAGGTGTGATTGGTCTCGGTGTCGTAGGTGGCCCCTCCGATGTGGGGGGCGAGCACCACCGAGTCGAACCCGGTGAGGGGGTGGTCGGGGGCGAGGAACTCCCCTTCGAAGTGGTCGAGGCCGGCCGCGGCCACCTTTCCCGATCCGAGGGCGGCAACCAGGGCGTCGGTGTCGTGGAGCGCGGCCCGGGCCGAGTTGAGGAACACGACCCCGTTCCGCATGGCAGCGAACTGGTCCTTTCCGATCATGCCGGTCGTCTCGGCGGTGACCGGCACGTGCATGGAGACGACATCGGCCCGGGCGAGCAGCTCGTCCAGCGGCACGGTGGCCTCCTCGGCGTACGGGTCGTGGGCGATGACCTCCATCCCGAGGCCGCGCAGCCGCCACCTCAGCGCCCGGCCGACGGCGCCGAGCCCCACCAGGCCGGCCGTCCGCCCGGCCATCTGCCACGCACGGAAGCGCTGATAGGGAATGGTGCCGTCCCGGTAGATGTCGCCCCGACGCACGTCCCGGTCGGCGGCCACCAATCCGCGGGTGGCCGCGAACAGCAGCCCCACGGCCAGCTCGGCCACCGCGTCGGCGTTCCGGCCCGGCGCACGCAGCACGGGCACCCCGGCGGCGGTGGCCGCGGGGACGTCGACGTTGGTGGGGTCGCCGCGGCAGCTGCACACCGCGATCAGCGGCAGCTCGAAGAGCGGGCCGGCGCAGCGGTCGCTCTCCACGACGACGACGGATGCCCCGACGCCGGCCACCCGCTCGGCCAGCTGCTCGGCGTCATAGATGCGCAGGCTGGGCTGTTCGAGCCAGGAGTCGACGGTGAGATCGGCCAGCTCCCCGAGGAGATCGAGCCCGGGGCCGCGCAGGGCGGCCGTCACCAGTGCCTTGGGTCGTGTCGATGACATCGCTACGGGTGCTCCTCGCTGGTGGTCATGGCTCCCGGGCCCCACCGGTTGCCGGGTCGGTGGTCCGGGCGACGGTATCCTCGTCGAGCCGGCCCTCCTTCATGGCCAGCATGCCGGCCATGAAGCCGTCGAAGTCGGCCGTCTTCATCTCCACCACCGCCTTCATGTCCGGCAGGAAGTGCTCGAAGGACGGGCTGTCGATGCAGGCCACGATGCCGGCGGCCACCTCGTCGGCCGGTACCAGGGGCCCTGTGTAGAGGGGCGGGTCGTTGTCCGGCTGATCCCAGATCTCGGTGTCGATGGCACCGGGGAGCACCAGGCGGACCGACACGCCGGTGCCGGCCAAGTCGGCGACGAGGGCTTCGCTCCAGCCGGCCAGGGCGAACTTCGAGGCGCAGTAGGCCGCCTCGGTGGCGATCCCCAGTCTCCCGCCCAGGCTGGAAACGTTGACGATCACACCCGAACGGCGCTCGAGCATGCCGGGCAGCAGGGCCAGGGTGATGGCCACCGGGGACAGGTAGTTGAGGGTCATCGGCCTGCGCACCTCGTCCATGGTCAGCCGCTGCACCGGGCGCCGCATCGGGCCCCCGGCGTTGTTGACCACCACGTCGATGGCCCCGTACTCGTCCCGGATGGCCAGGGCCAGTGCGGCCGCCCGCTCGGGGTCGGCCAGGTCGGCGGGCCAGGCCCGGGAGGCGGGCGCGTGCTCCCGGCAGTCGGCCAGCACCTGTTCGAGGCGGTCGGCCCGGCGCGCCACCAGGGCGACGGTGGCCCCCCGGGCCGCCAGGAGGCGGGCCGTGGCGGCTCCGATCCCCGAGGACGCCCCGGTCACCAGGGCCACCGTGCCGGCTCCCGTCGACTTCGCCGCCGCCATGCCCGCCGCCGTCACCGGGGGGCCCCGGGCACGGTGACCGTGTCGGTGTCGCGGCCCGAGCGCAGGAGCGCCCCGGGCAGGTTGCCGGTGAACGCCCCGTGCTCGACGACCTCGGTCCCGTTCACCAGCACGTGGTCGATCCCCTCGGCTTCGGCGTACAGTCGGTCGGCGCCACCCGGCAGGTCGTGGCGGGTCCGCTCGGGGCCGTGGCCCACCCGGTCCGGATCGATGACCACCACGTCGGCCCACCATCCTTCGGCCAGGCGGCCGCGGTGGCGGAGCCCGTAGAGGCGGGCCGGCACGTCGGTCAGCTGGTGCAGCGCCTCCTCCCAGCTGAGCAGCCCGCGCTTGCGGACCCCCTCGCCCAGGAGTGCGGTCGAGTAGACCGCCCCGCACATCACATCGAGGTGGGCCCCGGCATCGGAGCCGCCGACCACCGTCCGGGGGTCCTGCCATACTTCGGCCCGCAGCTCCCAGTCGGCCTCGCTCTCGGGGATCGGGGGCCGTAGTCCGGTCCGCAGGCCGTCCGCCACCACGACGTCGAGCAGGGTGTCGAAGGGGTCATCGCCCCGATCGGCCGCCACCTCGCCCACCGTGCGCCCCTCGTAGGCGGCATTGGCAGGCTCGAAGACCTCGTCGAAGCGCAGGTTCTGCCAATGGGCCAGGGCCCCGAGGATCCCGGCCTCCTCGGAATGGGCCCCGTCGTCGAGCCGCCGGCGGACCGCCGGGTCGGCGAGGGCCTCGATCCGGGCGGCCACCGGCAGGGCCAGGGTCTCGCGCCACCCCGGAAGGCCGTCGAGGATGGCACCGGTGAGGAAGGAGAGACGGATCTTCATGGTGTGCGGCATGGTGAGGGCCACCACCGTCGCCCCCCGCTCGGCCGCCCGTGTGGACGCGGCCAGCTGGTGCTCCACGGCCCCGGGGTTCAGTGCGGACACCCCGAGCACGTTCCAGTTGACCGGCCGGTTGGCGAGGAGGGAGAGGGAGCCCATCAACTCCACCTCCCCGTCACTGAAGCCGTTGAGGCACCCGGGGACGATGAGCTCGAGCGTGGTCCCGGCGTGGGCGCCGATCGACTCGACCAGCGCCTCGAGCTCCCGGCGGCCGGCGGCGCGGGAGGGCACGGGATTTCCCTCACCGTCGTGGTGGGTGTGCGCCTGCGAGGTGGAGACACCGAGCGCGCCGTCGCCCATCGCCTGGTGGGCGAGCGCCACCATGGCCTCGATCTGCTGGTCCGAGGCGGCCCTGGCGACCGCTTCATCGCCCATGGCGGCGCGTCGGATGGTGGAGTGGCCCACGAGGAACCCGGCGTTCACCCCGAGGTTCCCCTCGAGCCGGCCGATCCAGTCCCCGAACGAGGTCCACGACCAGTCGAGCCCCTGCTCCAGCGCAGCCAGGGGCATGCCCTCCACCCGGGCCATCATGCGCGACAGGTAACCGGAATGCTCCGGGCCCGCAGGGGCCAGGGAGAAGCCGCAGTTGCCGCCGATCACCGTGGTCACCCCGTGCAGCGGAGACGGGCTTGCCGCCGGGTCCCACGAGAGCTGGGCGTCGTAGTGGGTGTGGAGGTCGACGAATCCCGGGGCCACCAACCGACCGTCGGCATCGATCTCGCGGGCGGCGGGCTCGCCGATGTCACCGATGACCACGATCCTCCCGGACCGCACGCCGACATCGGCCCGCCGGGACGGGCCGCCGGTGCCGTCGACCACCGTGCCCGATCGGATCACCAGGTCCAGCACGTCAGCGTCTCCTCATGTCCGAGGACCACCGCCGACGCGGCGGCGGCGTCCCGGCGGCTGAGAACCTCATTTTCCGAAATGATAGCTTCGTTGCCCGATGGCGACCACGGCCGGGAGGCGCAGGGGCTCGGCGAACGCCGAGGTGCGGGACGGAACGGATGGGCCACCGGAGGGGTCGGGCGGGCCCGCCCTGTTGCCGGACCCCTCGCCGCGGCCCATCCTGGTCCCGATCATCTCGGTCGACGACCACCTCATCGAACCGCCCGACCTCTTCGAGGGCCGGATGCCGGCCGCCCTCGCCGACCGGGCGCCGCAGCTGGTGGACACCGCCGAAGGCGGACAGGTCTGGGTCTACGAGGACCGGACCTACCCGAACATCGGCCTCAACGCGGTGGTCGGCCGTCCGCGGGAGACCTGGAGCATGGATCCGGCCCGCTTCGACCAGATGCGCCCCGGCTGCTACGACATCGGGGCCCGGGTGGCCGACATGGACATCAACGGCGTTTGGGCCTCCCTCTGCTTCCCGTCGCTGGTGGCCGGCTTCTGCGGGGCGGTGTTCTCCGGGTCGACCGACCCCGACCTCGGGCTCTCGTGCGTCCGGGCCTGGAACGACTGGCACGCGGAGGTCTGGGCCGGGACCCACCCCGAACGGATCATCCCGCTCCAGCTCCCATGGCTGCCCGACGCCCGGATCGCGGCCGACGAGGTCCGACGGAACGCAGGGCGCGGGTTCAAGGCGGTCAGCTTTCCCGAGTTCCCCGCACAGCTCCACTACCCCTCGATCTTCACCAAAGCCTGGGACCCCTTCTTCGCCGCCTGTGAGGAGACCGGGACGGTGGTCTGCCTGCACACCGGCGCATCGTCTTGGGCCCCGCTGCCTTCGCCCGACCCCCCCTTCGAGTTGTTGCCGACCCTGTTCCCGGTCAACGCGCTGGTGGCCGCCGCCGAGTGGCTGTGGTCCGGGGTCCCCCTCCGGTTCCCACGGCTGGCGGTGGCCCTCTCGGAGGGAGGGATCGGGTGGGTCCCGATGCTCCTCGACCGGGTCGACTACGTGGTGCACCATTCGGCCTCGGGATCGTCGCCCACCGGATGGTCCTCGGACCTGATGCCGAGCGAAGTGCTGCAGCGGAACTTCTGGTTCTGCACGATCGACGATCCCTCGGTGCTCGAGTTGCGCGACCGAATCGGCGTGGACCACATCATGGTGGAGAGCGACTACCCCCATGCCGACTCGACGTGGCCCGACACCCAGGCGGTCCTGGCCGCGTCCATGGGCCATGTGCCCGAGACCGACCTGCGCTCCATGGCCGCGGGCAACGCCGCACGTCTCTTCCGGCACCCGATGCCCGAGTCCGAGGACTGGCGGCCACCCGGCCGCCGTCCACCGGCGACCGGGACGTGACGACCGCACCCGCGTCCGCCGAGTTCGACCCGTTCTCGGACGAGTACTTCGACGACCCCTACGACCTGTACCGCCGGATGCGGGACGAGGCCCCGGTGTCGTTCAACGAGCGGTACGGGTTCTGGGCCCTGTTCCGGTACGAGGACGTGTGTGCCGCGCACAAGGAGTGGCAGACCTTCTCGTCCAGCCACGGCGTCGATCTGTCCTCCCTGCGCACGCCACCCGAGCTGATCCGCCAACTGCAGAGCATCATCATGCTGGACCCGCCGGAGCACGACCGTCTGCGGGCGCTGGTCAGCCGGGCATTCACCCCCCGGGCGGTCTCTGCCCTCGAGCCGATGATCCGGGAGGTCATCAGCGGCACCCTCGACGCGTGCGACGCGGACGGGTTCGACGCGGTGTCGGAGTTCTCGGGGCCGTTCCCGGTCGAGATCATCTCGCGGATGCTCGGTGTCCCCGAGCCCGACCGACAGCGCATCCGTCACTGGCTGGACGACATGCTCCACCGCGAACCCGGCCGGGTCGACCCGACGCCCCAGGGCGCCCGGGCGGGCCTCGAGACGGTCATCTACTTCCTCGACCTCGTCGCCGACAAGCGCCGGCACCCGGGTGACGACATGATCAGCCGGTTGATCGAGGTCGAGGTCGATCGCGGTGACGGGGACACCACCCGGCTGGACGACGACGAGATCGCCGGGTTCGCGACGCTGCTGGGCGGGGCCGGCGCCGAGACCGTGACCAAGCTGGTGGCGAACGCGGTGGTGCTCTTCGCCCGGAATCCCGGGCAATGGCAGAAGGTGCTGGACGACGCGGCACGGATCCCCGGCGCCGTGGAGGAGATCCTGCGCTTCTGGCCCCCCTCCCAGTACCAGGGCCGCTACTCGGTGCGAGAGTCGCGCTACTCCGGGGTGACCGTCCCGGCCGGGCACCCCACGATCCTGGTCACCGGTTCGGCCACCAGGGACGAGCGCTTCTACGACCGGGCCGACACTTTCGACATCGACCGCCCACCCAGCCTGGCCCTCGGCTTCGGCTACGGGATCCACAGCTGCCTCGGGGCCGCACTCGCCCGCATGGAGAGCCGGATCGCCATCGAGGAGCTTGCCCTGCGGTGGCCGAGGTACGAGGTTGACGAGGACGGGTGCCGGAGGGTCCACATGTCCAACGTGGCCGGCTACGCCCGGGTGCCGGTCGTGGGGACGCGCTGACCGCTCGCGCCCGAGGGCGGACCAGGGGCGGTCAGTCGGCGAGCTCGGGGTCCTGCTGGAGCTCGATGGTGTTGCCGGCCGGGTCGGTCACCCACACCTGCACGACGTCGCCCTGGGCACCACGGACGTAGGGGACCGCGTCGCGCTCGAGCTCGATGATGGCGGCGTCGAGGTCCTCGACGCCGAAGCAGACGTGGGGGCCGGTGGGGCGGATGGTCGCCTCCCCGGCGGGCGCGTCCACCAGGTGGACCTGGGCCTCCCCGACTCCGAACCAGTGCCCGTCGACGCCCGGGATGTGCGGACGGGGGAGGTCCGGGAGGGCGAAGCGCCGGTAGAAGGCGACGCAGTCGTCGAGCCCGCCCTCGACGTTGACGCTGTGGTGGAGGATGCGGGTCACCCTCATGGTGGCCCCGGGCCGGGCCGGCCGGGGGCGGTGGGCCCGGGCGGGTCGCCGACCTGTTCCATGAACTCGAGGCGCGTGGCGCCGGGACCTTCGACGAAGGCGATCCGCCGCCGCCCGAAGACCCCCTCCACTTCGGCCGGACCCCAGATGACCCGGTGCCCGGCCACCTCGGCGTCGACGTCGTCGGTGAACAGGGCCACATGGAGGAAGCAGTCATCGGGGAGGGACACTGCCTCCTCGTAAAGCGCCCGGGTGAACAGGGTGATCAGGACCGGCCCGAGACGGGCGTCCGCCCGCTCACCCCCGTCCCACGGCCCCCGGTCCGAGACGGTGGCGCCGGCCTCCTCGTAGAACCGCACGGCGGCGTCGAGGTCGCTGACCTTCACCGCCAGGTTGCCGAAACCGGTCACGGTCATCGTGGGGCCCCTTCGGGCCCGTTCATGTCGGCCACCCGTCGGGAACCACCTGGTCGGCGATGGTCCGGGGATCGACGGCGCCGCCCGTGTTGCCCGCCTGGTAGACGGCGAAGCAGAGCTGCATGGCCTTGGTCGCCTCCTCGGCGCTCATCTCGGCGGGGACGCCGTCGACGAGGGCGTCGATGAAGTGTGACGCCGACCGGTCGAAGCCGAGGTCCCAGGCTGAGGGCACCTCGCTGAACGTGGTGGTGGTCTGGTCGTGCTCGCGGCCCTGGTAGAGGACCACGGGGGACAGGTCGAGCATCTCGCCCGTGCACCGTGTCACCCACACGAACCCCTCGTCGCCCTGGATCTCGAAGAACTCGTCGGCGCCGTAGAACGAGCTCCGAAGCCACATGGCCGGGGCATAGGAGACCTCCATCGTCCCGAGGAGGCCCGGGTCCTCGTACTCGAAGATGGCCGCGCACGGTTCGAAGAAGTGGTCGCGGCGCCGTACGACCGCCTGCACCGATACGATGTCCGGTTCGACCAGCCACAGCGCCACCGCGTACTTGTGGATCATGTCGTCGAAGAGGTGGCCTCCGGGGCTGTTGGCGTCCAGGCGCCATGTGTACCCGTCGGCCTGGAGGCCGGCCTGGAAGGCGGAGTTGGTCTGGCCCACCACGGTGCGCAGGCGGATATGGGTGGGCCTCCCGATCGCCCCGTCCCGGATCAGCTGCCTCGCCCGTTCGAGCGGGGGGTAGTGCCGGTAGCACTCGCTGACCCTGAGGATGACGCCCGCGGAGTCGGCCGCCGCCGCCATCTCCCGAGCATCCACGACGGAGTTGGCCAGGGGCTTCTGGCACGAGACGTGCTTCCCGGCGGCCACGGCGGCCAGCACGTGGCGGTGGTGGAGGTGGGTGGGTGTGAGGACCTCGACCGCGTCGATGCCGGGGTCGGCCAGCATGGCGTCGAGGTCGGTGAAGGCGCTCGGCGCCCCCCAGGCGGCGGCGGCGGCGGCGGCCCGGCCGTCGACCGGGTCGCAGACCGCCACCAGGTCGCAGCGCGGGTCGGCCACATAGCCCTTGGCGTTGAGGGAGGCGATGTTGCCGGCGCCCACGACGCCGATGCGCGGACGGTCGATTGTCCCTGACACGCACGTCAGTGTATCCAGGGCCTGCGCCGCCGGAGGTACGACCGCCGTTTTGCCCGTCCTCCCGGCCCGTCGGCCGCGCCGTGGGAAGGCCCGCTGTCCCGACCGGGGGCGATGGTAGCTTCGCGGCGTCCGGCCGACGGTGAACGGAGACGCGGTGAGCGGAAGGGACAAGGGAGCGGAAGGGCCGGACGGGGGCCACGGACGCGGCCCCGGTGTCAGTCACGCGGTGGGCACGGCCATGGGCACCCTCTCCCCGCACCTGTTGCGGATCGAACGGAAGGTTCGGCGCGAGGTCACCCGACTGGCCGCCGTCCCGTTCGAGCAACTCCCGCCCCGGGACGCAGTCCGGCTGGCGTACAACGTCCTGTTGCGGCGCGACCCCGACGAGCCGGCGTGGAGCGAACAGGCCGGCGCCATCGCCTCGGGGGGGCTGACCCGCGGGGACGTCGTCGACCGGGTCCGCTGCTCAAACGAATACCGCACCCAGGTGCCGGTCGCACCGACCGGATTGCACAGCGCGTTGCACATCAGCCGGTGCGAGTTCATCATCGGGCTGCCGCCGGCGCGGCGGATCGTCGATCTCGGCGGAGGTCACACCACCGACGCGCGGGGCGCACTGGTGGTGCTCGGCTACCCGTATGACTTCGACGAGCTGGTCGTCGTCGACCTCCCCCCCGACGACCGCCATCCGCTCTACCAATCCGACCGGTTCGGACCCAGCGCCACCGACCGGGGCCAGGTCCGTTACGAGTACCGCTCGATGGCCGACCTGTCGTTCGCCGACGACGACTCGGTGGACCTCATCTACAGCGGCCAATCCATAGAGCACGTGACCGAGGTGGACGGCGACCTGGTCCTGAAGGAGGCCCTGCGTATCCTCAGACCGGGCGGGCACATGGCCATCGACACCCCCAACGGACGGGTATGCCGCATGCAGCAGGCCTCGTTCATCGACCCCGACCACGAGGTCGAGTACACCCTGGACCAGCTTCGGGACAAGGTGAAGCGTGCCGGTTTCGAGGTGCTCACCGAGCGGGGGCTGAATTGGGGGGGCCCCGGCGTCGCCCGTGGCGAGTTCGACCCGGCTGCCTTCGCCGGCCACTACGGCGTCCACTACGACGCCGAGTCGTGCTACCTCCTGGCTCTGGTCCTCCGGAAGCCCGGCTGATCCCGTCAGACGGGCTCAGCCGGCCACCGGTTCGAGGACGAACACCGGGATCTGCCGGTCCGTCTTCTCCTGGTAGTCGGCATAGTCGGGGTAGGCCGCCACCGCCCGGCGCCACCAGAGCGCCCTCTCCTCGCCGGTCAGCTCGCGGGCCGTCCTGTCGGACCTCACCGGGCCGTCCTGGAGCTCGACATGAGGATCGGCGACGAGGTTGAAGTACCACACTGGATGGGTGGGGGCGCCGCCCTTGGAGGCGACAACCGCGTACAGGCCGTCCTGCTCCACCCGCATCAGCGGGGTCTTGCGCAGTTTCCCGGACCTGGCGCCGCGGCTGGTGAGCACGATCACCGGCATCCCTCGCAGAGTCGTCCCCTGGGTCCCTCCCGAGCTCTCGTACAGCTCGACCTGCTGTCGGACCCAATCGGCCGCACTGGGCTCGTACTCTCCTTCGAGGGGCACCCCGCCAGCTAACACCAGGTCCGGGGACGGCCGCCAGCTCGGAGGTTGTTCCCTGCCCGGTATCGTTCCCGGCAGACCCGACTGACCGCAATGGCCTACGATGATCGACAGAACTTCCATGACTGGGACCACCGACGACCTGATCCTCGATCTGCTCGAGTGGCTGGGTCCCGGCCCGCGTCCGTACTACGAAGTGCTCGATGCATGGCGGACTTCGTGTCCGCGCCTTCCCGTGTGGGAGGACGCCAACGACTCGGGCTTCATCGAGCGTCGCCACGCGCCCGGACGCGGTCCGTTGGTCTCGGTGTCCGCCGACGGGGCCGAGCACCTGGGGATGCACCGCGGCGCGGAGCGGCACCCAGTGGCGGATCCCGGTGTTCCTGGTCCGGTCGCGCTCCCGACCGACCACTGACCGGACGGCCGGGAGTGGAGGTCCGAAGTCGGCCGGCACCTGACTCCTCCCCCGGGCGTCGGACCCGCGGGGACTGAAAGTCCATGGACAGCCAGGGGCGTTCATAGCGGGCATCGACGTGCCGTCATCAACCGGGTGTCCATCCGGTCTGAATTCTTCAAGGCCCGACGGATCGGGGTCGATAACAGACTTGAGGGAAGGAGGACTCCCTTGAGGCGATTTTTCGGCCCGTTGCTGGCGATGATCCTGCTGCTGCTCGCACTCCCCACTCCGGCGGGAGCCGTTGGGACCCAGTTCGTCCACATCAGCTTCGTGGACCAGGCGCGCATGGTCGTCCTGACCATCCCCGCTCCGGCCTGCCGGCCAGGCGATCGAGCCACTTCTTGTGTCTGGGAGTTGTTCGTCAACGAACCGGATGTGGCCGGCCAGCCGGTGGTCGGCGCCGTGTCGGGCACCTCGGGCGTCCTGTCGGTGCCGTATCCGACGACCTGCGGGGTCCTGCAGGCGGATGCGCTGGTCGGATCGCCGCCACGCAAGGCGGTGGGATTCCGGCATGTGATCAGCACCTGCCACTGTGCGCCGCTGCACTCTGCGGAACCGAGCCATTCAACAGGCACCTCCCCGGTCCGTCCCCACGCTCCCCAGGGATACACAAGAGCGGCGGAGACCCAGTTCGTGCACGTCAAATTCGTCGACCAGGCCCGCACGGTCACCCTGACCATTCCGACCCCGGCCTGCAAGCACAGTTCCCGCGCCACTTCTTGTGTCTGGGAGTTGTTCGTCAACGAACCGGATGTGGCCGGCCAGCCGGTGGTCGGCGCGGTGTCGGGCACCTCGGGCGTCCTGTCGGTGCCGTATCCGACGACCTGCGGGGTCCTGCAGGCGGATGCGCTGGTCGGATCGCCGCCACGCAAGGCGGTGGGATTCCGGCATGTGATCGATGCGTGCGGCTGTGGAGGCAACTGACTGAACCCGGTCGTCGGGGCGCCGGCCCGGATGCGGAGCCGTCCTCGGTGGTCCCCGGTGCCGCCCCCGAGAGCCGACCAGGACCGACGGCCCAGGGTCGGTGCGGTCGGTGCGGGGAGAGCCGGTGCGGGCGAGAGGACTCGAACCTCCATCCCCGAAGGGACCGGGACCTAAACCCGGCGCGTCTGCCAGTTCCGCCACGCCCGCGGCCTGGTCAGCCTAGCGAGGACCGGTGGCGAGCCCGGAGCCGCCCATCCCGGCCCGCTGGCGGGCGCACCCCCGACGGCGCCCGGGGTCACGGGAGGCCTGTGAGGCCCTGGCTATAGTCACTCTGTGCCGCCAGCGCAGTCCTCGACGCCCCCGGTGGCCCCCATCGAGCCGGGCCCCGACGCCCCCGACGCCCCCGGCGCGTTCGACGCGGCAGGCCAGGCGGAGTACCTGAACGAGGTCATGGCCGAGATCGATGCCGAGGTCAGGCGGAGGCGGGCCTCGGGTGACCTGCCGGCCGGGCTGGAACAGGAGCTGGACGAGCTGTTCTTGGAGTTCTCGCCGGTCGGACTCCACGGGAAGGCCCGCCTCCGAGAGACGCTGGCCCTGGTCGACGGGTCGGCGTACGTCGACATGGCGGTTCCCGTCGAGTCGCAGAAGGCCGTGGGGAGCCACGTAAAACGGCTGATCCGCAAGTCGATGGGCTGGTACATCGGCTTCATCGTCCACCAGATCGTCAAATTCGCCTGGTCGGTGTCACGGATGTTCCATGTGGTCGTCGACCACGTCGAGGACCTCGAGGCGGCGGTGGAGACCCAGCGGACCCCGGAGCTCCCCCCGAGCGCCGTGCCTGCGGCCGACCCGGGTTCGACCTGGTGGTCCACGGAGGCCGTGGCCGCCCTGTCCGGGGTCCGGGGCCGGGTCCTCCACGCCGAGTGTGGGACGGGCACCCTGCTGGATGCGTTGGTCGCGGGGGGCATCGACGCCTACGGCGTGGATCCGACGGAGTCGGTCATCGAGCCCGCCATCGAACGCGGATTGGACGTCCGGGCCGAGTCCGTCCTCGACCACCTGGAAGTCGTCGCCGACGAGGCGCTGTCCGGCATGGTGCTGACCGGCTCGGTCCAATGGCTCCATCCCAACCAGCGGGCCCGGTTGGTCAGGCTCGCCACTTCGCGCCTGGCCGTCGACGGCGTGTTGGTCATCCATTCGGCCACCCCTGAATCGTGGACGGCCGGAACCACCCACCTGATCAGTGACCTCGCCCCCGGCCGGCCGCTCCATGCCGAGACCTGGAGCCATCTGCTCGCCGACCACGGGTTCCGCCCAACCGGCCTCACCTTCGGGGGGGAGGACCGCCGCCTCGACCGGGTGGCGCCGTCCAATCCTGACGCACCGGCCATCAATGCGGCGATCGATGTGGTCAACTCGCTGCTGCTGGGCCCCGGCGAGTACCTCCTGGTCGCCATTCGCCAGCGGTGACCGCCGTTCACCAGTTCGTCCCCGCGCTGCTGCCCAGGGATGCGACCGGAGATCACACGCTGGCGTTGCGGGATGCACTGCGGGACGCTGGGTGGGAGTCGGACATCTACGTGGAGGCCGCCCACGACGACCTGTGGCCCCAGGCGACCTACTTCGAGCGGTACCCGGAGCGGGCCAGGCCGGGAGACATCCTCCTCTACCAGCTGAGCACGGCCTCGCCGGTGGCCGAGTTCCTGCTGGGCCGTCCGGAGACGCTGGTGCTCGACTACCACAACATCACCCCGTCGTCCTACTACGACGGCTGGGAGGACCACACCAGCGACAAGGTGGCCCTCGCCCGGGTCCAGGCCGCGGCGCTGGCCCCCGTGGCCACCCTCGGCATCGCGGACTCGGCCTTCAACGCCGTCGAGCTGGGTCGCATGGGCTGCAAGGCCACGGCGGTGGTGCCGATCCTCGTCGACATCGCCGACCGGAGGCCGCCGGTCGACGAGGCCGAGTCGGCGCGGCTCGCCGACCAGCACGGCTCGGCCACGGTGCTGCTGTTCGTAGGTCGGATCTCGCCCAACAAGACCCAGCACCACCTGGTCGAGGCCCTCTGGCTCTATCGACGCTGGTACGACCCGGAGGCCCGGCTCCATCTCGTGGGCCCGGCCTTCACCGAGTCCTACGTCGAAGCCGTGTTCGCACTGGCCGAGGAGCTCGGCCTGGCGGACGCCGTGCGCCACGGAGAGCATCTCTCGGATGCGCAGTTGGCCGCCTGGTACGCCGACGCCGACGTCTTCGTGTGCCTCTCGGAGCACGAGGGGTTCTGCATCCCACTCCTCGAAGCCATGCAGTCGGGGCTGCCCATCGTCGCCTTCGCCGCCGGTGCCGTGCCCGAGACGCTGGGCCACGCCGGGCTCCTCCTCGAGTCCAAGCGCCCGGGCGTCGTGGCCGCGGCCGTCGACCGGGTGCGACGTGACGATGTGCTGGCCGGGCGACTGGTGGCTGCGGGCCACCGGCGCCTGGACGACTTCCTGCTCGCCACCACCCGCACCCGGTTCGTCGAGGTGCTCGCCGGTCTGGCCGAAGCCCAGGGGGTGGGTTCGTGAAGCTGGCCTTCGTCACGCCCCGCTACGGCCCCGAGGTGATCGGCGGCGCGGAGACCGCCGCCCGGATGTTGGCGGAACGGCTGAGCGGGCGGCCCGGCTGGGAGGTCGAGGTGATGACCAGTTGTGCACTCGACCATCTCACCTGGGAGAACACGGAACCGGCCGGAGCGTCGGTGATCAACGGCGTGACCGTTCACCGTTTCCCCACGGCCAGCCGGCGCCTGCTCGAGTACTTCGAGCTCGACGCTCGGCTGAGGGTGTCCCCGTCCACCGCCACCCTGGCGGAATCGCGCCACTGGGTGGCGCTCAACGGTCCGATGTGCCCGGGCCTGGTCGATGCCGTCGCATCGACCGACGCGGACGTCGTGGCCTGCTACCCCTATCTGTTCGCCACCACCGTCGACGGCATCGCCGTATCCAAGGTGCCGACGGTGCTCCACCCGGCCGCCCACGACGAGCCGGCGCTCTACCTGGCCGCGTTCCGCCAGAGCTTCCGTGACATCGACGGGTTCGTCTATCACACCCGTGCGGAACGCGACCTGATGGAGTACGCCTTCGGCATCGGGGCGCGGCCGCAGATCGTGCTCGGACTGGGCGTCAACGATCCGGCGGGCTCCGGAAGGGCCGGCGGTGAGCTCCTCGGCCTCGGCGACCGTCCCTACCTCTGCTATCTCGGAAGGGTGGACGAGCACAAGGGATGCGGCATGCTGGCCGAGTACTTCCGGCGTTACAAGGAGCAGCACCCCGGTGACCTCGCCCTGGCCTTCGTGGGCCCGGTGTCCGACAAGGCGCCGGACGCACCTGACATCGTGGTGACCGGGACCGTGTCGGAGGCCGACAAGTGGGACATCCTGGGCGGCGCCCAGGTCATGGTCACCCCGTCCGCCTACGAGTCGTTTTCGCTGGTGCTGCTGGAGGCGTGGACACTCGGTGTCCCGGTGTTGGTGAACGGGTCCTGCGCCGCCACCATGGAGCACTGCGGGCGCTCGGGCGGAGGGCTCTGGTTCGAGTCGTACCGCTCGTTCGAGATCGCCGTCGATCGGATGACGGGAGACGGGCTCCTGCGGTCCACCTTGGCCGATGCGGGCCGGCGCTACACCGCCCGCTACTACCGTTGGCCATCGATCATCGACCGCTACACCCGGTTCCTCGGGGGCATCGTCGACCGCGGTCGTCGGGGCCCGGTCCGAGCCCACCGGCTCCCGCTCCCGGTGGGTGGGCCGGAGTACGTTCGGAAGGGATGAGGGCCTGATGTCCGACCCCGACGCGACCGGCGAGCACCTGACCGGCGACGGCGATCCGGCGACCGCCGACGGCGGGGGGGCCGGGGACGGCCGTCGGGCCCCCGGGCCCGACGAATCCGAGCTGCTGGCCGCCTTCGATCGCATGCGGCCGCAGGGCAGCCTGCAGTGGGGATTCGACGACGCCATGCGCCGCATCGCCCGGCCCGAGACCGGCTCCGCCACCGCCCCGTGGAACGGGCTACCCGACGATCTGTGGGACCGGGGACGGTCGGCCCGTATCGGACGGCGGTTCGTCGGTGACGTGGCCCGGGTGCTGGCCGATCTCCTGGCTGCCGACGCCAGGACCGCGGCGGCGGCCGCCGCCGCCGGGGTCAACGTGGCCACGTGGGACGCCCTCCGCTATCTGGCTGCCCGGGTGGGTCTCCTCGAGGCCAGGCTGGACCCGGCCCGGCCTCGAGGCGGCCGAACTGCAGACGAGGGAGCCGGACCCGGTCGACTGGGTGGGCGTGATCGGGTCCTGGCTGGGACCTCCCGACCCCGGGTTCCCGGTGGTGGTGGGCGAGTCGGGAGACGGAGCGCTGGTCGGGGCCGTGCAGGTCGCCGGGCACCGGGTCCTGGCGGTGGAGCCGCGGGGTGAAGCGGCGTGGGCCTCGCTCACCCGGCCCGCCACCGGGGAGGGACCCCCTGCCGAGGTGGTGCTGGCCGAGGTCATCGACCACCTGGGGACCATCCCCGAGCGATCCTGCGCCGGCGCGGTCCTGGTCGGCTGCGTCGACCGCGTCGACCTCGCCGCCAAGGTGGGGATCATCGGCCAGGCGCTCCGGGTGACCCGGGCCGGCGGTCCCGTCGTGGTGCTCACCGTCGACCAGTCGGCGTGGGACGAAGGCCTGTCCCATCCGGCCCGGGACCTGGCCCCGGGCCGTCCCCTCCATCCCGAGACGTGGTCGTTGCTGCTCCGCCGGTCGGGAGCGGTGGACGTAGCCTGGCACCGGCCGACGTCAGGAGCGGTGCACGCCGTGGTGGCGAGGGTGGATGACCGTGAGGGGCATCCACCAGTTCGTGCCCATGCTGCATCGCCACGACGCGGTGGGGGAGCACACCCGTGGCCCTGCGCGACGGCTGCACGCTATCGGGGGTGCCCTCGCTGATCTACACCGAGCTCCCCGATCCGGCGACCGCGGACCAGACCCGGCACTACCTGAGTACGAATCCGAGGCCGAGCACGGCGACGTGCTGGTCTATCAGTTCGCCACCGACTCGGTAATGGCCGGGTGGCTGGCGGTGCGGCCCGAGACGCTGGTGGTCAACTACCACAGCATCACCCCCGCGGAGTTCTTCGGCCTTGGAACAACGCGATCACCCGCCTGCAGGTGGGGGCCCAGCCGAGACTGGCGCAGCTCGCGCCGCGGGCGGCACTGGGCATCGCCGACTCCGAGTTCATCTCCGTCGAGTTGCGGAGGGCCGGGTGCGCCGAACATCGCCGTCATCCCGGTGGCCGGCATCCCGGCCCCCACCGAGCCGAGCCCGGCGGCCCTCGACCGCGTCCGGTCACGACGCCGCGGCGCGGGGGCCGCCTGGCTGTCCGTGGGCCGGTGGGCCCCCAACAAGGCGCACCATCAGACCCTCGCCGCGCTCTTCGTGGCCCGGGCCAACTTCGACCCGGGGGCGACCCTGACCCTGGTGGGCTCGCCCACCGAGCCGGCCTATGCCGCCGCCCTCAGGCGCTACGCGGCGGCGTTGGGCCTGGCCGATGCGGTCGACGTTCGTCTCCGATATCGACGACGACGAACTGGCCGCCCACTACCGGTCGGCCGACGTCCTGGTCATGCTCTCGGACCACGAGGGGTTCGGCGTACCCCTGGTCGAGGCCATGGGCCACGGCCTTCCCGTCGTCGCCTTCGACGCCGGTGCTGTCGGCGAGGTCCTCGGCGATGCGGGGATCCTGCTCGGGGAGAAGCACCCCCGACAGGTGGCCGCGGCGGTCGCCCGGCTCAGGGCCGAACCGGCCGAGCGCGACCGCCTGGTCGCGGCAGGCCGTGACCGGTTCGGGGCCCTCGGCCTGCACGAGTCCGGGAAGCACCTGGTCGAAGCGCTCCTCGCGGCGCGCACCGTCCGCGACCAGGGCATGGTCCGGGTGTGAGGGTGTCCCGGACGTGCATCGCCGAGGAGGTCCCAGCCACTAGGCTTTGGCCCCATGGACGACCACCGTCAGCTGATGCCGCCTGCCCTCGAAGCTGACCGGGCGGTGACGATGGGTGTGGAGATGAAATCGGCGAACGACGTCGGGCCTGCCTCGGACATCTTCCAGCGCCTGTTGAAAGAGCGGATCGTGTTCATCGGCTCGGCCATCGACCAGAACACCGCCAACCTGGTCTGCTCGCAGCTGATCCTGCTCGAGGCCGAGAACCAGGAGCGGGACATCGCCGTCTACATCAACTCCCCCGGGGGCTCGGTGACCGACGGCCTGGCCATCTACGACACCATGCAGTACGTGCGCTGCGATGTGCGGACCATCTGTGTCGGGCTGGCCGCCTCGATGGGCCAGTTCCTGCTCTGCGCCGGGACGCCGGGCAAACGGTTCGCCCTGCCCCACAGCCGGATCCTGATGCACCAGCCCTCCGGCCAGATGCAGGGTCAGGCTTCGGACATCGCCATCCAGGCCGAGCAGATCATCTACCTCAAGCGGATGATGGCCGAGCGGATCGCCTTCCACACCGGACAACCCGTGGAGCGCATCGAGGCCGACTCCGATCGGGATCGCTGGTTCACCGCCGAAGAAGCCCGCGAGTACGGCTTCATCGACGAGGTCATCCAGAAGGACGCCATGGAAGTCCCGACAGCCGGCGCGGAGGCCTCCAGCCAGTGAGCCTCAGCGTGGATGAGCCCGCCTCGGCGGAGCCAGAGCGCACCTCGACCATCGGTGGGAGCACCCGATTCGTCCCCGGGCAGAGCAACAACCAGATCACCGTGGTCAACGGGAAGGTCCAGCTGGGTCAACGGCTCAAGGACCTGTGGTCCAACCGTGAGCTGCTGATCCTGCTCACCCGCTCCGAACTCAAGGTCAAATACAAGAACTCGGTGCTCGGCTACGTGTGGTCGATGCTCAACCCGGCGCTGGTGCTGGCCATCTACTTCGTCGTATTCAAGATCATCGCCAAGAACTACCAGCCCAACTTCGCCATCTGGCTGTTCGCCGGCCTGCTGGTCTGGAACCTGTTCAACGTGGCGGCCATGTCCGCGACATCCGTCGTGGTGGGCAAGGCCGGGATCGTCAAGAAGGTCGCCTTCCCCCGCGAACTGCTCGCCCTGTCGGTGGTCGGCGTGGCCCTCGTGCTCTTCGCAATTCAGGTCGTGGTCCTGGTAGCCGCCATGCTCATTTTCGGCGTCTCGCCGGACTGGTCGATGGTGGCCATCCTTCCCTTGGCCCTGGTGGCCCTGGTCACCTTCACCGGGGCCATCTCCATCTTCCTGTCGGCGGTGAACGTGTACCTCCGGGACACCCAGCACCTGACCGAAGTGCTGATGATGGCCTGGTTCTGGGGCACGCCCATCGTCTACACGTTCGGGCAGATCTCGGGCGAGCTGGCCAAGTACCCCTCACTGATGTGGATGAAATACGTCTTTCTCTCCAATCCGATCACCCCGATCACCATGACCTTCCAGCGGGCCATCTACGGGAGAACCCAGTACACCCACGCAGGCAACGTCTACCACGTACTCCCCGAATTGGGGAGTGGGCTCCTACGCCGGCCTCCTCGGCGTGGTGCTGGCCGTCAGCATCGGGCTGTTCCTTTTGGCCCTCGTCGTCTTCGGTCGCCTCGAGGGCAACTTCGCCGAGGAGCTCTGATCCATGGCTGTCGCCATCGAGGTTCGGGATATCTCCAAGCAGTTCCGCCTCTACAACGAGAAGCACACCTCCCTGAAGGAGCGGGTCATCCACGGCGGGAAGATGCCGTTCACGCCCTTCTGGGCCCTGCGCGATGTCAACGTCGACATCAACCAGGGGGAGACCTTCGGCATCCTCGGGCGCAATGGCTGTGGCAAGTCGACGCTGCTCAAGTGCATCGCCGGCATTCTCAAGCCCACCTCGGGTGAGATCCGGGTGCGCGGCAGCCTGGCCGCCATGTTGGAGCTGGGCGCCGGTTTCCAGCCCGACCTGTCCGGACGCGACAACATCTTCCTGAACGGTTCGCTGCTCGGTTTGTCACGAGCGGACATCGAGAAGCGGTTCGACGACATCGTGGCCTTCGCCGAGCTCGAGGAGTTCATCGACAACCAGGTCAAGTTCTACTCGTCGGGCATGTACGTCCGGCTGGGGTTCGCGGTGGCCGTCAACGTGGAGCCTGACGTCCTGCTCGTCGACGAGGTGCTCGCCGTGGGCGACGCCGCCTTCCAGCGCAAGTGCCTCGACCATGTGAAGCGGTTCCAACGCGAAGGTCGGACGATCGTGGTGGTCAGCCACGGCTCCGACGCCATTCGCCAGAACTGCGGGCGGGCCATGGTCATGAACCACGGCCAGGTGATCACCGTTGACGATCCCGGCGAGGCCATCCGGGTGTACATGGCCGATCTGCTCGGGGTGGGCACGATCGAGGGCTCGGAGTCCGGCGGCATCGAGGGCAACGTCCTCGCCATCGGAACGGTGCAGGCCGAGCACGGCGGCTCCGGCTCGCGCGTCCACATGTACCCGGGGGAGTCGCTGACCGTGACCGCCGACGTGGACAGCCTGGCCGCGGTGCCCAAGGCCATGGCCACCATCGCCATCCACGACGACAAGAACGAACTGGTCTTCGCCTCCGACCCCGATGACCCGGCGTGCGAGATGGAGATCCCCGCGGGCGGGGGGATCGTCCGCTTCTTCTTCCCCGAGGTGCCCCTCCTCGACGGCACCTACTCGGTGAGCGTCGGGGTACGCAGCGACACCGACACCGCCATCTTCGACTGGAAGGACCAGGTCACCCAGTTCGAGGTGGCCAACCCCGGCCGGGCCACCGGCCGGGTCCGGCTCCCGGTGGACGTCAGTTTCCGGCTCCGGTCGGGCAACCACGGCGGCGAGGTGCCCACCGTGGACGCCGGGCTCTTCCCACCGCTGGCCGGCTGGGAAGAGAACGCCTCGTGACGGTCGTCCGAATCGACCAGGTCATCCCCTCGCTGGCCAGCAGGGATGCCATCGGTGGCCACGTCGTCCAGATCCGGGACCTACTGCGATCCCGCGGCTACCAGTCCGACATCTACTTCGGCAACGCCACACCCGACCGCCTGGACTTCGGACTGCCGGTGACCCGTATCGGCGACCGGTCGTCGGCAGGCCGGGTGCTCCTCTACCAGCTGTCCATCGGGAGCGGCGTGGCCGACGTCTTCCGGGGTCGCAGCGAGCGGAAGTTCGTCAACTACCACAACATCACCCCCGCCGACCTGCTCGATGCGTGGCTTCCCGCCGTCGGCGAGGAGGCCCGGTGGGGCCGGGCCCAGCTGCGCGACCTTGCCCCGATGACCGAGTTCGCCATCGCCGACTCCAACTTCAACGAACGCGAACTGCGGGCCGCCGGTTACCGGTCGACGACCACCGTGCCGCTACTCATCGACCTCGAGGGATTCGACGGGTCGCCTGACCGCGCCCTCAGTCGTCCGCCTGGCCGACGAGAAGGCGGAAGGCGGGGCGGACCTGTTGTTCGTGGGGAAGGTGTCGCCCCACAAGGGTCAGGACGACCTGGTCAAGTCATTGGCCGCCTATCGCCGGCGTCTACGACCCGAAGGCCCGGCTGAGACTGGTGGGCGGAGCCATCAGCGACGAGTACCGGGTCGCCCTCGAGCGATTCGCCGAGGAGCTCGATCTGGTCGACGCAGTCGACATCGCCGGTTCGGTGACCCACGAGGAGCTGATCGCCTACTACGACGCAGCCGACGCCTTCGTGTGCCTGTCCAACCACGAGGGGTTCTGCGTGCCCCTGCTGGAGGCGATGTACCACCGGCTGCCGATCGTGGCCTACACCAACACCGCCGTTCCCGAGACGGTCCAGGGTGCAGGGCTCGTCCTCCCCAACAAGGAGCCGGCCCGGGTGGCGGCCGCCATCGATCGGGTGATCCACGACACGGAACTCCGATCGCGGCTGGCCCAGGCGGCCGGGGCCCGGGTCCGGGCCTTCGCCCTCCCACGGGTACGGGACCGGTTCGCCTCCGCGCTCGAGGCACGCCTGCGCCGCGTGAGGGAGGGGACGTGACGGCGGCCGGCCGCCACCCCGGCCACGCCCGGTGAGGATCGGGTTCGTCGTGCCCCGCTACGGGCCGACGGTCATCGGGGGGGCGGAGACGGCGGCCCGCTCGCTGGCCGAACGCCTGGTGGCGCAGAAGGGCTGGGAGGTCGAGGTCCTCACCAGCTGTGCCGAGGACTTCGTGACCTGGGACGACGTCTTCCCGGTGGGCAAGGAGGAGATCAACGGCGTACGGGTCGAGCGCTTCGCCGTCGTCGGCGGGGCGGGAGCCCTCGTTCCACCCCTTCTCGGCCTCGCTGCTGGCCGACCCGGACGGTGCCTCACTCGGCGAGGCCGAGCGGTGGATCGACCTGCAGGGCCCGGTGGTGCCGGAGCTGGCCGAGGCGGCCGCCCGTTCGCGACGCCGACGCCATGGTCTTCTACCCCTACCTCTACTACCCGACGGTGCGGGCCATCGGCCGGGTGGCTGCGCCCTCGATCCTCCACCCCGCCGCCCACGACGAGCCTGCGCTCCACCTGCCGGTGTTCCCCGCGGTGTTCGCCGCGGCCGACGGGATCGTCTTCCAGACGGCAGCCGAACGGGGGCTGGTCCAGGGACTGTTCCCGGTGGCGTCACAGCACCAGCTCCTCCTCGGGCTGGGGGTGGACGATCCCGACGAGATGGCGGCACCGGTCGGACCGGCCGTCGGGCGACCCCTACCTGCTCTGCCTGGGACGGGTCGACCGGCACAAGGGCTCCTCGCTCCTGGCCTCGTTGTTCGCCGCCTACAAGGCCCGGCACCCCGGGTCGCTCCGCCTCGTGTTCGCCGGCCCGGTGGTCGATGCGCCCCCGGTCCATCCGGAGATCGACGTCGTCGGCCCGGTATCGGAGGAGCAGAAGTGGTCGCTCCTCGCACAGGGCGGTGGCCCTGGTGTCGCCCTCGGCCTGGGAGGCCTTCTCGCTGGTCGTCGCCGAGTCGTGGAGCGCGCGGACGCCGGTGCTGGTCAACGCCGCCTGTCTGGCCACCGTCGAACATTGCCGACGGTCGGGAGGAGGACTGAGCTTCGGGGGATTCGGCGAGTTCGAGGCTGTGGTCGACCTCTTGTGCCGCGACCCGGGGACTGCGTCGCCGGCTCGGTGTCCGGGGTCGCGGCTACGTCGACCGCTGGTTCCGGTGGCCCCGGGTCATCGACCGCTATGCCGCCTTCGTCGAGTCGGTGCCGCCGCCGCGGCCTGACCGCGGTTCAGATCCCGTGGCCGAGGGGTCGGGGACCGGCCCTGGCCACGATCCGCACGCCGAGGATGCTCGCTCCAGGGAGGACCTGCCACACCCGGTAGCCGCCGATCGGGAGGGGAGTGCTGACCGGCAGGGCGTACCCCTGGGCGGCGAGCGAGGCCAGGCCGGGCAGGGCCGGCGACGCGACCAGGAAGACCGAGCCCGACGGTCCCACCTCGGCGGTGGCTCCGGAGGCGTAGTACAGGGCACCGTGCAGCTGGTTGTACAGCACGTACCCCGGGCCGATCAAGGCGATGCGGTCATCGGGGAGGGCCCACCCGGCGTTCCGATAGAGGTTGGAGCCACCGTCGGGCACGTCGAACACCACCACATCACGCCCGGGCCTGACCTGCGGCCCGAGGCCGCCCAGGGCGGTGTCGACGGCGTCGGCGGAACGGATGGCGGCCAGGGTGTCGGCGTAGGGGGCCTGGTAGCGGGGTTGTTCGATCCACAACGAACCGGAGGGCCGGAGCCACCGCTCCGGGAGCACGCCGGCCCCGCCCACGAAGCGTTGGGCGCCGAGCCCGACGATCACGGCGACCGCGACCGAGCCCACGGCCAGCCACGGAGGGGACAGGCGGTCCCCGGCCCCCCGCCGGTGGACCAGGGCGCCCATCGGCAGGAGAAGGGCGATGGCCGCCGCCGGCAGGTAGGCCAGGAGATAGCCGCCCTTGGCAAAGGCGACCAGGGACACGACCAGCACCGGGGGGACGATGGCGGCGCCGAGGACGGCCGCACGCGACTGGTACCAGGGTCGCCTCCATCGCCCCGGACCGGCGACCTCGGTGGGGGAGGGAGTCACGGCGGCGCCGGGGAGTGGGCGGCCGGATCGTCGTGCCGCCGCCACCGCCGCGAACCGGCGGAGGAGGAGGCCGACCGCACCGAGGGCGGCCAGCACGAAGAGGAGCGCCACGGCCAGGACGGTGTACGCGGCGAAGGTCCCGAGGTTGGTGGTCCCGGCGGCGGCGTGATCGAGGACCGAGGTGGCCCGGGCGGCCCCGGCGGCCTCGGTGCGGGTGGCCCGCACCCAGGCGGAGAGGCCGCCGGGTTGGTCGATCGCCATGGGGACCAGCCAGAGCCCGACCCCCACCAGGCCGGCCAGCAGCGTCAGCCCCAGCCGCCCCCAGCGCCGGGTCGACCCGGCCACCGCCACCAGGGCCAGGATGGCGAAGGCCTGGATGATGGACTGGCGGAAGCCCGCCAGGATTCCGAGCGCCACCATGGCGCCCACCCCGTGCCAGCTCCCCGGCCGGGCCCGCCAGGCCAGGACGATCAGCAGCGGGCCGGCCAACAGGTCGAACGAGTAGGTGGCGACGATCGAGCCCGCTGTACCAGGCGAACGGGGAGGTGGCCACCACGACCGCCGCCGCCAGGCCGACCCACCACCCGCCGAGGTCGCGGCCGGCGACCGCGGTGAGGCCGGCCGCGGCCGCCGACGCCAGCGCGGCCACCAGCACCAGGCTGTGGACGGTGCCAAGTCCGGACGCCCGGTGGACGAACCGCCCGGCTTCGACGTAGAGCCAGTACCCGGGGGGTTGCGGTCGCCCATGGGCCACGTCGAAGCGGCCCACCGCCGCCGCGTACTGTGCCGAGTCCCAGTCGGTGGGCCCGGCGGCCGCGGTCAGGAGCCGCAGTGCCAGGGTGGAGGTGAACACGATCCAGGGGACCGCGGTCCACCGGTTCTGCCGGCTGACCGCCTTCCGCCGTTCGGCCCGGGTCGGGACCGCCGGCGCCGACACCGCGGGACGAGCTGCCTCGGTGGCGATAGCCATACTTCAGGCTACCGACGGGCGACGGCGCGGCCGCGGTATGGCACCCGCTCGCCGGTGATCGCCGACCGTTCAACCGGGAGGGGGTGGGGACGGTGAAGCACCGACCCGGACGGCCCTCGGTCCGGGCCCGGGCCGGCGGGCCGGTTTCAGTTCTGCGGGCAACATGCCGATATCCGTTGGACCGGCCGACCGGACCGCGACGGCCCGGCGTGACGACCCGGCGTGACGACCCGGCGTGACGACCCGGGACCGTCGACCTACGCGGACAAGTGACTGAGGAGCCATGGGATGACCGAAGGGCGATGCGCCACCGGGGTGGACGGAACCACGATGCGGGGTCACGGCAACGGCCGGGCCGGGACCTTGGCCGCCGGCCTGGTCGCCGCGCTCGTCCTCCTCGGCACCCCCGCCGTGCCCGCCTCCGCGGCCACGCCGGTTGCCCACGCCGCCGCCTTGTCCACTTCCCTCGCCTGGCAGCAGGTCCTTCCCGACGGCGGATCGCCCATCGGCCAGAGCTCACCGTCGGTGGCCACACTGGACGGCGGGGGACCCTCGGTCGTGGTCGGCGACCGGGCCGGCAAGCTGTGGGCCTTCCACCTGGCCGACGGCTCTCCGCCCGGGGGATGGCCGGCCCACACCGGCGGCGCCCCCATCGACTCGACGCCCTCGGCGACTCCCGACGGGCTCGGGTACCGAGAACGTGTACGTGGGAGGGGGAAACGCCTCGCAGCCGCGGGTCGGCGGCTACTACGCCTTCAACAACTCGGGCGCACAGCTCTGGGGACGGAACGCCCAGGACCCCAACGGGCTCTACGGCGTCCAGGCATCGATGGCCGTCGGAGTGCTCAACGGGGTCAACTCGGTGGTGGCTCCCTCCCTGGGCCAGGAGGAGTACGCCTTCAACGCCGTCCAACGGGTCGACGCTCGCGGGATGGCCGTTCTTCACCGCGGACAGCGGATTCACCACGCCGTCCCTCGCCGACCTGTACGGCAACGGCCAGACCGAGGTGGTCGAGGGGGGAGACTCGTCGGCCGGGTTGGCCTACGGAGTACCTACGGGAACGGCGGCCACCTGCGGGTGCTCGGCCCCGGCGGCAACCTGATCTGCTCGCACGACACCAACCAGACGGTCGACTCGTCGCCGGCGGTGGGCAACTTCCTCGGCCGGTGGCCAGGTGGGCATCGCCTTCGGCACCGGCTCGTACTACCCGGGCGCCTCCGACTCCAACACCCTGTTCGGCTCCGACTCCCACTGCAACATCGTCTGGCAGGCCAACCTCGGGGGCAGCACCATGGGCAGCCCGGCCATCGGGGACCTCGAGGGTGACGGCAACGCCGAGGTGGTCGAGGGCGCCGACACCGGCACCGGACGGCCTGGTGTGGGCGCTCAACGGGGCCAACGGCGCGGCCATGCCCGGTTGGCCCCAGGCCACCTCCGGTCGGATCATCGGCGGGGTCGTCACCGCCGACCTCACCGGCGGCGGCTACAACGACGTCCTGGTGCCGACCACCAACGGCCTGGTCATCTACGACGGCCGCAGCGCCCAGGTGGTGGCCACCCTGGGGGCCGGCACGATCGGGCTGCAGAACTCGCCGATGGTCACCATCGACCCCAACGGCTCCATCGGCATCACCATCGCCGGGTACAACTCGGCCAATGCCGGGATCATCCAGCACTACGAGGTGGCAGGTTCCACCGGGCATTCCCTCGGCAAGCGCTCATGGCCGATGTTCCACCAGAACCCACAGCTCACCGGATGGGTGAGCCAGGCGGCCCCCGGGCACCTGAACCGTCCGATCGTGGGCATGGCCTCGACCTCCGACGGCCGGGGCTATTGGAACGTGGCCTCCGACGGAGGGATCTTCACCTTCGGTGACGCCCGGTTCTACGGCTCGACCGGCAACATCGCCCTCAACCGACCCATTGTGGGGATGGCGGCGACCCCCGACGGCCGGGGCTACTGGCTGGTGGCCTCCGACGGCGGGGTCTTCTCCTTCGGCGACGCCCAGTTCTACGGTTCGACCGGTGCCCTCCGTCTGAACCAGCCGGTGGTCGGGATGGCACCCACCCCCGACGGCCGGGGCTACTGGCTGGTGGCCTCCGACGGCGGCATCTTCGCCTTCGGGGACGCCCAGTTCTACGGTTCGACCGGGAACCTCCGTCTGAACCAGCCGGTGGTCGGGATGGCCGCCACGCCCCAGGGCCTGGGCTACTGGCTGGTGGCCACCGACGGGGGCATCTTCTCGTTCGGCAACGCCGCCTTCCACGGGTCCACCGGGAACATCGTCCTCAACAAGCCGGTGGTGGGGATGGCCAGGACGCCGAGCGGCAGCGGCTACTGGCTGGTGGCCACCGACGGGGGCATCTTCACCTTCGGCGACGCCCGCTACTTCGGCTCGACCGGCAACATCGCCCTGGTGCTGCCGGTGGTCGGGATGGCCGCTCTGCCCGGAGGCACCGGCTACTGGCTGTCGGCCGCCGACGGAGGGATCTTCTCCTTCGGGAGCGCCCCCTTCTACGGGTCGATGCCGGCGGTGTTCCAGGCGGCGGCCAACGCCGGGTCCGACTGACGAGGGGGTCGGACCCGGCCTGCGGTCCCGGTCCGGGCGCCGCACGGTCCCCTGCTTCGGGGAAGAGGGCCGGTACGCTGACCCCGAGGTGCACGTGAGACCGATGAAACCAGGCACTGGCCGGCGGGTGCCCGCCGGCCTGCGTGCCTTGGCGACGGGGGCCATGCTCGTCATCGCCACCGGCCTGGGGGTCGTCCTGCCGTCCGCCACGGCGTCCGCCTATCCGTCGGCGACCGTGTCGTTCGAAGGCCACGGCTACGGCCACGGCCACGGCATGGGGCAGTGGGGGGCGCTCGGGTACGCCCTGGCGGGGACCGGTTACCAGGCCATCTTGAGCCACTTCTACGGCGGGACGGCGCTGGCCGGGCTCCCGCCGGCCCAGCAGTCCACCCAGGTCCGGGTGGCCATCACCGAGAACGACGGCAACTCGGTCATCGTGACCTCCGGGGCGCCGTTCACGGTGGGATCGATCGACGCCGCGCCCTACCAGGCCGTCGAGATGCTCCCCATCGGCGGCGGCCTGTGGGACACCTATCTGGGCGCGAGCTGTGCCGGGCCCTGGCCGCCGACCGCCACCGTCGGGGGCGTGTCCGGTCCCACCGCCGTCCCCACCCCGGCGGCGGATCTCCAGCTGTGCCAGGCCGGGTCCAACCTCACCATGGCCGGGTCGATCGAGGCCACCTACAACTCCGTCGGCGAGACCCGGACCGTCAACACCGTCCCCTTGGAGCAGTACGTCTCCGATGTCGTCCCCAACGAATCGCCGGCCGGCTGGGGGACGCTGGGCGGCACCGGGCCACAGGGCCAGCCCTGGGGATTCCAGGAGCTGGAGGCCCAGGCGGTGGCGGCGCGGTCGTACGTCATGGCCGGGCTCGGCTCCTACGGTGGATACGCCGACATCTGCGACCAGACCTGCCAGACCTATCGGGGAACCCTGAACGAGAACCCCCTGACCGATGCGGCGGTCAACGCCACCGCGGGCCTCGTCATGGAGTTCCCCGGCGGGGTGGTGGCGGCGACGCAGTACTCGGCCTCGACCGGTGGGTACACCGCTCCGGGGGCATTCCCGGGAGTGCCCGATGCCGGAGACTCGGTCTGTGTCGCCGGAGCCTGTAACCCCGATCACACCTGGACCGCCTCGGTCCCGGTGTCGGCCATCGACGCGGTGTGGCCCCAGCTGGGAACGCTGCAGTCGATCAGCATCACCGGCCGTGACGGCGATGGCGACTGGGGCGGGAGGGTCACGGCGATGACGCTCGTCGGCTCCGCCCAGAGCGTCTCGCTCACCGGGGACGGATTCGCCGGTGCCCTGGGGTTGAAGTCCGACTGGTTCACCACGACCACCACACTCACCGCCCCGGCGGTCGGCATGGTCCCGACCGTCGACGGCCAGGGCTACTGGGTCGGAGGCGGCAATGGCGGGGTCTTCGCCTTCGGCGACGCCCGCTTCCAGGGATCGGCCGACGGACTGCCTCTGGCCAAACCGGTGGTGGGGATGGCGGCGACCCCCGACGGGCAGGGCTACTGGCTGGTGGCCTCCGACGGCGGGGTCTTCTCCTTCGGCGACGCCGGCTTCCACGGGTCGACCGGCGACATCGTCTTGAACAAACCGGTGGTGGGGATGGCGGCGACCCCCGACGGGCAGGGCTACTGGCTGGTGGCCTCCGACGGCGGGGTCTTCTCCTTCGGCGACGCCGGCTTCCACGGGTCGACCGGCGACATCGTCTTGAACAAACCGGTGGTGGGGATGGCGGCGACCCCCGACGGGCAGGGCTACTGGCTGGTGGCCTCCGACGGCGGGGTCTTCTCCTTCGGCGACGCCGGCTTCCACGGGTCGACCGGCGACATCGTCTTGAACAAACCGGTGGTGGGGATGGCGGCGACCCCCGACGGGCAGGGCTACTGGCTGGTGGCCTCCGACGGCGGGGTCTTCTCCTTCGGCGACGCCGGCTTCCACGGGTCGACCGGCGACATCGTCTTGAACAAACCGGTGGTGGGGATGGCGGCGACCCCCGACGGGCAGGGCTACTGGCTGGTGGCCTCCGACGGCGGGGTCTTCTCCTTCGGCGACGCCGGCTTCCACGGCTCCGCGGCTGCCTGAACGTCGGTCCGATCCGTGAAGCGCACCGCGTGATCGATCTGCCGGAGTCGTCGCCGGAGCCGGCGGACGGGTCGGCTGTCGGCCCACGCCCGGGACCGAAGGGGCGGCCGTGGCTCTCCGTCGTCTCCGCCCCGGTGGGCGACGGCCAGACTCGGCGCCGCGGCACCGACGCCTTCCGTCTGGGCACGGCCGTCATCGTCGTCTTCCTCTGCTGGCTCTTCACCCGGGCCGACTCCGCGGCGGAGCACACGATCGCCAGCGCACTGGCGTCCACCCCCGACGGCCTCCGTTGGCTGGTGTCCGCCATCTGGTGGACCGCCTCGTTCGGCCTCATCGCCATCATCGTCACCGTGGTGCTGGCCTCGCCGGAGGTGGACGGCTCTGCGGGACATCGCCCTCTCCGGCTTGGGTGCCTGGGTGATCTGCGTGATCCTGGCGGTGATCCTCGGCCCGTCGGGGGGCCGTCCGACCACGCCCCCGCTCCATCACTTCGCCTTGTCGTTTCCCGTCGCCCGGGTGGCGGCCACCGTCGGCGTGGCCTGCGCCGCGCTGCCATACCTCAGTCGCTGGCTTCAGCTGACGACCAAGACGGCCATCGGGTTGTTGGCGGTGGCCTCGGTGGTCAACGGCTCCGGGGTTCCTGTGGCCGTGCTGGCCAGCCTCGCCCTCGGGTGGGGGGTGGCCGCGCTCGTGCACCTGATCTTCGGGTCGCCGTTGGGCCTCCCGTCGATCGACGAGGTCCGAGTGCTGCTCGCCGACCTCGAGATCGCGGCCGTCGACATCCTTCCCGTCACCCGTCAGGAGTGGGGCGTCGGACGGTTCACCGGCCGGGTGGACGGATCCACCGTCGATGTCTCGGTCTACGGACGCGACTCCGCCGACGCCCAACTGCTGGCCAAGACGGCCCGATTCCTCTTCTACCGCGATTCCGGACCCACCCTGGCCCTGACCCGGCGTCAGCAGGTCGAGCACGAGGCCTATCTGACACTGATGGCCGACCGGGCCGGAGCCAGGGTCCCGCGTGTGCTCGCCGCCGGCCCCGCCGGACCCGCCCACGACGCCCTCTTGGTGACACGGCCCCCAGCCGGGCGCCTGCTCTCGAGCCTGGCCCCGTTCGCCCTCGCGACCGCCGACGGGCCGCAGGGGGAGGGTCCGGCCGAACCGCCGGACGGTGCGGGGGAGGGGACGACCCCCGAAGTGATCCCGGCCGGACCCAGGTCGGGCAGTCCGGCGGTCGGGGACACCACCGCCCCGGCGACCGCGGAGTCCGAGGTGGGCCTGTCCGAGGTGGGCCTGGACGACATCTTCGGCCAAATGGCGGCACTCCGCCGCGCCGGGGTGGCCCACGGTTCGATCTCGACCCAGAAGATCGTGGTCGACGAGCGGGGCACCGCAGGTTTCGTCGACTTCCGGGTGGCCTCGACCGTCGCCACCGCCGACCAGCTCGATCGGGACCTGGCCGCCGCCCTGGCCGCGGCGGCGCTGGTGGCCGGCCCCGAACGGGTGATCGCCTCGGCCGCCCGCACGCTGCCGAGGGCAGCCCTGGTCGGCGCGCTGCCCTTCCTCCAGCGGGCTGCCCTCGACTCGGCGGCGTCGCGGACCCTGCGCGGCAAGAAGGCCATCCTCACCGCCCTGCGCGAACAGGGGGCGAAAACCGTCGGGGTGGAGGTCCCCAAGCTGATCGAGCCCCGCCGGGTGAGCTGGGTCAACCTCGCCCTGGTCGTCGGAACGCTGATCGGGGGCTGGGCCCTCATCGGAGTCCTGATCAACGTGACCAAGTCCTGGAGCACCATCACCGGTGCCGCCTGGGGCTGGGTGGCCCTCGTGTTCGTGCTGGCCCAGGCGGCCTACCCGGCCATCGCCGTGACCACCGTGGGCTCGGTGACCGACCCGCTTCCCTACGGGCGGACCGTGGCCCTCGAGTTCTCCGACACCTTCGTGGGCCTGGCCGGTGGGTCGATGGCGGTCCTGGCCACCAGGGTCCGGTTCTTCCAGCAGGAGGGGTACACCCCGACGGTGGCCGTGAGCTCGGGAGTGCTGGCCAGCACGGCCAGCTGGATCGTGAAGGGCGCGTTGTTCCTCGTGGCCCTGCCGCTGGCGGCCGGGAACCTTCACCTCAACACGCCGACCAGCGACGCCAGCAGCGGCAACTCCCGCCTGGTCTGGCTGATCGTCATCGCGGTGGTGGTCGTGGGCGTGGCCCTGGGTCTGGTCTTCGCCGTCCCCCGGTGGCGCCGACTGGCAGCTGCGCGGCTGCGGCCCAAGGCATCGGAGGTCTGGGCGCACCTCCGGATCCTGGCCGGGCACCCGCGGAACCTGGTGGAGATCTTCGGCGGGTCCGCCGCCGCCCAGGTCCTGGTGGCCCTCGCCCTCGGCGCCTCCCTGCACGCCTTCGGGGACAGCCTCGATCTGGCCACCCTGATCGTCGTGCTCACCCTGGGCTCGATGCTCGGCGGGATCTCTCCGGTGCCCGGCGGGATGGGAGTTGTCGAGGCGGGCATGATCCTCGGTCTGACGGCTGCAGGGATCAACGAGTCGATCGCGGTGGCGGCCGTCTTCGTCCAGCGACTGTTCACCGCCTACCTGCCCCCGATCTGGGGTTGGTTCGTGCTGGTGTGGATGCGGAGGAAGGAGTACCTGTAGGACGTCGCCGGCTCATCCCGCTCGCGGCGCGGGGGTGGCCCGTCGCACCTGTTCGAGCGTCGGGAATGCCTTGAGCCGGCCCATCCGTCCGAGCCGGCCGACGTTCACCCCCACGTCGGCGGTGCGGAGCATCGGGAGGTCGCCCCGGCTGTTTCCGTAGGCCCAGACCCGTTCGGGGGAGGTCCCCGACTCCTCGATCCACCGGCGCAGACGACGCAGCTTCTCGTCCCCCCGGCAGTTGGCGCCCTCGTAGCGGCCGGTCAGCGTCCCGTCCCCGCCCACCGCCAAGCGGGTGGCGATCACCCCGTCAGCCCCGAGGAGGTCGCCGGCCGCGCCCACGTAGGCCTCGGGCGAGGCCGACACGATGACCACCGTGTCGCCCCTTCCCCGGTGCCAGTCGAGGCGGCCGGCCACGTCGGGACGGAGACGGCCGTCCACGTGGGCCCGGCCGTACCGGGCGGCCACCTTGTCGGCATGATCGAGGGGGACGCCCCCCATCACCCGCTCGAAGAGGCGCTCCTTGGCCAGGTCGGCGGCGGCGCCACCGACGATGGCGGCGTGGGCCAGCTGCGGGGAGAGCGCGGCGGCGGCGGCCATCACCGGACCGCGTCCGACCAGCGCGGTCAGGAAGCCGAACACGCTCCCACCCGAGGTCAGCGTCCCGTCGAAGTCGAAGGCGGCGAGATCGGCCACGGTCCCGGCTCAGCGACCGGTGGCGTCCAGACCGACCCCGCCCCGCCCTTCGCCGCCGGCGAACCGGAGGGCACCCGAGGCGGCGTCCGGGGACGCCAGCGAGGCCAGCCCGAATCGGATCTCGGCCCGCATGGCGTCGGCCACCGGAAGTCCCCACTGGGCCAACACCGACGCCCGGTCGTTGCGCAGGCAGGTCTGGGGCAGGGCCGCGAGCTGCCGGCCCCAGGCCAGGGCTTCGTCCAGGGCACAACCGTTCGGAACCACCCGGTTGACCAGTCCCATGCCCAGCGCCTCGTCGGCCCCGATCTCGCGCCCGGACAGGATCAGGTCGAGGGCCCGTCCCTGGCCGATGAGCCGGGGGAGGCGGACGGTCCCGCCGTCTATGAGGGGGACGCCGAACCGCCGGCAGAACACGCCGAACGTCGCGTCCTGCGCCGCCACCCGCAGATCACACCATATGGCCAGCTCCAGGCCGCCGGCCACGGCAAATCCCTCGACGGCGGCGATCACCGGCTTGGACAGCTCCAGCCGGGTCGGCCCCATCGGTCCCGGCCCTTCCTCCGCGACCCGGTGACGACCCCCTTCGGCGAGAGAGCGCAGGTCGGCGCCGGCACAGAAGGTCCCGCCGGTGCCGGTCAGCACCGCCACCGACGAGGAATCGTCGGCGTCGAAGGCGGTGAACGCCTCGAACAGGGCGTCGGCGGTGGCCGGGTCGACCGCGTTCCGGCGCCCGGGCCGGTCGAGTGCGACCACGGTGACCGGCCCCTCCCGGGCGACCCGCAGGGTGGCAGTCGTCATCGTCCCAGCATGGTGGAACGGGACGGCCCCCGCCACCGGGGCCGGTGGGGACGAAACTCGACCAACGTCGGTCGACAATTGGGACGGCTTCGTCTATCCTGGGCGCCGACCCGTTCACCGCGGTGCCCGGGTCCGGCTCCAGCCAAGACTCACAGGACCGACGACACAGGACAGAGAAGGAGCATTTCATGGCCATTCGTCTGGGCGACACCGCCCCTGACTTCACTGCGGAGACCACCGCAGGCACGATCAACTTCCACGAGTACCTGGGGGACAGTTGGGCGTGCTGTTCTCCCACCCCAAGGACTTCACCCCGGTATGCACCACCGAGCTCGGCGCATTCTCCAAGGCCAAGTCCGAGTTCGACAAGCGGGACACCAAGCTGATCGGCATCTCGGTCGACGACGTCGCCTCGCACGGCAAGTGGGCCGGCGATATCGAGGAGACCCAGGGCCAGGCCCTGAACTTCCCGCTCATCGGCGACGAGGACCGCAAGGTCGCCGACCTGTACGACATGATCCACCCGAATGCCAGCGACACCTTGACCGTGCGGTCGGTGTTCATCATCGGCCCGGACAAGAAGGTCAAGCTCACGCTCACCTATCCCGCATCGACCGGGCGGAACGTCGACGAGATCCTCCGGGTCCTCGACTCCCTGCAGCTGACCGCCGACTACAAGGTGGCCACGCCGGTCGACTGGAAGGACGGCGAGGACGTGATCATCGTTCCGGCGGTGTCGGACGAGGAGGCGAAGGAGCGGTTCCCGAAGGGCTTCGACACCATCAAGCCCTATCTCCGGGTCACCCCGCAGCCCAACCGGTAGCGCCAGCGGGCGGAGGCAGCCGGCCGATGCCGTCGCCGGACACCGCCGCCCCCGGGTCGGCGAAGCGACCGGGCCCGTCCTCCGGCGGCGGCCCGGCCGTTCCGTCGTTGAGGCCGCACCGGCCGGGATACCCCCCGAGCTGCGATGCTGCTAACATCGGTCCGCCGATGTGTTCCTTCCGTCGGCCGTCGCGAAGTCACCGAGGTCGATTCCCCACATGCCAGACAAGCAGTCCACCATCTCCGAGTACCGTCTGCACGAGACGGACACCGGATCTCCAGAGGTGCAGATCGCCATTTTGAGCGAGCGCATCGTCCATCTGACCGAGCACCTGAAGGTGCACAAGGGCGACCACCACACCCGTCGCGGCCTGCTGAAGCTGATCGGCCGCCGGCGGCGGCTGTTGGACTACGTCCGCAACAACGATGTCGAACGCTACCGGGAGATCATCGGTCGCCTCGGCCTGCGGCGCTAGGCGCCCTCCAGTCGCTCCGTCCGGCTCAGGCCGGACGTGGGCAAATTCTCCGCCGGCAGGTCGTCGGCGGACCCCAGGCCGGCACCGTGTCGGCCTGCAACAGGACCGGCCGGCCACCGAGGTGGCGAGCCGTGGACACGACAAACAGATTGGGCTCCAACCGGGGTCAGTCACCAGTTGCCGATCACCCCGCAGCCGTCCCGGCGCTGGGTGGCCGACAACTGGCAACTGGCTCGGGGAGTCCCCGAGCAACCAAGGAGCGTCATGTCAGACGCCATAACCGTGTCGGCGCCGATCAGCGGCACCGACCGCACACTCACATTTGAGACAGGAAAATTGGCCCAGCTGGCCGATGGGGCTGTCGTCGGACGGATAGGTGACACAGTCCTGCTGGCCACCGCGACCGCCGCCCGATCGGTCCGGGAGGGAGCCGACTTCTTCCCGCTGACGGTGGACATCGAGGAGCGGACCTATGCGGCCGGGAAGATCCCCGGTTCGTTCTTCCGCAGGGAAGGGAAGTCGTCGGACCAGGCCATTCTGACCTGCCGCCTGATCGACCGGCCCCTGCGCCCGTCGTTCCCCAAGGGCTTCCGCAACGAGGTCCACGTGGTGGGCACCATCTTCGGCGCCGACCAGGTCAACCCGCACGACGTCCTCGCCATCAACGCCGCCTCGGCGGCCCTGATGATCTCCGGCATCCCCTTCGAGGGGCCGATCGGCGCCGTCCGTGTCGCCTACTCGACCGACGGCCGGTGGATTCCGCATCCCACCTTCCAAGAGGGCGACGAGTCGACCTTCGAGCTGGTGGTCGCCGGGCGCGCCCTGAGTGACAGCGACGATGCCGACATCGCCATCATGATGGTCGAGGCCGGCGGCTCGGAGCGTTCGTTCCAGTACTACGACGAGGGAGCCCCCCAGGTCACCGAGGAGGTGCTGGCGGACGGGCTCGAGGCTGCCAAGACGTGGATCCGCGAGGCGATCGTCCTCCAGCGGCGGATGGTGGACGCCTTCGTGGCCGCCCGGGGCCCGATCGAGAACATCGAGTACTCGACCCTCTCCGACTACGGCGACGACGTGTGGGAGCGCGTCCAGGCGGTGGGCACCGATGCCGTGGCCGCGGCCAACGTCATCGTGACCAAGGCGGATCGCAACGCCGCCATCGGCGACGCCACCTCGACGATCGTGTCGACCCTGGCCGCCGAGTTCCCCGACCGCGAGGGTGAGATCAAGGCCGCCGTGCGTGGGCTCACCAAGAAGCTGGTGCGCAAGCGCATCGTGGAGGACGGCCTGCGCATCGACGGCCGCACCACCACCGGCATAAGGCCGCTCTCGGCCGAGGTCGACCTGTTCCCCACGGCCCACGGCTCGGCCCTGTTCCAGCGGGGCGAGACCCAGGTCCTCAACGTGACCACCCTGGGGATGCCCCGGATGAACCAGCTCCTCGACACCATCACGCCCGATGAGCACAAGCGATACATGCACCACTACAACTTCCCGCCGTATTCCACCGGCGAGACCGGGTTCATGCGCGGCCCGAAGCGTCGGGAGATCGGGCACGGACTGCTGGCCGAGCGGGCCCTGCTTCCGGTCGTGCCCTACGAGGAGGACTTCCCGTACACCCTCCGCCTGGTGTCCGATGTGCTGGCCTCCAACGGTTCGACCTCGATGGCCTCGGTGTGTGGCTCCACGCTGTCGATGATGGCCGCCGGGGTGCCGCTCAAGGCGCCGGTGGCCGGCATCGCCATGGGGCTCGTCTACGACGGCGGCACCTACGTCACCCTCACCGACATCCTCGGCGCCGAAGACGCCTTCGGCGACATGGACTTCAAGGTGGCGGGCACCAAGGACGTGGTCACCGCCCTCCAGCTCGACACCAAGATCGACGGGCTGCCCCTCGACGTCCTGACCAGGGCCCTCCTCCAGGCCAAGGAAGCCCGTCTGGCCATCCTCGACGTCATGGCCGACGCCATCGCCGAGCCGAGGGGCGAGGTCGCCGAGTCCGCACCGAAGATCATCTCGTTCGAGATTCCCATGGACAAGATCGGCGAGGTCATCGGGCCCAAGGGCAAGGTCATCAACGCCCTGCAGCAGGAGACCGGAGCCGACATCGCCGTCGACGACGACGGAATGGTGGGCACCGTCACCATCGGAGCCAAGGACGGTAACGCGGTCGAGGAGGCCCGGCGCCGGATCTCCACCATCCTCGATCCGCCTCTGGCCGAGGTGGGCGCCACCTACCCGGGCAAGGTGGTCAACATCACCAAGTTCGGGGCCTTCGTCAACATCCTCCCGGGGCGTGACGGTCTGCTGCACATCTCGAAGATCGGCCAGGGCAAGCGGGTGGAGCGGGTCGAGGACGTCCTCGAGCTGGGCCAACCGGTCGAGGTGAAGGTCGACGACATCGACCCGCAGGGCAAGGTGTCCCTGTCGCTGGCCGGCGAGGCCGCCTCTTCCGCGGGGCGACGACCGGTCCGGCCGCAGCGACAACGGAGGACGCGGTGGCCACCGGGCGGGAGTCGTCCCCGGGGCGACCACGCCGACCCCGGCGATCGCGTCGACCGGGGCCGCCGCCCCGCCGAGACCAGCCCCGCCTCGCCGCGGACCGCCTCGTTCGAGGAGGCCTTCGAGGTGGAGCTGGTCCAGGAATTCGGCGATCTGGGGCCGGCCGTGGCCGAGTCCTCCGATCGTCCCGGTGGGGGTGGCGGAGGCGGCACCAGGGGCGGTCGCCGCCGCCGTTGAGCGCTCTCGGCCCCGCTCCGGCCCGACCGGCGGAGCCGGTGGCGGGTCCGGCCCGTGCGGACGGCGCGGCGTGGTCCACCGGAGCCCCCCTGGGTCGGCGCGGGTGATCCGCACCGAGGCGCTGTCGTCCGGGCTCTCGCTGGTCACCGAGCGGATGGACGACGCCCGTTCGGTGTGCATCGGATTCTGGGTGGGCACCGGCGCACGCGACGAGGCGCCGAGCCAGGCCGGCGCCTCCCACTTCCTCGAGCACCTGCTGTTCAAGGGCACGGCGGACCGCTCGGCGTCCGATATCGCCGAGGTGGTCGACGAGGTCGGCGGTGACTTCAACGCGTTCACCACCAAGGAGTACACGTCGTTCTACATTCGCCTGCTGGCTGAACACCTCCCGCTGGGCCTCGATGTGCTTTCCGACATCATGTGGCAGCCGTCCCTCCGCTCCCCGGACCTGGAGGCCGAGCGACAGGTCATCCTCGATGAGATCCTGATGCATGCCGACGAGCCCGCCGACGAGGCTGCGGAACAGAGCTCGGCCCTCCTGTTCCCCGACCACCCGTTGGGTCGGGAGGTCCTCGGCAGCCAGGAGTCGGTCTCGTCCATGGGCCCGGAGCGGATACGGGAGTTCTTCTCGGTGCACTACCGGCCCGGCAACATGGTGGTGGCCGTGGCCGGCGACCTCCGCCACGAGGAGGTGGCAGACGGCCTCGAGGAGCGGTTCTGCGGCCCGACCGGTGGCGCCACCCCCGAGCGCCGGCCACCCGACGACAAGGTGGAGCCGCTACGGGTCGTCCGGAGGGCGACCGAGCAGGCCCACCTCGTGCTCGCCGCCCGGTCGCAGAACCGATTCGACCGGCGCCGCTACGCGCTGGCGGCGCTCAACCACACCCTGGGTGGAGGCCTGTCCAGCCGGCTGTTCCAGGAGATCCGGGAGCGTCGTGGGCTGGCGTACTCGGTGTGGTCCGAACGAGTGGCCTACCACGACGCCGGATCGGTCAGTGTGGGGATGGGGACCGCACCCGAGCATGTGGCCGAGGTGCTCGACATCGTCTCCTCCCAACTGGCCTCGCTCGGTGCCACGGGCATCACCGAGCGGGAGTTGGCCGTGGCCAAGGGGAACCTCCGCGCCGAAACCCTCCTGGCCTGTGAGGACTCCGGTGCCCGGATGAGTCGCATCGGGGCAGGGCTCCTGCTCCACGGTGAGGTGCTCCCGATCGACGAGGTGCTCGCCAGGGTGGACGCCGTGACCCTCGACGAGGTCCATGCCACCGCCTCGGAATTGGTGGCCGCGCCCCGGACCCTCTCGGTCGTTGGGCCCTTCGAGGAGTCCGACTTCGATGCCCGCCAGCTCGGACTGGGATGACGCCGGCGGCGGTCAAGGGCCGGGCTCGGGCGACGTCGGGGGCTGGGGACGACCATTAGGGTGGCCGCCATGCGGGTAGGGGTCGTCGGAGCCGGGGGCAGGATGGGTAGGGAGGTGTGCCGCACCGTCCAGGCGCACCCTGATCTCGACCTGGTGGCGACGGTGGACCCCCAGCACGCGGGGTCGGACGTGGGCCAGCTGATCGGGGGCGCACCGAGCGGGCTGGTGGTGGCCGGGGAGCTCCAGGCACTCACCGCCGCCGGGACCGAGGTGGCGGTCGATTTCAGCCGGCTGGACGCGGCCCGCGAGACGGTGGCCTACTGCGCCGGCGCAGGGATCCACGCGGTGGTGGGGACCACCGGGTTCACCGAGGCCGACCTGGCCGACCTGGCGCGGCGCTTCGACGGTCAGACGGCCGACTCTCCCAATTGCGTGGTGGCCGCCAACTTCGCCATCGGGGCGGTGCTCATGATGAAGTTCGCCGAGATGGCGGCGCCCTGGTTCGAGGGAGCCGAGATCGTCGAGTCCCATCACGACGGGAAGCTCGACGCGCCCTCGGGCACCGCCATGCGCACCGCCGAACGATTGCCGCGGGGCGTGCGCGCGGCCGGGGCCGGCGGCTTCCCGCCCGACCGAACGGCCACCGACGTCCTGGAGGGTGCCCGTGGGGCCGGGGGACCGGCCGGCGTGCGCATCCATTCGTTGCGGCTGGCCGGGCTGGTTGCCCACCAGGACGTGGTCTTCGGCGGAGTCGGGCAGACCCTGACCATCCGTCACGACTCCTATGACCGGTCATCGTTCATGGACGGGGTGGTGCTGGCCGTGCGCTCGGTCGGGGACAGGCCCGGCCTGACCCTCGGCCTCGAGCCCCTCCTCGGTCTCTGAGGATCGGACCCGGCGGATGGGCGACACCCGCCAGCGGATCCTCGAGGCCACCTACGCCTGCGTGGCCCGCTGGGGTCTGGCCAAGACCTCCGTCGAGGACGCCGCCCGCGAGGCCAAGGTGTCCCGGGCCACCGTGTACCGGACCTTCCCGGGTGGCCGCGACGAGTTGATCAGCGCGGTGGTGGCGTGGGCCACCCTCGAGTTCTTCATCGAGCTGTACGAGCAGGTGCAGGGGGCCGAGAGCCTCGAGCAGGTGATGGAGCGGGGGATCATGTTCGCCCACCGGTCCATCGTGGAGCACGAGGTGCTCCAGCGGGTGATGCAGACCGAGCCGGAGAAGCTCCTCCCCACCCTGACCTTCGAGAGCAACCGGATCCGCCAGGGGATCGCCGAATTCCTGGTTCCCTACCTCGAACAGCGCGGGGTGGCCCCGGGGGTCGACCTGAGGGAGGCAGCGGATTTCCTGGCCCGGATGGTCCTGTCGTACATGTCGGCACCAGGCCGGTGGGACCTGGACGACCCGGTCCAGGTGGCCCAGCTGGTCCGCGCCGAGCTCCTGGCCGGCGTGGTGGCCGGTCCGGGCCCGGGCGGCCCGCAGCCTTCGGGGCTCCGCCGGCCTGGATGGTTGACAATGAGACAAATACCGACCTAGCGTTTCACCTGTGTCAGCCCGGGGGAACGCGTTCGAAGTCGTCGTGGACGGTGTGGTCGACGATGCGGTCGGCGCGGTGGCCCCGGGGACCGGACCGGGCTCCCCCCGCCGGGTACGGATCATCGACGCCACCTTGGCCTGCCTGGCCCGCCACGGCACGACGAAGACGACGGTGGACGACATCGCCCGCCAGGCCGGAGTGTCCCGGGCCACCGTCTACCGGGTGTTCCCCGGCGGCCGGGACGAGATCCTCGGAGCCGTGGTCGACACCGAGATGGCCCGGCTGTTCTCGGCCCTCGGGGTCCGACTGGGTGAGGCCCGTGATCTCACCGAGGCGCTGGTCGGCGGCATCGTGGAGGCGTCGACCGCGCCTCCGGGACCACGCCGCGCTGGCCTATCTGGTCGAGCATGAGCCCGAGATGGTCCTCGGACACCTGGCCTTCGACGAGTCCGACCGGCTGTTGGTGGCCGCGTCCCATTTCACGGCGCCGTTCCTGGCCCGGTGGATGAGCCCGCTGGAGGCCGAGCGGGTGACCGAGTGGGCCACCCGCATCGTGCTCTCCTATGCCATCGCCCCTTCCGACCACATGGATCTCACCGATCCGTCTCAGGCCGGCCACCTGGTGACCACCTTCGTACTGCCGGGGATCAGCTCGCTCCATGGCGCAGCAACCCCGACCGTGATCGACATCACCCCGTTCGGGTCCCGACAGGCGCCACCCGACCCAACCGTCAGGTCCTTCCCGGGATCGGCCCGCTCGAGCCACCCGTCCACCGACCGGCATCCGTCCGGGCATTCCAACGCCACCGGGCATTCCAACGCCACCGAGCATTCCAACGCCACCGCGTATCCGAAGGGAGCCATGCCATGACCACCGAGATGAGCAGCACCGAGGACATCATCGGCCGAGCCGAGATCGACGACTTCGAGGCGATCCTGTCGGTGGTCGGCACCGAGGAAGCCGATGGGCGCCACGTCGTCCACTCCGAGTACGACTCCATCTTCACCTGGGACTACGAGAAGGGCTCCCGGCCCAAGCTCAACAAGCTCTACGAGAAGGCCAAGGGTGCGCAGTGGAACGGCGAGACCGACCTCCCGTGGGAGATCGATGTCGACCAGGAGAAGCTGGTCAGGGACCAGGCGGAGGCCAACGGCGGTTTCGGGGCGGGGTTCGATCTCACCGGTACGCCGGTGGAGAAATGGGGGGGACGAGGAGTGGGTGCAGTTCGGCGTCGAGAGCCAGAACTGGACGCTGTCCCAATTCCTCCACGGCGAGCAGGGCGCCCTGATCTGCACGGCCAAGATCGTGGAATCCGTGCCGTGGATCGACGCCAAGTACTACGCCTCGACCCAGGTGATGGATGAAGCCCGCCACGTCGAGGTGTTCGGCAAGTACCTCGACGAGAAGCTCTCGGGCCACTATCCGGTCAACGCCCACCTGCGCATGCTCCTCGACGACATCATCGCCGACTCGAGGTGGGACCTCACCTACCTGGGGATGCAGATCATGGTCGAGGGCCTGGCCTTGGCGGCCTTCGGGTTCATGCACCAGATGACCGCCGATCCGCTGCTGAAGCAGCTGCTCCGCTACGTGATGGCCGACGAGGCCCGGCATGTGGCCTTCGGGGTGCTGAGCCTGCAGGAGTACTACGAGGGGCTGAGCGCGGGGGAGTTGCGCGAGCGTCAGGAGTTCGCCTTCGAGGCCGCCGTGCGGATGCGCGACCGGTTCCTCCAGCAGGAGGTCTGGGACCGGATGGGCGTCGACCCCAAGGCCATCGTCCCCGTGGTGCAGCAGGCGCCGGAGCGGGGTGAGTTCCAGGCACTCCTGTTCTCCAAGATCGTTCCCAACTGCAAGAAGCTCGGCCTGCTGGACGCCGCCGACGGCTGGCTCCGGACCAAGTTCACCGAGCTGGGCGTGATCGAGTTCGAGTCCTGGGTCGACACCACCGAGGAGTACGACGCCATGGCCTCGGTGCCGCCGAAGGACCGGATCGCCTCCTGAAGCCTTCGTAGCGGACGCCGCGCCTGTCCCCGCCCGTGTCGGCGGACGCGCCCGACAAGTGGCGGTCCAGCCGGGCGCGGGCTCGCCACCGGTGTGGTCGGCTGCTACTGGTAGCCTGCCCATTCGTGCCCCCTCGTTTCGACCCATCGCTCCGTTCGAGGGGCTGAGGGCCGATGCCGCGGTTCGGTTCCGTGATCACCGCCATGGTCACCCCGTTCGACGCCGACGGTGCCCTGGACCTCGAGGGGGCGGCAACGGTGGCCAGCCACCTGGCGGCATCCGGAAGTGACGGGCTGGTCGTGGCCGGCACCACCGGGGAGGGACCCGTGCTCTCCGATGGCGAGCGGGTGGAGCTGTTCCGGGCCGTCGTCGGCGCCGTCGACGTTCCCGTCATCGCCTCGACCGGCACCAATGACACGGCCCACTCTGTTCGGCTGACCGAACAGGCCGCAGCCTGCGGGGTCCACGGCATACTGGCCGTCACTCCCTACTACAACCGTCCGTCCCCGGCCGGGCTGTCGGCCCACTTCCGGGCGATTGCCGCGGCAACCGACCTCCCGGTGCTGCTCTACGACATCCCGGTGCGGACCGGCCGGCGGATCGGCCCCCGGCTCACTCTCGAGCTGGCCCGTGACGTTCCGACCATCGTGGGGGTGAAGGACTCCACAGGCGACGTGCCCGGAGCGGCCCTGGTCGTCGCCGAGAGCCCCGAGGGTTTCGACGTCTACTGCGGTGATGATCCGCTGGCCCTCCCCTTCGCCTCGATCGGCGGGGCTGGGGTGGTCAGCGTCGCCGCCCACTGGGCGGCAGGCTGTTGGCCGAGATGCTCAGCTGCCACCGCACCGGCGACGTCGATCGGGCCATGATCATCAACCAGCGCCTGGCCGAGTCGTACCGGTTCGAGTCCAGCGACGAGTTTCCCAACCCGGTCCCGGCCAAGGCGGCCTGCCGGGCCCTCGGGCTACCCGTCGGGCAGTGCCGCCTCCCCCACGTCCCGGCGCCCGAGGCGCTCGACGACCAGGCTCGGGCGGTCATCTCGGGACTGGGTCGGCTGAGCCCGGCCCACGAGTCGGTTGGCTGAGTCCGAGCGCCCCCGCCGTTCGAACGGTCGCCCGGGCCAGGCGGCCGGAGAGGGGAACGCCGCCGCCAAGGGCCGCCGGGGCACGGCAAGGGCGCGACGGCCCCGAAAGCCGCAGACGCAGGCGGGGCGGTCCGCGGTGCGGAGGGGCCGAAACCGGTGAAACCGGCGAGAAACCGGCGAAACCGGCGAAGGCGGCGCAGGCGGCGAAACCGGCGAAGGCGGCGCAACGACCGGCGGGGCTGCCGGGCGCGGGCGGCGTCGGAGCAGTTCGGGTGGTGTTCCTCGGCGGGCTGGGCGAGATCGGGCGGAACTGCGCGTGCATCGAGGTCGAGGGCCGGATCATCGTGCTCGACGTGGGGATCATGTTCCCCGACCCCGACATGCCGGGCGTCGACCTGGTGCTGCCCGATTTCACCTTCCTTCGGGAGAATGCCGATCGGGTCGACGCGGTCATCCTCACCCACGGGCACGAGGACCACACGGGTGGGTTGGCCTACCTGCTCCGCGACTTCCCGGTACCGGTCTACGGATCCGAGTTGACCCTGGCCATGGCCCGCAACCGGGTGGACGAGGCCGGCATGGCCGATCGTGCCCAATTCATCCCGGTCCGGGACGGCGAGAGGCGGCGAATCGGGCCCTGTGACGTGGAGTTCATCCCGGTGACCCACTCGGTGCCGCACGCCTTCGCCACCGCCTTCCACACGCCCCAGGGGATCATCCTCCACTCCGGTGACTTCAAGATCGACCTGCACCCGGTCGACGGCCGGCGCACCGACCTGGCCCGGATGGGCGCCCTGGCCTCCGAACAGGGGGTGCGCCTCCTCCTGGCCGATTCGACCAACGCCGAGGAGCCGGGGTTCACGCCATCCGAGTCGACGGTGGGTGAGACGCTGCGCAAGGTCTTCCTGGCCCGCCCCGACCGACGGTTCATCGTCACCTGCTTTGCCAGTCACATCCACCGTGTCCAGCAGGTCGCCGACGCGGCCATCGCCGGAGGGCGGACGGTGGCCACGCTGGGCCGGTCGATGCAGAAGAACGTGGCCCTGGCCCGACGGCTGGGCCTCCTGCACATCCCCGACCGGTCCCTCGTGGACATCGAGGACGTGGACCGGTTCGAGCCGGGCGAGGTGTGCGTCATCTCCACCGGGTCGCAGGGAGAGCCGATGTCGGCGCTCTCCCGACTGGCCGCCGGCGAGAACCGTTTCTTCCGGGTCCGCGAGGACGACGTGGTGGTGATCAGCGCCCACCCCATCCCGGGCAACGAGTGGTCGGTGGGTCGGGTCATCGACAGCCTCCACCGGCGCGGCGTCGAGGTCATCCACTCCGGGGTGGACTCCGTGCACGTGAGCGGCCACGCCCGCCAGGGGGAACTGGCCATATTGATGTCGGTGACCCGGCCGGAGTACTTCATCCCGGTGCACGGCGAATACCGCCACATGGCCAATCACGTTCGACTGGCGGCCTCCATGGGCATCACCGGTGATCGCGTCCTCTTGTGCGAGGACGGCGACGCCGTGCGCCTGGACGGGTCCGGGCTCCATCGTGACGGCTCCGTCCCGGGGGGGTACCTCTTCGTGGACGGCAGCTCGGTCGGCGACATCGGACATGGCGTGCTGCGGGACCGGATGGTCCTGGCCGAGGAGGGGGTCGTGATGGCCGTGGCCACCGTCGACCTCAAACGGGCGGAGGTGGTGGGGACCCCGCAGATCGTGACCCGGGGGTGGGCCTACGACGAGGACACCGACGTGCTGCTCGACGAGGCGAGGATCGCGGTCACCAAGGCGCTCGAGCAGGCGTTGGGCACCGGGAGCCACGACCACGAGACCCTCAACCGGGTGGCCCGCAAGGCCCTGGGGCGCCTGGTGGGTGACCGGACCCGGCAGCGCCCGATGATCGTGCCGGTGATCGTCACCGTCTGAGGAGCGATCCTGGCGGCCAACTGCCGGTGTCCCCATGATGACGGCAGGGCAGGACTACCCTGTAGTCCACTGTGACGACCGCCACCAAGCGCCGGGCAGGTCGATCCGGGGGTGCGCGGTCGGGGCGTAGGCCGACGCCCCTGTCTCGGTCGCGCCCCAGGCATCGGCCTCCGCCAGGCGGGGCACCGCCCGCCGGAGGAGTGGCGCGAGGTCGGCGAGGAACCCGGGGAGACGGCAGGACCCGGGCCTCCTGGCCTCGATGTGGGCGGTCGTCGCCGGACACGCCACCGACCTGTGGGGCGTGGTACTGGTCACCCTGGGCGTCCTGGCAGCCGTGGCCTTCTACGCCGGTTCACTGGGCCCGGCCGGCCGCGGTGGGCGGGTCGCCGTCGGTGACCTCCTCGGCTGGGGCAGGTTCCTGGTGCCGCCGGTGGTAGCCACCGTGGGCATCCTCCTCCTGGTGGCCCGGGACGGCGCCGAGGAGGAGGACCGGTTCGCCCCCGAGCCGGCCCGGGCGGTGATCGGGGCCTCCCTCACCCTGCTGTCCGTGGCCGGGATGGCCGCCCTGGCCGGGGGCTCCCCCGGATTGCGGGCGTCGACGTCGACCCTGTCCGCGGCCGGCGGTTGGTTGGGGGCCCTGGTCGGCAACCCGCTGCGGTCGGCCCTCGGGGGATTCGGGGCTGCGACCGTGCTGGCCGCCGTCCTGGTGGCGGCCATGGTGGTGTTCACCGGCGTTCCGGTCCGATCGGCGGCGGGTGCCGTGGCACGGGCGGCGCGGTGGTCGGCGTCCGTGGCCCGCGGGGAACCGGGCGACGACGCAGGCGAGTCGGAGGAGGACGATCCGACCGATCCCTTCGGGCGGGCGCTGGGCACCGAGGGGCGCGGAGGAGCCGGAGGAGCCGGAGGAGTACGAGGAACCGATCGTGGCGTCCCAGGTCGCCGACGTGGCCGACCCGCCCGTCGACTCCGGTCCGGACCCGTCCGAGGTCGTCGCCGGTAAGGCCACCCGGTCGGGCGAGGGATCGCAACTGGAGATGAAGCTGGGCCCGACGGTGGGTGACTGGCGGCTGCCCCCGGCCAATTTGCTGAAGCGGGCCAAGCCGCAGGCCGTCGATGCTCGGGAGGTCGACGCCGCCGGAGCCGCCCTGGTCACCGCCCTGGCCGCCCACGGTGTGGACACCCGCCTCGTGGGGCGCACGGTCGGTCCTTCGGTGACCCGGTACGAGCTCGAACTGGGGGCCGGGGTCAAGGTGGCCCGGGTGACCTCGCTGTCCAAGGACATCGCCTACGCCATGGCATCGCCCGACGTCCGCATCCTGGCCCCGATCCCGGGGAAGTCGGCCATCGGCGTGGAGGTGCCCAACCGCCACCGGCAGCTGGTCGCCCTCGGTGACATCCTGGCCTCCAGCGAGGCCGCCGGCGCCGATCATCCCCTCGAGGTGGCCCTGGGCCGGGACATCGCCGGTCGCGCGGTGATGGTCAACCTGGCCGAGATGCCCCACGTGCTGGTCTCGGGGGCCACCGGGTCGGGCAAGTCCTCGTGCATCAACTCGGTGCTCACCTCGATTCTGAGTCGGGCCACACCCGACCAGGTCCGTCTGATCCTGGTGGACCCCAAGCGGGTGGAGCTGGGCCAGTACAACGACCTTCCCCACCTGCTGACCCAGGTGGTCGTCGACCCCAAGAAGGCGGCCAATGCGCTCAGTTGGGCGGTGACCGAGATGGAACGGCGCTACGACCTCCTGGCCGAGGTGGGGATGCGGGACATCACCGGGTACAACGCCGGCTTCGACGACGGCCATCTGGCCCAGTTCGAAGAGGACTACCAGTTCCGGATGCGCGGCACGGGAGCCGAGACCGAAGGGGATGGGGACGGACAGGACCCGGAGGTCGAGCCCCGCTTCCACCGGCTGCCCTTCATCCTCATCGTGGTGGACGAGTTGAACGACCTGATGATGGTGGCGGCCAGGGACGTCGAGGAATCCGTGTGCCGGATCGCCCAGATGGCCCGGGCGGTGGGGATCCACCTGGTGCTGGCCACCCAGAGGCCCTCGGTGGACGTGATCACCGGGGTCATCAAGGCCAACATCCCCTCCCGAATGGCCTTCTCGGTCTCGTCGTTGGCCGACAGCCGGGTGATCCTCGACCAGCCCGGGGCCGAACGGCTGATCGGCATGGGCGACATGCTGCTCCTGACCGCGTCCTCGTCGAACCCGCAGCGCCTGCAGGGCCCGTGGGTCAGCGAGGAGGAGGTGCGGGCCGTCGTGGCCCACTGGAAGCGCCAGCGACCGATGGAGGTCGTGGCCGGCATCGAGGAGGTGGTCGGACGGGAGGGGCAGGCCGCAGGCGGCGAGGACGGCGACGACGATCTCCTCGACCAGGCCATGGACCTGGTGGTCCGGTCCCAGCTGGGGTCCACCTCGATGCTCCAGCGCAAGCTGCGGGTCGGCTTCGCCCGCGCCGGGCGGCTGATGGACCTCATGGAGCGGAGAGGGGTCGTCGGGCCCTCGGAGGGATCCAAGGCCCGCGCCGTCCTGATGACACCCGAGGAATTGGACGCCCGCTGAACGACCGGACCTCGGAAGGACCCGACGCCGGACCGCAGGGGCCACCGGATCCCGACCTGGTGTCCGTGCCCGCGGGGGAAGGCCCGGTCGCCGTCAACGACGTCGGGAGCGGGTGGCGAAGCCCGGTCGCCGGCCCCGCCGGCCGCTGTCGACATCACCGCGACGCCGGACGGCCGGGTCGAGCGCCAGACTGCGAACATCGGGGGCGGTGTGCCGGACGAGGCGGCCCGGCGGCCGCGTACCGAACGACGGGCCGAGCGGCGGGCCAGGAGACGACGGGCCAGTCGACGACTGGAGTTGGCCCTGGCCCTGGTCCTGGCGGTCATCCTGGTGGCGGCGGGGTGGTCGGGCACCCAACGCATCACCCGGCCGCTGGCCGACGCCGACCCTGGTCGGCGACCTCCCCTCTTCCCTGTCGGTGGGAGGGGCCCAACCGGTCCTCCCCTGGCCGGCCAAGGGACAAGGGGCGGTGTCGGTACCCTCCCTCGGCTACTCGCAGCAGTCGGGACCCGAGTCGCCGGTGCCGATCGCGTCCTTGACCAAGATGGCCAACGCCGTGGTCGTCCTTCGTGATCATCCGATCGCCGCCGGTGCCAGCGGGCCGATGATCACCGTCACCGCCGACGACGTGTCCGAGTACAACGCCGAGTTGCACAACGACCAGTCCACCGTGGCCGTCCGCACCGGTGAACTGTTGACCGAGCGGCAGATGCTCGAGGCGCTCCTCACCCAGTCAGCCAACAACATCGCCTACGCGCTGGCCGCCTGGGACGCCGGCAGCCAGGCTCCCTTCGTGGCCAAGATGAATGCGCTCGCCCAGTCGCTCGGAGCCACCTCCACCCACTACGTCGACGCCAGCGGGTACGACCCGAACTCGGTGTCCACGGCGGCCGACTGCCTGCTCATCGCCGCGGCCGGGATGCGCGATCCCACCTTTGCCGAGGTGGTGGCCATGAAATCGGTCACCCTCCCCCTGGTCGGCACACTCCCCAACGTCGTGTCGGAGATCGGGTCCAGCAGTGTCGTCGGCGTCAAGTCGGGTTACACCACGAAGGCCGGTGGTTGCTTGGTGCTGGCCGGAAACCGTGCCGTGCAGGGACGGACGGTCACGGTGCTGGTGGCCGTCCTGGGACAGCCCGTACCGCCGCCGACCCTCCCCAAGTCCCCATCCACCACCACCCCGCCGCCGTCCACCCCGACCACGCCCGCCCCACCTCCGACCACCGCGCCCCCGCTCCCGGTGCGGTGCCCCCGCCGACCACCACTGCGCCCCCTCCCACGACCACCACTGCGCCCCCGCCCACCACCACGACCACCACCATCCCGCTCAACGACCTGCCCGTGGTCGACCCGCTCAAGTTCACCCGACCAGCGGCCGACGGGTTGCTCGCGGCCACCGGGGCGGCGATCGTTCCGGTCACCGTGGCCTCCGCCGGCCAGTCGGCGGGGACGGTGACCGCCACGTGGGGCGGCCGCCGGCACCGGGTGGAGGTGGTCGCGTCGAAGGGTGCGTTCCTCATCGCATGGCCCGGCCAACAGGTGGTCGCGGCCAGCAAGCTCTCCCCGGTGCCCGCCGGGGGATCGGGGGGGCGCCGGGTGGGAACCGCCTCGTTCGTACTGGGGAGCCAGGTACAGACGGTGCCCCTGGCGCTGGCCGCCACGGTGCCGGAACCGTCGTGGTGGTACCGCCTGATCCACGGTTGAGGCTCATAGGGCGTGTGCACCGTGGGGCAGCGCTCGAACCTGGTCCTGCCGGGCACCGGGCCCGCCGAGTACCGTGTCGGTGTGCGCGCGAGAGCTCCGGCGTCATCGGCCAACCTGGGCCCGGGGTTCGACACCTTGGCCATCGCGCTCGACCGCTACGTCGAGGTCGAGGTCGAGCCGGCCTCGAGGCTGATCGTGCGCTCCGAGGGGGAGGGCGCGGGCCTTTCCGACGACCCCTCGCACCTCGCGGCCCGGGTGGCCATCGACGTGGCCGGGACCGACCATCTGGCCATCACCGTGCGCTCCCAGATCCCCGTCGCCCGCGGCCTGGGCTCGTCGGCCGCCCTGGCCGTGGCCGCCGCCGCAGCCGCCGGGGCGAAGGACCCACTGGCGGTCGCGGCCCATACCGACGGCCATCCCGACAACGCGGCAGCTTCCATGGTCGGTGGACTGGTGGCCGCCGCCCGGGTGCGGGGCGGGGTGCAGGCGGTGCGCCTGGCCCTCGACGTGAGCCTGGCGTTCGTGGTCATCGTGCCCGACCTCACCCTGTCCACCTCCAGGGCCCGGCAGGCCCTACCCACGACGGTCAGTCGGGACAGTGCCGCCTTCAACCTGTCGCGGACCGCACTGCTGATCGCCGGACTTGCCGACAGCCGGGTCCTGATCAGCGAGGCCACCGAGGATCGGCTGCACCAGGACTATCGGAGCCCGCTGTTCCCGGAGGCGCCGAAGCTGCTGGCCGGCATGTCCGCGGGCGGGGCGCTCGCCGTGTGCTGGTCGGGCGCCGGCCCCGCCCTCCTCGGGATCTCCCGTGGGGCAGAGGCGCAGGGCGTGCAGGCGGCGGCGGTGGCGGCACTGGCCGAGGCCGACGTCCCCGGGCAGGTACTCGTCCTCCATGCGGACATGCACGGCCTGATCGTCGACCGGAACGGATCGAGCGACTTCTACGACTTCGACGCCGACAGGTAGGGCGGCCGTCGCACGAGGTCGGACCTGACCCGGCCGCCTGTTCAACCGGACCGGCACCGCCCGGTCCGGGCTGGCCGTATCCTGGGCCGGTGGTGACCACCGCCCGCTCAACGCCTCTCGAACCTCCGCCGGCCGCACCGGGGGGCACCGCCCCCCCGGTGCGGACCTTCCACATCAGGACCTTCGGCTGCCAGATGAACGATCACGACTCGGAGCGGCTGGCCGGGGCGCTGGAGGCCGACGGCCTGGTATCCACCCCGGATCTCGAATCGGCCGACGTGGTGGTGTTCAACACGTGCTGCATCCGGGAGAACGCCGACAACAAGTTCTACGGCCACCTCGGCAACCTGAAGGCCCTGCGCCAGCGCCGGCCCGACATGCAGATCGCGGTGGGGGGGTGCCTGGCCCAGATGGACGGGCCGCGGATCCGGGAGCGGGCCCCGCACGTCGACGTGGTCTTCGGTACCCACAACCTCGCCCGGGCCCCCGAGCTCCTGCGCCAGGCCGCCGCCTCCGGCCCGGTGGTCGAGATCGTCGACGAGCCGCGGCCCGCCGACGGCTCCGCCGACGGGGACCACCAGGCTGCAGCCCTCGGCGCAGTGCGGGATCTGCCCTATGCGGCGTGGGTGACCATCCAGACCGGTTGTGACAATTCCTGCGCCTTCTGCATCGTCCCCTCGGTGCGGGGGGGAGAGGCATCCCGTCCGATCGACGGCTTGGTGGCCGAAGTGCGCGCCCTCGCCGGGCGCGGGGTGACCGAGGTCACGCTCCTCGGACAGAACGTCAACTCCTACGGTCGGGACCTGACCCGGCGCCGGCCCTTGTTCGCCCAGCTCCTCCGGGCGGTGGGTGCCGTCGAGGGGATCCGACGGGTCCGGTTCACCAGCCCCCATCCGAAGGACCTTCGGCCGGAGACCATCGCGGCCATGGCCGAGACCGACGAGGTGTGCAACCACCTCCACCTCCCCCTGCAGTCGGGAAGCGACGCCGTCCTGGTGGCCATGCGTCGGGGCTACACCGCCGAGCGCTACCTGGCCCGCCTGGCCGACGCCCGGGCGGCCATCCCCGACCTGGCCGTGACCACCGACATCATCGTCGGGTTCCCCGGTGAGACCGAGTCCGACTTCGCGCGCACGCTCGAGGTCGCCGCCGAGGCCGCCTACGACAGCGCCTACACGTTCGTCTTCTCCCCCCGGCCCGGCACCCGAGCCGCCGCCATGGAGGACCGGTTCGTACCCGGAGCGGTGGCCGCCGAGCGCATGGAGCGGCTCCGGACGGTCGTGGAGCGATCGGCGCTGGCCCGCCACCGCGCCCGGCTGGGCCGGGTGGAGGACGTGGTGGTGGAGGGGCCGTCCAAGCGGGATCCCTCGGTGATGACCGGGCGAACCCGGCAGAACAAGCTGGTTCACTTCGGACCGACGGACAGCCGGTCGATCCCCGCAGGTTCCTACGCCGACGTCGCGGTCACCGCCGCCGCCCGCCATCACCTGACCGGGTCGCTGCGCACGGTGACCGCCCGGCCCGTGCACCGGGTCCTCATCCCGGTGTCCGCCGGCTGAGCGGCACGGTCGGTGCGAGCCCCGGAACCCGCGTCGGGAGCCGTCATCCCCCTGGACGTACCCGAGGCAGCCCGGCCGCCGCCCTCTCCGCCCGCCGCCCCGGTGGCGTTGGTCGGTGCCACGGCTTCGGGGAAGTCGCAGGCCGCCCTGGAGGTCGCCTCGACCATGTCCGGGGAATCGAACTGGTCTCCATCGACTCGATGGCCGTCTATCGGGGCATGGACATCGGGACGGCCAAGCCGGACCGGGCGGCCCGGGCTCGGGTGCCCTACCACCTGGTCGACCTGGTCGACCCGTCCGAGGAGTTCACCGTCCAGCAGTTCCAGGCCGAAGCCCGGCGGGTCCTGGCCGCCATCGCCGCCCGGGGCCACCGCGCCCTCCTCGTGGGCGGCACCGGGCTCTACCTGCGATCGGTGGTCGACGACCTGTCGTTCCCCGGGACCTACCCCGAGATCACCGCCGCACTCACGGACTCGCTCGAGGCCTCCGGCCCCGAGGGCAGCCCAGCCCGGCGGTCGGCACTCGAGGACCTGCACCGGCGTCTGGCCGTCCTCGACCCGGTGGCGGCCGGGCGGGTGGATCCGGCCAACGGTCGCCGCCTCCTCCGGGCCCTGGAGGTGACCCTCGGATCCGGTCGTCCATTCTCGTCGTTCGGTCCAGGACTCGACCGCTACCCGCCGACGGAGGTGACCCAGGTCGGCCTCCGCCACGACCCCACCGACCTCGACCGGCGGATCGCCGACCGTTTCGACCGGCTGATGGAGCTCGGGTTCCTGGAGGAGGTGCGCACCCTGGCGGCCAGGCCCGGGGGGCTGTCGAGGACGGCCCGCCAGGCCCTCGGCTACCGCGAGCTCCTCAGCCACATCGAAGAGGGCGTCCCCCTGAGGACCGCCGTCGATCTCGCCGTCCAGCGGACCCGGGCCTTCGCCCGGCGCCAGTGGTCATGGTTCCGTCGGGACCCCCGCATCGTGTGGGTGGAGTCCGACGGCGACCTGGCGGGTTCGATCGCCGTGCTCCTCGGTGGATTCCCAGTGGCCGCGGCCGCGGTGGGAGACTCGGAGGCAACCCGATGAACCCGTCCACACCGATCAGCCGACGACTGAACCTGTCCAAGCACCATGGTGCCGGCAACGACTTTCTGGTCCTGGTCGACATCGCCGGCGCCTCACCCCTCGACCCGGTGGTGGTCAGCGCTCTGTGCGACCGGAGGTTCGGCGTCGGCGCCGACGGTGTGATCCGGATCCTCGACGGTGGTAGCGACGCCGACGTCACGATGGACCTCCACAATGCCGACGGCAGTGTGGCGGAGATGAGCGGGAACGGGATCCGTTGCCTGGCCCAGGCCGCGGTGGCGGCCGGCCTGGTCGTCCCGCCCCGTTTCACCGTCGGGACGCTCAGCGGGGTGCGGACGGTGGAGTACCGGCCCGGGGACGCCGCAGACGCCGCCGAGGCATCGGTGGAGATGGGAGCGGCCACCCTGGGGCCCGATCAGCCTCAGCAGTTCGCGGAGCGGAGGGCCCGGCAGGTCGACATGGGCAACCCCCATCTGGTGCTGCTCGGCCCGGACCCGGGCCAGGTGGACGTCGCCGAGTTGGGGAACCGCCTCCAGGGTCTGCACCCGGGAGGCATCAACGTGGAGTTCATCGCCGCCGGGCCGGGCTCCGACGCCATCAGCCTCCGGGTCTGGGAGCGGGGAGTGGGGGAGACCCTGGCCTGCGGAACGGGGAGCGCCGCCGCCGCCGCCGCCGCCCGGAGCTGGGGCCTGGTGGGCGAGACGGTCGAAGTCCACAATCCGGGCGGGACCCTCCTGGTCGAGCTGGCGCCCGGCGGGATCCGCCTGAGCGGCCCGGTGCGCCGGGTCGCCGCCATCGAGGTGGACGTTCCGGGACTCCTCGGGCGCGGCCCGACCGTGACGCCCTCCGACTCGGCCTTCACCGACACCCTGATCTCCCGCACGGTCCGGGAGCGCATCGTCCTGGTCGGTGTCACCTTCCCCCACGCCGGGGTGGCCGACACCGAGGCCGCCTTGGACGAACTGGCCTTGTTGGTGGACACAGCCGGCGCCGACGTGAAGGGACGGGTGCTGCAGAGGAGGAGCGCGCCCGATCCGGCGACGTACCTGGGACGGGGAAAGGCCGAAGAGCTCCGTTCCGTCTGCCTGGCCGTGGACGCCGACACCGTGGTCTTCGATGACGACCTCTCCCCGGCCCAGCAGCGGAACCTGGAACGGATCCTGGGTCGGACAGCGATCGACCGCACCGCGGTCATCCTCGACATCTTCGCCCAGAACGCCCGGACGCCCGAGGGCCGTGCCCAGGTCGAGCTGGCCCTCCTCCGCTATCGGCTGCCGCGCCTCGCCGGACGGGGGAGGTCGTTCAGTCAGCAGGCCGGTGGCATCGGCACCCGGGGCCCTGGCGAGACCCGGCTCGAGGTCGACCGGCGTCGTCTGGTTCGGCGCATGGGTCGACTCGAATCCGACCTCCGCCACCTCGAGAGCACCCGGAGGACCCAGCGTCGAAGCCGGGCCCGGTCCCGACACCGTGCCGTCTCCCTGGCCGGCTACACCAATGCCGGGAAGTCGACGCTGCTCAACCGGCTGTGCGATGCGGACGTCCTGGTGGAGAACCGGCTCTTCTCGACCCTCGACCCCCGGACCCGGCAGCTGGGCCTTCCGGGCGGCGAGATCGTGCTGCTCACCGACACGGTCGGATTCGTGCGCAAGCTCCCCCACCAGGTGGTGGAGGCATTCCGGTCCACGCTGGAGGTGGTCCGCGAAGCCGACCTCATCCTCCACGTGGTGGACGGATCGGCTCCGGACTTCGAGGGCCAGGTCGACGCCGTCCGCACCGTCCTGGCCGAGATCGGCGCCGACGGTGTGCCGGAGCTCCTGGTGGTGAACAAGGCCGATGCGGTGGCCGCCCTGGGCCCCGAATCCGAGCAGGAGGCCCGGCTGCTGATGGCGGCCCACGAGGGCTCGGTGATGGTGTCCGCCCGCAGCGGTGAGGGAATCGCCGAGCTCCTGGTGGCGATGGGGGACCGGCTCAGGGTGGGCGACCGGGTCGTGGAGCTGGAGGTTCCCTGGGCACGCGGGGACGTCCTGGCCGCCGTGCACAGGGAGGGCGAGATCGTCGGCGAGGTCGCCGGGGAGGGGTCGACCCGCATCCACGTGGTCCTCGACGAGGTGGGCCGTTCCCGGTTCCGGGAGTTCCTCGCCTCGTGAGCCCGGTCCCCCGAGCCCGGCACCCGGTCGGCTTCACTCCTCCCCCTATCCCTACGACCGGCTCGAGGAGCTGAGGGGCGCGCCGAGCAGGCCTTCGGCCGCCGAGCGGGGTCAGAGGATGCAGGAGGGAGTGGTCGACTGCTCGATCGGCACGCCGTGCGATCCGCCACCGACGACCGCCCTCGCGGCCATGGCCGCCTCCGATGCGGAGCGGGGCTACCCCACGTCGGCCGGATCACTTCGCTTGCGGGAGGCGGCCGCCGGTTGGCTGGCGCGGCGGTTCGGGGTGGGCGTCGACCCCGAGAGCCAGCTGGCCGCCTGCGTCGGCACCAAGGAGTTCGTGGCGTCGGCCGCCGGCTACCTGCGGCTGCGGACACCGGACCGGGACACCGTCCTCTACCCGGCCGTTTCCTACCCGACCTATGCCATGGGCGCGCTGCTCGGCGGCTGCCGCCCGGTGCCGGTACCGGAGCTGCCCGGGGGAGGACTCGATCTGTCCGCGGTCGACCGATCGGACATCGATCGTGCCCTGTGCGTGTGGGCCAACTCGCCGTCCAACCCGACCGGCTGCCTGACCGACCTCGACGGCGTGGCCCGGTGGGGAAGGGTCAACGGGGTGCCCGTGCTCTCCGACGAGTGCTACGCCGAGTTCACCTGGGACGGGCCACCGCGGACGGTGCTCGAGTCGGGGACCGACGGCGTGGTCGCGGTCCACTCCCTGTCCAAGCGCTCCAACCTGGCGGGGGTGCGAGTCGGTTTCTATGCCGGGGACCCGGGCCTGGTCGGGTTCCTCCTCGACGTCCGCCGCCACGCCGGCCTGATGGTCCCCGGTCCGGTGCAGGTCGGTGCGGCGGTGGCCCTCGACGACGACCGGCACGTCGACGAGCAGCGCCACCGCTACTGGGATCGGCTGGGCTTCGTCAGGGAGGTCCTCGCCGGCACCGGGCTCCCGGTCCCCCTGCCCGCCGGGGGCTTCTACCTGTGGGTGCCCGTGCCTCCAACGCTTCCCGGCGGCGGGTGGGAGCTGGCCGAGGCGCTGGCGGTCCGAGGGGGGATTCTGGTCAGCCCGGGCGACCTCTACGGACCCGACGGTGCCGGCTTCGTGCGGGTGGCGGTGGTCCAGCCGATGGAGCCGCCTGCCGAACGGTTGGCGGCGCGCCTGTCCGCTCGTCCGGCCCATCGGTCGCCGACTGACCAGAGTCCGACCCCATCCGGGGCCGGCCGGCCGGGGCCAGGGCTAACGTCTGTCGGGCATGGCAGACCTCCGGGCCCAGATCGAAGAGCTGTGGCAGCGGGCGTCGGAGCTGGGACCGGCCGACACCGATGCCCTGGCCGTGGTGTCCGAGGCCATCGACATGCTGGATCAGGGTGCTGTGCGGGTGGCCGAGGTCGATCCGGCGACCGACCGGGTCGTCGTGCACCAGTGGCTGAAGCAGGCCATCCTGCTGCTGTTCCGGCTCGCGTTCGATGGAAACCGTCGAGGTCGGGCCCTTCGAGTTCGCGGACAAGCTCCCGTTGAAGCGGGACTATGCCGCCACCGGTGTCCGGGTGGTGCCCGGGGCGTCGGCACGATGGGGCTCCTACCTCGGGAACGGGGTCGTCTGCATGCCCAGCTTCGTCAACATCGGTGCCCGGGTCGGGGACGGGACCATGGTCGACACCTGGGCGACCGTCGGATCGTGCGCCCAGATCGGTGAGCAGGTCCACCTCTCCGGCGGCGTGGGGATCGGAGGCGTGCTCGAGCCGGCCCAGGCGGCCCCGGTGGTCATCGAGGACGAGGTGATGATCGGGAGTCGGTGCATGGTCACCCAGGGGGCGCGGGTCGGCCGGGGCTCGGTGGTGGGCGAGGGGACCATCCTGAACCCGTCGATCCCGGTCATCGACGCCGAAACCGGCGAGGAGCTGAGCCGGGGTCACATTCCGGCGTGGTCGGTTGCCGTCCAGGCCTCGCGGCGGCGCGAGTTCCCGGGCGGTGAGTACTTCCTTCCGTGCGTCCTGGTGATCAAGCGTCTCACCGAAGGGGAGCGCCACGACAAGGCCCGACTCAACGACATCCTCCGCAGGCACGGCGTCTCGGCATGACCCCGGGGATGCCGGGCGGCCTGCTCGGGCTGGCCACGTCGTTGGTGGCCATCCCCTCGGTCAGCCACCACGAGGGCCTGATGGCCGACGCCGTCGAGTCGGCGCTGGGCCGGTGCCCGTGGTTGACCGTCGAGCGGGTGGGAGACAACGTCGTGGCCCGGACCCGGCTCGGCCGGAGCGGCCGATTGCTGATGGCCGGGCACCTCGACACCGTCCCGCCTGTCGGTGGCAACGAGGAGCCCCGCCTGGTCGGGGACGTGCTCTACGGGGTCGGCGCCGCCGACATGAAAGGAGGCCTGGCCGTCATGCTCCACCTGGCCGGCGCCCTGCCCGAGCCGGCAGTGGACGTGACCTGGTGCTTCTACGCGTGCGAGGAGGTGGAGCAGCGCTTCAACGGGTTGCAGCGGCTGTGGGGGCTGCGGCCGGACCTGCTGGAGGCCGATGCCGCCATCCTCGGAGAGCCGACCGACGGCAGGGTGGAGGCCGGGTGCCAGGGGACCCTGCGGATACGGATCGGCCTGGAGGGCCGGCGGGCGCACACCGCCCGGCCGTGGACCGGCCGCAACGCCGTTCACCGGTTGGCCCCGCTGTTGGGCGCCGTGGCCGGCTACGAGAGCCGGAGAGCCGTGCTCGACGGATGCGAGTACGCCGAACAGCTCCAGGCGGTCGAGGTCGGTGGCGGGGCGGCCGGCAACGTGGTGCCGGACGAGGCGTCCGTGGTGCTCAACCATCGATTCGCCCCTGACCGCACGGTCGAGGAGGCCGAGCGGTCGATAAGGGAGATGCTGGGCGATCATCTGGAGCCCGGTGACAAGTGGGAGCTGGTCGAGAGCGCCTCGGCCGCGCCTCCCTCCCTCGACCACCCGATGCTCGCCGAGTTGGTGGCGTCCACCGGCGCTCCGCCCCGGGCCAAGGTCGGATGGACCGATGTGGCGTCACTGTGGACACACGGAGTACCAGCCGCCAACTTCGGTCCCGGCGACCCGTCACTGGCCCACACCCCGGATGAGCACGTGAGCGCCGCTGACCTCGATCGGGCGGCCGCGGTGCTCGAACGGCTGCTCCGGACCGGGCGGTAGGGACACCGCACCGGGCGGGGCTCCGGTCATGACCGCCTGACGGATCAGAGCCGGCGCAGCACCGTCACCACCTTGCCGTAGATGGTCACCTCGGCCGGATCGAACTCCATGGGCGAGAGGCGATCGTTGGCGGGAGTGAGGACCACCTGGCCGTGGCGGGTGGAGAAGCGCTTGACGGTGGCTTCCCCGTCGGGGATCCCCGCCACCACGATGTCCCCCTGCTCGGCCTGCGCCTGCTGTCGGACGACGACGTGGTCGCCGTCCATGATCCCCGCCCCGGTCATCGAGTCACCCCGGACGGTGACCATGAAGAGGGTGCCGGTACCGGTGAAGTCCTCGGGCAGGGGGTAGAGCTCCTCGATGTTCTCCTGCGCCAGTACGCCGGTACCGGCGGCCACGTCGCCGACCAGCGGAACGTGGCGGATGGGGCGGGCGTCCACGATGACCTTCGACGAGGGGTCGTAACAGACCTCGATGGCCCGCGGCTTGGTCGGGTCCCGGCGCAGGTAGCCCTCCCGCTGCAGGACGGCCAGGTGGGCGTGGACGGTCGACGACGAGGTCAGCCCCACCGATTCTCCGATCTCACGGACCGAGGGCGGGTACCCGCGCTCGCGGACCGCCTCGGAGATGCAGTCCAGAATCTGCTTGCGCTTGATGCTCAGGACCTGGGCCATGTCTCCCCTTGCTGTCGGTCGTGTCGCCGTCGGTCTCCGCCGCCGGACGGCGAAGAGCGCCAGATGACGAACGTCTGTTTGCCACAAGCTACCGTGCCGGCCGGAAGAAGGCAAACACCCGTTCGAGAAAATGCTTGACATCGAACAGGTGTTCGTGGTCTCATGCATCCATGACGAACAAAGGTTCGCAGTGACCGCCCTGTGGCTGGCGCCCACACCGTCCCCGGCGCCGGTGCGCCCGACGGGCCTGAGACCGGTGGCAGCCGGAGAGGCGCCGCCGGGCGACGGATGGGGCGACGGGTGGGACGACGGGTGGGACGGGGGCGATCGTCCGGCCCCGCCGCTCAGCCTGGTGCCGGACCGGGGTCAGGGTCGGTACCGGAGGGGACGGACCTCTCCGCTGGTCCGACGCCGGCGGGCCCTGTTGGCGGTGACCGCCCTCCTCCTCGTAGGACTCGCTCTTCCGCTGGGCGGAACCGGTGGTCGCTCCCACCCCACCGGTTCTGTCCTGGCGGGGACCGGCGGGCCACTCGAGTACACCGTGCAGCCCGGTGACTCCCTGTGGTCGATCGCCCAACGGGTGGATCCGGCGGCCGATCCGCGCCCGTTGGTGGCCGAACTGGCCCGCCGGACCGGCTCCGAGGTGGTCGTGCCCGGGCCAGCGGATCTCGCTCCCCTGAGGAGTCGCAGGCTCGGCGCGCCGGCCTGCTCCGACGGCTGGCTCGACCAGAATGGGCAATCGGGTTGGGCGCTAGCCTCCTTTGTGTGCGGTGTCCCTGGTGCCTGGCCGATGACGACCGGGTGGTCGATTCCCGGGTGGCCGAGGACGGTGCTGCCATCAGGCGCAGGCGCGAGTGCGGGGCGTGCGGCCAGCGCTACACCACGTTCGAACGGATCGACGAGATCCCGTTGATGGTGGTCAAGCGCTCGGGCGCCCGCCAGCCCTTCGACCGCGGGAAGCTGATCGACGGGCTGCGGTCGGCCACCAAGAACCGCCCGGTCACCGAGGAGCAGCTCGAACTGGTCGCCCACCAGGTGGAGGACGAGCTCCGCGAGGACGGGTCCGAGCCCACGTCCGAGCAGGTGGGGATCGCCGTGCTCGAGCGCCTCCGGCTGGTCGACGAGGTGGCGTACCTGCGCTTCGCCAGCGTCTACAAGGGATTCGAGGGGGTGGACGACTTCCGTCGGGAGGTCGGCCTCCTCACCAAGACGACGGCCCCCAAGCGACCGGAGTCCTAGACCGTGGCCGATCTGTTGGAAGGTGTCCCGGCGAAGGTCCTGGCCATCTACGCCCATCCCGACGACCCCGACGTGTCGTGCGGGGGGACCCTGGCCTCGTGGGCCAAGGCCGGCTGCGAGGTGCACGTCCTCCTGTGCACCGACGGAGGCAAGGGCTCTCCCGACCCGGCTGTCGACGAGCAGGCCCTGGCCGCCAGGCGGGCGGTCGAGGCGGCCGAGGCCGGTGCCCTGATCGGCGTGGCCGGGCACGAGTGGCTCAACTATCCAGACGGCGAGCTGACCGACGATGCCGGATTGCGCCAGGCGCTGGTGGCCGCCATCCGCCGCTACCGGCCCGAGGTCGTGCTCTGTCCCGACCCCACCGCCGTCTTCTTCGGCCAGGAGTACTTCAATCACCGAGACCACCGGGTCGTCGGCATGGCTGCGCTCGATGCGGTGTCCCCGGCGGCGGCGCTTCCTCGTTACTTCCCCGAGGCCGGCCCGGCCCACCAGGTGGCCACGGTGCTGATGTCGGGCACCCTCGAACCCGATGTCTGGGTCGACATCTCCGCGACGGTGGACATCAAAGGGGAGGCGGTCGGCTGTCACCGGAGCCAGTTCCCCGATGGGGTGGAATGGGCCTTGACCGCGGTGAGGCTCGGCGCCGAGGACGCCGGCCGACAGGCCGGGGTCCCCAGTGCCGAGGCGTTCCGGAGGCTCCGCCTCGGTGGCTGAGGATGGTGGTCGGGTCGCAGTCCGTCGCCCCGGAGGGCACCGGTCGGGGACCGGCACTCCGGTCGAGCGGGTCGTCCTCCACGTCGACATGGATTCGTTCTTCGCGTCGGTCGAGGTCCTGGACGACCCGACGCTCGCCGGACTCCCCGTGATCGTCGGCGGTGCCGGTGGCCGGGGCGTCGTTGCGGCGTGCACGTACGAGGCCCGGATGTTCGGGGTCCACTCGGCCATGCCTTCCTCGGTCGCCCGCCGACTCTGTCCGTCGGCGGTGTTCGTCGACGGTCGGTATCACCGGTATCTCGAGGAGAGCGAGAAGCTGCACGCCATCCTCGGGGCGGTGACCCCACTGGTGGAGGGGATCTCCATCGACGAGGCCTTTCTCGACGTGACCGGCTCGGAGCAGTTGCTCGGGGACGGGCCGTCGATCGCCGGCGCCATTCGCCGGCGGGTTGCCGAGGAGCTACACCTGGCCTGCTCGGTCGGGGTCGGCCGGAGCAAGCTGATGGCAAAGCTGGCATCGAAGGCGGCCAAACCGGTCGCCACCCGGACCGGGATCACTCCGGGACCCGGCGTGGTGGTGGTGGAACCGGATCACGAGCTCGAGTTCCTCCACCCGTTGCCGGTCCGGGCGCTGTGGGGCGTCGGCCCGGTCACCGCCAGACGGCTGGACGCCCTCGGCGTGCTCTGTGTCGGGGACATCGCAGCTCTCCCGCCCGGTTCCCTCGAGCGGTATCTGGGGTCGTCGCTCGGCGCCCATCTGGCCGCCCTGTCGCGGGGTGAGGATCCGCGCCCGGTCGTTCCCGAACAGGCGCCGAAGTCGATCGGGCACGAGGAGACGTTCGCGTCGGACCTGTGGGACCGGGGCGACCTGCAGCGCCAGCTGTCCCGGATGGTGGACGCCTCGGCCGACGGACTCCGCCGGTCGGGGCTGGCCGCCCGGACCGTGACGGTCAAGGTCAGATTCGGCGACTTCACGATGGTCACCCGTTCGCATTCCATGGATGCCCCGATCGATGCATCGCCGGCCATCGGCGCGGTGGCGGTGGCGCTGTTGGACTCTGTCGAGCTCGACCGAGGGGTTCGACTGTTGGGTGTCAGCCTGTCCGGATTCGCCGATCCCGATGGTGGCGTGCAGCTGAGCCTGGACCTGGGTCCGGCCGGAGCGGTCCCCCCGGGCTCAAGGATCGGCGATCGTCTGGCCCGGGCCCGTCAAGAGGCGGAGCGGATCCAGCAATCCTGGGGGTCGGTGACCTCCGCCATCGATGTCATCCGGGCCCGCTACGGGGGCTCGTCGGTCGGGCCCGGCCTCCCTGGTCGGCGCTGATGGGCTGCGGGTTCGACGCCGGGGCGATGCCCAGTGGGGGCCGGGAGCCATCCCTGGGCCCGAATCGGATGATGGAGGACCCGGCACCTTGTAATATGGTGCCCGTGTTCGGTCAACGGTGCGGTAGCCGGGTCGTCCGTCCGGGTGCGCGATGCTTTCGAGCGGGGGTTGCGCGAGGATGAGGTGGAGATATCACCGCGGGGAACATCGAAGGTTGGAGGGGACGGGTAGTTGCCACTCTCTGAGCACGAACAGCGCATCCTGCACGAATTGGAGCAGTCCCTCTACCACGAGGATCCGGAATTCGCGGAACGGGTGCGGTCCGAGACGGTCTACCGGCACGCCGGCCGGTACTGCATCTGGTCGGCGCTGGTGTTCATCGCCGCCCTGGTCTTCATGCTCTTCACCTTCTCCCGATCGGTGGTGCTCGGATTCGCGGGCGTTGTGGTCATGTTCCTCTCGGGGGTGGTCTTCGCCAACAATGCCCGGCGAATGGGGAAGGCCGGGATCGACGACATCTCCCGTTCGTTGCACAGCCGAAATCTGAGCAACACGGCCCACGATCCTCGCGACTGGATCCGCGGCCGCTTCCACCGCGGCGACTGACCCGCCGTGGCCCCAGCCCTTCCGGGGGCCCGGTCCCATGGGGGTGGGGACCGGTCATCACGAGGGCGATCAGGACCGGTGGTTCTGGCGCTGGACGTCGGCGGAACCAAGATGGCGGCGGCGGTAGTGGATCCGGTCGGCAACATCGTCACCGACGCGTGCGTCCCCACCCCCACCTCCCCTGACCCCGAGGTCGTGTTCGGGGCGCTGGCCACCGTCATCGACGCGGTGAGGTCGACCGCGCCGACGCCGACGGTGTGCGGAGTCGGATGCGGCGGCCCCATGGACGCCGGGGGCGAGGTCGTGTCGCCGTTGAACATCCAGGGCTGGAGGCGTTACCCCCTGCGCCGGCGATTGGCGGACCTGGTGGGGCTGCCCGTCGTCGTCGACAACGACGCCAAGGCACTCGCCCTCGGCGAGGGATGGATCGGCGCGGCCAGGGGTGTCGACAACTACGTGGCGATGGTGGTGTCGACCGGAGTGGGTGGAGGCGTCGTGCTCGACGGCCGGCTGCTCGACGGTGCACACGGGAACGCGGGACACATCGGCCATGTGGTCGTCGAGCCGGGGGGCCGGCACTGCGCCTGTGGAGGGCGCGGCTGTCTGGAGGCCGAAGCCTCGGGGTTGTCGATCGAGGCCGCCACCGGTCGCCCGGCCCCGGAGGCGTCCGACGCCGTCCGCCGCCGCACTGGCACCCTCGTCGGCCGGGCGGTGGCGAGCGTGGCCAATCTCCTCGACCTCGAATTGGCCGTGGTTGCCGGGTCCGTCGCCCTCGGGTTCGGTGCCGTCTTCTTCGACGCCGCGCAGCAGGAGATCGAACTCCGGGCGCGGCTCGAGTTCTCGCGGGCCACCCGCATCATCCCTGCGGAGCTGGGTGCTGACGGTCCGCTGGTGGGAGCGGCCGCCGTGGGCCGCCGCGCCGGTGCTCGCCTCCGGCAGGGGCCGGGTCCCGGGGTGACGCCGGAACCAGGCCCGGCCCCCGGGCGGGCGGTAGCCGCGGCGGCGCGACCGGTGGTCACCCGACCCGGTCTGTGGTGGGCCGCACTCGGCGCGCTTCGGCGGACTGCCGCTCCCGGTTGGTGGCGCCGCCGGCCGTATCTACCGCTGCCTGACGACCGGCTCTGGGATTTCCGGATGGTCACCGCCTACGGGACGCCGGATGCCGTTCCCCGACCGGCTGACGTGCTCTCTTATCTCAACTGGTGCCGATCGACCGGAGCACGCCACGGGGACCTCCGGCAGCGGCGGTTGCTCCGGCGGACAGCGGACCGCCTCGACCCGACCGGGTCAGGCTAAATTCCCAGCTTGATGGATCGACGGTCGAAGCGTGCCAGGAGGACCGCCTCCGCCGGGGGGGCGGCCCGTGACGCCTCCGAGCCGGTTCGGTCGCCGATGTCGCCGTCGCGGCGGGCGCTCGTCCTCAACGCGACCTTCGAACCGTTGGGCATCGTCTCCTCGCGGCGGGCGGTGCTCCTGGTGCTCGACACCAAGGCCGAACTGGTCCACACGACCGAACGGGTGTTCCGGGCCGAACGGGTCACCGTCCCAGAGCCGTCGGTGGTGCGGCTGGTCCGCTACGTACAGATTCCCGCGTCACTACCGGGTTGCGGTCAACCGGCGGACGGTCTTCGCCCGTGACGGCTCACGCTGCCAGTACTGCGGCTCGGCCGCCGAGAACCTCGACCACGTCATTCCCCGGAGCAAGGGCGGTCCCCACACCTGGGAGAACGTGGTGGCGGCCTGCCGCCGGTGCAACACCCGGAAAGAGGATCGGCTGCCCCACGAGGTGGGAATGGTCCTCCGCTCGACGCCCACCGCCCCTCGCCACCGGGTGCAGCTCCTCGCCCTGTGCGGGGGAGCCAGCGACGACTGGACCACCTACCTGGTCGCCGGTGCCGGTCATCGGGAGCAGTTGACTGCCTGACCGTGGCGGCGCCCCGTGTGAACCGTCCGGGCCCCGGCGTCCGACGGGGGACCCGGAGCGGGAGCCGCTGGTCTTCGGTGGCCAGGTGGCGCGCGGCTGGACGGTCGAGCAGCGGAGCGGCGACGCCGCCACGTTGCACGCCACCTGGCCTGCCGTCGCGGCCCGGCCGGCGGCGCGGGCGCTCGCCATCTGTCGGGTGACCGCCCCCGCTCTGGTGCTGGGATCCACCCAACCGGAGTCCATCGTGGACCGCGCACGCGCCGAGGCCGGCGGCATCGCCGTGGCCAGAAGGAGATCGGGCGGGGGCGCGGTCCTCGTGACACCGGATGAACCGGTGTGGATCGACGCGTGGATTCCGGTGGGCGACCCGCTGTGGCGTGATGACGTCGGCCGGGCATTCGACTGGCTGGGGGACGTCTGGGTCGAGGCGCTGCACCGCTCGGGCGTCGAGGGGGTGGCCGCCCGCCGGCGGGGCCGTGTCTCACGCACCCGTTGGTCGGACCTGGTCTGCTTCGGCGGCGCCGCCACCGGTGAAGTGGAGACCGGTGACGGCCGCAAGGTGGTCGGCCTCGCCCAGCGCCGAGACCGGCGGGGTTCCTGGTTCCACGGGGCGTGCGTCCTGCGGTGGGATCCGGGGCCACTGGTGGAGGTGTTGGCCCTCGCCCCCGACGAGCGCCAGGCGGCGGCCGCCGACCTGCGTTCCGTGGTCGCCGGAGCGGCTGAGCTGGCCGAAGCCGGAGGGGGTCGGATCGACCACTCGGTGGTCGTCGCCTCGCTGGTTGAATCCCTGCCGACCTCGCCCGCCAGCTGGCCGCGCCAGTCCGAGCCCCGCCGGGCACCGGTCTTGCGACCGCCCCGCTGCGGGCACCGTCCGCTCAGGGAGCGATCCCCCCCGATCCCCCCGATCCCCGCGACCCAGCGGCCCGCTCCTGTCCCAGGGCCTCCGTCGTGGATCACGACCTTTTGGGCCGAAGTGGTTGATTAGTGGGGGAGAGGGGCGTAGAGTGGCGCAAAGTGGTGGAAAAGGGAGGGACCTGAACGGTTCGGGTTCTGGGCACTACGGGGAGCGTTGTGGGAGCGATCACCAGTGGCACGGTTCTTCGGCAGGTACGAGCACTCGCTCGACGACAAGGGAAGAGTCATTCTCCCGTCGAAGTTCCGGGTGCACTTCGACCACGGCGGCTATCTGAGCGAGTACCAGGACGGATGCCTGTCCTTGTGGACGCCGGACCAGTTCGAACAGCAGATGGAGACCATGCTGGAACGGGCCACGACCGGGAGGAGCGATCGGAACCTGGTGCGGTTGTGGGCCTCGACCTCGCACGAGATGGAGATCGACAAACAGGGGAGGATGGCCATCCCGGTGCGACTCCGGGAGTACGCCGGCCTGGCGGGGGACGTCTTGGTGCTCGGGGCGATCGATCGGGTCGAGCTGTGGAACCGGGAGTCGTGGGACCAGAAGGTCCTACCCGAAGAGGAGCGGCTGACCCAGGGCGACGACGGCTGAGTGGGGGGGTGGTCCTCCATGTGGTGCGCCAAGGGTCCGAGGGAGCTTCCGGGGCCGCCGGCCACGACGCCCCCGACCACCCGTGTTTCGACAGATTCCCCGGGGCCACCGTCCGGGCGGTCCCGGCGTCGGCGGACCCGATCGAGCACCGGCGGGCGACCCCCTACGAGGCGGCCCGGGTGGCGGTGGCCCGCCACGAGGTGCACATCGAACGTGTCTGGCCCATGCGCAGTCCCCCGACCGGACGGCTGGAAGAATCCTCCTCCTCCTACTTCCAGCGCGACCGTCGCGGCACTCCACCCGCAGACATCCTGCCGGTCGGGGGACTGCGCATGAGCCAGTCCTTTCCCCACGAGCCGGTGATGGCCGACGAGGTCGTCGAGCTGTTCCGGCCGGTGGCACCGGGCCTGATCCTCGACACCACGGTGGGAGGCGGAGGCCACGCCGCCGCCCTCCTCGCTGCCCACCCCGGGATCAGCCTCCTCGGGATCGACCGGGACCCGGTGGCGGTGGCCGCCGCCACCGATGCGCTGGCTCCCTTCGGGCCGCGGGCCGTCGTACGCCGGTCACGCTTCGATGCACTGGCCGAGGTGGTCCGTGTCCAGCGGGTCGGGACCGGGGGCACCTCCGAGGAGGGCCTCAGCGGTGTGCTCTTCGATCTCGGCATCAGTTCGCCCCAACTCGACACCGCCGAGCGTGGCTTCTCGTACCGGCGTGACGCCGCCCTCGACATGCGGATGGACCCCGACTCGGGACGGACCGCGGCCGACGTGGTCAATGAGTACGACGAAGATGCCCTGGTCGGGCTCTTTGCCGACAACGGCGAGGGACGCTTCGCCCGTCGGATCGCCCGGGCCATCATCGCGGCCCGGCCTCTGACCACCACCGGCCAGCTGGCCGACGTGGTGCGGGCGGCGATCCCGGCCGCCACCCGGCGCTCGGGCGGGCATCCGGCCCGCCGGGTCTTCCAGGCGGTGCGGATCGCCGTGAACGAGGAGCTCGACCAGTTGGAGGAGGCGCTCGACGCCGCCCTCGGCCTGCTGCGGCCCGGAGGTCGGTGTGTGGTCATCGCCTACCACTCGGGTGAGGACCGTCTGGTGAAGTCGACGTTCGCCCGCGCCGCCACCGGCGACTGCCGCTGCCCCCCGGGGCTGCCCTGCGTGTGTGGCGCCGATCCTCAGTTCCGCCTGGTGATGCGCGGCGCCCGGCGTCCCACGGGCGGAGAGATCGAGCGGAATCACCGGGCTGAGGCGGCCCGGCTCCGGGCCATAGAGCGCCTTCCCGTGACCGCCGACCCCACCTCGAAGACGGGCGAGGTGGCCTGATGGCCCCCCCGGTCGCCGCCGCACGCCGCCCGGCGCGATCGACCCCCTCCCTCCCGGCAGGACCCCGGCGCCCGCCGCTGCGGGTCTTCGAGCCGGCCCCGCGCCGCCGGTCGGCGCCCCGGGCCGTGCGCCGCGCCACCATGTGGGCGTCCGGACTCCTCATCGTGGGCAGCCTCCTCGCCGTCGTGGCCGGCGATGCCCTGGTCACCGAGGGTCAGATCCGGCTCTCGACGACGCAACGGCAGATCGCGGCGGCGGTCGCCTCCCAGAAGTCCCTCCAGGTGGCCGTGGCCGAGAAGGCGGCCCCGCCGGTTGTGGTCAAGCAGGCCGAGAGCGGGGGCCTGGTGGCGCCGGGCCAGGTCGTCTACCTTCCCCGGGTGAATCTCAGCGTCCCGCTCCCGGATCCCCAGACCACGCCGGGCCCGGGCGTCGCCAGGCCGGCCACGGCGGCCACCGTCCCGGCGCGGCGGTGAGCCCTTCGGTCCTGCTCGGGCGGCGCTCACGCGCCATGCGTCTCATGCTGGTCATCGTCTTCCTCGCCCTGGTCGTCCAGCTGATCAACGTGCAGGAGGTCTCCCACCGGCGGTACGCGTCGCTCTCGGCCTCGCAGCTGACCCAGACCCTGTCGGTCCCCGCCGTCCGGGGCGGCATCTACGACCGCAACGGCGAAGTGCTTGCGGAATCGGTGACCAGGCAGACCGTCGTGGCCGATCCGTTCCTGATCACCCGTCCCGCGGCCATGGCAGACGCCCTGGCGCCGGTGCTCGGTGTCCCGGCGGACGTGCTCCGGGCCCAGTTGACCGAACACTCGGGCTACGTCCCGCTGGCCCACCGGGTGCCGGACGCGGTGGCGGCCAAGGTGACCTCCCTCAACCTGGCCGGCATCAATCTGGTGCCGGAGTCCCAACGGGTGGTGCCGGACGGGCAGTTGGCATCGCCGGTCGTGGGTACCGTCAGATGGGACGGCAGCGGGGCCTCGGGTCTCGAGTACCAGTACCAGTCGCTCCTGGCCGGGAGGGCGGGATCCAAGAGCCTGATGCAGACCCCGGACGGAGTCGCCCTCCCAGGCAACAGCACGTCGGTGGCCGCCCGGCCGGGGACGGGGGTCGAGCTCACGATGGACGAGTCCGTCCAGTACGTGGCCGAGCAGGCCCTCGCCGCCGAGATCGCCGCCTCCCATGCATTCAGCGGCACCGCCGTGGTCATGGACGTGAAGACGGGGGACATCCTGGCGATGGCCGACCTGCAGGCCACCGCGGGCTCGGCCACCACCGGCGCCGCCCCCGCGGGAGCGGGGGCGACCACCGTCGCCTCGACCTCCGGACCCGCGGCCACCGCCGGAGGGGCGGCGGCAAGCACCGCCCCGCCTTCGGCGTCGACATCCGGCCCGACCCGCGTCTCCCCGGTCGTCTCTCTCCCGGGCGGCATCGAGGAGGCCCCGTCCAACACGGCCGTGACCCAGGTCTACGAACCGGGATCGGTCTTCAAACTGGTCACCTTCTCCGCCGCCCTGACCGCAGGGGTGATCACGCCCAGCCAACAACTGCAGGTGCCGGCGGCCCTGCCGATGGGCACCTACACCTTCCACGACGCCGAGCAACACCCTTCCGAGCGTCTCTCGGCCAGCACGGTGCTGGCCCAGTCGTCCAACATCGGGACGATCGAGGTGGCCCAGGCCCTCGGCAAGGACCGGCTCCTCGCCCAGATCGGAAACCTCGGGTTCGGCAAGGCGACCGGCCTGAACTTTCCCGGTGAGTCACCGGGTCTGGTCCCGGGAGCCGCCGCCTGGACCGGCACATCGATCGGATCGACGCCGATCGGCCAGGACGACGCGGTGACCGCCCAGCAGATCCTCGACGCCTACAACTCGGTGGCCAACGGGGGGATCCTGGTCCAGCCCCGACTGGTCCGGGCCACCGTCAATTCCCTCGGGGGCGGTCACCGCGGCGCCGGCCTCACCCGTCCGCCGGGTGATCGATCCCGCCACCGACGCACAACTGGTCTCCATGCTGGAGGGCGTCGTCTCCTCGGGCACCGGCACCAGCGCAGCCATCGACGGCTACACCGTGGCCGGCAAGACCGGGACCGCCCAGATCCCCGATCCCAATCACCTGGGGTACATCTCCGGGGCCTACGTGGGCACGTTCGCCGGGTTCGCACCGGCAGAGCATCCGGTCCTCTCGGCGGTGGTGGTCCTCGACCATCCGACGCCCATCTACGGTGGAGCGGTGGCAGCACCGGTCTTCTCGACGATCATGGCCTACGCCCTGCACCACTACGGCATACCCACCACCGCGGCGGCGACCGCCTCCGCCTCGAGTGCCGCCATCGGCGCATCAGGTACCGTCTCGGTGCCGTCCGGAGCAACCACGGAAGGGCCGTAGATGGGCCCGGACCCGCGTCGCCCGGCCCCTTCCCCCACCCGGAGCCCCTGGAACACCCAGCCGTGCAGATGAGCACGTTGATCCCCGGCATCGGCGTGGTCGGCGTGCGCGGCGACCCGGCGACGACCGATGTGGCGTCCGTCGAGTTCGACAGCCGCAACGTCGGCCAGGGGTCCCTGTTCTGTTGCGTCCCCGGCGAGATCACCGACGGCCACCTGTACGCGGCCGAGGCGGTCGAGCGGGGATCCACGTCGCTGCTGTGCGACCATTTCCTGGATCTCGACGTGACCCAGGTCCGGGTGGCCCCGGGGAGGTCCGGCCGGCCATGGCCGCGGTGTCGGCGGCGTTCTTCGGCCATCCCTCCTCCGCCCTCACCATGGTGGGTGTCACCGGGACCAACGGCAAGACGACGGTGACCCAGCTGCTCCGGTGGATCCTGGAGGGTTCGGGGCGGTCGACGGCCGCCGTCGGGACCCTGGACGGGGTGAGGACCACGCCGGAGTCACCGGTCCTCCAGCGGCTGTTGGCGGGGTTCCGCCGAGACGGACGTCAGGCCGTCGCCATGGAGGTCTCGTCCCATGCGCTGACCCAGAGCCGGGTGGACGGCATCGTCTTCGACGTGGCCGCGTTCACCAATCTCAGCCGCGACCATCTCGACCACCACCGGACCATGGAGGAGTACTTCGCGGCCAAGGCCCGGCTGTTCGAGGAGCACCGGGCGCGCCTGTGCGTCATCAACGTGGACGACCCCTGGGGGCGACGCCTGGCCGACGGGCTGGCCCCCCACCGGGTGGTCCGGGTGCGGCGCTCCGACGCCTCCGAGGTCTTGCTCTCGGTCGGCTCGTCGGTCTTCTCGTGGCGCGGGCGGCCGGTGACCCTTCCGCTCTCGGGGGCGTTCAATGTCGACAATGCCCTGCTGGCGGCCACGGTGGCGTCGTCGCTCGGCGTCGACGAGGACCGGATCGCCGAAGGGCTCGACTCCGTGCCCCCGTGCCGGGACGGATGGAGCTCGTGTCGGCGGGCCAGCCGTTCGCAGTGGTGGTCGACTATGCCCATACGCCGGCCGGCCTGGACGGGGCGCTGGCGGCGGCGCGGGGGCTGGCCGGCCCGGCCCGGGTGATCTGCGTGTTCGGGTGCGGAGGTGACCGCGATCGGGGGAAACGACCCGAGATGGGCGCGGCCGCCGCCGGGTGGGCGGACATCATCGTCCTGACCTCGGACAATCCGAGGTCGGAGGACCCCGTCGCTATCATCGGCGACATCCGTTCCGGAATGGGTGACACCGTGGACCCGGTGGTCGAGCCGGATCGCGCCCTGGCAATCCGGGCCGCGATTGGCCAGGCCCGACCCGGCGACGTGGTACTCCTGGCCGGCAAGGGGCATGAGACCACCCAGGTGACGGGGGACCTGACGGTGCCGTTCGACGACCGGATCGAGGCCGGGCGTGCCCTGACCGAGCGGTTCCCGGGCGCGGGCCGAGGGGACGTCGACGGGTGATCTCACTGATGACCTCCGGTGGGGTGGCCCTGTGGGTGGCGGTCCTGTCGACGCCGGTGCTGATCCGGTGGCTGGTGAAGAACAACATCGGCCAGCAGATCCGCGAGGACGGACCCCAGGTGCACATCGCCAAGGCGGGGACGCCGACCATGGGTGGCATCGGAATCGTGGGCGCGGTGGTCGTCGGCTACCTCACCGCCCACGCCATCCCCACGGTCACCTTCTCGCGCTCGGGAGCCCTGATCATGCTGGCCATCGTGGGGGCGGCCGTGATCGGGTTCGGCGACGACTGGATCAAGGTCCGCCACCGCCGGAGCCTCGGCCTGAACAAGCGGGCCAAACTGGCGGCGCAGATCGGACTCGGGGTGGCGTTCTCCCTCCTCGCCGTGTACTGGGCCCACGTGGCGACCACCCTGTCGTTCACACGCTACGACTCGATCGGCCTGCACATGGGTACGGCGCTGTGGGTGGTGTGGTCGACCCTGGTCATCACCGCCGCGGCCAACGCCGTCAATCTCACCGACGGCCTGGACGGGCTGGCCGCGGGGTCCTCGACGTTCTGTTTCGCCTGCCTGGCCATCATCGGGTACTGGCAGTACCGCCACTTCGCCATCTACCGGGTGGGCGACGCCCTCGACCTGGCCCTGGCAGCAGTGTCCCTGGCCGGCGCCTGCCTCGGGTTCCTCTGGTGGAACGCGGCCCCGGCCAAGATCTTCATGGGCGACACGGGATCGCTGTCCATCGGCTCGGGGCTGGCCGCCCTGTGCCTGCTCATGAACCTGGACCTGCTGCTGGTGGTCATCGGGGGGCTGTTCGTCATCGTCACCCTGTCGGTCGTCATCCAGGTGGTGAGCTTCCGGCTCTTCCACCGCCGCGTCTTCCTCATGGCTCCCATCCACCACCACTTCGAGCTGCTGGGCTGGCCGGAGACGACGGTGATCGTGCGGTTCTGGATCCTGGCCGGGCTCTTCGCCGCCCTCGGCCTGGGCATCTTCTACGGGGACTTCCTCTCGGTGGGCAGGGTCTGATGACGGACCCGGGGCCGTCGGCGGCCACCCGGTCCCCGGGTGCGCCGAGGCTCCACCACCCACCGGCCCCGGTGGGCGAGGCTGGGCGGATGCACACGGTCGTCGGGGTGGCGGAAGGGGCGGTGGCCGGAGGGAAGCGGCCGGGAGGCGCCCCGGGCGCCCGCACGCAGGGGCGAGGAGGGGCCCGTGGCTGACCGGACCGCCGGCCGGATGGTGACCCGTGGGCGTCATCCGTCCAATTCCGCCGCATCGGCCAGGTCCCGTCCGGCGACCGGCGCCCGACGGGGACCGGTCGCCCGCGCCCACCCGGCGTCGGCTCCCGAACCCAGGCGGGCGGGCCGGCTGGGACGGCCGGGGACGGCCGGTGCCATCGCCGCCCTGGTCGGGGTCCTGTGTGTCTTCGGCCTGGTCATGGTGGGATCGGCCTCGCCCGTGGTCTCGCTGCGGCTCTACGGGTCGCCGTGGGCGATCTTCATCCGCCAGCTGATGTGGACGGGGGTGGGGACCGCGGCGCTGCTCGTCGCCTCGAGGGTCGACTACCGGAGGTGGCGGACCGTCCGGGCCCCCCTGGTCGTGGTGGCCATGGCGCTGCTGGTCCTGGTACTCATGCCCCACTTCGGGGTCACCGCAGGAGGTTCGTCCCGGTGGATCGGGATCGGCATGCTGCAGCTCCAGCCGTCCGAGTTGATGAAGCTGGCCCTGGCCGTGTTCGCCGCCGACCTGCTCACCCGACGGGCCGATCGGTCGGCCGATACGAAGATGGTCGTCGTGCCGGTCCTGGCCGTGCTGGGAATCTCGGGTCTCCTCATCTTGAAGCAGCCGGACATGGGCACCGCGCTCGTGCTCAGCTGCATCGCCTTCGGCATCCTGTTCATGGGCGGGGTGGGCATGGGCCCGATCATGAAGATCCTGGGTGGGTTCTCGGTGCTGGCCATCGTGGTAGGGCTGGCCGATCCCTACCGACGTGACCGCATCCTCTCCTTCCTCAACCCCGGGGCCCACCAGTCGGGCTCGGGCTACCAGGTCTGGCAGTCGCTGATCGGCCTGGGGTCGGGACACCTGTTCGGCCTGGGGCTCGGGGGCGGCCGTGAGAAGTGGGGGACCCTTCCCAACGCCTACACGGACTTCATCTTCTCGGTGGTGGGCGAGGAGCTCGGCCTCATCGGCGCCTTCGTCCTGGTGGCCCTGTTCTTCTCCCTGACCTGGTTCGGGTTGCGGGCGGCCACCCGGGCACCGGACCGGTTCGGCAGCCTGCTGGCGGTGGGCATCACCACCTGGATCAGCAGCCAGGCCATCATCAACATCGGCGCGGTGATCGGAGTGCTGCCGGTCACCGGCATCCCGCTGCCGTTCATCTCGTTCGGAGGCTCCTCCCTCATCGTGACCATGGCCGCTGTCGGCATCCTGTTGAACATCGCCGCCCAGGAGCGCGCCGCGCCGGCCGCCCCGCACCGGCGTCGCCCGTCCTCCTCGGACCGGTGACCCGGGTGCGGTTCGCCCTGATGGCCGGCGGAGGCACCGCCGGGCATCTCCAGCCGGCACTGGCCATCGCCGAGGCGCTGGTCGAGGCCGGGCACGAGCGGGGAAGCATCGAGTTCGTCGGGTCCGGGCGCGGCCAGGACCGGGCCACCCTGGAGGGTCGGGGCTTCCCCTCCACCTTGCTTCCGGGCCGGGGCATCGTCCGCAGCCTGTCCCCCCGGGCGCTCCGGGGGAACGCCGTCGCCCTGGCCGGCCTGGGGGTGGCCGCCGCCCGGGGGTTGGGGGTGGTGGCCCGCTCCCGGCCCCGGGTGGTGGTCTCGGTGGGGGGCTATGCGTCCCTGGCGGCGTCGCTGGCCGCCGTGGTGCTCCGCGTCCCCCTGGTGCTGGTGAGCATCGACGCGGTTCCGGGGGCGGCCAACCGGTTCCTCGGGAGGTTCGCCCGGGCCAGCGCGGTGGGATTCGAGGGGACCCCGCTCCCACGAGCGGTGGTGACCGGCACCCCGGTGAGGCGGGAGATCGCATCGGTCGGTCGCCGCCCCGAGGACCGGCGGGCGGCGCGGGCGCTGCTCGGGCTGCCCGAGGACCGCCACACGGTGGCCGTTTTCGGCGGATCCCTCGGGGCGCGGCGGCTGAACCGGGCGGCCGCGGGACTGGTCGACCTCTGGCAGGACCGAGGCGACCGGTCGATCCTCCACATCGTCGGCCGGCAGGGACTGGTCGGAGTATGCGCCCACGTCGGCGCCGGACGAGGCCCCCGCTGAGGGAGCCGGGCAGCGGCCGGCGGATCTGTTCGTGTCCAGGGTGCCCTGGGAGGACCGGATGGGCGCGGTGTACGCCGCGGCCGACATCGTGGTGTGCCGGGCCGGGGCGATGACGGTGGCCGAGTTGGCTGCCGCCGGGGTGCCGTCGGTCCTGGTCCCGCTGCCAGGGGCCCCGGACGACCACCAGACGGCCAACGCCCGGGTGCTCGAGCGGGCCGGGGCGGCGATCCTCCTGCCTGATGCCGACTGCGATGCCGCCGGGCTCGACAGTACGCTCGGCGGGATGCTCGTCGACCCTGCCGGGCTCGACGCCATGGGGCGGGCCGCCTCCGGCCTGGGCCGCCCCGACGCCGCCGCCGCCGGGGCCCGGGTCGTCGAGGCCAACGCCAGACCCGAGGGCGCGGAGGTGGCGGCGATGACCGGTGTGCCCGGCACCGCCGCGCTCATCGACCCCACCCGGCCGGTCACCGTGCACGTGGTGGGGATCGGGGGGGCGGGGATGAGCGCCATCGCCACTGCACTGGCCGCCATGGGCCACCGGGTCACCGGCAGCGACCTCAAGGCGTCGGGAGTGACCGACCGCCTGCGCCGAAACGGGATCGGGGTGGCCATCGGCCACTCGGGGGACAACGTCGGGTCCGCCGACCTGGTGGCCGTCTCCTCGGCGGTCGGACCCGGCAACCCCGAGGTGGCCGAGGCCCGACGCCGCGGCATCACCGTCGTGGCCCGGTCCGAGGCGCTGGCCGCCATCGCCTCGCTCCGACGCTGCATCGCTGTGGCCGGAACCCACGGGAAGACCACCACCGCGTCGATGCTGGCCCTGCTCCTGGTAGAGGCCGGGATCCACCCGTCCTTCCTGATCGGCGGCGAGGTGAACGAGATCGGCACCAACGCGGTGTGGGACGAAGGGGAGTGGTTGGTGGTCGAGGCCGACGAGAGCGACGGCACCTTCTTGGCCCTGGTGCCGGACATCGCCGTCGTCACCAATGTCGAGCCGGACCACCTCGACCACTACGGCTCCTTCGCCGCGGTCAGGTCGGCGTTCGACGAGTTCGCCGCACGGGCACGGCACCGGCGGGTGGTCGGTGGCGACGACCCGGAGGCGGCCCGCATCGGCCGGGCGACCGGGGCCGACCTGGTCGGGACGACACCGGAGTGCACCTACCGCATGGTCGACGTGGACCTGGCCCGCAGCTCGGTCTCGTTCGGGTTGGCCGGCCCCGACGGGCGAGGAGCTGGGCCGGCTGGCCGTGCCCGTCCCGGGCCTCCACAACGCCAAGAACGCCGCCATGGCCACGGTGGCCGCCCTGGCCGCCGGGGTCCCGTTCCAGGCCGCCGCCCGGGCGCTGGCCCGCTTCGCCGGGGTCGCCCGGCGGTTCGAGTTCCGGGGCACGGCCAACGGGGTCACCTTCGTCGACGACTACGCCCACCTGCCATCGGAGGTCCGGGCCGCCCTGGGGGCGGCGCGCAACGGCGACTGGCGCCGGGTGGTCGCCGTCTTCCAGCCCCACCGCTACAGCCGCACGTCGGCGCTGTGGGCAGAATTCGGCGCCGGCATTCGCCGACGCCGACGTCGTCGTGGTCACCGACGTCTACGGGGCGGGCGAGCCACCGGTGCCCGGCGTGTCCGGCCAACTGGTCGCCGACGCCATCCGCCGGTCGTCCCCCGACGATCCCCGTCGCCTACGTGTCCGGCCGGGCCGACCTCCGCCGCGCCGTGAGGGACCTCCTCGAGGCCGGCGACCTCTGCTGCACCCTCGGTGCCGGCGACCTCACCTCGCTCCCGGACGAGCTGATGTCGGACCCGGGCTGGTGAGGCGGCCGGTGCCCGCTCCTCCCGCCGACCTGGCCACGCTCCGGCGCGGCGCTCGGGATCCGGGCCCGCGCCGACCATCCCATCGGTCCCCTCACCACCTACCGGGTGGGCGGGGCGGCGGCGCTGTTCGCCCAGCCGGGCGACGAAGCCCAGCTGGTGGAGCTGGCCCGCGGGCTCTCCGGCCTGGAGGTACCCGTGCTCCCGCTCGGCCGCGGCTCGAACCTGCTGGTGGCCGACCGGGGTTTCGAGGGCCTGGTCGTGTCCCTCGGGTCCGGGTTCGACCGGCTCTCGATCGAAGGCGACCGGGTCGAGGCGGGGGCCGCCGTGAGCCTCCCGGTGCTGGCCCGGCGGACCGCGGCGGCCGGGCTGAGCGGCCTCGAGTGGGCGGTGGGGGTGCCGGGCTCGGTCGGCGGCGCCATCCGGATGAACGCGGGGGGCCACGGCTCGGACACGGCGGCCACCCTGGTCGCCTACCGCTGGGTCGACCTGGACTCGGGACTGGTCCACGAGGCGCCGGCCGAGCGGCTGGGCTTCGGTTACCGCCACACCGACCTGGTTCCCACCGAGGTCGTCGTGGCCGGTGTGTACCAACTCGAACCCGGTCGCCCCGAGGAGTCCAGGGCCACCATCGACGAGATCGTCCGGTGGCGGCGGGCCAACCAGCCCGGGGGCTCCAATGCCGGATCGGTGTTCACCAATCCCCCCGGCGACTCGGCCGGGCGCCTGATCGAGGAGTGCGGGCTGAAGGGGTTCCGGATCGGGACGGCCGAGGTCTCGACCAAGCACGCCAATTTCATCCAGGCCGACCCCGGCGGCTCGGCCGACGACGTGGAGCGGCTCATCGCCCACGTGCAGGAGGCGGTGGCCGCGGCCACCGGGGTGGACCTCCGTCCCGAGGTGCGCCTGGTCGGATTCCCGACGTCCCGGACCGGTGCGGGATGAGCCCCTCCACCCCTCCGGTTCCGCCGCCGGTCGACGAACTCGCGTCCATCGACCCCCGGTTCCGGCAGCGCCGGGCCGACATCCAACGAAGCCGGGGTCGCCGCAGGTTGTGGTGGATCGTGGTCGTCGTGGCGGCATCGTCCCTGGTGGTCGGCATCGTGGGTCTGCTCCACACCCCGATGTTCAGTGCCAGGGTGGTCACGGTCACCGGTGCCCACCCCCACACCAGCTCGGCTGCCATCGTGGCCGCGGCCGGCCTCGATCACCAGCCGCCGTTGATCAGCACGGACCCCGGCGCCACCGCGAGGCGGGTGGAGGCGCTCCCGTTCATCGCCGGAGCGGTGGTGCACCGCCACTGGCCCGACGGCGTCCAGATCGCGGTGACCGAGCGGGTGCCGGTGGTCCAGATGGCCGGTCCCGGAGCCTCGTGGTCCACGCTCGACGGCCACGGGCGGACCCTCCAGGTGGGACCCGGCCCCCTGCCGGGGCTCACCGTCCTGGTCGTGCGCACCGCCCGGGGGGTCGTCGCCCCGGCTCCGCTGGGGGGCTCGGTGCCCCCGGAGGCGGGGCCGGCACTGGCCGTGAGCCGGACCCTGCCGCCGGCCTTCGCCTCCCAGGTGCGCTCGGTGTCGGTGGCGCCGGACTCCACCATCCGCCTCGCCCTCGACTCGGGGATCACCGTCCTGTTCGGGACCGGAACCGATCTGCCCACCAAGTACGAGGACGTGGCCGCCATCCTCGCCCACGCCTCCTTGCACCCCACGTCCACCATCGACGTGACGGTGCCCCAGTCCCCGACGGTGGGCGGTTGAGGGCACCGGACCGGTGACGAGAAGGGGCAGCTGCCGTGTCCTCCGGGCGTCGACTGTGCTTGACCAGGTACTCCGCTGACCGTATCGTGGGCGGCAACTCGCCGGTTGGAACGGTTTCAACCTTTGGTCGAGGGTAAGGGATTACATGACCGTTCCGGCGCAGAACAACTATTTCGCCGTCATCAAGGTGCTCGGGGTCGGCGGGGGCGGGGTCAATGCCGTCAACCGGATGATCGAGGCGGGTCTGCGCGGCGTCGAGTTCATCGCCACCAACACCGACGCCCAGGCGCTGCTCATGAGCGACGCCGACCTCAAGCTGGACATCGGGCGCCAACTGACCAGGGGCCTGGGCGCGGGGAGTGATCCCGAGGTCGGCCGGCTGGCTGCCGAGGAGCACCGCTCGGAGATCGAGGAGGCGCTGAAGGGCGCGGACATGGTCTTCATCACCGCCGGGAAGGGCGGCGGCACGGGCACCGGCGCCGCCCCGGTCGTGGCCGAGATCGCCAAGGGCCTCGGGGCACTCACCATCGGGGTGGTCACCCGTCCCTTCACCTTCGAGGGCCGGCGGCGGTCGGTCCAGGCCGAGCAGGGCATCCAGAGCCTGAAGGAGGAGGTGGACACGCTGATCATCATCCCCAACGACCGGCTGCTCACCGTCTCCAACGAGAAGACGTCGATGGTCGACGCCTTCAAGATGGCCGATGAGGTGCTGATGCAGGGCGTCCAGGGGATCACCAGCCTGATCACCGTGCCCGGCCTGATCAACACCGACTTCGCCGACGTGAAGATGATCATGAGCAACGCCGGGACCGCCATCATGGGGATCGGGTCGGCCACGGGCGAGGGCCGATCGGTCAACGCGGCCAGGGCGGCCATCACCAGCCCGCTGCTCGAGGCGTCGATCGAAGGGGCGAGGGGCATCCTCCTCAACATCGCCGGCGGGCCCGACCTCGGGCTCTTCGAGGTGAACGAGGCCGCCGAGATCATCCACGGCGTGGCCCATCCGGATGCCAACATCATCTTCGGCAGTGTCATCGACGAGAGCATGGGCGAAGAGGTCAGGGTCACGGTGATCGCCGCGGGATTCGAGCGGTGGGAGGCCCAGACCCCGGGCCGCACCGGCCATACGGAGTCCACCGGCCGGGAGGAGGCCCGAAGCCGCGTCCTCGGCGCCGAGGGCGTCCACGAGGACATCTTCGCGGCGCCGGCAGACGACGAACTCGATCTGGGCGACGACGACTTCGACGTGCCCTCGTTCCTGCGCTGAGCCCGGACACCGCCCCTGTCCTGATCGTCGGGTCCGTGCATGCCGCCTGGAGTGACGCCTCCTGCGGCGACCTCCGTCCGACCGGGGGACCGGGAATCGGGCGCCGCCGGGCTCGAGGGATGGGCGCATCTCGCCACCGGCCGGCCGGACGGGCGGAGCACGGTGCGCGAGGTCCACTGGCTGGACCAGGTCCACGGATCGACCGTGGTCGTGGCCACCGGACCCGGCAGGGCGGACCCACGGTTGCCGTCGATCCCCCCGTGCAGCGTCGGTTCGAACTCCGCGGGGTCGGGCGACGCCCTGGTGTCGACGGCACCGGAGGTGGCGGTGGCCGTGCTGACCGCCGACTGTGCCGCGGTCGCACTGGGCAGCCGCGAGGGGGTGTTCGCGGCCGTGCACGCCGGCTGGCGGGGGCTGGCGGATGGGGTGGTGGAGGCCGCGATCGGCGCCATGCGGGGCCTGGGTGCCACCGACGTGGTCGGAGCCCTCGGTCCGTGCATCCACGCCGGCTGCTACGAGTTCTCCGAGGACGACCTGGCCACCGTGGCCGGCGTCTACGGCGAGCGCGTGTGCGGCCGCACGCGGGCGGGCCGGCCGGCGCTCGACGTCCCGGCGGCCGTGTCGGCGGCGCTGGTGGCGCGGCGGGGCGGTCGAGGCACCGGGCGTCGACGCCTGCACGGCCTGTGCCGGCGGGTACTTCTCCCACCGGGCGCGGGGGGACCGGGGCAGGCAGGCCCTGATCGTGTGGTCCGCCGGCGGGAGCGCGCCGGAGTGACCGGGCCCTTCGACCGAAGGGGCTTCGACCGCCGCCTCGAGGAGGTCCACCGTCGGATCGCCGCGGCCTCGGCCGATGCCGGCGCCGTCCGGATCGTGGCCGTGACCAAGGGCTTCGGCGCGGAGGCGGTGCGGGCCGCCTTGGCTGCGGGCCTGACCGAGATCGGTGAGAACTATGCCGACGAGCTGGTGGCCAAGGCCCGGGAGGTCGCCGCCGGGCCCGGCGCCGCCGACCCGGGGCCGGTGTGGCACTTCCTCGGGGCCGTGCAGCGGAACAAGGTGTCCCGCCTCGCGCCGCTGGTGGCCTGGTGGCAGACCGTGAGCCGGATCGAGGAGGGCCGGGCGATCGCCGGACGGCTTCCGGGGGCGAAGGTGCTGGTCCAAGTAGACGTGGTCGGCCGGCCCGGACGGAGGGGGTGCCCTCCTGCACGGGTGCCGGAGCTGGTGGCCGGTCTGCTCGACGAGGGCCTCGATGCGGCCGGCCTGATGGCCGTGGGCCCGCCCGGACCGCCCGAGGACGCCCGGACGGGATTTGCGCAGCTGTCCTCGCTCGCCGACGCCCTTGACCTGCCCGTGCGCTCCATGGGCATGTCCGGCGACCTGGAGGTGGCGCTGTCCGAGGGCTCGACCATGGTGCGCCTGGGGCGGGCGCTGTTCGGGGACCGGGCCGCCGTTCCGGCCATCCACCAGCCTGGGAAGTCAGGCACTACGCTGTGAACAGGAGGAGACGATGCCCGCTTCGTTCATGAAGAAGACGATGGCCTATCTGGGCCTCGTCGACGACGACTACGACGACTACGAGGAGTACGAGGCGCGGTCGCCGGCACCGGTGGGACGGGTGGGCCAGCGGTCGGCGGGACCTGTCGACGAGGTCGATGAGCCTCCAGCGGCGGTCTCCAACCCTCGGATCCGCACGCTGACCCGCGACGAGACCGCCGGGACCGCGGTGGCGGCAGCCCCGGCACCGATCGGAGGCCGGTCCCCGGTCGTCTCCTCCTCGGTCCGGCCCATCTCGCCGGAGACGGCGGGGGCCAGGGTGCACATCGTCGCCCCCGGCCGGTTCGCCGACGCCCAGGAGATCGCCAACCGGCTGATGAACAGCCAGCCGGTCATCGTCAACCTGCAGTCCGCAGATCGTGATCTGCAGCGCAGGATGATCGACTTCTGCAGCGGGGTGACCTATGCCCTGTCGGGGGGGATGGAGCGGGTCGCCGACGAGGTGTTCCTGTTGACACCGTCGAACGTGAAGGTGTCCGATGAAGAGCGGCAACGCCTGGCCGACCGCGGATTGGTCAATCCCTGAGCGGGCACCGGCTCGCCCGTACCCGACCAGGAGGAGAGTGAGCCGACATGCTCGGGACCATCGGCACCATCGGCTCGCTCATAATCGTACTCCTCTATCTGTTCCTGGTCGTCCTGTTCGCCTACTCGATCCTGAGCTGGTTCACGGCATCGGGCAGGCTCGCCTACGACTCCCCGGTCCGCAGGCTCCAGAGCGTCCTCTCCGCCATATGCGAACCGGTCCTCCGTCCCGTCCGCAGGATCATCCCCCCGGTGCAGGTGGGCGGGGTCGGGCTGGACCTCTCGGTCCTGATCGTGTTCCTGGTCATCTCGGCGGTCCTCATCCCGCTCTTCCAATCGTGAGCGGCCCTCCACCCTGATCGGCCCCTGAGCCGGGCGGATCCCGCTCCGGGGGAGGCGGGGGCGGAATCCTCGAAATTCCCGGGCCCAATCCCTGGAACCCGGGAGATCCGCCGCTAGCATGGGCGCATGGACGCATCGCAATCTGCCCTCGACTCGCTTCGCACCGTCGAGTTCCGTGAGACCCTCAAGGGGTATCACCGGGACGACGTGGACGAATACCTCGAAAAGGCGGCCATCGAGGCCGAAGGCCTGCAGGAACAGCTACGCCAGAGCGGGGAGCGGCTGCGCCAGGCGGCCGAGCGCATCTCCCAACTCGAGTCGGCGGTGGAGCAGGCCCCGGCCGCCCAGCCGGCCGAGGCGGCTGTAGCCGACGACACCTTGCAGCGGACCCTGGTGCTGGCCCAGAAGTTCGTCGACGAGACCAAGGCCGACGCCGAGGCCCGGGCGGCCAGTGTGATCGCCGACGCCGACGCCAAGGCCCGGATGGTCACCGAGCAGGCCACGGCGCAGGCCACCCGCATCGCCGCCGAGTCGGAGCAGCGGCTGAAGGACGAGATCAGCCGTCTCGAGGACTCACGCGGCCGGCTGTCCCATGAGGTCGAGGCCATGTCGCGCCATCTCGAGAGCGAGCGGAACCGGCTCCGGGCCGCGTTGGGTGACATCCTTCGGTGGGTCGACCAGAACGTGCAGCCGGCGCCCGGCCACGACAAGGCTCCCCCAGCCCCGCGCCCGCTCCGCCCCAGGATCCGCCGGCCCCCGGCCCCGGCCCGGCGACCGGCCCGCCCCACGGCACCGTCATCCACGGGGGGAACCGCTCGGCTGCGGGTTCGCCATCGGGCGCGCCGGCACCGAGCCACAGCGGTACCGGGCCCAACGGCGAAGTCACCCAGGTGCGACCTGCCGGGGCCACGGCGCCGGCCAACCCCAACGCCCCCCTTCCCCTGTAGCCCCTCGCCGGCGGTCGACCGCCGGGTCCCCAACGGACCTTCGAGGTCCTCGGTGCTCCGCCCATGGTTTGACCGTTGCCTGTCCGGCAGGGGGCGCCCGCTCGACGGATGACTCCGCGACGGTATGGTCCCTGGCACCGGTCCCCCTGCCGGATTGCCGCATCGAGCCCCGCACGGTATCGTCACCCGCCCGTCCGATGTCGGGGGTGGGCCCGTCCTGCCGTGCCCGAGCGGTCGCGATCGAGCGGAGGGCGAACCTTGAGGAGGTCGAAGTGACGGCAGCGAAGAAGGCGGCTCCACCCTCGCGGAAGAAGGCCGCCCCGTCCGGACGGAACCCCCGGGGTGCCAAGGCCGACTCCCGCTCTCCGAAGAAGCCGGGGCCGAAGAAGCCGGGGCCGGTCGCCAAGAAGTCGGCGCCGAGCACCAAGGGGGTGGTGTCGAAGAAGGCAGCACCTGCGGTGAGGAAGGCCGCCCCGACGCCCAAGAAGAAGTCAGGCCCGGTCGCCCGAAAGAGCGCCCCGGCACCGAAGAGCGCCCCGGCACCGAAGAGCGCCCGGCACCGAAGAGGCCGTCACCGAAGAAGGCAGGCCCGGCGCCGAGGAAGCCGGCAGCCCCGAGCGCCAAGGCAGCTCCGCACAAGGCCAAGGCGCCGACCCCCAAAAAGGTCGCCGCCGCACCGAGGCGGCCGACGGTGGGGCCCTACGCCAAGGAGCCCAAATTCCTCGAGGAGCAACGGGCCCTGCTGCTCGAGGAGCGGTCCATCTACCGGGGCCAGGCGCTCGACCTGCGGGCCGAGGCCGACTCGTTGGCACTCGAACGGGAGCCGGGGGACGTCCAGTTCGACGAGGAGTCGGGTGAGGGCGGCACGGTGACCGTCGATCGCGAGCGCAACCTGGCCCTGTCGGCCCAGGCCGCGGCCGCGGTGGAGGAGATCGACGACGCAATGCGCAAGATCGATCGGAAGACGTACGGCGGTTGCGAGCGGTGCTACCAGTCGATCCCGAAGGCCCGTCTCCGCGCCCTTCCCTTCGCCAGGCTGTGTGTCGCATGCAAGAGCGGGGGCCTGTCACGGCGCTGAGCGAGGAGCCGGCGGTGGTCGTGGACCGCCGGGGCATGCTCCCGGCACCCGGTTGGTGGTCGCCGCCGCGGTCACCGCCGCCGTGGTCGCCGCCGACCAGCTCACCAAGTGGTGGGCCACCGTCCACCTCGCCCGCGGACCGGTCCACCTGTTCGGCAGCCTCGACCTGGAGCTGGCCCACAACACCGGAGCGTCCTTCAGTCTCCTCGAGGGCCAGGCGGCCTTCCTGGTCCCGTTGGTGGTCCTGTTGGCGGCGGTCCTCGCGGTGATGGTGTGGCGGGCCTCCTCCGTGGCCCGGGCTGCCATATTCGGCCTCATCCTGGGAGGTGCGCTCGGCAACCTGTCGGACCGTCTCTTCCGCGGGGACCACGGCGCGGTGGTCGACTTCGTGGCCCTCCACTTCTGGCCGACGTTCAACGTGGCCGATGCTTCGATCGTCGTCGGCTGTGCCCTTCTGCTGGTCTCGCTGCTCCGAGGGCCCCGGCTGCCGTGACCTACCTGACCGTGGTGGTCCCGGCCTCGCTCGAGGGCGTCCGCGTCGATAAAGCGGTGGCGCTGATGGCCGGCATCTCCCGCTCTTCGGTCAACTCCCTCGTCGAGGACGGCCGGGTGGAGATCGACGGGACCGCGGTCCGGAGCCGCCACACCGTACTGCGCACCGGCCAGCAGCTGAGGGTCGACCGGCGCCCGGACCCACTCCGTCCCGGCCTCGAGGGAGATCCGACGGTGGCGTTCGGAGTGGTCCATGTGGATCCGGACGTGATCGTGGTGGACAAGCCCGCCGGGCTGGTGGTCCACCCGGGAGCCGGGCACCGGAGCGGGACCCTGGCCCACGCCCTGGTGGCCCGCTTCCCTGAGCTCCGCCGGGTGGCGGACGAGCTGGGTACGGATCCCGACCGGCCGGGCATCGTCCATCGGCTCGACCGGGGCACATCCGGCCTGATGGTGGTGGCCCGGACCCCCTCCGCCTACCGGTCCCTCGTCGCCCAGCTGGGAGGGCGGAGGATGGCCCGGAGCTACCGGGTACTTGTCCTCGGCACGGTGGAGGGTGACTCGGGTGTCGTGGATGCACCGGTCGGCCGGTCGGCGGGCGCACCGACCCGGATGGCCGTGTCGCGAAGGGGCAAAGAGGCCCGAACCCGCTACCTCGTCGAGCGCCGGTTCAGCCGGCCCGCCCCGAGCACCCTGATGACCGCCGCCCTCGAAACCGGCAGGACCCACCAGATCCGGGTCCACCTCTCGGCCATCGGCCATCCGGTGGTGGGCGATGACGCCTACGGCCGGGGGAGGACCCTCCCCGGAGCGGTCATCTCCCGGCCGTTCCTCCACGCCTACCAGCTGGCCTTCGATCACCCGGCGACGGGCGAGCGCGTCTCGTGGACCTCGCGCGCTCCCCGACGACCTGCGCCGTCAGCTGGACGCGGTCTCCGGGTGAGGCGGGCCGACCGGGCGCCCCGGGGGGGAATCAGGCGGCCTCGTGGGCGGCTTCGAGCATCTCGCTGTCCCCGAGCAACTCCAGGGCCTCGGCCTCGGCCTGGCGCACCTTGCGCACGCCGATCCCCAGCCGCTCCGCCGTCGTCTGCAACGAAGCCGGATCGGCGCCGTCAAAGCCGAAACGATGGCGGATGACCTGGCGCTGCAGGTCGGTGAGCCGGTCCACGGCCTGGCGCACCAGGTCCAAGGTGAGCTCCGACGCCACCTCGTCCTCGAAGTCGCTGAGGTCGGTGGACACCAGATCGCCGAGGGTGGCCGTCGAATCGGCCGCGGCCGGTTGGTCGAGACTGGCCACCACACGGGCCACCCGGGAGAGGTCCTCCCTCACCTGAGCGGTGGTGTTGGTGGCGTCGTCCAGCTCCTCGTCGGTCGGGGGCCGCTGGAATTGGTGGGTGAGCTCCCAGTGGGCGGCATCGACCTGCTGATTCCGCTCGGCCACCTCCATGGGGAGCCTGATGGTGCGACCGTGCTGTTGGACCGCCCGCTGGAGGGCCTGGCGGATCCACCACGTGGCATACGTCGAGAACCGGAAGCCGCGCTCCCAGTCGAACTTGTCGACCGCCCGCATCAGGCCGAAGGTCCCCTCCTGGATGAGATCGGGGAGGTCCACGCCGCGGTCCTGGTAACGCCGGGCCCAGTGGACCACCAGTCGGAGGTTTGCCGCCACCATCTCGCGGCGGGCCTCGTCGTCGCCGCGGGCCACCCGTTTGGCCAGCTCGGTCTGGGCATCGTGATCCGGGAGCGGGTGGTGGTCGAGGTCGCGGAGGAAGAGCCCCAGGCTGTCGGCATCGCCGCCCCGGTTGCGGGACGAGGGGCTGGCGCCTGGCGGGCGTCCCGCCGGCGCGCCGGAGGCAGCCACGGAGGGCCCTCCAGGCTTCGGGGCAGACCTGCCGGCCTTCTGGTCCTTTTCCCTACTCACCGTCGGAGCCGTCATCCCTCTCCTCATCCATCGTCTCGTCGGTCATTCGTCTTCCACAGGACGACGAACAGGTCAACGCCGGATCGACCCCGGTCATTCCATGACCACCGTCGGGTGGCGGCCAGTCGGGCGACGGAGGCATCCGCTCGGCCGGCCGGTGCCCGGAACGCCGGCCGGTTTGCATACTTCCTGTTCGGAGTGGTGCGCTGTCGGGATGAGTGCCGATTCCCGACGCTGCCTGCTGATTCGTCACGGCCAGACGCCATGGAGCCTCGACGGCCGCCATACCGGACGCACCGACCTCCCGCTGACGCCTCTCGGGGAGGCCCAGTCGAGAGCCCTGGGTTCGAAGCTCGACCTCCAGTTTACCGCGGTTTTCTGCAGCCCCCTCATCCGGGCCCGGAGGACGTGCGAGCTCGCCGGCCTCGGCGACCTCGCGGTCATCGACCCGGATCTCCGCGAATGGGACTACGGCGCCTACGAGGGCCTCACCACCGCGGAGATCAGGTCAGAACGGACCGGGTGGGACCTCTTCGACGACGGTGCCCCGGGGGGCGAGACCGCCGCGGACGTGGGCAGGAGGGCCGACCGGGTGATCGACCGGATCCGGGCGGCCACCGGGGAGGTGGCCTGTGTCGCCCACGCCCACATTCTGCGGGTGCTGGCCGCCCGATGGATCGGCCTCGGGCCCGCGGGCGGTCGGTACCTGGTGCTGGCGCCGGCGTCCGTCAGCGAGCTGGGCTGGGAGCGGGAGCGGCCGGTGATCTGTGGATGGAACCGCACCTGAAGGATGCCTCCCCGCCCGTTCAGGTGCGGTCCACCGGCCCTCGGGTGGTGGACCGCGGCCCCGGAGTTCAGCCGGCGTTCCGGCGCGGGGCGGGCATCCGGCCCTGCGCCCGGGCGACCATGTCGGCCAAGTTGAAGGAGTCAAGATGGACGCGCATGTGCTCCCCGACGTCAGCCCACACGGTGAGCAGCACGCACTGGCCCTCGTGGTCACAGGCCCCGTTCTCGTGGGGGAGGCCGAAGTCGCCCGCGACGATGGGCCCGTCCACGGCCGAGACGATCTGGGACAGGGTGATCTCCTCGGGAGACCGGGCGAGCACGTAGCCACCGCCGACGCCCCGCTTGGAGCGGACCAGTCCGGCTCCTTTCAGGGCCAGAAGTATCTGCTCGAGGTACGGCTGGGGCAGCCCGGTGCGTTCGGCGATGTCACGCACCGCAGTCGGACCCTCGCCGTCCGTATGGAGGGCCAGGGACAGCAGCGCCCGGCTGGCGTAGTCACCGCGGGTCGAGACCTTCACGCGACCATGCTATTGCCTGCCGGTGGGTCAGAGCCGGTCTCCGGCCGCCTCCTGGGCCGTGGGCGCCCTGGGGCACCGGTCGGGAGGGTCAGCGCCCGCCCAGCTTGCCGCCGGCCAGGTCCTCGGCCAGGGCCCAGCCGAACGCCACCAGCCGGCCCCCGGCCGCGGCGTCCACTCCCTCGAAGAATGCGCAGACGTCCGTCCCGGCCGGGGCCTTGGCGCTGATGAAGTCGAAGCCGCCGGCCTCGCAACCGTCCCCGGCCACCACGAAGGTCCGGTCGTCGATTCGCCCGTCGGCGCCGAAGCGCTTGGCCAGGCGGCGGCCCCAGGCCCGTTCCTCGCCGGTGGCCTTGTGGTCCGGACCGGGGACCACGTCGGTCAGCCCGGTGAAGACCCGGAAGCCCTCGGCCCCCAGCAGACGGGTCCCGACCAGGACGTCCTCGTCCGGGAAGGCCAGCAGGGCGCGACGGTACTTGTCGCCCATCATCGACCGGAGCGCAGTGTCGGCCCGGGAGGTCCGGTCCACCGTGGCCAGCCCGATCAGCAGCGACGGGGTGCCGCCGATGCGCTCGAGCGTCGAGAACGAATAGCCGCGGAGCTTCGATCCCTCGCGGGCCCGGGTCACCAGGACCCACTCCTCCCGTTGTTTGGAGAGGAATCCGATGTCGAATCGAGGTTCCCGCTCGGCGCACAGATCGGCCATCTCGGCCAATTCCGCGTCGCTGATCGATGTGCAGTCCTTGGTCTCCACCTGGATGGACATATGCCGTTCCGTACTCCTCGGTCTCCCTGCGGCATCAGCCGCCGGCCCGGGTCTGCCGTGAAACCCCGATGTACCGTCAGGCCGGGCATGCCGGGGCCTCGACGGAGCTGGGGCATCCACGCCAGGAGCCGTGCCCTTGATTTTACGGGATTTGGAGCCGTCTGTCGTATCCGGCACCGCCCGGGGGCCGCCGGGCGGCGATCCGGGTGGGAAAACCGCCGCTCACCCCTGGATGGCGTTCGGGCCGAGGAGCACCCGGAGCTCGCCGACGAGCCCCCGGCGGCTGTCCACATTGAACTCGGAGGGGAGCCGGAGCACCTTGTCGCCGACGTGGAGGAAGACCGGCGAGTCGCCGGGGTGCTCCTTCAACAGGCGCTTCAATCCGTCGACCACCCCGTCGGTGAGGCAGCCGAGGGGCAGCGAAACCCGCAGGTCGGTGCATCCGTCCACCGCCAGCTCCGGTCGCTGGACCTCCATGCACACCAGCTTGATCCGGTCGTCGCGGAGGTCGACCCGGGCCTTCAGGACCACCACGGCGTCGTCGTCGAGCAGGGCGCCGTACTCGGCCATCGACTTGGGGAACACGAACACCTCGACCGAGGCGTTCAGGTCCTCGAGCACGAAGGTCGCCATGAGGTCGCCCTTCTTGGTGTAGCGGCGTACCAGCTCGGTGACCACGCCGCCGACCTGGCGGACCTGGCCCTCCCCGCCCGGGCCGCCGGCGGCCGTCCCACCCGGGATATCGGGGTCGATGTCCACGAGCTCGGCCAGCGTGCAGTCGGTGAGCCGGGCGAGCGAGCCCTCGAGGCCCATCAGCGGATGGTCGCTGATGTAGAGGCCGAGCATCTCCTTCTCGAAGGCCAGCCGCTGGGATTTGTCGAACTCGGTGTCGGGGATGGGCACACGGGTGTCGGCGAACCCGATGGCCTGGCCTTCGCCCTCGGGCTCGAGCGCGGCGAACAGCGACATCACCCCAGCGTCGTGCTCGCGCCGGCGCTCGAGGGTCCGATCGACGATCTCCTCGAACACCAGGAGCAGGCCCCGACGGGGGTGGCCCAGCGAGTCGAAGCCACCCGCCTTGATCAGCGACTCGATGGTCCGCTTGTTGAGGACCTGGGGGTCGACCCGCTGGCAGAAGTCGTAGAAGTCCACGAAGTGCCCGGCCCGTTCGCGTTCGGCGACGATGTGGGCGACCAGGCCCTCACCGACATTCCTCACGGCGGCCAACCCGAAGGTGATCGCCCCCGGGCCGTCGCCCCGCTCCCCGTGTGTCCCGGCGGCACCGGAGCGCTCCGCCGCGAACTCGGCGAGCGAGAGGTTGACGTCGGGTACCAGTACCTCGATGCCGAGCGAGCGGCACTCGCCCAGATACACCGCAGTCTTGTCCTTGTTGTCCTTGACCGAGGTCAGGAGGCTGGCGAAGTACTCGACCGGGTAGTGGGCCTTGAGCCAGGCCGTCTGGTAGGCGATGAACCCGTACCCGTACGAGTGGGACTTGTTGAATGCGTAGTCGGCGAACGGCTCGATGATGTCGAAGAGCTGAGTGCCCACCGGTTCCCCGTAGCCGTTGGCCACACAGCCGGCCACGAACTTCTCGCGCTCGGCCTGGATGAGGGCCCGGATCTTCTTGCCGCACGCCTTGCGGAGGTTGTCGGCCTCGGCCAGCGTGTAGCCGGCGAATTTCTGCGCCACCCGCATCACCGACTCCTGGTAGATCATCAGACCGTAGGTGTCGGAGAGGATCTCCTCGAGGTCGGCGTGGAGGTAGACCACCGGCTGGCGGCCGTTCTTCCGGTCGGCGTAGTCGCGGTGCATGTTGGCTGCCATCGGCCCCGGCCGGTAGAGCGCCACCAAGGCGGCGACATCGTCGAAGGAGGTCGGGGCCAGCGAGCGCATGAGCGATCGCATGGGCCCACCCTCGAGTTGGAACACCCCCATCGAGTCGCCGCTGCGGAGCATGGCGAACGTGGCCGGGTCGTCGAGGGCCACCCCGTCGATGTCCGGGCGCTGGCCGGTCGAGGCCTCGATCAGGTCGAGGGCCCGCTCGATCACCGACAGGTTGCGGAGCCCGAGGAAGTCCATCTTGAGCAGGCCGAGGTCCTCGACCCCGTGCATCTCGTACTGGGTGACGATGGGCGCCTCGTCGGGGTTGTTCCCGTCCGGCTTGCGCTGGACGGGAACGTACTCGGTCACCGGCTCGTCGGTGATCACCACCGCGGCGGCGTGGATCCCGTCCTGGCGTCTCAGCCCCTCGAGGCCCTTGGCCACGTCGATGACCCGTCTGGCCTCGGCGTCGGTGTCGTACATGGCCCGCAGCTCCCCGGCGGCGGCGAAGCCGTCGTCGTGGCCCTCGGTCCGGGTCAGGCAGGCGGACAGCGGCGTGTCGCGTCCCATGAGGAGGGGCGGCATGGCCTTGGCGATCTTGTCACCCACGATGTACGGGTAGCCCAGGACCCGGGCCGCGTCGCGCACCGCTGCCCGGGCCTTGATGGTCGAGAAGGTGACGATCTGCGCCACGTGGTCCGACCCGTACCGCTCTGCGGCGTACCTGATCATGTCGCCGCGGTAGCGCTCGTCGAAGTCCATGTCTATGTCGGGCATCTGGACGCGGCCGGGATTGAGGAAGCGCTCGAAGAGCAGGTCGTATCGGATCGGATCGAGGTCGACGATCCGGAGGCAGTAGGCCACGCAGCACCCGGCGGCCGACCCCCGCCCCGGCCCGACCCGGATCCGCCGGGAGCGGGCGAAGCGGATCAGGTCCCACACGACCAGGAAGTAGGCGGAGAAGCCCATCTCCGAGATGACGCCGAGCTCGTAGTCCAGCCGCCCCCTCACCGCGGCGGGGACCGGGGTCCCGTAGCGCTCCTCGGCTCCCCGGAGGCTCAGGTGGCGGAGGTAGTCGGCGGCACGGCGCTCGTAGGTCTCGCCCGGGAACTCGTCGGGCACGGGGAATCGGGGGAGGCTGGGCCGTCCGAAGTCGATCTCGACCGAGGCACGCTCGGCGATCAGCAGGGTGTTGTCGCACGCTTCGGGCAGCTCGCCGAACAGGTGGCGCATCTCGGCGGCCGACTTGAGGTAGTGCTCCTCGCCCTCGAACTTGAACCGTTTCGGGTCGTCGATGAGGGCGCCGGTCTGGACGCAGAGCAGTGCGTCATGGGCGACGTGGTCCTCACGACGGGTGTAGTGGCTGTCGTTGGTGGCCACCAGCGGGGCGCCGATCCGCCGGGCGATCTCCACCAGTGCCGGATTGGTCTTGTGCTGTTCGGGCAGACCGTGATCCTGCAGTTCGACGAAGAGGTTCTCCCGGCCGAAGATGTCCTGGAGGCGCGCCGCCAGCGCCTCGGCCTTGATCCTGTCGTCGGCCAGCAGCGCCTGGAGGACGACGCCGCCCAGGCATCCGGTGGTGGCGATCAGCCCGGTGCTGTGGCGTTCGAGCAATTCCCAGTCGAGCCGGGGCTTGTAGTAGTAGCCCTCGAGGTAGGCGGCCGAGGAGAGCTTGAGGAGGTTCCGGTAGCCCTCGGTGCTCTCGGCCAGCAGGGTGAGGTGGTAGTAGAGCTTCTCCCCGCCGGCCACGTCGCCGCCGGTGTCGTCGACCTTGCCGCGGCGCACCGGCCGGTCGTGGCGCGACTCGGCCGCCATGTAGGCCTCGGTGCCGATGACCGGGGTGATCCCCGCCTCCCGGCAGGCGGCGTAGAAGTCGAGGACGCCGTACATGTTGCCGTGGTCGGTGATGCCGAGGGCCGGTTGGCCGTCGCTCACCGCCGCCTGCACCAGGTCGTCGACCCGCGCGGCTCCGTCCAACATCGAGAACTCGGTGTGGGTGTGCAGGTGGGTGAACGACGGTGGGGCCAATTCGCAGACGCCTTCCTCGGTGGCCATCGTCCGGGTGGCCGGGGCTCTCCACAGGCTGTGGACGAGTTACAGCAGTGTCATTCCGACGATAGCGCGGGGCGGGGGGGCGGGGGCGGGTTGAGCATCGGTCCCGGCGCCCGCCCCGCCGAGCCCCGGGGGAGCGGCTCAGAGGTAGGTGCCCGGCCGGCCCATGTCGCTCCCCGCCCCCTGGGGCAGGGAGCGCTGGCGCATCTCGTCGAGTTGGGCCCGGGCCGCCACCTGCTGGGCCACCAGGGTGGCCTGGATCCCGTGGAAGAGGCCCTCGAGCCAGCCCACCAGCTGGGCGTGGGCCACCCGCAGCTCGGCGTCGGACGGCGTCGGGGTGTCGAAGGGTATGGACATCCGGTCCAGTTCGGCCACCAGGTCGGGGGAGAGCCCGCCGGCCAGCTCCCGTATGGACTGCTCGTAGATCTCGCGGAGCCGGACCCGGCTGGCCTCGTCGAGGGGGGCCTGGCGGACCTCCTCCAAGAGCTGCTTGACCATCGAGCCGATGCGGAGCAGCTTGGCCGGCTGCTCGATCGACTCGGAGCGGGACTCCTCCGCACCGTCGGCGTCGGCAGCCTCCACGGACCCGTCCGACAGGTCCGGCCCGGCGGTCAGGCTTGCGGCGGCAGCTCCTTCGACGCCCCCGGTCGCCACCACCTCGGGGTGGAGGGGTGTGTCGTCACCCGGCTTCGGGTCTGATGCCTCGGTGTTCATCGTCAGATGTTGCCACTTCCGGCCAGCGCCACCAACGGGACGAGCATCTCGTCGCCGGTGAGCGACCCGTGTCGGCTCCGTAGGCGGCTCTCACCCGTGTCGGCCGGGTCGACGAAGGCGATGGCGGCGTGGGGGATCAGGGCCACGTCCCCCAGCCGGGACAGGTGCTCGTCCCGCATCGGTCCGCCGAAGAGCCCCTCGTCGACGACCTGGTCCCGCGCCATCACCCAGGTCGTGTCGCCGTAGCGCCCGGTGGCCGACTCGAGGAGGTCGGGCGCCGCCCCGGGTCGGGCGTGGAGCCAGCGGAAGCGGCCCTCGCCGGACATGAACCGCACCGAAGCCATGATCTCGCGCCCGGGGAGCTCCACCCGCTGGCCGACGTCGATCTGGCCGTGGTCGGCGGTCACCACCAGCACGGCGCCGGCCGGGAGCTCGGCCGCCACGTCGGCCACCAGGCCGTCGACGTTGCGCAGCTCGGCGTCGTAGAGATCGCCGATCCCGCTGGCGTGGGCCACCTTGTCGATCCCGTCGTAGTAGGCGTAGACGAAGGGCTCGCCCTCCCGGAGCAGCCGGCCCACGTGCACCGGCAGGGACGAGAGCACCCGGTAGCCCCGGATGGGGGAGTTGCCGAGGTGGGCGGCGGTGAAGCCGGTCACGCCGAATTCGTCCTTCGTCACCACCGGGACGGGCCTGGATGCCCCGGGGAAGGGCGCGCACGCCTGGAACCCCCGGGCCGGGACCCGCCGCCGGGCGTCGAGGCCGCGCCCGCTCCCGAGGGTCCACCGCAGCACGTTCAAGATGTCGTCACCGACGGCCAGCCGGTATCCGAGCAGGCCGTGGCGGGAGGGTGGGCAGCCCGTGGTGATCGAGGTGAGGGCGCAGGCGGTGGTGGTGGGGGCCACCGAGGTGACGGCCCGTCCGATCCCCTCTCCGGCCGAGAGCGTCGGGGCCAGGGCCGCCCTGTCGCGCAGCTGCTCCCAGCCTAGGCCGTCCAGCACCAAGAGCACGACCTGGGCTGCGTGGCGGGCGGTCGGGGGGAGCCAGTCGGGACGGCCGCCACCCGGTTCCGGCGGTCCCAACAGGGCGGGGACGACGTTGGCGATGCAGGCGCCCTCGTAGTCCGGCAGGATCGGCGCCGGCGGCGGGCCGGGGTGTCTTCGGAGCAGGCACGGGTGCCGACTGTAGGCGACGCCCGCGGCCGGGTCAGCTGCGCGGCAGCAGGGCCCGGACCGTCTTGTAGCAGTGGCCGTCTCGTGGGGTGGAGACCGACGCCACCAGGTAGTGGGGCTTGAATCCGAGCGCGGCCGAGAGGTCCTTGCCCAGCAGGCGGTCCCGCCGGGCCACGTCGAGGGCCCGCTCGGCCCGCGGGTCCTCCGCCGGCAGCCAGTTGTCGCTCCGACCCCAACCGAAGCGGACCCACACCGAGCGGTCCTGGAGCCGGCGGAACAGGACCGGGCCCTTGGAGGGGACCACCAGCGCCAGCGACGGCCGGAAACCCCGGAACTCCCAGTAAGGGGCCGAGGCGCCCGGGAACCCGAGAATGTGGTCCTCGACCGGCGCGGCCAGGGCGTGGAGGAGCCGCCGGACCCGGCGCCCGTGGAGGGTCCCGAGGTGCCGGGGCAGCCCGGCGGCCGTGACCGCCTCGGGCTGGGCGAGATCGTCCCGCTCCGGCTCCTCGGCCAGCTGGGCTTCGACCACGTCGAAAGGGGCCAGATCGGGCCCGTGCTCCTCGGGCCAGGGCACCCGGACCCGGACCAAGGTGCCCGACGCCAGGTCCACGCCGGTGGTGTCCTCTGGATGGCAGGACAGGACCAACAGGGTGAGGGACGTGCCCCCGGCCACCTCGATCCGGGCGCGCGGCCTTATCGACCGGGCCACGTCCCGGGCCGTACCGCTCCGCGGGGTGCGTGTCGAACCCCGGCTCATCGTCCCGGCTCCGGGGCCCCTGCAGCTCCGGCCAGCTGGGACGCCAGGGTGGTCGGGTCGTCGGCCGGGTGCCGGCATGCGTGGTCGCGGCAGACGAAGGCCCGGCTCCCGTCGCGGCCCTGCCACAGGGGCGACGAGGTCGGCTCGCCCCAGGCCAGGACGGCTCCGGGCAGCCACCGGCCCCGGACCACCTCCAAGAGGTCGGGCCGATCGCCGCTGATCACCACCTCGGTGACGCCGCCGACCAGCAGGTCGGCGGCGAGGATGGTGTGGGCAAAGGCGGTCGGGTGCTCCCTCAGCTGGCCGCCGAGCATGTCGACCACGCCCCGGGCCGCCCGGGTGTACCGCTCGGTCCCGGTCAGCGACCCCAGGCGGCTGAGCGCCAGGGCGGCCACGGCGTTGGCCGAGGGGGTGGCGCCGTCGAAGACGTCCTTGGTGCGGACGATGAGGGTCTCGGCGTCGTCCCGGTGGTGAAGAAGCCCCCGACCTGCTCATCCCCGAACAGGGTCAGCAGCCCGTCGGCGGCCGCCACCGCCCTGTCCGTCCACACGCGCCTCGCCGGTGAGCTCGCCCAGCCGGGTGAAGCAGTCGACCAGCCAGGCGTAGTCAGCGGCGAAGGCCAGGTGGCGGCCACCCCCACCGGGCTGCCAGCTCCGCCGCCACCTGCCGTCCTCAGCGAGGAGGTGGGCGCAGAGGAATTCCCCGATGGCCACGGCCGCGTCCGCCCACCCCGCGTTGCCGGTGGCGCCTGCGGCCTCGGCCAGCGCCGAGGCGTACATGGCGTTCCACTCGGTGATCACCTTGTCGTCCAGGCCGGGCCGGACCCTCGACTCCCGGGCCTCGAACAGGAGCGACCTGGCCGCCTCCACGGCCGGAGGCCCGACCAGCGGTTGGCCGACCGGCCGGTGGAGGATGGAGTCGCCTTCGAAGTTTCCGGCGCCGGTCACGCCGAACCAATCGACCGCCGCCGTGGCCATCTCGTCGACGATCGGGGGCGGTGTCGAGTCGCGCCCCTCGGCGACGGCCCGGCGGAGCTGATCAGGGGTCCAGACGTAGAACCGACCCTCGACCCCTTCGGAGTCGGCGTCCTCGGCCGAGCACACCCCTCCCTCCGGCCCGGTCAGGTCCCGGCTGACGTAGCCGACGATGCCGTCCATGGCCCACCGGTAGTTCGCCCGCCCGGTCGCCTGCCACCCGTGGAGGAACGCCCGGAGGAGCCCGGCCTGGTCGTAGAGCATCTTCTCGAAGTGGGGCACCAGCCACCGGTCGTCGGTGGAGTAGCGGGCGAACCCTCCCCCGAGGTGGTCGTGGATGCCGCCGGCCGCCATGGCGTCGAGGGTGACCGTGGCCATCCGCTCGGAGCGGTCCCCGGCCGGCTCGCCCCGGTTCCGCACCGAGTGGAGGAGCACCAGATCCACCAGGTCCGGCTGGGGGAACTTGGGTGCGGCGCCGAACCCCCCCCACTCGGGGTCGAAGCGAAGGGAGAGCTCCTCCACGGCCGGGCCAGCAGATCGGGGCGCCCGGCGCCGGCGGCCTGCGTCCCCGATGGGGCGAAGAGGGAGCTCGCCGCGGGCGTCGCCCGCAGGACCGAGCGCCCGGCCATGGCGTTCGCCAGCTCGTCGGCCTGTTCCTCCACCTCGGCGCGCCGGTTCGTCCCAGACGTCGGCGAGCGCGCCGAGCACGGTGCGGAACGAGGGCATCCCGCGCCGGTCCTCGGGGGGGAAGTAGGTGCCGCCGAAGAACGGCCGCCGGTCGGGTGTCAAGAACACGCTCATCGGCCAGCCCCCTGACCCGGTGATGGCCTGCACCGCCTCCATGTAGACGGCATCGACGTCGGGACGCTCCTCCCGGTCCACCTTGATGCTCACGAACGATGAGTTCAGCGCGGTCCGCAGTGGCGGGGTCCTCGAACGATTCATGGGCCATCACGTGGCACCAGTGGCAGGCCGAGTAGCCGATGGACAAAAAGACGGGCCGGTCCTCCCGGCGGGCCTGCTCGAAGGCGTCGTCGCCCCACGGGATACCAGTCCACCGGGTTGTCCTGGTGCTGGCGCAGATAGGGGGAGAGCTCCCCCGCCGGAACATCCTTGATCAACGGCAACGCGGATCCTTTCCCGGACACGAACGGGGACTCGGCGGTGGTCCGTGTCAAACTTAGGGCCGGACGGAAGGGGTGTGGGCAGATCGCCCCGGTAGGGTCCTGGTCCATGGACCTGCGACTCGACGGCAGGACCGCACTGGTCACCGGGGGGTCACGCGGCATCGGCCAGGCCATCGCCGCGGCCTTCGCTGCCGCCGGGGCGTCGGTGATGATCTCGTCCCGCAAGGCCGAGGCCCTGGCCCGGACGGCCACCGAGATCGCCGCGGCCGACGGTGGGCGTGGCCGGCGAGGTCGACTGGCAGGCGGCCAACGCCGGCGACCCCGAGCAGGCCGAGGCGTGCGTGGCGGCCACCGTCGAGCGCTTCGGATGCGGTGGACATCCTGGTCAACAACGCCGCCACCAATCCCTACTTCGGTCCGATCATGGAGCATCGACACCGCCCGGGCCGACAAGACGGTCCGGGTCAACCAGTCCGGGTATCTCGAGTGGGTCCAGGCCGCCTGGCGGGCCGGCATGGCCGAGCAGGGTGGCGCCGTCCTCAACCTGGCCTCGGTCGGCGGCCTCTCGGTCGAGGGTGGGATCGGCTGGTACAACGTGACCAAGGCGGCGGTGATCCACCTGACCAGCCAACTGGCCGGCGAGCTCGGGCCCGGGGTCCGGGTCAACGCGCTGGCCCCCGGTCTGGTCAAGACCGAGTTCGCCCGGGCCCTGTGGGAGCCCGGCGGAGGAGGCCATCGCCCGTCGGCTGCCCCTCCGCCGGCTGGGGGGCGCCGACGACATCGCCGCCGCCGCGCTGTTCCTGTGCTCGGACGCCGCCTCGTGGATCACCGGGCACACCCTGGTGGTCGACGGGGGCGCCCTGTGCATCGCCAGCGGCGGGATCACCTGAGGCCGTCGCCGAACCCGGGAGGGGCCGCCGCTCCCCAGGGTCAGGCCAGGGCGGCCCGGCGGCGGCTTGCCCGGGGTCCGGGGCAGGGTGCCGACCACCACCAGCTCACGGGGGCGGCCCAGGGGGCGAGTTGCGACGGCCGCCAGCTCGCGCAGCTCGCCGAGCGCCGGCGGTGCCGCGGGGTCCTTGGGCACCACCCAGGCCACCACCCGCTCGACCCCACTCGGGGTCGGGCCGCTTCCACACCGCCACCTGGTCCACCCCGGGATGGCCGGCGAGCACCTGCTCGACCGGCGCCGGCCAGACCTTCTCGCCCCCGGTGACGATCACCTCGGCCATCCGGCCGAACACCGAGAGCGTCCCGTCGGGCGCCAGCCGACCGGCGTCGCCGGTGGGAAGCCACCGTCCCCGGGCCGCGGCGGGTCCGTCCCGTCCCGGTAGGCCCGGAGCAGCATCGGGCCTCGGACCAGGACCTCCCCCGCGGCGACGCCGTCCTGCGCCGTCCGATGCGCACCTCGACGCCGTCGAGCGGCCTCCCGTCGTAGACGATGCCGGACCCGGTCTCGGTCATGCCGTAGGTGGTGACGACGTTGGCCGGGAGTCGGTCGGGCGGGGCGGCCCCGCCCGAGCAGCACGGCGCGGAACCCGGAGGCGTCGGTCCGGCCGAGGGCGGTGGCCACCAGCGAGACCAGGGTGGCGCCGGAACGGGCCTGGGCTTCGACGGCGGCGGCGTCGAAGCGCTCGAGCACGGTGCAGGGGGTGCCGGTGACGAGCGCCCGGGTGACCACCGCCAGCCCGCCGATGTGGGCCAGCGGGAGGCAGGCCACCCAGCGGTCGTGCCCGGGGTCGACCCCCAGCCGCGCCGAGGTGGCGAGGGCCGAGGCCCGGACGGCGGCGTGGGTCAGGACCACCCCCTTGGGGGCTCCGGTGGTGCCGCTGGTGGCCACGACCAGGGCGTCGCCGGGCTCGGTCGGCACGGCCCCCGGTCCGCCGGTGGGTGCCCGCCGGCGTCGACGACGGCCGCCGGGCGCATGGCCTCCACCAGGGCGGTGACCGCCGGGCCGGGGAGACGGGGGTCGAGGGGGAGCACGGCGTCGCCGGCGTCCCAGGCGCGCCCGAGGGCGGCGACGAAAGCCGGCCCGGCCGGCAGGTCGAGCGCTACCAGCTCGCGGCATGGGGGTAGCCTAGGCGACCGTACGAGTGGGGACTCTAGGAGTGAATGGTCGAATGGTTGCACCGCGATTGGCCGGCGCCGGCGGCGGTCCTGTCGGCACCTCCCCCGAGACGGTGGTCATCGGGCGCCCCGAGGACCCGGTGGACCGGTTCCGGGACCGGCCGCCGCCCGCTTGGGAACGGCGGGGCGACTACCGGGACATCCGCTACGAGGTCGGCGACGGGATGGCCAAGTTGACCATCGCCCGGCCCGAGGTCCGCAACGCCTTCCGCCCCCAGACGCTCTTCGAGCTGGCCGACGCCTTCGCGCTGGCCCGGGACGACCCTTCGGTCGGGGTGGTCATCCTCACCGGGGAGGGGCCCGACGCCTTCTGCTCGGGCGGGGACCAGAAGATCCGGGGCGACGACGGCTACCTGGGGGACGACGAGGTGGCCACGGCAGGGCATCGGCCGGCTCAACGTCCTGGACCTCCAGATCCAGATCCGGCGCCTGCCCAAGCCGGTGGTGGCCATGGTGGCCGGCTACGCCATCGGCGGCGGCCACATCCTCCACCTGGTCTGCGACCTGACCATCGCCGCCGACAACGCCCGGTTCGGTCAGACCGGCCCGAAGGTCGGCAGCTTCGACGGCGGCTACGGGGCCAGCCTGCTGGCCCGGACCATCGGCCTCAAGCGGGCCAAGGAGGTGTGGTTCCTGTGCCGCCAGTACGACGCGCCACCGCCCTCGACTGGGGACTGGTCAACGCGGTGGTGCCGCTGGCCGAGCTGGAGCGGGAGACGGTGGCCTGGTGCCGCCAGATGCTGTCGCTGTCCCCCTTGGCCCTGCGGATGCTGAAGGGCGGCCTGCACGCCGCCGACGACGGGCTGGCCGGCCTCCAGCAGTTCGCCGGCGACGCCACCATGCTCTTCTACATGAGCGAGGAGGGCCAGGAGGGGCGAAACGCCTTCCAGGAGCACCGCCCGCCCGACTTCGGCCGCTTCCCCCGCCGTCCGTGATCCCCGGGCCGGCCTGTCCGGTCACGGCCGTGACCACCGGCCCTTCCCCCAGCGCCGCGCCGTCCGTCCCCGGCCCGGTGCGGCGCTGGGTCCTCGGAGCCCGGCCGCGGACCCTGCCGGCGGCCATCGTGCCGGTGGTGGTGGGGACGGCCGCCGCCCATCCGCTCCAGTCGGCCGCCGGCCTCCCCGGGCACTCGTGGTGGTACGCCCTCGGCGCCCTGGTGGTGGCCCTGGCCATCCAGGTGGGCACCAACTACGCCAACGACTACTCGGACGGCATCCGGGGGACCGACGATGCCCGGGTCGGCCCGGTACGGCTGGTGGCCGCCGGCCTGGCCTCGGCCACCGCCGTCAAGCGCGCCGCTCTGATCGCCTTCGGGGTGGCCGGCGGTGGTCGGGACTGGCGCTGGCCTGGGCCACCTCGTGGTGGGTCCTGCTGGTGGGGGCCGCCTGCCTGGCCGCCGGATGGTTCTACACCGGCGGACCGCAGGCCCTACGGATACGCCGGGTTGGGCGAGCTGTTCGTCTTCGTCTTCTTCGGGCTGGTGGCCACCGTGGGCACCTATTACGTCCAGACCCTCAGCCTCGACCGGTGGCCGGTGTGGCTCGCCGCCGCGCTGGTCGGCCTGCTGGCCACCGCGCTGCTGCTGGCCAACAACCTGCGGGACATCGGGACCGACGCCAGAGCGGCAAACGGACGCTCGCCGTCCGGGTCGGCCGCCGCGCCGGCGGACGGGTCTATGCGGCCTGCGTCGCCGTCCCGTTCGTCGTCGTGCTGGCCTGGGGTGTCTGGTCGGTGGCCACCAAGGCACCCGTGCACCCGGCGGCGCCCTTCGTCCCCCTCCTGGCCGCTCCCTTGGCCGTGGCCCCGGTCCGACTGGTCGGAGGCGACGCCTCCGGCCGTGAACTGCTGCCGGTGCTCGGCGGCCACCGGCCGGCTGCAGCTGGCGTTCGGCGTGCTGCTCGCCGTCTCCCTGTGGCTCTGGGTCTCGTGACGCGCCCACGACGGTCATGGCCGGGCGGTTCCGGCCAGGTGCCGGCGCACCAGTGCAGCCACCTCATGGGGACGCTGCAGGTGGGGGGCGTGCCCGGCGCCGGTCACGGCGGCATGGGCGGCGTTCGGCCCCGATCCCGGTCGGCCAACCGCCGGCCCAAGGCGGTGAACTTGTCGTCGTCCTCCCCGGTGATGACCAGCACCGGCATGGTCAGCCGCCCCAACCGGTCCCACATCGGCCGTTGGGTGCCGGCGCCGGCCAGCCGGAGGCTCGACGCCAGACCGGGCCCGGTGTTGCGCAGCCGCTCGTCGAGCCCGGCGGCCTCGGGGTCGATGCCGGCGAACAGCGGGGCCGCCAACCAGCGCCGGAGGAAGGTGTCGACCGGGGTGGCGGACGTCCGGCTGCCGTCGGGCGGGTCGAGCTCGTCGGCCAGGTCCCCGTCGGCCCGACGACGGGTACGGCGGGCCCCTGCCTCGTCGATCCCGGCGGTTCCCGAGATGAGCACCAGGGCGTCGACCAGCGCCGGGCCGGGCCAGGGCCAGGTGCAGGCAGAACCGGGCCCCCATCGAATAACCCAGGTAGGCCGCCCGCCCGCCGGCCCGGCCGAGCAGCAGGGACCCGTCCACCAGGCCGGCGGTGACCGCGGACGAGGACGCATGCCCCGGCATGTCGACCAGGACGACCTGGTGGTCGCGGGCCAGGTCGCGGTCCATCGAGCCCCACACACGTCCGGTCTGGGTGAAGCCGTGGGCCATGACCAGACGTTGCCCGTGCCCGAAGTTGTCGGTGTGCAGTGCCAGGGGCGGCTGGGGTGCGGGGATCGATGGAGGGCGGGCCGGCGACATGGGGGACCCCGGTGAGCGTACCGACGGGTGACGCCGCCCGCGCCGACGCCGACACCCAGGCCGCCTTTGCCTCGACGCTGGTCGACGAGTGGGCCCGCGGGCGGGGTGGGCCATGCGGTGGTCTGCCCCGGTTCGCGCTCGACGCCCCTGGCCCTGGCCCTCGCCGCCCACCCGGGCATCGCCGTGCACGTCCGCCTCGACGAGCGCTCGGCGGGGTTCACGGCGCTCGGGCTCGGGCTGGCCACCGGACGACCGGCTCTGGTGGTCACCACCAGCGGCACGGCCGCGGCCGAGCTCCACGCCGCGGTGGTCGAGGCCGACCTGGCCGGAGTGCCGCTGATCGCCGTCACCGCCGACCGTCCTCCGGAGCTGCGGGAGGTGGGGGCGCCCCAGACCATCGACCAGATCCGGCTGTTCGGGAGCAGTCCCCGGTGGTTCTGCGATCCGGGGGTGGCGGACCCCGCCACCCGGGCGGCGTGGCGCCCGCTGGCGTCCCGCGCCGTGGCCGAGGCCCTCTCCGGGCCCGGCGGGCCGGGTCCGGTCCACCTCAACCTGGCGTTCCGCGAGCCCCTCCTCGGGGACCCGGTGGCAGGGGGCGTCCCCCCGGGCCGGTCGGACGGCCCGTGGCACGAGGTGGTCTCGGGTCCCGCGCCTCCCCCCGTGGGGACCGTGCCCTCACTCGTCGGGTCGGGCGCGCTCTCCCCGGGATGCAGGGGCCTGATCGTGGCCGGCGCCGGTTGCGGGGACCCGACGGCGGTCATGGCCCTGGCCTCGGCCCTCGGATGGCCGGTCCTGGCCGATCCCCGCTCCGGACTGCGCCGCCAGGAGCCCGCCGTGGTCGCCGCGGCCGACGGCATCCTGCGGTCCGAGCGGTTCGCCCGTTCCCACGCCCCCGAGGCCGTCCTCGCCCTCGGTGGGCGCTGGGTGTCCAAAGTGGTCAACGGGTTCCTGTCCACCTCCGTCGGGGCCGGCGCCCGCTCCATCGTCGTGGACCCCCACGGGCGCTGGACCGACCCGGACCGGAACGCCGAGGTGTTCATCCGGTGCGACCCGGGCCTGTTCTGCGCGGAGGCGGTGGAGTGCCTGGCCGGATCCCGGACGGCCGGACCGGGCCCGGCGGGGAGCGGTTGGTCCCGGGACTGGCAGGACGCCGAGGCGACCGCCCAGCGGGCGATGGACGACGCTCTCGGTCCCGGCGGCGGGCTCAGCGAGCCCGCCCTGGCCCGCCGCCTGGTCGACCACCTGCCCGGCGGTGCGACATTGGTGGTGTCCTCCTCGATGCCGGTCCGGGACGTGGAGGCGTTCGCCGCCCCTCGCCGGCAGCCCCCCAGGGTGCTGGCCAACCGGGGGGCCAACGGTATCGACGGGGTGGTGTCCACCGCCGTGGGGGTGGCGCTCGGCACGCCGGGCCCCACGGTGTTGCTGGTCGGCGACCTGGCCTTCCTTCACGACCTCTCGGCCCTGGTGTGCGCCGACGGGTTCACCGCCCCGCTGACCGTGGTGGTGGCGGACAACCGCGGCGGGGGGATCTTCTCGTTCCTCGAGGCTGCCGAGGCCCTCGACCCGGGCGCGTTCGACACCCTGTTCGGGACGCCGCAGTCGACCGACCTGGCCGCGGTGGCCGCGGCATGCGGCTGGCCGGTCGACGACGTCGGTGCCGACGCCCGGGGGCCGGAGTTCGAGCTTGCGCTCGATCGCCGCATCGCCGCCGGCGGGCTCTCGCTGATCCGGGTGAGGCTGCCCGAGCCGAGCCGAGAATGTCGCCGTCCACCATCGGGTCAACGCCAGGGTCGCCGACGCCGTCGACGGGCGGCACGGCGGGTCCTGAGGCTCGGCCGGGCCCGGGCCTCAGCAGGGCCGCGGGTCGAATGCGGGGACCTTCGGCGCAGCGGGAGCGGCGGGCGCCGTGCCCTTGGCCGGTGCCGGCGCAGCGGTGGCCACCGGCGCAGCGGTGGGTGCGGTGGTGGCGGGGACGGTGAAGGTCAAGGGCTCGCCGTAGGCGCTGAGCGGTGGGGTGGTTACGGTTCCGACCGTTCCGCCCAGGAACTGGGTGATCAACTGGGCAGCCCCGTCCGGCCCGTCGGGCTGGACCACCTCGACGGATCCGGCGACCGACGACGTGGCCCCCACGGTCGGCAGCGTGTAGGCCTGCAATTGCGACCCGGAGAAGGCGTTGTAGCGCTCGGCCAGCGAGTAGAGGTCGTTCGGCGGAGAGTGCGTCGTCCTTGCTGAAGTCATGGACCACCGAGGTCAACAGGGCGTTGAGCCTCAACGGGTTGTAGGTGGACTTCGCCTTGTCGAGCGCGGACGAGATGATCAGGTTCTGGCGCTGGATGCGGCCGATGTCCGAGGTGGGGTCCTGAGATCCACTGGCCGCCGGCGTAGTACTGGAAGTACCGGGATCGGGAGAGGGCCAGGGCCTGCTGCCCGTTCAGGACCTGGCAGCCGGTCTGGGTGATGTCGAGCCCGGACTTGTTGACGCCGGTGTCGAGGTCGTGGTCCCGCACCGGGTAGGGGAAGTCCATGCTGATGCCACCGAGGGCGTTGACCGCGTCCTCCAGGCCGAAGAAGTTGATGGCGATGTAGTGGCTGATCGGGATGCCGAAGGTGTTCTGGATGGTCTGGATGAGGGCATCGGCGCCGGTGGCGACAGTTTCGCCGCTGCCGAAGGCCGAGTTGATCTTGTTTCGGGACGACAGCGGGCTGTTGGCCGGCATCCCGGACAGGGTCACGTAGGTGTCCCTCGGGATCGACAGGGAGGAGGCGGTGCCTGCGGCCGGGTCGACATGGACGATCTTGATGGTGTCGCTTCGCTGCCCGCCGGCGTTGGACTGGTTCCCGAACTGCTGGGCCTGGGCCGCCGTCTCCCCGACCCTGGTGTCGGAGCCGATGAGCAGCACGTTGTAGGGCGCACCGCTGGCTGCGGCCACGCAGGTGGTGCACGGATTGGAGACCACCTTGCTCCACTGGTATCGGAAGTAGCCGTAGCCCAGTCCGGCCACGACCAGCAGCACGACGACGAACCCGACGACCAGCGCAGGACCCGTTCCGCCGGGCGCCGGCGGCGCCTCTTCGCCCGGCGTCGTTCCCGCCGGGAAGGGATGGTGACCTGACCGCCGAGGATCGGCCCCGGGAAGCCGGCCGGCCGGCCGACGGGAGGGGGTGCCGATGCGCGCGGGCTGGCCGGTCGGGCTCCCCGAGGAGAGCCCCGACGGGCGGGAGGAGCGGGGCGCAGCCGGGTCGGAGGGCGGGTCGGTGGGTGACAAGGTCGTGTGGGGTGCCGTGAGGTCCGGCCGAGGGTTCGACCGGGGATCCGGTCGACCGGCAGGGTTACCGCCGTGCCGAACCGTCCCATTTTCGCACGCGCCCGGCCGGTTCTGGTGTCACCTGGGGACCCAGCGGTCAGGAGCCGGCTGGCACCCACGATCCGTGGAAGCCGAAGGGAACACGGGCCGGGAGCTGGACGGTGGCGACCGGCGGCCCGCCGAACGAGGTGGCGTCGATGATCACCAGGTCGCTGGCGTCGCGGGTGGCGTCGTAGACGACGGAGAGAACCCACCCCTCGTCCTCGCCCCGGCCGTCGGCGGCCCGCACGAACACCGGCTCTCCCGGGGCACGGTGCTCACCCGGCTCGAAGCGGGTGGACTCGTCACGGACGAGGTCGTACTTGACCAGCCCGAGTTGGCTGGGATCATCGGCGTGGTCACCCAGCCGGGTGCAGTACCCGTAGCGGTGGGGCAGCCCGGCCACGGCGCCGTCGATCCGGGGGAACTCGACAGGGGTGTCGTCGAGTCGCTGCTCGGACACCCGGTCGGCGACCGGATCGATCGTCCATCTGGCGAGCACCGGCTGGTTCGAGGCGATGGCCTCGCCCGGTGCAGTGTCGAACGCGCCGTCGTAGCGGACGACATCCATGACCACCGAGTCCCCGTCGTCGTAACAGTTGAGGACGTGGAAGACGTACACCGGGTCGATGCCGATCCAACGGATGTCGGCGTTGCCACCGGAACGGGGCATCACGCCCACCCTGGCTCCGGCATCGGGCATCCACCGGTAGGGGAGCGAGCGGCCCTCGGAGGCGAGGCCGAGGTCGAACACGACGGGCAGGTCGAGGAAGACGACCCGGGTGGCGGTGACCCCGAAGTCATGGATCATGGTGGCGCACGGGATGTCGATCTCCTCGGTGCGGTCGAGGACGCCGGTGGCGTCGGCCACGTGGTAGCGCAGGAAGGGCGGCCCGAAGACGTCGCTCCCGAAGAAGATCAGCTCCCCGGTGGTCGGATCCAGCTTGGGGTGGGCGGTCATCGGCGAGGCCAGGCTCCCGTCGAAGTCGTGGACGCGGGCCCGGCTCAGATCGGGGGACAGGGCATGGGGGAAGCCGGACTCGACAAGGGCCAGGGTCGGGCCGCCGTGGCGGATGACGTGGGTGTTGGCCGGCCCGTCGATGGGCTCGCTCGGTCCGCTGGGGGGGTCGTCTCCAGCTTGGCGGCCAGCGCCCGGGTCCTGACCCAGCGGTTGCGGTAGCCGGTGGCCCTGCCCTGGGCCAGCGAGACGGCGTGGATCATCCCGTCGCCGCCGAACCAGTGGTAGTCGGTCTCGTCGAGGGGGACCACAGCGGGATTGGGGCCGTTCCGCAGGAGCCGGCCGGTCAGGTCCGGTGGGATCACCCCGGTCACCGGAAGCTCGTGGTCGTCGCTGCGCTCCTCGAGCACCGGGGCGAAGTTTCCGTGGAGGTAGGGGTTGATCATCGACGCTCCTCGCCGAGGCTGGGGATCGGCTCTGTGGTCAGCGGCCCGGGACAACCGGTTCCCGAGCGTAGCGAGCCTCCGTACCCGAGCGGCCACCTGGGCGACCAGCGGTGCATCCACGGTGCCCCGCGCCGTCGCCGGCACCGATGAAGGCCGGTACCGGTGGTGTCTGCGACGAACCGACTCCGGTGACGTGGCAGGCTGAGGCCATGGCCCAGCTCGCCGAGGACCTCCGCTTCCGCGGACTCATCCACCAGATGACCGATCCCGGACTCGGGGCCCGTCTGGACTCCGATCGGATGACCGCCTACAGCGGCTTCGACCCCACCGCGGACAGCCTGCACGTCGGCCACCTGTTGCAGGTCTGCACGTTGCGACGCCTCCAGTCAGCGGGGCACCGGCCGATCGCCGTGGCCGGAGGAGGCACCGGGTTCGTGGGCGACCCGGGAGGCAAGTCCGAGGAGCGCTCGCTTCTGACCGACGACGAGCTCCGGGCCAACCTGTCCGGTATCCGAGGCCAGCTCGAGCGGTTCCTCGATTTCGGTGAGGCACCGGCGCGGTCCGGCGCGCTCCTCCTCAACAACGCCGACTGGCTCGACTCGTTGCGGCTGTTCGACTTCCTCCGCGACGTGGGGAAGCACTTCACCGTCAACCAGATGGTGGCCAAGGACTCGGTGAGGTCACGCCTGTCGCGCGCCGACCAGGGCATCTCCTATACCGAGTTCAGCTACATGCTGCTCCAGGCGCTCGACTTCCTGCACCTCTACGATGCCTTCGGGTGTCGGCTCCAGCTGGGGGGCAGTGACCAGTGGGGCAACATCACCATGGGCATCGAGCTGATCAGGAAGGTCCGCCACCAGGAGGCCTGGGGACTGACCACCCCCCTCGTGCTGAAGGCCGACGGCACCAAATTCGGAAAGACCGAGTCCGGGACCGTCTGGTTGGATGCCGCTCGGACCAGCCCCTATCAGCTCCACCAATTCTTCCTCCGCACCGAGGACTCGGTCGTCGGTGCCTATCTCCGCTACTTCACCTTCCTCACCCGGGAGGAGATCCTCGAACTCGATGCGGCGACCGCGGACCACCCCGAGCGGCGCGAGGCGCAGCGCCAGTTGGCCCGCCTGGTGTGCTCGCTCGTCCACGGCCGGTCGGCGACGGAGCGGGCCGAACTGGTGGGAGCGGCCCTGTTCACCGAGGACATCGCCAAGTTGGACGGGCAGTCGATCGTGGATGCCTTCGCCGACGCCCCCTCGACGCAGTTGCCACTCAGCCGGCTCGCCGGCGCCGGGATGCCCCTGGTCGACCTGCTGGTCGACACCGGGCTCTCCCGCTCGAAGGGGCAGGCTCGGACGACGGTCGAGCAGGGCGGGGCATACGTGAACAACCGCCGCGCCGGGGACGTGGCCCAGACGGTGGGCACCGACGATCTGGTGGCGGAGCGGTACCTGGTCATCCGCCGCGGCAAGCGTGACTACCACCTGGTCAGCTTCGCCTGATTCGGCCGCCCACGGCCCGGGCCGTCCGCACCCGGGACCGGGACGCCGGGGCGTAGTGACGGACGCGTGCCGGTCCTACACTGGCGGCCATGGTCCCCAGTGAGGCAACCCAGCCCGAGACGTCGCCGGTGAGGCTGACAGCCGGGCTGGGGGAGACCGTCCTCCCCGAGGAGCCCGAAGCGGTGAGGGCCGGGCTCGAGGCGGCGCTGGCCCAGCCCGGCGAGCGGCGGCGGCACGCGGTGGCGGACATCGTCCGGTCCGAACCCCGATCGCTGGCTGCGTGGGCCGCCCTCGGATCGCTGGCCCGGGATGACGTGGAGGCGTACGCCTGTTTCCGGGTGGGCTACCACCGGGGGCTCGACGCCCTCCGGGCCGCCGGGTGGAAGGGGTCCGGACTGGTCCGGTGGGACCACGAGCCCAACCGCGGGTTCCTCCGCTGCCTCGACGGCCTGCGGTCGGCCTCCGGATCCATCGGCGAGCACAGCGAGGAGGAGCGATGCGTGCAGTTCCTGCGCCAGCTCGATCCGTCCTGGCGGCCGGATTGGACGGGCATCCCGGCGTAGTGGTCGCCTCCTCCCCGGACGGCACCAGGCGGGGCACGCCGCTGTGGGCGGCCCTGACGGCCGTCCTGGTCGCGGCCGCGGTCCTGGCCGGGTGCGCCGGACAGGACGAGTCGGGACCACCGGCCGCCCGGGTCTCCGCCTGGGTATCCGGTGCAGGGGGAGGGTCCGCGGTCGGCACCCTCGAGGTGGACAGCCGCAATGTCGGCCTCGCCCTCTCCCGTCACGACCCGGCCGCCGCCATCAAGACGGTGTGCGCTCTACTCAGCAACGACGCCCAGGTCGCCATCGGCAATCTGCCGACGCCCGACCAGCAGCTGACCGATGAGCTGGACCGCGCCTATGAGGACGCGGCGGCGGCCGGGGACGACTGCTACCAGGGCTCGTCAGGGACCGCTTCAGTGCTCCTTCGGTCCGCCGACGAACGGGCCAGGTTGATGCCGCTGCTCGCCACGGCGTTGGAGCGCGTCGCCGCCATCACCGGGCACACCCCTTCGACATCGACCACCCAACCGGCGGGCAACAGTGACCCGTTCGGGAACTGAGGGAGGGAGGTCGATGGCCCCCTGCGCGCCGTCCGATCACCGCTCGCCGGGGGAGTGGTAGCCGATGCCTCCCGTCGACAGGGACTTCGGACCGGTTCCCGACGGTCACGACCCGGTCCGCTACGACCAGCTCAGGCGCCGGGTGCTGTGGTCCCTCCCGACCGGGCTGTTCGTCGTCGGGTCCCGGGCCGGAGACCGGCGCAACCTGATGACCTGCAACTGGGTCATGCAGATCGCCACGAGGCCGAAACTGGTCGCCGTCTCGGTGGAGCGGGATTCGGTGACCCGCGGGCTGATCGAAGCGGGCGGGGGCTTCTCGGTGAGCGTGCTGTCGAGGGCGGACCGCGCCCTCGTCCGGCGCTTCGTCAAGCCGGTGGACACCGTGGACGCCGTGGAGCTGGACGCCCGGGGGGTGGCCACCTCGCTGAAGGGGGAGCCCGTCTTCGAGGTGGCCGGGGGACGGCCGTGCCTCGTCTCGGCCGTGGGGTGGTTGTCCTGTGACGTGCAGCGGGTCTGCAGCTGGGACGGGGATGCTCCCGAAGGTGCCGCCAGCCACGTGCTCATCGTCGGGGAGGTCGTCGATGTCGGTGAGCTCCCGACGGAGTCGGCCAGCGTGCACGCCGGTGTCCTCCGCATGGAGGACACCAGGATGAACTACGGAGGATGAGTCGCGCCCCACGGCTTGCCAGGCGACCGGATCGAACTTCGCCCATCTGGTGTCCCGGCCGAGGGCGTTTCGGGGCTCCGGGCCCGGTGGTTCAGGGGCGGTCCGGTGCCGGGTCCGGCCGCAGGTCGATCGTGAGGGTCAGGATCCCGTCCTCCATGCTGGGCTCGGCGTCCCCGAGCATGGCGAAGTCCATGAAGTCGGCCTGGGCCTGCCTCTTGAACCGCTCGCGGTCGGCGCCCTCGATCGGAGGGAGGCCGCGGGCCTTGACCGCTTCGGCCCTGGCCCGGAACCGGTCCACCATGGCCTGGGGGTCGAATTGGTCGGGCATGGCCCGATGGTACCGGTCGGGCCGGTGCGTCACGAATGAGGGTCTCCCGCACTACACTGGCCGGCATTGGTGATCGGTGGCCACCCCGGGTGCAGCACTGACGGGGGCCGCGCCACCGCAGGTGGGGCTAGGAGTTCGTTGCCGTGAAGAAGGGACGCCATCGCCGCTTCGAAGAAGCGCGCAGCTTGAAGCGGTCCATCGCGACCGACTCGCGGCGCTGCCCCGAATGCGGAGCCGAGCCCGACGACAAGCATGCCTCGTGGTGCCTGGCCACCGAGGACGACTACGACGAGATCCTCGGCACCGCTCCGAAGGACGCCTCCTTCGCCGAGGACGACCCCCTGGCCGAGTAGCCCACCGGGTCGCCCGAGCAGCTCAGCGGCGGACCGTCGGGTGGGGCAGGAGTGTCACCCGGGCCCTCGGGGCCGACCGTCCCTCGAGGTAGGCGACCAGGGCCCGGACGACCTTCCTCCCGGCCATCGCCTCCAGCTCGGCGCGCATGGTCACGTACACCGGCTCGTGGCCCACGAACGCCTCGGGGTCCTCGGTGCACCACCAGTGGAACTCCTCGCCGCCCTCTCCCCAGTGGCGCCGGTCCCACTGCCGGACCACCGACGTCACGTGGCCGTCGGCCGCCGTTTCGTCCTCGCGCCGCAGCGGCAGTTGCCAGCACACCTCCGGCTTCAGATCGACGTGGCTCCGACCCTGCCGCTCGGCCGACAGGTGCAGCGCGCAGCCCGCGCCGGCCGGGAATCCGGGGCGATTGAGGAAGATGCAGGCGTCGTCGACCAACCGGGTCCCCAGCTCCCCGTCCGGGAGCTTCTTGACGACGCCCTTTTGCCCCTGCTTGTGGAACTGCCAGAGGTCCGGGGTCAGGTCGGCCGCCGCCCGCTCCACGGCGCGTGCGTCCTTCTTGCCGGTGAAGTGGGCCCCGTATGAGCAACAGCCCTGGACCAGCTCCGGCGAGGGTCCGGTCAGGACACCCTGGCATCCCTGCCCGAAGATGCAGGTCCAGGCGCTGACCAGGAACGTCACATCGAAGAGCCAGGTCCGCTCCTCATCGGGATCGTCGAAACTGACCCATTCGTGGGCATTTTCCGGGACACGCTTGTGGGCCGACGGCACGCCCTTATGATGACAGGCATGAGTGAAGACCGTGAGGACGTCCTCGCCGTGCTGACCATCACCCCCGGGGCGCGGGCGACCGTGTTGGAGGTGTTGGCCGATGAGTCCGAGTCCGACACGTTGGCGCTCTGGCTCGAGATCAGCGGTGAGAGCAACGGGGCGTATGCCTACGACATGTACTTCCAGGCCCTGGCCGACGCCGCCGGGGGCGACGTCGTGCAGCACGGGGACGACCTCACCGTCGTGGTGCCCCGGGCCAGTGCCGACCGGCTCCAGGGTGCCACGTTGGACTTCGTCACCGACGCCTCGGGGGAGGGCGGTCTGGTCATCGTCAATCCGAACACCCCGCCGGCCCCGACACCCCGGGGGCTGCGCTCGGGCCCCGAGGTGGACCTGTCCGATCCGTTGGCCCAGCGGGTGGTCTCCGTCCTCGACGAACAGGTGAACCCGAGCATCGCCGCCCATGGCGGCCGTGCCGACCTGGTCGCGGTCGAGGACGCCTCGGTGTACCTGCGCCTCAGCGGGGGCTGCCAGGGGTGTGGCATGGCCAAGGCCACCCTCTCCCAGGGCATCGAGGTCATCCTGCGCGAGGCCATTCCCGAGCTGGCCAACATCGTCGATGTGACCGACCACGCCGACGGGACCAACCCCTACTACGAACCGGCCCTCTAGCCGCCCGACCTCCCGCCCGCGCTGATCGGGGTGCCGCCCGGGCATCCGGGGGCCGGGCGCCGCACCACACCGGTCGTACGGGCATGCCCGTACTGGGGGGAGCCGTCCGGTACGTTGCGTGGAGTGGACACACTGCTCGTTGTCGGCACAGGTGTCGCCGGTCTCGTGATCGGAGCGGCCCTCGACCCGGTCGGCCAACGCCTCGCCGAGCGCAGCCGGCTCGAAGACGAGCGTCGCCGGGCGGATCGGGCCGCCGACCTCGCAGGTCCCCGACGACAGCGGCCGCCGGGTCCCGGTGGTCGGGTCGATGGAGGAGTCCGCCCGGGGCGCAACGCCGCCGGCCGGACCCGGAGGAGCCGAAGGATCGGTTCCCGGCGAACCCGCCCCGGACGGAGCGGTGCGGAGCCTCGTGCCCACGGGCCATGCCCCGGCCCGGACCGCTTCGGGGGCGCTCCTCACCGGCGCCCTGCTGGCGGCGGCGGCGGACCACTTCGGACGAGACCTCGTCCTCGCCCCCTTCTGTGTGTTCTTCGCCCTGCTGGTGGCGGTCTCGTCGACCGACCTCTCGCACCGACTGGTGCCCCGGTGGCTCATCTATCCGGCGTTGGCCCTGATCGTCCCCCTGCTGGTGCTGTCAGCGGCGGTCGACCACCGGTGGCACAGCCTGGCCGGATCGGCCGTGGCCGGAGCGGTGGCCTTCGGCCTCTTCTTCGCCGTGTGGTGGTTCGCTCCCCGAGGCATGGGATTCGGCGACGTGCGGCTGGCGGGGACCATCGGGCTCACCGTTGGCTACCTGAGCCTGTTGCACGCCTATGTGGCGTTCCTGGCCGGTTTCATCACGGGCATGGTCTTCGGCCTGGCGCTGGCGGTGGTTTCGTCGTCGGGCCGCAAGACCCGAATCCCGTTCGCCCCCTCCCTGTCCGTCGGAGCGGTGATCGCCGTCTTCTGGGGCGGGCATCTGGCCCAGAGCCTGTTCCACGCCGGGACGTGACCGGACGCCCCTCGGCGCCCGCGTCCCCATGCAGGCGCCGGGCGCCAGGTCCGCCCGACGTCCCAGCCGGAGCCCCGGACCGCCCCGAGTAGATTCCCTAAGGTGCTGCGCTACCTGACCGCCGGTGAATCCCACGGACGGGCTCTGGTGGTCATCGTCGAGGGCATGCCCGCCGGACTGCTGGTGACCGCCGAGGACATCCAACGGGGCCTGGCCCGCCGCCGGCTGGGCTTCGGCCGGGGTCCACGGATGCGCTTCGAGGCCGACGACGTCAGCCTGGTCGCCGGCATCCGCCACGGCCGGACCCTCGGGTCACCGATCGCCATCGAGATCGCCAACACGGAGTGGCCGAAGTGGGAGGCGGAGATGTCCCCCGACCCGGGCCTGCCCTCGAGGGTGCTCACCAAACCCCGGCCGGGCCACGCCGATCTGTCCGGCATGCTCAAGTACGGGCTCGACGACGCCCGCGACGTGCTCGAGCGGGCGTCGGCACGCGAGACGGCGGCGAGGGTGGCCGCCGGCACGCTGGCCAAGCTGCTGTTGTGGCAGGTGGGGGTCGACGTCCTCAGCCACATCGTGCAGCTCGGGCCCGAGCGGGCCGCCATCGGCCCGCTCCCCACGGTGGAGGAGCTGATCCGTGCGGACGAGTCACAGGTGCGCTGCTGCGATCCCCTCGCCGAACAGCGGATGGTCGCGGCGGTGAAGGCGGCGGCCAAGGACGGTGATTCGCTGGGCGGGGTGGCCGAGGTGATCGCCTACGGTGTGCCGGTCGGTCTCGGGAGCCACGTCCACTGGGACCGGCGCCTCGATGCCCTGTTGGCCCAGGCGCTGATGAGCATCCAGGCCATCAAGGCCGTCGAATTCGGCGACGGCATCGAGCTGGCCGGTCGACGGGGCTCGGTCGCGCACGACGCCATCCGGGTGGCGGAGGTGGGCCCGGACGGGGCCCGAGACGATGCCGCCGGCCTCCTGGGCGGAGGCTACGTGAGGGACACCCACCACGCGGGAGGCGTGGAGGGTGGCATGTCCACCGGCGCTCCCATCGTGGCCCGGGCGTCGATGAAACCCCTGGCCACGCTCAACCGACCGACCCTCGGGACGGTCGATGTGGTCTCCAAGGAGGCCGCCGTCTCGTTCAAGGAGCGCACCGACGTGACGGCGGTGCCGGCCATGGGCGTGGTGGCCGAGACCATGGTCGCCCTGGTGCTGGCCTCCGAGGCCCTGCGCAAGTTCGGCGGCGACTCGGTCGGCGAATTCCGGCGCAACCGCCTGGGCTACCTCAACGCGCTGGGCGAGACCCGTTCGCCTCCCGCCCCGATCGATGGTTGACCGGCTCATCCTGGTGGGGATGATGGGTGCCGGCAAGACGACCGTGGGCCGTCTGCTGTCCGAGCGGCTCGGGTGGCGCTACCTGGACTCCGACGCCCAGGTGGCGGCCGAGACCGGCTACAGCGTTCCTGCGCTCTTCGCCGAGCGGGGGGAGGCGGCGTTCCGCGCCGAGGAGTCCAGGGTGCTGGCCGAGGCCCTGTCGGGGACCGGGCCGGTGGTGGTCTCGGCGGCGGGGGGCGTGGTCCTGTCGGCGGCGAACCGGGATCTCCTGGTCCGGTCGGGCACCGTCGTGTGGCTCCGGGCCGATCCCCGGGTGCTCGCCCGTCGGGTCGGGAGCGGAGAGGGCCGGCCGCTGCTCGACGACGATCCGGCCACCGCGCTGGCGGAGCTCGACCGGGTCCGGCGACCGCTGTATGCATCGGTGGCGGCGGTCACCGTGGACGTCGACGAGCTCTCGCCCCGCCAGGTGGTCGACCGGGTGCTCGGCGACCGGATGCTGTCGGATGCCGGGATCGGGACCGGGGGGAGGGGATGAGGATCGTGCCGGTCGAGCTGGGGGACCGACGCTACGAGGTGCTGATCGGTGATGGTGCCCGCCACGAGCTGCAGGCGGCGGTGGCCTCGACGGTACCCCAGGCGGAACGGGCGGCCGTCGTCACGCAGGCCGGCATCGGGGTCCCGGTCGATCCCGGGCTTCCCTTCGACCGGTTCACCGTGCCGGACGGCGAGGAGGCCAAGACCCTGCCCGAGGTCGAGCGCCTGTGCCGGAGCTTCGCCCAGGCCGGACTCAGCCGGTCCGACGTGATCGTGGCGGTGGGCGGCGGCGTGGTGACCGACCTGGTCGGGTTACGCGGCGGCGTCCTTCCTGCGTGGGATGCCCTACATCAACGTCGCCACCACCCTGCTCGCCCAGGTGGACGCGGCGGTCGGTGGCAAGACCGGCGTGAACCTCCCCGAGGGGAAGAACCTGGTGGGGTCGTTCTGGCAGCCCAGGGCGGTGGTGTGCGACACCGAGGTGCTGTCCACCCTTCCGCCCCGGGAGTGGGCTTCGGGCCGCGGTGAGATGGCCAAGTACGCCTTCTTGGGGGAGGCGACACCCGGCGCCCCGAAGCGGCCCCCCGACGCCTCGCTGCTCGGTCTGGCGCTCGACGAGCAGGTGGCGGAGTGCGTGGCGGTCAAGGCCGCAGTGGTGGCGTCGGACGAACGGGAGGGCGGTCGCCGGGCCGTACTCAACTACGGGCACACCCTGGCCCACGCGCTGGAGGCCTCGGGATTCGACCCGCGCTCGGGCTGGGACCTCCGCCACGGCGAGGCCGTGGCCGTCGGGCTGGTCTTCGCCGCCATGCTGTCGCGCCGGCTCGGGCGGATCGACGACGAGCGGGTGGAGCTCCACCGCCGGGTGGTCGGCGGCTTCGACCTCTCCGCCCGCCTGCCGCCGGGAGCCGACCCCGACCGCCTGGTGTCCTACATGGCCCGCGACAAGAAGGCCCACCACGACCTCACCTTCGTGCTGGACGGCCCGAGCGGGGTCGAGCCCGTCCACGGCATCGACCCGGTCGATGTGGTCGCTACCCTGGCGGAGATGGAGCAGTACGAGGCGGGGAGCCGACCATGAGCCCAGCGGGACTGATCGTCCTCCTGTCCGGGCCCAATCTCAACCTGCTGGGGGAGCGCGAGCCGGCCGTCTACGGCACCGCCGCCCTCGCCGACCACGTGGCCGTGGCCGCCGGGACCGCATCGGCACTCGGCTACGCGCTCGAGCACCTCCAGACCAACCACGAGGGCGAACTGGTCGAGGCGGTGCACGGCGCCCGGGGCCGTGCGGCCGCCATCGTCATCAACGCCGGCGCCCTCTCCCACACGTCGTGGTCGCTGCACGATGCCCTGGCCTCCTTCGACGGCGTCGTGGTGGAGCTCCACCTCTCCAACCCCGCCGCCCGGGAACCGTTCCGTCACACCTCGGTGATCGCGTCCGTGTCCGACGGGTGCATCGCCGGCTTCGGGGGGATCGGCTACGGCTTGGCCGTCGAGGCCGTGCACCGGATCCTCACCGCACCGCCGTCCGAATGAGCAGGCCCGCCGAATGAGCAGGCCCGCCGTCGAGACCTGGGCCCCGCTGGATGTGTCCGGCCGCCTCGACCGGCTGCGGGGGCTGTTCGACGCGGCCGGCCCCGACGACGGCCCGCTGGATGCGCTGTTGGTGACCACGCCGGCCAACATCCGCTGGCTCAGTGGGTTCACCGGATCGGCCGGCCTGCTGCTGGTGACCCGGAGCGAGGCCCTGCTGACCACCGACGGGAGGTACCGGACCCAGTCGGGGCAGCAGCTGGATTCCGCCGGGGTCGGCGCCGACATCGAGGTCCGCATCGGTGGCGTCCAGGCGCAACGGGACGCCGTGGTCGCGGCGTCGGCCGGGGCGGGGACCGTGGGCCTGGAGGCCGACCATGTCACCTGGTCGGCGCAGCGCTCGTGGGCCGAGCTGTTCGACGGGGTGCGGCTGGCCCCGACCACGGGGGTGCTGGAGAGGCTGCGCATGGTGAAGGACGCGGGTGAGATCGTCCGCATGGAGCGGGCGGCGGCCATCGCCGACGCGGCGCTTGGCCGCGGTCCTGCCCAAGCTGACCGCAGCGGGCGCGCCGACCCGGTCGGGCAGGGCGCGGCCGGCGCTGACCGAGTCCCGGTTCGCGGCGCTCTTGGACCATGCCATGCGGGAGCGGGGGGCAGAGGAGAGCGCCTTCGAGACCATCGTGGCCTCGGGTGAGAATTCGGCCAAGCCCCACGCCCGCCCCGGCGACCGGCGCATCGGGCCCGGCGACCCGGTGGTGGTGGACTTCGGGGCGGTGTTCGACGGCTACCGGTCGGACATGACCAGGACCTTCTGCGTCGGTGGTCTCCCGTCCGGCCGGCTGGCCGAGGTCTTCGAGGTGGTGGCCGAAGCACAGCGGGTCGGCGTGCGCGCCGTCCGTCCCGGGGTGGCCGCGGGCTCGGTCGACCAGGCCTGTCGCGAGGTCATCGCCGCGTCGGGTTGGGCCGAGCAGTTCGAGCACGGAACCGGGCACGGTGTCGGCCTCGACATCCACGAGGGCCCGTCGGTCGGGCCGGGGTCTACTGCTATCCTCGTCCCCGGCACCGTGGTGACCGTCGAGCCTGGCGTCTACCTCCCCGAAACCGGAGGGGTCCGGATCGAGGACACGCTGGTGGTCACGGAGGACGGTGTCCGCCCGCTCACCCAGTTCCCGAAGGAAGTCGCCGTCTGATGGCTGTCTCCACCAACGATCTCCGCAACGGCATGACCCTCGACCTGCCCGAAGGGCTGTACGCAGTGGTCGAGTTCCAGCACGTGAAGCCGGGCAAGGGCGGCGCCTTCGTGCGCACGAAACTGAAGAACCAGCGGACCGGAGCGGTCATCGAGCGCACCTACCGGGCCGACGAGAAGCTCGAGCAGGCCATCATCGACAAGCGCGAGATGCAGTTCCTCTACCGGGACGGATCCGAGTACGTCTTCATGGACACGACGTCGTACGAGCAGCTGCAGGTCGAGACCGGACTGCTCGGCGACGCCGCCAACTACCTGAAGGAGGGGGACGACGCCGTCCTCCAATTCTTCGGCGCCGAGATCGTCGGTGTCGACCTCCCCGCGGCAGTCGAGCTCACCGTGAGCGTCACCGAGCCCGGGCTGCAGGGAGACCGGGTGTCGGGGGCGCGCAAGCCCGCCACCCTCGAGACCGGCCTGGTGCTCCAGGTCCCCCTGTTCGTCAACCCGGGCGAGAAGATCAAGGTCGACACCCGCTCCGGGGAGTACCTGACCCGGGCATGACCGGCCGGATGGGCGCCGATCCGGCGGCGGTCCGCAGGCTGACGAGCACCATGGACCCCGCTCCTCGACACCAGGCCCGTGAACGGGCGCTCACCCTCCTCTACGAGGCGGAGCTGAAGGGGAGGCCCCCGGCCGAGGTCGTGGACGAGCTGCCGATGGCACCGGATGCCTATGCCGCCCAGCTGGTGCGGGCCGTGGCGCGCCGGGGCCCGGAGATCGACGGCCTCGTCGACGCCGCCGCCATCGACTGGGACATCGGCCGGATGGCCGTGGTGGACCGGAACGTGCTCCGTCTGGCCGTGGCCGAGTTGATCGAGTGCCCCGAGGTACCGGTGGCGGTGGTGCTCAACGAGGCGGTCGAGCTGGCCTCGGCCTACTCGACCGACGACTCGGGCCGGTTCGTCAACGGCGTCCTGGCAACCCTGGCCCGTCAGATCCGGGACTAGGGCCCGACGAGGAACCACATGGCAACCAGTGACGTGGCCGGCACCCCGACCGGTGAGAGCCGGGCCTCCGGCGCCGCCGTCCCCCAGGACACCGGGGTGAAGGGCCTCGCCGGCTTCGATCCCCGACTCAAACGCCTGGCGGTGGTGGTGGTGCTCGGCACCATCATGTCGATCCTCGACACGACCATCGTCAACGTGGCCATCGCCACACTGGCCCGGGACTTCCGCTCGCCGCTGACGACGGTCCAGTGGGTCAGCACGGGATACCTGTTGGCCCTGGCCACGGTGATCCCGCTGACCGGATGGGCGGTCGAGCGCTTCGGTGCCAAACGGATGTGGATCGTCTCCCTCGCCCTGTTCCTCGCCGGGTCGGCGCTGTGCGGGGCGTCGTGGTCGGTGCAGAGCCTGATCGCCTTCCGCGTCCTGCAGGGCATCGGCGGCGGCATGATCATGCCGATCGGCCAGTCGATCCTGGCCACCGCCGCCGGACCCCAACGCATGGGGCGGGTGATGAGTCTGCTGGGCGTGCCCATGCTGCTCGGACCGGTGCTGGGCCCGGTGTTGGGAGGGCTGATCGTCGACACGGTGTCGTGGCGCTGGATCTTCTACGTGAACATCCCCATCGGCATCGTGGCCATCGTGCTGGCCGTCCGGATGCTCCCCGGGAACGACCCCACCGACCCCTCCACCCGCCTGGACGTCCGGGGCCTCCTCCTGCTCTCGCCCGGACTCGTCCTCCTGGTGTACGGGCTGGCTCAGGCCGGTCAGGGATCGCCGGTGAGCGTGTTCGTGCCGATCGGGGTCGGCGGCGCACTCATCGTCGGCTTCGCGGTCCACGCCCTGCGCTCGAAGATCACGCCGCTCATCGAGGTGGTCCTCTTCCGTAACCGGAGCTTTGCCGCGGCCGCGGCCACCACCTTCTGCTTCGGCGCCTCGCTGTTCGGGGGGATGCTGCTCCTGCCCCTCTACTACCAGGTGGTCCGCGGCGAGAGTGCGCTGAGTGCCGGGCTGCTCATGGCGCCCCAGGGGATCGGAGCCGCCCTGGTGATGCCCCTGGCCGGCAAGCTGACCGACCGGTACGGAGCGGGACGCATCGTGCCCGGCGGCCTGCTGGTGGCCGTCCTCGGCACCGTGGCCTACACCCAGTTGGGCGCCCACACCGGCTACGCCCTGCTGGCGATCTCGTTGTTCGTCCGAGGGATCGGTTTCGGCTTCGTGATGATGCCGGCGATGGCCGCCGCCTACCAGACCCTGTCGCGGAACCGCGTGCCCCGGGCGACGACGGCCATCAACATCGTCCAGCGGGTGGGGGGCTCGCTCGGCACGGCGCTGGTGGCGGTGGTGCTCGAGCACCAGATCTCCGTCCAGGTCCAAGGGGCGGCCCCCGGCCTGTCGGGCGTGTCCGGAGCGACGCCGATCGAGCGGGTGCGCAGCGCCCAGCCCCTTTCGGTGGCGTTCGGGCACACCTTCTGGTGGGTGTTGGGCCTGACCGCGGTGGCCCTGGTCCCTGCCCTGCTCCTCCCTCGACGCCCGGCAGAGCAGGCTGCGCCGCCCGGCCGGGAGGACGCACTGCTCGTCGAATGAGCTCCCGGGACGTATAGTGGGCTCCTGACCGTGAAGCGGGTCCCGTGAGGCCCGAACGGACAGGAGGACGAGTTGGCCGAACGTGAGCGCAGTCATACCCGCCCGCGGGGTGCCGTGTTCGTCCCCCGCGTCCAGGTCATGACGTCCGCCGACGTGCACCGTGCCGTCACCCGGATGGCCCACGAGGTCGCCGAGCGGAACCGCGGACTGCAGCATGTGACGCTGATCGGGTTGCAGACCGGCGGAGTGGCCATCGCCCGGCGACTGGCCGACACACTGGCCGAGGTCGAGGGGGCGGCCATCCCGGTGGGGACCCTGGACGTGGCCTTCTACCGCGATGACATCGGGCTGCGACCGGTGCTGCCCGAGGCGGCCACCGACATCTCGTTCGATCTGACCGGGAAGACGGTGGTGCTGGTCGATGACGTGCTGTTCACGGGCCGCACCATCCGGGCCGCGCTCAACGCGCTGGGCGACTACGGACGGGCCCAGGCCGTCGAGCTGGCGGTGATGGTCGACCGGGGCCACCGCGAGCTGCCGATCCGGCCGGACTACGTGGGGAAGAACCTGCCGACCCGTCGGGCCGAGATGGTCGACGTGTCCGACGACGGGGTGTCGTTGGGGGACCTGGTCAGCCGGTGAGCCCCTTTCCCTCCCACCTGCTCAGCATGGACGACCTGGGAGCCGGGGAGATCACCGAGGTGCTGCGGGTGGCCGACTCCTTCGCCGAGGTCGGGCGACGGGCGAACCCCAAGGTGCCCACCCTCCGGGGCAAGGCGGTGGCCACACTTTTCTTCGAGGACTCGACGAGGACCCGCATGTCCTTCGAGACCGCGGCCAAGCGGATGTCGGCGGACGTGCTCTCGTTCGCGGCAGGCTCCTCGTCGCTGAAGAAGGGCGAATCCCTCCGGGACACGGTCGAGACCATCGAGGCCATCGGCATCGACTCGGTGATCATCCGCCACGCCTCCTCGGGCGTCCCGGCCAGGGTGGCGCAGTGGGTGGACCACTGCGCGGTGATCAACGCCGGGGACGGTTGGCACCAGCACCCGACCCAGGCCCTGCTGGACCTCTACACGGTGCGGCAGGCCCTCGGTGGCGGCGACTCGGGGCTGTCCCGCTTCGAGGGAATGCAGGTGGTGATCGTCGGCGACATCCGGCACAGCCGGGTCGCCCGCTCACAGGTCACCGCCTACGCCGCCATGGGCGCCGAGGTGACCCTGGTGGCCCCGACGACGCTGCTGCCCCCCTCCCTCGAGGGATGGCCGGTGTCCGCCACCAGCCAGCTGCTCGACGAGGTACTGCCCAAGGCCGACGTCGTGTCGCTGCTCCGTCTGCAGTCGGAGCGGGGGAGCGGGGAGTTCGTTCCCACGCTGCGCGAGTACACGTCGGACTTCGGCCTCACCAACCGCCGGGCGGCCATGCTCCAGCCGGGGGCGTTCATCCTCCATCCCGGCCCGATCGTACGCGGGGTGGAGATCGCATCGGACGTGGCCGAGCTCCCGGCCGCCCTGATCACCGATCAGGTCAGCAACGGGGTCGCGGTGCGGATGGCCGTCCTGTTCCTCCTCCTCGGACAGGGGCCGATCGCCGGAGCCGACCGTGGCTGATCGAGGCCCCGGGACGGGACAACCTCGGCCGACGGTGTTCATCCGGGGTGGGACCGTGGTCGACCAGACCGGCACTCGCCGGGCGGACGTCCTGATCACGGCGGGCCGGGTGACGGCCCTCGAGGACCGGATGACCGAGCCTCGGGGCGCGGTGGTGCTCGAGGCCGGAGGCTGCGTCGTCGCTCCCGGCCTGGTCGATCTCCACACCCATCTCCGCCAGCCCGGACGCGAGGAGTCCGAGACCATCGAGACGGGCACCAGGGCGGCCTCACTGGGCGGGTTCACCGCGGTGGTGGCCATGCCCAACACCGAGCCGGCCCTCGACTCTGCGGAGGCGGTGCGCAACGTCCAGGAGCTGGCGGCCACCGCGTCCGCAGAGGTGGCGGTGGCGGGGGCGATCACCGTCGGCCGGGCCGGCGAGCGCCTGGCACCCATGTCGGAGATGGCCGCGCTCGGTGTGCGGCTCTTCACCGACGACGGCGTCGGGGTCCAGTCCGCAGGCCTGATGCGGCGGGCCCTCGACTACGCCCGCGGCCTCGGCGTCATCCTGGCCCAGCACTGCGAGGACGGAACCCTGGCCGGGCCGGGGGCCATGCACGAGGGTGCCTGGTCGAGCCGGCTGGGCATCCCGGGCCTACCGGCGGTGGCCGAGGAGGTGATGGTGGCCCGGGACATCGCCTTGGCCCGCGCCCTCGGCGCCCGGATCCACTTCCTCCACCTCTCGACGGCGGCGTCGGTCGACCTGGTCCGCCGGGCCAAGGCCGAGGGCGTGGCGGTGAGCGCCGAGGCCGCCCCCCACCACTTCTCGCTCACCGATGGCTGCGCCTCGGGGTACGACCCGGTCTTCAAGGTCAACCCGCCGCTGCGCCCGCGGAGTGACGTGGACGGGGTCAAGGTCGGCCTGGCTGACGGGACCATCGACGCCATCGCCACCGACCACGCCCCCCACAGCCCCGAGCTCAAGGACCTGCCATTCGACCTGGCGCCGTCCGGGATGCTCGGGCTGCAGACGGCCTTGTCGCTGGCCGTCACCGAATTGGACCTGCCCCTGGCGCAGGTCCTCGCACTGTCGAGTTGGCAGCCTGCGGCCATCTGCGGGCTCGATCCGTCCCACGGGGGCGGACAGGGCGGGCCGATCACGGCGGGCGCCGCCGCCAACCTGTGCGTGATCGACCCCGAAGCGACCTGGACGGTCGAAGCGGCGTCCCTGGCCAGCCGGAGCCGCAACTCCCCCTATCTGGGGCGGACCCTGACCGGCCGGGTGCGCCACACCGTCTTCCGGGGTGAGCCCGTGGTCATCGATGCCGAGGCCCAGCGGTGACCGGCCGCAGCGGGGTCGCCGCCCGGGCGGAGGCGCTCTTGGTCCTGGGCGACGGTACGCGGTTCGAGGGCGAGGCCGTCGGGGCCGTTCCCGACGGGGGCATCGCCACCGGCGAGGCGGTGTTCAACACCGTGCTCTCCGGCTATCAGGAGGTGATCACCGATCCGTCGTATGCCGGACAGGTCATCGCCTTCACCTATCCCCACATCGGCAACTACGGGGTGAATCCCACCGATGACGAGGCCGCCCGGCCCCACTGTCGCGGAGTAATCGTGCGCGAGCTCACCGACCGGCCGAGCAGCTGGAGGGCGACCGGGTCCCTCGAGGACTTCCTGGTCCGTTCCTCGGTGCCGGGCATCACCGGTGTCGACACCCGCCGCCTCACCCGCCATCTGCGCGACCGGGGGGCCATGCCGTGTGCGTTCGGCACGGCCACCGAGGCGGAGCTGCGGGCCGCCGCCACCGCTGCTCCGGCCACCGACGGGCAGGACCTGGTGTCCTCGGTCACGACCTCCTCGCCCTACATCCGGGGGAGTGGTCCCTACCGGGTCGTGGCCTACGACTTCGGCGTCAAGGAGGCCATGCTCCGCCAGTTGGCCGACATGGCGACGGTGACGGTGGTGCCGGCATCGACCTCGGCGGGCGACGTGCTCGCGATGGAGCCCGACGGGGTGTTCCTCTCCAACGGGCCCGGCGACCCGGCCGCCCTCCCGGCCATCATCGACGAGATCCGGGAGCTGGTCGCGGACGGCACGGTCCCCGTGTTCGGGATCTGCCTCGGCCATCAGCTGCTGGCCGCCGCGCTCGGAGCCTCCACCTACAAGCTCCCGTTCGGCCACCACGGCGGGAACCACCCGGTCCGGCGGCTGTCCACCAACCAGGTCGAGATCACCTCGCAGAACCACAACTACGCGGTGGCGAAGGCTTCGCTCTCGGCTGTGGAGATCACCCACGTCAACCTCAACGACGGGGTCATCGAGGGCGTGCGCAGCCGCGAGGCCCCGGCCTTCGGTGTCCAGTACCACCCCGAGGCCGGCCCCGGGCCCCATGATGCCCGCTACCTGTTCGAGGAGTTCCGCTCCCTGATGGACGCGGTGGGTGGGGGCCCACGACGGGCCCGGAGCCCGGCGTCGGGAGGGAAGGGCGCCTGATGGCCCGGCGCAACGACATCGAGTCGATCCTGGTCGTCGGGTCGGGGCCCATCGTCATCGGGCAGGCCTGCGAATTCGACTACTCGGGGACCCAGGCGTGCCGGGTGCTGGCCGAAGAGCAGTTCCGGGTGGTGCTGGCCAATTCCAACCCGGCCACCATCATGACCGACCCGTCGATGGCCGACCGCACCTACGTGGAGCCACTCGACCCGGACGTGCTCACCGCCATCATCGAGCGGGAGCGCCCGGACGCCCTGCTGCCCACGCTGGGGGGGCAGACCGCCCTCAACCTGACCATGGCGCTGGCGGGCCGGGGGGTCCTCGATGCCTACGGGGTCGAGGTCATCGGCGCCAATGTGCAGGCCATCGCCACCGCCGAGGACCGGGAGCGGTTCAAGGCGGCGATGGAGGAGATCGGTCTGGCCGTCCCGGCATCGGGGTTCGCCCACTCCCTGGACGAGGCGGTGGCCATCGGCGAGTCGATCGGCCTTCCCATCATGGTGCGGCCCAGCTACATCCTCGGTGGGGCGGGCACCGGCATCGCCGTCACCCGCGCGGACCTGGTCCGCCTGGCCGCCGAGGGCCTCGAGGCCTCGCCGGTCGGCGAAGTGCTGATCGAACGCTCGATTGCCGGGCAGAAGGAGTTCGAACTCGAGGTGATGCGGGACAACGCCGACAATTGCGTGGTCATCTGCTCCATCGAGAACTTCGACCCGATGGGCGTCCACACCGGCGACTCGATCACGGTGGCCCCGGCCCAGACGTTGACCGACGTCGAGTACCAGACCATGCGCGACGCGGCGTTTGCGTGCATACGCCGGGTCGGTGTCGAGACCGGCGGGTCGAACGTGCAGTTCGCGGTGGACCCGTTCGACGGGAGCCAGGTGGTCATCGAGATGAACCCCCGGGTGTCCCGGTCGTCGGCACTGGCCTCCAAGGCCACCGGCTTCCCCATCGCCAAGATCGCCGCCCGCCTGGCCGTGGGCTACCGGCTGGACGAGATCACCAACGACATCACAGGCGCCACCCCGGCATCGTTCGAGCCGACCATCGACTACGTGGTCACCAAGATTCCCCGCTGGGCCTTCGAGAAGCTCCCCGGTTCGGTGGACGAGCTGGGCACCCGCATGCAGTCGGTGGGGGAGGTGATGGGCATCGGCCGGACGTTCCCCGAGTCGTTGCAGAAGGCCATCCGCTCGTTGGAGCAGGGCCGCTCCGGGTTGAACGCCGATCCGGCGGAGGCCTCACTGGATCCTGTGCCCACCGCCGAGCTGCTGGCCCGGGTGGGCACCGCCACCCCCGAGCGGGTCTTCCAGCTCGAGGTCCTGTTGCGCCGAGGGGTCTCCGTCGCCGACCTGGCCGCCGCCACCGGCATCGACCCGTGGTTCCTCGACGCCATGGCAGAGGTGACCGACGCCCGGATGGCCCTGGACCTCCAGGTGACCCTGGGGGTCACCGTTGCGGACCTCGAGCGGCGGGCCTGGCGACGACTCCGGAGGCTCGGCTTCTCCGATAGCCAGCTGGCCCATCTGTTCGGCGGGTCGGTGACCGCGGACGATGTCCGTGCCGCCCGGACCGCACTCGGGGTCGGCGTCACCTTCAAGACCGTGGACACCTGCGGGGCGGAGTTCGACGCGCATACCCCCTACCACTACTCGACCACCGAGGACGAGGACGAGGTCCGGAGCTCGGACCGCCCGCGGGTCGTCATCCTCGGGTCCGGCCCCAACCGGATCGGCCAGGGCATCGAGTTCGACTACTGCTGTGTCCACGCCTCGTTCGCCCTTCGGGACGCCGGGTACCAGACGGTCATGGTCAACTGCAACCCCGAGACCGTCTCCACCGACTACGACACGTCGGACCGACTCTATTTCGAGCCACTGACCCCCGAGGACCTGGCCAACGTGCTCGAAGCCGAGCAGGCCTCGTCGGTGGACGGAGGCCGACTGGTCGGGGTCATCGTCTCCTTGGGCGGGCAGACGCCGCTCAAGCTGGCGGCCGGGATCCCCGAGGATCTGGTGCTCGGGACCTCGCCATCCTCGATCGACCTGGCCGAGGACCGCGAGCGGTGGAACGAGCTGTGCACCCGGTTGGGTGTCCCCCAACCGCCAGGGGGCACGGCCACCACCGCCGCCGAGGCCGTCTCGGTGGCGGCCTCCATCGGCTATCCGGTCCTGGTGCGCCCGTCCTACGTCCTCGGCGGCCGGGCGATGGAGATCGTCTATGACGACGAGCGCCTGACCGCCGCCGTCGAGTCGATGTCCGGCGTGGGGGGATCACTCGGACGGGAGGGCGGCGTGACGCCGGACCGGCCCGTCCTGGTGGACCGGTTCCTCGAGGACGCGGTGGAGGTGGATGTCGACGCAGTGCGGGATGCGGTCGGCGACGTGGTCATCTGCGGCGTGATGGAGCACGTGGAGGAGGCGGGGGTCCACTCGGGCGACTCGGCGTGCGCCCTCCCTCCCCAGACCCTCCCGGCATCGGTGATCGCCGACCTCGAGCGGTACGTGAGGACGATCGCCGAGGCGCTCGACGTCCGCGGGCTGATCAACGTGCAGTTCGCGGTGAAGGGCGAGCTGGCATACGTGCTCGAGGCCAACCCCCGGGCCAGCCGGACCGTGCCCTTCGTGGCCAAGGCGACCGGGGTGCCGGTGGCCATGGTGGCGGCCCGGGTGATGGTCGGATCGACCCTCGCCGAGTTGCGGGCCGAGGGACTGTTGCGCGAGCCGGTGACCGGACATGTCTCGGTCAAAGAGGCGGTCCTCCCGTTCAGCCGCTTCCCCGGCGTGGACACGCTGCTCGGTCCCGAGATGCGCTCGACCGGGGAGGTCATGGGGATCGACTCGACTTTCGGGCTGGCCTTCGCCAAGAGCCAGATCGCCGCAGGCAGCCCCCTGCCATCGAGCGGCACCGTCTTTTTGTCCCTGGCCGACCGGGACAAGGCCGCCGGGCTGGAGGCCGCCCGGCAATTCGCGTCCCTGGGATTCGAGCTGGCCGCCACCTCGGGAACCGCCTCGATGCTCGAGGCCGAGGGGATCGGCGTGTCCACGGTGGTGGCCAAGGTCGGCGAGTCGGACCCCGGGGTGGTCGATGCCGTCGATCTCATCGCCGGCGGGAAGGTGCAGCTGGTGGTCAACACGCCCCGGGGGCGCGGGCCCCGCGCCGACGGGCTGCACATCCGGGCCGCCGCCGTCGCCCACCTGGTCCCCTGCCTCACCACGGTGGCGGCGGCCAGGGCTGCAGCCCAGGGGATGACCGAATGGGCCGGCCACCCCCTCTCGGTGCGGTCGCTGCAGGAGTACCACCGACGATGAGCCGGCCGGCGAGCGGGCCCGGCGCCCCCGCCCTCGACCGGGTGCGCCGCGCATGGCGGGCGGTGTCGGCCGGGGACGTCGATCTCACCACCCGGGTCGGGTCGATCGTCCTGCCCAATCCGGTCATGACGGCATCGGGGACGGCCGGGCATGCCGATGAGCTCCAGGCGTACCTCCCTCTCGGCGAGCTCGGCGCGGTGGTGGTCAAGTCCCTGTCGGTGGAGCCGTGGCCCGGCAATGCCGCCCCCCGGGTCCACGAGACCCCCTCGGGGATGCTCAACAGCGTCGGGCTGCAGGGGCCCGGGCTCCAGGGCTGGATCCAGGACGACCTGCCCAGGCTCACCGCCACCGGGGCCCGGATCGTGGTCAGCATCTGGGGCCAGCGGGTCGAGGACTTCGCCCGGGCCGCGGCCCTGGTGGCCGGGGTGGCGGCGGAGTCGGAGGGAGTGGTGGCCCTCGAGGTCAACGTGAGCTGCCCGAACATCGAGGACCGACGCCGGATGTTCGCCCATTCACCCTCGGCCACCGCCCGGGTGATGGCCGCAGTTGGAGAGCAATGCCCCGGCGTTCCGCGCTGGGCCAAGCTGAGCCCGACGGTGGCCGACCTGGCCGACGTGGCGGGTGCCGCCCTCGAAGCCGGCGCCGAGGCACTCACCCTGGTCAACACGGTGCTGGCCATGGCCATCGACGTGGAGAGCCGTCGGCCGGTCCTCGGTTCGGGGACGGCGGGGGGCGGGCTCTCGGGACCGGCCATCCACCCCATTGCGGTTCGGGCGGTGTTCGACGTCCGGGCCGCACATCCGGACGCCGCCATCATCGGCGTCGGAGGGGTCATGTCCGGGGAGGATGCGGTGGAGCTGATGATGGCCGGGGCCGATGCGGTCCAGGTGGGGACCGCCACGTTCCGCGACCCACGTGCGCCGATCAGAGTCCTCCGTGGGATGGAGTCGTGGTGCTCCCGGAGGGGGATCCGCAGGGTGGTCGATCTGCGGGGGGTGGCCCATGGGTGACCAGGTCCCGGCCGTGGGGTTCTCCGCCCGTGTGGCCGAGGCAGTGGCCCGGACCGGGCCGCTGTGTGCGGGCATCGATCCTTCACGGGCGCTGATCGAGCACTGGGGGCTGTCCGACGACGCACAGGGGTTGCACCGGTTCGGTATGACCTGCGTCGAGGCATTCGCCGGCGTAGTTCCGGTGGTGAAGCCCCAGGTGGCCTTCTTCGAGCGCTGCGGATCGGCGGGTGTTGCCGCGCTCGAGGCGGTGCTCACGGCCGCCAGGGAGGTCGGGCTCATCGTCATCGCCGATGCCAAGCGCGCCGACATCGGCACCACCATGGAGGCCTACGCCTCGGCCTGGCTCGACCCGGACAGCCCGCTGCGGGCCGACGCGGTCACGGCCGTGGCCTACCTGGGACTGGGCGCCCTACAACCGATGTTCGATCTGGCCGGCGCCCACGGACGCGGGGTCATCGTGGTGGCGCGCAGCTCGAACCCCGAGGGCCGTTCGCTGCAGGAGGCCCGCACCGAGTCGGGTACCGGACCGTCCGTCGAGGACATGCTGCTCGAACAGATCGCCGGGCTCAATCGGGGCGGTCTGGTGCCGGACGGGACGGTCGGCGCGGTGGTCGGGGCCACGCTCGGGCCCTCGCAGTTCCGCCTGGCCGGGCTGGGTGGGACCATCCTCGCCCCCGGGGTGGGCGCGCAGGGAGCCAGCACCCGTGGGGTGTCGAGGCTGTTCTCGGGATGCCAGCCGGGCTCGGTGCTGGCCAGCTCCTCCCGGTCGTTGCTGTCCGCCGGCCCGGGGATCCCGGCGCTGGGCGCAGCCGCACGACGGGCCCGGGACGAGATGGCGCAGGCCTTGTCCTGACCCCACCGGGCCAGGCCAGACTGATGGACGTGGACCGGGCCAGCCAGACCGCAGTGCTCGCCGCCCAGGTACGGGCCGCTCACGCGCTCTTGGACCCCGACCCGATCTTCGAGGACCGCTACGCCCTCGCGTTGGCGGACGCCACGGAGGCCGACGTCCGCAACCTGTTCGCCGTCATCCCGGCGTCCTGTGCCCGGGTGGCCCGCGTCCTTCCGGTCCAGCGCGCCCGCTACATCGACGAGGAAGTGGGGCGCGCCGTGAGCCGGGGGATCGACCAGTACGTGCTGCTGGGTGCCGGCCTGGACTCGTTCGCCTGGAGACGCCCGGACCTGATGGCCGGGCTCGACCTCTTCGAGGTGGACCATCCCGCCACTCAGACATGGAAGCGGAGGAGGCTCGAGGCCCTTGGTCTGTCCCTCCCACCGAGGGCTCATTTCGTCGGCACGGACCTGGCGGCGGGGGAGTACCTCTCCGAAGGGTTGGGCGCGGCCACCTTCGACTCCCGCCGGCCCTCGGTCTGGTCGTGGCTGGGTGTGGTCGTGTACCTCGAGGTCGGGACCATCGCCGCCACGATGAGTGAGATCGCGGAACTGTCGGCGCCGGGCTCACGGCTCGTCGCGTCGTACACCGTTACCCCGGACCTGATGGATCCCGGATCCCGCGAGTTCGCCGACCTGGCCCGGGCGGCGGCGCGCGACGCCGGTGAGCCGCATCTCTCGGTCTTCTCCCCCGCGGAGATCGAGGGCATGGCACGCGAGGCTGGATGGACCGGGGTCCACAGCGTCGATCCTTCGTCGTTCACCCCGTGGTTCTCGAAACGGCGCGACGGCCTGGCGCCGGCGTCATATGAGTGGCTGCTGGTGGCCGACGCCTGATGGTCGGACCACCGTGGCGTCCTACGGGCCGCCCCGGGTCCCTACAGGATCGCCGCCAAGCGCTTGGCGAACGTGTGGACATCGCCGGGCCACCGCGCCGAGATGTAGTTGCCGTCCCCGACCACGAACGCCGGCCGGGCGTCGTCGATGGTGTCGCGGGCCCGTCCGCTCGTCTTGAGCGCCGCATCCGGAGTGCCGGGGACCACCTCGAGGAAGTCGTCGGAGCCGGCGAGCGCCCGGGTGACCTCTTGCTGGACCGACAGGAATCCGGCCGGCTGGCCCGGTCGTTCGGTGTAGGTGCGGTAGTAGTCCGGATCCCAGAAGCGGGCGTACCGGGCCACGCGCCACGCTCGGTGCTCGAGGGCCCAGGTGAGCGCCGTCGTCCTCCGACCGTGGAGCACCGAGCGACCGGTGGCCGGGTCGACGCTGCGCGCCGCCAGCAGGACGCCGTGGCAGATCGCCCCGACGGGCCTGCCCTCTGCGAAGGCCCGGGCCACGACCGCCTGGAGGACGGGGCTCTCGAGGTACCTGCGCATACCCCGGGCCCGGTGGCCTCCCGGCAGCACGAGGCCGTCGAACCCGACGGTGCCGATGTCATCCCAGCCCATCGGTTTCGAGAAGTTCGGGGCTCGGACGAGTTCTCCGTACGCGGCTCGTCCGCGGCGGTCGGCGCGGAGCACCCGCCCGATGCCGACCAGCCGGGACGCGCCCGGCAGGAAACCCCACGGGTCGAGCCCGCGTCCGGTCACCATGAGCTCGTCGCCCCGGGCCGGAGCCGCCGTCGGCGTGGCGAAGAGCACTTCGTGCCCGAGCCCGGACAGGACCTTCCAGCTGACCGCCACCTCCGTCGGGTCGAAGTCGAGAGCGGGTATCGGCATCAGCACCACGGACACCCGGCCATCCTGTGGGCGGGGGCCAGACGATTCAAGTACGTCACGTTCCCCGGTTCCACCCGCCGGCGGCCATGCCACAGCCCGTTCGCGCCCGATCCGGACGAACCGGACGAACCGGCCTGAGCCCTCGCCGGCGGGGTCGACACGACCGCCCGGTCCGGGAGTGGGAGAATCGCCGGATGGCTGCGTGGGGACCGTCGCTCTATGGCGATCCGTGCCGCCAATGCGGGTTCGTCTGGTCGATCCCGTTCGACGATGGCGTGGCGATCGTGGCCGGGCTCCCCGATGCCTATGGTGGCCTGGTATCGGGTGCCAGCGGGAACGAGCGACACCCGGACCTCGGTTGGTCGGTGGCCGAATACGTCTGCCACGTCGCCGACAACCTGCGGATCTGGGCTGAGCGCCTGGTCGGGGCGGTCGAGGGAGATCCGCCGGAGGTCGGCGGCTACGACGAGAACGAGCTGGCCGACGCTCGCCACTACGAGTCGATCCCGCTGCGGGCGGCCACCTGGTCCCTGGCGCGGGCCGCGGCCGACTGGGTGGACGTGGTGGTGCACCCGGGCCGGACGGGAACCGTCATCGTGCATCCCGACCGGGGGAGGCTGACTCTTGCCGATGTGGTCCGGTCCAACGCCCACGATGCCTTCCATCACCAATGGGACATCCAGAGGACCCTCCAAGCGGTGCGGTCCTGAGGTGTCCGCCTGGTGGAGGCGCGGCCCTCGGACGTACGGGGACCGCAGGCTCCGACCGCCGCAAGCAGGAGCCGTCATCCTCTTCTAGTCTGGAGCCGGCCCGGCGCGGGCAACTCCTGATGGAGGAACCCGAGATGCAGAAGGCGGATAGAGATGAGGAGCGACGATGACCGACACGTCTGGTAGGGGCCGGTTCCAATTTGTGGCCGTGGCGATCGCCATGGCGGCGCTGATGGCCGCGTCGATGGTCGGGTTAACCGCCCGGGCGGGCGCCGTTCCGCTGCCCCGGGTTGCCGGCTCGTTCAACTTCGTCGACATGGCACCGACTCCTTCGGGGAACGGCTACTGGCTCGTGGCCTCCGGTGGGAAGGTGGAGGCGTTCGGCGACGCCGTGTTCATGGGTGACCTGTCGGGAACGACCCTCAATGCCCCGATCATCGGCATGGCCGCCACCCATGACGGCAAGGGCTACTGGCTGCTCGGCCGCGACGGTGGTGTGTTCACCTTCGGCGATGCCCAGTTCTACGGGAGCACGGGAAACCTCGTGCTGAACAGTCCGGTGGTGGGAATGGCCGCGACTCCCGATGGGATGGGCTACCGGTTCGTCGCCTCCGACGGGGGAATCTTCTGCTACGGCGATGCCCAGTTCTACGGCTCGACCGGGAACATGCACCTGAACAAGCCGGTAGTCGGCATGGCCTCCACGGCGACCGGCAACGGCTACTACCTGGTGGCCAGCGATGGAGGCATCTTCACCTTCGGTGATGCCGCCTTCCAGGGATCGAAGGGCGGATCCAAGCTGAACAAGGCGGTCGTGGGCATGAGCACCGATCCCAGCACGGGCGGCTATTGGCTGGTGGCCGGTGACGGAGGCATCTTCTCGTTCAACGCACCATTCTTCGGCTCCACCGGAAACATCACCCTGAACCAGTCGATCGTGGCGATGACCAGCACTCCGACCGGCCTGGGCTACCGGTTCGTGGCCCACGACGGCGGCATCTTCAGCTATGGCGATGCCCAGTTCTTCGGGAGCGGCGTCTAGGCCGGGGCCCGGATTGGCCGGGCCGCCCGTCGAGTGGCGACGTCGAGGGGAAGGGCAAACGGGAGGGCCCCGCGTTACGGCCCGTGCCGACGTCCATGATCCGTGAGCGCCCCGAGGAGTTCTCCCGTCTTCGGGAGATCGAGCTCGAGTCCGAGAACCACCTGGACCAGGCCTCCGCCGTACCGGCGGCGGAGGATCCGGCGGTCGGATTCGCCGACGTCGAGATCGTCGACGACCCCGGGCCGGGGGCTCACGGGCCGAGCTGAACCAGGTCCGGGTCGCAAGTCCGTCAGGTCGGTGTCAACCAGGCCGGGGCACCGGACGTAGTACGTGCTAGGTCGTGGGTCCCATGGCGCGCCGGATCGGCCGCTGACGGCCCATAGCGGCACAGCGTGACGGACGGGAGCGAAATTGAGGAGATTGGGTGGATGGGAAGGGTCGGCGAACCCATCGGCGCCGGAATCGCCGCCGTGACCGGAGTGGCCTGCGCCGGGAGTGCGACCCTCGCCGGCGGTCCCATCGCCGGCGGTCCCCCGGTCGGACCCCTCGCGTACCGCGCATCCTTCGGTGACTCGGCCGTTGCCTTGATCTGGGGCGTCACTGGAATGTCAACTGACCGGCCGGCCCTGTGACCGTGCGAAGGCATCTCCTCGTGTTGGTCTGTTCCCTCGCATTTGTGATGACCGCTTGTGAGAGCTCTCCTGAGTCGTCGGGCAAGTACCCAGCGGCTTCCTGGACGAGGAGCACGTTTCACGGTGCAGGCCTCACGATCACGTTCGATCATCCACCTACATGGAAGTCCCAGCTTCGTGGGCGTGGATTTCGCTACTCCGCCACGTTTGGGTTCCTGGCCAACTTCGGGCTCCACCAGTTCTGTGGATCACCAGCCAGCGGTCCTGGTTGCCTCTGGAGAGTTCTCGGGCCGTTTCCGCCCAATGGGGTTCTCATGACTTTCGGAACCTATGGTTACGGTCCCGGCGACGAATCTCAGGCACAACTTCTGGGGCCGGGCGCGGCGATGATGGTCAACAGTCGTGTGGCACGCCGATCGGTCGGCGCGGGTGAAGGCTGTCTGGGCACGGGGGCGAACTCCTCGCTGTCGTACCGGATGGTGGATGGCCAGACCCAAGGTGCATTCGCCATCGACTTCTGCGGGCGCGGCCCGAACGTGCGACTACTGGAGTCGGAGGCCGACAGAGTTGCTCGAAGCCTCCACATCAGTCCCGGACCCGCGGGTGAAGGTGCCCAGCCTGACTGAGACACCGCCAATGTCGTGTGAGCCGACCGTCGAAGCGTAACCGGAGGCTCACCTCGGTGGCCTGGGCCGTTTCTCCGCCGAGACGCAGCCGCCCCTCCCGCGTTCCACCTGGTCGCCCACCTGCACAGGGTTGTTGTGGGCCTGTCGGGTGGCGACGGCCACCAGCACGGTGACGGCTGGCGCTGCCGGTCCTCGGCGACCACAACGAAGCCGGCAGGCTCGAGGATCCGGCAGTGACCGACTGACATCCGGAATCGCCCTAGGTTTGCCGCAATGGGACGCGCCGGCGCCGAGGGGCAGCGGAAGTCACGGCGTCGGGCCCGCCGCCGACCGGTCCTTGTGCTGCTGGCGGCCTGCATCGCCTCGGTCGCCACCGGGGTGTTGGTCGCCACCACCGGTGGTCGCGGATCGCCGGTGACCTCGACCGCCGCCCACCTCGCCCCGACCACGACCGGGGCTCCGTCGACCACGACGACCACGGCCCCGCCACCCACGACGACCGACCCGGGGACGTTGCCGCAGACATCGGCCCTTCCCACCACGACCAGTCCGGTCTTCACGGCCAACATGGCAGCCCTTTGGGACGGGGTGTCCTCCGGCGTGGCGCAGGAGGCGGTCCCCGGCTTCTTCCCGGAATCCGCATACGTGCAGCTCAAGACCGTCCCCGGTGCCCAGAGTGATTTCACCGGCCGACTGGTTGCCGATTACGAGGAGGATGTGGCCGCGGCGCACCAGCTCCTCGGAGCCGGGGCTCCGATGGCAAAGCTGGTCGCGGTCGAGGTCGACTCGGCGTACGCCCACTGGGTGCCGGTCGGTACCTGCTACAACGGCGTCGGCTACTTCGAGGTTCCGAACTCGAGGGTCGTGTACTCCATAAACGGCCAGGTCAGCTCGTTCGGGATCGCATCGATGATCTCGTGGCGGGGCGAGTGGTACGTCGTGCACCTCGGGGCGATCCTGCGCTCGGGAACCGGCGGGGAGGTCGATGATCCGGGTCCCGGCCCGGGGACGCCGACCTACTCCTCGACCTGCTGAGGCCCAAGCCCACGCTTCGGTCGTACCGGGCGTCGAGTGCCGTCCCGGCGTCAGGTACCGGCCCGGCGTCAGGTGCCGGCCCGGGTGGGGAACCACCCCGTCACCCGGGCGGCGAGCGCCCGCTCCTCCCGGAGGTACTCGCTCCGGGCGACCCGACGGTCCACCTCCGCGAACCTGAGGCGGTCACCGGGTCGGAGCTGGCCGAGCCGGGCCAGATCGGCGGTGATCACACAGGCGACGACCGGGTAGCCGCCGACCGTGGCGTGGTCGGGCATGAGAACGATCGGGCCACCGTCGGGAGGGATCTGGATGGCACCAGTGACCATGGCCGTCGACCGGATCGCACCGGAGTCGTGGGCCAGAGACCCCCGTCCCCCCTCCAGTCTCAGACCGATCCGGTTGGAGGTCTCGCCGACGGTCCAGACCGTCGAGGTCAGCCCGGCCAGAGCCGACGGGTGAAGCCGATGCGGGCCGCCGACGACACGGATCACCGTCTGGTCCACCCCGGACCCGGATCCGATGGGTTGGGATGCCAGCCCATGCGGCCTGGTGGCGGCGCCCAGGTCGAGCTGGTCACCGGCCAGGAGCGGCCCCGGCCCCATGCCGCAGAGCAGGTCCGATGATCGGGAGCCCATGACCAGGGGGGTCTCGATGCCACCGGATACGGCGACATAGGCGCGCAGGCCGACGATGATCCGGCCGATGGAGAGGACCTGTCCGTCGCGGATCGGCGTGACGGTGTCCGTGGCCACCGGATGGCCATCGATGTGGACGTCCACCCCGCCTTCCGCCGATGCCACCACGGCCAGATGGCCATCCCCGGTGAAGCGGAGCCTGGGCCCGACGGCGGTGACCTCGATCGCCGCAGCCCGGTCGGCATTGCCGACCAGACGGTTGGCCAGGCGCATGCTCTGGGGATCGGCCGCGCCGGCTGCGGGGACGCCCAGGTTGGCCAGTGAGTTCCGCCCACCGTCCTCGACCAGGCTGAGCAGTCCGGGGTCGAGGACCTCCACGAACCGACGTCCTCTGGCCGCCAGCCGGGACCGACCCGTTGTGCTGGCACCGGAGAGCGGAGGGGCCGGGTGCCGTCCGGAGTGTTCTTCCGGCCCCGGCGGGGGACAGGTCGAGAAGCGCACGGAATCCCCGGGCCGCAGCAGTGCAAAGGGCGGGTTGTCCGGATCGAACAGCCGGACGCCCGTGCGCCCGAGCAGCATCCAGCCGCCCGGGGTGGACTGGGGGTAGACCGAGGCGAATCCGCCACCCACGGCGACCGATCCGGCCGGGACCGAGGTCCGCGGCGTGCTCCGGCGGGGGATCGAGGCGAGCTCGGGCGAGAGCCCGGTCAAGTAGGGGAATCCGGGGGCGAAGCCCAAAAAGGCGACCCGCAGGTCGGCGCCGGTGAGCTGGTCGATGACCGACGCGGAGCTCCGACCGATGCCCGCCGCCGCCGCTTCGAGGTCGGGACCGTCGAAGGTCACGGGAATCTCGACTCGGTCTCCGACCTTCTGCGACCCCTGCGTCGGGCGGGCGGCCCGGGCTCCCGCATCTCGGTCGGCGAGCTCGAGGACCCACCCCCCGGTCGCGTCCACCTGTTCGACCGCCGGGTCGAGGTGGACCACCACGCTGCGGAAACCGACCACCGCGCCCAGTACACCCTCGGGCGCCAGCCCGCTCCGCCGCAGGCCCTCGAGGGCATCGGCCAACCGGTGCGCCGATGCGACATCGTCGACCTCGATCAGGAGGGCGCTGTCCCCGTACCGCTCGGCCCGGCCGGTCACGGCGACGGCCCGCCGGCGGCTCCGGGTCGGGTACCCGGCGAGAAGGGACGGAGGACGATTCCCTCTGTGGCCAGCATGGCCTGGACGGTCCGTGCCGTCTCGGTCGCGTTGGGCGCGTCGCCGTGGATGCAGAGCGTCTCCGCGTCGATCGCCGTCCACGTGCCGTCGACGGCATCGACGCCGTGACGGACGGCCAGCGACACGGCCCGCCGACCGACGACCATCGGATCCGTGAACTCGGCGCCGGGATGTCCCCGCGGGGCGAGGAGGCCGCCGGGTCGGTAGCCGCGATCGGGGAAGCCCTCCGCGACCACCCGGAGACCGGCAGCACGGGCTGGTTCGACCACGGATGTCCCGGCCTGGGCCACGAGCACCGGAATGCCCATCATGGTGACCGCCTCGATCACCGAACCTGCAACCTCTTCGTCCACGCCCATCCGGTTGTAGAGCGCGCCGTGCGGCTTGACATAGGCCACGCTGCCCCCCGCCGCCTCGACCTCTTCGGACAGCACCTCACACTGCTCGATGATGTCCCGGGTCAGGACGGGCCCGGGCCGGTCGACCGTCCTCCGCCCGAACCCCGCCCGATCGCGATACGAGACGTGGGCTCCGATGGTGATCCCCCGGCTCTGGCAGGCCTGGGCGGCGGATCGCATCACACGCCTGCTCCCGGCGTGGAATCCGCAGGCCAGGCTCCCGCTGGTCACCACGTCCAGGAGAGCCAGATCCCCCGGTGTCAGGGCATCCCCTTCGGCAAGATCGGCGTTGAGGTCCACCGCGATCACCACCTCAGTATTGAACACCCGGTCCGGACGAGCGCACCCGGTGGCACCGTCCGCCGACGTCCGGCCTGGGTAGAGCCCTGCACCGCGCCCCGCCCGCAGCCCTCTCCGTGTGCCGCGGGGCCGAAGAGGCGCTATCGTCTCGACCATGCCGCAACCGCCCGCACTCACGCCCGAACAGCGCCAGGCTGCCCTGGCCAAGGCAGCCAAGGTCCGCCGTGAGCGGGCCGAGGTCAAAGAGAAGCTCAAATTGGGTTCGATCACCCTCACGGAGCTCCTCACCACTGCCGACTCCAACGAGACGGTCGGAAAGATGAAGGTGCTCTCCGTGCTCGAGTCACTCCCGGGCCTCGGGAAGGTGAAGGCCCGGCGACTGATGGACACCGTGGGAATCAGCGAGAGCCGGCGCCTCCAGGGTCTCGGGAGCAATCAACGTGAGTCCCTCCTCCGGGAGACCGCCCGCTGAGCGGACAGCGTTCGGATCCGCCCGGTGGCCGATCCCCCTTCTTGATCTTCGTACTGTTCGGCCCCGGTGGTGCCGGCAAGGGCACCATCGCCGATCGCCTGGTGGACCGGGTCCCCGACCTCTGGTTGAGCCGGTCGTGGACCACGCGGGCACGTCGGACCGGTGAGCGCGAGGACGCCTACTTCTTCGTCGACCGTGAGACGTTCGAGACCAACGCCGGTGCCGACGGGTTCTTCGAGTGGGCCGAATATCTCGGGAACCTGTACGGGACCCCGGTCCCCGCGCCGCCTGCCGGGTCCGACGTCCTCTTGGAGATCGATCTGCAAGGGGCCCAGCAGGTGCGGCGCCGATGCCCGGGTGCCACCCTCATCCTGCTGAAGCCCCCGTCCCCGGCCGTCCAGGAGGCACGGCTGCGGGCCCGGGGGGACGACGAAGCCCATATCGCCAAACGCCTGGCAGAGGGGGCAGAGGAGGTGCGGACCGGGATGACCATCGCCGACGCAGTGGTGACCAATCTCGACGTGCCGCAGGCCACGGCCCGTGTGGCCGATATAGTGGAGCGTTGTCGTTCCGCCGCCGCGCAGGGAGGCAGCTCGTCGAGAGGACCCACCGCCGCTCCGGCGGAGCCTCCGGCCCCACACCCCGACACACGTGAAGGATCGTGATGGCTCAACCTCAGACGACGCTCATGGACCCGCCCATCGAGGATCTCCTCGACAAGGTCGACTCGAAGTTCACGCTGGTCGCCCTGGCCTCCCGGCGGGCCCGCCAGGTGAACAGCTACTACAACTCCCTGGGCGAGGGCCTCGGTGTGGTCGTGCCGCCCCAGGTGGCCTCGGCCTCGGGCAAGCCGCTGTCGATCGCATTCGAGGAAGTGGCCATGGCCAAGGCGACCTACACCCGACCCGATCCGGAGGAAGTGGCGTTGGCCGAAGCCGCGGCCCTGGCTCTGCTGGAAGGGGAACAAGGGGTGGAGGCCGGGACGTCGGCTCTGGACGACGCTGCCGACTGACCGGTCGAATCCGGCCAGGTCCGAGGTGAGGTCGTCAACGATGGTCGGCACGGACGCCGGCAGGGGACAGGGCACGGGGAACGGAGTGGGGTATGGGTTCTCCGACTAGCGGGGAAGGGGCCACCGGGCGGAAGCGGTCGTTCGTGGTCCTGGGGGTTTCCGCCGGGATCGCCGCCTACAAGGCGATCGAGGTGTGCCGTCGACTGGTGGATGCCGGGGTGGATGTGGCGCCGGTCCTGACCGAGCGGGCCACACGATTCGTGGGGAAGGCGACCTTCGACGCGCTCGGGACGGAGCCGACCCAGACCAGCCTGTGGGATGAGGTCTCGCCCATGCCCCACACCCGGCTGGGCCAGCGGGCCGATCTGGTCGTGGTCGTGCCGGCCACCGCCGACCTGTTGGCCCGGTACGCCGGGGGCTTCGCCGACGACCTCTTGACCACCACCCTGGTGGCCACCGCCGCGCCGGTGGTGCTCTGCCCGGCGATGCACACCGAGATGTGGGAGCACCCGGCCGTCCGGCACAACCTCGCCGTCCTGCGCTCCCGCGGTGTGACGGTGGTCCCACCCGCAGAGGGTCGCCTGGCCGGGGGGGACGTCGGCGCCGGGCGCCTGGCCGATCCGTCGGCCATCGTGGAGACGGTCCTCGGGCTGCTCGGGGCAGCGACCCCCGGCGGTCCGGTCGGGCCGGCCCCGGCGGAGCGGCCTCCTTCGGGGGACCTGTCGGGCGTCCGGGTGGTCGTGTCGGCCGGCGGAACCCGCGAGCCCATCGATCCGGTCCGGTTCATCACCAACCGCTCGTCCGGCAAGCAGGGCCACGCCCTGGCCGATGCCGCCTCCCGGCGCGGGGCGGAGGTCGTGCTGGTCACCTCGGCAAACCGGGCGGTGGACAGCGGTGTGACGGTCGAGCGAGTGGAGACCGCAGCCGACATGGAGGCGGCCATGCTGGCCCGGGCCGCCGTGGCCGACGTCGTGATCATGGCCGCCGCGGTGGCCGACTTCCGCCCCAAGGCCGCCTCGGCGTCGAAGTTGCGAAAGGCGGACGGCGTTCCTGAATTGGTCCTCGAGCCGACGCCGGACATCCTCTCCGAGCTCGGGCGCCGGAGGCGGTCCGGACAGGTCCTGGTGGGCTTCGCCGCCGAGACCGGGCAGGTCGAGGGGCGGGCCACGGCCAAGCTGGCCGCCAAGGGCGTCGACCTGATGGTGGCCAATGACGTCTCTGCTCCGGGGGTGGGTTTCGACCACGACACCAACGAAGTCACGATCTACGGTGCGGAGGGATCAGTGACCGCAGTGTCCCTGTGCAGCAAGGATGCAGTCGCCGACGCCATATTGGATAGGGTGTCCGCGCTGTTGTCGCCAACGTGAGACGCTCCGTCGCCGGGAGCTTGGAACCCCGGATGCCCCGATCAGTTCCGGGCGAATGCCCCCGATCAGAATGGAACCACCCGTGAGTACCCGATACACCTTCACTTCGGAATCCGTCACCGAGGGCCATCCGGACAAGATGGCCGACCAGATCTCCGACTCGGTCCTCGACGCACTGCTGGCCGAGGACCCCGAGAGCCGGGTGGCATGCGAGACCCTCCTGACAACGGGCCTGGTGCTCGTGGCGGGCGAGATCACCACCACCACGTATGTCGACATCCCCAAGCTGGTCCGCCGCACCGTCCTCGACATCGGATACGACGACGACGCCTATGGCATCGACGGCAACACCTGCGGTGTGATCGTGTCCCTCGACGAGCAGTCGCCCAACATCGGCCAGGGCGTGGACAACGCCTTCGAGGTGCGCGCCGGGACCGGCGGGGAGGATGTCCTCAACGCCCAGGGTGCGGGTGACCAGGGGATGATGTTCGGATACGCATGCGATGAGACCCCCGACCTGATGCCCCTGCCGATCTGGCTGGCCCACCGCCTGGCTCAGCGGCTGGCCCAGGTGCGCCGGGTCGGCGTGCTGCCCTATCTGCGGCCGGACGGCAAGACCCAGGTCAGCGTGACCTACGAGGACGGCCGCCCGGTGGCCCTCGAGACCGTGCTCATCTCGACCCAGCACGATCCCGGCGTGGACCTCGAGACACTGCTGCTCCCCGACCTCCGCGACAACGTCATCACTCCGCTGCTCCCCCCCGAGCTCGACGCCGGCGCCCTCCGGATCCTGGCCAACCCCACCGGCGTCTTCGAGCTGGGCGGGCCCCATGCCGATACCGGGCTCACCGGCCGCAAGATCATCGTCGACACCTACGGCGGCATGGCCCGGCACGGTGGAGGGGCATTCTCGGGCAAGGATCCCTCCAAGGTCGACCGGTCGGCCGCCTACGCCGCCCGCTGGGTGGCGAAGAACCTGGTCGCAGCCGGGGCCGCCACCCGCTGCGAGGTGCAGGTGGCCTACGCCATCGGGGTGGCCCGGCCGGTGTCGGTCCTGGTGGAGACCTTCGGCACCGAAAACGCCGACCCGGCCCGCATCGCCGCGGTGGTGGACGAGGTGTTCGACCTGCGGCCCGCGGCCATCGTGGCGGACCTCGATCTCAAACGGCCGATCTACCGCAAGACGGCGGCCTACGGTCACTTCGGGCGCTCGGACAAGGAGTTCACCTGGGAGGACACCTCGCGGGCCGACGACCTGAAGCAGGCCCTCGGGCTCTGAACAACCCGCCCGGACCAGAGGGGCCGGACCCAGGCTCGAGCGGCGGCTCCTCCACGTCCGACGGGCAGGCGATCCCCGTCGGGTCGCCCGTCGGGGCCGGGGGCCGCTCCGAGCGCTTCGTTCGGGTGGTCCCGGACGTTCCGGCCATCCACCGGCGGTTCGACTACTCGGTACCCCCGGCCCTCGACCGGCAGATCCGGGTCGGGAGCCGGGTCCGGATCGAACTCCACGGCCGTCGGGTTGCCGGCTGGGTGGTGGAAGCAGACGTCGTCCCCACCGTCGGCGTGTCCCCCCGGCCCCTGGCCTCGTCGAGCGGCCAGGGACCGCCCCCGGCGGTGGTGTCGATGGCCGAATGGGCGGCGTGGCGGTGGGCGGGCCCGATGTCGTCGTTCCTCGGGACCTCGTCCCCGGCCCGGGTGGTGCGGGATGCCGGCCCCCAGCCGGCTGGGCCGGACCGGAACCGTGGCGTCGGCGAGGTCCCGTCGCCGGCGCCGCCTTCGCCGGGGGGAGGGTCGGTGGACATCATCGACGCGGCCATGGCGGGCGGGAGCGTCCCCGCCGTCGTCCGGCTGGCTCCTGCGCTCGATGCCGTGCTGGTGGTGTTGGAGTTGGCCCACCGGACCGGTCCGGCCGGCGTCCTGGTCCTGGCACCGTCCCACACCCGCGCCGCCCAGGCGGCCGACCGGCTCAGGGCATCCGGCATGCCCGTCGCCCTCATGCCGGACCGGTGGGAGCAAGCGGCCTCGGGTCGGTCGCTGGTGGTCGGCACCCGAGCCGCGGCCTGGGCCCCGGTTCCCCGGCTCCGGGCGGCGGTGGTGATGGACGCCCACGACGAGGCCTACCGCGAGGAGCGATCGCCGACCTGGTCCGCCGTCGATGTGGTCGTCGAGCGGGGCCGGCGCGACGGGGCCGCGGTCGTGCTGATCTCTCCCTGTCCGCCGGTGTCCCTCACCGGGTCCCGCACACCGGTGACGACGCCACGAGCCGTTGAGCGTCGTGGGTGGCCGATCGTCGAGATCGTCGACCGGACCCACGACGATCCGCGCACCGGCTTGTTCTCCGAGCGACTGTCCCGCCTGCTGCACACGGTGTTGGCACGGTCCGATGGCCGGGTGGTGTGCATCCTGAACCGGACCGGTCGGACCCGGCTCCTCGCCTGTACGCAGTGCGGGGCGCTGGCCCGCTGTGCCCGGTGCGGGGGGGCAGTGGCCCAGCTCGAGGCCGGCGGCCCCCTGCGGTGCCGGCGGTGTGACGAGACCCGACCGGCGGTATGCGCCGAGTGCGACTCCACCCGCCTCAAGTCGCTCCGCATCGGGGTGACCCGGGCCACCGAGGAGCTCTCGGCCCTGGCCGGGGTCGAGGCGGTCGAGATCACCAGTGGCTCGGACCCCGCCGCGGGCACCGGGGCCAGGTTGGTGGTGGGCACCGAGGCCGCGCTCCATCGGGTGCCGGGTGCGGACGCCGTCGCCTTCTTGGACATCGACCAGCATCTCCTCGCCCCCCGCTTCGGGGCCGGCGAGGAGACCCTGGCCCTGCTGGCCCGGGCGGCCCGGCTGGTGGGGACCCGGGACAGCGGTGGTCGGGTGGTGGCACAGACCCGGATGCCGGACCACGAGGTGCTGCAAGCCGCGGCCCGGGCCGACCCGTCACTGGTGGCCGTTCCCGAACTGGCACTGCGCGAGACGCTGGGTCTCCCGCCATTCGGGGCGTTGGCGGTACTCCGAGGGCCGGGCGGTGCCAAGTTCGCCGAAGGGATGCGGGCCGTCTCCGGCATGGCGGTGTCGATGGTGGACGCCGACCGATGGTTGATCAGGGCACCTGATCACCGGTCTCTGTGCGACGCCCTGGCCGATGTGCCGCGTCCTGCCGGCCGATTGCGTATCGAGGTGGATCCGACCGACGTCTGATCGCTCCCTGCCCGGCACTCCGGCATCGGGCGCCCGACGGGCCCAGCCCGGACGTGGGGCCGGTGCCCTGCCCGTACAATGGACCAATGGCCGCCTACCCAGTCCGCGTCTACGGCGACCCCGTGTTGAAGCAGGCCGCCCGCGAGGTCGACGAGGTCGACGGCTCGCTGGTCCGCCTGGTCGACGACATGGTCGAGACGATGTACGACTCCGAGGGCGCCGGCCTGGCGGCTCCTCAGGTCGGCGTGCAGAAGCGCCTCTTCGTCTACGACGTCGGTGAGGGGCCCGAGGTCATGATCAACCCGACCATCGTGGAGGTCGGTGGGGAGTGGTACCACGACGAGGGGTGTCTCTCCATCCCGGGGCTCCGCCTTGGGATCGTCCGGCCCAATCAGGTCCACATCCGGGGGTACGACCTCGACGGCGGGGAGATCTCCGTCGAAGCCGACGAGTTCCTCGGGCGGGTGTTCCAACACGAGGTGGACCATCTGGACGGCGTGCTGATGCTCGAACGGCTCGAGGACGACATGCGCAAGCAGGCGCTGCGCGTGCTGCGTGACAGATCCCTCGGGCTCGACACCTCGGCCATGGAGGCCAAACTGGTTTCCGCCGAGAGCGAACGGGAGCTGTGACGGTTTCGGTCTCCGCCCACGGGCCTGCGTGGCGGACGGCCCGGCCGGCCGGTAGCGCTCCGGACCGGTAGCGTCACACCCCATGGCCCGGTTGGTGTTCCTGGGGACCCCGGACGCCGCCGTTGCGCCGTTGCGGACCCTGGTCGATGCCGGACACGACATGGCGCTCGTAGTGAGCCGGCCGGACAAGCGAAGGGGGCGCGGGGCCGGCATGGTCCCCAGTCCGGTGAAGGCCGCCGCCCTCGAGCTGGGCCTCGATGTCACCGATTCGCTCGGCGACGTCCCCGGCGTGGGCGCCGAGCTCGGGGTGGTGGTGGCCTACGGCCGGATCGTCCCGACCGCCCTGCTCGACCAGGTGCCAATGGTCAATCTGCACTTCTCGCTGCTGCCCCGGTGGCGGGGGGCGGCACCGGTCGAGCGGGCCATCCTCGAAGGTGACGCCGAGACCGGGGTCTGTCTGATGGCCGTGGAGGCCGGCCTGGACACCGGGGGCATCTACGCGGAGAGCGACACGGTGATCGGCGATGACGAGACGGCTGAGGAGCTGCGGGCCCGCCTGGTCGTCATGGGGTGCCGCCTCCTCGAGCGTCACCTCGCCGACGGGGTGGCCGGCCTGCCCCTTGCCCGTGACCAGGTGGGACAGCCGTCCTATGCGGAGAAGGTCCTGCCGGCAGAGCACCGGATCCGTTGGGAAGAGGAGGCGGTGCGGATCCATCGGGTCATCCGGCTCGGCCGGGCCTGGACCACGTTCCGGGGAAGGCGGTTGCGGATCCTGCGGGCCGTCGAGCTGCCCGGTGGGCCTTCCCCCGGGTGGGACCGCGCCGGTCCACCGGGGACGCTCGACCGGGGAACGGTCCTGGCCGGTGACGGGGAGCGGATCCGCCTGGTCGCCGTGCAACCCGAAGGGAAGCGGCCGATGGACGCCGGTGACTGGCTCCGCGGGTCCAGGCCTGAGCGGGACGAGCGGCTCGGGGTCTGACTCGGTCCGGCCCGGATCGTCCCCGCCGGTAGGCTCGACCGCCATGGAACCGTCCTCCCCGGTGTCAGAGTTGCGGGTCGCTCCGTCGATACTTTCGGCCGACTTCGGCAATCTGTCCGACGCCATCGACCTGGTCGCCCCCGGCTCCGACTGGCTCCACGTCGACGTGATGGACGGCCACTTCGTCCCCAATCTGACCGTTGGCCCGCCGGTCGTCGCCTCGCTCCGGGCCCACACCGACCTGTTCTTCGACACCCACCTGATGATCACCGACCCCGCCCGGTACCTCGAGCTGTTCAGGGACGCGGGCATCGGACGGCTGCACGGTCCACGTGGAGGTCGGAGGGACCGGGGAGCTGATCGCCCAGATGCGCGAGCTCGGGCTCCGGGTGGGCCTGGCTGCCAACCCGGATACCCCGTTCGAGGCGATCGAGCCGTATCTCGACCGGGTCGATCTGGTCCTGTGCATGACCGTGTTCCCCGGGTTCGGCGGCCAGGACTTCATCCCCGACGTGCTGCCCAAGGTGCGCCAGGTCCGGTCGGCGGCAACGGCGGCCGGCCTCTCGCTCGACGTGGAGGTGGACGGCGGCATCGACCGGCACACGGTGGTGGGTGCGGCACGCTCCGGCGCCAACGTGTTCGTCTCGGGCTCAGCGGTGTTCTGTCGCCCCCATCCCCTGGAGGCGGCGGCGGAGATCCTCGCCGCGGCGGTGGGCGCAGTGACGGGCGAGCCGTCCTGAGCGGGCCTCCCGGCCCGGGCGCCGGGCGTGACGCCGAGGGGATGAGGCTCGCCCTCGAAGCCGCCGATCGGGTACGGGGGCGGACCTCGCCGAATCCGTGGGTGGGGGCCGTGGTGCGCTCCGGACCCGAGGGGACCGGTGGGTGGTTCGCGGGCGCCACCGCTCCGCCCGGCGGTCCGCACGCGGAGATCAGCGCACTGGGGGCGGCCGGCGCCCGGGCTTCGGCCGGCACCTTGTACGTGACCCTCGAGCCCTGTGCCCACCACGGGCGTACCCCGCCCTGCACCGAAGCCATCATCGGGGCCGGGGTCCGGCGGGTGGTGGTGGCCATCGAGGACCCAGACCCCGAGGTGAGCGGCCGCGGGATCAGCGCCCTGCGGGCAGCCGGCCTCGAGGTCGAGGTGGGCGTGGAGGCGGAGGCGGCGGCCGAGCAACTGGCGCCCTATCTGAAGCACCGGCGCACCGGCCGGCCGTGGGTGGTGCTCAAGCTGGCGGCGACCCTCGACGGGCGGATCGCCGCCCCCGACGGCACCAGTCGGTGGATCACCGGCGAGGCCGCCCGCACCGACGCCCATCGCCTCCGGGCCCGGGCCGATGCCGTGCTGGTGGGCGCGGGCACGGTCCGGGCCGACGATCCCGCCCTGACCGTCCGCCTTCCCCCGGCCGACCCCGAGTTCCGGGGTCCCGAGGCCCAGCCGCTCAGGGTGGTGCTGGGCGGGGTGCCCGACGGCGCCTTGGTGCAGCCGGCGCTGAGCCTCGACGGGGACCTGGGCGAGGTGCTCGACGAGCTCGGACGCCGTGACGTCCTCGAGGTACTCGTCGAGGGTGGTGCCACGGTGGCCCATGACTTCCACGTCTCCCATCTGGTGGACCGCTACGTCCTCTACCTGGCCCCGGCGTTGTTCGGGGGGGATGACGCCCGCCCCCTCTTCGCCGGACCCGGCGCCCCCACCCTCGACGGCCTCTGGCGGGGACAGGTGCAGTCGGTGACTAGCCTGGGAGGCGATTTGAGAGTCGAATTGGCCCCACCGGGCAGCTGAGGATGTGTCGTTCAGTCCAGAAATTGCATCAGGCCGGTCCAATGCCGGCCGACATAGAAGAAGGGACGGCGCTGCAGCCCGAGGCTGCACCCAGCGCCGCTCAAGAGGCATGGAGCAACAGGTGAGCCGAGCCGGGTGCCGCGCCGGGAACACAGGGAGACGAGGGGTTCATGCCCTTTTCATCAGTTGAGAAGGCAATAGCCGCGATCGCTCGGGGCGAGATCGTCATCGTGGTCGACGACCAGGACCGTGAGAACGAAGGCGACCTGATCATGGCGGCCGACGCCGTCACCCCCGAGAAGATCGCCTTCTTCCTCGCCCACACCTCTGGCCTCATCTGCGTCCCCCTGACCCCGGAACGGGTCGAGCAGCTCGACCTGCCGCTCATGGTCACCGCCAACACCGAGGTCCAGAGGACGGCGTTCACCGTGAGCGTCGACTACCGGCACGGGACCACGACTGGGATCTCGGCCGCCGACCGGGCCGCCACCATCAAGGCGCTCGCCGATCCCCACATCCGCCCGTCCGATCTCAACCGGCCGGGGCACATCTTCCCGCTCCGTTACCGGCCCGGCGGAGTTCTGAAGCGGGCCGGGCACACCGAGGCGGCCGTGGACCTCGCCCGGGCTGCCGGGATGTCCCCGGCCGGCGTGCTGTGCGAGGTGGTGAGCGAGGACAAGACGGGCATGGCCAGACTGCCCGAGCTGACGGACTTCGCGGAGGAGCACGGCCTCCACCTGATCTCGATCGCCGACCTGATCCGCTACCGCCGCCGAAAGGACAAGCTGGTCCGCCGCATCGCCGACGCCCGCATTCCCACCGACTACGGGGACTTCACCGTCTACGCCTACGAATCGGTGCTCGACGGCGAGCACCACGTGGCCCTGGTCAAGGGCGAGGTGGAGGGCCGCCAGAACACGCTGGTCAGGGTCCACAGCGAGTGCCTGACCGGGGACGTATTCGGATCGCTCCGCTGTGACTGCGGGCCTCAGTTGCACGGGGCCATGGCCACGATCAACGAGCACGGCAGCGGCGTGATCGTCTACCTCCGGGGCCACGAGGGCCGGGGCATCGGACTGCCCCACAAACTCCGCGCCTACAACCTTCAAGAGGAGGGGTACGACACGGTCGATGCCAATCTCGAGCTGGGCCTGCCGGCAGACTCCCGCGAATACGGCATCGGGGCACAGATCCTGGTCGACCTGGGCGTGACCACGATGCGCCTGATGACCAACAACCCCACCAAGTACGGCGGGCTGGAGGGCTTCGGCCTCGACATCGTCGAACGCGTGAGCATCCAGCCGACTCCCACGGCGGAGAACATCGAGTATCTCCGCACCAAGCGGGAGCGGATGGGCCACCTGCTCGAAGGCCTCGATGACGTCCTCTGACCGGACCCTGCTGACCGCGGGGGCGAAGGAACGGATCGGAGCCAGGGTCGGCACCTCCATAGACGGGGCCGAGGCGCACAGGGCCCCCGGGTTCCGGGTCGGGCTGGCGTGCGCCGAATTCAACGGGGGGATCACCGACCGGCTGGTGAGCGGGGCGCTCGATGCCCTGGAGGAGCGGGGCTGTGACCTGGCCCACTCCGCCGTGGCCTGGGTGGCGGGTGCGTTCGAGCTCCCCCTGGTCGCCCTGCGCATGGCTCAGTCGGACGCCGTCGACGCGGTGATCTGCCTCGGAGCGGTGATCCGGGGGGACACCGGCCACTACGAGTTCGTGGCCGGCCAGTGCGCCTCCGGTCTGCAGCGGGTTCAGCTGGATACCGGGATACCCGTCGTCTTCGGCGTTCTCACCACGGAGACGGTCGAGCAGGCGCTGGTACGGTCCGAGCCCGGCGAGGGCAACAAGGGACGTGAGGCGGCGCTCGCCGCCATCAGCACAGCCGCGGTGCTCGCGGCGGTGTCCTCGGAGACGTCGGGCCCGGAGATCGGGTTCTCGGTCCGGGCCCGCTGATGCTCCGCCTGGTCCTGCCCAAGGGCTCGCTCGAGGAGGCGACGCTCGAGCTGTTCGCAGCCGCCGACCTCGGCGTGACACGCTCCTCAGAGGTCGACTATCGGGCCACGATCGACGATCCCCGGGTGGACGAGGTCAGGATCCTCCGGCCACAGGAGATCCCGCTCTATGTCGCCGACGGACTCTTCGACGTGGGGATCACAGGGCGCGACTGGGTGGAGGAGCGCGGCAGCGAGGTGGAGTCGCTCGGGGTCCTCCACTATTCCAAGTCCACGGCCAGCCCCATCCGGGTGGTGCTGGCCGTCCCGGTGGAGTCCGAGGTGGCCTCGGTGGCCGATCTTGCCGCAGCCGCCACCGGCCCCGGCGGGGCGCTCCGGGTGGCCACCGAGTATCCGGAGCTGGCCCGCCGCTTCCTCGAGAACCACGGTGTGAGTGCGGAGGTCAGCCTGTCCTACGGGGCCACCGAGGCGAAGGTGCCGGACATCGCCGACTGCGTCGTGGAGATCACCGAGACCGGCAGGGCCCTTCGTGCCGCTGGCCTCAAGGTGGTCGAGACCTTGCTGGTGTCGCACACCGAGCTCATCGCCAATCCCGCCTCGGCCAAGGACACCGACAAGCGCCATGCCATGGAGCAGCTGCTGACCCTGCTCCAGGGAGCGCTGGAGGCTCGGGGGAAGGTACTGGTCAAGCTGAATGTGCCCGCCGAGCAGCTCCCCGGGGTCATCGAGCTGCTTCCCGCCCTGCGCTCGCCCACCGTGTCGGAGCTCTTCGGCGGCGGCGGGTTCGCAGTGGAGACGGTGGTACCCAAGTCGGAGATCAACGTCCTGATCCCGGCACTCCGGGATCGAGGTGCCACCGACATCATCGAGCTGGCCCTCTCGAAGATCGTGCACTGAGCGAGCGGTCTCCGATGCCTACGACCCGGACCGGACCGGACGACCCCGTGCCGACGGCCGGGACCCTGCTGGTCGGCGACGTGGCGGAATTCGACGAGGACCGGGGCCTGGGCGTGGTCGAGTACGGCGCCGGGCGCCGGCTCCCTTTCCACTGCACGGCCATCACCGACGGCTCCCGTCGGGTCGAGGTCGGTGCGGTGGTGGCGTTCCTGGTCGCCGCCGGCCGGCTCGGGCGGCTGGAGGCCACCACGGTCCGGCCGCTCCCGGGTGTGGTGCGTCCCGGCTCGACCCTGGCCCACGGCGACACCCGGTCGGACCGGGATCGACTCGCAGGAGAGCGTCCCGAGGAGCCGGTGGGAGTGGACGGCGAGGTGCAGGCCGGAGCGGCTCAGACGTCGGTGGGACCGGCGTCCCCGGACCTCGCTCCGTCGGCTCCGGAACCCTCCGGCTCCGATCCGTCCGGCTCCGATCCGTCCTGCTCGGATCCGTCCGACCTGTCCCGGACCACACCCCCGTTGGGCATCCCTCCGGCGGTGCCCTCATCGGAGGACCCCCCGGCGGTCGCGTCGGATCCGCCGGTCCTTCCCTTCCCGCCGGACGCGCCGGTTGCGTCGGATCCGCCGGTCGACGGGCCGGACACCCCGTCGGAGCCGGACGAATCACCCCGACCGGACTTCTGGTCGCCCATCGCCAGATCGCCCTCCGGGCCACCCCCGACCTGGCGGACACCGGTCACGCCCAAGGCGCCCCCTTCATCGGACGACGGTTGATCGCCGGGCGATCCGCGGTGCACTCCACCGTGTGATCCGGGCAGGGCGACGGGCGGTTCGGGCTCGAGGCCCTCGTAGGGATTGCCGAGGACGTTCCTGGCCATGTCGATGACCACCGCGCTGTCGGCGTCCTCCTTGGTGACCACGCCGAGCAGCGGTGCAGCCAGCAACCCGGTGACGATCCCCGTCTCGGCCATGGACTCGGCCTGCACCATGCTCCATTCCCAGAGCCGCTTGACCATGTCCGGGCTGGTGGCACGTCTCGGCGGATACTTGAGCCAGCAGTTCACGATGGCGTGGGCCACCCCGGTGGCGGCGGGGAAGAGCCAAATCAGGCGATAGTTGCCGGTCGAGTCGATGACCAGGGCGGCGATGTAGGCGAGCAGGACGCTGCACAGATTGAACGGCGACAGGAGCACGCCGAGCCGTTCCCCGAGCCCGCCGGCCCGGGGGAGGAGCTGGAGCAGTAGCGGGGCCATGACGATGATGTACGCCCCGACGAAGGGCGCCCCGATGTAGCTGAGGACGACCGCCTGCCAGATGTGGGAGTCGAAGTACTGCACTCCGGCCAGGATTGCCCCGATGAGGGGGGCTCCGATGGCCAACTGCATCGGGGAGAGCCTCCGACTGAGGGGTACGCCCAAGGCGATGCCGATCAGGAACACCGGAAGCCCAGCCGCATAGCCGGCGATGATCTGGGCGCTGGCTCCTGCGTGGAGGATCCGCTGGAAGAAGAGGATGGCCACATAGGCGGTGGACCCGACCCCCGACCAGAAGAGGAGCGACCCGGCCACCAGTACCTTTGCGTTCGGTCCGGAAAGGATCTCCCGGAGCTCCTGGCGGGTGGGCCGGGCCCGCTCCTCGCGGTCGGCCTCGGCGCCGAAGGCGGCGGTCGGAGCCTCACGGACCAGGACCAGTACGGCGATGCCCACCGCCACCATGATCACCGCGGCCACCTGGAAGGGGAGGTTCCAGGTGGACGGCTGGTTCTGCTTCCAGGAGGCGAGCGCGGTTCCCTTGATGGTGAAACTGGCCAGCGTGCCGAGCACGGTGGTGAGCAATAGCGCCTTGATCCAGCGGCTGCGGCCGAATACCTCGGGCACCACGGCCACATTGGTCAGGGTGAAGATCGCCGCTGCCTGCCGGGCGACCACGATGACGAGAACCAGGAGCCAGTAGCCGCTCACCACGGTGAACATCCAGGTGGAGATGCCCATGATGATGAGACTGCCCGCCATGTAGGGCGTGCGGCGGCCGACCCGGCTCCGCGTGCGATCGCTGAGCCGCCCGCCGACCGGGTAGGTCAGCCAGCTGAGCAGCCTGTTGGCGGTCAGGGCGAAGGTGACCGCCAACGCTCCCGACGCCCGCTGCTGCACATACAGGGTAATGAGGACTCCGGAGACGGCCAGATTGGCGCGCGGACCTACCAGCCCGATGGAGAGACCGATGAAGCTACGGACCCGTGAGTTGTCGATGGGCCCGATCGCACCGGCGGACGTGCCGTCTACCTCGTCGCCGGACCGGGTGGACTCGGACTTCGGCTCCGGGTCGCCCCCCTCGGGTCCTGAACCGGTCACCCTTCGTCGTCAGCGCCGGGCTCCGCCTGGCCTGCCGTGGCCTCCGGCTCCGCCTGGCCTCCGGGCTCCGCCTGGCCTACGGATCCCCCGTTGACCCCGGAGGCCGAAGCCGCCGCGGATCCGGCACGCTGGGCCCCGTCGATCTGCACGTAGGCGAGTCGGAGCTGGCTCAGGCCGTCCTTCAACTGGTCCTCCGCCTCGCCGAGGCGCCCTTCGAGTCCGGCCACCAGAGCCCCCAGGGCGTCGATGGCCAGACGCGCCTGGCTGAGCAGGGGGGGCTGCTGGGACAGGTACACGGCGGACAGTTCGAAGAGCCCGTAGCAGTGGTTCGCCACCACGACCTCGACGGGCGAGTTGGCCAGCTCGGCGCGCATGGCCGCCACCTGTTCGGACAGCGCCTCGTCGTCGGGGACCGGGTCCGATCCGCTGCCACCGGACGCCGTCCCGTCCCCGTCGGGACCCCCGCCTCCACCGGCCGTGCCGGGCCGTGGGACCGGTCGTTCGCCGTCAGGTGTCCATAGCGAGCTCACGACTGGTAGCCTAAAGCACTGATAGACGAGGAAGCGGAGCCCTGCCGTTCAGGGTTCCCACCCGGCCACGGTGGAGTTCTGTGCGTGCGCCGGGTCATGGGATCGGCCGGCGACATACGTCGTTCGGGCCGGAGGTCACTCCGCTCCTCTTTGCAGGCCTCGGGAAGTCCGTGGCCCGAAGACAGGGAGTGAAGTCGAATAGCAGCCACCGTCACCACCAATGAGCCTCGCATCAACGACCGGATTCGCGCTCGTGAAGTGCGCCTCGTCGACCCCGACGGAGAACAGCTCGGTATAAAGCTGCTGCCCGAAGCACTGGCCATCGCCAGTGACCTCGATCTGGACCTGGTGGAGGTCGCCCCGGCGGCCAATCCGCCCGTATGCCGGATCATGGACTACGGAAAGTTCAAATTCGATGCCGCGCAGCGGGCGAAGGAATCGAGGCGCAAGGCAGTCCACGTCGGGATCAAGGAGATGAAGTACCGGCCGAAGATCGGCGACGGTGACTTCGACACCAAGACCCGGCAGGTCGAGAAATTCCTGGAGGAGGGGCACAAGGTAAAGATCACCATCATGTTCCGCGGTCGGGAGGTCTTCCATCCCGAATTGGGGAAGAAGATCCTCGATCGGATCGCCGAGAAGATGGACGGGGTCGGCAAGTCCGAATCCATACCCCGGCTCGACGGCCGGAACATGGTGATGGTGCTGGCTCCGGACAAGCGGGCGAAGCAGTCAGCTGCGTCTCGCGGTCCGGGCCACGTGGGTGATGAGGGTGAGGGTCCCAACGGAGCCCTCCCGGGCGGCGGAACCACCCGGAGTGGTCCGGCGGGGGACGGAGCCAACGTAGTGCCGGCGGGGGACGGTGCCGAGGGAGCGCCGGCGGCGGAGAGCACCAACGGAGCAGAGGCGGGTACCGCGAACGGTGCGGTGGACCAGGAGACGGCAGTGGCAGCAGCCCCGGCCGCAGAGTCGAGCGAAGGAGAGGGATAGCACACATGCCGAAGATGAAGACCGACAGTGGAGCCCGCAAGCGGATCAAGGTGACCGGCTCGGGCAGGCTGCGACGCCGCCGGGCCTTTCGCTCACACCTCCTGGAGAAGAAGTCGAGTGCCCGCAAGCGCCGCCTCGGCCGCGAAACGGACTTCTCCCCGGGTGACGCCCGCCAGGCCAAGCGGATGCTGGGTCTGTAGCGGAGGACGACCCGCCGCCCCGCAGCTGGTGTGGTGCTGCGGCCCGGTCGGCAGCGACGGGCTCCGCCGGAATGGGGCGCACCGATTGAGCGCAGACCCTACCGGGGGTTTGGGTGCAGGGCTAATGCCGGTCGGATCGGGTTCGGACCCCGCCGCCCGCCGGTCATCAGATGGATGGATACGTCAAGAGGCCCACACGGCCCCGAACGAACAAGGAGTTCCGATGGCCCGAGTCAAGCGCGCAGTACACGCCAAGAAGCACCATCGCGCCGTTCTCGAGCAGGCGCAGGGCTACTACGGCAACAAGAGCCGCTCATTCCGCGCCGCCAACGAGCAGGTCATGCATTCGATGCAGTACGCCTATCGTGACCGTCGTGCCCGCAAAGGCGACTTCCGCCAGCTGTGGATCCAACGGATCAACGCCGCCGCCCGGGTGAACGGGACGAGCTACAGCCGTTTCATCGCCGGACTCCATCAGGCCGGCGTGGAAGTGGACCGCAAGGTGTTGGCCGATCTTGCAGTCACCGAACCGGAGGCGTTCGCCTCGCTGGTCCATGTGGCCGACGACGCACTCGCCGGGGCACGGGCGAACGTCGGGGCCACTTCCTGAACCAGACCGGGCTGGCCTACACCCACCACCGGGTTCGCCGCGTCAGGCAGCTCTTGCGGAAGCGCAGCCTGCGCAGTTCGGAGCGCGCCCTCGTCGTCGAGGGTGCGGAGCTGCTGTCGGTCGCCCTGGATGCGGGCGCCCCGGTCGAAGCGGTCTATGTCGCTCCCGAAGGGCGATCGAGCCGCGCCACGTCCGATGTCGTCGATCGCGCCTTTGCTCGTGGGGTCCGGGTGTTCGATCTGGCTCCGGGAGTGATCGAGAGGATTGCCGACACGGTCACGCCACAGCCACTCCTGGCGGTGGTGGGATACACGCCGGCGGCGCTCGAAGACGCCCGTGGGGCCGCGGTGGTCGTCGCCCTCGTCGATGTCCGCGATCCCGGCAACGCGGGCACCATGATCCGGACGGCGGACGCCGCCGGCATCGATGCGGTGATTTGCTGCGACGGCACGGTCGACCCCGCCAATCCGAAGACGGTCCGGGCTTCGGCCGGCTCGCTGTTTCACCTTCCGGTGGTGGCGGGGGGGGAGCCGGCCGCAGTGTTCGAGACATTGAGCGACTGGGGGTTTGTCACGGTGGGTACGACCGTCGGCGATGGCGTGGACTACGCGGAATTCGACTGGTCCCGGCGGGTGGCTCTGGTCTTCGGCAATGAGGCCTCCGGATTGGATGTCTCGATGCTCGACCGGCTGGATGGGAGGGTCTCCATCCCCATGGCAGGTCGGGCCGAATCCCTCAACGTGAGCGTTGCCGCCGCCGTGCTCTGTTTCGAGGTACTTCGACAGCGCCGCACGGGCGGCGCCACCCCGGCGGGCACCGCTCCGGCCGGCACCGCCCAGCGCCCTACGATTGACGACATGGAGGCGGTGCGGCCGGGACCGGCGGAGCAGACCGGCCGCAGGACCGGCGGGGACACCCGATGACCGGGAGCGTGGACATCGACGCGGTGGTCGCGGAGGCCCGGGTGGCGATCGGGTCGGCTTCGTCGCTCGAGGAGATCCGCCAGGTGGCGGCCTCGGTGTCTGGCAAGAAGTCGCCGCTGGCCGCCATCTCCCGCGGACTGGGAGCCCTCGACCCGGACTCTCGACGGGTGCTCGGCCAGGAGCTCCACGAGGCCCGGGCCACCATCGAGGGTCTGGTCGAGCGGCGACGCAGCGACATCGAGGCCGAGGAGATCTCGAACGAGATGGCCCGGGCCCGCATCGATCTCACCGAATTCGTCGCCGGAACCGTCCCCGCCCCCCCTTCGCGGGGCCACCTCCATCTGGTGTCACAGACCCGAGACGCACTGGAGGACGTCTTCGTCGGGATGGGTTTCGAGGTGGCGGAAGGCCCGGAGATCGAAACCGACTGGTACAACTTCGGGGCGCTCAACATGCCTCCGGCCCATCCTGCACGTGGGATGTTCGACACCTTCTACCTGAACCTCGGAGAGCCGGAGACAACCCTGCTCCGCACCCACACCTCCCCGGTACAGATCCATCTGATGGAGGATGCCGTCATGAGCGGTGGCCTGCCCATCCACTCCGTGATGCCGGGACGCTGCTATCGGCGGGACACTCCCGATGCCCGACACCTTCCGGTGTTCCACCAGATCGAGGGCCTGGTCGTGGACAAGGGAATCACCTTCGCCGACCTGGCCGGGACCATCGAGGTCTTCACCGCCGCCTACTTCGGGCCCGACATCCATTCGCGCCTGCGGCCGGCCTATTTCCCGTTCACCGAGCCTTCGGCAGAGTTCGAGGTGACCTGCACCATCTGCCACGGCCCCGGGTGTCGCACCTGTTCGCAGACCGGGTGGATCGAGCTCGGCGGCTGCGGAATGGTCGACCCCGCCGTCTTCGAGGCGGTCGGCATCGACCCGGATGAGTGGACCGGCTTCGCCTTCGGCTTCGGGATCGACAGGTGTGCCCAGATGCGGCACCAGATCGCCGACATGCGCTCCCTGATCGAGAACGACATCCGTTTCCTGCGCCAATTCTGATGGGTGGGGCTGATCTGATGGTCGACTACTGAGAGGACTGTCGTGCGCGTACCGCTTTCGTGGCTCCGAGACTTCGCTCCGTTCGGGGAGGACACTGGAGACCTCGTTGGCGCGCTCGATGATCTGGGTCTGCTGGTCGAGGACGTGGAGACGTTCGGCGAAGGGCTCGACGACGTCGTCGTCGTTCGGGTCGAATCCGTTGCCGCCATAGAAGGGGCGGACAGGATCCGGCTGGTCACGGTCGATGACGGCAATGGCGGAGGCCCCATCGAGGTGGTGTGCGGGGCCTGGAACTTCGAGGTGGGCGACCTGGTCCCGCTGGCCCCGGTGGGCGCAACCCTGCCCGGTGGGTTCCAGATCGGAAGGCGGAAGATGAAGGGGGTCACGTCCAACGGGATGCTGTGCTCGGGCCGGGAGCTCAGGCTCTCGGACGACCACGAGGGAATCCTCCGGCTCAACGACGTCGAAGGAGCGGAGGTCGGTCGACCACTGGCGGCGGCCCTCGGTATCGAGCCGGACGTCGTCTTCGACCTCGAGCTCGCAGCCAACAGGCCCGATGCCTGGAGCATCGCCGGCGTGGCCAGAGACCTGGCCGCCCGCCTGGGAGTGCCGTTCGCCATCCCCGATGTCGCCGAAATCGCCCGGGCGGGGGAGTCGGCGTCGGCGGGGGAGCCTGTCCCGGTCGGGGGGACGGTCCCGGTCGGGGGGACGGTCCCGGTCGGGGACTTGGCCTCGGTGCGGGTCGACGACTTCGAGTCGTGTCCTCGGTTCACGGCCCGGGTGCTGACCGGGGTGGAGGTGGCCCCGTCGCCGGCCTGGTTGGCTCGCCGGCTGATCCGGGCAGGGATGCGTCCCATCAACAATGTTGTCGACGCCTCCAACTACGTGATGCTCGAGCTCGGGCAACCGACACACCCCTACGACCTCGACCGGCTGGCCGGCCCCGGATTGGTGATCCGGCGGGCCCGGCCTGCCGAGACCATCACCACCCTCGACGGGATCGAGCGGACTCTCGGCCGCCCCGGACCCGGTCTCGGGGACACCGGCGAGGACTGTCTCATCTGCGACGCCGAAGGAACACCGGTGGGGATCGCCGGGGTGATGGGTGGAGCATCTTCGGAGATCGACGAAACGACATCCAGCGTCCTCCTGGAAGCGGCCTACTTCACCCCCATGGCCATCGCCCGGACGTCCAAGCGCTTGACTCTGCGCACGGAAGCCTCCAACCGCTTCGAACGGGGCTGCGATCCGGCCGGGATCGACAGGGCCGCCGAGCGGTTCTGCGAGCTGTTGGCCCTGACCGCCGGCGAGGGGATGGCACTGGCAGCGGGATCCATCGACGTGAGGGGGGAGGTCCCGACCCCGCTCGAGCTCACCGTCCGGCCTCCGAGGATCAATACCCTGCTCGGTACTGAATTCACCGCGGACGAGATTGCCGAGCTGCTCGTCCCATTGGGCATGGATGTCCGATTGGTCGAGGGAGCGGCGACTGCCGGGGCAGATGCTGCGACGGCCGCAGTCCTCCGGGTCAACGTCCCCACCTATCGGCCGGATATCCGGCCATACCCCGCCGGTGAAGCCGACATCGCCGAGGAGGTCGCCCGAACCTACGGGTATTCGCGACTCGCTCGGCGCACACCCTCATGGCCGCAACCGGGCCGGCTCACCTCGTACCAGCACGATCGTCGCCTTCTGAAGGACGTCCTCTGCGGGCTCGGTGCCAGCGAAGCGTGGACCAGCACCTTCGTCTCCGAGTTCGACCAGGTCACCTCCGGCTTCGACCCGCCCCACATCGAGGTCACCAATCCACTCGTCGAGTCCGAGCGATTCCTGAGGTCCTCGATGATGCCCGGACTGGTGCGGGCCGTCGTCTACAACGCCGAGCGGCGACAGGGCGATGTGCGGCTGTTCGAGGTCGGCTCGGTGTTCCGCTATCCCCGACAATCGCCTCCGGACGTGCCCGACGGGCCGCCGGCCGGGACCCCGGAACGACCGGCGGCCGACACTCCGGAGCGCCTCTGCGCCATCTTCGCCGGCACCGGGGATGACGCCTGGACCTCGGTTGCCGCCTGGCGCCTAATCGCCGAGGCGCTCGGCATCGCTGATTGGGTCATGGGCGACCGGCCTCCTCTAGGTCCGGAGGCGTCCGTGTTCCACCCGTATCGGTCGGCGTCGGTCGCGAGCATCGTCACCGCAGCGGACGGAAACGGATCTGGTGAGCACCGCACTGAGCTCGGCGTGATCGGCGAGCTCGATCCGTACCGGGTCGGCCAGTTCGGTCTGTCGGGTTCCGACGGTCGGCCTCGGCGGGTGGGCTGGATCGATCTCGACGTCGGGACCCTGCTCGATCGCCGCCGGGTGCCTCGGCGCTCAGATGAGGCCCGACCGGTGAGCCGGTTCCCCTCGTCCAATATCGATCTGGCCTTCGTGGTCGAGGACTCGGTTCCGGCCGGATCAGTGGAGCGGACCCTGCAGGGGTCGGGCGGCGAAATGCTGGAAGCTCTCGAGCTGTTCGACGTCTACCGGGGGCCCTCGGTCCCGGAGGGTTCGAGGAGCCTGGCCTTCCATCTTCGCTTCTGTGCGCAGGATCACACGCTCTCCGACCACGAGATCGGCGAGTTCCGATCACGATGCATCGGGGCCGTCGAGGAGAAGCACCGGGCCACTCTGCGCTGATTCGCCCCCCTTCGGGCGCGGTCGTCCGGGCTCGTCCCGGGTTTCCTCCTTGACGATGCATCCCGGTGGTTCGAGCGTTCTTCCATGTTGTCCCATCGGCTCTGAGTGCTTGTCACACCCGCCTGGAAGCATCGGGCCATGACATCGGTGGTGACCGAGGGCCCGACCAGGAGGGCGGAGGCCGGAGGTGGCGCCCGGGCGGAGCCGGCCGACCGGTCGGGGTCCCGGGCGGCCCGGTCCCTGGCTTCGGCCGTCGAGGTCATCGCCGGCTTCGTCTCGGGGTTCGAGCCCGGCCGCTACGACGGGGAGGACGCCGCCGCCCTGGTCGCCACCTTCAACCGGGCCGAGCGCCTGTGCCAGGCGGGCAAGACCCTGGCCGCCGCCCGGGTGGTCGAGTCCCACCGCCACACCCACGAGGGGCACCGCTCCGGGGCCGAGTGGCTGGCCTCGGTCACCGGGGAGTCGGTGGGCCGGTCGGTCGACGTGCTCCGGCTCGGGGAGTCCCTCGCCGACCACCCGGGGATCGAGGACGCCTACCGGGAGGGGCGGCTGTCCGCCGAGCGGGCCGTCCTGGTGGCCGGGGCGGCCAGGGTCAACCCCCAACGGGAGACCGAGCTGGTCGAACGGGCCGGACACGACACCCTCCGCCGGCTGAAGGAGCGCTGCCTCCGGGCCAAGGCCGAGGGCCGCAGCGCAAAGGACGCCGAGGCGGCCTATGCGGCCATCTTGGGGGCCCGCCGTTGTCGGACGTGGACCGATCCCGAGGGTGCCTTCCGCCTCGACGCCCGGCTGTGCCCCGACGCCGGGGCCGCCCTGGCCGCCGCCTTGGGGGCCGAGGCCGACCGGTGCTTCGAGCGGGGCCGGACCACCGGCGTCCACGAGTCCAAAGACGCCTATGCCGCCGACGCCCTGGTGGCCCTCGTCACCGGGCGGGGGGCCCTCCCCACCGAGGCCCCCGGTGGCCCCGGCGGTCCGGGTGTCCCCGACGGTGTCGGTGCCGGTGCCGGTGCCGGTGAAGCGGCAGGTGGCCCCGGCGGGTCCGGGTGTCCCCTCAGGGAGGAGGGCCCCGGGCCCGAGGGCCACCGTCCACGTCCGGGTGGACCTCGACGCCCTGCGGCGGGGCTCCCTCGACGCCGGCGAGGTCTGCGAGATCCCCGGGGTCGGGCCGGTCCCGGTCCAGACGGCCCGGGACCTCCTGGGCGACGCCCTGGTCGACCTGGTCATCACCAACGGAACCGACGTCACCACCGTCTGCCACCTGGGACGGTCCATCCCCGCCGCCTTGGACGTGGCCCTCACCGAACGCGACCGCCAGTGCGTGGTCCCCGGCTGTGACGCCACCCAGGGCTTGGAGCGCGACCACTGGATCGTCTCGTTCAAGGACGGTGGCCCGGCGACCATGGAGAACCTGGCCCGCCTGTGCAGCCACCACCACTACCTGCGGACCCACCAGGGCTTCTCCCTCCACGGCGGGCCGGGGCGGTGGCGTTGGGAGCCCCCGGACCACCCGTTGGGCCCCTCCCGCGGCCGCAGCCGTCCCCGACCGAGGCGGCCCACCAAGACCACCGGGAGCTCCGGGAGCTCCAAGACCAAGGCGACCACCAGGCCCACCAGGCCCACCCAGACCACCGGCCCCGGCGACCCCGACCTGTTCGCCAGCAGGGAGTGACGCGGTCCGCCCTCCGCAATCCCTACGCCAAGCGCGCCGGTTGACGAGGGCACAGGCGTCCCGATCCCAGAGCCGGCGGAACGAAGGTGGGCGACGCCACCTCGGCCCGTACCTGCCACCGGTCGAGTGAGTGCGCCCTCCGTAGCGCTGAGCCAGATCCGCGGCGTCGAGGGGGGACTCGACCTGATAGAGGGCTCGGTGGCGACGGTCATCTCCCCGGTTTCGTTCGAAGTCACAGTCGACGGGCAGATGCTCGGTCTTGGACCCGATCTCGTTCAGATTCTCCTTGCCCAACCGCTCCAGTGTGGTGAACTCGTCCGGGAACCGCCCGGTCCGTTGGAGAGCCCATGGGTCAGGCTGGCCGAACGGAACCCCCTGGTTGCGGCGGGACGGCGGACGGGCATCGGCCACGAAGGCAGGAGGGTGCCCTACATCAGGGATGCCTCGAGTGCCTCGAGGACCTCCATCGATTGGGGCCCCAGCCACGGGGCGAGCAGTCGGCGGCTCTCGGGCGAGAGGCTGTCGAAGAACGCCGCGCCGACCAGTTCGCGCCCGTCCTCGTCGTCGCCAAACGAGTCGACGAAGCCCTCGATCACGCCCAGGGCACGCTCGAGCGTGCGACGGCCTGCATCCTGGACCACCAAGCGGGCACCGATGAAATCGGCCAACTCCATCAGCAGGACCGGATCGCCCGGGTCGTCCTCCCAGGCTTCGACCCGCCTCCGACAGGTCGGCGTGAACTCGGGGAGGTGCTCGCGGAGGGCCCCGGACAGAGGTCGCAGCTCAGCGTTCCGGGGACCCTCCCATGCGGGACCCGACGGCTCCGCAGGAAGCGGCAGTCCCGCCGGGTGGAGTGGCCCTGCCGGGACCGACGGTCCGGCAGTGGGGTCGGGTCGTTGGTGATGGGTAGGCACGCGGAACCCCCCACGTGTTGACGCCGGTGGAGGCCGCTCGGGGTTGCCATCCACCCCGGATCGGCGAACGGGGACGGATCGAATGGCGTTGTCGAACACGGTACCCACCGGCCCACTTCCGGTCAATGGACCAACGTCCCGCCGACGGCCCCATCCGCGGGCTTGCATAATAATGCGAAACTGTGAATATACTTGCAGCAAGGCCGAGCCCGTACGGGCAGAGATGGGCGCGGGTGACCCGGCGGCCGGGGAGAAGGAGCGGGACGCGGCATGAGCGAGCATCGATGAAGGTCGGGATCGTCGGTGCTTCCGGCTACGCGGGCATCGAGCTCCTGCGCTTGTGCGGCGCCCACCCTGACCTGCAGGTGGCGGTGGCCACGGCCGGAGGCCGGGCCGGTGATCCCGTGGCCCGGCACACCCCGTCGCTGGCCGCCGCCTATCCCCGGCTTTCCTACGCCCCGACCGAACCTTCCGAGCTGGACGGGTTGGACCTGGTCTTCCTGGCCCTTCCCCACGGCCAGTCACAGGGCCTGGTTCCCGAACTGATCTCCAGGGTGGGGGTGGTGGTGGACCTCGCCGCCGACTTTCGACTGCGCGATCCCGACCTGTACCCGGTCTGGTACGGCGGTGCCCACACCGCGCCGGAGCTCCTGGGCCGGTTCGTCTACGGGCTGCCCGAGCTGCACCGGGACGAGCTGCGCGGGGCGCGGTTGATCGCGGTCCCCGGGTGCTATCCGACGGCGGCGATCCTCGCCCTCGCCCCACTGCTCGGTGCCGGGGCGATCATCGGCGGCCGCCGATCCACCGACGCCGGCCCCGCCGACCCCCCCGGGGCGGCACTGATCGTGGACGCGGCCAGCGGGGTTTCGGGAGCGGGCCGAGCGCCCAAGGAGAACCTCCACTTCGGCACGGTGGACGGGGACTTCACCGCATACGGACTGCTGGATCACCGGCACACGGCCGAGATGGAGCAGAGCCTCGAGACCACCGTGCTCTTCACCCCCCACCTCGCCCCGATGGTCCGTGGGATCCTGGCCACCTGCTACGCACGGCCGACCGCCGCCACCGGTGGGGACGGCGCCCTGACCACCGCCCGGGCGATGGAGATCCTCCACCACCGCTACGACGACGAGGCGTTCGTGGTCGTCACCGACCAGCCCCCGTCGACGAAGGCCACCAGCGGATCCAACTGCGCCCATCTGACGGTGCGGGTCGACCCCAGGACGGGATGGGTGCTGTCCCTGGCCGCCCTGGACAACCTGGGCAAGGGCGCATCCGGCCAGGCCGTCCAGTGTGCGAACCTCGCCCTGGGCCTTCCCGAGGGAACCGGCCTGCCGATGGCCGGGGCCTATCCATGAGCATCACCACCCCCCAGGGGTTCGTGGCGTCGGGTCTGGCATCGGGGATCAAGGCGTCGGGAGCGCTGGATCTCGCCCTGCTGGCCACCGACGACGGGCACGCCGTCCCCACCGCGGCCACCTTCACCACCAACCTGGCGGCGGCCGCCCCCGTCCAGATCAGTCGGGAGCACCTCCGGACGAGTGGAGGACGGGCATCGGGTGTGCTGGTCAGCAGCGGCAATGCCAATGCCGCCACCGGGGCCGGGGGCCGGGCCGATGCCAGGGCCATGTGCGGCATGGTGGCCGATCTCCTGGATGTCCCACACCGGCAGATACTGGTCTGCTCCACCGGCCTGATCGGCATACCGCTGCCGATGGCGCCGATCGAAGCCGGCATCCCGGCGCTGGTCGCAGCCCGGTCGGGCTCGGTCGACGCCGCCCGTGACGCGGCCACCGGGATTCTCACCACGGACTCGGGGCGCAAGGAGGTGCTCGTCGAGAATCCCACCTTCTCGGTCGCCGGCATGGCCAAGGGCGCGGGGATGCTGGCGCCGAACATGGCCACCATGCTGGCCTTCCTGACCACGGACGCGAGTATCGAACCGGCTCGGTTGGCTGATCTGCTGCAGATCGCCGTGCGCGACTCGTTCAACTCGATGACCGTCGACGGATGTACCTCGACCAACGACACCGTGGTGATGATGGCATCGGGCCGCGTCGGTACCCCCGATCCGGGCGCCATGGTCGATGCGGTCACCGAGGCCTGCGCGGGACTGGCCCACCAGATGGCCGAGGACGCAGAGGGTGCCTCGAAGATCGTCCAGGTGCGGGTGAGCGGCGCCCTCTCGGACGGCGAAGCCCACCGCGCCGCCCGCAAGGTGGCCGACTCGCTGCTGGTCAAGTGCTCCCTCAACGGCGAGGACCCGTATTGGGGTCGGGTGGCCAGTGACCTCGGTTCCGCCGGTGTCGGATTCGACATGGACCGGCTGGCCATCGCCTACGGGGGGTTCGTCGTGTGCCGCGACGGGGTGGCGGCCGGGCACGACGACCGGGCAGTGGCCGAGCACCTGGCCGGTTCCCTGATCGACATCCACTGCCAGCTCGGGTTGGCCGACGGTGTCGCCGTGGTGACGGGTGTCGATCTGGGCCACGGGTACATCGACGAGAACAGGACGACCTCATGACCGAGCCGCGGCTTCTCCCTGACGGGGCGATCATCCCCTCGGCCCCCGCCCCGACCCCCGCCCCGGCCGCGGCACCGCCGGCACCGGCGGCACCGGCCGTTGACACCCGGGGTACCCGTTCGTCCCTGCCGCCCGGCGACAAGGCGTCGGTCCTGGTGGAGGCCCTGCCCTACATCCGTAGGTTCTGGGGCAAGGTCGTCGTGGTGAAATACGGCGGGAACGTGCTGAGCCCGGGGCCGGGCGGGCACGAGATCGACGATGCCGGTGCTCTGGCCTCCTTCGCGGCCGACATCGTGCTGATGCGGACGGTGGGGATGCTGCCGGTCGTGGTGCACGGCGGCGGGCCCCAGATCGGCGCCCTGATGGAGCGGGTGGGCAAGGAGGTCGAGTTCCAGGACGGGCTTCGGGTCACCGATGCCGACACCATCGACCTGGTCCGGATGGTCCTGGTGGGAAAGGTCAACCGGGACATCGTCGGCTCGATCAACGTGCACGGGGCCCTGGCGGTGGGGCTGTCGGGGGAGGACGCCAACCTGATCACCGCTTCGGCCCGTTCCGAGGCCCTGGGCTTCGTCGGGGACGTCGAGCACGTCGACCCGGTCATCGTCCACCAGTTGCTCGCCCAGGGCCTGATCCCGGTGGTGGCGACCATCGGGGCCGACCAGTCCGGCCAGGCCTTCAACATCAACGCCGACAGCGCCGCGGGAGCCCTCGCCGCCGCCCTCGAGGCCGAGAAGCTGGTCTTCCTGACCGACGTCTCCGGTCTGCGGTCGGTGCACGACGACCCCTCGACCCTCATCCACCAGGCCACGCCCGAGGACCTCGACCGGCTGCTGGCGTCCGGGGCGGCCAACGGGGGGATGATCCCCAAGGTCGAGGCCTGTGCCCGGGCCGTGAGATCGGGGGTCGGGCGGGCCCACATCCTCGACGGCCGCACTCCCCACGCCCTGTTGCTCGAGATCTTCACCGACGAAGGGGTCGGCACCATGGTGGGAGCGCGGTGACCACCGGCCCGGACACGACCGTGGGAGTCCGGGGTCTGCCCACCGGCGCCGTCACCGGTACGGGCGTCGGGCACGAGCCTGTCGACCGCTCCGCCCTGATGCACAACTACGGCGAGCCGGCGGTCACCTTCGTGCGCGGCGAGGGAAGCAGGCTGTACGACGAGGCCGGACGGGAGTACCTCGACTTCCTGTCGGGCCTGGCGGTGACCTCCCTGGGCCACGCCCATCCGGCCGTGGCCGACGCCATCGCCCACCAGGCCCACACCCTGGTGCACGTGTCCAATCTCTTCGGCACCACCCTGGGACCCGAGGTGGCCGCCACCCTCGACCGGCTCATCGGGGGCGGTGTCGAGCGGGCCGGCGGCCAGGTGTTCTTCGCCAACTCCGGGGCCGAGGCCAACGAGTGCGCCATCAAACTGGCCCGCCGTTGGGCCGGACCGGGCCGGTTCGGCGTGGTCAGCACGTGGGACGCCTTCCACGGGCGGACCCTGGCCGCCCTCGCCGCCACCGGCCAGGTCGAGAAGCAGAAGGCCTTCCTCCCCCTCCCGGTCGGGTTCGACCATGTGCCCTTCGACGACCTCGAGGCCATGGATGCCGCCTGTGACCCCGCCCGGGTGGGCGCCGTGCTGGTCGAGCCGATCATGGGGGAGGCGGGAGTGGTGGTGCCCTCGTCGGACTACCTGGTGGGCCTCCGACAGCTGTGCACCGACCGGGGCATCCTGTTGATGGTTGACGAGGTTCAGACCGGACTGGGCCGCACCGGGCGCTGGTTCGGCTTCCAGCATCTCGGGGTTGAGCCGGATGTGGTGACCATGGCCAAGGCATTGGGCAACGGGATGCCGGTGGGCGCCTGCTGGGCCCGGGCCGAAGTGGCCGCGGCATTCGTACCCGGGGACCACGGGAGCACGTTCGGCGGGCAGCCGCTGGCCATGTCGGCGGCCCGGGCGACATTGGCGGTGATGGAGTCAGAGGATGCCCCGGCACGAGCCCGTGCCTCCGGGGCCAGGTTGCGGGCCGGACTGGAGGCGCTCCCCGGCGTGGCCTCGGTCCGGGGCGAAGGCCTCCTGCTGGCGGCGGTGCTCACCGATGACCTCGCCCCGGCGGCCTGTCGTGAGGCGCTCGAGTCCGGACTGGTGATCAACGCACCCCGGCCCGACGTGCTGCGATTCGCCCCCTCTCTTCTGGTCGCCGATTCCGACATCGACCGGGCCGTCGTCGTGTTGGGGCGGATCCTCTCCGGACTCGGCGCCGGGACGAGCGGTGCAGCCGCCGCCGAGAAGGGGTCGGGATGAATCGCACCCGGCACGTGCTGGATGTCGACGATCTGGCCGGGGGGGGATTGGAGGCGGTGCTGGCCCTGGCCGAGGAGGATCCGGCCGGGATTCCCCGGGTCCTGGACGGCCGAGGGGTGGCCATGTTGTTCGAGAAGCCCTCCAACCGCACCCGCAACAGCACGGAGATGGCCACGGTGGCGCTGGGTGGGCATCCCGTCTACATCCAGGGCGGCGAAGTGGGACTCGGGGTCCGGGAGCCGGCCGAGGACGTGGCCCGGACCCTGGCCTGCTACCACTCGGTCCTGTGCGCCCGGGTCGTCGACCACCGCTCACTCCAGCGCATGGCCTCCGCCCTCGATGAGGGAGCGGTGGCGGTCCCGGTCATCAACCTGCTGTCGGACCGGGCCCACCCGTGCCAGGCTCTCGCCGACCTCCTGACCCTGCGCCAGGCCTTCGGCACCGCCGGGCTGTCCGAACGGACGCTGGCCTATGTCGGAGACGCCAACAACGTCTGGCGGTCGCTGGCCATCGCCGCCTCGATGGCCGGGATCGCCACACGGGTGGCATCGCCGGAGGGCTACGGGCCGTCCGCCGCCGACGTGGAGTCGGTGCGCTCCTTCGGGGGCGAACTGATCGTGACGGTCGATCCGCACCATGCGGTGGCCGGCGCGGATGCCGTCTACACCGACGTGTGGACCTCGATGGGACAGGAGACCGAGTCCGACACCCGGCGGGCGGCCTTCTCCGGCTATTCGGTGGACGAGGCACTGCTGGCCGATGCCTCCGAGCACGCCGTCGTCCTCCACTGCCTCCCCGCCCACCGCGGGGAGGAGATCAGTGCCGCGGTGGTCGACGGGCCGCGCAGCGTGGTGTGGATGCAGGCGGCCAATCGGATGCACGCCATGCGTGGGCTCCTGGCCTGGGTCAGCGGAGTCGAGCCTGGAGGGCGAGCACGGTGACCAAGAACCAGCGCCAACACCGCATCACCAAGCTCTTGGAGTCCAGGGCGGTCGGCAGCCAGTCACATCTGGTCGAACTGTTGGCGGGCGAGGGTATCGACGCCACCCAGACCACCGTGTCGCGCGACCTCGAGGAATTGGGCGCCCTCAAGGTGCGCCTGCCGGGCGGCGAGACCGCCTACGCCCTCCCCGAGCTGCCGTCGCAACAGGTCGCTCCCGAGGACCACCTCCGGAGGGTCCTCGGCGAGTGGGTCGTGGAGGCCGACGTCTCGGGCAATCTCATCGTCCTCCGGACGCCTCCGGGCTCGGCCCACGTCGTAGGGTCGGCCCTCGATCGAAGCGGGTTCCCCGGTGTGATCGGAACAGTCGCCGGTGACGACACCGTCCTGGTCGTGGCCTCGGAGGCCTCCGGAGGCGCGGCGGTGGCCGATCGACTGGCCGCCGTCGCCGGCCTCGAGCCCAGGTCGGCCGGAGGACGTGGGGCCCATGATGCCGCGAGAGCAAGGGGTTGAAGATGACGCAGCGGGTAGTGCTGGCCTACAGCGGCGGACTGGACACCTCGGTGGCCGTCCGCTGGCTGATGGAGAACCGGGGGGTCGAGGTCGTCGCCGTGGCCGTGGACGTGGGTCAGGCATCGGAGTCCGGCGGCGAGGATTGGGATGTGATCCGTCACCGGGCCCTGGCGGCGGGGGCGGTCGAGGCGACGGTGGTCGACGCCCGGGCGGAGATGGCCGAGGACTTCTGCGTGCCCGCCCTGTTCGCCAACGCCAAGTACGAAGGGAAGTACCCGCTGGTCTCGGCGCTCTCCCGTCCGGTGATCGTCAGGCATCTGGTCGCCGAGGCCCGCCGGCACAACGCACACGCCGTGGCCCACGGGTGCACCGGCAAGGGCAACGACCAGGTCCGGTTCGAGGTGGGCACCCGCGCTCTGGCCCCCGACCTCGAGGTGATCGCCCCCGCCCGGCTCTGGGGGCTCACCCGGGAGGAGTGCATCGAGTACGCGGCCAAGTGGGAGATCCCGCTGTCGGTGAGCAAGGAGAAGCTGTACTCGATCGACGAGAACCTGTGGGGCAAGGCAATCGAGTGCGGGGTCATCGAAGATCCGTGGAAGCGGCCTCCGGAGGACGTCTACACGATGACCCGGCCGACGGCGACCGAACCCACCGAGATGATCATCGGCTTCGAGTCCGGCGTCCCGGCGTCGCATCGACGGCCGGGCGCTCGACCCCGAGCCCCTGATCGCCGAGATGAACCGGGTGGTGGGCTCCTACGGGTTCGGACGGCTGGACATGGTGGAGAACCGCCGGGTCGGGATCAAGAGCCGGGAGACCTACGAGTGCCCCGGGGCCCTGGCCCTGCTCATGGCCCACTCGGACCTCGAGGATCTGACCCTCGAGCGTGAGTCCACCATGAGAAGGTCCGCCTGGAGCCGCGTTGGTCGGAACTGGTCTACGACGGCATGTGGTTCTCGCCGCTCAAACGGGCCCTCGACGCCTTCTTCGTCGAGTCGCAGCGCCACGTCACCGGCGAGGTGCGGCTCCGGCTCGAGCCCGGCCGTTGCTGGGTGGTGGGCCGAAGGAGCCCGGTGAGCCTCTACGACCACGGCCTGGCCACCTATGACGCGGCGGACACCTTCCGCCACCAGGACGCAGAGGGATTCGTGCGGTTGTGGGGCCTGGGCGTCGCCACCTGGTCGGCCGCCCAGGAGTCCGGGCCCCGGAGGGCGGCGCCGGGGGGACCGGCGCCGCCGAGGCCGGCTGACGGGGATCCGGCCAGATGACCCTCTGGCACGAACGCCTGGGCGGGAGCACGGCCGATGTGGTGATGGACTACTCGAGGAGTCTGCACTACGACCGGCGGCTCGCCCTCGACGACCTGAACGGGTCGCGGGCGCACGTACGGGGACTGGGTCGCGGGGGATTGCTCGGCGACGCCGAGGTGGCCGAGCTGCTGGCCGCGCTCGACAGGGTGGAGAACGAGATTGTCTCGGGGTCGTTCGAATTCCTCGCCGACGACGAGGACATCCACACCTCGGTCGAACGGCGGGTCACCGAGATGGCCGGCGATGTCGGTGCCAAATTGCACACCGGTCGGAGCCGCAATGACCAGATCGTCACCGACCTGCGGTTGTACGCCAAGCGCGAGTTGCGGATGGTGGCAGCGGAGGTCGTCGCGCTGCAGGAGGTGCTGCTGACCCGGGCCAAGGAGGCCGGCGACGCCTATCTTCCGGGCTACACCCACCTCCAGCGCGCCCAACCGGTGTTGCTGGCCCACCATCTGCTCGCCCACGGGTGGGCGCTGAGCCGGGACGTGGACCGGTTGATGGCCACGGTGACGCGTCTCGACGTCTCGCCGCTGGGAGCTGGGGCCCTGGCCGGGTCGTCCCTCCCGCTCGATCCTGACGGTGTGGCCGCAGAACTCGGCTTCGCGGCCCGGTTCGAGAACTCGCTCGATGCCGTGTCCGACCGGGACTTCGTGGCCGAGGCGCTCTTCGACCTGGCGCTCCTGGGCGTCCACCTGTCGCGGATCGGCGAGGAGCTGGTGATCTGGTCGTCCGAGGAGTTCGGCTTCGCCGTACTCGACGATGCCTTCGCCACCGGCAGCTCGATGCTTCCCCAGAAGAAGAACCCGGATGTGGCGGAACTGGCCCGCGGCAAGACCGGCCGGCTCATCGGCAATCTGACCGGTCTGCTGGTGACGCTGAAAGGCCTCCCCCTCTCGTACAACCGGGACCTACAAGAGGACAAGGAGCCCCTCTTCGATTCGGTGGGGCAGACCCGTCTGGCCCTGGCCGCCCTGGCCGGCGTCCTGTCCACGGTGGCCTTCGGCACCGATCGCATGCAGGAGGCGGCCGACGTCCCGGCCGTGGCCGCGGTGGACCTCGCCGAATGGCTGGTGGAGCAGGGAATGCCGTTCCGCCAGGCCCATGGGGTGGTGGGCGGACTGGTACACGATTCGATCGAGCGCCGCGTGCCGTTGGAGGAGTTGGTGGCGGCCCATCCCGCCCTCGGCGCAGAGGCGGTCGGGTTGTTGGAGCCCGGCGTGGCGGTCAGTCGTCGGACCACCCCGGGCGGTGCGGGTCCCCGGGCGGTGGCGGTCCAGCTCGAGCGGTTCGTCCACCGCGTGGAGTCAGATCGGAGCCGTATCGGGGAAATGGGGTGACGACGGTGGTACCGGGGAGCCCGGCGGCGGCACGGGCCGCGAAGGAGAGCTGATCCCGACAGCGGCGGTCCGCCACTGACCGCCCCCCGGCCCGGCGCCATGGGAGGCTGAGGGCGGTGATCACCTTGGTCTTCATCGGGTTCTTCGGGGGCCTGGTCACCGGCATCTCCCCCTGCATCCTGCCGGTCCTACCGGTGATCTTCGCCGCCGGTGCCGCCAGTGGCCTACCGGCCGGTGCCCTGGGCACCGGGAGCGACATGATCGGGACTCAGCCGGGGGAAGGAGGGGCCGGTGCCCGATCCGCCGGGGAGTTCCGCCGGCGACGCCCGCCGTTGGCGGTGATCGGTGGACTGGTCCTGAGCTTCTCGGTGTCCACCCTGATCGGGTCGTGGCTGCTGAGCCTCCTCGGCCTGCCTCAGGATGCGCTGCGGTGGATCGGACTGGTGGTCCTCGGAGTCGTGGGACTCGGGCTGGTCGTGCCGACCGTCGGGGACGCCCTCGAGCGTCCCTTCGCCCGGCTGGCCTCCGGTCACCGGCCCAGCGAGGGCGGTGGGTTCGTGCTCGGCCTCGGCCTCGGGCTGGTGTTCGTTCCCTGCGCCGGCCCGGTGCTGGCCGCGATCACGGTGGTCAGCGCCAACCACCGGTATGGCTTCGGAGCCCTGTCGCTCACCGCTGCATTCGCGGTGGGGGTCGCCGTCCCGTTGCTGGCCTTCGCGCTCCTCGGGCAGCGCCTCTCCGGGCGCATGCACCTGGTGCGGTCCCGCGCCGCGGTCGTCCGCAAGGTGGTCGGGGCCATGCTCGTCGTCACCGCCCTGGCCATCGGCCTGAACCTGACCGATGGCCTCCAGCGCGCCCTCCCCGGTTACACCAACACCCTCCAATCCCGGCTCGAGGCCAACGCGGGCGCCCGGGAGGCCCTGGGCGGTGTGACCGGCACCAGCACCGGGGGAGCCCTGGCATCGTGTACCGATGCCAGCCCGACCCTGCAGCAATGCGGAACCGCCCCGGGGATCGGCGGCATCAGCCGTTGGCTGAACACCCCCGGAGGCAGGCCCCTGTCGCTGGCCGGGCTCCGGGGCAGGGTCGTCCTGGTCGACTTCTGGACCTATTCGTGCATCAACTGCCAGCGCACGCTTCCCCATCTCGAGGCGTGGAACCGCTCCTACGCCGGGGACGGCCTGACCATCATCGGCGTCCACACCCCCGAGTTCGCCTTCGAGCACGTCGTCTCCAACGTATCGGAGGCGGCACGGCAGCTCGGTGTCGTCTATCCGATCGCCATCGACAACCAGTACACGACGTGGAACGCCTATCAGAACTCGTACTGGCCGGCCGAGTACCTGATCGATGCCTCCGGTCAGGTGCGCCATGCCGACTTCGGCGAGGGCCAGTACGGGCAGACCGAGACGTTCATCCGGCAACTCCTGGTGGCGTCGCATCCCGGGGAGAGGCTTCCCCGGCCGACCGACGTGGCCGATACCACCCCGACCGAGCAGACGACGCCCGAGTCGTACCTGGGCTACCAGCACCTGCAGAATCTCGTGGGCGAGACGATCCAAGAGGACCGGATGTCCTCGTACCGGTCCCCCTCGGCGATCCCGCTGGACGGCTACGCCTACGACGGGCAGTGGCAGATCGGCAATGAGAGCTCGACGGCCGGCGAGGGTGCGGCGTTGATCCTCGAATTCCAGGCCCGGAACGTCTATCTGGTGGCCGGCGGGACCGGGACGATCGGGGTCTCGGTCGACGGCAGGCCCACCCGGACGGTGGTGGTCGGCGGCGAGCCCAAGCTCTACCAGCTGGTGGGAGCGACCTCGGCGCAACAGGCCCGTCTGTCGCTCGAGGTCTCCCCCGGCGTGCGGGCCTATGACTTCACGTTCGGCTGACCGGGGCGGCGCCAGCCGGCGGATACCGATCCGGCGGGGCACGCTGTGGAAATCTCGGCCCACGGCGTGGAGCAGTCGAGCGGGATTGAACAGATCCGGCATCCCGGCCGTAGTCCCGGGTATCGATCTGGGAGGGATCCTCGATCTGGGACCCCGGAGCCGATCCGGGAGAGACTGGGCGACAGCCCGAAAGAAGGTTGCGATCATGGTTGGAGACGGGACAGCGGCGGGTCGGCGGTTTGCGAGGGGATCCCGGTGGCTGGCGTTCGCCGCTCTGGGGGCCGTCTGCCTGGCGGTGGCGGCCTGCAGCTCGGGGGCATCGAACTCCACGGCCACCACCGGCGGCAGCGGTTCCACCCCCTCAACGTCCGGGTCGTCCGCCGCGGCAGCGGTGGTCCGTGAGCGGCAGCACCGCCCACGGGACCGTCCTCACCAATGACGCCGGCATGACCCTCTACCGCTACACGCCGGACGGAACCGCGACCCCGACCTGCACCGGCGGTTGCGCCACTCTGTGGCCGCCGGTGACGGTCCCGTCGGGCACTGCGCACGTCGCCGGCGGCACCGGGATCAGCGCCGCAAGCCTCGGGACCGTGAGACGTCCGGACGGGACGCTCCAGGTCACCTACAAGGGGATGCCCCTCTACCGCTACACCGGCGACAGCAAGGCCGGCGACGCCAACGGCCAGGGGATCGGCGGGATCTGGTTCGTCATCCCCGCATCGGGAGGCACCGCCGGCCCGGCAGCCGCCCCGGCGGCGACCACCCCGCCCACGACGGCCAAGTCCTCCGGTGGCTACGGCTATTGAGCTGGCGGACCTTCCGCCCGACGGGGATCGTCGGTCTGGCGGTAGGGTTCGCCCAGTGACCGATCTCGGCGGTTCCACGCCGTCGGCGCCCACCGGGCCCCCGCTCGATCCGGCCGGCGAGGAGGTGATCCACGACGCCTTCATCGCCCACCGGGCCGAGTTGCGCGGCCTGGCCCGGAGGGCCCTCGGGAGCGACCATCTGGCGGAGGAGGCGGTGCAGGAGACGTTCGTCCGAGCCTGGAGAGCCCGCGAGCGCTTCGATTCGTCACGCGGCTCCCTGAGGACCTGGCTGTTCTCCATCGAGCGGAACCTGCTCATCGACATGGCCCGCACCCGTGCCCGCGAGGAGATCACTGCGGCACCCCGGTCGACGGACGGGGCGGCCGACGAAGACATCGAGGCCGCCCTCGTCTGCTGGCAGGTGGAAGAGGCGGTCCTCCGCCTGACACCGGCACACCGGGCGGTGATCGTCGAGCTGTACTTCCGTGGACGGACCAGCAGGGAGGTGGCGTCTCAACTCGCCATTCCCGAGGGGACGGTCCGGAGCCGGCTCTTCTACGCGTTGAAGGCGCTGAAGGTCAACCTCGAGACGGCGGGGTGGCGAGAGTGAGCGGGCCGGAGTGCGCCGAATGGCAGGGCGTCCTGGCCTTGCGTGCGGTCGGGTCGGCCGCCGACCGGGGACGTCGACCGATCTGCAGGAGCACCTCGACGGTTGCTCCGAGTGTCGCCGGGACGCCGTCGACGTGCAGACCGCGGCCGCGGCCCTGATGTCTGCTCGGACCCGCCCAGGTCGCCCATATCGAACGCCGGACCGGCTCCTCGGACACGCCTTCCGGGCCGGACCGGACGAGCTCGACCCGGGCCGGGGATCGACGCCGCCGCGACTCTCCGGGCCGCTCCGCGTCTCCCGTGGCCCCGGGGACCGGACTCCGAAGGGCGGCGGGCAGGCGCCGGAGGATGGCGGGTGCGGTGGGTGCCGGGGCCGTGCTCCTGGCCACCGCCGCCGCCCTGGCGACACTCGTGACCCTGGGCGGCCCGCACACCTCCCGCCCGGTCAGGGTCGTGGCCCTCACCGGACACGCGGGGGTCCGGGCCACGGTGTCGCTCACCTCCCAACCCTGGGGCACCGGGGCCACCTTGAGGGAGTCGGGCCAGGCCCCGGGCCAGGTGCTGACCGTGTCGATGCGGACCGCATCGGGCCGCTGGTGGGCGGCGGGCAGCTATCGAACCGTGCCCCGGGCCGGGCACCTTGCTGGTCCAGCTCTCCTGCGCCGTCCCCGCAGATCAGATCACCGACGTATGGGTCAGCGACCAGGCCGGCCATACCGTCCTCAACGGGTACGTGGGCTGAGTCGGCCCGGCCCGGCCCGACCCGGGTCGTGGGGCTGGGAGAGCGGCCGGGCGCGATTGACACCCGGGGCCACCGGGACTACAGTGACAAGTCCTGGTGAGCGGCCTTTGCGGGCGTCACCGGGCACCTACAGATCGGGGCCCTTGCCCCTGCCTGTGGAGAATCCGGCACCAACGCGCTTGCTGCGTGTGCCCGGTCGCTCCTTGAAAACGGAATAGTGATAGCCAAAAGTCAGTGCAGGCGATCGCGGGGAGACCTTCGATCGCCAGTCAATTCAAAGCATTGAACGGACAATGTCTGTTCTTTGCCAGTATCCAGTTGACCGAGAGGATCAGTGTCCTCGAAGTCAGCTCTTCGATTTCGGTCGGGCCTCCGGGTCCGGACGAGGTCTCAATGGAGAGTTTGATCCTGGCTCAGGACGAACGCTGGCGGCGTGCCTAACACATGCAAGTCGAACGAGGTCCATCCGGTAGCAATACTGGTGAAGATCAAGTGGCGAACGGGTGAGTAGCACGTGAGCAACCTGCCCCGAAGACCGGGACAACACCGGGAAACCGGTGCTAATACCGGATATCCCCACCGAGCCGCATGGCTTGGTGAGGAAATGGATTCCGCTTCGGGAGGGGCTCGCGGCCTATCAGCTTGTTGGTGAGGTAACGGCTCACCAAGGCTTCGACGGGTAGCTGGTCTGAGAGGACGATCAGCCACACTGGGACTGAGACACGGCCCAGACTCCTACGGGAGGCAGCAGTGGGGAATCTTGCACAATGGGCGAAAGCCTGATGCAGCAACGCCGCGTGAGGGACGAAGGCTTTCTGAGTTGTAAACCTCTTTCAGCAGGGACGATTGTGACGGTACCTGCAGAAGAAGCCCCGGCCAACTACGTGCCAGCAGCCGCGGTAATACGTAGGGGGCAAGCGTTGTCCGGATTTATTGGGCGTAAAGAGCTCGTAGGCGGCTTGGCAAGTCGGATGTGAAACCTCCAGGCTCAACCTGGAGTCGCCATTCGATACTGCCATGGCTAGAGTTTGGTAGGGGACCACGGAATTCCTGGTGTAGCGGTGAAATGCGCAGATATCAGGAGGAACACCAGCGGCGAAGGCGGTGGTCTGGGCCAATACTGACGCTGAGGAGCGAAAGCGTGGGGAGCGAACAGGATTAGATACCCTGGTAGTCCACGCCGTAAACGTTGGGCACTAGGTGTGGGGACCTATCGACGGTTTCTGTGCCGCAGCTAACGCATTAAGTGCCCCGCCTGGGGAGTACGGCCGCAAGGCTAAAACTCAAAGGAATTGACGGGGGCCCGCACAAGCGGCGGAGCATGTGGCTTAATTCGATGCAACGCGAAGAACCTTACCTGGGTTTGACATGTAGGGAAAAGCCGTAGAGATACGGTGTCCTTCGGGGTCCTATACAGGTGGTGCATGGCTGTCGTCAGCTCGTGTCGTGAGATGTTGGGTTAAGTCCCGCAACGAGCGCAACCCTTATTCTATGTTGCCAGCGCGTAATGGCGGGGACTCGTAGGAGACTGCCGGGGTCAACTCGGAGGAAGGTGGGGACGACGTCAAGTCATCATGCCCCTTATATCCAGGGCTGCACACATGCTACAATGGCTGGTACAACGGGTCGCTAATCCGCGAGGAGGAGCTAATCCCCAAAGCCAGTCTCAGTTCGGATCGCAGTCTGCAACTCGACTGCGTGAAGTCGGAGTCGCTAGTAATCCCGGATCAGCAACGCCGGGGTGAATACGTTCCCGGGCCTTGTACACACCGCCCGTCACACCACGAAAGTCGGCAACACCCGAAGCCGGTGGCCCAACCTTTTAGGAGGGAGCCGTCGAAGGTGGGGTCGGTGATTGGGGTGAAGTCGTAACAAGGTAGCCGTACCGGAAGGTGCGGCTGGATCACCTCCTTTCTAAGGAGTCACTGTCTGGGCCGTTCCGGTTCAGATACTCCTAGTCGATCACTGGCTATTCGCCGCCACCCATATCCCGCCCCTGGCGGACCGCACATCCTCGGATGTCCCGTCCGTGAGGCCTGTGGGCCCTGTGGATGGCGGTGGGCATCACTATTCCGTTTTGAGGGAGTGACCCGCGGTCCCTGCTCATCGGGCAGCCCGTGGCGATTCCGATCCCTCCGACGCGATGCCGGCCCGCCCCTGTGGCGTGGCCCCGGCCGCTCGCCCGTGCGCACCACGCCCTTTCATCGGTCTGTTCTTTGATGATCGTGGCCCCGGTGCACACGCTGTGCGCCCCTTGAGAATTCCATAGCGAGCACGAGCATCTATGTTCTCCAAGTTATGAAGAGTCAACGGCGGATGCCTTGGCGCCTGAAGCCGAAGAAGGACGTGGGAGGCTGCGATAAGCCACGGGGAGCTGCCTACCAAGCGCGGATCCGTGGATGTCCGAATGGGGAAACCCGGCACCCGTCATGGGGTGTCACCCTGGTCTGAACGCATAGGACCAGTGGAGGGAACCGGGGGAATTGAAACATCTCAGTACCCCGAGGAGAGGAAAACAACAGTGACTCCCTGAGTAGCGGCGAGCGAAATGGGATGAGCCTAAACCGAGTTGGTGTTAAAGCCTGGTGGCGTTGCCAATTCGGGGTTGTGGGAGCCGATAGAAGGTGCACCAGCGCCTTCACGGAGTAAGAAATCCGATGGTCTAGTGGAAGCATCCAGGAAAGATGCGCCGCAGAGGGTAACAGCCCCGTACACGAAAGACATTGGACTCCGATTGGATTTCCCGAGTAGCGCCGGATCCGGGAAAGCCGGCGTGAATCTGCGAGGACCACCTCGTAAGGCTAAGTACTCACAGGCGACCGATAGTGAACTAGTACCGTGAGGGAAAGGTGAAAAGTACCCCGGGAGGGGAGTGAAATAGTACCTGAAACCGTTGACTTACAAACAGTCAGAGCGTCGTCGGCACTTCGTGTCGGCCGTGATGGCGTGCCTTTTGAAGAATGAGCCAACGAGTTACGGTGTGTGGCGAGGTTAACCCGCGAGGGGGAGCCGAAGCGAAAGCGAGTCTTAATAGGGCGAATTAGTCGCATGCTGTAGACCCGAAGCCGAGTGAGCTAGCCATGGGCAGGCTGAAGCGGGGGTAAGACCCCGTGGAGGGCCGAACCCACCCTGGTTGAAAACAGGGGGGATGACCTGTGGTTAGGGGTGAAAGGCCAATCAAACTCGGTGATAGCTGGTTCTCCCCGAAATGCATTTAGGTGCAGCGTTGGGCGTTCAGCATCGGAGGTAGAGCACTGAATGGGCAAGGGGGCCTACAAGCTTACTAACCCCAATCAAACTCCGAATGCCGATGCTTTAGAGCCTGGCAGTGAGACTACGAGGGATGAGCTTCGTTAGTCGAGAGGGAAACAGCCCAGACCGCCAGCTAAGGCCCCTAATTTTTGACTAAGTGGAAAACGATGTGGGAACGCGAAGACAGCCAGGAGGTTGGCTCAGAAGCAGCCATCCTTAAAAGAGTGCGTAATAGCTCACTGGTCGAGTGGTCCTGCGCGGACAATGTAACGGGGCTCAAGTCAAAAGCCGAAGCTGCGGATTTCCATTCCGCCCAAGTCTCGATGCCGAATGCGGCTTGCCGCGGACGGTGTCGTGATCCGCTTGGGAATCACGGGGTGGGAGTGGTAGGGGAGCGTCGATCCTGCTGAGAAGCGGCGGTGGAAACCGTCGTGGAGCGTGGTCGAGTGAGAATGTTGGTATGAGTAGCGAGAGAGGGGTGAGAAACCCCTCCGCCGTAAGCCCAAGGGTTCCTGGGGAAGGCTAATCCTCCCAGGGTAAGTCGGGAGCTAAGGCGAGGCCGAGAGGCGTAGTCGATGCACAACTGGTTGATATTCCAGTACTTCCGTGTCCGCGCCCATTCCAATACCGGTGTCCTAAGGGGCTGTCCTTCGGGGCGAACCGACCGACCCGGTGGAGGAAAGCGAAGGAGGGACGCAGGAGGGTAGGTGAGCCCAGGCGTTGGTTGTCCTGGGGTAAGCGTGTAGGGAGGAGGTCTAGGCAAATCCGGACCTCATGAACTCTGAGACGTGATGCCGAGCCACACCAGGCGAAGTCACTGATCCCATGCTGCCGAGAAAAGCTTCTAGCGAGCTGACACGGTGCCCGTACCCCAAACCGACACAGGTGGGCGGGTAGAGAATACCAAGGCGATCGGGAGAACTGTGGTTAAGGAACTCGGCAAAATACCTCCGTAACTTCGGGAGAAGGAGGGCCTCACTAGGGTGACGGACTTCGCGTCCTGAGCTCTGAAGGGGCCGCAGAGAATAGGGGGAAGCGACTGTTTACTAAAAACACAGGAGCGTGCGAAGTCGTAAGACGATGTATACGCTCTGACGCCTGCCCGGTGCCGGAAGGTTACGGGGAAGGGTTAGCCCTCGGGCGAAGCTCTGAACCTAAGCCCCGGTAAACGGCGGCCGTAACTATAACGGTCCTAAGGTAGCGAAATTCCTTGTCGGGTAAGTTCCGACCTGCACGAATGGCGTAACGACTTCCCTACTGTCTCAACCACAGACCCGGCGAAATTGAAGTACGAGTAAAGATGCTCGTTAGCTGCATCAGGACGGAAAGACCCCGTGGACCTTTACTACAGCTTGATGTTGAGTTTTGGTACATATTGTGTAGGATAGGTGGGAGCCTTTGAAGCATTGGCGCCAGCCAGTGTGGAGGCAACGTTGAAATACCACCCTTTATGTGCCGGAACCCTAACCTCGGTCCGTTATCCGGATCAGGGACAGCGTCAGGTGGGTAGTTTGACTGGGGCGGTCGCCTCCTAAAAAGTAACGGAGGCGCCCAAAGGTTCCCTCAGGCTGGTTGGCAATCAGCCGTCGAGTGCAATGGCACAAGGGAGCTTGACTGCGAGACCTACAAGTCGAGCAGGTGCGAAAGCAGGGCATAGTGATCCAGCGGTTGCTTGTGGAAGCGCCGTTGCTCAACGGATAAAAGGTACCCCGGGGATAACAGGCTCATCTTCCCCAAGAGTCCATATCGACGGGAAGGTTTGGCACCTCGATGTCGGCTCGTCGCATCCTGGGGCTGAAGCCGGTCCCAAGGGTTGGGCTGTTCGCCCATTAAAGCGGTACGCGAGCTGGGTTTAGAACGTCGTGAGACAGTTCGGTCCCTATCCGATGCAGCCGTAGGAGATTTGAGGAAGGCTATCCCTAGTACGAGAGGACCGGGACGGACGCAGCTCTCGTGTGCCAGTTGTCCTGCCAAGGGCATGGCTGGTTAGCGACCTGCGGGTGGGATAAGCGCTGAAAGCATCTAAGCGCGAAGCCCGTTCCAAGATGAAATCTCCCACAGGGTTAACCTGGTAAGGCCCGTGGCCAGACGACCACGTTGATAGGCCGGAAGTGTACGTGCGGTAACCATTCAGCCGACCGGTACTAATCGGCCGAGGGCTTGGAGACTTTGCTCGTGCTCGCTATGGAACGCTCAGGGGTTGCCGCATCTGCGATCATGCCGGGCCTCGATGTCGACCTCCGGTCGCAGCCTCGAGCCCGAGAGCGCACAGTTTCCGGTGGCCATGGCGGCGGGGATACACCCGTTCCCATTCCGAACACGGCAGTTAAGCCCGCCAGCGCCGATGGTACTTGGGGGGAGCCCCTGGGAGAGTAGGACGCCGCCGGGATTTACAATGCCCCCCGCCCGGCGGGGGCGTCGTCGTCTCCGGCGGTCGGTCGGCACTGGGCGTGGCGGCTTCACCGTGTGGTCGATACGGTGGTCCTCATGGACTCCCAACACGACGGCCTCGACTTTCCGGAAGGGCTCTCGGTGGGGGGCGGCGGGCCCCGCTCACCAGATCGAGGGAGGCAACACCAACAACGACTGGTGGGAGTTCGAGCACGCCCCCCGCTTCACGCTGTGCCGACTCCAGCGGGTATGCCTGACGATAGCTACAACCGGTGGCCCGAGGACCTCGACCTGGTGGCGGCATGGGCCTCGGCGCTTACCGCTTCTCCCTCGAGTGGAGCCGCATCGAGCCGGCCGAGGGCGAGTTTTCGCTGGCCGCCTTGGACCATTACCGTCGGATCCGTGCCGGCTGCCATCGAGCGGGGCATCGTCCCGGTGGTGACCTTCCACCACTTCACCATTCCTCGTGGTTGGCCGGGTGGGGGGGGTTCAAAGTACCCGAGGCCCTCATGGCGGGGGCCCGGGTCGTGGAGCGGTCGGGGGCCGACCTCGGGGACCTGATCGGCTGGGGCTGCACCATCAACGAGCCCAACGTGATCGGGGCCATGGGGTACACCGTCGGCAACCACCCACCCGGGGTGAAGGACGACCTGGGCCGCCACCTGGCGGTCAACAAGGCGATGGTGCGCGCCCACCGGCTCGCTGTCGACGCCCTCCGTCCGGGACCCGGCGACTATCCCGGTCGGGCCTCACCCTTTCCATGGCGGAGATCGTGGCCGACGAGGGAGGGGAGGCACCCGGACATGGCGGAGGACATCCTCGGAGGACACCTTCCTCCGGGCCACCGAGGGCGACGACTTCGTCGGCGTCCAGGCCTACACCCGGATGCACTTCGGTCCCGAGGGTCTCGTGCGCCGATGACCCGTCGGTGGCCCAGACCGCAGATGGGAACCGAGAACTGGCCCGGGGCAGTCGCCCACTGCGCGCGGCGCACGGCGGCGTTTACCGGCCTGCCGGTCGCTGGTCACCGAGAGCGGGATCGCCACCGAGGACGACACCGAGCGAATCCCCTATCTCGACTCCGTGCTGCACGACGTCCACCGCTGCGTCACCCAGGGTGTCGATGTCCGCGGCTTCTTCGTGTGGAGCCTCCTCAAGAATTCCGAATGGAACATGGGGTATGGCCCGAAACTCGGTCTCCACGCGGTGTACCGGACTACGTTCGAGCGAACGGCCAGGTCGGCAGCGCGGGCGGTTCGGGCAGCGCGGCGTGGACAATTCCGGCCCCACCAACGCCGGGCGGTGAACGGCGCCGACCGGGCTAACGTGGTCGTCACCTTCCGCCTAGTGGGCGAAGGCGATGTGCGTGCCCGATCCTCCCTGGCACCGTCGCCCTCAGAACAAGGTCCTGGCCCCACGGCCTGGCTCGGGGGCCCGCCCCGCGAGGGCAGGCGAAGATCCCGCCCCCGGCGGCCAGCAGACGGCGAGCGGTGTTTTCTCTGGTCGAGACGGCGTTGGATGGGGATGAACCCAGTGCGTGGATCCTTCCTGGAAGCATATGAAGTAGAGCCCGGATCCGAGTCCGCCGCATCCGGGGGGTACCACGCCGTCGGCGAAGCTGTAGCCCGACGGAGGAGCGCCTGGCCGTCGTTGGACACGGGTGAGCACCCGAGGCACGGTGTTCTGGGGGGATCACCCACTCGTCCGTAATTACCGACCGTGTCGAGGTCACCGGGTCCCGTTCACCGGCGCCCCCGGGGTGCGCCACTCGGCCTTGACCCTTCCGACGGCGTTCTGCTCGGTCCTCGAGGGGCTGCTCCCGCTCCAATGCTTCCAGGGGGATATGGATCCGGCGCGCAACAACAGAGGTGCCTTGACCATCCAAGGGGCCTGGTCGGTCCCTGCACCGACCGAGACCAACCGATCGATGGCCTGGCCGTCCGGCGCCAACGAGATCGCCGGTGCCGTCGTGGGAATCCGAGGAAGGTCGCGCGGGTCGATTGCCCGGCGATCTGCCGGTTCCCCGCCGTCCGTCCGAACCCGACCTCCAGGTAGCGGACGCGGTGGCCCGCTGCAGCGAGTGCGGGCCAGGTTGTGTACGGCATGGAAGGCCACCTGGGGGTCGTGGCGTACGCCGGATGCACAAGTCGCCTCCACTGCGAAGGGTTCGAGGTCGTCGCCGGCGAACGGGGTAGGTCCACCAGGACCGCCGGCCGCCGGTGTCGGAGGCCCAGAGCGCCCGTCCAACATGGCTGGGGCCGAAACCCACCGCGAGGGCCAGCCCGACGGCCCAGTCCCAGGGCCTCACCGGTATCCGCAGGTGGAAACGAACGGCCCGCTCGGGACCGTGATCTCCACTGCCGCGGTCACAAGCTCCGCGGGAGACCTGGGTCCATCGCGCCAGCCGCGAGCCCCGCCCGGGTCGCCGACCGTGAGGTTAGGCGGCGAAGACCATCCGACCCTGGCCCAGGTGTGACGATCCCTTGGCCTCGTGGGTGCCGAAGAAGGGGAACCAACCGGAGTGTTGACGGTGGTCTCCGACGGTGTAGCGGCGACCGGCGCATCCGATCCGACCAGGCCCGCCCTCTTGGCCCTTGAGCCTGAAAGCCGGCAGCACCAGCAGTGTGGCCGAGGCCAGCCCGGACCTGCCGGCCAGGAGTTGCTCGTTGGCCGAGCCCGGCCTACGGTGGGATCGGCGCGGGTCGGTCCGCGGCTGCTGCCGGTATCTGTCTGATCCCTCACGACGAGGCCGCCGATGTCCCGTACGGGACCAGTGTGCCGAGAGCGAGCCGGCCCGCCGGCCGGCGGCATCCACCCGTCGGGAGAGGGACAGGCGGGTCGCTGACGAGATGGCGCTGTCCGCCAGCACGGTCACCGGGCCGCAAAAGCCCGACGACGTCGTCCTCCAGCGCCGCGAACCTGGCGGCGACGACAGCGGTCAGCGATGGCGCACACCTGGTGGGCCAGCGGTTGATCCGTCGACGTGCCAGGCCGGCGGCGGCGATGGTGGCCGAGATGTCCACGGCGTCGAGATGCGAGATAACTCCTCTCGGCCGGGACGGCCATGTCGTCCACCGAATTCAACTCGTCGACGCCTGTGGTGCTGATTGCCTCGGGCGGGAGGGTGAGCTCGGGAGAGGACGAACTCGGCCACCTGCGCCTGCGGTTCCAGGCCGGAGGCATCGCTGAGCGCATCGCCGAGTCCACAGGTCGCGCTCGATGGCATGCAGCCCGCCGAAGGTCGTCCGGGCCGGACATTGGTGATCATCTCGTCGAGGGCGGACGCGTCGACCTCGTCGTCGGTCTCGAGCAGTCTGGGAGCCGTCGAAGTCGCCTTGGGCGGGCCAGCTCTTCTTGCCGCGGCCACCTGGCGGTCGAGATCGGCCTGGAGGCGCCCGACCGCAGACGCGGTACGCGGTGGTGGCGCTGCCGATGTCGACGTGGAACACCTCGGTGGCCAGCGGCGCCTCGGGCGCCGGGCCCTTGGCCACCGACGCCGCGGGACCGACGTTGGCCCGGTCGGCGATGGCGGCCGGCCGGGGGGCTTCTCCGCTCGGACGAGCGGCAGGGGCCGACGGACCGCAGGCGCAGGCGAGAGCGCGACGAGCACGGCTGTGGTCGTAGCGGCACCTCCGGACAGGGCGGTGGCACGACGGCGGCGTCGGACACCGGTGGTGGTGGCAGAGGCGGTGGTCACAGGACGGTGCACGAGGGTCGCGCCTTGAGGAGGTGAGGCGCTCGATCGGGGCCAAGGGTACGC